>NZ_QAJM01000022.1:47627-183112 GCF_003852405.1 Pseudomonas sp. KBW05
AAGCTGGGGCGGAAGTATACGACCGATCCCTTGCAGGGTCAATGTAACCTTCCACCTACAAGAAAGCCCGCAACAGCGGGCTCTCCTGATAATTGGTACCGAGAAGGGGACTCGAACCCCTACACCCTATGGGCACAACCACCTCAAGGTTGCGTGTCTACCAATTCCACCACCTCGGCAATACAGCGCTTACAACCCTTCTTACTTCTGCTCTTGAGCTGGAGGTACGTCAGTCGCTGGAGTAGCCGACTTTTGCTCTTGAAGCACCGGGACATCATCAGAAGCCGGTTTTGCTTTTGGTACTTCCAACACTGCTGGGTTTGGCAAACCTACTTGAGTCAGCACATGAGCTTTCTCTTTAGCAAAGTAACCTAACCCTAAGCTGGTTATGAAAAAACCTGCGGCAAGTATAGCAGTAAACTTACTAAGAAAGGTAGAGGAACCTTGGCTTCCGAACACAGTATTTGAAGCACCTGCACCGAAAGACGCACCAGCATCCGCACCTTTACCCTGTTGCAACAAAACCAGGGCAACTACGCCCAGGGCAGCCAACAGATGAAAAACGACTACGACTGTTTCCAGCATTTTTTCAGTTTCCCGCGGCGCGACAGATCGCACCGAACTCATCTGCATTCAGGGAAGCTCCACCAATGAGCCCCCCATCGATATCCGGCATGCCGAACAGTTCGACCGCATTGGCCGCCTTCACGCTGCCGCCGTATAGAAGCCGCACACCTTGTGCGACTTCAGAATTCTCTGCCGCCAACTGCGCGCGGATGGCTGCGTGCACATCCTGCGCCTGTTGCGGTGTAGCAGTCAGCCCGGTACCAATGGCCCAGACCGGCTCGTAAGCAATTACTGCCTTTGCAAACGCACCAACACCCAGCTCCTCGATGATGCTGCCCAGCTGACGCGAGACAACTTCAAGAGTCTTGCCCGATTCACGCTGCTCCAGGGTCTCCCCTATGCACAACACTGGAATCAAGCCACAAGCCTGTGCCGCTGCGAACTTGCGATTGAGTGTCCCATCACGCTCGCCCATCATCTGACGACGCTCGGAGTGCCCAACAAGCACATAGGAACAACCCGCATCAACCAGCTGACTCGGCGAAATCTCACCGGTCAACGCACCTTGCATCGCTTCCACCGCAGAGTTCTGCGCGCCGACCTGAATCGACTTGCCTTTCAGGCCATCAACCACTTGGGTGATATGCAAGCAAGGCGGAAATACAGCGATATCAACACCGCTAGGCAAGGCCAAGTGACGAAGGCCATTTACCAGCTCAGCGACACTGGCGCGGGTACCGTGCATCTTCCAGTTACCAGCTACCATAGTGCGACGCATGCTGTACCTCGTCGGTCAAAGTGGGCGCAGATGTTACCCAACCACATCATCACTGGCAAGCCGAATTCAGGCGCAAACTTCACTTACCAGTTTTGCCAGGCTTTCGGCATGCTCGCGAACCTGTGTTTCATCGTCACCTTCGACCATGACACGCACCAGCGGCTCTGTACCGGACTTGCGCAGCAACACGCGCCCACGCCCCGCCATTGCTAGCGTTGCGCGCTCGCACGCCTCTTTGACAGCCGGGTGCTCGATCGGGTTTTCGCCGCCCGAGAAGCGCACGTTGAGGAGCACCTGCGGACACTTGCGCAGCGCCTGACGCGCCTGGGCAAGACTCTCTTCACGGCGGCGCAACGACAGCAAGACCTGCAGCGCAGCGATAATCGCGTCGCCTGTGGTGGTGTGCTGGAAGCAAACCACGTGTCCGGAGTTCTCGCCACCGACCTGCCAGTTACGCTCCAGCAACTCGGCGATCACATAACGGTCACCCACGTTGGCGCGAACGAAAGGTATGCCGAGATCAGCCAACGCCAGCTCCAGCCCCAGATTACTCATCAGCGTACCGACAACACCACCTTGCAGCTTGTTACGCTCATGCAAGTCACGCGCGATGATGAACAACAGATCATCGCCATCAACCACGGCGCCCGTGTGATCAACCATCAGCACGCGATCGCCATCGCCATCAAAGGCAATGCCAAGGTCAGCATGCTTGGCCAAGACGGCGGCCTGCAATTGTTCCATATGAGTGGAGCCGCAGTTTTCGTTGATATTCAAACCATCAGGCTGAGCCGACAACACGGTGACATCCGCGCCCAACTCCTTGAAGACGCTTGGCGCTACCTTGTAGGTCGCACCATGGGCGCAATCGACGACGATTTTCAGCCCGGCAAAATTGGTGCTGGTCGGCACGCTGCTCTTGCAGAACTCGATGTAGCGGCCAGAGGCGTCATTGATTCGCGACACCTTGCCCAACTTGCTGGACTCGACCACGGTCATCGGCGCATCCAGCAATTCTTCGATCATCAGTTCGATCTCATCAGGCAACTTGGTGCCCTGACCGGAGAAGAACTTGATGCCGTTGTCATCATGGGGATTGTGCGAAGCACTGATCACGATACCGGCTTCAGCGTGAAAGGTACGCGTCAGGTAGGCGATCGCAGGCGTCGGCATCGGCCCCAGCAACATCACGTCAGCACCGGCGGCAGACAACCCCGCCTCCAGCGCCGACTCAAACATATAACCCGAAATCCGGGTGTCCTTGCCCACCAGGATGCGGCACGCGCCCATGCTGCGGAACGCCATACCTGCCGCCCAACCCAGCTTGAGCATGAAATCAGGGGTAATCGGAAACTCGCCGACCCGACCACGGATACCGTCGGTGCCAAAGTATTTTTTAGTCATAAGTGCTCCATCATTCTTATTCGGCGGATTCTACAGCGGCAATCATGCGTACTACATCGACCGTCTCAGCGACGTCATGCACACGCAAGATACGCGCGCCCTTGGTCACGGCAAGCGCCGCAAGCGCGAGGCCACCATACAACCGCTCACCCACTGGACGATTCAATGCCAGCCCTATCATGCTCTTGCGCGAAACCCCAACCAACAGGGGGCGACCAAGATCATGGAGGGACTCCATGTGCTTAAACAGACTCAGATTATGTTGCAGGGTCTTGGCAAAACCAAACCCGGGATCAAGGATGATCTTCTCGGCGGCGATCCCTGCACTGGCGCACTGAGCGATCCTTTCAGCCAGGAAACCACTCACCTCGCCAACCAGGTCGTCGTAATGCGGGCTGTCCTGCATATTCCCAGGCTCCCCCAGCATATGCATCAGGCACACCGGCAAACCGGTGGCTGCCGCCGCATCCAGGGCGCCGTCACGTTGCAATGAGCGCACATCGTTGATCAGCCCAGCCCCAAGGCGCGCAGTTTCACGCATCACCGCCGGGGTAGACGTATCAACCGAAATAATCACATCCAGCTCACGGGCGATGCACTCAACAATCGGCGCAACCCGCTCCAGCTCCTCCAACGGAGAAACCACACGAGCACCGGGACGGGTGGATTCACCACCCACATCAATCAACGTAGCCCCAGCCGCCACCATCGCCTCGGCATGGCGCAAGGCAGCATCAAGCTGACTGAAGCGGCCACCGTCGGAAAAGGAGTCGGGGGTTACATTGAGAATGCCCATGACATGCGTATGGGCCAAATCAAGAACCCGATTGCCGCAAGGCAACCGGGTGGAGGACAACACAGAAGTCATTTCAAACCTTAATGGTCAGCCGCAGGGCCGCCGATCGGGGTTTCCGGGCGTTCATTCTGGGCCACTGGCGGAGTACCCGAAGTACCCGAGCCACCTTCCCAATCGCGCGGTTCACGCGGGGCGCGACCAGCCATGATGTCGTCGATCTGGTCAGCATCGATGGTTTCGTACTTCATCAGTGCGTCAGCCATCGCATCCAGCTTGTCGCGGTTATCGGTCAGGATCTGCTTGGCCGTGCCGTAGCACTGGTCAATGATGCTGCGCACCTCGGAATCGATCAGCTTGGCTGTCTCGCCGGAGAAACTGGCGCTTTGACCGCCGCCACCACGACCCAGGAACACCTCGCCTTCTTCCTCGGCATACATCAATGGACCGAGCTTTTCCGATAGACCCCACTTGGTCACCATGTTCCGCGCAATCTGGCTGGCGCGCATGATGTCGTTGGAGGCACCGGTGGTCACACCGTCAAAGCCCAGGGTCATTTCTTCAGCGATACGGCCACCATACAGCGAACAGATCTGACTGATCAGCGCGCGCTTGGAGAGGCTGTATCGATCTTCTTCCGGCAGGAACATGGTGACACCCAATGCCCGACCGCGAGGAATGATCGACACCTTGTAGACCGGATCATGCTCAGGCACAACGCGCCCCACAATGGCGTGACCGGCTTCGTGATAAGCGGTGTTCTGCTTCTCTTTCTCGGACATGACCATGGATTTGCGCTCGGCGCCCATCATGATTTTGTCTTTCGCCAGTTCGAATTCTTTCATTTCCACGATGCGCTTGCCGGTACGGGCCGCAAACAGCGAAGCCTCGTTCACCAGATTGGCCAAGTCGGCACCGGAGAAGCCTGGAGTACCACGGGCAATCACGGCCGGAGCCACGTCGTCGCCCATTGGCACTTTGCGCATGTGCACCTTGAGGATCTGCTCGCGACCACGGATGTCCGGCAAGCCGACCACCACCTGGCGGTCGAAACGACCTGGACGCAGCAATGCAGGGTCCAATACGTCAGGACGGTTGGTTGCGGCGATGACGATGATGCCGTCATTCATCTCGAAACCATCCATCTCTACCAGCAACTGGTTGAGCGTCTGCTCACGTTCATCGTGACCGCCACCCATGCCAGCGCCACGATGGCGACCAACGGCGTCGATTTCATCGATGAAGATGATGCAAGGCGCGTGTTTCTTGGCCTGCTCAAACATGTCACGAACACGGCTGGCACCCACGCCGACGAACATCTCGACGAAGTCAGAACCGGAAATAGTGAAGAAAGGCACCTTGGCTTCGCCGGCAATCGCCTTGGCCAGCAAGGTTTTACCGGTACCCGGCGGGCCCACCATCAGCACGCCGCGAGGAATACGGCCACCCAGGCGCTGGAACTTGCCCGGATCGCGCAGGAACTCAACCAGCTCGCCCACTTCTTCCTTGGCCTCATCGCAACCTGCGACGTCAGCCAGGGTGGTCTTCACCTGGTCTTCGGAAAGCAGGCGCGCCTTGCTCTTGCCAAAGCTCATCGGCCCGCCCTTGCCTCCCGCACCACCTTGCATCTGGCGCATGAAGAACATGAACACGGCGATAATCACCAGGATCGGGAAGCTGGCTACCAGGAGCTGCGTCCAGATGCTCTGCTGCTCTGGCTGCTTGCCTTCGACAACCACGTGGTTGTCCACCAAGTCGCCAATCAGGCCGTTGTCCGGGATATTCGGGCGAATGGTCTTGAAGCTATCGCCATCGCTGCGCTTGCCGTTGATCACAAAGCCATCAATCGCTACACGCTCGACCTTGCCATCCTTGACCTGCTGGATGAAGTCGGAATAGTTGAGGGTCTGCGGCTCGTTAGGGCTGGAGAAGTTGTTCATCACCGTCACCAGGACAGCTGCGATGATCAACCACAGGATCAGATTCTTTGCCATATCGTTCAATTAACTACCCTCTGAAGCAAGCTCCGCTACTGGCGCGCGCTTCGCATGATATTCACCGGCCTAACTTACTACATTACCTACAACACTGGCAGGCGCCGTCTGTAACCCTTTGTGAAACTTTGACTACACAATATTCGTAAAGCTTCGTGACGAAAGCGACATAAAAAAACCTATCGCCTTCCTCGGCTTTCTTAAAAACGCTCTTCGCTCGTCGCACCTTCGACGCCACGGAAGCCGCGGCACAGCAGGTATTGTTCCCTGGATCGGTCCCGGGACGAGTCTGGCTTACGTGTCTGCACCTTATCGAACAACTTGCGTATGTTCTTGTGGTACTCGTCGAAACCTTCACCCTGGAAGACTTTCACCAGGAAATCGCCACCCGGGCGCAATACCCGGCCCGCCAAATCCAGCGCCAGCTCGCAAAGGAACATCGCTCGCGGCATATCGACGGCCGGTAATCCACTCATATTGGGGGCCATGTCGGAAATCACAAGGTCTACCTGCGAATTTCCCACAGCCTCAAGGATTTCGGCGAGCACCGTGTCCTGGGTAAAGTCACCATGAACAAAGGTCACGTCCGGGATGCTGTCCATCTCAAGGATGTCGGAAGCGATAAGGCGACCTTGCCCACCAATCAGACGACTGGTCACCTGGGACCAGCCACCGGGGGCGGCACCAAGATCGATAACGCTCATGCCTGGACGAATCAACTTGTCCTTATCCTGGATCTCCAGCAGCTTGTAACTGGCGCGGGAACGGTAGCCGTCCTTCTGCGCCTTTTTGACGTAAGGGTCGTTGAAATGCTCTTGCAGCCACTTAAGGCTAGTTTTGGAACGGGCCACGGGCCACCTCGAAAATAAAACGGGTCGTGATTAACTGGGCGGTCCCGGACTCGCTCGGGTAAACTGGCCGCCGCTTTTTACAAGATCAGACGCAGGGGTCAGATTATGCCGCTCACTCAAGAGCAGAAGAAACAGTACAAATCCATTGGCCACCATCTGAAACCAGTTCTGATTGTGGCAGACAACGGTTTGACTGAAGGTGTGTTAGCCGAACTTGAACGCGCATTGGGCGATCACGAACTGATCAAGATCAAGGTCAACATCCTTGACCGCGAAGCGCGCCTGGCCGCCATTGCAGAACTGTGCAAGGTGGGCAAAGCGGACCTGGTTCAGGTCATCGGCAAGATGGCGCTGCTGTATCGCAAGAATTTCAGCGTCAACAAGCAACTGTCGAACGTTCATCGCTTCAAATGATTCAAAGGGTCACGGGCGTGCTTCGCGCGCCCTGCCACTCCATCCCGGCGCAGGCTGTACAACCAGCACCAAGCCAGAGAACCCCAGTACAAGATAGCTGAACAACTGCCAGCGCAACGCTTCCGGCAGCCACACATGCACGATGCAGAACATTGCACACGCATACAGCGCCATCAACAGCAGTTGGCCGCGAATATCCCGCCACAAACTCCCCCAGCCTTCGGCCTTGACCAGCACCAGCGCCTGGAGTGTCACGCACGCCGCCGCAAAACCCACCAGCAGCGCACTCAGTAATCCGCCGATCTCATCGATCAGCAACGGTGCCAGGCCAATCAGGCCCAGCGCCGGTAAAACACCTATGTGCAACAGCCACAGGCCGCCCACCCAGAGCATCTGGGAGAGCTGCCAAAGCATAGCGCCCGCACGAAGCGGGCGCCGCCTTTCAGACGTGACGAACTTCAACAATCTCGTACTCGATCACGCCACCCGGCGTCTTGACAGCCACCACATCACCCTCTTCCTTGGCAATCAAGGCGCGAGCAAGCGGTGAACCGACGGAGATTTTGCCGAGTTTGAAGTCAGCTTCATCCTCACCAACGATGTGGTAAACCACACTTTCGTCAGTCTCGACGTTGGCGATTTCCACGGTGGTGCCGAAAATCACCTTGCCAGTCTTCGGAATGGTCGTCACATCGATGACCACCGCGTTCTGCAGGCGGCCTTCGATGTCACGGATCCGCGCCTCGACCATACCCTGCTGCTCACGGGCAGCGTGGTATTCGGCGTTTTCCTTCAAGTCACCCAGCTCGCGGGCCGTACCGATGTCCTGGCTCAGCTTTGGACGTACGACCTTGGTCAGGTGGGCGTGCTCCTCTTCCAGGGCCTTGAAGCCCTGGACGGTCATTGGGTATTTGGTCATGCCTTCAATCCTGCGTGTAGATCCTGCAAGCGGCGTACGGTTTTTTCAGGACCGAACTTGAGCGCTTCGCAGATGGCTTCGCCAGCAGCAATGGTGGTGGTGCAGTAGATCTTGTGCTGCAAGGCGTTACGGCGAATGGAGTAGGAATCCGCGATCGACTGGCGACCTTCGGTGGTGTTGATGATCAGGGTGACTTCGTCATTCTTGATCATGTCGACCACGTGCGGACGGCCTTCCGTCACCTTGTTCACGCGACGCACTTTCAGGCCGGCAGCTTCGATCAGCTTGGCGGTCCCGGCGGTGGCCACGACTTCGAAGCCCAAGTTGATCAGATCACGGGCCACGCCTGCAACCAGAGGTTTGTCGTCGTCACGCACGCTGATGAACGCAGTACCGCCGGTCGGCAGCACTTCGCTGGCGCCCATCTGCGCCTTGGCGAACGCCTCACCGAAGGTATCGCCCACGCCCATCACTTCACCAGTGGACTTCATCTCTGGGCCCAGGATCGGGTCCACACCAGGGAATTTGGCGAATGGGAACACCGCCTCTTTCACGCTGTAGAAGTTCGGAATGATTTCCTTGGTGAAGCCGATTTCCTTCAGGGTCTTACCGGCCATCACGCGAGCAGCGATCATGGCCAGGGACACACCGATGCACTTGGAAACAAACGGCACGGTACGCGAAGCCCGCGGGTTGACTTCGATGACGTAGATGTCTTCGCCTTGCAGCGCCAACTGTACGTTCATCAGGCCGACCACGCCCAGCTCCAGGGCCATTTTCTTGACCTGTTCGCGCATCTCGTCCTGGATGTGCAGCGGCAGCGAGTACGGCGGCAGCGAGCACGCGGAGTCACCGGAGTGAACGCCCGCCTGTTCGATGTGCTGCATGATCGCGCCGATCACTACATCAGTACCGTCGCAGACAGCATCCACGTCCATTTCGATGGCGCAGTTGAGGAAGTGGTCCAGCAGCACTGGGCTGTCGTTGGACACTTTCACCGCATCACGCAGGTAACGCTTGAGCTCTTCTTCTTCGTAGACGATTTCCATCGCACGACCGCCCAGCACGTAGGACGGACGCACCACCAACGGGTAGCCGATCTTGCTGGCTGCACGGATGGCTTCGTCTTCGCTGCGCACGGTGGCGTTTGGCGGCTGACGCAGGTTCAGGCGCTCAACCATTTGCTGGAAGCGCTCACGGTCTTCGGCACGGTCGATGGCGTCAGGGCTGGTGCCGATGATCGGTACGCCAGCGGCTTCAAGGGCGCGAGCCAGTTTCAACGGGGTTTGGCCGCCGTACTGGACGATCACGCCTTTCGGCTTCTCGACGCGCACGATTTCCAGCACGTCTTCCAGGGTCACTGGCTCGAAGTACAGGCGATCAGAGGTGTCGTAGTCGGTGGAAACAGTTTCCGGGTTGCAGTTGACCATGATGGTCTCGTACCCGTCTGCGCGCAGGGCCAGAGCGGCGTGTACGCAGCAGTAGTCGAACTCGATGCCTTGGCCGATACGGTTTGGACCGCCGCCCAGGATCATGATCTTGTCGCGACCCGACGGCGCAGCTTCGCACTCTTCCTCGTAGGTGGAGTACAGGTATGCGGTGTCGGTGGAGAACTCGGCGGCGCAGGTGTCAACGCGCTTGTAGACCGGGAAGATCTCCAGTTTGTGGCGATGCGTGCGCAGGTTCTTCTCGGTCACACCCAGCAGCTTGGCCAGACGCTGGTCAGAGAAACCTTTGCGCTTGAGGCGGAACATCATGTCGCGGTCGATGCTGGCCAGACCCAGGGTCTTGACCTTCTCTTCTTCCTTGATCAGATCTTCGATCTGTACCAGGAACCACGGGTCGATCATGTTCATGCCGAAGATATCTTCGACGGTCATGCCGGCACGGAAGGCGTCAGCCACGTACCAGATACGCTCGGCACCCGGCACAGTCAGCTCGCGCTTGAGCACGCTCATGCTTTCCGGATTGCTCAGGTCGAGTTTCTCGTCCAGGCCGCAAACGCCCACTTCCAGGCCGCGCAGGGCTTTCTGCAGGGATTCCTGGAAAGTCCGGCCGATGGCCATGACTTCGCCCACGGACTTCATCTGGGTGGTCAGGCGCGCGTCAGCCTTGGCGAACTTCTCGAAGGCGAAACGTGGCAGCTTGGTCACAACGTAGTCGATGGACGGTTCGAAGGACGCCGGGGTCTTGCCACCGGTGATGTCGTTCGACAGCTCGTCCAGGGTGTAACCCACTGCCAGCTTGGCCGCGACCTTGGCGATCGGGAAGCCGGTGGCTTTCGAAGCCAGGGCCGACGAACGGGATACACGTGGGTTCATTTCGATCACGACCATGCGGCCGGTGTCCGGGCAAATGCCGAACTGAACGTTGGAACCACCAGTCTCCACGCCGATCTCGCGCAATACCGCCAGGGAGGCGTTACGCAGGATCTGGTATTCCTTGTCGGTCAGGGTCTGTGCTGGCGCCACGGTGATCGAGTCGCCGGTGTGCACGCCCATCGGGTCGAAGTTTTCGATGGAGCAGACGATGATGCAGTTGTCCTTCTTATCGCGGACAACCTCCATCTCATATTCTTTCCAGCCGATCAGGGATTCGTCGATCAGCAGCTCTTTGGTCGGCGACAGGTCCAGGCCACGGGCGCAGATTTCTTCGAACTCTTCACGGTTGTACGCGATACCACCACCGGTGCCGCCCATGGTGAAGGACGGACGAATGATGCACGGGAAGCCCAGGGTCTCGAGGACCGCATTGGCTTCTTCCATGCTGTGGGCGATACCGGAGCGCGGGCACGCCAGGCCGATGGACTTCATCGCCTTGTCGAAACGCGAACGGTCTTCAGCCTTGTCGATGGTGTCGGCGTTGGCACCGATCATCTCTACGCCGAACTTTTCCAGGACGCCTTCGCGCTCCAGGTCCAGGGCGCAGTTCAGAGCGGTCTGGCCGCCCATGGTTGGCAGCAGCGCGTCCGGACGCTCCTTCTCGATGATCTTGGCAACGGTCTGCCATTTGATCGGTTCGATGTAAGTGGCGTCGGCCATGTCCGGGTCGGTCATGATGGTGGCCGGGTTGGAGTTCACCAGGATGACGCGGTAACCCTCTTCGCGCAGGGCTTTGCAGGCCTGGGCGCCGGAGTAGTCGAATTCGCAGGCCTGGCCGATTACGATCGGGCCAGCGCCGAGAATCAGGATGCTTTTTATGTCTGTACGTTTTGGCATGGGTTTGTCACTCAAATCCGCAGGTCAGTCGGCAAGCCGTCTTGAACAATCTTTGAAGAGCCTGCGGGGGCCACCGAAATTCGGGGCCGCCCGCAGGCCGCTCAGTCAGCGTCGCTTGGCCATCTCATTGATGAAACGGTCGAACAGCGGCGCTACGTCGTTCGGGCCCGGGCTGGCTTCAGGGTGGCCCTGGAAGCTGAACGCGCTCTTGTCAGTGCGCTCGATGCCTTGCAGGGATCCGTCGAACAGCGACTTGTGAATTGCGCGGACGTTGCCCGGCAAGGTCGCTTCATCCACCGCAAAACCGTGGTTCTGGCTGGTGATCATCACAACGCCAGTGTCCAGGTCCTGCACAGGGTGGTTGGCACCGTGATGGCCGTGACCCATTTTCAGGGTCTTGGCGCCGGAGGCCAGGGCCAGCAGTTGGTGACCGAGGCAGATACCGAATACCGGGATCTCGGTCTCCAGCACTTCTTTGATCGCCTGGATGGCGTAGTCGCACGGCTCCGGGTCACCTGGGCCGTTGGACAGGAACACGCCGTCCGGTTGCAGGGCGAGCACGTCGCTGGCAGGGGTTTGCGCCGGCACCACGGTCACGCGGCAACCGCGCTCGACCAGCATGCGCAGGATGTTGTACTTGACGCCGTAGTCGTAGGCCACAACGTGGTATGGCAACTCGGCAGCTTCGATGGTCGCGTGGCTGTCGGTCTTCAAGTCCCAGACAGTGGAGCGCCACTCGTACGATTCCTTGGTGCTGACGACTTTCGCCAGGTCCATGCCTTTCAGGCCAGGGAAGCCCTGCGCTGCAGCAATCGCCGCGGCTTCGGAAATGTTGTCACCAACCATGATGCAGCCGTTCTGCGAGCCTTTTTCACGCAGGATGCGTGTCAGGCGGCGCGTATCGATACCGGCGATCGCCACAACGTTGTTGGCTTTCAGGTAATCGGACAGCGACATCGTGTTACGCCAGTTGCTTGCAACCAGTGGCAGGTCACGAATCACCAGGCCGGCCGACCAGACACGATCAGACTCGATGTCTTCCGGTGTAGTACCGGTGTTGCCGATGTGCGGATAGGTCAGGGTAACGATCTGTTGGGCGTAGGAAGGATCGGTAAGGATTTCCTGATAGCCGGTCATGGCGGTGTTAAACACCACCTCTCCAACGGTCTGACCGTCGGCTCCAATGGCTTCGCCGCGAAAAATGCTGCCATCAGCAAGGGCGAGTATGGCTGGCTTAGTCAAGAAGACCTCCCGTAAATAAAGCCTGAAAGGGCGATCGCAGGTTGTAAAAAAGCGGAGTGACGTATGGACACGTCACCCCGCTTCTTCACTGAATTATTCTGCGCGCTTTTAGTGGACACACTAAAGCTGTAGCTTACAGAAAAAGGCTTTTTTGGTCCACCGCTAATGAGCCGAAAAGGCAGGGGAATGCGACAGGACGTCGCTTAGCGGGTAAAAACGGGGTCTTAGGATAATCCTGAGGCCCCGTTTTAGCTACTGATTAGTGCAGATCCAGCACATCGCGCATGTCGTACAGACCAGGCGTACGACCTTCCAACCACAGCGCGGCACGTACCGCGCCCTTGGCAAAGGTCATGCGACTGGACGCCTTGTGCGTGATTTCCAGGCGCTCGCCTTCAGTGGCGAACAGCACGGTGTGATCACCGACCACATCACCACCGCGCACGGTCGCAAAACCAATGGTGTCACGCGCACGCTCACCGGTATGGCCTTCACGGCCGTACACCGCCACCTTCGACAGATCACGGCCCAGCGCATCGGCAATCGCCTCACCCATGCGCAGCGCAGTGCCCGACGGCGCGTCGATCTTGTGACGGTGATGGGTTTCGATAATCTCGATATCCGCTTCATCACCCAGCACACGAGCAGCCAGATCCAGCAGCTTGAGCGACAGATTCACGCCGACACTGAAGTTGGCAGCGAACACGACAGGAATCTCCTTGCCCGCCTCCACCAGCAACTGCTTCTGCTCAGCGCTCAAGCCCGTAGTACCTATAACCATGGCCTTGCCCGCCTTGCGGCAGAACGCCAGGTTCTTCAGCATTACGTCCGGCAGCGTGAAGTCGATCAGCACGTCGAACTCATCGACTACCTGCTCCAGGTCGCCCGACATCGGAACACCGATACGCCCCAACGAGGCCAACTCACCGGCATCCGCACCAATCAACGTGCTGCCGGGGCGAATGATCGCCGCCGTCAGCCCGGAGACCGGCGAGCGCTGCTGCACCGCCTCGATAAGCGTCTTGCCCATGCGCCCGGCAGCGCCCATTACGGCTATACGTCGCATATTCATTCCTTACAGGTCGCCGAAGAAACGCTTCACACCATCGAAAAAGCCCGTGGTCTTTGGCGAGTGAGAGTCATCACCCGCCAGGGAGCTGCGGAATTCTTCAAGCAGTTCGCGCTGACGACGGTTCAGGTTGACCGGCGTCTCGATCGCCACACGGCACATCAGGTCGCCAGCACCGCCACCGCGCACCGGCGCAACGCCCTTGCCACGGATACGGAACTGCTTGCCGGTCTGGGTACCTTCAGGAATCTTGAGCTTCACTCGACCGTCAAGGGTCGGAATCTCCAACTCGCCGCCCAAGGCCGCATCGACAAAGCTGATCGGCACTTCGCAGAACAGGTGCTTGCCGTCACGCTGGAAGATCGAGTGCTCACGCACATTAATCACCACGTACAGGTCGCCCGTAGGACCGCCCTGGGTACCCGCCTCGCCTTCGCCCGACAGGCGGATGCGATCACCGGTATCGACGCCCGCCGGCACCTTGACCGAAAGGGTCTTGTACTCTTCGACGCGGCCTTCGCCGTGGCAGGAATCGCACGGATCGGAAATGATCTTGCCCTGGCCATGGCAACGCGGGCAGGTCTGCTGCACCGAGAAAAAGCCCTGCTGCATACGGACCTGACCAATACCGCCACACGTCGGGCAGGTGATCGGCGAGGAACCTTTCTTTGCGCCCGAACCATCGCACGGCGTGCAGTTGACCAGCGTCGGCACGCGGATGTTGACGCTGGTGCCGCGCACAGCTTCTTCCAGGTTCAGCTCCAGGGTGTAGCGCAAGTCGCTGCCACGCTGGGCGCCACCACGCTGGCCACCACGGCCACCGCCGAAGAAGTCACTGAAGACATCGCCGAAGATATCGGAGAAGTTCTGACCGCCAAAACCGGCGCCACCGCCACCCATGCTCGGATCGACACCGGCATGGCCATACTGGTCGTAGGCCGCACGCTTGTTGGGATCAGACAGGCATTCGTAGGCCTCGTTGGCCTCTTTGAACAGCTCTTCGGATTCTTTGCTATCCGGGTTACGGTCCGGGTGATGCTTCATCGCCAGGCGACGGTAAGCCTTCTTCAGGTCCGCCTCGCTGGAGCTGCGCTCCACACCCAACACAATGTAATAGTCACGCTTTGCCATAAGTCTTTGCACTCTTAAGGACGTTCGGCCAGACCCTCCTGAGCCCTGCCAAACTCGTTGAGCCCCAATACAGGCCCGGACCCAACTCACGTCAATTCAACGATCCTGGTCATTACTACTTTTAGCCGGGGACTCGGCCAAAAATGCGGTAATTACTGCTCGGAAAGCAGGAGCATTCCCGATCACACCGCCAGCACCCGAACGCTGTCGCATGCTGTAAAAATTCGTATACCCCAGACACGCCAACGCGGGAGCAAGCTCCCGCGCGGCGACATCCTACCAGTCACCGCTTGATAGCGGTCAACCGGGCGACCAACTTACTTCTGGTCTTTTACTTCTTCGAACTCGGCATCGACAACGTCGTCGTGCTTGGCTTCAGGCTCTGCCTGTTGCGCGGCACCGTCCGCTGGCTGACCTTGTTCGGCGTACATTTTCTGAGCAACCGGCGCGGAGACTTTCGACAGTTCCTCAACCTTGGCATCGATGGCAGCCTTGTCGTCGCCTTTGATAGCGGCTTCCAGAGCAACCACGGCAGCTTCGATTGCGGTCTTCTCTTCGGCAGTCACTTTGTCGCCTGCATCAGCAACCATTTTGCGCGTCGAGTGAACCAGGGCATCGCCTTGGTTACGGGCGCCAGCCAATTCAGCAAACTTGGCATCCGCATCAGCGTTGGCTTCAGCGTCACGAATCATCTGTTGAATTTCTTCATCAGACAGACCGGAGTTGGCCTTGATCGTGATCTTCTGCTCTTTGCCAGTGGCCTTGTCTTTCGCGCCGACGTGCAGGATGCCGTTGGCGTCGATGTCGAAGGTCACTTCGATTTGTGGCACGCCACGTGGTGCTGGTGGAATCTCGGCCAGGTCGAACTTGCCCAGGGACTTGTTCTGAGCAGCCTGTTTGCGCTCACCTTGCAGCACGTGAATGGTCACAGCGCCCTGGTTGTCATCGGCAGTCGAGAACACTTGCGATTTCTTGGTAGGAATCGTGGTGTTTTTCTCGATCAGCGCGGTCATCACGCCGCCCATGGTTTCGATACCCAGGGTCAGCGGGCTGACGTCCAGCAGCAGCACGTCTTTCACGTCGCCGGCCAATACCGCGCCCTGGATAGCAGCACCCATGGCAACCGCTTCGTCCGGGTTCACGTCTTTACGTGCTTCCTTGCCGAAGAACTCGGTGACCTTCTGCTGAACCAGTGGCATACGGGTCTGACCGCCCACCAGGATCACGTCGTTGATCGCGCCAACGTCGATACCGGCGTCTTTCAGAGCGATGCGGCAAGGCTCGATGGTGCGCTGAACCAGGTCTTCAACCAGCGATTCCAACTTGGCGCGAGAAATCTTCACGTTCAAGTGCTTAGGACCGGTGGCGTCTGCAGTGATGTACGGCAGGTTCACGTCGGTCGCATTGCTGGACGACAGTTCGATCTTGGCTTTTTCAGCAGCTTCTTTCAGGCGCTGCATCGCCAGCGGATCACCTTTGAGATTCATGCCGCTTTCTTTCTTGAATTCGTCAACGAGATAGTCGATCAGACGAATGTCAAAATCCTCACCACCCAGGAAGGTGTCACCGTTGGTGGCCAACACTTCAAACTGGTGCTCGCCGTCAACTTCAGCGATCTCGATCACGGAGACGTCGAAAGTACCACCACCCAGGTCATAAACGATCACGGTGTGATCGCCTTTGGCCTTGTCCATACCGTAAGCCAGAGCGGCTGCGGTCGGTTCGTTGATGATACGTTTTACGTCCAGGCCCGCGATGCGGCCGGCGTCTTTGGTCGCCTGGCGCTGGCTGTCGTTGAAGTAGGCCGGAACGGTGATCACCGCTTCAGTCACCGGCTCACCGAGGTAGTCTTCGGCTGTCTTCTTCATCTTTTTCAAGACTTCAGCCGAGATCTGCGGTGCAGACATCCTAGTGCCATTTACTTCAACCCAGGCGTCACCGTTGTCAGCCTTGGCGATTTTGTACGGAACCATCTTGATGTCTTTCTGTACGACTTCTTCGTCGAACTTACGACCGATCAGACGCTTTACTGCGTACAGGGTGTTGTGCGGGTTGGTGACAGCCTGGCGCTTGGCCGACTGACCCACAAGAATCTCACCGTCATTGGCGTAAGCAATGATCGACGGCGTAGTACGCGCGCCTTCGGCGTTTTCGATAACTTTAGCTTTACCGTTTTCCAGAACGGAGACACACGAGTTGGTGGTCCCCAGGTCGATACCGATAATTTTGCCCATGATTTACTCTCCCGAAACTTGAATTTGGTTGCCGCAGCAGTTGTGGCTAACTGCGGTAGCACTTAAACGCTTGACTTATAGATGGGGGCCTTGCGGCGAATTTCAAGCCTGCTCATCAATAGAAGGTGCAACGGGTGCAGGAGCCTTGCTCACCACCACCATTGCCGGGCGCAGCAAGCGACCGTTGAGCAGGTAACCCTTCTGGAACGTCTTCAGCACGCTGTTCGGCTCAAGATCATGGCTTTCCTGCATGGCCATGGCCTGGTGATGCTCAGCGTTGAACGGCTCGCCGCCTTGTGGATCAACCGCTTCCAACTGATAACGTTTCAGGGTGTCCTGGAACATTTTCAGGGTCAGTTCGATCCCTTCGCGCATCGGACGGATGTTTTCGTCGTCCGCGTTGGACAACTCAAGGCCACGCTCCAGGCTGTCGATGATCGGCAGCAAGTCACCGGCGAATTTTTCCAGTGCGAACTTGTGGGCCTTTTCTACATCCTGCTCGGCACGGCGGCGGACGTTCTGCAGATCGGCGGCAACACGCAAAGCCTGATCATTCGCAGCGGCCAATTGCTCTTCGAGCACTTGCACACGAGTTGCCATGTCATCGCCGGCAGCCGCATTAGCGTCTGGAGTTTGCGTATCCTGCGTCTGTTCGTCAGCCATAGTTCTCTCCTTTCAAAATCATGCGCGAACTCAACTCGCGCTTCTGTTCCGGTATATGGGGCCACAATTTCCAGGTTCAAGGGCGCGACCGTTACCAAAAGCCTTTCGTGTGTCCGGGATCAATTCCTGCGCAGTCATTCCTGATTGCGCTAAA
The DNA here is from genome assembly GCF_003852405.1 of Pseudomonas sp. KBW05. Lineage (GTDB taxonomy): Bacteria > Pseudomonadota > Gammaproteobacteria > Pseudomonadales > Pseudomonadaceae > Aquipseudomonas. The sequence continues at coordinate 65,059 of NZ_QAJM01000022.1, forward strand.
AAATAATCCATTCAAGCAAATCGAGCTAAGCGCCAGGATTGTCAGCCCAGAACAAAACACTGTATAAATAACCAGACCTAACGCCTGGGAGCGGCCGTCATGCTCGTGCACCTGTCTGTACATAACTACGCCATCGTCGAACACCTGGATCTCGAACTGGATCGCGGGATGAGCGTAATCACAGGCGAAACCGGCGCCGGCAAGTCGATCATGCTCGACGCCCTGGGCCTTACCCTCGGCGACCGCGCCGACAGCGGCGTTGTGCGCCCAGGCGCCGACAAGGCCGACATCCTGGCGACCTTCGACCTGGCGGACATTCCAGAAGCAGAAGCCTGGCTCGCCGAACGCGACCTGAATAACGACGGCCCGTGCATCCTGCGCCGAGTCATCACTGCCGAAGGCCGCTCACGCGGCTATATCAACGGCACGCCCTGCCCCCTTGGCGACCTGAAAGCCCTGGGCGAGTTGCTGATCGACATCCACAGCCAGCACGAACACCAGTCCCTGCTGAAAACCGACACTCACCGCCGCCTGCTCGACGAGTACGCCGGCGCCACCGACCTTGCACGCCAAGTGCAGTTGGCGGCCCAGCGCTGGCGCCAGACACGCCAGGAACTGGAACGCCTGTCCAATTCCGGTGACGAGCAGCGCGCTCGCCACCAATTGCTCAGCTATCAACTGGAAGAACTCGAAAGCCTGGGCCTGGGCGAAACCGAACTGGAGCAACTTGAGCAGGAACACAAGAACCTGACCAACGCCGAAACCTTGCTGGGCATTTGCCGCCAGGTGGTCGAACAATGCAGCGAGAGCGATTCAGGCAATGTGCTCAATGCGCTGACCGCCAGCCTCAATCGCCTGTCCAGCGTGAACAATGCCGCAGGCTCCTTGAATGAAGCGACCACCCTGCTGACCAGCGCGCAGATCCAGGTCGAGGAAGCCGTTGGCGAGCTGAATCGCTTTCTGGACCACTTCGATGCCGACCCGGCACGCCTGCAGGAAATCGAAGAGCGCCTGGACACTATCTATACCCTGGCGCGCAAGCATCGAATCCAGCCGACCGAAGTGGCAACGATGCAGCAGAAACTGCTGGATGAGATCGAAACCCTGAATGCCAATGACGAATCCATTGAGCGCCTTGCCGATGAGCTTGCTGCTTTTGCCCGACACTATCAGGAGAAGGCACGAGAACTGAGCGACCTGCGCCAACAGGCTGCAAGCGGCCTTGCCAGCGCCGTGGAACAGGAAATCCAGCGACTGGGCATGCCTGGCGGGCGCTTCACCATTGAACTGCGCGCCAACGCCAACAACGAACTGCAACCCCACGGCCTCGAACACGTCGAACTGCTGGTCAGCGCCAACCCTGGGCAACCGCTAAAGGCACTGGCAAAAGTGGCGTCCGGCGGCGAGTTGTCGCGGATCAGCCTGGCGATCCAGGTCATTACCGCGCAAACCTCTCGCGTGCCAACGCTGGTATTCGATGAAGTGGACGTGGGCATTGGCGGGCCGACCGCGGAAATTGTCGGCCAACTGCTACGTCGCCTGGGGGATCGCGGCCAAGTCCTGACGGTCACTCACCTGCCACAAGTAGCGGCCCAAGGGCATCAACACCTATTTGTACATAAAGTGCGCGGCAGCGATGCGACACACACGGCCGTGTCCAAGCTGAACAAGTCGGAACGCGTGGAAGAGGTAGCACGGATGCTCGGTGGCATCGATTTGACCAAAGAGTCTTTGGCGCACGCAAAGAAAATGGTGGTGGCGTCAAAGGCCTGATCTGCCCTTTTTACCTTCCTATAGAAAGCACGAAGGCGACCCTAGGGTCGCCTTCGATCGTTTCACAGGGCAAATCTGCGCTGTTTTTACTTTTTCTTACGGATGTACAACACGAGATTGTGGTCAACCAAATCGAAGCCATGCTCCTCAGCAATTTTGTGCTGGAGCGCTTCGATTTCCGGGCTGGTGAACTCGATAACCTCATTGGTATCCAGGTCAACCATGTGGTCGTGATGACCACCGTCAGCCAGTTCAAACACCGCATGGCCACCGTCGAAATTGTGACGAACCACCAGCCCTGCGGCTTCAAACTGGGTCAGTACACGGTAAACCGTGGCCAGGCCAACGTCTTCGTTCGAGTCCATCAGCGCCTTGTAGACATCTTCGGCACTCATGTGGCGCTGCTCAGCAGAATCGAGCATTTGTAGAATCTTGACTCGTGGCAGAGTCACTTTAAGACCGGCTTTGCGTAGTTCGCTATTTTCAACCATGGTTAGCTTTCTCGCGGATGCTGCTTCGCAGCTTCTCTTAATACGGGTATGATCGGCGTTTACGTTGTCCCAGCCAAGATAGTGGAAGTCGCCCACCGATGCAAAACACCAAGCTCTTGCTAACCAGTTTCACCTTTGTGGGACTGCTCGCACTCGCCGGTTGTTCATTCCCCGGGGTTTACAAAATCGACATCCAGCAGGGCAATGTCGTCACGCAGGACATGATAGACCAGTTACGCCCGGGAATGACCCGACGGCAAGTACGGTTTATCATGGGTAACCCCCTGCTGACCGACACTTTCCATGCTGATCGCTGGGATTATCTCTACAGCATCCAGCCTGGTGGCGGTGAACGCCAGCAGGAACGCGTCAGTGTCATTTTTAATGGCAATGACCAGCTTGTGAGCCTGTCCGGTGACTTCATGCCTGGCGTAAGCCGTGATGAAGCCTTGCTCGGCAAGGACAACGACACCAACGTGACTGCGCCAGCGCAGGAAGCCGAGAAGCCGAAGTCCGAAGTTCCTGCCAAGCCAGGTTCCCTGCTCGACAAGATCCAGAAAGACGTCGACGGCGTGGAGACTGTTCCAGTCCCAACGCCGCAACCGCTGGACACCAGCCCGCAGTAAGTTTGCGGCGCTCAACAAAAAGCCCGGCATGCCGGGCTTTTTGTTGCCTGCCATTTGGCAAGCCTAGGAATTCTGTTGCCTGGCCAAGGCAGCTTTGGCGGCACGCAACCGGCGCACCTCCTTTGGATCAGCCTGCAAGGGCCGGTAGATCTCAATCCGATCTCCCGCTTGCACAGCCCGAACCTCAGGGTCGGCAACCACCTTGCCAAATATCCCCAACGGACACTCCGCCAGCGCCACCCCGGGAAACTGCGCCGCTATCCCCGATGCCTGCACTGCCGCCCGCAGGCTGGTGCCCGACGGTACCGCCACCACTCGCAACACCTGGCGATCCTCGGCGGCATACACCACTTCAATCTCAACCATGCAATTGCTTGGCGCGCTGGCAGAACGCGTCCACCAGGGTATTGGCCGCCTGGTTGAACAAAGGCCCCAACGTCGCGCGCACAAGCGGGCCGGCGTAATCAAAAGAGAGATCCAGGCTGATCTTGCACGCCTTGTCAGTCAACGCCTTGAACACCCACACACCGTGAAGCTGGGTAAACGGCCCTTCCTGCAGATTCATCTCGATGGATTTCCCAGGCACCAGGACATTGCGCGTAACAAAGTGCTGGCCAATTCCGCCCTTCGCCACGCCGACACTGGCCACCATGTGCTCATCACTGCTTTCCAGCACTTCGGCGGCCGAGCACCACGGCAAGAATTCCGGGTAACGCGCCACGTCGTTGACCAGGTCATAGAGCGCCTGCGCCGGATAGGGCAGCAGGGCCGAACGTTGAATGTGCGTCGTCATGTGAGCGTTATTTCCACTGCTGAGGCAAAACATCGCGAAACAACAGGCCGATCCGCGAGAGAAAAAAACCAAAGAACTGCCCGTATTGTCCGGGATTCATCCAACACGCTCAAGCACGCAGGTTGACCGTAGCCGCCACGCTCGCAACTCCCTATAATGCCGCCCCTATGGCTAAACAAAAGAAACACCCCACAGGGACCATCGCGCAAAACAAAAAGGCGCGACACGATTACTTCATCGAACATCGGTTCGAGGCTGGCTTGGTCCTGGCCGGCTGGGAAGTAAAGAGTCTGCGTGCCAGCAAACTGCAACTGGTTGACAGCTACGTGCTGCTCAAGGATGGCGAGGCGTGGCTGCTGGGCAGTCATATCACCCCGCTGACCACCGCGAGCACCCACGTGATTGCCGACCCGGTGCGCACACGCAAGCTATTGCTCAATGCGCGCGAGTTGGAAAAACTCGCCGCTGCCGTACAGCAGAAAGGCTATGCCTGCGTCTGCCTGTCCTGGTACTGGAGCAAGCACCTGGTCAAGTGCGAAATCGCACTGGGCAAGGGCAAGAAGGAATACGACAAACGCGATACCGAGCGCGAACGCGACTCCAATCGCGAGCTGCATCGCGCCGTGCGCAACAAAGGCAAGGAAGAATAATCCTTGCCGCGCTGTAGCCTTGGGTGAGTCACCCTCGGCTACATGCCTTTACGCCGCTCCGCCCGTGCCACGCGCTGAACCTCCTGACGCACTTCCTCCAACACTTCCTGCACATACTGCAAATGACGTGTGGAGACCTCGCGCGCCTCCTCCGCCCGCCCTTCGAGAATCGCCAGGTACAAATCCCGGTGCTGACTGATCAGCATGTCGCGGGTTTCCGTGCGCTGCTGATACATGCCACCAATGTTGGTCACCACATTGCGCTTGAGCAAATCGAACAGCCCACGAATGGTATGCAGCAATACGGCGTTATGACTGGCCTCGGCAATCGCCAGGTGAAAGCTCGCATCGGCCGCGCCTTCCTCCGCCCGACTGACTTCGTCGACACGCGTATAGCAATCCTGCAGCGCCTCAAACGCCGCGGTCAGCCGCTCACGATCAACCTCAGTGGCACGCAACGCTGCGTAATAGGCGCATGACGCTTCAAGGGTCTGACGGAACTCCAGCAGATCGCGCTGCGCCTCAGGATTGTTTTCCAACAGGTGCAGCAACGGATCGCTGAACGTAGACCCTAACGAGTCAACGACATAGTTACCCCCGCCCTGGCGACTGACCAGCAAGCCCTTGGCCGCCAATTTCTGGATCGCCTCACGCAACGACGGGCGCGACACACCAAACTGCTCCGCCAGTGCGCGCTCGGCCGGCAAGCGCTCGCCCGACTTCAGCGTGCCCTCAAGGATCATGCCCTCAAGCTGCTCGACAATATCGTCGGACAAACGGCGCTGACGCACCTGATCAAAAGCCATAACTCATTCTCCGCCATCCCGACCACTCGCCGGGCCCTCTATTCTCGCCTATCGCAGCGCTTGCAGCACCTATCAGAACACCCCGGTTTTATCCGCTCAGATCCTCTCACCCACCGACCTACGACCAAAGTTTCGCGGGCGGCAAATTGACACACCACCCCGAAGACTCTTAACCTAGCCAACAGCGATTGTAAATTGGTATTACCAATTAACCAAGCTAACAAAAAATGCATGACCAACAACAATTAGGGGCCACCCCATATGCAAACCTGGCAACAGCTCTACAGCCCTCTCGGCAGCCTTGGCCTGTCCGCACTGGCCGCCGTTATTCCCATCGTGTTCTTCTTTCTGGCCCTGGCCGTGTTCCGCCTCAAAGGTCACGTGGCCGGTAGCATCACCTTGGCCCTTTCGATCCTGGTGGCGATCTTTGCCTTCCAGATGCCAGTGGACATGGCGCTTGCCGCCGCCGGCTACGGTTTTGCCTACGGCCTGTGGCCCATCGCGTGGATCATCGTCGCCGCCGTATTCCTCTACAAATTGACAGTCAAGAGCGGCCAGTTCGAAGTCATCCGCAGCTCGGTCCTGTCGATCACTGACGATCAACGCCTGCAAGTGTTGTTGATTGGCTTCTGCTTCGGCGCCTTCCTCGAAGGTGCTGCCGGCTTTGGCGCCCCTGTGGCGATCACCGCCGCGCTGTTGGTGGGCCTGGGTTTCAACCCGCTGTACGCCGCCGGCCTGTGCCTGATCGCCAACACCGCACCGGTAGCGTTCGGCGCACTGGGCATCCCGATCATCGTTGCTGGCCAAGTGACCGGCATCGATGCGTTCAAGATTGGCGCCATGACCGGCCGCCAACTGCCGCTGCTGTCGCTGTTCGTACCGTTCTGGCTGGTGTTCATGATGGACGGCCTGCGCGGCGTTCGTGAAACCTGGCCGGCCGCACTGGTCGCGGGCCTGAGCTTCGCCATCACGCAGTACTTCACATCCAACTTCATCGGCCCGGAACTGCCGGACATCACCTCGGCCCTGGCCAGCCTGATCTCCCTGACCCTGTTCCTGAAAGTCTGGCAACCCAAGCGCACCGCAGGCGCACAGATTGCCGGCGCAACCACCAGCGCCGCCGTGACCGCCAGTGCCGGCGGCTTCGGTCTGCCCCGCAGCACCGTGGCGTCGCCTTACAGCCTGGGGGAAATTTTCAAAGCCTGGTCGCCCTTCCTGATCCTGACCGTGCTGGTCACCATCTGGACCCTCAAGCCGTTCAAGGCCATGTTCGCCGCGGGCGGTTCGATGTACAGCTGGGTGTTCAACTTCGCGATCCCGCACCTGGACCAACTGGTGGTCAAGGTGGCCCCGATCGTGACCAATCCGACGGCGATTCCGGCCGTGTTCAAACTGGACCCGATCTCCGCGACCGGTACGGCGATTTTCTTCTCGGCGCTGATCTCGATGCTGGTGCTGAAAATCGACATCAAAACTGGTCTGACCACTTTAAAAGAAACCTTCTACGAGCTGCGTTGGCCGATCCTGTCCATCGGCATGGTGCTGGCCTTCGCCTTCGTCACCAACTACTCCGGCATGTCCTCCACCATGGCACTGGTATTGGCCGGCACGGGCGCAGCCTTCCCGTTCTTCTCGCCTTTCCTCGGCTGGCTGGGGGTTTTCCTGACAGGCTCGGACACCTCGTCCAACGCCCTGTTCAGCTCGTTGCAAGCCACCACTGCGCACCAGATCGGCGTCAATGACACTCTGTTGGTCGCGGCAAACACCAGCGGCGGCGTGACCGGCAAGATGATCTCGCCGCAATCGATCGCCGTGGCCTGCGCAGCCACTGGCCTGGTCGGCAAGGAATCGGACCTGTTCCGCTTCACGCTCAAGCACAGCCTGTTCTTTGCCACCATCGTCGGCCTGATCACCCTGGCCCAAGCCTACTGGTTCACCGGTATGCTGGTGCACTAAGGCCTGCACGCAATAGAGTAAGAATCGACGCCGGACCACGATTCCGGCGTCAGCTATTTCTGGAGGACCGATGAGCCTGCCTGCTGCTTTCCTGCACGACGTCGCACACCTGATCCCGAACGATCGGCGCTTCGACGACCCGCTTTCCACCCTCGCATTCGGCACCGACGCCAGCTTTTACCGATTGATCCCACAGCTGGTAATCCGCGTGGAATCGGAAGATGAAGTCGTCGCCCTGCTGCAACTGGCCCAGCGCGATCGCGTTCCCGTGACCTTCCGCGCAGCCGGCACCAGCCTGTCTGGGCAAGCCATCAGCGACTCCGTGCTGATCGTACTGGGCGATAACTGGAATGGCCGCGAGATTCGCGGGCAAGGTACGCAGATCCGCCTGCAACCCGGCGTGATCGGCGCCCAGGCCAACGCGTGGCTGGCGCCATTCGGGCGCAAGATCGGGCCAGACCCGGCGTCGATCAACGCCTGCAAAATTGGCGGCATCGTCGCCAACAACGCCAGCGGCATGTGCTGCGGCACGGCGCAAAACACCTACCACACCCTCGCGGGTATCCGCCTGGTATTGGCTGACGGCAGCTGCCTGGATACCGAAGATACGGCCAGCGTTGCGGCCTTTCGTGAACAACAGGGTCCGCTGCTTGAACGCCTGGCGACACTCGGTCGCGAGACGCGGGCAAATGCTGAATTGGCGGCCAAAATCCGCCACAAATACCGTCTGAAAAATACCACCGGCCTGTCCCTCAACGCCCTGGTGGATTTCGATGACCCACTGGACATCCTCAGCCACCTGCTGGTGGGCTCCGAGGGCACCTTGGGGTTTATCAGCGCCGTGACCTACGACACGGTGATCGACCACCCGAACAAGGCCTCGGCCCTGATCGTGTTCCCCGACGTGGAGACGTGCTGCAACGCAGTGACAGTGCTGAAAACCCAGCCCGTCTCCGCCGTCGAGCTGCTGGATCGACGCAGCATGCGTTCGGTGCAGGACAAACCCGGCATGCCCGCATTCGTACAGCACTTGTCGGAAAATGCCTGCGCACTGCTGATCGAATCCCGCGCGGCGTCGTCTTCGCTGCTGCAAGAACAACTGGCACTGATCATGGCGTCCCTGGCGGCGTTTCCCGTGGAAAAACAGGTCGACTTCACCGAAGACCCGCTGGAAAACGCGCGCCTGTGGGCCATCCGCAAAGACACCTTCCCGGCTGTCGGCGCCGTGCGTAAAACCGGGACCACGGTGATTATCGAAGACGTGACCTTTCCGGTCGAACAGTTGGCCATCGGCGTCAACCGCTTGATCGAACTCTTCGACAAACATCACTACGACGAGGCCATCCTTTTCGGACACGCCCTGGAAGGCAATCTGCACTTTGTGTTCACCCAAGGCTTCAACAGCGCGCAAGAAGTCATACGCTACCAGGCGTTCATGGACGACGTGGCACAGCTAGTGGCGGTGGAATTTGGCGGCTCGCTGAAGGCCGAACACGGCACCGGCCGCAACATGGCGCCGTTTGTCGAGCTGGAATGGGGCAGCGATGCCTATCAGCTGATGTGGCAACTCAAGCGCCTGCTGGACCCCAACGGCATCCTCAACCCAGACGTGGTCCTCAGCGAAGACCCGCAAATCCACCTTAAACACCTCAAGCCGCTGCCCGCCGCCGACGAGCTGGTGGATAAGTGCATCGAATGCGGCTTTTGCGAGCCGGTGTGCCCGTCCAAAGGGCTGACACTGAGCCCGCGCCAGCGCATTGTGATCTGGCGCGACATCCAGGCGAAGCAACGCGCCGGCATCGACACCACCGAACTGGAAGCGGCCTATCACTACCAAGGCATCGAGACCTGCGCCGCCACCGGCCTGTGCGCCCAACGCTGCCCCGTAGGAATCAACACCGGCGACCTGGTGAAAAAGCTGCGTAGCCGCGACGCCAACCGTACGAAAACCGCCGAATGGTTGGCCACCCATTTCTCCACCGCACTGCAAGGCGCACGCTTTACCCTGCACGTGGCCAATGGCGCACGGATGCTGTTGGGCGCGCCCCGCCTGGCGAAGCTGTCAGCCACGGTCACCAACCTGTCCAAGGGGCAGATCCCGCAATGGTCCAACGCCATGCCGCAGCCGGAAAAAGCCATCCGTTTCAGTCCCCCCGTGACCGACGAGCGGCCACGCGTGGTCTACCTGGCCGCCTGCGTCTCACGCGCCATGGGCCCGGCAGCCGGGGATAAAGAGCAAATGTCGCTGTACGACAAAACCCGTGGCCTGCTGGAAAAGGCCGGTTATCAAGTCGTCTCTCCCGACAACCAGGACAGCCTCTGCTGCGGCCAGCCCTTTGCTTCCAAAGGCTACGCCGAACAAGCCGAACACAAGCGCCAGGAGTTGATCGGTGCCCTGCTCCATGCCAGCCGTGGCGGCCTGGACCCGATCTATTGCGACACCAGCCCCTGCACCCTGCGCCTGGTGCAAGACTTGGGCAACACACGCCTGGACCTTTACGACCCCGTGCGTTTTATCCGCACCCACCTGATGGATCGCCTCGACTTCACACCGCAGGAAGCCCCCATCGCCGTCCACGTGACCTGCAGCACCCAGCACCTGGGCGAAAGCCAAGCCTTGATCGACCTGGCCAGGCGCTGCGCAAAAACCGTGGTCATCCCGGAAGGTATCCATTGCTGCGGCTTTGCCGGCGACAAAGGCTTTACCACACCGCAACTCAACGCCCACTCACTGCGCTCCCTCAAGGACGCCGTGCAATATTGCAGCGAAGGCATCTCCACCAGCCGCACCTGCGAAATCGGCCTCAGCCAGCATGGCGGCATTGATTACCACGGGCTGGTCTACCTCGTAGACCGCGTCACCCAGGCCCGCGCCCACTGACCCTGCAAAAAAACCGAACCCCTGCGCCCCAGCGCAGTCATCTGCATAGGCCTCGGCGAACGAGGCTCATCAGTGATGTCGCTGGCAGCCCGTGAGCGCCAGCAGCGTCGAGCCCTTTTGCGCAAGGAGATACCCTATGAAGCGTTCCGCTCTTGCTGGCTTGTTCATCACCGCTGCGATGCTGGCCTCCCCCGTTTTCGCTGCCGGTGACAAAGACCTGTGCGATATCAATCTCAACAAAATCAATGACGGTAAAGCGACACTCGCCACCGACAGCACTGGCAAAAGTGGCGAGATCGACACAGCCGTCGCGTCGGCCAAGGCTGCCCATGCCGCAGGTGATGACAAAAAGTGCATCGAGATCACCTCCAAGGCCCTGCAGGATCTGCAGAACAGCGAGAAAGGCGGCCAATAGGCGCCTCACCCGCTCGAGGCCAACCTTCGGGTTGGCCTTCCGTGACGGTTTGGCGTACACTGCACAGGCTTGTCACTCACTATGAAACAACGAGTTACAAGCACGGGGCCGTTTAGGATTCGACGCCGGTTGCGAAACTTTAGGTGCATGCCGAGTTGGTAACAGAACTCGTAAATCCACTGTTGCAACTTCTTATAGTTGCCAATGACGAAAACTACGGCCAGGAATTCGCTATCGCTGCGTAAGCAGCCTTAGACCTGAGCTTCTGGTACCTTCGGGTCCAGCAATCACCAGGGGATGTCTGTAAACCCAAAGTGATTGTCATATAGAACAGAATCGCCGTGCAGTACGTTGTGGACGAAGCGGCTAAAACTTACACAACTCGCCCAAAGCACCCTGCCCTTCGGGTCGCTGAGGGTTAACTTAATAGAAACGGCTACGCATGTAGTACCGACAGCGGAGTACTGGCGGACGGGGGTTCAAATCCCCCCGGCTCCACCACTTCATCATCTAAAGACGTCCACGGACGTCTTTTTTTGTGTCTGAATTCCAGCGAAAACAAGGGCTTATGGTCTAGGAGCGTCCATTAACGTCCGTCATCATCCACGATTTCGTGTGTTCCAAGTGGTATTCCAAGCCCTCACCTTCTATTTTTTGGAATACATAAACAGCATTGGAATACACCATGGGGGCCCAAGCCACGCTCCTTTCAGACGTAAAAGTGAAAGCCGCGAAGCCAGAGGAAAAGGACTACATCCTCACGGACGGCAACGGACTTCAGATGCGAGCGAGAATCAATGTCTCCAAGCTATGGAATTTTAACTACATCCAGCCCGTGACGAAAAAACGGATAAACATAAGATTGGGTACCTTTCCTGAAGTCAGCCTGGCGCAAGCCCGCAAGAGAACCGTTGATGCGAGAGAGCTCATTGCGCAGAGGCTGGATCCCAAAGAGAAACGCGACGCGGAGCGGCACGCGAAAAGAGCAGCCACAGAACACACTTTCGAAAATATCTCGACAGCATGGTTCGAGCTCAAAAAGAATTCAGTCACCCCAGCGTACGCCGAAGATATTTGGCGCTCTCTTACCCTTCACGTTTTCCCTGATCTGGCCGCCACCCCGATCTCTGCAATCACTGCCCCAAAAGTAATAAATTTGCTTCGCCCACTCGAGACGAAAGGCAGTCTCGAAACCGTTAAGCGCCTGACCCAACTCCTCAACGAAATCATGACCTATGGTGTCAACTCGGGATTGGTTCACGCGAATCCGCTCAGTGGAATCCGCGCCGTCTTCAAAAAGCCAAAAAGAAAAATATGGCCGCCCTAGCGCCCGACGAGCTGAAAGAGCTAATAGTCGCAATTGCTAATGCCAGCATAAAAAGAACTACGCGATGCCTAATTGAGTGGCAGCTTCACACCATGACCCGGCCAGCCGAGGCGGCCACATCCCGCTGGGCTGATATCGACTTCGACAAGAAGATCTGGACTATACCGGCGGAGCGGATGAAGAAACGTCGGATACATATCATTCCACTCACTGAGCAAGCCCTAGCACTCTTGGAAGCCATCAAGCCCTACAGTGGACATCGTGAATATGTGTTCCCTGCAGACCGAGACCCTCGTACCCACTGCAACAGCCAGACCGCCAACATGGCACTGAAGCGGATGGGGTTTGAAGGGCGCCTAGTAAGCCACGGCCTAAGATCAATGGAGAGCACCATCCTCAATGAATACGGTTGGGATCCTGAATTGATCGAGGTAGCGCTTGCACACGTAGACAAAGACGAAGTGCGAAGCGCCTATAACCGGGCGGACGACATTGAGCGCAGACGACCGATGATGGCTTGGTGGAGTGGCTATATTCAGGAAGCCGCTACGGGAAACCTATCAATAGCAGCGACCAACGATACGCAGGATAGGAAGGTCGTTTCGATACGCTAGTCAGGAAGCGACTACATGGAGGCGGTATGGATACACGTTACCAGGCAAATCCGGCACATTCTCAATAGTGCGCGCTTACCTCTGGGAGTGCCGGATACTAACCGGAACAGGGTCGTACAGTGTGTTGGCGCCGACACCGAATTGACCCGGTTGCCGAGTTGTCACCTGACCCAGCCTGTTCCTCGCGAGCAATTGCCTTTGCTGAATTTGTGCAGATTGGAGGTAGGCTCAGTCAGTCTTGCGTCAGCTCGTGGGTTAATTCGGCCTCAACCCTTACAGTTTGGAGAGCTCGCTTGAATCGAAGGTACCTCGGACGACCACTGGCAATCCACGGCCAGCAGCAGATCCGCACTTTGACTCACCTTATAAAATCATTCGCCGATTTAGCAGTGGTAGCGAAAGTCATTGTTTGGCCTGCAGCTTTGAGGGCTTCAGCAGCCATATCGACGGCCATTAATGAAACGGCTCAGATTGCAACGCTGAAAGATCCACCTGATACTCCAGATGCACTACACCCGCTGGCAAAACACCACCGACAAAGCTCTCAGGTGTCACCTTAGGAAAGTATTCATCGACTAAATAGACATTGGCCTCCAACACATTGAAGGTTTCTTTCCTAGCCGAACACCCAACCTCCAGTCCGCAACGAGCCAACGAATCCTCCAGCAAGGCGCTTTGCACACCGGCTGTGACCAGACGCTTGCACACGGAATCAATCGACTCGCCCTGCAATGACGGTTCGAAGCGGTAGTGCACGAGGCTCAGCGGCTGCCCCGAATTAAGGGCGAGCTGGAATTGCCCGGCGATATGAACCCTCGAATCATAGCGGCTGATGGTGGACTTGATCTCAAAGCTTTCTGTAGGGGTCTGAATGTCCACTGTTCCACCAGAAGGCCCGCGCCAATCGAACTTTATACCCAAGCTGACCAGCCGTTCGATCGCGAGCACCTCCGCGAGCGTGTCGTAACTTGTCCTGTTGACCAAGGCATTTCCTAGCAGGTGCCGCCAACGTTCCCACCATACCAATGGGTCTGCAAGAAGGGCCTCCCGTGGCGTCTCGTCGGCGCCAGGCGCAACCATATGCTCGCAAATCACTCCGAACTCATTACGAAGCCATTCTGTAGAAGACTCAAGCCTCAAAAAATGCCGCGTTTGTCCAGCAATGACACGTTTCACCGTCCTGAGTCGTGCGCCTGCAAATCCTTCAGATAGGGCCAAATCGGTCTGCAGCTCAACCGCTACGCCGAATGTTTCACCTTCTCTGAACACCCATGCTGGGCAAGTTGTTGGGAGGCCTTCGATCGCCAGCATCCGCCCGCTTTTATCAAGGTTGGAGAATCCACGGCGAATTTCCAGAAGCACATTCATTTCAAACTCATCTCTATTTCAGGCCGGGCGTCATGACACCCAGCTTCAGTGAACAACGCTTTGGCATATCCAGCTACTCCACCCATGAACAGAGAGGGCTCCACAACCAGAATTTTTGCCGTATTCAGTTTCATGATCGCCCGGAACTGATCCTGCGAGGGTTTTCGCAACTTGCGCTCGGTAAACAGTGACCGCGTCAGCTCGACACGGAAGCCCGCTCGGCCGGGCCTTTCTACCAGCTGCGCAATGGTGTCGGTTGTAACCGTTCGAAGAATGGCCCGTGTTTCTTCCTCCGAGCCTTGCCAGGCCAGGTGAACCATCCACCACATTGCACGAAGCCAGATACGACTTCGCCCTTTCCAGAACCGGGCTGCCGCGCTTTTTCCCCATCGAGCCGCCACCAGGTCCGGTAGCAGCTTAACGGAAAGAAAACGCCATAGGCCATCGTCCGCGGCGCTACGTTGATTCATGCCGTGAACTGCAAGGATTCGATACAGCGCCAGTCCAACCTCAATGTCATACGTCCCGGCACTGGACTGTTGCTCCGGCCTTTGGGAGTAGAGTGAGATTTCAGCAAGGATCGACGCTCGAAGATCCTGATGCTCTTTGGTAAGTCCGGAAGGCGTGAAGTCGCCGCTGGACTCCATATCATCGTAACGGCGACGAGAGAGCGATAGGTTAAGAGAGGGGAGTATCATTCAATACTTACCTTTTCGCGAAGCCGGCGGTCGAACCAGCGCTGTGTAGATACAAACAATGTGCTCAACGAGGAGGTGTCCAATTGGCCCAAGCGTATGAAGGCCGCAACAGCATCAGCGATGCTGGCGAAGTCCGCAGACTGTCCGTAGTGATTCACAATGGAATTGAAGTCAGGCCCCAGGTCTGATTTGACCTGATGCACTAGGAGCGCGATCCAGGATGAAACAATTTGTCTCATCAACGGGCTTTGTCGCCCCGGCTCGGAAGCCCGCTCGCGCAACTGGCTGAAGAGTTCATGCTCTCGGTTCAGGATCAGCGCTACGTAGTCACTCTGAAAAGCCTCATCCCGTGGATCACTCCACGAAGTTCTCAGTTCCCAGAGTGGACCATCATTCCCCAGCGACTCCTCCAGTACAGGGAATAGTGATCCATTGCCGTCGATAACGATCTCGACAGATTGCAGCAACTGTCCCAATCGAGAGCCCTGCAGGCTGGCAAGCCCAGGTGAGACATCACCAGTCCCGGGCTGCCCCAGGAATAATTGGATGGATACATTTCCTCTACCCCGCAAGCTGCCGGAGGGTAAATGCAGCACAAGTTCAGGGAAAGCCTCATCATCACTGAAATTTCTGGTTGTCAGTACGCGCGGCTGACCAGTCTTGCGCCAGCAAGAGTCTGCAGAAGTCCATTCCAGAGTTAGCAACAGCTCACCGTCATTCGCAACCACTCCCCGATCCTCGAATAGACGTTTGAGCACTTCAGTATTGGAAAGGTTACAGCGGATGAGCAGGTCATGAGTATCAGCGCTCCAGTCGCTGTTGGAACCCAGCGAGAATTGACAATGCGCTGTGCTTCTAGCGCCGGGGTCATCGCCGTTCGCTGAGGAGAACGTATAGTCTGCTTTTAGTTGAACATCATGAGGTAGGTTGGCTGGCAACATCCGATACATCTGAAGTGGTCTGTTCACTGCTCACCTCCGCTGCTATCAACCAACCTCACGCCCAAAATCGGACGTAGCGAACGGCCGGAGCTGGAAACGACCTTAATCATCACTTCACCAGTGAGAGTATCGGATCCCTCAAGGAATGCTGATCTGATGAGCAACGTATCGGTATATGAACAGGTACGACCGGTAAGTGTGGGATCGGTACTGTTGATCAGCCTGTATGGGAAAGGCCCCAAACCACTGTCGGTCCAGACAGCCGCTGATATAGGCCCCCCCTCCGAATCCACTTCGACATAAATCTCGCGTGACGACTCGGGATCCTCTGCGCCCCATCGAAGCGTCCATCCGACACACAGTCCATCGGCCAGGTGATTGATGTCATGCAAATCCAGCGTGGGTGATGGATTTGAGGAGCGCGCGCGCGCCGCACCTCCGCCTCCGCCTCCAGTTCCAGTTCCAGTGTGGTGAGGCTTCGACGGATTACCAGCCTTGCCACCTCGTCCATCGAGCCCGAAGCCACGACCGGGTAGAACCAGATCAGCCAGATTTCGGGCCATACGCATCGATGGCTTGACGGTCGAGTTGGCAGAGGCAGGAAGGCCAAAATCCCGCAAAAACCGCCCACAGGTGTTACGGATATTGAGGATGATGCGCTTGCCACTTATGTCGACCCATGCAGAGTGATCTGCCCGTTCACAACTCCTGAGGTAACCTTCAAGTGATTGCCCAGAACTACTGCCGGTGTCGTTTTCTGCATCCGGCTGCCCTGTCTCGGCCTTGGGTACAAACAACGCGATCATGTATCTTCCATCTGCAGAGCCT
Source organism: Pseudomonas sp. KBW05 (assembly GCF_003852405.1). Taxonomy (GTDB): domain Bacteria; phylum Pseudomonadota; class Gammaproteobacteria; order Pseudomonadales; family Pseudomonadaceae; genus Aquipseudomonas. The sequence goes on from NZ_QAJM01000022.1 coordinate 81,226, forward strand.
GCAAATCCGCCGGCCCATCCCCGACTCTCGATGCTATCGTCCCAGCAGATACTCATACCGGGCTTGCGCATGAACGTGACAATTGGCCGATGAGGTGCAGTATTCTCCTCGTAACCGAATACACAAAGACTTGGGCTCTGTTTGTTGTGAGGCGCCTTCATCCCTAATTGGTCTGACGTCAGCATGGCTGCCACAACCACACCCGCACTACCGGTACGAAGCGTCTCGTTGCGTGGTGAAATGACCTTGCTACGGACGTCTTGGACACCATTCAAGTTGAGGTAGTCGGTACTTCTTGTCTCATCGGACATCGCCCGGTTATAGAGCGATTGAGTGACGCGAAACACAGGGAGCATCTGACCGCTCTTGATGGCCTTGCCGTTTACCGTCGCGGCCAACCACGGCCCGCCCACAAAATACGGATTATCAAGACGCACGCAGAACCAGCGCTGCAACGCCACCTGAATGTACGACTCATAGCTGTGATACCACCAGGGGCTGACGCCATCCTCCTGCTCAAACTCGGGTATCAGGTCATCTTTGAGGAAAGGAATTGTTATGGATGTGCCTGTCTGATCGCCCCTGAACGGTTGAATATCAAGGTGTCCCAGAACCTCATGTATTTCTGCCGAATCAGTAAGAGGTCGCAGCTTTTCCTGCGCCCCCCACCACGCAATACCGGTTCTACTATCGGACTGTAATCGATCAGGCCGCGTCTCATCTTCGACGATGCTGGATACCAGTCGCTCCTCGTACCCGCTTTCGGTCCTTATACGGCTGTAGTAGACGACAATGCCCGCTCCCATTCGGAAGTAGCACGTCTTGCCCAGCCCCCACGAGCCGCCAGCGCCGTCATCGCCACGGGTTCGACCGATCTCGAATACCAACTTCAGGAGATTTCCGTGTGTGCTTCCACTTTTGATCGAATCGAAATCCAGCGGTCCAGTCAGCCCCTCTGTAAAGCAGTCGCGAATCTCAAGCAGCTTCGATGCTCCGGGGTACCGATCATGCAGGTTCGCAAGGTTAAGCCCCTCCCCGAAATTTGAGGCGATTGCATGGGCTGAATGCTCTCGCAAAATGAAATCAATCTGCACAGCTGATCCTGCCTTACCACTCGAGCCGGCATCGAGCCCGTTCTGCACGGACTCTCTAACCAGAAGATCAAGCCTAGGCATCTCTTCGTTCTGTATGGCTCGAAGTAGAAAAGCACCTGACTCTTGCATTGGCCGCAGTGGCAGATCGTAGTACTTCATCAGGTCAGGCCTCGGCTCCGGTATCCGGCAGATCGTCCGTGGTGATAGTCAGAGACTCCGGGATTTTCACAGTCAGGTGGGAGACATAACCGTCATTTTTCTTTCGGGCGCCGGGCAACATCAAACTCATCCCGATAATATCGGCTTGAGCGCGTAACGGACCACGACCTCTTCCACCCTCCTTGATCAGAGCAAATTCCTTGCCCGCCCCGCTCGTTCTTTCTATTCGATACAACAGCAGTTGTGGAATCTCGGCGACTCCACCATGCGCTCGGCCTTTTTCCACCAGGTCATTGTTGAGCGGTGAGTCCTTGTCGACGCCATGCTCGTTTGCATCTGCAAGCAAATCCCAAGGATCTCGCAGAACACCTATCGATACCCCGGCATCAGAACGCTCAGGCAACATTCTGGTACGTGTAACCGCGCCAACTTCCCCACCGGGTACTTTCCACGACCCACTCTTCATGCTCGCATTACCAGCCACTACGACGTTCCACATTTCATAGCCGGCATCCTGGGCATGCTCCTCCAACCAAGTAAGAAAGGGCTTCATGTCCGAAAAGAACTGGCTACCAGGATGGAACTGGAACTCGCGAAGAAAGCTCATGATTTTTTGAACAGAAACTTCCCGCCATACGAAGCTGTTGCCATTACCACGAGCACCGTCTTGAGCCAGATCTTTCAGGAATTCATCTGCAAGGATCAAATTACTTTCAAGGATCGACTTCGCATTCGGCCCGTCGTGAAAAAGCGTTGTTTGTCTGTTTATTCCCGAGAAGTCGAACTTGGCAGTGACGGTCTGCTGCATCTTCTTCGCACCTGTCGGCCTCAACCAGGATATCCGAGGATGCCTTTGTATCCGCGGGCCGCACTCCGTTGGCCGAGCGCCTCCACGCATATATCGTTCGAGATCATCTCGGAGATCTTCTTCCGCAATCGTCATGAACTCGTACTTCAGACGTGTTTCGTCCGGCATCCATATTCGAGGCAATAGCTCGTAGTCGCGGCGGTAACCGAACCACCTTCCCATTTGCATGAGAGAGTCGGCTTGAGCCGAAGCACGAAGGAAAAACGTACTGACGAGATTTTCGAGGGTCAGCCCCCTGGAAAGGGTCCCGCCTCCAATGACAATAAAGGCGGAAGCGAAATCCAGCTTGTCCGAGGCTTGAGGATAGAAAAGGCGACGAACTTCGTACTCGTCACTCACGCCATTATTCGCGCAGTTATCTACGCAGATATGGATGCCGCGGTGATATGTGTGCTCTTGCCGCTCATCAAGTTGGATCGCGGTAATCTTCGCCAATAACGGACTGACTTCCGGAAATATGGTATCGAAATCAGGCAAACCAACGAGCTTGTCAAGACGACCGTAACCAGGAAAACGCTGGGCAAAACTGTCCGGATCGAGATCGGACGTGAGTGTGTCCCAAACAGACTTGCATTCAACCCGGAGGCCCGCCAGATCCTGAACGCTCATCTCGGCGAGATTCTCCAAGAATTCTTTTACGGCAACCTCCATGTTCGCATGGTGCAGCTGCTTGGAGCTGGTATGGATCAGCATGGTGGCCGGTTTGCGGAGCCCCATTACTCGATTCGTGGCCATGCTGCATAGAAACCACAGCAGACTTTGTTTCAAGGTTGCAGGCAACTGCGATGATTCACCATTATGCAGATCACCAAGCAAGGCACGGTCATCTGCAGGGACGTCTCTGATGATACCCAGCGGCTCTCGACCCGCTTCGTCGTGACCGAAGATCTGTACGGGCCCGAAATGCTCGTCAGCCTGTTCCAACGCAACAATGAAGTCTTCGGGATAAAGCGTTTTGCCCGGCCCTTCATTCAGAAAGTTGGCAGCAGGTGTCGCGGTATAGGCGACGTAGTTAACACTTTGCAGCGGTAGGTTGATGAGCTTGATGATCAGGCGATTGATCTTCGACCTTTCTTCCTTTGATATCTGACCAGTGTTGATACCCGCCTGATCAGCTTCGTCGTCGATGACCACCAGTCGCATCTGGCTCATTGCAATCTTGTGACTTTGAATCCAGTCGATGAGGTGCTTGAGGCGAGCAGGGTTCTTCAGGCAAACGATGAGATGTCGGTCTGGTCGGTCCAGCTCAAATCGCATGTTTTCAGCCCTGTTGCCGTGATGACTATCCCGAGACGGATGCTCGATCGATCTCCAGCTGAGATTGCCAGAGCGAAAAAGATCACTGACGAGACGCTTGCCAGTCTGCACTCGCAGGTTTTCAAGCGTTCCGGTAAGAACCACGAACAGGTTCCACCGATGATCCGCTGCCATTGATATCAGACCTGCCATGTTTGCGGTCTTACCCGACTGCACATGTCCCACAACCAGCCCCTTGACGGGCTGTCTTTCCGTTGTGTCCATCCTTAAGTATCGAAGAACTCTCAACGCAGCGTTCTCGATATTCTGGATGGCACCTTCTTTCCATTCCTGAGCTTCCAGATGGGATCGGTACAGCTGCCAGGAACTGTGAGAGTCACTAGGGACCTGAATATCAGGTTCTGCTTCTTCTGCCCCGATGACTACAAGCGGGCGCGCCGCTTGGAATGAGCGCTGTTCTGCCTTTCGCTTCGCATTGATTATTTCATGCCAGCGTTCAACCCTGGACTCAGCGGTTTTTCCGAGGGACGGCCAACCTGTCAGGTCCTCCTGGTCCAGGAACCAATCGTTCAGATGCTCAGCATTTTTGCCGAGCGTATAAAGCTCTTCCCAGCTTTTATCTCTCTGGCGCCAGCGCTCGATAAAGCTTCGGCAAAGGTCAAAGACGGGGTCAATACTGATATCGGACATTCGCTTCCATATTCTCGTATTCGTCAGGAACAAAGCTTTAGAGGTTGCGCTTTGAGTGATTCAAAATAGTGGCACACGGCCCACAGCAGTTACCAGCCTCAACCTGTCGGCTTTGTAAACGCTGATTCACCCCCGTCGACAGCGCAAAACGCAAAAACAGCACCCGGGTGCCTCAGATCGTTTATCGGCCTGCAAAGCTGGATATGGAGCTTTCTTACAAACCGGCGATGTCCCGCCGGAATGAACCAACATGCGGATTGCGCGCAGTTCCTGCTGAGCAGTTCGTTCCTCAGCACGACATCAATTATCGAACTGCACCCAACAGCGAGATGAACTGCCCAAACGACATCAACCACTCCTGCTGTTCCGCCTTGTAGGTCGCCTGAATAGGCAACGGCACTATCAGCTGCACGCCCTTCTCTTCCATCTGCGTGGTCTGATCCACCGAAACGGAAGGCTCCATCGTGATCAGGTGCTTCTCCTTCACTCGTGTGGCTTCCGCGAGCACCTGCCTCCAGCGTTCCTTACAGGTAGTCTTGGCTCCGAGTATTCGCAGCTGTGACTCGGGATAGTCCGAATCGAGATATGCAACACGTCCGGGAAACAGAAAGTCGGGCTTTTGTTTTCCTTCCGTGCGCACGCCGCGTTCGTATGCCACGCCATTCAACCGGAGAACTTCTTCGATGTGATTTTCAAAGGCATGACCTACACGAGATTTGCGGCGGTTCTGAATGCTGAGCGATACGCGTATGAAAGCGTCCACATCTTCGCCAAAACCTTCCAACAGCCTCTGCTTGACGATATGCCGTTCGAGTATGCGGAAGATATGCTCTTCGTCATCCATCCATTGAAGCAACGTCTCATCCGGAGACTCGATGGCGGATAGGTCGTTGCGAAGCGTCCGAGCGAAAGCAGAAAATTCTCGGGTGGACGGAAAAGTGGCTCCGAATTTCTCAATCAATAGTTCGCGTAGAACTTCGTCGCCTGACTTTTGTACAACCAGCTCAATTCCATATCGGGCAAGCATCAGTCGGACTGGGGTAGCGATCGTTGATGTGTCGACCGCGACCTGAGTCAGCCGGTTTCCAACCTTGGTGCCTACGGCTCCGAAGATGCTGCGCAACTGAACTTCTGTGTGACTGTCCTGAGGACAGAGCATGATAAGCAGGGTGCCTTCATGGGTCAGGGCGACCAACATGAAATCGGTCTCCTGGATCCGCTCAGTGACCGAGTTGCGCTTGTAGTAAAGACGCCACTCAGGCCCACGATCGTCGTCCTCGTAACGACAGTCATACCAGGACACCTCGTCTTCGACCAGAACGGGCTCATCGCTGTAATCGTCGAGGTAGACCATTGTTGCCTGCAGGTGGGTCTTGCTGCCGTCTTCCGGACGGGGCAAGTGCCCACCCAGACCCGCCTTGATCAATCCACCGATTTCGTGCTGATTGGAAACTGTTGGATTGGCATCCACAGCCGTCAGATACTTCAGCGCCGCCGCAACAAAAACGTCCTTTAAATGTTCGAACAACTGCTTCACCCATCTGTAAAATGTGGAAATTCCCTGCTGCTTGATTTCTGCGTGCGAGACGCAGCTTCAGCGCCCGCTTCGCAGCAGGCAGCTATGTTTTCTTTGGTTTTGGAGGGGTTTCAGGCCAGAACATACAGGCTGCATTACCAGTAATGAATTCGTCGATCTGCGCGACTACATCCATCGCATGCTTGAGGCCACATTCCCACACCACCAGAACCCGCCAGCCGGATGCCTGCAGCGCATCAATATTAATGCCATCTCGCACTACGTTCTTTTCGAATTTTTCTGCCCAGAACTCTTTGCGAGTGCCCGGTGTTGTTGCGTAGGCGCAGGCGGGGTGGCGATGCCAGAAGCACCCGTGAACAAAAACAACGCACTTATATTTCTGCAGAACGAGATCTGGCCGACCGGGCAGGTCTTCGCGGTGTAACCGAAAGCGGAAACCTCGGGCATGGAGAAGCTTTCGGACTATGAGCTCTGGCTTCGTATTTTTGCCTTGGATACCGGACATCATCCGGGATCTGACTTCCGGGCTCACAACATCGATCACAGGGCGCCACCGCTGCTAACGAGATAGCCCCTTAACATTGGGATGGCACTGCTGATGGCCGGCTATTCCTTGAAATATCGCCTCGATCAGCGTGAAACCCCGTAGACCTGACCGAACTCGCAGCCAGACCCGCCCGAACTCGTCCCAACATCAGAAGCTTACCTCCCTGTCAGATATCGCCAGGCATGCGCCTCAACGTTAACTGGGAAAGTAACATCAAGTGACTATCAATTACTAAGCATGATTTCCAGCTGTGGCCGATGCCCAGCCTCGGTCTTGGACTTGGCTTCCAAAATTCGGCCTTTCATCAGTTTTGCCACCGCCTCGAATACCGGAACTGCGACAGAGTTGCCGAATTGACGGTAAGCCTGTGTGTCAGAAACGGGGATCACGAATTTGCTCTCTCCCGGCTTATCGAACCCCATCAGCCGCGCGCATTCATGAGGTGTCAGACGCCGAGGACGGTTCATCTGGTTCAGTTCGCCGTAGAAATCCAGTGCGTCAATGAAACCGCGATCCACGAGGATTTCGGAACCGTCCTTGTGATAACGAGCCGATAGTGTACGTGCCACTCCATCAGGCTTGGTCAAACCGAATCCAAATCCATTTCCTTTCTCTCGATGCTTCTGAGCGTACTTGTATAGGTACTCCCAGAGTTTCGGAGTGAGGATGTACTTGCTGTCGACGTTGAAGTCCAGAAGATCCCCAAAACTTGGTCGCTGGGCCGGCTGATGTTTGACAATATCTCGCAGGGTGAAGCCCTGATGCACATTCAGATCACGGCGAAAGCCGACAAGCACGATCCGCTCGCGGTGTTGAGGCAGAAAAGCCGTCGCGTCGATGACCTTCGGGTCACTACCCTTCGGTGCATTGACGTCTGCAACCTCATAGCCGAGTTCATCGAGTGCTTCGCAGATGATTCTAAAGGTATTGCCCTTATCATGGCTCTTCAGATTTTTCACATTTTCCAGCAGGAATGCGGCCGGACGCTTCGCAGCGATGATTCGTGCAACATCAAAAAACAGTGTCCCTTGAGTCTCACATTCAAAGCCGTGCTTGCGCCCCAAGGAGTTCTTCTTGGAGACGCCGGCAAGAGAAAACGGCTGGCAAGGGAACCCAGCAAGCAGCACGTCATGATCCGGAATTGCCCGGTCGATATGTCTGTAAGCCTCGTCCTCGCTGATGTCGAGCTTGTCCGAGAGCGTGACAGTACGAATGTCGAGATTGAACCGGTGCCGAGCAGGATCGCAGTAATGGTTCGCCTTGTATGTTCGAACGGCATACTTGTTCCACTCGGATGTGAATAGGCACTCGCCACCTATAGCCTCGAAGCCTTTACGGATGCCACCGATGCCTGCGAAGAGATCAATGAATGTGAAAGAGCGCTGACCTGCCACCTTTTGCGGTAGCAGCGCCTGCAAACGGTTGAAATCGACATAAGACAGTTTTGGGGAAGCCTTGCCCTTGACCCAGCGATTGATCGTTTCCCGACACCAGTGCCCCGGACTCGCTTCGTTCAGCACCTCGGCCAGATAGCCTTGATCGTAGATCTCCAGCAATTGCTGCAGCAAAGCCAGGTCGCTGCCGGCGAAATTACTAGGCCGCTCAGCGATACTGCTGACATCGCCAAAGTGCTGAGGTGTGCTTTCTAACGTATCCATTGAGATGCCTTCTGGGTCAAATCTGTGACGAGCTGTCACTATTCTATCCCTAGACCGCTCAAAAAAAAGCATTATTTGCCTACGCGGATACCCGCACGCGCTACATGTACCTGAAATCGCTTGATCAATACTGTACATAAAGACAGCATCTGTTGACAGGATCTTTGATCGACCGCTGATGCAAAGGCCCTTCAACATTGGTGCGTTTCCGCCCAAGGGCCGCCGTATGAACAAGCGCCAGCAGTTGCTACCAGAAGCCGTTGGTGCACTCAAAAGCGAGATTCGAAGTACAGTTATGGGATCAAGCTTTCGTCGACTTAAAGGCGGGAATCTAAGAGATTCGCGGCTGGTATTCCAAAAGGTATTCCAATAAAAAGTTTAACCGAAAATAATCAATAAAAATCAACACCTTAACCAAGCTGTTCAGATTACCCCGGCCCACCAATTCGAAACATCGACAAAACCCGCCAAGTGCGGGTTTTATTGTTTCTGAGGGCTAGAAAGCCCAGCCGGCGGCCTTCGGATTTTTCCTTCAAGATGTCACGCCATTGGTGAACTGGCGCAACCCCCACCACAACGCTAACGTTCCCCCGTCGTTGCTCATCAGCGACCGGCTTTGACAGGCCGAAAAGTGTAACCTTTCACACCCCATGATTTAACGGCATGCTTCACGCTTCCCGTCTCGTTCATGGTGGCTGTGCGTGGGGCATCTTCGGGTGCGCCGGGTTCCTACACTTCCGGTCTGTCAACCCGCGTACAGCTGCCACCAACCCTGTTTGACAGCAGGGGGCGGCAGCTCCTTAAACAGTGTGGGAGCCTCATCATGAAAAAAATCACCCCCAATCCCCCGACAAGTCTTTTTGAGGTCGCTCAAAACATCGACCCCGAAACCCTACTGATTCAAGCCAGCGAAACTCTGGCCTCGCTTAACGCTATCACCACCGATCTTGCCTTCGAACTCGAAGGCGAAAACCGTCAGAAGCTTTTGGGTAGCCAACAATTAATCGTGCTGGGTGAGTTACTGATCGAGCGGGTATTGGTCGTACTGCACCCTACAACCGATACGTCACCGTCTCTGCGGTAGCAAAAATCAAAAGGCCGAGTCGCCACACAGCAACTCGGCCTTAAGAGTTTTCAGCGCTCAACGTACCTCGCCTCACGCGAAACACACATGGTTGTAGAACCGTAGAGATCGTTTACATCTGAAACCGGGGACAACGTTCACACATGTGAGGCTTGGACCCAGCGCCTCGGCCTTTGTCTCTCCCCCCCCTCAAAAACCCCAACGCATCGACACCATCACATTCCGCGGATCGCCGTAGTACGAAGACCGATAAAACCCAATATTGGTGAAGTACTTCTTATCCAACACATTATTCACATTCACCGACGCCGAGAGATTTTTACTGATCTGGTACCTCGCCATCAGGTCCACCAGCCAGTACGGATCCTGGGAGAACACTTGATTAACCCCCTTCCCATAGTTGTAGGCATCCTGCCAGCCCTTGCCTTGCCAGCGGGCGCCGCCGCCGAGGGTGAGTTTGTCGAGGCTGCCGGTGAGTTTGTAGCTGGTGTAGAAGTTGAGTTGGTCTTCAGGCTCCCAGGTGGAGATTTTTTTGCCGCTGTCGTCACGGCTGATCTTATGGGTGTAGCCCGCTTGCAGTTGCCAGCCGGGTGCCAGTTCGCCGGAGATTTCGGCTTCGTAGCCCTTGGTCTTGGCCTTGATGCCGACGTAGGCCCAATCCAGTGGCAGGTTGGTGGGGTTGTTGTTGTATTCGGTATCTTCTTCGGCGCGGTTTTCTTCGTGCACTTCAAAGTAGGCAAGGCTGGTGTTCAGGCGGCCGCCGAAGAATTCACCCTTGAGGCCCACTTCGTAGTTTTTGCCTTCGTCGGGCTCGACCATTTTGTTGTTGCGGTCGGGGCGTAGCATTTGCGGCATGAAGATTTCGGTGTAGCTGGCGTAGGCCGAAACGTTGTCGTTGATGTCGTAGACCACCCCGACATAGGGGATGACTTTGCCGGTCTCCGTGGAGTCGTTGGTGCCGGTGAGGCGGTAGTCGGTCAGGCGTGAGCCGAGCAGCAGGGACAGGTCGTCGGTGAGGCTCAGGCGGGTGGAGAAATACACTGCGTTTTGCCGGGTGACGTCATCCTTGGTCATGCTCGGCGAACCCCAGTCCGGCTCGTCATCGTCGCCGTCCCAGCCGTACAGGTCGTAGTTGCCGTGGCTACCGTTGTAGTAGTCCTTGTCTTTCCAGTGCGAGCGAGAAGTCGAGGTGCCAACCACCAGTTGATGCTCGCGCCCCGCCAGGCTGAAGGGCCCGGAAAGATACATGTCGAGGTTGTTGCTGATGGTCCGGCCGGTGTATTTGGCGGCGTACACCGAGGCGGTGGTGGTGCTGTTGGGCGATGCGTAACCCAGTGGTGCGTTGTAGCCGTTGAGCTGATTGGTGTAGTTGGCCTTGGCGACCCAGCCGTTGTCGAGGTTGTGCTCCAGCGTTACAAACACGGAGCGGCTGTATTGTTGCCAGCCGCTCCATTTAGGGCCGTTGTTGTAGGAGCGCGGGAAGCTGATTTCATTGCCTGCCGTGTCAAACAACGAGCGGCTGCCGGTCCAGCTGGAGCCTTTGGGGTCGTTGTTCTGGTAGTCGGCGCCGACCGTCAGCAAGGTGTCCGGCGACAGGTCGAATTCCAGCGTGCCGTAGTAAACGTTGGTCTTGCGTTCGTAATGGTCCATGAACGAATGCTTGTCCTGATACACCATCACCGCCCGCCCGCGCACGTTGCCGCTGTCGGTCAGCGGGCCGCTGAGGTCGAGTTCCGAGCGGTAGTTGTCCCACGAGCCCGCGCCCAGGTCGACATGCCCCTGGAACTGCGCAGTGGGTTTCTTGCGGATCAGGTTGATCGTGCCGCCAGGGCCACCGGCGCCGGTCATCAGGCCCGGGGCGCCCTTGAGGACTTCGACGCGGTCGTAGATCGCCATGTCGCTCAGGGTTTGCCCGGCGGAGTAACCGTCGTTGCGGGTGGTGGGAATGCCGTCGTATTGAAAGCTCTGGATGGCAAAACCGCGCGCGTAGTAGTTGGTGCGCTCGCTGTCGAAGGTCGCGACCGTGACGCCGGGCGTGTGCCGCATGACGTCATCGATGGACGCCAGGTTGAAGTCATCCATGGTCTGGCGGGTAATCACGGACACCGACTGCGGCGTCTCTTTCAGGCTCAGGTTCATCTTGGTCGCGGAATTCGTCGAGCCGGTCGTATAGGAACCGCTGCCCTCGGTGGTTTGCGCCAGCTCCTGGCCGCGAATGCTGACCGGGCCGAGGCTGATGGCGTCGCCCTGTTGCGCCGCAGACACCAGATAGGTGCGCTCATCGACTTTTTGCGCCTGCAGACCACTGCCCTGCAGCAACAGCGCGAAACCCTGCTCGACGCTGTAGACCCCATTCAACCCCGCCGTATTGCGCCCGGCGGTGAGGTTCGCGTCAAACGACACCACCACGCCAGCATCCCCCGAAAACCGCGTCAGCGCTGTGCCCAAAGGACCGGCCGCGATGCGAAAAGCCTTTTGCTCGGCGCTGGCTTGAGCCTGCTCGGCAGCCTGCGCCAGGGGTGCCAGGGCGATGCACTGCAAGGCCAGGCCGGCGGACAGAATCGCCGTGGCCAGTGCCGATTTGCGTGGCCGATGGGGGCGAAGACAAACGTCCTCTGTTTGCTGGAGGGACATGGGGGCTCCTGACGTAATGGGCAGAGTTTTATAAGTTCAGGAGTAGGTCGAGCGGGGATTCGGTTTTCTACAGAGGTCGCGCATTTATTTTTGCGTTCAGGCGTTTTTCACCACCCGCGTCCAGTAGCGGGTGCGGCGCACTACCGCCACCGGCAGCGCGCGCGAGACGGCAGCCAGTGCGGCATCCAGATCGTCCAGGGGGAACGCGCCGGACAGCAGCAGGTGGCTCACGTCATCCGCACAGCCTAGATAGCCGACGCGATACCGACTCAGTTCAGCCAACACCTGCCGCAACGGCCAGGCGTCGACCAGCAGGCGGCCTTGCACCCACTCTTCGCTTCCCGGCGCCGCCGCGTGCAGCGGACCAAAATCGCCCCGGTGGAAGGTGATGGCCTGCCCACTGTTGACCAACTGCGTGCGCCCATCGCCCAGGCGGATCTGCACCGCATGCTCCGACACGCTCAGGGTGGTACTGCCGTCGTTCTGTCGTACATCGAACTGCGTGCCCAGTGCCTGCATATCGCCTTGGGCGCTGCGCACCACAAAGGGCCGCGGATCTTGGCCGGTTTGCACCTGGATCTCACCGACGCGCAGGGTGATCAGGCGCAATTGGCCGGTGAATTCGATATCCACTGCCGTAGCGGTGTTGAGGACCAGGCGGGTACCGTCGGCCAACTGCACGCTGCGCCGCTCGCCCACGTTCGTGCGCAGGTCGGCCAACCACAACGGGGCCTGCCGATAGCCGGACCAGCCAAGGCCACCGACCCCGCCGGCCAGTACCAGGCCTTTGAGCAGCGTACGGCGGTTGAGCGCCGGGCCGGCGCTTGGCCCGTGATCGAGCGCTTGATACGCCACGGCGCCGGGCAGTTGGCCCAGTTGGGTTTGCAGGTTTTCGACACGCTGCCAGGCCCAGCGATGGGTCGGGCTGTCCAGGTGCCACTGGCGAAACGCCTGCTCCAGCGCCACGTCATCCGGCGCCCCTGCACGACGGGCCAACCATTGTGCAGCGGCGCTCAGGGCCTGGCGCTTGTCGTCGATGGTCACAACTCGGACTCCAGCACGAACAGCAGGCAATGCTCCGAAGCCTTGGCCACGTATTGCGTCACGGAGCTTACCGAAACCCCCAAGGACGCGGCGATCTCCTTGTAACCCTGGCCTTGCAGTTGCGAGAGCAGGAATGCCTGCTTCACCTTGCGCCCCAGGCCATCGAGCATCGCATCCACCGCGTGCAGCGCCTCGAGCATCAACAGCTTGTCTTCCGGTGACAACGCGTAGCTTTCAGGCTGCTGGGCCAGCGCTTGCAGGTAAGCCTGCTCCAACCCATGGCGACGAAAACTGTCGATCATCACCCGCCGCGCAACGGTGGCCAGATAGGGACGCGGTTGTTGCAGGCCCTTTGCAGGCGGCCCTTTGCGCTCGCTGAGCAGCAGGCGTACGAAGGTGTCCTGGGCCATGTCTGCCGCCTGATGAGAACAACCCAACCGCGCCCGCAGCCAACGCACCAGCCAACCGTGGTGGTCACTGTACAGGCGGGCGATCGACTGGGGCGCTTCGTGGGGAGGGAGGGTGGCCGACATGGTAATTGCGCGCATTTGAGAATGAATCGCAATCTAGCCTAAAGGCCTGGGGATGGCAATTGTCCGCGATCAACCCGCAGAATAGGCCGCCGTAATGGACCCACTGCTATCAGTCGTCATTCTTCTTACGAGCAGAACATTCAGCAGCTACGCGACAACCTACGAATACGCAACCGGAGGCCATCGCAGTTGCAAAGGCATCCACGTATTCGATACGGAACTGAACCAACAGATCAAAATCTGCGGCACAAACGGCGCTGATCGTCAGGGTTGGGTACGGGTGGAAAAGCTCAGCGGGCCGCTGGGAATCTTTGTCATAGGCACGGTGCCCATCTGACGCTCGCATTGCCAGATCGGCGCAGGGACCGCCCCTTCACTATTTCCCCATCCGTTCACGAAATATTCAGAATCGCCGACCGATACTAGCCCATTGCAATGACCGCTCCCCCCGAGCGCTCCTCCGCCCTGGTAGCCAGAATCCATGACGCGTCCTGTTCCTCTGCTGCTCCTGCTTGTTGCCCTGTTGTTTTTCTTCGCCCTTGGCAGCCATGAGCTGCAAGGCTCCACCGAAGCCCGCGTCGCCGGGATTGCGATGGCCATGCACCTGGACAACAACTGGGTGGTGCCGCAGTTGTTTCGCGAGCCGTTCCTGGAAAAACCGCCCCTGAGCCTGTGGCTCGACGCCGGGGCGATTCGCCTGTTTGGCGGCACCACCTGGGCGGTGCGCCTGGCCTCGGCGTTCGCCGGGTTGTTCAGCGTGATGCTGTTCTACGGGATGTTGCGCAAGTTCGGCCGGCCGCAGACTTTGGCGTTTTGCGCGGCGTTGATCCTGGCAACCATGGCCAGCTATTGGGGCAACGTGCGCGGCGTGGGTGAAGACTCGCTGCTCAGCCTTGGCGTGACCACCGCACTGCTGGCGTTCTACCAAGCGATGCGCCCGGACAACCAGGGCTCCAAGGCCGGCGCATGGGCGCTGTTCACCGCGGGTATGGTGATCGCTACCTTGAGCAAAGGCGTATTGGGCCTGGCGATGCCGGGCATTGTGATTTTTGTGTACCTGGCCGTGACCAGCGTGATGGACAAGCGCCTGCGGATCGGCGATTGGCTCAAGCCTGGGTTGTTCACCCTGCTGGCTTTGGTGCCCCTGATTATCTGGCTGGCGTTCCTGTTCCAGCGCGGCGGCATGCAGGCCGTCGGTGAAGTGTTGTGGACCAACAGCGTCGGGCGCTTCAGTGGCTCGTTTGTCGAGGCCGGGCACTACGAGCCGTTCTACTACTACATCGCCAAGCTGCCCGAGGCTTTCCTGCCGTGGAATATCCTGGTGTACCTGGGCCTGTGGCATTTCCGTAAGAGCCTGATGCGCAATCGCTACCAGCTGTTTTTCTGCATCTGGCTGGTGGCGCAGTTCACCTTGCTGACGCTGGCGTCCAGCAAGCGCACCGTGTACCTGATGTCGCTCACGCCGGCCGCCGCGGTGCTGGCGGCGGAATATGGCCTCGTCCTGCTGCAATGGCTGAAAGCGCGCAAGCCCGGCTTGTACCGCTACCATCGGCAGGCGATCGGCGGCGTGTTCGCCGTACTGATTGCCAGCTATATGGTCGCTGCAGGCGTGTTTGCGCCCAAAGCCGACAAGCGCGAGTCCTTCGTGCCGGTGATCAGCCAGCTTCAGGCGCTGCAAGCAGAAGGTCGAGAGGTGGCGATATTTCAGCCAAACGAGCGGATTGCCGGGGCCGGGGTGTTCTATATGCAGGGCTACGTGCCGCTCCTGCAAACCGAGCCCGAGTTGCGCGCATTCCTTACTGCCAAACCCGGCAACGTTGCGTTGACGGATCACACCAAAGGGCTGGATGAGCCGGTGAAGGTGATCAAGGAGATGGCGATCGGCCGCCAGCCTTACTACTTCGTCGAGCAATAAGGCCGGCGCGGTGCATCAGTGCTTGGTCAGCTTGTCCAGGTAACCCATGGCAAACGCCGATACGACGAAGGTCATGTGAATGATCACGTACCACATCAGGTGCTGTGGATCGACGTTCTTGGCGTCCATGAAGATGCGCAGCAGGTGGATCGAGGAAATCGCCACGATGGACGCCGCCACTTTCATCTTCAGCGAGGAAGAGTCCATGGTGCCCAGCCAGTTGAGCTTTTCCTTGTTGTCATCGATATCCAGCTGCGAGACGAAGTTCTCGTAGCCGGAAATCATCACCATCACCAGCAAGCCACCCACCAGCGCCATGTCGATCAACGACAGCAGCAGCAGGATGACGTCGGCTTCCAACATGGTGAACACGTTGGGCAGGACGTGGATGATTTCCTGAAAGAACTTCAACGCCAGGATCAGCAAGCCCAGGGACAGCCCCAGGTAGATCGGCGCCAGCAGCCAGCGTGAGGCGTACATAGTGTTTTCGATAAAGCGTTCCATGGGATCTCACACAGCGGGGCTAGAAATGGCGGCGAGTATACCAGCCGCTACCAAACACCTGTAACCGCGAGAAAACTGACCTGGGCGCATCTGTAAGAGAATTTTTCTGCTAGTGTCGAGGCCATTAAATCGGCTCGATGACGTCGGACAGGAAAACTCAGATGATGGATGTGCGAACGCCTTTGGCCAGCTTCGGCCTGTGTGCAGTGTTGCTGATGGCCAGCGGCTGCTCCCCCAAAGATGAGCAGAAGCAAGCCACCCTCGAAGAGAAAACCGCTAAGTTCGAACAGTCGCTGGACAGCATCCAGGACCCCAAACTGCGCGACGCCATCGCCGACCTTGGCGGTTCGCTGCTGTTGCTGGAACGGGCACGGGTCAAACTCGCCGACAAATCCATCGAAGCCGAATACGGCGAAAACTCCCTCGCCCTGCTAACGCATTACCCTACGCCCCAGGCGCTGGTGGACACCTATATCAACGGCCTTTTCGTACTGCGCAAAGCCTCCCATTCCGACTACCTGACGGACTTGCAGCCGGTCTTCCCCTTCAGCTTCAACAGCCCGGACCAGTTCCCGTTCCCCCATGGGCTGGAATGGCAGTCGGTAACGTTGAGCAACAACAAAGTCATCCCCTTCCAGCCGGAATGGTCAGAAACCGACCCCGGCATCCAACTGAGCCCCAGCAGTTCCAACCTGACCAACCCCGATGATTTGACGGTGACCTACCCGTTCATCGACGGCATCGAGACTGAAAACAAAAGCCAGCCGCAGCCCGTCAGCCTCAAAGGCACGGTGGAAGTGGTCGCTCCGGGCAAGGTCCTGAACTTTGACCTGAGCAAACAGGACGTCGGGCGCACACGTACCGAAGGCACCGTCACCCTCAAGCTGCTGTTGCTGGAAAAGAACTACGCCGAGATCGAGATGAGCAACAGCGCGCCCCTGGCCCCGGAGGTTGGTGACGAGTCGCCCAACCCGCTGCTGGTCGAGGCGCGGGACAGCACCGGGCAATTTCTCACACGCTCGGGCTCGATCAACGAAAGCGCCGCACAGGTGGCGTTCTACGAGAAACAATTGGCCGAGATGCAAAAACAGACGGCCTGGTCCGAGGCCTTCGAGAAGAAGCTCGTCGACCAACAGAAAGACTTCGAACACAAGCAGAGCAGCCATTACGCCAAGGTCTACTTCAATGGCGTGATCGATAACCTGCAGATCAGCGTGCTGGATTTTTCCAAGGCCACGCTCACCCGCAAAGACCTCGACCTGCCGGTACTGCGCTTCGACAAGAACAGCCTGCAAAAAACCGTGCAAGCCTTGCCGATGCCCGTCACGGTATACGACGACGGTGCCGCGAGCTGGCTGAAAGACGCGACCCTGACCGAAGACCAGCTGAAAAACAGCGTCACCATCAGCCAGTCCACCGAAGACGCCAGCGCCGCGCATATCGTGTTCGACCACCCGTTCACCTTCAATGACGACCTGGTCGGCGCCGAACGCAACAGCAGCGAATCGCCCATCACCTTCTTCACTGCCGACGACAAGGGCGAGCGCGGCGAGCCCATCGAGCTACCGAGCGAAGCCTTCGAGCTCAACCCGGCACGCGGCACCCTCACCTACGACCTCAACCTGTTCCCGGAAAACCCGGCGTTTGTGGTCGGCTCGATCCCACTGTTCCTGGCCACCATCGAGAAAGCCACGATTGACACCGCCAAGCTGCCCAAAGGCCTGTCGCTCAAGGACAACGCGCTGGTGGTTGACCAGAAAGAGTTCCCCGCCGACAGCTGGCGCTTCTATGCCAAGGACGCCAGCGGCAATTACCTCAAGGAAATCCTCGGCGTCAGCCACCGCGCCGAGGAGTACGGCACGGCGATGTTTGACGTGCACTATTTCTACGGCCAGCCGACCACCCTGGAAAGCTACCAGCGCACCGACCTGGACACCGTGCAATACGGTTTCGAGGTCAAGTTGGACAAGCCCGAGAGCAAGTAGCGCTCAGTGATGGGTGTCGCCATTGAGCTGTCGCAAATGGGCCTGCATGTGCAGGCTCCAGATCTGCGGATCGCCGGCCTGCTCATAGCCATGCAGCGTGAGGCTGTCGACGATTGATTCCAGCATGGTTTCTGCCACGAACGGCCCATGAAACGGGCCTTGTGACTTGATGGTGGACGGCTGTTCACCGGTCATTCCGGCGGCAAACAACAAGGTCCACAGCCCGTTATCCCCGGCAAGAGGGCGAATGGAACATTCGATACGGGTGACCAGGCCCAGGCACTGGCGGGTAAGGCAAAGGCTGCGCGGCATGGCGGCGACCCTCGGTAGATCGGTGTTCAGCCTCAACGCTTGGCGAGGCTGTTTCTATCCTGCGACTCCTGTGGAGATCCCTTGAGCAGAGAATAGAAGAAAACCGCGAGAAACCAAGGTTGTAGGGACCAACGGGCGTTGGTCCCAAAACCGAGTCAATTTCATGACACCCCCCCCAAAGGTACTGCTGTACCCCTGTGGGAGCTGGCTTGCCTGCGATGACTGACTCACAGCCACCATTTCTGTTGGCTGATACACCGCTATCGCAGGCAAGCCAGCTCCCACAGAAGCCCGCTCCCACAGGGGATCGAGCATCAGGTTGGCTTGGCTTCGGCCAACGCCTCCTGCGCCAACTCCTTCTCTGCTTCCTTCAGGTCTTCCTCGCTGATCATCTCCGCAATCACCCGCAAACGCTCAACCACCCGCGCATTGACCGAGCCTTCCGGGAATTGCCCTTCGTCATCCGGCGCACCGGCCGGCTCGCCCACCAGCAGGCTCAAGGCTTCATCCGCCTGGCGCACCGCATAGATATGGAATTGCCCGGCGCGTACCGCCTGCAACACCTTCTCGTCGAGCATCAACGTGGCAACGTTGGCCTGGGGAATGATTGCCCCCTGCTCGCCGGTCAAACCGCGCGCTTCGCACAGGCGGAAGAACCCTTCGATCTTCTCATTGACCCCACCCACTGCCTGCACTTCACCGAACTGGTTGATCGAACCGGTGATGGCAAAGCACTGCTTGAGCGGCGTCTTCGACAGGGCCGAGATCAAGGTGCACGCCTCGCCCAGAGACGCACTGTCACCGTCCACGTAACCGTAGGACTGCTCCAGCGCGATGCTCGCCGAGATCGCCAGCGGGAATTCCTGGGCATAACGGCTACCGAGGTAACCGGTGAGGATCATCACGCCCTTGGAGTGAATCGGCTGGCCGAGGTTGACCTCGCGCTCGATATCGACAATGCCGCTGCCGCCCGGGTACACCGTGGCGGAAATCCGCGCCGGTACGCCAAAGGCTGAGTCACCGACTTCCAACACCGTCAGCCCGTTGCACTTGCCGACGGCAGCACCGTCGGTGTCGATCAGGATCACCCCGGCGAGCATGTCGTCGAGAATCCGCGCCGATACACGCCCGGTGCGGGTGGCCTTGGCCTTGAGCGCCCGCTCGATGTGCCCGGCGTCGGTCATCTCGTCGCCGGCCAGGTGGCGAATGAAATCCGCTTCGCTGACCAACTGAAACAAATCGCCGATACGCGCCGACAAACGGCCCTGATGCTCCGCCAACCGTGCGCTGTAGGTGGCCAACCGCGCCACCGCATCCGAGGTCAGCGGCGCCATGCCTTCTTCCGAGGTACGGGTCTTGAGCAACTGGGCGAACTGCTCCAGGCTTTCGTCGACCATCGGGATGTCTTCGTCGAAGTCCACCAGCACGCGGAACATCTCCTGGAAGTCCGGATCGGCGTCCTGCAACGCGTAGTACAGCTGGCGCGAGCCGATGATGATCACCTTGACCTGCAACGGGATCATCTGCGGGTTGAGGGTCACGGTGGCCAGGCGGCCCAGCTCGCCCAACGGCGATTCCATCTTCAGCTTGCGCGATTGCAGGGAGCGCTTGAGGGCGTCCCACACAAACGGCTCGCTGAGCATTTTCTCGGCTTCAAGGATCAGGAAACCGCCATTGGCACGGTGCAATGCGCCCGGGCGCAACTGGCGATAGGTGGTGTAGAGCGCGCCCTGATCGGTGCTGTATTCGATACGGCCGAACAGGTTGTCGTAGGTCGGGTGCGGTTCGAACACCACTGGCGCACCGCCGTTGACCGGATGGCCCACCACCAGGCTTGGGCAGTATTGCTCTTCGAGCAACTTGCGCGCCTGGGCGTCGGTCTTGGCATCGTCCACCAATTGCTCGACCACGGTCTTGAGCAGGTACACCTGCATGGCTTGCAGGTAACCGCAGACGGCGGCGTTTTCCGCGTACTTTTCCGACAGCGGCGCGAGCAAAGGCTGTAGGGCCAGGGTGATGGTTTCTTCGTTGAACTGGCGCAGTTGGTTGTTCGACTCACGCTTCCACTGCGGCAGGCTGGCCAATTCTTCGTTGAGACGCTCTTCCAGCTCGGAAATATCCGTGTGGAAACGCTCGCGGTCGGCTTCCGGCAGCTGCGAGAACTCCGCCTCGTCCAGGGCCTTGCCGTCGAGCATCGGCGTAAACGCGATGTTGGAACTGTCGCGATACAGCGCCACGTCCTTTTCCAGGGCCAGGCGCTCGATCACGTCCAGGGCCTTGTCGTAACGCTGGTTGAAGGCGCGGTCGATGGCACTTTTGCGCTGCTGGTAAGTGGGGTGTTCGAAGACCGCCGGAAAGGTGGCCGTCAGGTTGTCGACCAACCCGTTGATGTCGTTGATGAACGAGGCCGCAGCGCCGCCCGGCAATTCCAGGGCGCGGGGTTCGCGAGGCTCATCGAAATTGTTCACGTAGACCCAGTCCGAAGGGGTCTGCAGGCGTTTGCCTTCAGCCTTCAGGTAGCGTTTGACGAACGAAAAGCGGCCGGTGCCCGGCTCGCCCATGACAAACACGTTGTAACCGGGGCGTGGCATGGCCACACCGAACTGCAAGGCTTCAACCGCACGTTCCTGGCCAAGCACACCGCGAAAGGGCTCCAAATCATTGGTGGTCGAGAAGCTGAACTGTTCAGCGGAGAAAGGGCGAGTCAGCGCTTCGGGCGCTAGACGCAAGCTGGCAGCAACAGGATCAGGCATCGGGCTTCCTTACATCAGGCGGGGCAGATGTCGGCATTCTGGCTCTCGCTTGCGCGCTCTGGCAAGGCGCGTTGTTGGGAAAGCTTGGGCACGGATCGGGTCCTACAAAAAAAAGCACGACATCTCTGATTGTTTTATAAAAAACCACGGAACCCCTTGAACCTGCCTAAACTCCAAACTGCGCGGGTTGGACTAATAACTGGCCCCTAGGGCGCCGCGATGCGCCTGAACCCTTGTCCATTGGTTTGCACACAAAGAGAACAAAGCTATGAAACGGATCCTTCTCGGTACTCTCTTCACCGTTGTCTCCCTCAATGCAATGGCAGAATCGCCAGGCGGCCCGAACTGCGGTTGGGGCAACATGCTGTTCGAAGGCCAGCGCGGCACGCCAGCCCACTTCCTGGCTTCCACCACCAACGGCACGTCCGGCAACGCCACCTTCGGCATGACCTCGGGCACCAACGGTTGCAGCACCAACAGCGCCCTGACCTACGGCGGCAAGTCCTGGATTGCCATGAATGGCATGATGAACGAGCTGTCCGAAGACATGGCCAAGGGCAATGGCGAAGCGCTGACCACCTACGCGGTGGTACTGGGCGTGGCGCCGGAAGATCGCGAGCACTTCGCGGCCGTGACCCACGAGCACTTCCAGCAAATCTTCAGCAAGGCTGACGTGACCGCTGACGACGTGCACAACAACACCCTGTCTGTACTGAAAAGCGATGCCCGCTTGGCGAAATACGCGACCCAAGCTTAAGCTCGACCAGCCCGCGCCTCTCCAGGCGCGGGCTGTATTTTTGGACCCACCCCCTTTTGGGTCTCACTTTTCCGACTTTAAGTTGCCCCTATGCTCAAACGCTTTGCCTGGATGGCACTCTTCGCCTGCGCCCCGTTGTACGCGGCCCCGCATCTTGATGATCAACGTTTGCAGCAACTGGCCAACGATCCGTTCTGGCTGTCTTTGGGCCATTACGAAGCCGGCAAAATCAGTGGCTGGCGCAGTTACGTCAGCGAGCAGAAGTTCTTCCTCGCCGCTGATGGCGCGCACCACCCCGACGCCGAACTCAAGGCCACCGTTGACGCGCTATACGCGCCGGCCAGCCTCGGCGAAAAACACGCCCAATGCGTCTACCCCGCACGTACCCGCTGGCTCAAGGATCAGTTGCACCTGACCGGCCTGCCCGCCGTGGACTGCGCCGAATTCAAGCAATGGTTCAAGGACGTCGCCCCCCATAGCGCGGTGATGATCTTCCCGGCGGCCTACCTCAACAGCCCGTCGTCGATGTTTGGCCACACCCTGCTGCGTATCGACCAGGCCGACGTGCAAAGAGACAAGACCGCCCTGCTCAGCTATGCGATCAACTTCGGCGCCTATATCGAAGGTTCCGACAACAGCATCCTCTACGCCTGGAAAGGCCTGATGGGCGGCTACCCCGGCCTGTTCGCACTGGTGCCGTACCAGGAAAAACTCTCCGAATACCGCAGCCTTGAGAACCGCGACCTGTGGGAATATCGCCTCAACCTCACGCAGGTCGAGACCGAGCGCATGGTCGAGCACGTGTGGGAGCTCAAGCAGATCAAGTTCGACTATTTCTTCTTCGACGAAAACTGCTCCTACCGCCTGCTGGAATTGCTGCAAGTAGCGCGTCCCGGCCTGCGCCTGACCGAACAGTTCCCGCTGACCGCGATCCCCACCGACACCGTAAAAGCCGTCAAGGATGCCGGCCTGGTTGAAAAGATCGACTACCGCCCTTCCCGCGAACGCGAGTTGCTGGAGCGTGCCAAGCCGCTGAACAGCGATGAACAGCAATGGGTGCTGAAAGTCAGCGATGACCAGAAGCAATTGCAAGACCCGGCGTTCAAGGCCCTCGCCAAAGACCGCCAGGCCCTGATCATCGACGCCGCCTACCGCCTTGGCCGTTACCGCGCCAATGGCCTGGAACGCGACCCTGCTCGCTCCCAACGCAGCTTCGAACTGCTGCGCGCGATCAACCAGAACCCCGCGCCCGACCTCCAGATCACCCCGCCTGGCCTGCCGGAAAACGGCCATGAATCGCGCACCTGGCAAGCCGGCATCGGCACCCGGGGCGACAAGGCCTTTGGCGAATACGGCCTGCGCATGGCCTACCACGACCTCAACGACAACGCCGAAGGCTTCCCCCTCGGCGCACAGATCGAAATCCTGCAAATGAAACTGCGCCAGTACGAAGGCAACCACTGGCAATTGCAGCAACTGGACCTGGCCACCATCCGTTCCCTGACGCCGCGCAACGCCTTGTTGCAACCGCTGTCCTGGCAAGTCACCGGCGGCCTTGAACGCGTACCGGGCAAGCACGACGACGAAACCCTGGTCGCCCACGTCAACGGCGGCGCCGGCGGCACCTGGCAACTGCGCGACGACATGCTCGGCTTCGCCCTCGGCACCGTGCGCGTGGAACACAACAATGAC
This sequence comes from Pseudomonas sp. KBW05, assembly GCF_003852405.1. Lineage (GTDB taxonomy): Bacteria > Pseudomonadota > Gammaproteobacteria > Pseudomonadales > Pseudomonadaceae > Aquipseudomonas. Next base: position 104,249 of record NZ_QAJM01000022.1, read on the forward strand.
TTCAACGAAGCCATCTCACCGGCGGCAGGGTTCAATACCGGCGTGCTGTGGAGGAATCCACTGGGTAATTTGAGCCTGGAGGCCAAAGGGGATTTTTTCACCAATGGTGAAGTGCGCCGTAGTCTCAGCCTGAACCAGCAGTGGGAATTGTCGCGCAACCTGGGCGTACGCTTGAGCGCGCAGCGTGAGTACAGCCACTTGTCGACGCCGGTGAATGAAGTGATGCTGGAAGTGAAGTGGTATCACTACTAACTTGAGCTCGACCCAGATCCAAATGTGAGAGTGGGCTTGTGTGGGAGCGGGCTTGCTCGCGAATGCGGTGGATCAGACAAGACATCTGTAACTGACACACCGCATTCGCGAGCAAGCCCGCTCCCACAGGGGGTCCGCGTTTATTCAGATATACCTCAGGAGTTCCAATAACATGGCCGTTACCTGCATTACCCTCGACGAAGTCCGCAGCAACATCGACCGCCTCGACCAGCAAATCGTCACCCTGCTCGCCGAACGCGGCCAATATGTCTCTCAAGCCGCGCGCTTCAAAAAAGACACCGACAGCGTCAAAGCCCCGCAGCGGGTTGAACAGGTCATCGCCAAAGTGCGCAACCTATCCAATACCGTAGGCGCCAACCCGGACGTCACCGAACAGGTCTATCGCGCCATGATCGCGGCATTTATCCAGCAGGAATTGGCTGAGCATGCGGCGCTGTCCACCTAGCACCCAACGCCTTTCTCACGTCCCTTTCACGCCGACCCGACAATTCTCTATCTAGACTTCTCCCCATCAGCCGGTAGCCGGCCAGGGAGTCTGTCATGTGGCGGTATGCGGTATTGCTGTGCGCGGTGGTGTGGCTGGCCGGTTGCCAATCAACCCATGAGGATTTATTGGCCAAAGGTTATCCACCGGCCTTTGCCGATGGCTTTGACGACGGCTGCAGCAGCGGTCGCCAGGCCGCTGGCGTGATTACCGGGGAGTTTCGCAAGAACGTTCCGCGTTATCTGAAGGACCGCGAGTACGCCGAAGGGTGGGAAGACGGCTTTCGCCAGTGCAAGGCCATGCGTGAAAACGAAGAGCTGCGCGACTACAAGGACAATCACTGGGATGACCGTGAGCGCGCCTGGCAGCATGAGAAAGACCGCGATGCCGCCAGGGCCTATCGTTCGCAATAGACCCTGGCTGCAGGGTTAGACGATGCCTTGGGCCAGCATCGCGTCAGCGACTTTCACGAAGCCGGCGATGTTTGCGCCCTTCACGTAGTTGATCCGGCCGTTTTCTTCGCCGTAGTGCACGCACGCGTGGTGGATCGACTGCATGATGTTGTGCAGCTTGCTGTCCACTTCACCGGCAGTCCACAGCAGGCGCATGGCATTCTGCGACATTTCCAGGCCGCTCACGGCCACGCCGCCGGCGTTGGAGGCCTTGCCCGGGGCGAACAGAATGCCCGCTTCGATAAAGATATCCACCGCCGCCAGGGTGGTCGGCATGTTGGCGCCTTCGGCCACGCAAATGCAGCCGTTGCGCAGCAAGGTGCGAGCGGCTTCGGCGTCGAGTTCGTTCTGGGTCGCGCAGGGCAGCGCGATGTCGCAGGCCAGTTCCCAAGGGGTTTGGCCTTTGCGGAATTCCAGGCCGAACCGTTCAGCCAGTTCGCTGATGCGACCGCGCTGGACGTTTTTCAGCTCCAGCAGGGCCGACCACTGTTCTTCGGTCAAACCGCTTTCGGCGTACAGGGTGCCTTCCGAGTCAGACAGGGAGATCACCTTGCCGCCCAGGTCCATGACCTTGCGCGCCGCGTATTGCGCCACGTTGCCGGAGCCGGACACCGCCACGCGCTTGCCTTCAACCCGCAGGCCGTCGCGCTTGAGCATTTCTTCGGCGAAGTACACGCAACCGAAACCGGTGGCTTCCGGGCGAATCAGGCTGCCGCCGTAGGTCATGCCCTTGCCGGTCAGCACGGAGGTGAACTGGTTGCTCAGGCGCTTGTACTGGCCGAACAGGAAGCCGATCTCGCGGGCGCCCACGCCGATATCGCCGGCCGGCACGTCAACGTCGGCGCCGATGTGGCGGTACAGCTCGCTCATGAAGGACTGGCAGAAGCGCATGACTTCAGCGTCGCTCTTGCCCTTGGGATCGAAGTCCGAGCCACCTTTGCCGCCGCCCATGGGCAGCGAGGTCAGGGAGTTCTTGAAGGTCTGCTCGAAGGCGAGGAATTTCAGCACGCCCAGGTTCACCGACGGGTGGAAGCGCAGGCCGCCTTTGTACGGGCCGATGGCGCTGTTCATCTGGATGCGGAAGCCGCGATTGACCTGGACCTTGCCATGATCGTCCACCCACGACACCCGGAAGGTAATCGCACGTTCCGGCTCGCAGATGCGTTCCAGGATACCCGAGGTCAGGTAGTGCGGATTGGACTCTAGAAACGGCCACAGGCTGCGTAGGACTTCTTCTACGGCCTGGTGGAATTCTGGCTGGTCCGGGTCGCGTTTCTTCAGGCGGGCAAGGAAGGATTCGACGGATTCGATCATGGAAAAGTCTCGGCAAATTGATTGTTTTTAAATGAGATTGGGCCGGACTTTATCAATTCATGTCGCACTGCGACAGGGCAAAATGTCGCTTTTGTGAATTTAAATGGTGCACTGGATATAAATAGAGGCCCTTTTTTGCCCTTAAACAGGGATTTCAACCCAAGGTATGCACCAACATATAAACCGCCATCGCAGGCAAGCCAGCTCCCACATTGACGGTGTTCACAAATCAAATGTGGGAGCTGGCTTGCCTGCGATGAACCCACCCCGGTCCACCTGAAAAACACACAAAAAAAAACGGAGCCCGAAGGCTCCGCTTTTTCAAACCACCAACCCGAATCAGGCCAGTTTTTTGTGACGCACGCGATGCGGCTGGGCAGCAGCGTCGCCCAAGCGCTTTTTACGGTCCGCTTCGTACTCGGTGTAGTTACCTTCGAAGAACACCGCTTGCGAGTCGTCTTCGTACGCCAGGATGTGGGTCGCGACGCGGTCAAGGAACCACCGATCGTGAGAGATCACAATGGCGGCGCCCGGGAAGTCCAGCAGGGCTTCTTCCAGGGAACGCAGGGTTTCAACGTCGAGGTCGTTGGACGGTTCGTCGAGCAGCAGGACGTTGCCGCCCTCTTTCAAGGTCAGGGCCAGGTGCAAGCGACCGCGCTCACCACCGGACAGGTCCTTGACGAACTTCTGCTGATCGCCGCCCTTGAAGTTGAAACGACCGACGTAGGTACGCGACGGGATTTCATAGTTGCCGATGCGGATCTGGTCGGAACCGTCGGAAATCTGCTGGAACACTGTCTTGCTGCCGTCGAGGTCTTCGCGGCTCTGGTCCACACAGGCCAGTTGCACGGTTTCGCCGATCTCGATGCTGCCGGAGTCCGGGGTCTCCTTGCCCATCAGCATGCGGAACAGTGTGGATTTACCCGCACCGTTACCACCAATAACGCCGACGATCGCGCCTTTTGGCATGGAGAACGACAGGTTGTCGATCAACACACGGTCGCCATAGCCTTTGGACACGTTCTTGAACTCGATGACCTTGTCACCCAGGCGCGGACCGGCCGGGATGTAGATCTCGTTGGTTTCCGAACGCTTCTGGAATTCCTGCGATTGCATTTCTTCGAAGCGTTGCAGACGTGCCTTGGATTTCGACTGGCGGGCCTTGGCGCCTTTGCGCACCCACTCCAGTTCTTCCTTCATGGCTTTTTCGTGGGCCGATTGCTGCTTGGATTCGGCGGCCAGACGGTCGGACTTGGCTTCCAGCCAACCGGAGTAGTTGCCCTCGTAAGGGATACCGGCGCCACGGTCGAGCTCGAGGATCCAGCCGGCAACGTTGTCCAGGAAGTAACGGTCGTGCGTGATCGCTACCACGGTGCCCGGGAAGTCGTGGAGGAAGTGTTCCAGCCAGGCGACGGAATCGGCGTCCAAGTGGTTGGTTGGTTCGTCGAGCAGCAGCATGTCGGGGGCCGACAGCAGCAGGCGGCACAAGGCCACACGACGCTTCTCACCACCGGACAGGAATTCGACCTTGGCGTCCCACGCCGGCAGGCGCAGTGCGTCGGCGGCCACTTCCAGCTGGCGCTCCAGGTTGTGGCCATCGCCAGCCTGCAGGATGGCTTCGAGCTTGGCCTGTTCAGCGGCCAGTTTGTCGAAGTCGGCGTCTTCGTCAGCGTAAGCCGCGTAGACCTCGTCCAGGCGCGCCTGGGCGTTCTTGATCACGGCGACGGCTTCTTCAACCACTTCGCGCACGGTCTTGGTCGGGTCCAGGATCGGCTCTTGCGGCAGGTAGCCGATGTTCAACTCGGGCATCGGGCGCGCTTCGCCTTCGAACTCGGTATCGACGCCGGCCATGATTTTCAGCAGCGTGGACTTACCCGAACCGTTGAGGCCGAGCACGCCGATCTTGGCGCCAGGGAAGAAGGACAGCGAAATGTTTTTCAGGATTTCCCGCTTCGGCGGAACAACTTTTCCCAGCCGATGCATGGTGAAGACGTATTGAGCCATGGTGAACCTAGCGTCAGTGACTGATGAATTAAGCGGGCGAAGCCCGTGTCAGGCCATGCGCCGCGCGGGCCGTTGACGATAATCAATGCCTGCGTGCGGAAAAAAGCCTGAATGTCTGGGGCTGGAACGCCCTCGCGTAACCGGCAAAGCTACCTGAATGCGCTTGGTCAGTCCAGCCAAGCGGGGCTGGCACTTTGCCACAACTCAAGGCATGCTAGCCGCCCTTCGGCGTCCGGCTTATAGTGCGTGTCGCACGCCAGTCCAGCCAACCCGCAGGATCACAGCTTGTCCAAAGTCACGCCGCCCACTCCTCTGCGCGCCGCTCATATAGCGCCGGGAGCACCCCTGCACGGCACCTTGAAAGGCGCATTGGCGACGCTTGTCCTCATGCTGCTCGCTTTATTGTTCTGGCAGTTGCTGGACCAGTTGCAGCAAAACCAGAAAAATCAGCAGCAATACACCATCGACTACAGCGCCGACCTGGCTGAGCAGATCAGCCTGAACATGGCCCTGAGCGCAAAAATCGCCCTGAATCTGCTGCCGATGGTCGAGCCGCCGCGCAACAACGAACAACAGCAAGCGCTGATGCACACGCTGCAGCGTTCCCTGCCGGAGCTGCGCAGCATCGCCCTGCTCGCTCCCAGCGGCGCCATCATCAGTGACAGCGCCAGCGACAGCCAGGACGCGGCCTGGCTTGAAGAGCTGGTGCAGCGCAGCCATTCCCAGCCTTATTACCTGAGCAACAGCAGCGACGGCACGATCATCTACCTGTTGCTGCACCAGCCCAGCGGCGGCTCACGGGTCTATTGGGCGCTGCGCCTGGCGCCCAACTACCTGGTCAACCTGACCCGCCAGGACGGCCAGGGCCAGCGGCCGATGTGGGCCATCGAGAACCGCCTGAACCACCGCGTGGTCAGCCGTGACAGCGGCATGCCGGCGCAATGGGCGTCGGCGCTGACCCCGGACGAACTGAACAAAAGCGTGCTGGTTACCCCGCTGAGCAAAAGCGACTGGCAATTGCGCGGGCTGTTCGACCGCACCGCCGTGCTGGAAGAACTGCTGCCGGCGTTCATCGGCAAGTGCCTGCTGGGCCTGGCGTTCTCGCTGATCCCGGTGCTCGTGCTGGTCAACATGCGCCGCCGCCAGCGTCAGGTGCACGAGGGCCGCCGGCGCTACCAGGATATTTTCGAAGGCACCGGCGTGGCCCTGTGCGTGCTCGACCTGTCCGGGCTCAACGCGTTCTTCGACAAGGCCAGGCTGCAAACCCGCGAACAACTGCGCGACTGGCTGCAAGGCAACCGCGAGCAACGCCAGCAACTGCTGCGGGAACTGCGCATCACCGAGGTCAATCAGGTCGCGGTGCGCCTGCTCAACGTCAGCTCGTGCGAAGAGGCCTGGGAACGCCTGATCGACGATTGCCCGCGCAATGCCACGGCCATCGGCTACCAGGTGCTCGAAGCGGTCCTGACCGAGCAAAAGCAACTGGAACTGGAAATCCAGCTCAACGACGTCGCCGGCAACGAACAATACCTGTGGCTGGTGATGCGCCTGCCGGAGCAGCAGGACGACTTCAAGGCCGTGATCCTGAGCATCAGCGACATCACCAGCCGCAAGCTGATCGAGCTGTCGCTGGTGGAGCGCGAGAGTTTCTGGTCGGACGTGGTACGCACCGTGCCCGACCACCTGTATGTGCAGGACGTGATCAGCCAGCGCATGATTTTCAGCAACCACCACCTGGGCCACACCCTCGGCTATAACAAGGCCGAATTGCAGCAAATGGGCGAGTACTTCTGGGAAATCCTGCTCCATCCCGAAGACGCCGAGCATTACCACGACCTGCGCCAACAGCAGCGCCAGGCCGGCTATTCGACGCAGTTGCAATGCCAGCTGCGCTTCCGTCACCGCAATAACCAGTGGCGTCGCTTCGATATCCGCGAGCAGGCCCTGGCCCGGGACAAGGCGGCGCAAGTCACGCGCATCATCGGCGTGGCCAAGGACATCACCGACCAGATCGAAGCCAGCGAATCCCTGCGCGACAGCGAGCAGCGCTACCGCATGCTCGCCGAAAGCATCAGCGACGTGATCTGCTCCACCGACAGCCAACTGGCCCTCAACTACATCAGCCCGTCGGTCAGTGCAGTGCTGGGCTATGACGTGGATTGGGTGTTCAAGAACGGCTGGCAGTCGATCATCGCCAACCCGCAACAGCTGACCGGCATTTATAGCCTGGTGGAACAGGTCAGCCGTGCCCTCGGCGATAGCGAGGCGCTGGCCAAGCTGCGCGACGAAGCGCAAACCCAGCTGTTCCTGTTTGACTGCCTGCGCGCCGACGGGCGCAAAGTGCCGATCGAGCTGCGCCTGGTGCTGGTGTGGGATGAACACGGCACGTTCGAAGGCATCCTCGGCGTCGGCCGCGACATCAGCCAGCAACGCCGCGCCGAGAAAGACCTGCGCATGGCAGCCACGGTATTCGAACACTCCACCTCGGCGATCCTGATCACCGACCCCGCCGGCTACATCGTGCAGGCCAACGACGCGTTCAGCCGCGTCAGTGGCTACAGCGTCGCCGATGTGCTCGACCAGTTACCGAACATGCTCACCGTCGACGAGCAGCAGGAAGCCCATCTGCGCTACGTGCTCAAGCAGTTGCACCAGCACAGCACCTGGGAAGGCGAAGTGTGGCTCAAGCGCCGCAACGGCGAGCATTACCCGGCGTGGGTCGGCATCACTGCCGTGTTCGACGACGAAGGCGACCTGGCCAGCTACGTGTGCTTCTTCAGCGATATCAGCGAGCGCAAGGCCAGCGAGCAGCGCATCCACCGCCTGGCCTATTACGACGCCCTGACCCACCTGCCCAACCGCACGCTGTTCCAGGACCGCCTGCACACCGCGTTGCAGTCGGCCGAACGGCAGAAGTCGTGGGTGGTGCTGATGTTCCTCGACCTTGACCGCTTCAAACCGATCAACGACTCCCTGGGCCACGCCGCCGGCGACCGCATGCTCAAGGAAATGGCCACGCGCCTGCTCGGTTGCGTCGCCGAAGACGACACCGTGGCGCGCATGGGCGGCGACGAGTTCACCTTGCTGCTGCAACCGCGCATCAGCCGCGAAATGGCGCTGAACCGCGCAATCCACGTGGCCGAGCAGATCCTCGCCAGCCTGGTGAAGCCGTTTGTGCTGGAAGGTCGCGAGTTCTTTGTCACGGCCAGTATCGGTATCGCCCTCAGCCCGCAGGACGGCAACGAGCTGAGCCAGCTGATGAAAAACGCCGACACCGCGATGTACCACGCCAAGGAACGCGGCAAGAACAACTTCCAGTTCTACCAGGCCGACATGAACGCCAGCGCCCTGGAACGCCTGGAGCTGGAAAGCGACCTGCGCCACGCCCTGGACCAGAACGAATTCGTGCTCTATTACCAGCCGCAGTTCAGCGGCGATGGCAAACGTTTGACCGGCGCCGAAGCCCTACTGCGCTGGCGTCACCCGCGTCGCGGGCTGGTGCCGCCGGGGGACTTTATCCCGGTGCTGGAAGAATTGGGCCTGGTGGTGGACGTGGGCGACTGGGTCATCAGCGAGGCCTGCCGCCAGCTCAAGACATGGCACCAGAACAAGGTGCGCGTGCCGAAAGTTTCGGTGAACATCTCGGCGCGGCAGTTCTCCGACGGCCAACTGGGCGAGCGCATCGCCAGCATCCTTGAAGACACCGGCCTGCCTCCGGCGTGCCTGGAGCTGGAGCTGACCGAAAGTATCCTGATGCGCGAAGTCAACGAAGCCATGCATATCCTCGACAGCCTGAAAAACCTGGGCTTGAGCATTGCCGTAGACGACTTCGGCACCGGCTATTCGTCGCTCAACTACCTCAAGCAATTCCCCATCGACGTGTTGAAGATCGACCGCACCTTTGTCGATGGCCTGCCGTCTGGCGAACAGGACGCGCAGATCGCCCGCGCCATTATCGCCATGGCCCACAGCCTGAACCTGGCGGTGATCGCCGAAGGTGTGGAGACCCATGAGCAGTTGGACTTCCTGCGTGAGCATGGTTGCGATGAGGTGCAGGGGTATCTGTTCGGACGGCCGATGCCGGCGAATCGGTTTGAGGCGCAGTTCAGCAATGATGCGCTGTTCATGTTCGACTGAGACTTTGTGGTGAGGCTGCTGGCCTCTTCGCGAGCAAGCCCGCTCCCACACTTGACCGAGTTCCAACTTTGAAATGCGGTCGAATGTGGGAGCGGGCTTGCTCGCGAAGAGGCCCTCACAGCCACCGCCCATCCCCAGATGAGCCCCACTTGTCCGCGACATGATGTCCTTTCATATGCCATCTAAAACCCATTGGGTTAGAATGCCCTCCTTTTCTGCCCCCGATCCTTGAGGACCGCCATGTTCAGCCGTGATTTGACTATTGCCAAGTACGACGCCGATCTCTTTGCCGCCATGGAGCAAGAAGCCGTGCGCCAGGAAGAGCACATTGAGCTGATCGCTTCGGAAAACTACACCAGCCCAGCGGTCATGGAGGCTCAGGGTTCGGTTCTGACCAACAAGTACGCCGAAGGCTACCCAGGCAAGCGCTACTACGGCGGTTGCGAGTACGTCGACGTGGTTGAGCAGTTGGCCATCGACCGTGCCAAGGAACTGTTCGGCGCCGATTACGCCAACGTCCAGCCACACGCCGGCTCCCAAGCCAACAGCGCCGTGTACCTGGCCCTGCTGCAAGGCGGCGACACCATCCTGGGCATGAGCCTGGCCCACGGCGGTCACCTGACCCACGGCGCCAGCGTTTCCTCCTCTGGCAAGCTGTACAACGCCGTTCAATACGGTATCGATGCCAACGGCCTGATCGACTACGACGAAGTCGAGCGCCTGGCAGTTGAACACAAGCCGAAAATGATCGTGGCCGGTTTCTCTGCCTACTCGCAGATCCTGGATTTCCCACGTTTCCGCGCTATCGCCGACAAGGTTGGCGCCTACCTGTTCGTCGACATGGCCCACGTGGCCGGTCTGGTCGCCGCTGGCGTCTACCCGAACCCAGTGCCTTACGCTGACGTAGTGACCACCACTACCCACAAGACCCTGCGCGGTCCACGTGGCGGCCTGATCCTGGCTCGCGCCAACGCCGACATCGAGAAGAAGCTGAACTCCGCCGTATTCCCAGGCGCCCAGGGTGGCCCGCTGGAGCACGTGATCGCTGCCAAGGCGATCTGCTTCAAGGAAGCACTGCAGCCTGAGTTCAAGACCTACCAGCAACAAGTGGTGAAGAACGCCCAGACCATGGCCAGCGTGTTCATCGAGCGCGGTTTTGACGTGGTGTCCGGCGGTACTGAAAACCACCTGTTCCTGCTGTCGCTGATCAAGCAGGACATTTCCGGTAAAGATGCTGACGCTGCCCTGGGCAAAGCCTTCATCACCGTGAACAAAAACTCCGTGCCGAACGACCCACGTTCGCCGTTCGTCACCTCCGGCCTGCGCTTCGGTACCCCGGCTGTGACCACTCGTGGCTTCAAGGAAGCAGAGTGCAAGGAACTGGCTGGCTGGATCTGCGACATCCTGGCTGACCTGAACAACGAAGCCGTGATCGACGCGGTCCGTGAGAAGGTCAAGGCCATCTGCAAGAAGCTGCCGGTGTACGGCGCTTGATTGCAGTAGCTTGAATGAAAAGCCCGGCTCTTGAGCCGGGCTTTTTTGTGCCTGAAAACACTGCTTTCTCAAGCTGAAATGCAATCAAATGTGGGAGCTGGCTTGCCTGCGATAGCTGACTTTCAGTTAGCCCATCAGTGCCTGATGCACCGCTATCGCAGGCAAGCCAGCTCCCACAGTGGATCGGATTTCAATTCAGGATTGGTAAACCTTTGCAAAGCCGTCGCGAATCTTGTCTTCCGGCAATTCATCGGCAATAAACACAATCACACTCTCCCGCGCCTCGCCCTCGGCCCATTCGGTATCCCAATCGAAACCGTAGAGCTTGAGCACACCCTGGAACACCATCCGGCGGTCTTCCCCGGCAATGTTCAGCACGCCCTTGTAGCGCAGCAGTTGCTTGCCGTGATCTTCCAGCAGCTCGTTCATGAACTCGCTGAGCCGGTCAATATCCAGCGGCTGGTCGGTGCGCAGCACCAGGCTGGAGATACGGTCGATAGACGGCGCCTTGCTGACCGGTCTCAGGCTCATGCCGGCATTGAGGTTGAAGCCACGTACGTCGAGCAATTCGGCCAGGTCGATGTTGCCGTGGTCCACCACGCGAATCGGCGCGCGACGGTTGATGCGGGTCAGGCGCTCGCTGAGGGCGTCAAAGGTGGCTTCATCCACCAAGTCACGCTTGCTCACCAGCAGGCGGTCGGCAAAGCCGATCTGCGCCTGGGCGATGGTCTGGGTCAGGTGATGCTCGGCGTGGGCCGCGTCCACCAGGGTGATGATGCCGTCGAGAATGTAGCGCTCACGCAGTTCCTCGTCGATAAAAAAGGTCTGCGCCACCGGTGCCGGGTCGGCCAGGCCGGTGGTCTCGATCACTAGGCGATCGAAGGCGATCTCGCCGCTGTCCAGGCGTTCGAGCAGCAGGTACAGGGCTTTGGTCAGGTCGGTGTGGATGGTGCAGCACACGCAGCCGTTGGACAGGGTCATGACTTGCACCGGTTCATCGCCCAACAGCTGGGTGTCGATACCGGCGTCACTGAATTCGTTTTCGATCACGGCGATTTTCAGGCCGTGCTCGGCTTTGAGCAGGTGGCGCAGCAAGGTGGTCTTGCCGGCGCCGAGGAAGCCGCTGAGGATGGTGACCGGGATGGGAGAGGACAAAACTGATCTCCTGATAACTGAAGGAACACAAAACAAATGTGGGAGCGGGCTTGCTCGCGAAAGCAGTGTGTCAGCCAGCACATACATCAACTGACAGACCGCTTTCGCGAGCAAGCCCGCTCCCACATGGGATCACCGCCAGCCCGGACTACCGGGTTAGCAGCATTTAGGCCCACCCTTGCCACCGTAACGGGCTTCCTGACGCTCTCGGAAGAACGTCTTGTAGTCCATCATCGGCTTGTCCGGGTGCTTGGTTTGCATATGCTCGACGTACGTGTCGTAGTCGGGCATGCCGACCATCAGGCGCGCGGCCTGACCGAGGTATTTACCGAGGCGACTGATGTCATTGAACATGGCTGCAATCCTCTATCACGCGTCCGGCTGGGCCTGGAACGGGGCTTCTTTATCCGTACGCTCTTTGTTGCCCCAGGCGGCGACGCCGACCTTGAGCGCATAGAACAGGATGCTGAACACCACGAACAGGAACATCGCCGTCAGCGTTGCGTTGGTGTACGCGTTGTAGATCACGTGCTGCATCTGGTCGATGCTCTTCGCCGGAGCGAGGATCTGGCCGTTGGCCAGGGCATCACTGTACTTCTTCGCCAGCGACAGGAAGCCAATCGCCGGGTTGGCGTCGAACAGCTTGATGAAGCCTGCGGTGGTGGTGCAGATCAGCAGCCAGACGGCTGGCAGCATGGTCACCCAGATGTAGCGTTGGCGTTTCATTTTGATCAGCACAACCGTCGCCAGCATCAGCGCGATACCTGCCAGCATCTGGTTGGAGATACCGAACAGCGGCCACAAGGTGTTGATGCCGCCCAGTGGGTCGATCACGCCTTGATACAGCAGGTAACCCCACATCGCCACGCAACCTGCGGTCGCGATCAGGTTGGCGGTCCACGACTCGGTGCGTTTCAGCGCCGGCACGAAGGAACCCAGCAGGTCTTGCAGCATGAAGCGACCGGCACGGGTACCGGCGTCAACCGCCGTAAGGATGAACAGCGCTTCGAACAGGATCGCGAAGTGGTACCAGAACGCCATGGTGTTTTCACCCGGCAGCACACTGTGCAGGATCTGCGCGATACCTACCGCGAGCGTCGGCGCACCGCCGGCACGGGCCAGGATGGTGGTTTCACCGATGTCGTGGGCCACGGCCGACAGCGCCTCTGGCGTAATCGCAAAGCCCCAGCTGCTGACGGTTTGCGCCACGGTCACCACGTCAGAACCGACCACCGCAGCCGGGCTGTTCATGGCGAAGTACACACCTGGCTCGATCACCGAAGCGGCAACCATCGCCATGATGGCCACGAACGACTCCATCAACATGCCGCCGTAACCGATGTAACGCGCATGGCTTTCGTTGGCCAGCAACTTGGGCGTGGTGCCCGAGGAGATCAGTGCATGGAAACCCGAGACCGCGCCACAGGCGATGGTGATGAACAGGAACGGGAACAGGCCGCCCTTCCACACCGGGCCAGTGCCGTCGATGAACTGGGTCAGTGCCGGCATTTTCAGGTCTGGCATGGTGACCAGGATGCCGATGGCCAGGGCGATGATGGTGCCGATTTTCAGGAAGGTAGACAGATAGTCACGCGGCGCCAGGATCAGCCACACCGGCAACACCGCGGCGACGAAACCGTAGCCGATCAGCATCCAGGTGATTTGAATGCCGGTGAAGGTGAAAGCCTTGGCCCACACAGGATCAGCCGCAATCTGCCCGCCCAGCCAGATCGAACCCAGCAGCAACAGCACGCCGATGATCGAAATCTCGCCGATGCGGCCCGGGCGGATGTAGCGCATGTAGATGCCCATGAACATCGCGATCGGGATGGTCGCCATCACCGTGAAGATGCCCCATGGGCTCTCGGCCAGGGCCTTGACCACGATCAGCGCCAGCACCGCAAGGATGATGATCATGATCAGGAAGCAGCCGAACAGCGCGATGGTCCCCGGAATGCGGCCCATCTCTTCGCGCACCATATCCCCCAGGGAACGGCCGTTGCGACGGGTGGACAGGAACAGGACCATGAAGTCCTGCACCGCACCGGCCAGCACCACGCCGGCAATCAGCCAGAGCGTACCGGGCAGGTAGCCCATTTGCGCCGCCAGCACCGGGCCGACCAGGGGGCCTGCACCGGCAATCGCCGCAAAGTGGTGACCGAAAAGGATGTGTTTGTTGGTCGGCACATAGTCCAGACCGTCGTTATTGATCACTGCGGGGGTAGCCCGCCGTGGATCGAGTTGCATCACGTTATTCGCGATGAACAGGCTGTAGTAGCGGTATGCGACCAGGTAGATGGCCACAGCAGCGACCACAATCCACAAGGCGTTGATCGCCTCGCCGCGGCGCAAGGCCACTACGCCAAGGGCGCACGCTCCTACGATTGCCAGCACCAGCCAGGGTAGGTGGCGTAGCAGGCTATTATTATTTTTCATTTTTATATTCCAGCCAGGGTGGACAGAAAGGACAGCCGTTCCGAGTTTAGCGCTGTTGGCTTTAAAGACCACCCCCCTACGTTGGTCTAGAGCCTTCTGTGGGCAAAAAAAGCAGAAATATCGGGCCAATGATGGCGCAGGGCTACAATCCCCCTATCTCCAGAGGGTTTCACCATGACCGAGCAAGCGTCTGATCGCCGTCGTTTCCGCCGGATCGCCTTTGATGCCAAGACCGAACTTCGGCAAAACGGCCGGGAATGGCCGGTGCAATTGGTGGATTTGTCGTTAAAGGGTTTGTTGGTGCAAAGACCCGAAGATTGGAAGGGCAACAAGGCCTTACCGTTCGATGTCGATATACGCCTGGACCCCAAGACCCCGATCAAGATGCAAGTGCGGCTGACCCATGAGGACAATGGGCAATTGGGGTTTGTGTGCCAGCACATTGACCTGGATTCGATCAGCCACTTGCGAAGGTTGATCGAGTTGAACCTTGGCGATGAGGAAGAGCTGCACCGGGAGTTGGCGGCCTTGCTGGAGACATAACAAACAACACAAATCAACTGTGGGAGCGGGCTTGCTCGCGAATGCGGTGTGTCAGTCGACACAGGTATCAACTGATACACCGCATTCGCGAGCAAGCCCGCTCCCACATTGGTTTTGCAGTGTTACTGATTATTCGAACAACGCATCCAACGCCTGTTCCAGCCGTGTCACGCCAATAATCTGGATCCCCGGCGGCGACTCCTTCGGCGCGTTGCCCTTGGGCACGATTGCCCGCTTGAAGCCATGCTTGGCCGCCTCTTTCAACCGCTCCTGGCCACTCGGCACCGGGCGCACCTCTCCCGACAGGCCCACTTCACCAAACACCAGCAGGTCGTGCGGCAACGGCCGGTTACGCAGGCTGGACATCACCGCCGCCATCAACGCCAGGTCGGACGCGGTCTCCAACACCTTGACCCCGCCCACCACGTTGAGGAACACGTCCTGGTCGTGGGTCGGAATGCCACCATGGCGATGCAACACCGCCAGCAACATCGCCAGGCGGTTCTGGTCCAGGCCCAAGGTCACGCGGCGCGGGTTGGCCAGATGGCTGTCATCCACCAGCGCCTGCACTTCCACCAGCATTGGCCGGGTGCCTTCCCACGTTGCCATCACCACGCTGCCGGGGACTTCTTCCTGGGCGCGCGTGAGGAAAATCGCCGATGGGTTGGAGACTTCTTTCAGCCCCCGGTCCGTCATGGCGAACACCCCCAGTTCGTTGACCGCCCCAAAGCGGTTCTTCACCGCCCGCAGCAAACGCAGGCGGCCGTCGGACTCGCCTTCGAAATACAACACGGTATCCACCATGTGCTCCAGCACCCGAGGCCCGGCCAGCGCGCCCTCTTTGGTCACATGCCCGACCAGGAAGATCGCCGTGCCACTTTGCTTGGCATAGCGCACCAGCAGGGCTGCGCTTTCACGCACCTGGGAGACGCCACCCGGCGCCGATTGCAGCTGTTCGGTGAAAATGGTCTGGATCGAGTCGATCACCATGACCTTGGGCTTTTCGATCCGCGCCGTGGCGATGATGCTTTCGATGCAGGTTTCGGTCATCACCCGCAGTTGGTCCTGGGGCAAGCCCAGGCGACGAGCGCGCATGGCCACTTGTTGCTGGGATTCTTCCCCCGTGACGTACAACGCCGGCATGCGGCTGGCAATGCTGCACAGGGTTTGCAGGAGGATGGTCGATTTGCCGATGCCGGGGTCGCCACCGATCAGCACCACCGAGCCGTCCACCAGGCCACCGCCGAGGACGCGGTCCAGCTCACCGGAGGCGGTGGAAAACCGCGGAATCTCTTCGACGCTGACTTCGGCCAGCGTCTTGATCTGCGCCTGCTGCCCGGTCCAACCCGCACGCCCGGTAGGCGCTGCGGCGCCGCCGCTTTCGATCATGGTTTCAGTGAGGGTATTCCACGCACCGCACTCGCCGCACTGGCCGGCCCACTTGGGAAAGGTCGCGCCGCACTCTGTGCAGCCGTACATGCGCTTGGCCTTTGCCATTTGAGAACCTCCAACCGAAAAACCGCGATGATAGCTCAGCGCGACGCCGGGGTCCGGATTTCACCGCTGGCCAAGCGTGAAGCGCTGTTGCCGACGGGGTCTTCTGCGTTGAGATCAGCGCCCTTGGCTTTCAGCTCGTCCAACAGCTCAAGGCGCTTGAACAAACCGGCGTACATGGCCGCCGTCTGCCCGGCGCCATTGCGCTGGTCGGGGTTGCAGTCGGTGCTCAGCAGGCGCTGGGCGATTTTCATCTCGCCCTTGAAGATCGCGCCCATCAGCGCAGTGTTACCACGCTTGTCCTGCACACAGGCGTCGGCGCCGGCAGCGAGCAGGCGCTCCACGAATGGGCCCTGGCCGTGATACGCCGCCAGGATCAGCGCGGTGTAGCCCTTGTCGTCCTGGGTATTGAGGCTGTAGCCAGAGTCGATGAAGGTGTTGAGCATGTCGAGATCGCCACGGCGGGCCGCGTCGAAATAGTAGTCCTGCAACTGCGCCTTGAGCGCCGCAGGCTCGGGAGCCTCGGCATGGGCGACAAAGGCCAGCATGGCCAACAGCAGTCCTATGGAAATACGCATGGGTGCTCTCCTGCCAAAGGCCGGCGCCCGATCAAGGGTGCCAGCCGTGACCGACGGATCAGTCCGTCAGTTTGTCTGCCAGCGCCTTCACGCGCGCCAGGTCACCTTTGGCGACCTTGGCCACGCCTGTGCCGTACTCAGGGTCTGCCTTGTAGAGGAACGACAGGATGATGTGCTTGCTCTCGTCATCGGTGGTGGCCAGGGAGCCGCCGAAGTTTTCGATCAAGTCCTGACGCTCTTTCTTGTTGAAGGAACGGTACAGATCGCCCGCCTGCTTGAAGTTCTGCTCACGCTGGATCTTCGCTTGCTGGGTGCTGCCCGCCAGTGGCGACTGGCTATAGCGCGCGGCTTGCGGCTCTTCCCGTGGCAGCAGGCGGCTTGGCTGATAGTTCACGCCGCTGGTGGTCTTGCCGAAGTTCATCGCGCCATCCTGGTTGCCGTTGTTGACGGTCACCCGTGGCGCGTTGATCGGCAGTTGCAGGGCATTGGCGCCCAAGCGGTACATCTGGGTGTCGGCGTAGGAGAACACCCGGCCTTGCAGCAGGCGGTCTTCCGAGGGCTCGATACCCGGCACCAGGTTGGCCGGGGCCATGGCCACCTGTTCGGTTTCCTGGAACACATTCGCCGGGTTGCGGTTCAGCACCATCTGCCCGACTTTGCGCTCGGCAACGTTCGGCCAGATCTTGGTGGCGTCCAGTGGGTCGAAGTCAAACTTGGCCAGATCCTCCGGCTTGAGCACTTGCACGTACAAGTCCCACTTGGGGAAGTCGCCTTTGTTGATATGGGTGACCAAGTCGTTGGTCATGTGGCTGTAATCACGCCCCTGCACTTCGGTAACTTGCTTGGGATCAAGGTTCTTGATGCCTTGCAGGCTCTTCCAGTGGAACTTGACGTAGTGCACTTCGCCCTTGGCATTGATCAACTTGTAGGCATGTACGCCATTGCCGTCCATTTCACGATAGCTGGCCGGGGTACCGGAGTCGGAGTACAACTCGGTCAATGTACGGGTGGCCTCGGGAACATGGGAGAAGAAGTCGAAACGGCGCGAATCGTCATCCAGGTTAGTGCGCGGGTCCGGCTTGAAGGCATGGACCATGTCCGGGAACTTGATGGCGTCACGGATAAAGAACGTCGGGAAGTTATTGCCAACCAGGTCCCAGTTGCCTTCGGCGGTGTAGAACTTGGTGGCGAAGCCGCGTGGGTCGCGCAGGGTTTCCGGGGAATGGTTACCGTGGACCACGGCCGAGAAACGCACGAATACCGGGGTCGCCTCGCCTGCGGCGAAGACCTTGGCCTTGGTCAGGTCGCTGAGGTTATCGGTGACGATGAAGGTACCGTGGGCGCCCGTGCCACGGGCATGCACCACGCGCTCGGGAATGCGCTCACGGTCAAAGCGTTGCAACTTTTGAATAAGCTGCACGTCCTGGAGCAGTACCGGGCCGTTGGCGCCGGCGGTTTGCGAGTTCTGGTTGTCGCCAACGGCAGCGCCGTTATCGCGGGTCAGGTTGGCGGCCTGCACCGACAGGGACAGCAGGCTGGCGGTCACCAGCACCAGCACGGATCGCGCTGACACAGGCCCGCGAATCATTGGGTTCTTCATCGAGGTTTCCTCTGGTTTTTTTAGTGCACATTCAGTTGTGCTTGCCAGAGGCTAGTGACCCGAGCGCCAGAAGATAAATAGAAAAACACCACCGGGCCGATTGAGAAAAAAATGTGGTAAGCCGTTGAAATGACGAGTAATTCGCGCGCGATTGATGGCACTTTGCAAACTATTTGCGATTTAATGTGTCGATAAAACCTAACAGTGTTAACAGTTGTGTCGCGCAAGCCCTCTACGACTGACTTACACTGACCTCCACCCTTCTCATCTGTAACAAGGAATAACCTATGGGCGTGATCAGTGAGTTCAAGGCCTTCGCGGTCAAAGGTAATGTGGTCGATATGGCCGTCGGTATCATCATCGGCGCAGCCTTCGGCAAAATTGTTTCCTCGTTTGTAGGCGACGTGGTGATGCCACCCATCGGTCTGTTGATCGGCGGCGTGGACTTTGGTGACTTGGCGATAACGCTCAAGGCCGCACAAGGCGACGTGCCTGCGGTGGTGCTGGCGTACGGCAAGTTCATCCAAAGCGTGATCGACTTTGTGATCGTCGCGTTTGCGATCTTCATGGGTGTGAAGGCGATCAACCGCCTGAAGCGTGAAGAGGCCGTGGCGCCAAGCCTGCCGCCGACGCCGACCAAGGAAGAAGTGTTGCTGGGTGAGATCCGCGATCTGCTCAAGGCACAGAACGACAAACCGCTCTAACCGGAACGGGTTTGAAAAAGGCGCCTGCTTGAGGCGCCTTTTTTATTACCAGTAGTTTTCCACCGCCACCTGGCCCGGGCGTCGGCTCAGGCTCAGCTGCATATCGCGCTGCTTGAGCAACTGGCGGGTGTCATCGACCATCTGCGGGTTGCCGCAAATCAGCACCCGGGAATGTTCCGGGGCCAGCTCAACGCCTGCGGCGCGCTCCAGTTCGCCATTTTCGATAAGCGTGGTAATGCGCCCGTTCAAGGCGCCCGGGTGCTGCTCGCGGGTGACGATGGGGATGTAGGTGAGTTTGTGCGCGTACTCGGCCAGGTATTCGCGCTCACCCAATGTCTTGATCAGTGACTGGTACGCCAGCTCCTTGGCCTCCCGGGCGCTGTACACCAGGATGATGCGCTCAAACTTCTCCCAGACTTCGAAGTCCTGCAGGATCGACAGGAACGGCGCCACCCCGGTACCCGTGCCCAACAGCCACAGGTCACGCCCGTCGACAAAACGGTTCAGGGTCAGGAAGCCTGTGGCCTGGCGTTCCACCATCAACGTATCGCCCACCTGCAAGCGGCTCAGCTCGCTGGTGAACTCACCACCGGGGACGACGATGGAAAAGAAGTCCAGATGCTCATCAAATGGCGACGACACGATGGAATAAGCGCGCCATACGGTGCTGCCATCCGCCTTGGTCACACCCAGGCGTACGAACTGGCCGGCGGTGAAACGAAAGCCTGGGTCGCGGGTGGTGCGCAGGGTGAAGAGGCTGGGGGTCAGCGATTGCACGTCGAGCAAGGTCTGCCGGGTAAATTTCTCAGCACTGGCCGTCATGGGGAACTCCGTTTTACACAGGCGCCTAGTGTCGCTCAAAGCCGTGTGCGCAAACACCGTTGATTTGTACTGGCATTGTCGCGAGCTAAAGCGCTTGCTTTCCACGCGCGGGGGAAGCATGTCGAGTTGCCATGACCGTTATCCGAAAATCGATGGCCTTAGTTCCGACTAATTATTTAGCTATTAACACACTTCCAATTGACCGCTAGATGATATGCACCATGTAACCGCCATCATCCTGATACTACCTACAATCCCTTAAATTCAATAAAAAATCATCAGCCTGCTCGGTATCTATACAAAAAACTGCTCCGCGTACAAAAACAAGCTGTGTACAACTCGGCGGACAGTGACATTTTTTTCACTTAATCAGGTAAGTCATGTCCTACACTAATTTTCGTGCAGCACTGGGATCAGGACGTACCCAAGCCACGCAGAAACCCATGGAGATTTACTAATGGTGAACTGGCGTAACACTCGGCTCCCCAAACTGGAAGATAAAAGCGAGATCGAAGCAATTTTTGACATGGTCACCCACCATATCCATGAACTCGGCTTCCAATACTGTTCTTTCACAATGAGCTCTCAACTACCCAACAACACAACCAAACCGATCCACATCAACAACTATCCAAATGGATGGAGCAATCTTTATCAACAAGCGCATTTCTTTGACGTAGACCCTGTAGTTGCCCACTGCAAACGCTGCGTCCTGCCTATCGTATGGGAAGAGAAGGCCTTCAGTGCCGCACCTGGGTTGTGGTCACTGGCCCAATCGTTTGGGGTGCATCAGGCATGGACACAACCCGTACACGATTTCCAGGGTGTCTACAGCATGCTGACGCTGGGGCGCAGTAGCGGTGAAGTCAGCCCCCAGGAACTGTATGAAAAGGCCGGCAACGTATTGTGGCTGTGCCATGCCATGCACGCTGCCGTTGCACAGCAATATGCGGACAAGTCCAGTATCAATGCCCCTTGCACGCTGACAGCACGAGAAACGGAAATTCTCAAATGGTCAGGCATGGGCAAGACCGCGGAAGAAATCGCCAGCATTATCTCGATCTCGCCGCGCACAGTGGGCTTTCACATCAGCAGCGCTCTCAAGAAGCTCGGCGTTACAAACAAGATCGCCGCGGTTCTCTGTGCATCCAGAGCCGGGCTTTTCTAGCTTATGTAGAAACACCGCATGTAATCGCGCCGGAAAAAACGTAACATTTACCGCCAATTCTGAGTGATGACGCAGCCCCCGGGTGTCGCCTCGCAGTTCACTCAGACGGTTTGGTCGCCCATTGCCGAACACCCATCGATTACCCAGAGCCTCCCCCGCCATGCCCCTGCTCGAAAGCCCCTTCGCCCAGCTCGATCTGATCCGCCAGCCAGAACAACACAACGATCCGCTGCAAGCCTTCGATGCCGCCGACGAGTACCTGCTCAGCCATCTGGCGCAGCAGCAACCGAGCGCCGCCACCCGCGTGCTGGTGCTCAACGACAGCTTTGGTGCCCTGGCTGCCAGCCTGGAAGGCCGGGTGCAGGTGACCTCCAGCGGCGACTCGTTCCTCGCGGCCCAGGGGCTTGAGAAGAACCTGACGCGCAACGGCAAGGCCTTCGATGCGGTGCAGTTCATACATGCCAGCCAGGTGCCGAGCGGGCCCTTTGACCGGGTCCTGATCCGTGTCCCAAAAACCTTGGCGCTGCTGGAAGAACAACTGATCCGCCTGCAAGGCCAACTGGCCCCAGGCGCCGAAGTCATCGCTGGGGCGATGATCAAGCACTTGCCACGGGCCGCCGGGGAGTTGCTGGAGCGTTATATCGGGCCGATGCACGCCTCGCTCGCCGTAAAAAAAGCACGACTGTTGATCGCCACCGTTGAGGATCGGCCCCTGGCGGTCTCGCCCTACCCAACCCGCTACACGCTGGACACGCCAGCCATCGAACTGCTCAACCATGCCAACGTGTTTTGCCGCGAAGGCCTGGATATCGGCACGCGTGCCTTCCTGCCGCACTTGCCGAAAAACCTCGGCAGTGCCCGCGTGGCGGACCTGGGCTGCGGCAACGGTGTGCTGGCGATTGCCAGCGCCCTGCAAAACTCCGACGCACAGTACACCTTGGTGGACGAGTCCTACATGGCCGTGCAATCGGCGCAGGAGAACTGGCGAACCGCCCTCGGCCAACGTGAGGTGATCGTTCGCGCCGCCGATGGCCTCGCCGGCCAGGAGCCCGATTCCCTGGACGTGGTGCTGTGCAACCCGCCGTTCCACCAGCAGCAAGTGGTCGGCGACTTCCTCGCCTGGCGCATGTTCCAGCAGGCACGGGAAACGTTGGTGGTGGGTGGCGCCCTTTATATAGTCGGCAACCGCCACTTGGGTTATCACACCAAGCTGGCACGGCTGTTTCGCGGCGTAGAGCAAGTCGCCACCACGCCAAAATTTGTGATCCTCAAGGCGCGCAAATAAAAAAACCCTGCCGCTCTTGCGAGGGGCAGGGTTGAAAGACCGGGCTATCAAGCCCGGTGTTGGGATGTCAGTGTGTGCTCAGGCCTGCCGCATTCATGAACATCCGCATCAGGCTGGCCACGACAAACAGGGCCAGCACGCTGCCGGTCCAGATCATCGCCAACCACCCCAGGCGCCGCCACAGTGGCTGTTTCTCGGCCTGTTCAATCTCGTGCAACGAAGGTTTGCCGGACATGGAACGACCCTCCTAGTGATAACCGTCTTCGTGGGTGACCTTGCCGCGGAACACGTAGTAGCTCCAGAAGGTGTAGCCCAGGATGAACGGGATGATAAACAGCGTGCCCACCAGCATGAAGCCCTGGCTTTGCGGCGGCGCGGCGGCATCCCAGATCGACACGGACGGCGGGATGATATTCGGCCACAGGCTGATCCCCAGACCGCTATAGCCGAGGAAGATCAGCACCAGCGTCAGCAAGAACGGCGTGTAGTGCGCATTGCGCGCCACGGCGCGGATCAGGCCGTACAGGGTCACCAGCACCAGGATCGGCACCGGCAGGAACCAGAACAGGTTTGGCAGGGTGAACCAGCGCGCGGCAATTTCCGGGTGCGCCAGCGGCGTCCAGATACTGACAATGCCAATCACCGCCAACAGCGCGAAGGCCAACGGCCGCCCCAGGTTGTGCATCTTTTCCTGCAACGAGCCTTCGGTCTTCATGATCAGCCAGGTGCAGCCCAGCAGCGCGTAGGCCACGATCAGCGCCACACCGCAGAACATCGTGAACGGCGTCGCCCAGTCCAGCGAGCCGCCGGCGAACTGGCGATCCACCACCGGGATGCCATCGATAAAGGCCCCCAGCGCCACACCCTGGAAGAACGTCGCCGCCAGCGAGCCGCCGATAAACGCCTTGTCCCACAGGTGACGCTTGTCGTCCTTGGCCTTGAAGCGGAACTCGAAGGCCACGCCACGGAAGATCAGGCCGATCAGCATCAGGATCAGCGGCAGGTACAGCGCCGACAACACCACCGAATACGCCAGCGGGAACGCGCCGAACAACGCCGCGCCGCCGAGGACCAGCCAGGTTTCGTTGCCGTCCCACACCGGGGCGACGGTGTTCATCATCACGTCACGGTCGGTCTTGCCCGGGATAAACGGAAAGAGGATGCCGATACCCAGGTCGAAGCCGTCCATGACCACGTACATCATGATGCCGAAGATGATGATCACGGCCCAGATCAGCGGAAGATCAATACCCATCTCAATGCCCCTTGTGCTGGATGTCGGTGTGCTGCCGTGATGGAGAGTCATGCTCGCTGCCATCATCCGCGGCAGACAGAGGACGGGCTGGCGTGCGTTTCTGGCCAGGACCACCGTGGGTCGGCTCATCGCCTTCGTGGGTCTGCGGACCTTTGCGCACCAGGCGCATCATGTAGCCCAGACCGGCACCGAACAGCGCGAAATACACCACCACGAACAACACCAGGGTGATGGTCATCTGCACCAGGCTGTGCCCGGAGGACGCATCCGCCGTGCGCATCAGCCCGTAGACCACCCACGGCTGACGGCCAATTTCAGTGGTGAACCAACCGGCGAGAATCGCGATCAACCCCGATGGGCCCATCCACAGCGCCAGGTACAGGAACGGCTTGGACGTGTACATCTTGTCGCCCCGGCGCAGCCAGAGGCTGAACAGACCGGTGAAGATCATCAGGAAGCCCAGGCCGACCATGACCCGGAACGACCAGAACACGATGGTCGAATTGGGGCGATCCTCAGGCGGGAACTCCTTGAGGGCCGGCACCTGTTTGTCCAGGGAGTGGGTGAGGATCAGGCTGCCCAAGTACGGAATTTCGACGGCGTACTTGGTCTTTTCCGCTTTCATGTCCGGCCAGCCGAACAGGATCAGCGGGGTCGGCTCGTTGCCTTTGTTTTCCCAGTGGCCTTCAATCGCGGCGATTTTCGCCGGTTGGTGCTTCAGGGTATTGAGGCCGTGGAAGTCACCGATCACCGCCTGGATAGGCGCAACGATCAGGGCCATCCACATCGCCATCGAGAGCATTTTGCGGATCGCCGGGTTGTCCTTGCCGCGCAGCAAGTGCCAGGCGGCCGAGGAACCGACGAAAAACGCGGTGGCCACAAACGCGGCCGTGGCCATGTGCGCCAGGCGATACGGGAAGGACGGGTTGAAGATCACCGCCAGCCAATCGGTCGGAATGACTCGACCGTCGATGATTTCGAAACCCTGGGGCGTCTGCATCCAGCTGTTGGACGCAAGGATCCAGAAGGTGGAGATCAACGTCCCGACGGCCACCATCACCGTGGCGAAAAAGTGCAGCTTGCGCCCCACCTTGTTCCAGCCGAACAGCATCACCCCGAGGAAACCGGCCTCAAGGAAGAAGGCCGTGAGCACTTCGTATGTAAGAAGCGGCCCGGTGACGGCGCCAGCGAAGTCCGAGAAGCGGCTCCAGTTGGTGCCGAACTGGTAGGCCATCACCAACCCGGACACCACGCCCATGCCGAAGTTGACGGCAAAGATCTTCGACCAGAAATGGTAGAGGTCGCGGTAGGTGTCGTTGTGGGTCTTGAGCCACAGGCCTTCCAGCACCGCAAGGTAACTGGCCAAGCCGATGGTGATCGCCGGGAACAGGATGTGGAATGAGATGGTGAACGCGAATTGAATTCGGGCGAGATCTAGCGCCTCCAAACCGAACATAAGTCTTCCTCTGTCAGGTAATACCGGCTGCTGGCGGGAGCCTGCACCCACTGCCCCCACGGATATGGAGTCTGGCGAATTTCATTTCGTTCTTTTTTTAACCAACCACGTAGGGAATCTGGCCTTTCGGCCGCCAGAGCAATCCCTGGGGAGGTTTTGATCTGGATCAAGCATTGCTGAAAGAGTAGTCCCATTTTCAATGTAGGACGGCGTGGTCTTTTGCCGCGTGACAGACTGCCTCAGCTCAGTTTCAGCAACTATCTGTTACAACTTAATGCTAATCTCGGCCTCTCCTCCGGCCCTGACCTGAACTCCCGATGCCTAGTGAACCCGCGTTGCTGTTGCGTCACCACCGCCCTTTCATCGCGTTCTGGCTGGCGCGCATCTTCACCGCCAGCGGTTTCCAGATGCTCACCGTGGCCATCGGCTGGAACCTCTACCAACTGACCGGCAACGTGCTCGACCTGGGTTTGGTCGGCCTGGTGGAATTTGTCCCGCGCGTGCTGTTCATGCTGCACACCGGGCATGTGGCCGACCGCTATGAGCGGCGCAAGGTCGCGGCCATCTGCCAGACCGTACAGGCGTTGATCGCATTGTCCCTGGCCATTGGCGGCCTGACCGGCAACGTCACCCGCGAGATGATCTTTATCCTCGCCTTCCTGCTCGGCGCCGCACGCTCCTTTGAAATGCCCACCACCCAGGCGCTGCTGCCAAGCATCGTGCCCAGCGCCTTGTTCCCGCGCGCGGTGGCGTCGTCGCAGTCGGCCCAGCAACTGGCAACCATCGTCGCCCCGGCCCTCGGCGGTTTGCTCTATGCGTTTGGCAGCGTGTGGGTGTACGGCCCCACCGTCGTGCTGTACCTGATTGCTTGCGGGCTGACCCTCAACCTGCCCGCCCGCCAGACCCCGCTCAACAAGGGCAAGGCCACCCTGGATTCGCTGCTGGCCGGCATCCGCTTTATCCGCAGCCGCCCGGACATCCTCGGCGCCATCTCCCTGGACCTGTTCGCCGTGCTGCTGGGCGGCGCCACCGCGTTATTGCCGGTGTTCGCCAAAGACATCCTGCTGACCGGCGCCTGGGGCCTGGGCCTGTTGCGTTCGGCGCCAGCGGTGGGCGCGTTGTTGATGTCGTTGTGGCTGGCGCGGTTCTCGGTGGACCGCCACGTCGGCCGAGTGATGTTCACCGCCGTCGGCGTGTTCGGCGTGGCGACCATCGCGTTCGGCCTGTCCACCTCGTTCTGGTTTTCATTGGCGGTGCTGGTGGTACTCGGCGCAGCGGACATGATCAGCATGGTCATCCGTGCATCCTTCGTGCAGTTGGAGACGCCGGATGAAATGCGCGGACGGGTCAGCGCGGTCAACGGCCTGTTTATCGGCGCGTCCAACCAGTTGGGCGAGTTCGAGTCGGGGATTACTGCCCACTGGTTTGGCACCGTACCGGCGGTGGTGATGGGCGGGATCGGCACGCTGATCGTGACCGGGACGTGGATCAAGCTGTTCCCGACCCTGGCCAATCGCGACCGCATGCATGTGCCGGCGGAGCAGAAAAGCGCTTAAACACCGTTACATTGATCCATTTCGCCGGCGCAATGTCGTACCTCAGAGGATGAAGAAGCTGATATAGGTGCCGGAACTCTTCTTACTACGCAGCCACACAAAAGGAGCTTATTACCGAGAAACACTTCTGGACGACATCTATGCACATCCACGCTACAACCTCGCCCACTCAACGCATCTTTCCTGAGCCAGCGTTATCTCACCAAGAGAACGCCCACCCGCCCACTCGTGACAAACGTGCTATCAACTCAAATCCAAGTCAGGAAAACAGTGTCAGTGACAACCCTGAACCCGACAAAAATATCGAAACTGGTCAGAAAGTATCTGTACCCGCCAATGTGGGCCCCAACCCCAGCATCGACCCCGTCACGACGGAACTTAACGAGTCGTACAAAACCGTCTCACAAGAAGCCTCCCTCTTCCTCAAGAAAAAATTCGCCGAGATGGCCGCGAAGGCACAGTCACCTGCCGAAAAGGAAAAGTGGGACATAGACCCGGATAACACTTTTCTGGTTACGTTCGATTACAACACCACGGGGGAGCCCCCTTATCCCGCAAAAGTCATCAAAAGAATCTCCCTGACCCAGGCGCTCATCACGAACGCACAAGATACCCCAGAAGGAAAAGGCTACTTGGTGCCCTACTACCCGGGCGGCCCAGAGGTAATCGTCAAGCCCGACATAAAAACCGAAAAGCCTGGCGTGTTTGACTTCCCGAGCCGCTTTAACCCAAACAGTGAAAAATCTGACATCACGCACACCTATCAAGGGATTTACATTGAATCCGCTGAAGAAGCTGCGCCGGTGTACAACGGTGGAAATCAAAGTTCGATCACGCCGAAAGAGTTCAAGAGCCTGATTTGGAAGGCCGACTTTCAGACACCCTACACGACGTTTCTGGACACGTTCTGGAGCCGTCACAAAGAACAATATCCGACGATAGCCAAAGCATCTTTCGCCAAATCAGCCATGGCCCAGCACCAGGAGGGAAGCCTGACCGCCGAGGGTCGGGACCTGGCTATACGGGCTGCAGGTTTACCAGACAACCAAGCGTCATGGCCGGATATCACGTATGAACAACTGCAAAAGAACCCACCCAAGGACCCTAACATTGAAGTTGGGTTGCTAAAACTTGGCAACTATCAGTCCACCGACCTTGTGTACATCACCGATACCAAAGTCAAACTGGACGCCAACGGAAACAAGATCCCTCCCCTGACCCTGCTTTACATACCAGGGAACTCCTCACCCATTCACAGTTTCAGTAGCCAGGCTGAAATGAAAACATGGCTCGCCGGGCAAATGGCTGATCCGGTTAAACGTGAAGCCATGGCCGCGCACTTTCCCCTTAAGGACAAGCCCAACGGCTACGCGCAAGCGGGTATAGACGAGACCCTCGCCGGGCTGGGAACTTGGCCGCAAAAACGCGAAACACCTGGCGGGTTGTTTTCCTATGACCATCGGGCATTTACCGGGTACTGGGACCCGCAGGATTTCATCACGACCGAGCCCAGCAACCTGCCGTTCGATGAAGTCGCTAGGCGCCAAAAGGATCGCTCATACGCAGATGCCGCCACTGAAATAACCACTGATGCAGACGTCAATAAAAAAAATGTCCTGGCCTTCGTGGACAAAGCCATGAAAGCTGCGCTGTTCCTAGCCCCGCTGGCTTTAGTGATGCCTGAGGTCGAGGCGGCGCTGGGAGTGTTCTATCTGACGGTTGGGGCAACCTCAACGGGTATAGGGATCGACGATAAAATAAAAGGTAAACCCAAAGGCAATGAACGAATCATCTTTGGCGTATTCAATGCCGCGTCGGTCGTAGCCCCTCGTATCTTTAAAGGGGGCAGTGCTGGCGAAGGTGTCGTCGATGAAGTCAAACCTCCACGGACAATACCCGAGGAGGAGGCCGTGCCGCCCAGCAGCGAAACAACCCCCTCTGCGCCGGCGCCGGAAAATGAAATTGAACCGCACACCAATCCTAAACCTGGCATTGAGTCGAATGAAATCAAGGACTACGCCGTTGAGGACGGTGAACAACTGATCTCAGGCGTCACCCCAAACGCCAACGGTGTCTATTACGTCAAAGGCTCGCGCGGTGAAGACCGGTGGTTGATCAAAGTGAGCTTTGACGAAAACACCACCCGGGTATTTGAGATCAAGAGCAACTTTAAACTGGGCAGCGACACCGTCGAGATTATCGACCCATTCACCCGCAAACCCGTGATGACGGTACGCAATACCGGAGACGAGACATGGGAAGCGGTTCGCGTGCAGGGAGGGATAAAACTCCCTTGGCAAAAGAAAGACTCCGGGGCTCAAGAGTTTGATCCTGGCGCCTACGACTACCCGACCAAAGAAGAACCTCACTCATCGAAAACGACCGAAAAAATCGATAAACGGCTTAAGCAAGATGCCGACACGTATCACAAAAGCGCAAAGACAAAGGCCCGTCCAACACTTTCAGATCTGCCCAAAAACGCGTCGCAAAGCGACGTCATTGATACGGTGTATCAAAAGTCACCTGGCATGATTATCGGCGAGGATCATAGCCAGTCTGCTGCGCTGCGCTTCTCTATCGACAATGCCGAGCGCTTTAAGGCAAACAAAGTGAGCACGTATTATTCAGAAGGGTTCGAACATTCACTTCAACCCGACTTGGACAAATTTTTCGAAACGGGTGAGTTCTCACCCGCGCTGCGCCAGAACTTAAAGTTGATCGACCGTGCGCACCTCGGGCATGAGCCTTATACGAATAAGAATCTCCTTTTAACCATGCGAAAGAACGGTATTCGAGTCAAAGCGATTGACGTGCCCTCTGCTGAACCAAAAACCAGGCGACTGAAAAACATGAACTTCTACGCCAGCAAAGTGATCGAGCACGATCAGGCAATGAACCCGGGGGAGAAATGGGTGGCAAGAGTCGGTAGCGACCACGTATTCACCTACGACGGTGAACCTCCCGTTCGAGGCATCTCGGAGCTGACGGGCGCAACGGGAGTGTCCATCGACAATGCTCCTTCAAACACCCCAACCTCGATCACTCAATCGCGTGACAAGACCGCAATATATATTGACCTGGAAACTCATTGAGCGCGGAGCAACAGAAAGCGTCTGAAGCCCCCACCGTTTTTTGAGTGACCTGCCCTTGGGAACTCAAAAACGGTGGCGTACCCGGCAATGGATCAACGGATATTGAGCAAGGTCTTCAGGGTGTTCTGCGGGCCGTTGATCGACGAGTTGCTGTATTCAAACCAGCCTTGGGCTTCGACATTCAGGTCGAATACATAGATGTAGCCCATCAACGTGCCAGCGCCGTTGCACACCTCGCTGACGCTGCCCACCTGGCACACCGGCGTGCGCTGCCCGTTCAACTCGGCACCGTCGAAGCGGCCCACGGGGTTGTTGCCCAGGCCGACTTCCATCACCGAGACCTTGGTGGGCCCACGGTGGGTACACATCTGCGTGCCTTGCGCGCGTTCGGGAATGGTTTCGGTGCAACGCGCCGACTCGACCTTGAACACCCGCACCTCGCTCAAGGGCGGTGCAGTCGCGCCCCACACCGGTGCCGAGCCAAGCCACAGGCCGAGACAAGGGATCAGAGCTAGACTCCACGCGTTGGCTTTTTTCATGCTGTCGATGACCCTGATTTAAACGTCGGCGCAGTATGCCTCAAGGCCATGATCCTGAGCGATTGTTCACAAGGGCGAGGCCGAACACCACAGGGCCTCGGCTGCTGGTATGATGCGCCGCTTTTTCCGATCCTCTCTGAAACCACAGGCGCTTGGCGCAGTTTGTGCTTTGACTTAGAGGTCAACAAATCACGACGCAAAATAGCGTCACAGGGAGCCGGCATGCTGGAAAAGCTGTTTCAACTCAAAGCCCACAACACCAATGTGCGCACCGAGATCCTCGCGGGTATCACCACATTCCTGGCCATGGCCTACATCCTGTTCGTCAACCCGAGCATCCTCAGCCAGACCGGCATGGACAAGGGCGCGGTGTTTGTCGCGACCTGCCTGGCGGCGGCCATCGGTTCGACCGTGATGGGCCTGATCGCCAACTACCCGATCGCACTGGCGCCGGGCATGGGCCTCAACGCCTTCTTTACCTACACCGTGGTCCTGCACATGGGCCATACCTGGCAGGTGGCGCTGGGCGCGGTATTCATTTCGGCGGTGTTGTTCTTCCTGCTGTCGATCTTCCGTATCCGTGAGTGGATCATCAACGCCATCCCCCTGCCCCTGCGCTCGGCGATTGCCGCGGGTATCGGCCTGTTCCTGGCGTTGATCGCCCTGCACAACGCCGACATCGTCGTCAGCAACCCGGCCACCATGGTTGGCCTCGGTGACCTGACCAAAGCAGCGCCTATCCTTGCCACCCTCGGTTTCGTGCTGATCGTCGCGCTGGAAGCCCTGGCCGTGCGCGGCGCGGTGCTGATCGGCATCCTCGCGGTGACCATCGCGTCCATCGCCTTGGGCGTGACCCCATTCGGCGGCGTGGTGTCGATGCCACCGTCCCTGGGCCCGACCTTCCTGCAACTGGACATCAAGGGCGCGCTGGATATCGGCTTGGTCAGCGTGATCTTCGCTTTCCTGTTCGTGGACTTGTTCGACAACTCCGGCACCCTGATCGGCGTCGCCAAGCGCGCCGGCCTGATGGGCAAGGACGGCCACATGCCAAAAATGGGCCGTGCGCTGATTGCCGACAGCACCGCCGCCATGGCCGGTTCACTGCTGGGTACGTCGACCACCACCAGCTATATCGAGTCCGCCGCGGGCGTGAGCGCCGGTGGCCGTACCGGTTTGACCGCCATCGTCGTGGCGATCCTGTTCCTGCTGGCCCTGTTCTTCTCGCCACTGGCGGGCAGCGTCCCGGCGTTCGCCACCGCACCCGCGCTGCTGTTCGTGGCTGTGCTGATGACCCAGGGCCTGGCGGAAATCGACTGGGATGACATCACTGTTGCAGCGCCGGTGGTGATCACCGCCCTGGCGATGCCCTTCACTTACTCCATCGCCAACGGCATCGCCTTCGGTTTCATCGCCTGGACCGCCATCAAGCTGCTTTCGGGCCGCTACCGTGAGCTGAACCCGGCGCTGGTGATTCTGTCGATTCTGTTTGTGATCAAGCTGGGCTGGTTCAACGCATGACTTTTGACGCCGCAAGCTACACCGCTCAACTGCAAGACAAGGTCACGCGCTTGCGTGACCTGTTGGCCCCGTTCGATGCGCCTGAACCACAGGTATTCGACTCGCCGCTGCAGAACTTCCGCCTGCGGGCGGAGTTCCGCCTGTGGCGCGAAGGCGGTGATCGCCACTACGCGATGTTTTCCCAGGACGACAAGCGCACGCCGATCCTGATCGAAGAATTCCCCATCGCCAGCCTGCGCATCAACCAGTTGATGCCGCAACTCAAGGCCGCCTGGCAAGCCAGCGCCGCCCTGAGCCACAAGCTGTTCCAGGTGGAGTTCCTCACCACCCTGGCCGGCGACGCGATGATCACCCTGTGCTATCACCGCCCGCTGGACGAGCATTGGCACACTGCCGCGAACAAACTGGCGGCGGACTTGAACGTGAGCATCATCGGCCGCTCCAAGGGCAAACGCGATGTGATCGGCCAGGACTACGTGGTGGAGAAACTCGACGTCGGCGGTCGCACCTTCAGCTATCGCCAACCCGAAGGCGCGTTCACCCAGCCCAACGGCACCGTGAACCAGAAGATGCTCAACTGGGCCTATGAAGCGCTGGGCGATCGCCCGGATGACCTGCTGGAGCTGTACTGCGGCAACGGCAACTTCACCCTGCCCCTGGCAACCCGCGTGCGAAAAGTGCTGGCCACCGAGATCAGCAAGACCTCGGTCAATGCCGCCCTGAGCAACCTCGATGAAAATGCGGTGGAGAACGTCACCCTGGTGCGCCTCTCCGCCGAAGAACTCACCGAAGCCCTGAATGAAGTGCGCCCGTTCCGTCGCTTGCACGGCATCGACCTCAAGAGCTACGAATTCGGCAGCGTGTTCGTCGATCCGCCGCGTGCCGGCATGGACCCGGACACCTGCGAGCTGACCCGGCGTTTCGACAACATCCTGTACATCTCATGCAACCCAGAGACGTTGGCGGCGAACATCGCGCAACTGCATGACACGCACCGTATTACCCAGTGTGCGATGTTTGACCAGTTCCCGTGGACGCACCACATGGAATCAGGCGTGCTGCTGACGCGTCGCTAGACCTGTCAGCCACCCACATCCCCCTGTTGGAGCGGGCTTGTGTGGGAGCGGGCTTGCTCGCGAAGGCAGAGTGTCAGTCACAGTTGCTTAAGCTGACACACCGCATTCGCGAGCAAGCCCGCTCCCACACAAGCCCACTCCCAACACAGCTTTCATGCATCAGTTAAATCGTCAGGTTTCGGAGTGTCCTTGCGCGGCCGCCCGCCCTTCTTGCCATTGGCACGGGCGGCAGCCGCTTTGGCAGCGCTGCTCTTGCGACCGTTGCGCGCGGCCACCAGGCTTACCGCCAGCTCCATCAGTGGCTGGCTCGTGGCAATCAGGCCGGTGATAGACACGTCCATGTCCTGAGGTTCACAGCACAGGGCCTTACCGTCAAAACCGACCTCCAACTGCTGGAAGTCCTCCAAGGAAAACCCCTCGAACTCAGGAAGGCCCGCTACGGGTAAAGAGACTCGGCTGCCGTCGCTGAAGCCTATGGAGATACTCTGGTCTTCATAGCGCACCGAGCTGGCGTTGGCATACAAACGCCTGGTCTTGCGCCCACGGGCTATCGCTTTATCAATATCGGCCTCGGTGAGCGGCACATAGGGCCGGACTTTGGCTTTTACGACTTTTACAAATTTATCTTCACCCATACTGGAATCCTCACCAGATTCAAAATTGTCTGCTGCCCCACAGCATCGTGCCAAGCGCGTGCGATTACATGGACACCCGGCCGGATGACCAATCCCGACACCACCTCATCCGCCCCCAAGTCCCAGGAATGGTTCTCCAAACAAACCGTCTGAATTTTCTCCCACCAAATCCTCCGCGCCCGCGCCAGATAATGCCGCTGCATCAACGCCTGACGAATACCCAGCAGAACTGCACCGGGCGGCCGCCGCCGTTCAGGGTCCACATCCCACAACTCCACGCTGTCATCCAGAAAGCTGAAACGAAAGCGCGCATCCCAACCCGTACCCCTTACATGAACATGCGGCGGGCAATGTTCATCCCTGAGCAACACTGAAATCACAAATCCCTTGTAAGTACCTATTCGCATCGTAACCCATCTGTTAGGTTATTTTCCGCCCGGTAACAATTTCGCCCCATGTCACCCGACAACCGGCTCCAAAATCCTGAAGCTGTTTCGCAGACTAGTAACCGGGAACCAAGCGTCGAATACCGTGTTGTTACCGCGCATAACCGTTCGGTAATCGAACATATCCTCCGCCGTCGATTGACCAAATTAACCATTCAGTACATTTTACTTCCACAACTAACAATAACTGTGGAGACCCTCCCATGCCGCCTATCGTGCTGGTGCTCAACGGCCCCAACCTCAACCTGCTCGGCACCCGTGAGCCTGCAACCTACGGCCATGAAACCCTGGCCGACATCGCCGCGTTGTGCGGGCGCAGCGCCGAGAAGCTCGGGCTGAAAATCGAATTTCGCCAGACCAACCACGAAGGCGAACTGCTCGACTGGATCCACGGTGCCCGCACCCGTTGCGCCGGTATCGTGATCAACCCGGCCGCGTGGACGCACACCTCCGTCGCCATCCGCGACGCACTGGTAGCCAGTGAAGTACCGGTGATCGAAGTGCATTTGTCCAACGTGCATGCCCGTGAAGCGTTCCGTCATCACTCGTTTGTGTCACCCATCGCCAAGGCCGTGCTGGCCGGTTTTGGCAGCCATGGCTACCACTTGGCCCTGGAACATTTCAGCCAGGTGTTGAACGCATGAAGCCGCGCATTCTCGCCGGCCTGATCGGCTCCGGCATCCAGGCTTCCCGTACCCCCGCCCTGCATGAACAGGAAGGCGACGCCCAAGGCTTGCGCTACCTGTATCGCCTGATCGACCTGGATCCGATGCAGCTGAACGTCGATGCCCTGCCCGACCTGCTGGACGCCGCCGAGTTGATGCAGTTCACCGGGCTGAACATTACCTACCCGTGCAAGCAGGCGATCCTACCGTTGCTCGATGAACTGTCCGACGAGGCTCGCGGCATCGGCGCGGTGAATACGGTGGTGTTCAAGGACGGCAAGCGCATCGGCCACAACACCGACTGCCTGGGCTTCGCGGAGGGTTTTCGCCGTAACTTGAGTGATGTCGTGCGTCGGCGTGTAGTGCAAATGGGCGCTGGCGGCGCAGGTGCGGCGGTGGCCCACGCGCTATTGGCCGAAGGTGTCGAACACTTGAGCATTTTCGACCTGGACAGCGCTCGCGCCCAAGACCTGGTAGACAACCTCAGCCAGCGTTTCGGCCCAGGCCGCGCCCAGGTCGGCAACCACTTGGAAAATGCCATGGCGGAGGCCGATGGCGTGGTCAACACCACACCGATGGGCATGGCCAAGCTGCCGGGCACACCGGTGCCGGCGGCCTTGCTGCGGGCTGAGGTGTGGGTGGCGGAAATCGTGTACTTCCCGCTGGAAACAGAACTGCTGCGCGACGCCCGGGCCCTGGGTTGCCGCACGCTGGATGGCGGCAACATGGCGGTGTTTCAGGCGGTGAAGGCGTTTGAGCTGTTCAGTGGCGAAGCGCCAGATGCGCAGCGGATGCTGGCGCACTTTCAGGCCATGAATCACTAAACTGAAGAAACCGGATCAAAAAATGTGGGAGCGGGCTTGCTCGCGAATGCGGTGTATCAGTGAAGGATATGTAGACTGACACACCGCATTCGCGAGCAAGCCCGCTCCCACATTTAGGTTGCATTCCACTCGAAGAGTCGCGTTAGCCTCAGGCCTGCAGGTACCGCATCACCGACTCACAAATCATGTCCCGATGCCGTTGCTTGATGGCATCATCCGACAGCTCGATCTGGAAAATCTCACTGAAGGTATGGCGGTTGGACACCCGGTAAAAGCTGAATGAGTTGATCAGCAGGTGCACATCCAACGGCTCCA
Source organism: Pseudomonas sp. KBW05 (assembly GCF_003852405.1). Lineage (GTDB taxonomy): Bacteria > Pseudomonadota > Gammaproteobacteria > Pseudomonadales > Pseudomonadaceae > Aquipseudomonas. Next base: position 139,569 of record NZ_QAJM01000022.1, read on the forward strand.
GCCCCGCACGAAACACGCCCATCTCCGCCCCACGACGCAGGGTCGCGCCGAGGGCTTCAAGGATGTTGCTGTTCATCGCCTTGATCGACTCCGAACGCTTCACGTACTCGGCGTTGTGGATATTTTCGATGCTGACGATGCGCACAAAATCCACGTTCTGGTCATGGTGATCAAAGGTGAACTCCACCAGCCGACGGATCGCTTCGCGGGGCTCCAGGGCGGTTAGATTCATCCGGGTTTCAGTGTTGCGGATGTCGCCGTAAAGCTTCTCCAGCACCTCGACGTACAACTGCTCCTTGCTGCCGAAGTAGTAATAGATCATGCGTTTAGAGGTGTGGATGCGCTCGGCGATGGCGTCCACGCGCGCGCCGGACAGGCCTTGCTGGACAAACTCGACGATCGCTTCCTGCAGGATGTTTTCGCGGGTCTTTTCCGGGTTGTTCTTACGACTCTTGCGCGGCGTTTCGGACGCTACGGAGAGGTCGGGAGTCAGGGTCATGGTGCGCTCACGGCCGTTTTTATTGTGCAGGCGCCGATTATGGGCTGCGGCGCTCCCCGAAGGAAGCACCGCGCCATTGCTCACAACCGCGCTTGGCGCACCGCACCGCTGCGGGATTTGGCCATGGCCGCCAGGCGCACCGCCACGTTGGCTGCGCCGTAACCGGCATAACCGTTCTTGCGCTGGATGATCTCGAAGAAGAACCGCCCTTCGAACGGTTCGGTGTACACGTGAAACAGCTCACCACCGTTGGCGTCGCGGTCGTACAACACGTTGTAGTACGCCAGCTCACTGAGGAACTCGTCGTCGAAATCAAACCGCGCCGCGAGGTCATCGTAATAGTTGAGCGGGATATCCAGCAGCGGCACGCCCGCGTCTTTGGCCCGGCGTACCTCGGCGAAAATATCCGCGCAGTCGAAGGCAATGTGGTGCACACCCGAACCGCGATAGCTCGATAGCGCGTGGGAAATCGCCGTGTTGCGGTTCTCGGAAATATTCAGCGGCAGACGAACGGAGCTGCAACGGCTGCGCAGCGCGCGGCTTTTCACCAGGCCGTAGGGATCGGGCAACACCACTTCGTCGTCGGCCTCGAAATCCAGCAGGCTCTTGTAGAACAGCACCCAACTGTCGAGGCTGTCGGCCGGCAGCGCCATGGCCATATGGTCGATGCGCAGCAAGCCACCACCGGCAGCCGGCGCGGTTTGCAGGTTGAAGTCGGTGTCGTACAGCGTGCCTTCGCTAGGGTCCACCAGGTAAATCAGGCTGCCATCCGGCGCGCGTACGGCGGCCAGTTCCAGCTCATTGGGGCCGACCAAGCCACGATAGGGCTGGCCCTTGTAGGCCACCGCCCGCTCCAGGGCCTTGGCGCTGTCCTTGACCCGCAGCGCCGTGGCGCACAACGACGGGCCGTGGGCCTCGAAAAAGTTGTGGGCGAAGGAATAGGGTTCGCAATTGAGGATCAGGTTGATATCACCCTGGCGCAACAGGCTCACGCTCTTGGAGCGGTGCTGGCCGGCCTTGACGAAGCCAAGGCGTTCCAGCCAATGAGTCAGCTTGGCGCCGAGGCTTTCGTCCACGGCGAATTCGAGGAACTCGATGCCGTCGTATTCGCTGGCGGCCGGGGTGTCGAACAGAATTTCCACCGGTTGCGCCGGTGCTTGCTGTTGCAGGCGCTCGCGGGTTTTCTCTTCCAGGTACAGCAAGGAGCGCAGGCCGTCCGCCGCATTCGCCCGGGTCGGCGCGGCGCGGAAACCGTCGTTGAAAATCTCCAGGGACAAGGGCCCTGTGTAGCCACTCTGGATGATCGGTGCAAGAAAGCCCGCCAGGTCGAATTCGCCCTGCCCCGGGAAGCAGCGGAAATGCCGGCTCCACTCCAGCACATCCATGGCCAGGATCGGCGCGTCGGCCATTTGCACAAAGAAAATCTTGTCGCCGGGAATCTGCGCGATGCCGCTCGGGTCGCCCTTGAGCGACAAGGTATGGAAGCTGTCGAGCAGCACGCCGAGGGCTGGGTGATCGACCTGGCGCACCAGGTTCCACACCTGCTGCCAGGTGTTCACATGCTTGCCCCAGGCCAGCGCCTCGTAACCGATGCGCAAGCCACGGCGGCCGGCATGTTCGGCCAACAGGCTGAGATCGTCGAGCAAAATGCGCTCATCGCCCACGCAATCGGCGGAAGCGTTGCTGCACACCAGCACTAGGTCGGTGCCCAGTTCCTGCATCAGGTCGAACTTGCGCTCGGCGCGCTCCAGGTTGCGTGCCAGGCGGTCGCGACGGCAGCCTTCAAAATCGCGAAACGGCTGGAACAAGGTGATGGCAATCCCCAGGTCGGCACACATCTGCCTAACTTCGCGGGGGCTGCCGTCGTAATACAACAGGTCGTTCTCGAAGATCTCCACGCCATCAAACCCGGCGGCGGCGATGGCTTCGAGTTTTTCCGGCAGGGTGCCGCTCAAGGAAACGGTGGCAATGGAACGTTGCATGGGGCGACTCCCGGCAATTATTGTTTGCGCCAAATTATTCGCCCCCAGTCTACCCACAGCAATTAAAATGTACGAACCGGTTAGTTTTTGGTGCGATTATCGAACACTAAGCCGCTTTGGCGAATTGACGATTTTTTAGCCGCTGCGCACCATCAACGACGCAACCTGACCCAGAACACACCATAAAAATTTCAAAAAACGGGTACGACCTCATGCCTCTGCAAAATTCCGCCCTGGCCGCGCGCCCCGGCACCCCGCACGCCGGCATCGGCGACAAGATCCGCGGCGCCATGGCCGTGGGTAAGACTCGCTGGGGCATGTTGGCCCTGGTGTTCTTCGCCACCACCCTGAACTACATCGACCGAGCCGCCCTGGGCGTGATGCAACCGATCCTGGCGAAGGAGATGAGCTGGACGGCGATGGACTACGCCAACATCAACTTCTGGTTCCAGGTCGGCTACGCCATCGGCTTTGTGCTGCAGGGCCGCTTGATCGACCGCGTCGGCGTCAAACGCGTGTTCTTCTGCGCCGTGCTGTTGTGGAGCCTGGCCACCGGTGCCCACGGCCTGGCCACGTCGGCCGTTGGTTTCATGGTCTGCCGCTTTATCCTCGGGCTGACCGAGGCCGCCAACTACCCGGCCTGCGTCAAGACCACGCGCCTGTGGTTCCCCGCCGGTGAACGTGCGGTGGCCACCGGGATCTTCAACGCCGGTACCAACGTTGGCGCGATGATGACGCCGATGCTGCTGCCGCTGATCCTGCACGTGTGGGGCTGGCAAGCCGCATTCCTGTGCATGGCTTCGCTGGGCGCGATCTGGCTGGTGTTCTGGGGTTTGAAGTACTACAACCCGGAAGACCATCCGAGTGTTAAGCAATCGGAACTGGACTACGTGCAACGGGAAGTCGAGCCAGAACAACCGGGCGTGCCGTTCAGCCGTATCTTGCGCATGCGCGGTACCTGGGCCTTCGCCATTGCCTACGCGCTGACCGCGCCGGTGTTCTGGTTCTACCTGTATTGGTTGCCGCCGTTCCTGAACCAGCAATACAACCTGGGTATCAACGTGACCCAGATGGGCATCCCGCTGATCATCATCTACCTGACAGCCGACTTCGGCAGTGTGGGCGGGGGGATTCTGTCGTCGTTCCTGATCGGCCGTGGCATGAACTCGATCAAGGCGCGGTTGCTGTCGATGCTGCTGTTCGCCTGCTGCATCGTCGGCGTGATCATGGCCGCCGGTTCCAGCCAACTGTGGGTCGCGGTGTTTGCCATCTCCCTGGCCATCGGTGCGCACCAGGCCTGGACCGCCAACATCTGGAGCCTGGTAATGGACTACACGCCCAAGCACATGATGAGCACCGTGTTCGGTTTCGGCGGCATGTGCGCGGCCATCGGCGGCATGTTCATGACCCAGATCGTCGGCCACATCCTCACCGTGACCAACAACAACTACACCGTGCTGTTCACCCTGATCCCGGCGATGTACTTCATTGCGCTGACCTGGATGTACTTCATGGCCCCGCGCAAGATTCCTACCGTAGAGGTTTAATCTACCTACGCCGCTGCTGCCAGGCAGCGGCCAGCCCGCTCATGCAGATCACCCCGATGCCGACCACCGTGGTCACGTCGGGGGTATGGTTGAACACCAGCCAGCCCAACAACCCCGCAAACACGATCTGGCAATAGCCAAACGGCGCCAGCAAGGCCGGCGCCGCGAAGCGGAAGGCCTGGGTCAACAGCAAGTGCGCGGTCATCCCACAGGTGCCCAGCGCCAGCATCAACACCCCGTGCCACCACGTCGGGATCTGCCAGAAGAACGGCACCAGCGCACTCATCACCAAGGTATTGCACAGGCCGGCGAAGAAGTTGCTGGTGGTCGGTGTGTCGTATTGGCTGAGGATGCGCGTGAGCAACTGGTAGAAGCAGAAGAACAGCGCCGAACACAGCGGCAGCAGCACCGCCGGGGTGAACAGCTCACCGCCGGGGTGGATGATGATCAACACGCCGACAAACCCGCAGATCACCGCCAGCCACTGGCCACGTGTGACATGCTCGCCAAGCAGCGGCACCGAGAGGGCTGTCACCAGGATCGGCGCGAGGAAGTTCACCGCCGTGGCTTCCGCCAGGGGGATGTAATGCAGCGCCGCCGTAAAGAACAGGCTGGTGCCCAACAGGCACAACGCCCGCACCACCTGCATGCCCGGCCGTTTGCTGCGCAGCACGCGCAAGCCCGATTGCGGCAGGAAAATCCCCGCCATCAGCAAGGTGTGCACCAGGTAGCGCGCCCACACCACCATCACGATCGGGTAGAACCCGGCGAGGTATTTGGACAAGGCGTCGTGGCTGGAGAACAGGAAAGTCGCCACCACAATCAGCAAAATGCCTTTGAAGGGATGGTTGACGCCGGAGAGGGGAGTGCTGACGGTCATTGAGTTCTCTTGCATGACGGGCTGAACGCGGGCTGCTCAACCCGGTAATCTAGCAGCCGGGCCTGCGTCTGCCCCAAGAGCATAACCAAACACTGTGCGAACAGCGCACTAAATCAGCGGATTCGAGTCCAACGTCCCACGTTTGCCCGTGCGTTGCACACTTTTTAGCCAAGGCCTGCCGTTATGAAAAAAACCCTGTTCGTTCTGTCTGCCGTTGCCCTGCTTGCCGCTTGCAACCAGGAAGCCAAGGAAGCCCCCAAGCCCGCGCCTGCCTCCGTGCAAGCCACCCTGGTGCCGGCAACCCCGCCCACCGACCAATGGGTCGGCAAGTGGATTGGCGTCGAGGGCCTGAACCTGACCATCGCCAAGGACGACAGCATCGGCCGTGGTCACTACCTCCTCACCATGCAATACGGCCTCGACGCCGACGACTCGGGCACCTTCAAAGGTGAAGCCGCCGAAGACGGCATCGCCTTCACCCGCCCGGACGGCCCGCAACTGCTGCGCGCCGGTGACGGCGAAGCCACCGGCCTGAAGTGGCTGGCGGACAAAAAGGACTGCCTGATCGTGGCAACCGGCGAAGGCTACTGCCGCTAATAACGTCCATACTCACCCCCTACACTGCAGGAACAGGCTTACAGTTGTGGCGAGGGAGCTTGCTCCCGCTGGAGTGCGCAGCGCTCCCAGGCTTTTGGGGCTGCTACGCAGCCCAGCGGGAGCAAGCTCCCTCGCCACAACACGCTCACTCCTATAGATGCACCGACACAAGAGGACCGCCCACATGCTATGGAAAAAAGGCCGACGCAGCGACAACGTGGTGGATGCCCGCGATGACAGTGGCGGCGGTGGCGGCATGCGCTTTGGCGGCGGCAAGGGTCTGAGCCTGACCGCCATCGTGCTGATCGTCGGCATTGGCTGGCTGACCGGCCAGGACCCGTTGCAGATCCTCGGCCAGCTCACCGGCCAGATGGAACAGGCACCGTCGGTCAGCACCCAGACGCGCCAGGCGCCACCGGCCAACGATGAGCAGGCGGATTTTGTCCGCGCGGTGCTCGGCGATACCGAAGACACCTGGGCCCAGGTGTTCCAGGAAAACGGCCTGGCCTACAAGAACCCGAAACTGATACTGTTCCGTGGCCGGGTGAATTCCGCCTGCGGCGGGGCCACGTCGGCCAGCGGCCCGTTCTATTGCCCGGCGGACCAGCAGGTGTACCTGGACCTGGATTTCTTCCGGGAAATGTCGCAACGCTTCCAGGCCGCGGGTGACTTTGCCCAGGCCTACGTGATCGCCCACGAAGTCGGGCACCACGTGCAGACGTTGCTGGGCATCTCGTCGAAAATCCAGGCCGCCCGCCAGCAAGGTCGGCAGATGCAAGGCGACGGCGGCCTGCTGGTGCGCCAGGAGCTGCAAGCCGACTGCTTTGCCGGCGTGTGGGCCAACCGCGCGCAAAAGCGCCTGAACTGGCTGGAACCCGGCGACATCGAAGAAGCACTGAACGCGGCCAACGCCATCGGCGATGACCGTTTGCAGCAACAGGGTCAGGGCCGCGTGGTGCCGGACTCGTTTACCCACGGCACCTCGGCGCAGCGCGTACGCTGGTTCAAGACCGGCTTCGCCCAGGGCCAGATCACTCAATGCGATACCTTTTCCGCCAAGAGTCTTTAAATGAATAAACGATTGGGATTGCTGCTGGGCCTGTTAGTCAGTTGTTCAACCTGGGCGGCCGGACACGGTGCCAAGGAAGCCAGTCTTGATCGATTCCCTCTGGAGGCCGGCGACCTCAGCGTCGGCCTGAGCCAGGATTGGCGCCAGCCGCTACCAGACGTGACCCGTGCGTTGATCATCGTGCACGGTCGCCTGCGCGACGCGCAGACCTACCTGGAAAGTGGCGAAAAGGCCGCCGCAAATGCCGGACAAGGCGCCAACACCTTGGTCATCGCCCCGCGCTTTCTGATTGAGGCGGATGCGCAACACGAGCATCTGGATAACCAGATCCTGCGCTGGACCGACAATGGCTGGATGGCCGGCGAACCGTCCACCAGCCCGGGTCACATCAGTTCCTACGGCGCACTCGACCAAATCATCAAGCACCTGGGCAACCGCAAGCTGTTCCCGGCGCTGAAGGAAATCGTGGTGGCCGGGCATTCCGGTGGCGGCCAGGTGGTGCAGCGCTTTGCCCTCACCAGCCACGACCATCCGAAGCTGCAAACCGAAGGCATCAGCCTGCGGTATGTGGTGGCGAACCCTTCGTCCTACGCCTACTTCACCCCGCAGCGCCCGGTGAAGTTCGATGCGGCCAGTTGCCCGGGGTTCAACGACTGGAAATACGGCATGCAGCACTTGCCGGCCTACGCCAAAGGCCAGAGCCCGGCGCAGCTTGAACAGGCTTACGTGTCTCGCAACATCACTTACCTGTTGGGCCAGCAGGACACCGACCCGAATCATCACGCGCTGGACAAAGGCTGTGAGGCCGAAACCCAGGGGGCGTATCGGTTGGTTCGTGGGCATAACTATTTTGACTACCTCAAGCAGCGGCATCCGCAGTTGGGTCATCGGTTGGTGGAAGTGCCAGGGGTGGGGCATAACGGGGATGGGATGTTTACGTCGCCTGAAGGCCAGAAAGTCCTGTTTGCACAATAACTGACGAAACTGGATAAAAAATGTGGGAGCGGGCTTGCTCGCGAATGCGGTTTTTCAGCAACAAATATGCTGACTGATCCACCGCTTTCGCGAGCAAGCCCGCTCCCACATTTTGATCGTCAGAAGCCGATCTAAATCATCCGCCGCAACACTGAGCAATCCTCAGCATGCCAATCGACAAGCGCCGGCCACGGGTTCTCCGGCAAGTTGACCAACACCGTGCGCGTCCCCGCCGCCCGGCCGCAATCCAGGTCAAAGCGGTAATCCCCCACCATCACCATCGCGCCCGGCGCCACATCCCACGCCGCCGCCAGCTTCAACAACCCATCCGGGTCCGGCTTCGGCTTCGCATCATCACGCCCCAGCACATCATCGACGGCAAAGCAGTCCGCCAGGCCAATCGCCTCCAGGGTGATGTGTGCCAATTCCCGTGCGTTGCGGGTCAGGATGCCCAAACGATAACCGCGCCCGGCCAGCTCACGCACCAAGTCCACGGCGCCGTCTGCGGCCACTGAACCCAGCGCCAGCTCGCGCTCATGCTCCAGCAACCACGCATGCTTGGCCGCCGCGACCTCCTTGGGCAACGCCGCCAGGTGGGTGAGGATGTCGTCCTCAGGTGGAATCTCCAGCGCCTCGCGAATCGCCGCAAAATCATGCACGGCCACCGTGAGGGTGCCGTCCATGTCGAATACCCAGTGTTTAACGTCTGACAGGCTCATGCCCAATCCTTGCGATGGCGGATCAAACCTTCCTGGGTCACCGACGCCACCAGTTGCCCGGCGCGGTTGTACACGCTGCCCCGGGAAAACCCACGGGAATTGCCGGCCCACGGGCTGTCCATGGCGTAGAGCAACCAGTCATCGGCGCGCAGGTCGGCGTGGAACCACAGCGCGTGGTCGAGGCTGGCGACCTGCATGTCTTTCTGCCACACGGTCTTGCCATGGGGCAGCAACGAGGTGGTCAGCAAACCGAAATCCGAGGCGTAGGCCAACAAGTATTTATGCAGCGCCGGCGTGTCGGCCAACGCGCCATCAGCACGAAACCACACGTACTTGACCGGATCGGACGGCTGCGGGTTGAACGGGTCTTTTTCAGTGACCGGGCGCACTTCGATCGGCTTGGGGCACAGCAGCTTGTCGCGCATGTGCTCGGGGATCAGGTGCGCACGTTGCTGGGTCAGCTCCAGCTCCGACGGCAGGTTCTCCGGGCCTACCACCACGGGCATGGTGGTCTGGTGATCGAAGCCTTCCTCGTCGTATTGAAACGACGTGGTGCAGGTGAAAATCGGGTGACCTTTCTGAATCGCCGTGACGCGACGGGTGCTGAAACTGCCGCCATCACGTACGCGGTCCACCGAATACACCACCGGCAATTTTGCATCGCCGGGGCGCAGGAAATAACCATGCAGGGAGTGCACGTGCCGCGCTTCTTCTACGGTCTGGCTGGCGGCCGACAGAGACTGGCCGAGCACCTGGCCGCCGAACAGTTGGCGAAAACCCAGGTCCTGGCTGCGGCCGCGAAAGAGGTTTTCCTCGATCGGCTCCAGGGTCAGCAGGTCCACCAGATCTTCCAATACTTGGCTCATAGAGCAACTCCTACAATCTATGGGGCATTCCGGGCTGCTTATCCGTGCAGCGTGTCCAACCATTGGGCGCGGGTGATGCGGTACAACACATGATGGCGCAGCGGGTCATCGGCTGCGACCTTGGGGTGTGCAAAATCTGCCTGGGGATCGTAATGCATACCGATGGCCTGCATGACTTTTTGTGATGGCATGTTGGCTTCAGTGGTGAAGGCGACGATTTCATCCAGTTGCAAGCGATCGAATCCCGCGCGTAATGCGGTCCAGGCCGCCTCGCTCGCGTAACCCAGGCCCCAATGCTCGCGGGCCAGGCGCCAGCCGATCTCGACCGCCGGGGTGAACGCCGCGTCAAAGCCGACATTCAGCAGCCCGGTGAGGCCGATGAACTCGCCTGTATCCTTGCGCTGCAAGGCCCACAGGCCAAAGCCGTATTCGGCGAAGTGGCCGCGAATCCGCCCGATCAGCGCGGCGCTTTCCAGGTGGCTCAATTTGGCCGGGAAGTAGCGCATCACCTGGTCGTCGGCGCACATGCGCGCAAACTCCGGCAGGTCGCTGTCGCGCCATTGGCGCAGCACCAGCCTTGCGCTTTCCAGTTCGAGTATCGGCTCCATGGGTCCCCTCCCTTGCCATGTGCGTGAGTGTACAACGCGGGTAAGATCCGTCGCAGGTTCCCATCAGAAAATCCCATGCCTTTGCCACTGATCTACCACGATGACTACAGCCCCGAGTTCCCGGCGGACCACCGCTTCCCCATGGACAAGTTCCGCCTGTTGCGTGACCACCTCGTGTCCAGCGGGCTGACCGAGGACAGCCAACTGCTGCGCCCGCCGTTGTGCCCGCCGGACATCCTGGCCCTGGCCCATGATCCGGGCTACATCGCACGCTACATGGGCGGCGAACTGTCCCGCGAAGACCAGCGCCGCCTCGGCCTGCCGTGGAACGAAGCCCTGGCCCGGCGCACGGTGCGCGCGGTCGGCGGTTCGATCCTCGCCGCCGAACAGGCGCTGGAACACGGCCTCGCCTGCCACCTCGCCGGTGGCACCCACCACGCCCACTACGATTACCCAGCGGGCTTCTGCATCTTCAATGACCTGGCGGTGATCAGCCATTACCTGCTGGCCAGCGGCCGGGTCAACCGTGTGCTGATCTTCGACTGCGACGTGCATCAGGGTGATGGCACTGCCCGCATCCTCCACGACACGCCGGACGCCATCACCGTGTCGCTGCACTGTGAAAAGAACTTCCCCGCGCGCAAGGCCCAGAGCGACTGGGACATCCCACTGCCCATGGGCATGGGCGACGCCGATTACCTCAAGGTGGTGGACGACGCACTCAACTACCTGCTGCCGCTCTACCAGCCGGACCTGGTGCTGTACGACGCCGGCGTCGATGTGCACAAGGACGACGCCCTCGGTTACCTCAAGCTGACAGACCAAGGCGTGGCCGCCCGCGATGAAAGCGTGATGCGCCACTGTCTGGGTCGCGACATCCCGGTGATGGGCGTGATCGGCGGCGGCTACAGCAAAGACCGCCCTGCCCTGGCCCGACGCCACGGCATCCTGCACCACAGCGCACAACGGGTATGGACGTCATCAGGCTGTCATTGAACTGTGGGCGTTACCCACAATGCCTGTGGAACGGCCTGTGGATAACTTGAGCGTAAGCCGCTGTAAGCCAGCAACTGTATAGCTTGTAGGAAGCTGTACGTTTTTTGATCAGTTGTTTGTGTTGTCGTCGGGTAGAATGCTCGGCCTGTTTAACCGACCGTAGCCCTCGCCATGTCCCAGACCGCTCCCCACCACGTCACCATTATCGGCGGCGGCCCTGCCGGGCTGATGGCCGCTGAAGTCCTGAGCCAGGCGGGTGTGCGGGTGGACCTCTACGACGGCATGCCTTCAGTGGGACGAAAATTCCTGCTGGCAGGCGTGGGCGGCATGAACATCACCCACTCCGAAGCCTACCCGGCGTTCCTGTCGCGCTACGCCGAGCGTGCACCACACATGGCCCCGTTGCTGCGTGGGTTTGGTGCCGAGGCGTTGTGCGAATGGATACATGGGCTGGGTATCGAAACCTTTGTCGGCACCTCCGGCCGAGTGTTTCCTACCGACATGAAAGCCGCGCCGTTACTGCGCGCCTGGCTCAAGCGCCTGCGGGACCAGGGCGTGGTTATCCACACCCGGCATCGTTGGACTGGCTGGAACGCCGACGGTGACTTACTTATCCACAGTCCCGACGGCGAAAAAACTGTCCACAGCAATGCCGTGCTGCTGGCCCTTGGTGGTGGCAGCTGGTCGCGCCTGGGTTCCGACGGGGCCTGGCTCACGTTGCTGGAAGGCAAAGGCGTGCCCACTGTCGCGTTGCAACCGAGCAACTGCGGCTTCGAAGTGTCGGCCTGGAGTGAGTTGATGGTCAGCAAATTCGCTGGCGCGCCGTTGAAAAATGTGGCCATCGGCTTGGGTGACGACAAACCTCGGCTCGGCGAGTGCGTCATCACCGCCACCGGTATCGAGGGCAGCCTGATTTACGCGCTGTCTGCGCCGATTCGCGAGGCGATCAACCAAACCGGCTCGGCCACCGTGCATATCGACCTGCTGCCGAGCAAGCCTGTGGACAAGATTCACGCCGCGCTAGCCAAGCCCCGTGGTTCGCGCTCGATGAGCAAACACTTGCACAGCCAGTTGGGGCTGGACGGTGTGAAAGCGGCGCTACTGCGCGAGCTGGCGCCGGCGGAACACTTCAATGACCTGGCGCAACTGGCCGCCGCAATCAAATCCCTGCCGCTGACCCTGGTGAAAACCCGGCCGATGGATGAGGCGATCAGCACCGCTGGCGGCGTGCCGTTCGAAGCACTGGATGAGCGCTTGATGCTCAAGCAATTGCCCGGGGTGTTTTGTGCGGGGGAGATGCTGGACTGGGAAGCGCCGACGGGTGGGTATTTGCTGACGGGGTGTTTTGCCAGTGGGCGGGCGGCTGGGCGGGGGATGGTGGAGTGGCTGAGGCGCTGAAATGAGTGGCGGATTCGAAGCCGCCTTCGCGAGCAAGCCCGCTCCCACACTTGACCGAGTTCCAACATGAGAATGCGGTCAAAATGTGGGAGCGGGCTTGCTCGCGAAGGGGCCATCAGCCCCACCGAAAAATCACTTCTTCTTACGCGGCCCGGTATTAAACACCGGCACCTTGCGCACCGGCTTGATCGAAGGCTCCGACGGCGCCACTTCCCCGCTGTCCACCCACTTGCCCAGGTTGCGCTTGCCGCCACCACCCGATGCTTTTGGCTTCTTCGGCTTTTTCGGCTTCTTCACCACCTGCCCGCTGGCATCGGTGTCCGGCACACGGTGCTCCGGTTCGAAGTCCGGCTCCATCTTGCGGGTCAACGTCTGACGCGTGAGCATCTCGATGGCCGACAGCATGTTCACTTCATCGGCACACACCAGGGAAATTGCCTCGCCGGTGTTGCCCGCACGGCCGGTACGACCGATACGGTGGATGTAGTCTTCCGCCACGATCGGCAGGTCGAAGTTGATCACCAGCGGCAGGTCTTCGATATCCAGGCCACGGGCTGCCACGTCGGTGGCCACCAGGATCTGCACTTCGCTGGTCTTGAAGCGGTCCAGCGCACGTTGGCGCGTGGCTTGGGGTTTGTCGCCATGGATGCCGTCGGCGTTGATGCCCAGGCCCTGCAACTTGTCCACCAGCGCGTCCACGCCGTTACGGGTCTTGGCGAACACCAGCACCTGCTTCCAACGGCCCTTGCGCATCAGGTGCACAAACAGCTCTGGCTTGCGCTTCTTGTCCACCGGCACCACCCACTGTTTCACGGTGTTGGCGGCGACGTTGCGCGGGCTGACTTCGATGCTCAGCGGGTCGTTGAGCATCTGCCGGGCGAGCAGGCGGATATCATCGGAGAAGGTCGCGGAGAACAGCAGGGTCTGGCGCTTTTTCGGCAGCATGCGGTAGATGTTCGCCAGTTCTTCGGAGAAGCCCAGATCGAGCATGCGATCGGCTTCGTCCAGCACCAGGGTTTGCAGCTGATTAAGCTTCAGCGCGTTCTGGCGGAACAGGTCGATCAGGCGGCCAGGGGTGGCGACCAAGATGTCGACGCCCTTGCGCAGCTTCATCATCTGCGGGTTGATGCTTACGCCGCCATACACCGCGTAGGTGGTCAGCGGCAGGTTTTGCGCATATTCGGCGACGCTGGCGTGAACCTGCTCGGCCAGCTCGCGGGTCGGGCACAGGATCAGTGCACGCGCCGAGTTGGCGGCGACTTTCGGCCCTTCCATGGTCAGCAGTTGCAGCAGCGGCAGGGCGAAACCGGCGGTCTTGCCGGTACCGGTCTGAGCCGCAGCCATCAGGTCGCGACCGGCCAATACCGCCGGAATGGCTTGCGCCTGCACCGGCGTCGGGGTCTGGTAGCCGAGCGTCTCAAGGGCGCGCAGCAAGGGTTCGATCAGGCCAAGGGAGGCGAAAGTCATGTAGTTACCGTAGGAAAATTCAGCGCAAGCACGCAATGCGCCGCAGTTTACCTTATTTCGGGCTTGGGCTTGCGCCACTGGGGCAGGCTGATCAGCAGGACGGCACTGATGATTACCAGCATCGCCAGGGCTTCCTCCATGCCGATGGTCTCGCCGACGAACACAATCCCGAGCAACACCGCCACCGCCGGGTTCACATAGGCATAACTGGTCGCCGCTGCCGGACGGACGTGTTTGAGCAGGTACATATAGGCGTTGAAGGCGATGATCGAACCGAACACGGCCAGGTAAGCCAGGGCCAGCCAGCCTTCCAGCGGCGGCATCGCTTGCAAGCGTTCACCGGTCAGCGCGCTGCCGATCAGCAGCGTTACGCCCGCCACCAGCATCTCCGCCGCACTGGCCATTGCGCCCTGGGGCAACGGCAAGCGTCGGCTCCACACCGAACCGAACGCCCACGAAGCGGCCGCGAACAGCAACAAAGCTGCGCCCATCGGGCTCGATTGCAAGGTGCTGCCCATATTGAGCATGGCGATGCCGGCAATCCCCAGGATCACACCCGCCCATTCCAGACGGGTATTACGTGCACCCCAGAAATATCCACAGAGCAAGGTAAACAACGGCACCGTCGCCACCGCCAGCGCGGCCACCCCGGACGACACCCCGGAATGCTCGGCCAACGTCACCGCGCCGTTGCCGAAGGTCAGCAGCAAGATGCCGATCTTCGCGCACGCCTTCCACTGCTCCCACGTCGGCGCCGGCACCCCGCGCCAGCGCAGAAAGCCATACATCACCGCCCCCGCCGCCAAAAAGCGAATCCCGCCGAGCATCAGTGGCGGCCAGTACTCCACGCCGATGCGGATCACCAGGTAGGTGGAACCCCAGATCACATACAACGCAAAAAAGGCGGCGATCAACGGTAAGGGAAAGCGACTTGGGCCAGGCATTGGGTGGCTCTATGGCAGGAGATGGGATGCTTATTCTAAAAAGGCAGGCCCTTAAACATAAGTTACAAAACCTGTTTAAACCGCCCATACACTTTTCAAAGCATGGTTATGAAGGCTATAACCCATGCTTTCGAAAGCCACGCGTGACTGGAGCCTTATCATGGACAAATACGACCGCATGCTCCTCAGCGCCCTGCTCGAAGACGGCCGTGCGTCCTACGCCCAACTGGCACGCACGGTGAACCTCTCGGCACCGGCCGTGGCTGAACGGGTGGCCAAGTTGGAGGCCAGCGGGGTGATCACCGGGTATCAGGCCAAGGTCGATCTGTCCAAGGTCGGCTTGCCGATTCAGTGTGTGATTGAACTGCGATTGACCAATCACGGCAGCCAGAAGGTGTATGACGCCCTGGCGGAAATCCCCGAGCTGACGGAATGCCATCGGGTGACGGGCGATCCGTGCGTGATCATGCAAGCGGCGGTGGGCTCGATGCCGGAGTTGGAGAACCTGATTAACCGGGTCGCCAAGTTTGGGTTCAGCAAGACCTCGATCATCTTGTCGAGTGCGATAGAGCGGCGGGTGCCGTTGGCGCAGTTGGAGGTTAAAAATGGTGGGTAAAGTCGTCAGTCTCAGCCATCCGATCAGCCCGCGCATTCCGCTGTGGCCCGGGGATCCGCCAGTGGAATTCGAAGACGTCGCGTCGTTGGAACAGGACGGTTATTTCCTACGCCGTTTCAGCATGGGCGAACACAGCGCCACTCACATGAATGCGCCGAACAGCTTCTTTGCTGAGGGGATGGGAATCGAAGGTTATCAACCGCAAGACCTGGTGCGGCCTGCGGTGGTGATCGACGTTCGGGCCCAGAGCACTCCGGACTACGAAATCAGCGTGCAGGATATTGAAGACTGGGAGCGCCAGCATGGGCTCATCGAAGCCGGTTCCGTCGTGCTGATGTACACCGGCTGGCAGCATCTTTGGAATGATCCGACAGCGTTTTTCGGCCAGGACGCACAGGGCTCGCACTTCCCCGGGATTGGCGAAGCGGCGATTGGTTTTTTGCTGGAGCAGCGTCAGATTGCCGGGGTAGGCATTGACACCCACGGGGTTGATCCGGGGCAGAGCAGCACGTTTGCGACGAACCATGCGGTGTTGGCGGGGAATGGGATTGTGCTTGAGTGTTTGACCAACCTGGATCAGTTGCCGGCTAAAGGCGCGACATTGGTGATTGGTGTATTGGCGCTTGAGGGCGGATCGGGATCGCCAGCTTCAGTGATGGCACTCATCGCCTGAAAACACCAAAAATCTAATGTGGCAGGTGGTGAGAAAAAAGAAGGGTCTGAGGGCACGACCAGACTTTGCCTACCGACAATTCTGATGGCGATTTAAAGTCGGCTCAAAAGCCCAGTATTTAAGTGGCCAGCAAGCCCCATCTCTTTCATTCGCAGGATGTTTCCTAGACAATTCCACGGCCTTGTTTCCGTCGGATCGGTTAGCTAGTCTCGCCCAGTCATCGAATATTCGGTGAACGGACGTGCAAGTCCGACGACGGCAATACGCAACAGCCTTAGCTCCCAACGCCTGCTTTTACTCCTGGCGTTAGTTCGTTATGGCAGCTGTACGCGGGAGATCTTCGGATCTACCGGACACCGTCACGGTCTTGCACACCCGCGTACTGCTGCCACCCTAAATTCGTGTGCAAGCGAACGGTTGCAGCTTCTTAACCTGACGGAGAAGTTACACCATGATCAAAGTCACCCCCGATCCACCCCGCTTTCTCAGCGAAGACGCCCTACTCAACCGCCGAGCCATCGACTACTACCTCAAAGCCTCCGCCCCGGATGCGCCAAGCTTCATCCTGAATGACAACCTGAGCTTCGAAGACGCCCTCGCCCATGCGGCGGATTTACTGCATTGCGCGGTGGAGACAGCGCACTCATCGGCAGAATCAATGAATGTGCAGCAGCGGGCAGTGATGCATTTGGTGGAGATGGCGAAGGTGGTCGTGGATCAGGCGCTGGACTGCACACAGTCTCGATGAACGACACATAACCCCTGTGGGAGCGGGCTTGCTCGCGAAGGCGGTGTGTCAGTCAATATATCCGGCGACTGATCCACCGCTTTCGCGAGCAAGCCCGCTCCCACATTTGAATCTTCTGTGTGCTTGGAATTGTGGTGGGGTCAGAAGCCGCGATGTTTCTTCAGGTGTTCGGTGATTTTTGCCGCAGGGACTTTCTGCAAGCTGCACAGCAAGTCATGGGACAGTTCACGCAAGCCATGCGTCCCCCGCAGCTCCTGCGCCAGATGCGCCGTAAGGTTGGCTGCCATTTCCGCATCCGCCATCGCCCGGTGAGCTTTACCGGTGTGGGGCAGTTGGGCAAAGGTGTTCAACGTGCCGAGCTTGTGATTCGGCGCCGAAGGCATCAGCCGCCGCGCCAGCAGCAACGAACAGGCAAATTTCTGCAAACGGGTACGGCGGATCAAACCCAGTTCAAAGTCCCAGAACTTCTGGTCGAACGCGGCGTTGTGCGCCAGCAGCGGCGTAGTGCCGACGAATTCGTTGACCTCGTTCATCACCCGCTCCGCCGGTGGCGCGCTGCGCAGCATGGCGTTGCTGATGCCGGTGAGTTGTTCGATGAACGCGGGCACGTGCACGCCGGTTTTCATCAGGCTCTGGTAGCGGTCCACGATCTGGCCGCGCTCCAGGATGACCACGGCGATTTCCGTGGCGCGGCACTGGCTGCTGGGGCTGATGCCGGTGGTTTCAAAGTCGATGACCGCTATACGTTCCAAACCTGTTCCAACTCCGTCTAACCATTTATTTGAGCAGCAACGCGCCTTCGATCGGCACGTAGCGGCTGGCGGCGCGTATCAGCGAATTGGCCGTCAGCCCGGGCACACCGTAGGCCACGGCTTCGACGCCATGTTTGTTGATGATGCGTTCGAGCAGCATGTCGAAATCACCGTCGCCCGAAGCCAGGACGATTTCATCGACATGGTCGGCGGCGTCCATGATGTCGAGGGTGATGCCCACGTCCCAGTCGCCCTTGGCCGAGCCGTCGCTGCGCTGGATGTAGGGCTTGAGTTTTACCGTGAAGCCCAGGTTGCGCAGGATCTGCTGGAATTGCTGCTGCTTGCTGTCGCCCCGGTCGATGGCATAGGCGTACGCCTCGACGATCTGCCCGCGTGAACTGATGTCAGCCCACAGGGCGGCGTAGTTGAAGTGGCAGCCATACGCTTGGCGCACGGTGTAGTAGAGGTTTTGTACATCGGCGAACACTGCAATTTTCTTCACCGCACTTCCCCATGACAGCCACTTGGATGCCGGGCGCGCACGCCCGCAAAGGCGCCAGTATGCCAGCCATGGGGGCGTTTCCGAGAAAAATCAGCCCGGCGCGACGAAGCGCGCCGGGCTTGGGAGGGTCAGACGAAGGAATCGTCGTCGCCATCGGTGAATGAATCGTCGGAATAATCGCTGTCGGCAAAGCTGTCCGAGTTGTTGCTGCCCCAGTTGTCGTTGCCGGCAAACTTCTGGTCGTCGTTGCCCCAGCCGCCTTGATCGCTGGCCGGTGCCGGTTGTTCGATGATTTCTTCCACCACCTGCGGCTGCTGGTTGTGATGGAACAGGCTGCTGATGCCTTCGGCCAGCAACACACCACCGGCCACACCGGCTGCGGTTTTCATCGCGCCGCCGAGAAAGCCGCTACCCACCGGCGCGGCGGCGGGAGGCTGTTGATAACTTTGTTGCGGCGCAGGCGGCGGGCTGAACGACGGACGCGTCGGCTCACGCCAGCCACCCGACGATGGCGCCGCGCTCTGGGCCGGTGGCTGTTCACGGGAACCGCCGCCACCAAAGATGCTCGACAGGAAGCCACCGCTGCTCGGCGCTGCGGCGGGTGCCGCTTGGGCTTTGGCACGCTGCAACTCTTCCTGCAACTGCTGGATCTGTTGCGCCTGCTGCTTGTTCTGCGCGTCGAGGCTCTTGAGCGCATGTTCCTGCACCAGGATCGACTGGGTCATGTAGTACCCGGCCGCCGGTTGGCGCGTCATGTGCTCCTTGATCCGCGCTTCGGCCAGGGCGTCGCGGGGGGCTGAGTCCGTTTCGGCTTGTTGCAACCGTGAAAACAGTCCATCGATCAGGGTTTGCTCTTCGCTGTTCATGGCGACCTCGTTAGATTGCCGGTAAAAATCGTGGCCTCGCCTGACGTCAGGCTGAGTGCGATCTAGTTATGGGGGTGTTACGAGTTGTTTCAATGGTCTTTACGCAAGGTTTACGTTTGCGTCCCAAAGGTCACGATCGGTTAAAGTGTCGCCCTTGCTTTCAGGCCTGCGAAGAACTTGATGAATCCGTTAGACGTGCTGCGCGACTCCTTTCGTTTCACCCTCGGCAACCTGGGCGCCATCGTCCAGTTGTGCCTGCCGCTGGTGATCCTCGAAGCCCTGCTGCAACAGGTACTCGACCACACGCTGGGCGCGGATGCGTTCCCCGGCTACAGCGTGGTGGTGGGGTTGCTGGTGTACCCGCTGTACACCGGTGCGTTGATCCTGTTTCTCGACGCCCGCACCCGTGGCGAGTCGCCGCGCACCAAGGATGTATGGGCCATGGCCCTGACCCTGTGGCCGCGCTTTGCCCTGCTGACGGCCATGAGCACGCTGTTGATCCTGCTGGGGTTGTCACTGTATTTCCTGCCGGGGCTGTGGTTGATGGTGGTGCTGGCGTTTGCCGAATACCTGCTGGTACTGCGCGGCATGTCGGCACTGGAAGCGATGAAGGAAAGCTTGCGTCTGACCCGTGGGCATTTCTGGCGCATCCTCGTGTGCCTGCTGAGCGTGATGGCGCCGCTGTGGCTGCTCAAGGGTGCCAGTGTCGCGGCCTACCCCACGCCGGCGCCGCTGCTCGGGTTGGTGATGGACAGCGCCCACAGCTTCCTGCAACTGTTCACCAGCGTGGTGTTGTTCCGTTTATTCATGCTGATCGGTGGCGATGCCGACGCGCGGTGATATGCTCCGTGCCATCTCTGAAACGCCATAAGCCGAGCCGATGACCCGTTTATTGCGCATCACCCTGCTGGGCCTGCTGATCAGCGCAGGCCTGCTCACCGCCCTGATCTACAGCCTGACCTGGCGCCCCGAACCCAAGGAAACCCTGCCCGTCAGCTGCGTCGCACCGCGTGCGCCGACCCTGCTGCCGGGGCAGGCGCTCAAGGTCATGACCTGGAACGTGCAATACCTCGCCGGCAAGAACTACGTCTTCTGGTACGACACCGCCGACGGCAGCGGCCCGGATGAGCGCCCCACCGTCGAAGACATGGCCTTCAGCCTCGACGAAGTAGCTCGGGTGATCCGCGACGAACAACCCGACATCCTGCTGTTGCAAGAACTCGACGAAAACGCCAAACCGTCCCACTACCAAGACCAGCTTGCCTTGCTGCAGGAACGCCTGGTCGACCTCTACCCATGCAGCGCCCAGGCCTTCGACTGGAAAGCCGACTTCGTCCCCGACCGGCACATCTTCGGCAGCGTCGGCCGCAAGCTGGCGACCCTCAGCCGCTACCAGATCGAACACGCCGAACGTCTGCAATTGCCTGCGCCCGAGGCCAATATCCTCAGCCGCCAGTTCCAACCCAAGCCGGCCCTGCTGCTGACGTACCTGCCGCTGAGCGACGGCGGCCAACTGGCCGTGCTCAACACCCGCCTGGACGGCAACGCGCCTGGGCGCAGTGCCGTGCAAGCGCAAGTGCAAGCCACGCTCAAGCTACTGGATAAATTCGAAGGCCGGGGCACACCCTGGTTGATCGGTGGGGATTTCAACCTGCTGCCGCTGGGGCAATTCCTACGCCTGGACGCGGCTAAACGCGGGCAGTATTCGCCAGACAGCGAGTTGCATCTGCTGTGGGATAAATACCCGATGATCCCGAGTAACAGCCAGTCCAGTGGCATTGACCGGGAGAAATGGCTGACGAATTTCCCCAATGATCCGAGCATCGATGGCCCGGATCGTACGCTGGATTACCTTTTCTACAGCCCGCGCATCAAGCGGGTGGAAGCCAGGGTGCGGCAGGACGATACGTTGCGTATTTCCAACCATTTGCCGGTGATTGCGCGGTTCCTGTTGCCCGCCGCGCAATAACGTCCAGTGGGAGCTGGCTTTTGTGGGAGCGGGCTTGCTCGCGAATGCGGTGGATCAGTTAACACATGCATCGACTGGCACGCCGCCTTCGCGAGCAAGCCCGCTCCCACATTTTGATCTTCATCGTTACGGCTTTCGGGGTTTGATCCTGGCCGTCGCTTCGGCCACCAGCGGATCATCCGGCCAATAATGTTTCGGATACCGCCCCTTCAGATCCTTCTTCACCTCGGCGTAGGTACTGCGCCAGAAGTTCGCCAAATCCTGCGTCACCTGCACCGGCCTACGCGCCGGGGACAGCAGGTGCAACTTGACCACCTGGCGCCCGCCGGCAATACGCGGCGTATCCGCCAAGCCGAATAATTCCTGCAGGCGCACCGCCAGAATCGGCGGCTGTTCGCTGTAATCCAGACGCACCGATGAGCCCGACGGCACTTTCACATGTTGCGGCGCCAGTTCGTCGAGGCGCTGGGGCAGCGGCCAGGGCAACAGGTTGTGCAGGAAGCTGGAGATATCCAGGTTGGCAAAATGACTCAGACGCGAGACTTTGCCCAGATAAGGCATCAGCCAATGTTCGAGGCCGGCGAGCAAGGCGCCGTCGCTGATGTCAGGCCATTCGCTGGTTTTGCCGGCATCGAGATGGCGCAGCAGCATGACGCGGGCTTGCCATTGACGCAGCTCGGGTGTCCACGGCAGTAATTCCAGGCCTTTGCGCCGCACCAGGTTGACCAGCGCCTGGCTACGCGCGGCTTCGTCGAGGCCGGTGAGGGGCTCGCGGCTCAGTACCAGCTCGCCGACTTTGCGCTGGCGTTCGGCGCGCAGCACGCCTTCGCGTTCGTCCCAGTCAAGTTGGTCGACGTTGCGCACCTGCTCGGCGAGCACCGTGTCGAACAGCGCCGGATCAAAGTCCGCCGCGAGGTAGATGCGTTCTTCACGCTGGCCCTGGCGGCTGCCGAGGTCGGCAATCACCAGCCACGCTTGTTTCATCAGGCTATCAGCCTCGGCGAACAGTGCCGCGCGACCATTGGCCAGGCGATATTCGGCGCCACCGGGGCGACGTTGCTGGGCGACGCGGTCCGGGTAGGCCAGCGCCAGCAAGGCGCCGAGCCAGCGCGGGTGATCGGGGTCGGCCACCGCTTGCGTGGCCTTGCCTCTTAGATAGCCACGGTATTGCCGCGCCAATTGCTTGGCCCGCTGCACGCCGCCTTGGGTACCGCGCGCGCGTTCTTCGCCGGACAGCAGCGCCAAGCGACTGTGCAAATCCGCCCCGCCACCGCGCAAGATATCGCGCTCGCCCAGCAGCGCCGCAACATCACATGCCGTGGTCGCCAGGCCCAGATCCTGCCCGCGCAACAGCAAATGGGCGATACGCGGATGGGCCGGCAGCTCGGCCATTTTCTGGCCGTGGGCGGTGAGTTTGTCGTCATTCAAGGCACCAAGGCGCACCAGCAGATCCTGCGCCTGGGCATACGCCGCGGTGGGCGGCACATCCAGCCACACCAGTTGTGTGGGCGTGACGCCCCAGCGTGCGAGTTGCAAGGCCAGGCCGGCGAGGTCGGCAGCGAGGATTTCCGCGCTGCCATACGCAGCGAGGCCTTCATGCTGGTCTTCGGACCACAACCGGTAACACACCCCCGGCTCCAAGCGCCCGGCCCGACCGGCACGCTGGGTCGCACTGGCGCGGGAGATCCGCTGGGTGTCGAGGCGGGTCATGCCGCTACCCGGGTCGAAGCGCGGCACCCGCGCCAGCCCGGCGTCGATCACCACGCGCACGCCGTTGATGGTCAGGCTGGTTTCGGCGATGTTGGTGGCCAGCACCACTTTACGTTTGCCGGCGGGCGCCGGGTCGATGGCCGCGCGCTGGGCGTTGAGGTCGAGCTCGCCATGCAGCGGGCAGAGCAGCACATCGGTGCGTTCACCGAGGGCGTCAGCCAGTTGCTGGTTGACCCGGCGAATCTCGGCCTGACCCGGTAGGAAAACCAACACGCTGCCCGTTTCGTCGTGCAGCGCTTCAAGGATAGTCTGCACCAGGCGCGGCTCGATAAATTCTCCGGCCTGGTACGGCCGCCCCCAGCGTATCTGCACCGGGAACATGCGCCCTTCGCTGCGCAGAATCGGCGCGTTGTCGAGCAAGCCGGACAGGCGCTCGCCCTCAAGGGTGGCGGACATCAGCAGGATTTTCAGTGGCTGCTCATCACGAAACAGGTCGCGGCCGTTGAGGCTCAGGGCCAGCGCGAGGTCGGCGTCGAGGCTGCGCTCGTGGAACTCGTCGAAGATCAGCAGCCCCACGCCGTCCAGCACCGGGTCGTCCTGCAAGCGGCGGGTGAGGATGCCTTCGGTGACCACTTCGATGCGCGTATTGGGCCCGACTTTGCTGTCGAGACGGATGCGATAGCCGACGGTTTCACCGACCTTTTCCCCCAGTTCACTGGCCAGCCGTTCGGCGGCGGCGCGGGCGGCGAGGCGGCGGGGTTCGAGCATCAGGATGGTTTGCCCGGCCAGCCACGGCTCATTCAACAACGCCAACGGCACGCGGGTGGTTTTACCGGCACCGGGTGGTGCTTCCAGCACGGCTTCATGGCGATTCGCCAAGGCGTCACGCAGGGCGGGTAAAACATCATCGATCGGCAACGAATTCATACTGGCTCCAAAGCAGAGCGGCGAGTATAACGGCGAACGGCCGAGTGCCGGTGCTGGTCTCAGAAACGCCGCCCACTTCGATTGTGAATGCAATCAAAGGTGGGAGCTGGCCTGTGTGGGAGCGGGCTTGCTCGCGAAGACGGAGTGTCAGTCAACAGATGTACCGACTGATCCACCGCTTTCGCGAGCTGGCCCGCTCCCACATTGGATCTTCGTCGCTTATAGTCCCGTATCAATCGTATTCAGGAGATTTCCCCATGCGTATCGCTTCCCGTGTCCTCGGCGGTGTCCTTACCGTCACCCTGTTGAGCCAATTGACGGCCTGCGGTTCGATCTTCTACCCGGATCGCCGTGGCCAGATCGACGGCAAGATCGACCCGACGATTGCCGTGCTCGACGCCGTGGGCCTGTTGTTCTACGTGATCCCTGGCCTGATCGCCTTTGGCGTGGACTTCGCCACCGGTGCGATCTACTTCGAACCGGGCAAGACCGCGCAGGTTGCGCCAGAGAAACTGCACGAAGCCATCGGCGCCGACGGCAAGGTCGATAACGCCAAGCTGCAAACCATCATCCAGAAAGAAACCGGCCACACCCTTCCGCTGGACGACCCGCGCATGATCCAGTTCAAGGGCAGCGTGCAACAACTCGCCTCCCTCGGCCTGCAACCCGCCGCCTAAGGATTCGACCCGTCTATGACCAGCAGCCCCGAACACGCCAGGCTCCTGCGCCTGGCCACCCGCGCTTCGGTCGGCGTGGCCTGCGCGCTGATTATCACCAAGGCCATCGCCTGGTGGCTCAGCGGCTCGGTGAGCATGCTCGCCGGGTTGACCGACTCGCTGCTGGACGGCGTCACCTCGCTGCTGAACTTGATCGCGGTGCACTACGCCCTGCGCCCGGCCGATGACGATCACCGTTACGGCCACGGCAAGGCGGAGTCACTGGCGGGCATGGCCCAGGCCCTGTTTATCGGCGGCAGTGCGGTGTTGATCGCGCTGCAAGCTTATGAGCGCTTGCAGCACCCGGAACCGGTCGGCGCGCCGTGGCTAAGCATTGGCGTGATCATTTTTTCGCTGGTGCTGACGGTGGCGTTGCTGATGCTGCAACACCGGGTGGTCCGCGAAACCGGCTCCAACGCGGTGCGGGCCGACTCGCTGCACTATCGCTCGGACTTGCTGCTCAACGGCAGCATCCTGGTGGCGCTGGTGATTGCCGGCCTGGGTTTTCATCAGGTGGATGCGTGGTTCGGCCTGGGCATCGCCGCCTACATTTTGTGGAGTGCGGTCCAGATCGCCCGGGAAAGCTTTGCAGTGTTGATGGATGAAGAGCTGCCGGCAGACGTCAGCCAGCACATGCTGGAACTGGCCCGCAGCGTACCCGGCGTGCTCGGCGCCCACGACTTGCGCACGCGCATCTCGGGCAACCACTGGTTTGTGCAGTTGCACCTGGAGTTGCCGGGGGAATTGACGCTGTCGGTGGCCCACGCCATCAGCGACCAGGCCGCCGATGCGATCCATAACGCCTACCCGCGCGCCGAAGTGCTGGTGCACGCCGACCCGCGGGAAGTGGTCACGGGAAACAAGGCCTAGTACTGCACCTGATACCCGCGACTGCTCAGGCAGTTGCCCTGGGCCTGGCGGTAGGTTTGCACCACCGCCGGGTCGGGGGCGTAGGTGACTTGTTGCGGGTCGAAGCCGCTTTGCTGCACGGCCCAGCGATAACAGTCATAACCGTCCTGCTGCACCTGGGCCGGTGACTGGCCGTTGGCGGGATAGGCCACCACGTCATAGCCATTACCCTGCGGCGCCGGTTGTGGCGCGGGCACTTGCGTGGGCGGTTGCACCACCACGTACTGCTGGGAGCTGCTTTCATAGGTGTAATAAGCACCGGCCGCGAGGAAGAACAGCGCGCTGCCCACCCACACTTCCCGCGCGTAGTCCGGCAGGTATTGCACGCGGATGCCGTACGGTGGCGTCACCACGACATAACGCGGGCCCTGCGGGCGATACCAGTAGCCGCCGGAGAAGAAGTAGTCCTGGCCACGGTAAGGCACGCGGTAGTTGCGGTCGGGGAAGCGGTCGATCACGTACCCAGGGCGATGCTGCGGGCCAGGGCCCCAGCCATTGCCGTGCCCGTCGGGGCGGCCTGGCCAGCGGTTGTCGCCAGGGCGGTTATTGTTGTAGCCGCCGTTGTTGCCGGGACGCGAGCCAGGGCCGCCGACCTCCCAGTGCTGATTGCCGTCGTTGCGGCGGGGGATGTCGCGGTAGTAACCCTGGCGCGGTTCCTGGGTCTGGCGCACGGTGTCGGGGCGGCTCTGGATCGGCAGGTTGTTCGACGGCTGCGGTTGCACGGGCCGACTCGGCTCATTGCCCGGCTGACGCCCCTGCCAATGGTCGTTCTGGCCACCGCGCTGTTCGAAATGCTGATTCTGCGGGCGAGGCTGATTGTTCTCCGGCCGTGGCTGATTGTTTTCAGGCCGTGGCGCGTTGTTCTGCTGGCGTGGCGGTTCATTGCCCTGCTGTCGGCCGCCGCCCTGGCCGCGCTCATGCTGCCCCCCGCCTTCAGGCCGTGGGGTGTTATCACGCTCGTCGGCCAATGCTTGCGCGCCAACGGTGACCATCAGCAAACCTACACCTGTCAAACGCCAGATGCGCTTCATGCTATTCCTCACTGCGGATTAGGGCCTATCCATGAGACTGGAAAAGCACGGCCCGGTTCTCGGACAGGTTATCAGTCACGAGAAACATTTTCGCAGGCAAAAGAAAAGGGGTGACCCGTCGGCCACCCCTTGAGAACTTCGTCCTGGCTCAACGCTTTTGACGTTGGCTCACCTCACGCCGTCTTGTGGACAGTGTGCAGCCTGGAGGCCGGCTCAACCCTGCTGGGGTGGCGGCCGCAGCGCACCTGATTGGGCGGGCTGCTGTGGACTGTTGTCCAGGCGGTGATTCTGTTGATAAAGATACCCGCCAGCGCCCGGCAGATGATTGCGAAGATTGCGTCAATAAACAGTGCTTGCGCAATTTTTAACCCTTCATAGATAATTCGCCGCAATAGTTACGACAAAGGCCAACCCAATGAGCAAGCTTGACCGATACGACCTGAGTATTTTGGCGGAATTGCAGCGTGACGCGCGGATCTCCAACCAGGAGTTGGCCGAACGCATCGGCTTGTCGCCATCGCCGTGCTCGCGCCGGGTCAAGCAGTTGGAGGACGACGGCTACATCGCCCGCCAGGTTGCCCTGCTCGACCGCAAGATGCTGGGCCTGAGCCTCACCGCTTACGTGCTGATCGGCATGGACCGGCACACACCGGAGCGTTTCGAGAACTTCGAAGCAGCGATCCGCACCCTGCCCCAGGTGCTGGAATGCAGTTTGGTCACCGGGATGGATGCTGACTATCAGTTGAAGGTGGTGGTGCCGGATATGGATCACTATCAGAAATTGCTGCTGGGACATCTCACGCGCATTGATGGCGTGACCAGCGTGCGGTCGAGCTTTGTGCTCAACCAAGTACTCAACAGCACCGAGCTACCCCTGACTCACCTGCGCACCTGATCTCAAACACAATGAAGATCCCCTGTGGGAGCCCGCTCCCACATTTGGATTGCACTTCGATCCAGGTCAATGTTGCGTCTGTAACGCTGCCGTATACTTGCCCGCCTGCCCTGTCGGAAGCCCCCCATGAACAACATCGACCCCGCCCTCTTCGAAGAATGGATGATGACCGGCCTGGTCACCATTCTGATCATTTTCATGGGCTTTATCGTCTGGGACCTGGCGAAGAAGTCCAAGGCCGGGCGCTTTGGCTCGTTCATCCTGTTCTTCGTGCTGGGCCTGGGTGTGGCCGCGTTCATCATCAAGAGCGTGGTGATCGGCCTGATCGAGTCCGGCGCCCTATAGGCGCGCCGGCACTTCCTTCCACTGGCCCTGGTCCAGGCCGTCGATCGTCCAATCGCCAATTCGCACACGCACCAGGCGCAAAGTGGGCAAGCCCACTGCCGCCGTCATACGCCGAACCTGGCGGTTGCGCCCTTCTCGAATCACCAACTCCAGCCACGACGTGGGCACGCTTTTGCGAAAGCGCACCGGTGGGTTGCGCGGCCATAAATCGGGCTCGGCCAACTGCCGGGCTTCGGCGGGCAAGGTCATGCCGTCGTTGAGTTCCACACCGGCACGCAGGCGTTGCAGTTGTTCTTCGCTCGGTTCGCCTTCCACCTGCACCCAATAGGTTTTCGCCAGCTTGTGCTTGGGGTCGGCAATCCGCGCCTGCAACTGGCCATCGTTGGTCAGCAGCAGCAAACCCTCGCTGTCACGGTCCAGGCGGCCCGCCGGGTAGATGCCGGGGATGTCGATGAAATCCTTGAGGGTCGCGCGCCCACCTTCGTCGCTGAACTGGGTCAGCACGTCGAATGGCTTGTTGAACAGGATCAGCTTCGGCTCGGCCGGCGGAGCCTTGGCAACGCGACGCGCGGCGGAATATGGGGGTTTCACGCCAGGGCGGCGCGAATCGGGACGGGTGGGACGGGACATGGCTTCGGTACATCTAACAGTCAGGACCGACAATGCTAGTGGCCTGACCGTTAAATGACCATCCCAACCGCTTAGCGGAACGGCGGCTCGTCGAAGCTGCGCAGTTTGCGCGAGTGCAGCGAGTTGAGTTCGGTGCGCAGCAGATCCACCGCCTCGATGCCGATCTTCAAGTGCTGGCTCACCGCACGCTCATAGAACGCGTTGGCCGAACCCGGCAGCTTGATCTCGCTGTGCAGCGGTTTATCCGAGACACACAGCAACGTGCCATACGGCACACGCAAACGATAACCCTGGGCGGCGATGGTGCCGCTTTCCATGTCCACCGCCACGGCGCGGGACAGGTTGATCAGCGGCCGTTCCTGGGCCCAGCGCAGTTCCCAGTTACGGTCGTCGTAGGTCAGCACGGTGCCGGTACGCAGGCGTTTTTTCAGCTCTTCGCCTTTTTCGCCCGTGACGTTGGCCGCCGCTTGCTGCAAGGCCATTTGCACTTCGGCCAGGGCCGGGATAGGGATATTCGGCGGCACCACCCGGTCGAGAATCCCATCGCGGCGCATATAGGCGTGGGCCAGTACGTAGTCACCGATGGTCTGGGATTGGCGCAGGCCGCCACAGTGGCCGATCATCAGCCAGCAATGCGGACGCAGCACAGCCAGGTGATCGGTGATGTTCTTGGCGTTGGACGGGCCGACACCGATGTTCACCAGGGTCACGCCGTGGCCATCAGTGGCCTGCAAGTGATAGGCCGGCATCTGGTAGCGATGCCAGACCACGCCCGCCGCAATCGCCGACGCTTCGCCGTGATCCATGCTCTTGTCGATCACCACGTTGCCCGGCAGCACCATGCGGATGAAGCGCGGGTCGCTGCGCAGTTGTTCCAGGCCATGCAGGATGAACTGGTCCACATAGCGGTGGTAGTTGGTCAGCAGGATCCACGGCTGCACATGGCGCCAGTCGCTGCCGGTGTAGTGCACCAGGCGGCGCAGGGAAAAGTCCACGCGGGCGGCATCGAACAGCGCCAGGGGCAGCGGGTCGGTGTTTTCCCAGTCGTAGAGGCCGTCGGCGATGCCATCGGTGGCGGCCGACAGGTCGGTGCTCGGGAACACGCGGGCCAGGGTCGCGGCGGTCACGCCGGAGCCGGCCAGTTCGTCGCCCTGCTCCACCACGTACGGGTACGGGATGTTCTGCTGGCTGACGCCCACTTCCACCGTCACGGTGAAGTCGTGCATCAACGGCACCAGTTGCTCCAGCAGATACTTACGGAACGCGGCGGGATGGGTGACGGTGACGCTGTAGGTCCCCGGCAACTGGACCTTGGCGTATGCCCGGGTAGTCTGTGGGACTTCGCCGTGGCAGTGGTAGGTCAGGCGCAGTTCCGGGTAGCGAAACAGCGCGCGTTGTTCGGCGTCGGGTTCGACGCGGTCTTTGAGGTATTGCTTGAGGGCTTGGTTGAGTGCGCCGGTAGCACGCTCATGCAGAGCCGCCAGCCGGTCCACGGCTTCTTCGGCGGATTGAACGACAACAAAAGCTTCGGTCACGGTAAGCATCCTGTGTTCTGACGTGCAGGCCTTTATCTTGCCTGTATCCCGGGCCTACTGAAACAGTGCAATTGGAATGCGATTAATAATGTGGGAGCGGGCTTGCTCGCGAATGCGGTGGGTCAGCTACTGAATAGGTGACTGATACACCGCATTCGCGAGCAAGCCCGCTCCCACATTTTGATCGTGTTTATTCAGAGAGGTTGGGGGTGGACCTCGTGACGATGGTTTCCACATCCACCCCACGCGGCAACGTGCCATAAACGCGGCCGGACGATTCGCCGAGGCGACTGGCAATAAACCCATCACTGACCGCCCCATTCCCCGCCTCCAGCAACAGCTTGGCCTGCAACGCCACGGCGATGTCCTCGGTGAGTTGCCGCGCACGGTACTGGATGTCCTGGGTGTCCATAAACGCCGACTTCAACTGCTCGATATGCCGCGCCAACTGCTTGTCACCGTGCCCATCCCCCAGCTCGACAAACAACGCCTCCAACACCCCCAGCTCTTTCGACAGCGCGCGCAGCACATCCAGGCACTGCACATTGCCGGAACCTTCCCACGTCGAATTCACCGGTGCCTCACGGTACAGGCGCGGCAGGATGCTGTCCTCGACATACCCGGCACCGCCCATGCACTCGGCGGCTTCGTTGATCATTGCCGGCGCGCGCTTGCAGATCCAGTACTTGCCCACCGCCGTCACCAGCCGGGCGAACTTGGCTTCCTGTTCATCCCCAAGGTGATCCAGCGCACGACCCATGCGCATGCTCAGCGCCAGCGCCGCTTCGCTCTCCAGCGCCAGGTCGGCGAGGACGTTTTGCATCAACGGCTGTTCGCTGAGTACACGACCGCCCACCGTCCGATGGGCGCAATGATGGCTGGCCTGGGTGAGTGCCTGGCGCATCAGGGCGCTGGAGCCGACCATGCAATCGAAGCGGGTCATGGCGACCATTTCGATGATGGTCGGTACGCCACGGCCTTCTTCGCCAATCATCCACGCCAGGGCGCCACGGAACTCCACTTCGCTGGAGGCGTTGGAGCAGTTGCCGAGTTTGTTTTTCAGGCGCTGGATATAGAACTCGTTACGCGTGTCATCCGGGCGGTGCCGGGGCAGCAGGAAACAGGTGAGGCCCTTGTCGGTCTGGGCCAGGGTCAGGAAGGCATCGCACATCGGTGCCGAGCAGAACCATTTGTGCCCTACCAGCTCATACGCCTGCCCGGGGCCGCCGGCGCCCACCGGAAACGCGCGGGTGGTGTTGGCGCGCACGTCGGTGCCGCCCTGCTTCTCGGTCATGGCCATGCCGATGGTGGCCCCGGCTTTATGGGCGATGCCGACGTTGCGTGGATCGTATTCGGTGTTGAGGATTTTCGGCAGCCAGATGTCCGCCAAGTCGGGTTGCAGCCGCAGGGCCGGCACACAGGCGAAGGTCATGGTCAACGGGCAACCGGTGCCGGCTTCGGCCTGGCTGTGCAGGTAGGTCAAGCCGGCGCGGGCCACGTGGGCGCCCGCCTGCGGATGCGCCCATGGCATCGATGGCAGGCCGTGCTCGACGGCCGTGCGCATCAGCTCGTGGTAGGCCGGGTGGAACTCCACCAGGTCGATGCGATGGCCATAACGATCGTGGCTGTTGAACACCGGCTTGTTTTGATTCGCCAGGAACCCGGCCGCCATCAGCGGGCCACCGGCCAGCGCACCGTAGGCATCCAGGCGCGCCTCGGCCCAGCCGGCGCCAAAGCGCCGCGACCACTCTTGCAAGGGCACGTCGATGCGGAACAGGTTGATGCCGTCCAGGGACGGCGGCTGGTTGGTGACGTCGTGGGTTTCGGCGAACTGATGCAGGTTCATGACGGGCCTCCTGGAAAAAAGGCCACGGTCATTGGCGGCCTGAATTTCAGTTAAGCACCGGCACTGCGCTTAAAAAAGTGGCATAGGCGCCTAATGTCCGGCGCTTTCGCCCTCGACCTGGCACAGCACACAGCGCTCCAGCACCGCTTGCAACGCCTCGAAACGCACGGGTTTGGCCAGCCGTTCGGTGATGCCGATGCCGTGGCAGCGCTCACGGTCTGAGGTATTCAGCGATGAACTCAGGGCTATGACCGGCAGCTCACCGCAGCCGGGCAAGGCACGGATCTGACAACACAACGAGAAGCCGCCTTCAGGCACATCCAGCAATACCGCCTCGAACGTTTCCGCCTGCAAGGCCGCCAATGCCGCTGGGCCGCTGTCCACGGTTTTGACCCGGTAACCGAGCTTGAGCAGCATGCCGCGCACCGCCAACTGGCCGACGCTGTTGTCATCCACCAATAGCACTGCGCAATCCTGCGGCGCGCGCTGCGGGATCGGCCCGGCGGCTTTCGGCTCGGACGGCACCGGCTTGACCTCGACTTCCAACTGGAAGCGACTGCCCTTGAGCGGTTCGGAATGATGGGTCAGGCGCCCGCCCAATAACTCGATCAACTGCCGGCAAATCGCCAGGCCAATGCCCAGGCCACCGTATTCACGGGTGGTCGAACCGTCGAGCTGGAAGAAGCGCTGGTACAGCGTGGCCTCGTCGAGAAAGGCAAAGCCGATGCCACTGTCGGTGACGATAAAGCTCAGGCGCAGCGCACCCGCGCCATCGGGCATACCGACTACACGCACGCGTACGGCGCCCTGATGGGTGAACTTGAAGGCGTTATCCAGCAGGCAATCCAGGCACTGAGTCAGCTTGTCCGCATCGCCGATCACCCGGTCCGGCAGTTCATCCGCCACATCAATGGAAAACGCCAGGCCCTTGCTTTGCGCGCTGGCGCTGAATTGCTGGCGCAGGGTATCGAGCACGCCGCGCAGGCTGAACACTTGCGGCTGGGCGGTGAGTCGGCCGGCTTGCAGCTCGGTGAGGGTGAGGATGCCGTTGACCATGCGCATCATGTCCCGTGCCGAGCCGGCGGCAGTCTGCTGGTACTGCGCGAGGTCGTCGTCCAGGGGAACGGTTTGCATCAGTTCGAGGGAACCGATCACGCCGTTCATCGGGGTGCGCAGTTCGTGGGTCAAGGTGGCGAGAAATTCGTCCTTGAGCCGGTTGCTGCGGGCCAGTTGCTGGTTGAGCACTTCAAGTTTCTGGCTGGCATCGAACAGGATCTGCGCCTGCTGCTCGCGCATGCCGTTGATGCGATCCGCCAGGGCCAGGGACAACAGTGCTACCTCGATGGCCGAGCCGATCTGGCTGGCGTACATGGTGAGGAAGACGTTGGGCAGGTAGCCCAATACCATCATGGTGTTCACCACCCCACCGAGCAGGAAGGCCGACCAGGCAATGATGAAATACCGCGCCATGCGCTGGCCGCACAGCCAGGCTTTGATCGCGGCAATAAAGATGGTCACGGTGAACACCAGCGCCAGGCCGGTCGCCAGGCGCAGGGCCACGGCGTAACTGGTCAGCAGCGCCAGCGCCATCACCAGCGCGCCGCACGCGGCCAGCACCAGCAAGATGCGGTCGAGCCATCGGCTGTGCTGCGCGGTATGCAGGAAGCTGCGCGCGAACAAGCTGCCGAACAGCGCCGCCGAGCCAATCAGGAACGGCACCGCGGCATTCGTCCACCACGGGTTGTTCGGCCAGAAATACTCCACGGCCACGCCGTTGACCGACAGTTGGTACAAACCGAACGAGGCGATATAGAGGATGTAATAGAGGTAACTGGTGTCGCGCACGCTCAGGTAGATGAACAGGTTGTAGATCAACATGCCCAGCAAGACGCCGTAGATCGCGCCCAACACGTAGAGGCGCAGCGGCTGCTGTTCCAGGTAGGCGGTGCCGGCCCAGAGGGTCAGTGGCGCCTGGATCGAACCTTCACTTTGCAGGCGCAGGTAGATCGTCTCCTGCTGGTCGGGCACGAAATTGAGCTTGAACAGGTAGTTGCTCTGGCGCACTTCCCGGCTGGAAAACGGCAGCGCGCTGCCGGTACGGGTGCTAAGGCGGTAGGTGCCGGTGCTGTCGCTCTGGTACAGGTCCAGGTGATTGAGCGGCGGGTAGGCCAACTCGAGAAACCAGGTGCGTGGCGCGCGGGGATCCTTGGCCTGGTAATGCAGGTCGATCTTGAGCCAGAACACCGAACGCGAATAACCGGCATTGAGGGTGGCTTTGTCGTGGGGCTTGAACTGGGCGGTGTAAGCGGGGGAGCTGACTTCGGCGATGGTAAGGGCGTCGGTGGGGTCTTCGAGCACTTGCATCACTCGGCCCAGGGGCAGGCTTCGCGTGTCCTGGTTGAACCCGATGGCGTTGGCGAGCAGCGGCAACCCGCACAACAATAAGATCAAAAAATAGCGCATAGAGCCCCAGCGTGGCCTGTCCGGTTATGTCAAAAAGCCCCCATTCCTTTTGAGAAGACGTATACCGGCGATACTGTTAGTAATTTGGATCCACTCTAGCATAGCTGCTAAAGGCCACTAGAGGCCATGTAAATAAATTTTACAAAGGCTCTAGGACGGTACTTTCAGAGCATTTTTCCGTACCTGACGAGCGCCAAAAAAGTGCCACACGCGGGGCGAAATTCAACCATCGCCAGACAGCCACGCAAAAAGCGTTTGGTGGTAAGCTCGCGCACCATGAATATCTACAGCTCTCGCCCCGTTGTCCTCTGTCTCTCCGGCCATGACCCCAGTGGTGGCGCCGGCCTGCAGGCAGATATCGAAGCCCTGCTCGCCCAAGGCTGCCATGCGGCTCCGGCCGTCACCGCCCTGACCGTGCAGAACACCGTCAATGTCAGCGATTTCCGCGTGCTCGACCGCGAGTGGGTGCTGGCTCAGGCCAATGCCGTACTGGGCGACTCCGAAGTCGCGGCGGTCAAGCTGGGCATGCTCGGTTCCACCGCCATGGTCGATACCGTGGTCGAACTGCTGCAGGCGCACCCGCACCTGCCGGTGGTGTGCGACCCGGTGCTGCGCGCCGGTGGCGGTGGCAGCCTGGGCAAGGATGAAGTCGGCTATGCCATGCGCGAGCGGTTGTTGCCGCTGTCGCTGATTGCCACACCAAACCTGCCCGAAGCGCGCATCCTCGCCGAGCTGCCGGACGGCACCGCGGATGAATGCGCCGCGAAGCTGCTGCCGTATATCAGGCACCTGCTGATCACCGGCGGGCATGGCGACGAGCATGAAGTGCATAACCGTCTGTATAGCCGCGACGGCACGCAGCAGACCTTTACCTGCCAGCGCCTGCCGGGCAGTTATCACGGTTCGGGCTGCACGCTGGCCAGTGCGCTGGCGGGGCGAATCGCCCAGGGCGAAGGCCTGGTCAGCGCTGTGCAATCGGCCCTCAACTACACTTGGCGCACCCTGCGTGACGCCGAACAACTCGGCCAGGGCCAGTTTGTACCGCGCCGCCTGCCGCTGGATTTCTGCTCGTAAGACCAAGGGGCTTGCCCGATGAAACTACGTGGCCTTTACGCCATTACCGACAGCCAGCTGTTGGCCGGCAAATTCCTCGCCTACGTCGAAGCGGCGTTGGACGGTGGCGTGACCCTGTTGCAGTACCGCGACAAAAGCAGCGACGAAGCCCGGCGCCTGCGTGAAGCGGAAAAGCTGCGCGAACTGTGCTCGCGCTACAAGACCCAGCTGATTATCAATGACGACGCCGAACTGGCCGCGCGCCTGGGCGTCGGTGTGCACCTGGGCCAGACCGACGGCCCGCTGACGCCGGCCCGTGCGTTGCTCGGTTCCAAGGCGATCATCGGCAGCACCTGCCACAGCCAGATTGAACTGGCCGAACAGGCTGCGAACGAGGGCGCCAGTTACGTCGCCTTCGGTCGCTTCTTCAATTCCAGCACCAAACCCGGCGCCCCGGCGGCCACCGTCGAAATGCTCGCCCAGGCCCGCGCGCGCCTGCAGGTGCCGATCTGCGTGATCGGCGGCATCACCCTGGAGAACGCCGCACCGCTGGTGGCCCACGGGGCCGATCTGCTGGCGGTGGTCCACGGCCTGTTCGGTGCCGACAGCACCCAGGAAGTCACGCGCCGCGCCCGCGCCTTCAACGCCCTTCTTAAGATTTGATTTCAGAGAGCCCAATCATGTCCCGTTCCGAAACGCTGTTTGCCAATGCCCAGAAACACATCCCCGGCGGTGTGAACTCCCCCGTGCGTGCGTTCAAGAGCGTGGGCGGCACGCCGTTGTTCTTCAAGCATGCCGAAGGCGCCTACGTCACCGACGAAGATGACAAGCGTTACGTGGATTACGTCGGTTCCTGGGGCCCGATGATCCTCGGCCACAGCCACCCGGACGTGCTGGACGCCGTGCGCAAGCAACTGGAGCACGGCTTGTCCTATGGCGCACCGACGGCCATGGAAACCGAGATGGCCGACCTGGTCTGCTCGATCGTGCCGTCGATGGAAATGGTGCGCATGGTCAGCTCCGGTACCGAAGCCACCATGAGCGCGATCCGCCTGGCCCGTGGTTTCACCGGCCGCGACAGCATCATCAAGTTCGAAGGCTGCTACCACGGCCACTCCGACAGCCTGCTGGTGAAAGCCGGTTCCGGCCTGCTGACCCAAGGCGTGCCGAGCTCGGCCGGTGTACCGGCTGCATTTGCTAAACACACCCTGACCCTGCCGTTCAACGACATCGCCGCCGTCGAGCAGATGCTCAATGAAGTGGGCCAGGACGTGGCCTGCATCATCGTCGAGCCGGTGGCCGGCAACATGAACTGCGTACCGCCGGCGCCGGGTTTCCTCGAAGGCCTGCGCGAACAGTGCGACAAGCACGGCGTGGTGCTGATCTTCGACGAAGTAATGACCGGTTTCCGTGTGGCCCTCGGCGGCGCGCAGGCGCACTACGGCGTGACGCCGGACCTGAGCACCTTCGGCAAGATCATCGGTGGCGGCATGCCCGTCGGCTGCTTTGGCGGCAAACGCGAGATCATGCACCACATCGCGCCGCTGGGTCCGGTGTACCAGGCGGGCACCTTGTCCGGTAACCCACTGGCCATGGCCGCCGGCCTGACCACCCTGCGCCTGATCAGCCGCCCGGGTTTCCATGCCGAACTGACCGACTACACCACGCGCCTGCTCGACGGCCTGCAACAGCGCGCCGATGCCGCCGGTATCCCGTTTGTCACCACCCAAGCGGGCGGCATGTTCGGCCTGTACTTCAGCGGTGCCGACGATATCGTCACCTTTGATGACGTGATGGGCAGCGATGCCGACCTGTTCAAACGCTTCTTCCATCTGATGCTGGAAGGCGGCGTGTACCTGGCGCCGAGCGCCTTTGAAGCGGGCTTCACTTCGATCGCCCATGGCGAAGCCGAGCTGAAATTGACCCTGGATGCCGCCGAGAGCGCGTTCGCTGCCTTGAAATAAGCCCATGCACATTCTGACGCTGCCCGCGGTGGCGTCAGATTTGCTACTTTGCTTACAGACATTTCCTGGTTTTTTCGAGAAATCACCTGCAATCCGGCAGATAACTTGCCCAACCAGCAGAAAAACGAGTAAAGACTTTGTAAGCAGAGGCCTGCTTATTTCATAATGCGCGCTTATTGGATCCCGCGAGGGTCCGCGTGCCCCGTCAGAGGTAAGTCGATTCCCATGAAACGCACCGGCCGCACCCTGGTTCTGGGCTGCCTGTTGCTCCTTCAGCCGCTGCTGGCACATGCACAAGCAGGCGGCAACTCGTTGTTAATCCCAGCGATGGGTCGTTGCACCCTCAATACCCAGCCAGACAGCCAGGCCGAAGCCCTGAGCGCGTGCCAGAAACAGGCCGACGGCGGGGATGCGCAGGCACAATACGAGTTGGGTGAGTACTTCCACGACAGCCAGAACCCCGCCCGCGACCTCAACAAAGCCCTGAGCTACTTCGAGAAAGCCTCGTTGCAGGGCCATGCTGAAGCCCAATTCAAGCTGGGCACCATGTTCTTCCATGGCGAAGGCGTGCCGGCCAACAACGTCCAGGCGTATATCGTGCTGAAAATGGCGGCGGTCAACGGTGCCGAGGATGCGCTGGATACGGCCGACGAAGTGGCCGAACACATGCAGCGTGATGAGTTGGAAGTGGCGACCCAGGTGCTGGGGCAGATCTTTCGCAATTATCTGCAGGAATTGCAGAGTGCGGATGGGCGTTCGCCGTTTTCACCCCTGCCTTAAATCTTTTGTGCCTTTGAAGGCCTCTTCGCGAGCAAGCCCGCTCCCACATTTGAATGCATTCCAAAGTTGGAACTCGGTCAAATGTGGGAGCGGGCTTGCTCGCGAATGGCGCGACGCGGTCTAAAGCCCTACTTCTCAGGCATCGGCATCGGAAACGGCATCACATTGCCCATGCCCCGCGCCTCGCTGATCTTCGGCGTGCCCAGGCGCTCGACTTCATCGATGCGCACAATCGAATGCATCGGCACAAAACTGCGTACCACGCCCTCGAACTGAGCCTTGAGCTTCTCTTCGCCCGGATCGACGACCAACTGGGTGCGCTCGCCAAAGACGAACTCCTCCACCTCCAGGAAACCCCACAGATCGCTCTGATAGATCTGCTTGGCGTACATTTCGAACACCTGGCCCTGGTTGAGGAAAATCACCTTATAGATTGGAGCTTCACGTTTGGTCATGGTGGGCGAGCAACACATCGGGGATATAAAAGAGGGCGCGAACTATAGCATGGCACCCGATGCACAACGCTAGGAACCAATGGGCATGCCCCCTATAATGCGCGGTTCTTTACCACCAGTTGACGATCCCCATGGCCAAGAAGCTTTACATCGAAACCCACGGTTGCCAGATGAACGAGTACGACAGCTCGCGCATGGTCGATCTGCTGGGCGAACATCAGGCCCTGGAAGTCACCGCCCGTGCCGAAGATGCCGACGTGATTCTGCTCAATACCTGCTCGATCCGCGAGCGGGCCCAGGACCGTGTGTATTCGCAGCTGGGCCGCTGGCGTGAATTGAAACTGGCGAACCCGGAGATGGTGATCGCCGTCGGCGGTTGCGTGGCCAGCCAGGAAGGCGCCGCGATCCGCGACCGCGCGCCCTATGTCGATGTGGTCTTCGGCCCGCAAACCCTGCACCGCCTGCCGGAAATGATCGACGCTGCGCGCATCACCAAGCTGCCGCAGGTTGATGTGTCATTTCCTGAAATAGAAAAGTTCGACCATTTGCCCGAACCGCGCATCGACGGGCCGAGTGCCTACGTGTCGGTGATGGAAGGTTGCAGCAAGTACTGCACCTTCTGCGTGGTGCCCTACACCCGCGGCGAAGAAGTCAGCCGGCCGTTTGATGATGTGCTGTCGGAAATCATCCACCTCGCCGAAAACGGCGTGCGTGAAGTGACCCTGCTGGGCCAGAACGTCAACGGCTATCGCGGCCTGACCCATGACGGCCGCCTGGCCGACCTGGCGGAGCTGATCCGCGTGGTCGCCGCCGTCGAAGGCATCGAGCGCATCCGCTACACCACCTCGCACCCACTGGAATTCTCCGACAGCCTGATCCAGGCCCACGCCGACGTGCCGGAACTGGTCAAACACCTGCACTTGCCGGTGCAATCGGGCTCGGACCGCATCCTGTCGGCGATGAAGCGCAACCACACCGCCCTGGAGTACAAATCCAAACTGCGTAAATTGCGCGCGGCGGTGCCGGGTATCTGCATCAGTTCGGACTTTATCGTCGGTTTCCCGGGCGAAACCGAGAAAGACTTCCAGCAGACCATGAAGCTGATCGAAGACGTCGGCTTCGACTTTTCCTACTCGTTCGTCTACAGCCAGCGCCCCGGCACACCGGCCGCCGACCTAGTGGACGAGACCCCGGAAGAACTGAAAAAAGAGCGCTTGAACGCACTGCAACACCGCTTGAATCAGCAAGGGTTCGAGATCAGCCGACAAATGGTTGGCTCGATCCAGCGCATCCTGGTCACCGACTATTCGAAGAAGGATCCGGGCGAGCTGCAAGGGCGCACCGAGAACAATCGAATCGTCAACTTCCGTTGCGATAATCCGACCCTGATCGGGCAGTTTGCCGACGTGCACATCGACGCGGCGCAACCGCACTCGTTGCGGGGCTCGTTGATCAACTGATCGCAAAAACCTGAAGACAAATGAAGACCAAATGTGGGAGCTGGCTTGCCTGCGATAGCGGTTCAACAGGCAGCCTCTATTTTGGATGTGCCGGCCCTATCGCAGGCAAGCCAGCTCCCACAGGGGTTCTTCATTGGTCTGGAGAGTGAAGCCAGCCCATTTAAGTGCTTTCGCACACCGGCCACTGGCGTTATTCTCTATTTCACCTCAACAGCCAAAGGGCGGCTAAAAGCGACCTTGAACGCACCCATCGTAGAACCCCATCGTTTTCTCCTCGAGCCGTTTGAGGCTCGCCGTTTCGCCAACCTGTGCGGACAATTCGACGAGCACCTGCGCCTGATCGAACAACGCCTGGGCATCGAGATCCGCAATCGCGGCAATCAGTTCGAGCTCATTGGTGAAACCCTGCACACCAAATCCGCAGAAAACCTGCTGCGCCGCCTCTACCGCGAAACCAAGGGTAGCGAGCTGTCGCCAGAAACCGTGCACCTGTATTTGCAGGAATCGGCTGTGGAAGACTTGGCTAACAACCCCGTAGCTGAAGCCAGCGTGGCTCTGCGTACCAAGAAAGGCATGATTCGCCCAAAAGGCTTGAATCAGCAGAAGTACGTCAAGGCAATCCTCGGTAACGACATCAATTTCGGCATCGGCCCCGCCGGTACCGGCAAGACCTACCTGGCCGTGGCCTGTGCCGTGGATGCCCTTGAGCGCGAGCAAGTGCGCCGCATCCTGCTGGTGCGCCCGGCAGTCGAAGCGGGCGAAAAGCTCGGTTTCCTGCCCGGCGACCTCGCACAGAAAATCGACCCGTACCTGCGCCCGCTCTACGACGCGCTGTACGAGATGCTCGGTTTTGAATACGTGGCCAAGCTGATCGAGCGCCAGGTGATCGAGATCGCCCCGCTGGCCTACATGCGCGGCCGCACCTTGAGCAACAGCTTCATCATCCTCGACGAAAGCCAGAACACCACGGTCGAGCAGATGAAGATGTTCCTGACCCGCATCGGGTTTGGCTCCACGGCCATTATCACCGGCGACATCACCCAGGTTGACCTGCCCAAGGGCACCAAGTCGGGCTTGAGCCATGTGATTGAAGTGCTCAAGGACGTGCCGGGCATCAGCTTCACGCACTTCTCGCCCAAGGACGTGGTGCGCCACCCGCTGGTGCAGCGCATCGTCGAAGCCTACGAGCGCTTCGAACACCGTGACGATGGTTTGTCCAAGGACGCTCGCCGCGATGCTTGAGCTAGACCTGCAGCTGGCCACCGAAGCGCCCGCCCCCAGCGAAGCACAGTTCCGTCAATGGTGCGCCCTGGCCCTGCGCCAGCGCACCGCCGACTCGGAGCTGACTATCCGCCTGGTGGACGAGCCCGAAGGCCGCGAACTGAACCACACCTGGCGCCAGAAGGATTACGCGACCAACGTGCTGTCCTTCCCGGCCGACGTGCCTGATGAGTTACTGGACATCCCACTGCTGGGTGACCTGGTGATCTGCGTCGAAGTCGTCGAGCGCGAGGCAAAGGAACAAGGCAAGGCACTGGAAGCCCATTGGGCACATCTGGTCATCCACGGCTGCTTGCATCTCTTGGGTTACGACCATATAGACGATGACGAAGCCGAGGAAATGGAAACACTGGAACAAACGTTGCTTGCTGAATTGGGTCATCCAGACCCGTACGCAGATGACGAAAACTAAGACACTCAACTGAAACAACAAAGGATTTAGAGTAATCGCTATGAGCGAAGACCGATCGAGCAACGGGCAGAAGTCATGGCTGGGTAAACTGACCCAGGCTTTTGCCCACGAGCCGAAAAACCGCCAGGAGCTGCTGGAGCTGCTGCGCGAGGCCCACCAGAACAAATTGCTGGACAGCGAAGCGCTGGCCATCGTCGAGGGCGCCATCCAGGTCGCTGACCTGCAAGTACGCGACATCATGGTCCCGCGCTCGCAGATGATCAGCATCAAGGCGACCCAGACCCCACGGGAATTCCTCCCGGCCGTGATCGACTCGGCGCACTCGCGCTACCCGGTGATCGGTGAAAGCCACGACGACGTCATGGGCGTCCTGCTGGCCAAGGACCTGTTGCCGCTGATCCTCAAGGAGAACGGCGACAACTTCAACATCAAGGACCTGCTGCGCCCGGCCACCTTCGTGCCCGAATCCAAGCGCCTGAATGTGCTGCTGCGCGAGTTCCGCGCCAACCACAACCACATGGCCATCGTGATCGACGAATACGGCGGCGTGGCGGGCCTGGTGACCATTGAAGACGTGCTGGAACAGATCGTCGGCGACATCGAAGACGAGCACGACGTCGAAGAAGACAGTTACATCAAGCCGCTGCCCAGCGGTGATTTCCTGATCAAGGCGCTGACGCCGATCGAGAACTTCAACGAGTTCTTCGACAGCGAATTCTCCGACGATGAATTCGACACCGTGGGCGGCCTGGTGATGAATGCGTTTGGCCATCTGCCAAAACGCAACGAAACCACCGAGATCGGTGCGTACCGCTTCCGCATCCTCAATGCGGACAGCCGTCGTATCCACTTGATCCGCTTGACCCCTATTGCCCGCTAAGGATTGATATGCGCCGTCTGACCCGCCCCGGCTGGCCCGGTAATTTGCTGGCCGTGGTGGCCGGCGCCATCACCACCCTGGCGCTGGCGCCGTTCGATCTGTGGCCATTTGCGCTGATCGCCGTCGGACTGTTCTATATCGGCCTGCGGGAACTGAGCCCACGCCAGGCCTTGGGCCGTGGCTGGTGTTTTGGTTTCGGCCTGTTTGGCGCCGGCACCAGCTGGATCTACTACAGCATCCACCACTTCGGCGGCGCTTCGGTGCTGCTGGCGGGCCTGCTGATGCTGGCGTTTACCGCCGCCATCGCCCTGTTCTTCGCCCTGCCCGCCTGGTTGTGGGCACGCTGGCTGCGCCGAAATGAAGCGCCGCTGGCCGACGCGTTGACCTTTGCCGCCTTGTGGGTCGGCCAGGAAGCGTTTCGTGGCTGGTTCCTCACGGGCTTCCCATGGCTCTACTCTGGTTACAGCCAGCTCGACGGCCCACTGACCGGCCTCGCACCGCTGGGTGGGATGTGGCTGATTTCCTTCGCCCTGGCGCTGACCGCCGCCGTACTGTGCAACCTGCCGCGCCTGTTGGCGAGCAAACGCAACGCCTTTATCGGCGCGGGCCTGGTGTTGCTGGTGGCACCATGGGCTATCGGCCTGGCACTCAAGCATCACGCCTGGACCACGCCGTCCGGCGCACCGCTGACCGTCGCCGCGATCCAGGGCAACGTCGCACAAAGCATGAAGTGGGACCCCGAGCAGCTCAATGCGCAGCTGGCGCTGTACCGCGACATGAGCTTCGCCTCCAAGCCGGTGGACCTGCTGATCTGGCCGGAAACCGCCGTGCCGGTACTCAAGGAGTCGGTTGAAGGCTACCTGGGGATGATGGGCAAGTTCGCCGCCGACCGGCACAGCGCGCTGATCACCGGCGTGCCGATTCGCCAGGAAGTGCATCACCACAAGCGCTACTTCAACGGCATCACCGTGGTCGGCGAAGGCGAGGGCACTTACCTCAAGCAGAAACTGGTGCCGTTTGGCGAGTACGTGCCGCTGCAAGACATGCTGCGCGGGCTGATTGCCTTCTTCGACCTGCCGATGTCGGACTTCGCCCGCGGCCCAGCAGACCAGCCGATGTTGCAGGCCAAGGGCTATCAGATTGCACCGTTCATTTGCTACGAAGTGGTGTACCCGGAGTTCGCCGCGGGTCTTTCCGCCCGCAGCGACTTGTTGCTGACCATCAGCAACGACACCTGGTTCGGCACGTCCATCGGCCCCTTGCAGCACCTGCAAATGGCGCAGATGCGTGCACTGGAAGCCGGCCGCTGGATGATCCGTGCCACCAACAATGGCGTGACCGGCCTGATCAACCCGTACGGGCAGATCACGGCGCAGATCCCGCAGTTTGAGCGTGGGATTCTTTACGGTGAAGTGGTGCCGATGCACAACCTCACGCCGTACCTGCAATGGCGGTCGTGGCCGTTGATTATTGTGTGTGTGCTGCTGTTTGGCTGGGCGCTGTTGGCCGGAAGAATGGCCAAGACGGTCTAAAGGACACCACAAAACCCATGTGGGAACGGGCTTGTGTGGGAGCGGGC
>NZ_QAJM01000023.1 GCF_003852405.1 Pseudomonas sp. KBW05
ATCTTTGACTGACACACCGCATTCGCGAGCAAGCCCGCTCCCACACAAGCCCGCTCCCACAGTTGGATTTGCATTTAATTTGAGATCTTCACGAAGCCAGGCTTCAGGCCAAACACCTCAACCCCCTGCGGTGTTGCTTGCCCGGTCGTGACCTTGACCCGCTCCACCGGTTTGTCCATCGTCTCCCGATACTCCACCTCGCCAGCGCTGATCGCTTGCGCCGGCACCACCATCGCCTGCGCATTGTTGTAGGTCACAATGGTCAACCGCGCACTCATCCCCAGCCGCACCCGCTGCAACTGCTGCGGCGTGAGTTGGGGAATCGACAGCGTCACCGGAAACTGTGCACTGCCCTGGCCGTCGCTGGTCATCGCCAAGCCGCTGACCACACTCACCGAACCGCTGAGCCGCTCGCCATCAAAGCCGTCCCCCAGCACTTCCACCGCCTGGCCCTGATGCAGTTGGTTGATGTCCAGCTCCGAGACCTTGGTGACGATTTTCAGCCGCTCGATATTCGCCAGGCCAAACAGCACCTGGCCCTGGCTCACCTTGCTGCCCGCCTGCACCGGGGCGTTGCTGGCGCCTGCTTGCGGGGTGTTGGCGCCGGGGGGCGGTACGACGATGCCGGAGAACGGCGCCTTGACCTCGCGGCCTTCCAGCAGTTGGCGCAGGGCGTCGTACTTGACCGTGGCGTTGGTCAGTTCCATCTCGGCGATCTGCCGGTATTCGCCCTGGCCTTGGGCGATGGCCTGTTGCAGTTCGCTGCGCGCCGAAGCGAGGTCCAGTTGCTGCTGTTGGGTCTGTTGCTTGAGGTCGTCCAATTCGTTGCGAGGGATGATGCCGCGCTGAAACAGGGTTTCGCTTTCGGTGAGCTTGCGCTGGGTGTTGCCAGCGCTCATCTCGGCGGTGCGCAGGCTGCGGCGGGCGCGGCTGACGGCGGGGCCGTTGGCCCAATCCTGCATCTCTTGCACGGTGCGCCGTGCCTTGAGCTGGGCGGAAAGGGCGTCGCGCAGTTGCACTTCAAGGGTGGCCGGGTCCATGCGCAACAGCACCTGGCCGGCCTCGACCCGCTGGCCTTGCTCCACCAGGTTGGCCTGCACATTGCCGTCGAACGGCGCGGTTAGGGTGATGGTGGTGTCGGGCTCGATCTTGCCCACCAGACCGATC
This sequence comes from Pseudomonas sp. KBW05, assembly GCF_003852405.1. Classification (GTDB taxonomy): domain Bacteria; phylum Pseudomonadota; class Gammaproteobacteria; order Pseudomonadales; family Pseudomonadaceae; genus Aquipseudomonas. The sequence continues at coordinate 1,168 of NZ_QAJM01000023.1, forward strand.
TGGTGCACCAGCGCGTCGGGTTGCACCGCCAGCCACTGTTCGCTGGAAGCTGGGCTTTGCGCCGGGCTGCGCAAGGCGAACCCGGCGACGGCCACCAGCAGGATCAACAGCGCGCCAATCAGGCGTTTGCGATTAGTAGTCATTGAGGGCGATTTCCCAGCTTTCCAGCGTCATGCCCAGGGTCAAGTCGAGTTGGGTCTGGGCGTTCAGATAAGCGATCAGCGCGTTGAGCTGGGCGTTTTCGGCGTTGCGCAAATCGCTCTCGAAACTCAGCACCTGGAAGTTGGTGGAGCGCCCGGCGCTGAGTTTTTCCCGTTCGATGTCGATCTTGCGCCGCGACAGCTCCACCGCGCGCTGGGAGATTTCATATTGGCGCCAGCGCGTGCCGAGGTCGCGCACCACATCGTTGACGTTGCGTTCCAGTTCCTGGCGCGCGTCGGTGATGCGGATCTCCTGGTCCTGCACATTCACCCGCGCGCGCACTTCGGCCTGGCGCGTGCTGATGTCGCCGATGGGGATCTGCACCTGCACGCCGGCGTAGCTGTTCCAGGTGCGGTTGTTGCCGCTGTCGTTGTCATTGTTGTAGGTGTCGCGCAGTTGGTTCGCGCCGGCCACCAGGTCCACTTGCCAGCGCCCGGAGTCCTTGGCGATCACCAGGTTGAGGTCGGCCTGCTGGCTGCCGAGCAGGGCGGCGAGGTATTCCGGTTGCTGGTTCTGCGCCAGGTTGAAGGCTTGGCGTTTATCGATCTGCATGGGCTTGGCCTCCAGGGCTTCGGTGGCGCGAATCGGCGTAGCCAGGTCCAGGGCGAGCAGGCGGAGCAGGGCCAGGCGGCTGCTGTCGAGCTGGTTCTGGGCTTCTTCGACGCCCAGTTGTTGGGTGGCGATATCGGCCTCGGTCTGCACGATTTCAAACTCGGCCATGCGCCCGGCGGCGATCAGCGCCTTGTTCACCTCCAGCAAGGTGCCTGAGCGTTTCAGCGCGTCCTGCACGATGCTCAGTTGTTCCTGGGCGCGCAGCAGTTCGCGGTAGGTGGCGATGATCTGGCTGATGGTTTGCGCCACGGTGGCCTTGAGGTTGAGGCGGTTGGCCTGCTCCGCCAGGCGCGACAGGCGCAGCGGCGCGGTGGTGGCGTCCCAGCCGGCGCCGCGCATCAGCGGCTGGATGATTGCCAGGTCGAGGCCGTCGCTGCGGTAGCGACCGGCACGGTCGGCGGTGTTCAGTTGTTGCGTCCAGCCCATGCTCAGGCGCGTGCCGTATTCGCCGAGCAGGCTGGTGGTCGGCGCGAGGTTGGCGTTGCGCGCGTTGTCGGCGCTGCCACGGGTGCCGCGGTAGTAGCTGTTGAGGGTGAGCTTGGGGTTGAAGGTGTCTTCGGCAACGCGCAGGTCGAACTTTTGCGCCACCCGTTGCAGGTACGCGCTGCGAATCGCCGGGTTATTGCGCAGGCCCAGGTACACCGCGTCGCCCAAGGTCACGCTGGTGACCTGGGCATTCAGCGAGACGCTGCGGCTGCTGCTAGGGGCCGAAGGGTTGATCACGATGTCGGCGGCCGCGCACGGCAGGCTCAGCAGCGCCAGGAACAGCAGGCCTTTATTCATCGCGCAAGGCCTCCACCGGCTGCAACCGGGACGCCGAGACCGCTGGGTAGATGCCGAAGAACAGCCCCACCAGCAGCGTGCTGCCGACCCCGAGGGGCAGGGCGGCGGCTGCGAGGGTGAACGCCCAGCCCGACAGCCAGGCATAGAGCCAGGCGGCGGTCATGCCGAGTACCGCGCCGCAGGCGGCACCGACGGCGGTGAGGGTCACGGCTTCGAGCAGGAACAGGTTGCGGATATCCCGCTGACGCGCGCCGAGGGCCATGCGGATACCGATCTCGCGGCGCCGTTCCGAGACGTTCATCAGCATCACGTTCATCACGCCGACGCCGCCGCCCACCAGGGAAATCGCGCCGAGGGCCAGCAGCAGGTAGGCGAAGGTGCGGCTTTGCCGGGTCATGCCGTCGATCATTTGCTGGGGCACCTGGATGTCCACGCTGTGGTCGGTGAGTTGGCGTTGCAGGACGGCGCTGGCGGCGTTGGCCATGGCCTCCATGTCCTGGCCGGGGGCGGCGCGGATCACCACGTTGCCGATCTGCGGGTTGGCGTAGATGCGTTGCATGCCCTCGGCGGGGATAAACAACGATTCATCGCCCTGCACCGGCATCAACAGCGCGCGAGGCTGGCTGTGCAGGATGCCGACGATGAGGAACAGGTAGTCGTTGATGCGCAGCCGTTCCCCCAGTTTCAGCGGGTCGCCGGGTGTACTCAGGGCTTGGGCGAGTTGGCCGCCGATCACGGCGAAGGTTTCGTTGGCGTCGAAGTCCGACAGGAAGCGCCCTTCGCGCAGGCTCAGGCGCATGGCGTCCTGGATGTCCGGCGTGCTGCCGACGATGTTGGCGTTGGCGGTGCGGCCATGGAACACCACCGGCCCGCTGAACAGGCTGAGCGCGCCGATATGGGCGATGCCCGGCACAGCCTGGCGCACGGAGTCGAGGTCCAGGTGCTTGCGCATGGGGCTGCTGCTGCCGACCTTGGCCGGAAATTGCGCGACCAGGGTGTCGGTGCCCATGTCCTTGAAGATCAACGCCGCGTCCACCGCCGCGTTGTGACCGATATTGATGAGCGCCACCACCGAGGAGCTGCCGATGACGATGCCCAGCAGCGCCAGCAGCGAGCGTTTGCCCAGGGTGCGCAGGCTGACGAACGCTTCATGCAGCAGTTGGCTCAGGCTCTGCTCGACCCGCAGGCTCATGGGCACGGGGCCTCTTGCACCGCGCCGTTGCGCACGAGGATCTGGCGGTCCAGGCGCGCAGCGATTTGCGCGTCGTGGGTGACGATAATCAAGGTCACGTGCTGCTCGCGGTTGAGGGCCAGGAGCAGGTCCATGATGTCCTGGGCGGTGCGGCTGTCGAGGTTGCCGGTGGGTTCGTCGGCGAGGATCACCGAGGGGTTGCCCACCAGCGCACGGGCGATGGCCACGCGTTGGCGCTGGCCGCCGGAGAGGTCGGCGGGGCGGTGGTGGGCGCGTTCGGCCAGGCCGACTTGTTCGAGCATGCGCAGGGCTTGCTCCACCGATTCGTGGCGCGAGATGCCGCGATAACTCAGGGGCAGGGCCACATTGTCCAGCGCACTGAGGCGCGGCAGCAGGTTGAAGCTCTGGAACACAAAACCGATCTGCTGGTTGCGGATCGCCGCCAGCTCATCGGGGCTGGCGCTGAAGATATCGTGCCCGGCGAAGCGGTACTGGCCGCAGTTGGGCAAGTCCAGCAGGCCGAGGATATTGAGCAGGGTGCTTTTGCCGGAACCGGAGGCGCCGAGGATGCCGCAGCTGTCACCCCGGGCGATGGTCAGGCTGACGTCATTGAGAATGGACAGCTGTTGCCCGGCCAGCTGATAGCGCTTGCCGATGCCGTGCAGGGAGATCAAGCCTGGGTGCGCGGGGGTATCTGTCATCATGACTACGCCTTCAGTCTCGCCGCTGCCGCCATGCCCCCGGTAAAGCCTTGTAACAAGTTCGGGAGCTGCCTGGTGCGCGTCACGGACTGGTTTTAGTTCTTGTTTTTAAAATATTGTTTGAATAGTAACTGCGTTCAACCTGCTTCGCCAGCCATCGATGTAGAGCGTTTTTACCCTTTGAAACGATTCATCTGAAGGGCATTCCGGGCCTGAAAAACCCCTCTGAGTAGCCGTCACAAGCCTATCCACAAGGGCTTTGGATAATATGGCGGTGTGTCACTACTTGCTTTCGGCCAGCCGCCCCGGTATAAAAAATCAAATTATTTTTTAAAACAATATTTCCGCCGTGGAACTCTTATGGTCGCGAAGAAACTCAGCGCTCCAAACGTTACCAAAACTCGATTGCTGGATGCGACTGAGGCCCTCTTCATCAAGTACGGATACGACGCGGTTTTGTTGCGGCAGATTACCGAGCGCGCCCAGGTCAACCTGGCGGCGGTGAACTACCACTTCGGGGACAAGGATTCCCTGATGAAAACCCTGCTGATGCAGCGCCTGGAACCGCTCAACGAGCAGCGCCTGGAATTGCTGGCACGCTGTGAAGCCGAAGCCGACGGCCCCCTCGACTGCGACACCCTGCTCGGCGTGCTGTTTGCCCCGGCCATGGGCCTGGAGCGCAGCGACCCGGCCAGTGCCAATGGGGAAGGGCGCTCCTTCATCCGTTTCCTCGGCCGCGTCTACAGCGACACCTCACCGTTTATCCAGGAATACCTGAAGGTGCATTACCAGCCGGTATTCCAGCGTTTCTTCGAAGCCTTCGCCCTGGCCCTGCCGGACTTGCCGCGCAACGAGCTGGGCGTGCGCCTGCAATTTGCCCTCAAGGCGATTTCCGGGGTGATGGCCGGTACCGAACTGCGCCTGCTGATGAATTCCATGAGCCTGGGCCGCCCGGCGACGGATGCCGAGGTGATGGCCAAGTTGATCACCCTGGTGTCGGCGGCGATTCGCGTGCCGCAGCAGAGTCCGGAGGCGGAAACTGCGTTGGCGCGGGTGCTGGATACCCAGCGTGCGATTCGTGAACACGCCGCGGCGCCTGCCGCCAAGGCTTCGCGTTAAGGCAAATCCGAGGCAAAAAAAAGCCCGCTGGGGCGGCGGGCTTGATATGCAACATTTGTAACGGATGAGGCTTCACACTACGACTGTGGATGTGAATAAAACGTGAAAAATATGTAGGGAAAGATGTGAGCCCACACGGAAAACACCGATACCGCTTTCTCAAAGTGACCACGCAATGCAGTACCACTCGTCGTGACTGTCAGTTCTGACAGGTAGACGCTAAGGCTCTCCAGGAGTCTGATTTCCTTGTCCCGTGGCCGTGAAGGCACCCGTTCAAGGAGTTCAATCATGTCTAAAAGACCAGTGGTGCATTCGCATCTGCCTGTTTGCTGTCAGCCTTCCACGCGCGTCAATGATCTGGATCTGCCGATTTTTTCCAACCCGGTGTTAGGTGTCGTTGGGGCCGATAGAGGCCTTGGCGCACGTCATATTCAGCCCTATTTGCTCGTCACGCTCTCCCGGTGGACCGATTTAGGCATCGGCGATACTTTTGAGTTTTATGCGGGGAATAGCGTCATCCCACTGGCGTCGGACTTTGTCAGGCCTGGCGAGGAAACCAATAGCTCCTTCCGGCTTGTCATTGAAGAAGAACGGTTTCCGCTAGGCTTTACATTTCCAGTGTTTTCACGTGTTGTGCGAAATGGCCCCGGCACCCCTAGCACTTCGGACAATCTGACTGTTTTCGCCAAGGTGGCAAGGCCAGGTCTCGACGAGCAGCCTGGGCTGGGCTACCACGATAAACTGCAGCTGAGTTTGCCTGCTGACCTAGCAGGCCCTGATGCAGTCTTGACGCCAGAGCGTGCGGCGCTGGGCGTGAAGCTAACCATCGATTACCCCGGCAAACGTGTGCGCGATAAGGTGTATCTGTACTGGGACACAATCTTGCAACTGGTGATATTTGAGCTCGACGACGATCACGCTTCAGGCGTGAAACCGATTGAGGTGGAAGTCGGCCCTGCGATCATTGGTACCGGCAGCGGGCTGATATCTATCCGCTATCAGGTTTTTGATGAGGTTGATAATCGCTCGGGGCATGTTGAACACTTTTCTCAAGCTGTGAACCTGCTAGCCGAGCTAGATCCGAGCCTGCTCGAACGCGCGTACTTCCAAGTCAACTTTATGGACACGACAACAGTCAACTATGACCAAGAGGCGGGAAGCAATTTCCGGGTTGAGGTTGTTGCTCCTCGTCGGCTGCCAGATGGAAGCTTGACGCCTGCGGGCGCTCGTATCGTAGTGACGTTGAGCTGTACCCGCGCCGATAGTTCCACCTTTACAGTGGAATTGCCCGATGCCTTGGTTAATCCGGGCCGGTCCAGTTTTTTCAATGTAGAGGAGGACATTATCAAACAGTTGGTCCGGGGCTCGATGAAGATTACCTGGCGGCTGGATTTCCCATTGGGTACATCATTAGCCACCTCCCAGTCGTTGACGGTCCTGATCTCCGGCACGATTGCGAATATGCCGGCCGTCAATGTGGTGGAGGCTTTGGGGGGAGTGGTAGACCCCAGCGAGCCTTACATCACCATTGAGTATCCCAACCCGGCCTACAGCCCCTACGACCCCAGCAATCTTGTTACCCTATGTATGGAGGCTTTCTTGCCGGGCGGGGGGATTGTCTCCTACGAAGTCTCTCACATCGCTGGCGCTCCACCGCCGCCAACGCGTTTCCGCACGGTCGCTAACGCCTTCTTTTCGCGGTTCATTGGATTGGGCCCTGTGAGGATTTTCTATAAGGTCGACGATGGTGTAATCCGGCTGTTGGGGGCGGGCACACAGACCGTTCGCGAGTCCGAATCGACGTTTGTGGAGTTCGGCCCTCGTATACCTGAAATGCCACGGCCGGAAATCGATAGGGTCGATGAAAACGACAACCTGGACCCGCGCGATCTGTTTGGTCAGCTCGATATCACACTGCCCTACCTCAGGACCTTCCCAGGCGACCGCTTTCAATGGCGCCTGATAGGAACTGCCCCGACCGGCAGTACTAACGGTGAAATCCCTCTCAGCGGAGCGACAGCGGGTCGACCGGTTGTATTTTCACTGGACCGGCGCTACGCCGATGTGAACGTTGATGGCCTCATTCGTCTGAGCTATTCGCTTATACCCGCAAATGGTAGCCGTACGCTGCACTCTTACACACTCGAAGTGACTGTCGGCGAAGCCTTTAATTTGTTGATGCCGGACGTCGTTGAAGCCTCGAAAAATCCTGCCCACTTGACACCGGAAGCGGTCACGGCGGGTGCAACCATTCGTGTCACTTTCCCACAGATGCGTCTGTCCGATCGTATCAGAGCTTGCTGGAAAGGCATTCCCGATATCGGCAGTTACTGTGAAACCAAGGACGGTAACGCCGCGCAAGTGGTGGACTACACCGTCCCTCCGCAAGTGGTGGGTGCCAATATTGCGCCATTTGGCCAACAGATCAGCGTGCAGTACTTCTTGTTGCGAAGCGGGCGGGAAACGCCATCGCCTATTCTGGACCTGTTGTTGCTCAATCTAACAACGCTGCCTATCCCGACTATCGAGGGCATTGGAGATGTGCCGCTGCTGGAAATTGCAAAGTTGAACGGCACCGAACGCACGATTATCAATGTCTGGCCGTTCATCAATCGCTACCAGCGCATTTGGCTGGAATACACCGGCACATATGCCAGTCCAGAAGCGCCCTACTTTGAGGCCACTTACACCAACAATCTGGTGACTGAGAATGGTGAGAGAGAAGGCATTTCTCCGCCAACCCCCGTGGACGAGTTGCGTAAACTCAAAGAGGGCTCAATATTGAGAATCAAGTCCTGGGTCAGTTTTGATCGGGGGAGTAGCAAAGCCAACGCGGTGCTGCTTCGCGAGCGGGATTACACTGTGAAGGCGCTGCCAAGTATCCTGCCGCATCCATTTATTGGCGGCACGATGGATGTCGATAACGATGTAACTATTGCGCCTCTGCCCATTGAGCACAACACGACGGTGACCGTCGAGTACGTCGGAATGAGTGACAAGGACCGCATCACGCTGACGTGGGTGTATGCCGATGGCACGCACTATGAGATACCCCTCGATGGCGTTTCGGGCGGACAGCTGGTGTTTAACTTGACCGCTGCCAAAGTGCTGCACCGCAGTGTGAACAGCACAGTGCAGTTGCAATACTCGGTAAAACGAGAGGGTGTAACGGACCCGATTCCATCGAAAGTTCAGACCGTCAGGGTAAGCGCCATTCCGGCCGCCAGCCTGGCAGGGCCACGGATCAACGGGCTGGCCGATGGCTCGACGCTGGACCTTAGCGCCTTTACCGGAAACGCATTGGCCTCGCTGGCTAAGTGGGCACTGAGTAACACGGGCCAGCGTGCCTGGATTACTTGCAGCAGTGCGGGCGTGGCGCCGTTGGAAGTACTGGGTGCCAGTGGTGCGGTGATTACTTCAACCGAAGCGGCGAATGGTTTGGTGAACAAGCCTGCTTTACGTTCCTGGTTTGAAGCGCTGGCCGACAATGCGCAAATCACTGTGAGGGCTGCAGTAACCTTTGATGGCAGTGCCAACAGAGCGAATGCCGTCGAATTTACCCCGACCAGTTACAGCCTTAAATCGCGAAGACTCATTGAAGGTGTCGACTTTCAAAATGGCCAAAGAGGAGGTTGGGTGAATAGAAGCAGCTCGGGCGACCTTGTGAGCAGTGGTCCGAATTTATATTGGTATGGAATCGGCAGCGGCGAATTTCAATGCGGTTTAAAAAAGACATTTCCTTACGGCGTACTGCCCTGGGGAGCGACGTACGAGCTGACGTTTGACTTCATGAGCTCAACCAATAACGGATGTTTTGTGCTTTTTTCGAATAGCTCTGGCGCGGCAGCTGGCGGAGGCGGATGGACGCCAGTGACCTTGAGGTTTTCTCCTCCTTATAGTTCCGTGGGGGCGGCGTTTGTCATTGACATTCTCAATTCTCCATCTGGAGGTAACGTCGGGTTTTCCTTGGATAATATTAAGATATGGAGGCTGTAAGTTTTTAGGGGGAGGGCGGTGGCTAGGTGGCTATGTGAATAGGCGTCGCCCTTCCGATTGATAACTCGGGGCTTGGTTGTTTAGAGTGATAGTTTTGGTTAGTTGGGGTTGTATCGATGTTGCGAAAGAAATCACCTAACGCCACAAAGTTGGCGTTAGGTGATTGGCATGCAATGTTATTGTGATTACTCACATTTTTGTTTGGCCTGATTGTAGTTTTGTCCTGTTGGGCAAGAGAAGACGTATTTTAACCATCTGTTATTATTGAAAACACATCTGTAATATTTGCCGGGGGTGTTGCTCGTGAAGTAACCTGCTGCAGTGCAGGGGGGATCAGGGTTGATGACAGGAAGTGGGCCGTTGTACTCTGGAAACGTCCACTGTTCTTTTTGGGTAGTGCATGCGCCTAATGCAAGTGCAATGCCGATAAATAATGTTAATCCTGCGAGTTTATTGGGCAGCTTCATCGCGGTATCCTCAAGTTGAAGTGGCTTATCAATAAAATCACTTATTTTGTCTTTGGGGTACTGTCAATATTGACAGCTTGTGCCCGGGTTTGCGCAGTGCTAGGTGAATGTTGATTGTTGAGTTGTGGCGTTACTTAAATTCGCCATTGTTTGGATTTCTTTGCCAGTTGCTCGCGCATGGCCTTGATATTGTCTAGCAACTCAAAGGTCAATAACCGATACCCGTCCGGCGCACTGCACAGCGGTCCTTTCAATGCTGACTCAACTCCCTCGGCATTGCCTGACCGCTCCAACCGCTCCGTCACCCCCGACTTCAACGCCCGCGCCATCCCCACCAACTGCACCCGAATCTGCCGGTGCTCGGCTTTCAACATCAGCTGCATCCGCGCCATCGCCTGTTCATCCCGGGGATCTGGCCGGGTATTGCCAAGAATCTCCAGGGTGCTGATGCACAGGCGCAGATGGCGCTGGATCGCGTCCAACTCGGTCATGGAGATCCGTACTTCCTTGGACACCGACGGCATCAGCGAGCGCAATTGCAGCATCGCCGCGTTCAGGCGATTCAGCAGCTTGAAGTGCTCATCATCGGTGACCGACCGCCCGCTGATAATCCGGCTATAAATCTCGGCACAATCACGCAACGCACTGGCCAGGTTGTAGCGCCACGAATACACCGCATACAGCGGCAAGGCGAACGAAAACGCCAGCGCCAGCACGATCCCAATCAGGATATCCACCGTGCGCCACAAGCCGTCCGACACCGGATTGTCACCGTGGCCTGCAACGATAAACACGGTGATTGCAGACAGCAGCGCGATGTACCCACCCTTGCCAATGGCGTGATAGGAAAAGAACCCGCACACCACCGACATCAGCAAGTAGGTCAGCAGCGGCTGGCCGAGCCAGGCTTGTTGCAATACCAGCAGCAAGCCCACGCTGGCGCCGATCAAGGTGCCGTAGGCGCGCTCCACGGCCTTTTTGCCGATATTGCCGTGGTGTTGCAAGCCGCCGATCACGATGAGCATGGTCACCGACGCCCACTCGCCGTGGGGCAGGTTGATGCCGGTAGTCAGCAGGATCGTCGCCAGCAAGCCGATGGATACGCGCACGGCGTGGATCAGTTTGGCGTGGCGATAGCGGCGGTATGGGTCGAGCAGCGGGCGCAGTAGGCGCCGGGCGAAGAGGGGCAGGTTCATCGGTACTAAAATGGCCTCAATAGTCAGGACGCGTACAGTCAACTGTGGGAGCTGGCTTGCCTGCGATTGCATCACCCTGGTCTGACTGAAAGACCGAGGTGCCTGCATCGCAGGCAAGCCAGCTCCCACAAAAGCCAGCCCCACACAAGACTGGCCAGCGGTGTGTTTAGAAGATGTAGTCGGTCGTCAGGAAGCTTGAGTCACGGTTTTTCAGGATGTCGCTGACCAACGCCTTGTTGCTCTCCTGGAACTTGGTCGCCACCAACGTGCGGATCGAGAACACGCGCAACGCGTCATGCACCGACAGTGTGCCCTCGGCCGAGTTTTTGCGCCCGTTGAAGGGGAACGTGTCCGGCCCGCGCTGGCACTGGGCGTTGATATTGATGCGGCCGACCTGGTTGGCGAAGGTGTCCACCAGCTTGCCGACAGCTTCGGGATTGGTGCCGAAGATGCTCAGTTGCTGGCCGAAATCCGAATCCAGCACGTAGTCGATCACGGTCTCCAGGTCGCGGTAAGGCACGATCGGCACCACCGGGCCGAACTGTTCTTCGTGGTACACGCGCATCTGCGGGTTCACCGGGTACAGCACCGCGGGGTAGAAAAACGAGCCGCGACTTTCGCCGCCATGGGCGTTCACCACCCGGGCGCCATATTGCGCCGCATCTGCCACCAGGCCGTTGAGGTAATCCACCTTGCCGGCTTCCGGCAGCGGCGTCAGCGACACGCCGTCTTCCCACGGCATGCCGGGTTTGAGGGTGGTCAGTTTCTGGTTGAATTTCTCGATAAAGCTGGCGACTACGTCCTCGTGCACAAAGAGGATTTTCAACGCGGTGCAGCGTTGGCCGTTGAACGACAACGAGCCGGTGACGGCTTCGCTCACGGCGTTGTCCAGGTCCACCTCGGGCAACACGATGCCCGGGTTTTTTGCATCCAGGCCCAGGGCGGCGCGCAAACGGTGTGGTTTTGGGTGCAGCTTCTTCAAGTCGCTGGCGGCCTTGTTGGTGCCGATAAACGCAAAGATGTCGATCTTGCCGCTGGCCATCAGCGCGCTGACTGTCTCGCGGCCGCTGCCGTAGATCACGTTGATCACCCCGGCCGGGAAGCTGTCACGGAATGCTTCCAGCAAGGGACGGATCAACAGCACGCCGAGCTTGGCGGGTTTGAACACCACCGTGTTGCCCATGATCAGCGCCGGGATAAGCGTGGTGAAGGTTTCGTTGAGCGGATAGTTGTAGGGGCCCATGCACAGCGCGACGCCCAGGGGGACGCGGCGGATCTGGCCGAGGGTGTCTTGCTCCAGCTCGAAGCGGCTGGAGCGGCGGTCGAGTTCCTTGAGGGCGTTGATGGTGTCGGTGATGTAGTCGCAGGTGCGGTCGAACTCTTTCTGCGAGTCCTTGAGGTTCTTGCCGATTTCCCACATCAGCAGCTTGACCACGGCGTCGCGCTGTTCACGCATGCGGCGCAAAAAGGCTTCGATGTGCTGGATACGCTCTGCCACGCGCATCGTTGGCCACTCGCCTTGCCCGCGGTTGTAGGCGCGCACGGCGGCGTCGAGGGCGGTGAGGGCGGTGTCGGCGTCCAGTAGCGGCGTGCTGCCGATATGCACGCGCTTTTCACCGAGCTGCACCGGGCTTTGCACTTGGGCCAATGGGCCGTTCCAGACCTGCAACTGGCCATCGACCAGGTAATCACGCTGTTCAATGGGCGCCGCCAGGCGGTATTGCTCGGGAATATCGTTGGCGGTGGCGGGAAACAGCTCGTCGAGCAGGTTGCTGGTGGTCATGTCGCTACCCCTGGAATAGTTGCAAAACATGACTAGAGAGTCACCCAACACAGGGCTCTATGGCAAGGCTTGCGCGCTTTCTTGTACGCCTGCGGGTAAACTGCGCGGCTTTCTTGAAGGAGTTCACATGAGTCAGTACCAGCCGGGCATTCTTGCCGCACCGGTGCCGTTGCAGGCACGCCATCTGTTTTTTGCCGTGGATTCCCTGGCCGCCGTGCCCGCTGCGCTTGATGCGCTGGTGCAGTTGGCGGATGCGCAGGTGGTGGTCGGTGTTGGTGAGCCGCTGGTCAACGCGCTGGATGCACAGATCGACGGCTTGCGCAGTTTTCCCACTGTCAGCGGCCCGGGCGCGCACAACCCGTCCACTCAACAGGCGCTGTGGGTGTGGTTGCACGGCGTCGACCGTGGCGAACTGCTGTTGCGCAGTCGCGCCTTTGAAAAAGCCCTGGCCCCGGCGTTCAGCCTGGTGCAGATGACCGAAGGCTTCCGCTACAAGACCGGCTTCGACCTCACCGACTACGAAGACGGCACCGAAAACCCCCACGACGACGCAGCCGTCGAAGCCGCCCTGACCGACAGCGGCGCCAGCTTCGCCGCGATCCAGCAATGGCAGCACGACCTCGACGGCTTTGCCGCCTTACCGGCGCAGGAGCGCGACCACATCATCGGCCGTCGCCATGGCGACAACGAAGAACTCGACGACGCCCCGGAATCCGCCCACGTCAAACGCACCGCCCAGGAAAGCTTCACCCCGGAAGCCTTTGTGGTACGCCGCTCTATGCCATGGGCCGAGAACGGCCAGGCGGGTCTGATGTTCCTCGCGTTTGGCCATTCCTTTGATGCGTTTGAAGCGCAACTGCGAAGGATGAGTGGGCTGGAGGATGGGATTGTTGATGGTTTGTATCGCATCAGCACGCCGTTGACGGGGGGCTACTACTGGTGCCCACCGGTCAAGGACTGGCGCCTGGAGCTGAGTGTGCTGACGCGCTGATCTAAGCGAGCCATTCAACCTCTCCACTGTGTAGGCGGTAAATGCCGCCGACGATGTTCAATTGGCCTTTGGCCAGTGCCTCGGTCAGCAGGCTGGACTCGCGCTTGAGCCGCGCCACAGTGTCCCGGACATTTTGCGCAATCGCGTTGTCGAGGAGATTGCCGGGTGCTTTCAACACCTTGTTCACCGAGGGTTTGAACGCATTCGCCAGGCCCTGGATCTTGCCGGGGAACGTGGCGTTGTCTGTGACCGCCTTGACGCCGGCCGCGACGGCGCCACAGCTGTCATGCCCCAGTACCAGGATCAGCGGGGTGTTCAGCACCGCGGCGGCGTATTCGAGGCTGGCGAGCCCGTCGTTGGTGACGAAGTTGCCCGCGACGCGGACTGAAAAAAGTTCGCCCAGGCCCGTGTCAAACATGTACTCAGGGGCAATCCTTGAATCGGCGCAGGCCAGCACCGCTGCGAACGGACGCTGGCCGTTGACCAGCGCCGCGCGTTCATCCATCAGGCCGCGGCGCTTTGTGACATCCGCGGCGTATCGACGGTTGCCTTCCTGCAGCCGCGCCAGGGCTTGTTGTGGGTTTGTAACAGCCGGTGGAGCAACCACTTCATGTGCCAGCGCAGGCGGCAATGCACCCGCCAAGAGCAGTGCCCCGGCGCCGGCGGTGGCCAGTCGTAGAAAGTTGCGGCGGTCATTCATCAAGGTGGGTGGGACGGGTTGGTGGGCGTTGTCCATCGATTGGCTTCTCGGAGTGGTTGGAACAGAGAAGTGCCAAGGTTGCAAACAATGCTACGCAAGACTGTAGGAGCCCTCTGATTGAGGCGTAAACGTCGGCATTGGACATGAAGATATTGACAGCTGGCCAATCAGCCGCTGAAAAAAATTGCCGCTGCCCGTACTCTAGACGCCTTTGTCACCCGTGCGGATTGTTCATGTCTTCAGTTGCCGATGGGCTGCCCCTCAATAAACGCCTGCCTGCCGTGATCGCGCTCTCCCTGGGGATCGGCATGGCGACCCTGGACACGGCAATCGTCAACACGGCGTTGCCGACCCTGGCCGAGGGCATTGGCACGGACTCGGCCTCGGTGATCTGGGTGGTCAACGCCTATCAACTGGCGATCATTGCCACGGTGCTGCCCTTTGCGTCGCTGAGCGAGGTGTTGGGGCATCGCCGCGTGTACCTCGGCGGGTTGCTGCTGTTTATCGTCTCGTCGCTGTTCTGCGGGCTGGCGGGTTCACTGGAAACCCTCACCGCCGCGCGGGTAGTGCAGGGGCTCGGGGCGGCGGCGATCATGAGCGTGAACGCTGCGTTGCTGCGGCATATCTATCCGTCCCGCATGCTGGGGCGTGGCCTGGGCTATAACTCGCTGGTGGTGGGGTTGGCGTTTACCCTTGGGCCGACGGCGGCGTCGGCGATCCTGGCGGTCACCACTTGGCACTGGCTGTACCTGATCAATGTGCCACTGGGGTTGTTGGCCCTGGCGTTGGGCTTGCGCTCGTTGCCGACCCTGCCAATGACCGGGCACGCGTTTGACCGGCTGGCGGCCTTGCTGTGTGCCGGGTTGTTCGCCCTGCTGGTGTTGGGCCTGGGCACGGCGGTGCAGGGTGCCCAGGGCGCGCTGACCTTGGGGTTGATCGCGGTGGCGTTGGTGTGCGGCGTCTTGCTGCTGCGCCGGCAGGAGGGTCACCCGGCGCCGATGCTGGCGGTGGACCTGTTCAAGCGGCCGGTGTTTGCCTTGTCGTCCCTTACGGCAATTTGCGCATTCAGTGCCCAGGGCCTGGCGTTTGTGTCGTTGCCGTTCCTGTTGCAGGCGGTGCTGGGTCATAGCCAGGTGGAAACCGGTTTTCTGATGACACCGTGGCCGGCCGTCGTGGCGGTGATGGCGCTGGTGGCGGGGCGCCTGGCTGACCGCGTGTCGCTGGGGGCGCTGTGCGGCATCGGCCTGTTGATGCTCAGCCTGGGCATGGCGGCGCTGGCCAGCCTGGGCAACGAGGCGTCGGCCTGGGACATTGGCTGGCGCATGGCCTTGTGTGGCGCCGGTTTTGGTTTCTTCCAGTCACCCAACCTCAAGGCGATCATGACCAGCGCGCCGCTCGCCCGTAGCGGTGGGGCCAGTGGCATCGTGGCAATTTCACGGTTGCTGGGGCAGACGCTAGGGGCGTCATTGGTGGCGCTGTGTTT
The DNA here is from genome assembly GCF_003852405.1 of Pseudomonas sp. KBW05. GTDB lineage: Bacteria > Pseudomonadota > Gammaproteobacteria > Pseudomonadales > Pseudomonadaceae > Aquipseudomonas. Next base: position 16,392 of record NZ_QAJM01000023.1, read on the forward strand.
CCACCTGTTTGTCGACAGCGGCCCGCAAACGGCGTTGTGGCTGGGCTGCGTGTTTGCGTTGGTGGGCGCCGTGGCCAGCGTGTTGCGTTTGCTGCCCTATGGAAAAAAGCCCGCTAGGCCGTTGTAAAACACGCGGGGGGAAGGCTACCGTGGCGACCTGAATATTTCGGGATGTTTCAGATTTATGACCGCCCTGGCCCAACGCACTGCTGACACCCAATCCCGCCGCGCTGCGCTGACCCTGGCTTTATGCCTGCCCAGCGATGTGTTGCTGTACCTGCTGCTGCCGATGGAGTCCCAGGCCTTCGGCATCACGCTGGCCCAGGCCGGGGTATTGCTGGCGGCCAACCGCCTGGTGCGGATTTTCGGCTACCGGCATGTGCTGAATTTCTACGCGCGCAACGGCGACCGCCTGACCTGCATGATCGCCGCCGGCGCCGCGATGCTGTGTGCCTTGGGCAACTCGATGTTGTCGGGCTTTGCCGCGTTGCTGGGGTTGCGGTTGGTCTGGGGCCTGTGTTTTGCCGCGTTGAATCTGTCAACCCAAGTGCTGGCGACGTCGGAACCTGCCGGTGCGGCACGCCGGGCCGGACGCTCACGGGCAGTGATCGCCCTCGGGCCGATGCTCGCGCTGCCGCTGGGCGGTTGGCTGACGTTATGGGCCGGGCCGCGGCCGATCTTCCTGATCCTCGCCGGATGCTGCCTGGTGGGCCTGTGGGTGGCGCGCGGCTTGCCCGTCGCGGGGCATGATCTGCACAGCAGCGGGCGCCGCTTCAAGTGGCCCGACAGTGTGGCGATGTGGTCGTTTATCGAAGGCGTGGCGTTGGATGGGCTGTTTATCTTTGGCCTGTCGATCCAGGCGCAGAAGATCCTGGGCGGCGACGCGGTGCTGATTGCCGGTGGGTTGATGGCGCTGCGCTATGTCTCGGAAATGCTCCTGAGCCCTTTGGGTGGGCGCGCGGCCCAGCGTTTTGGCGCGACCTCGATGTTGCTGCTGTTCTCGTTCATGAGTGCGCTGGCCCTGACGGCGTTTGCCAGCTACTGGGTGATCGTCGGCGCGGCGGCGGTGCTGGTGTTGCGCGCGCTGCAACTGCCGCTGGTGACTACCCTGGTGGCTGAACGCAACCCCGGTGCGATGCGGGTGTCGGCGCTGGCCTCGAATGCGGTGTGGCGTGATATCGGCGCGGGCCTTGGCCCGTTGTTGGCGGGGTTGTTGCTGCCGGTGGCGTCGGCGCCGCTGGTGTTTGGTTTGGCCGGCGCGGCGATTGCTGTGAGTGCGCTGTTCTGCTGGCGCGCCGGTCGGGTCGCCTAACCGCGCAGTTGTTCCAGCCACGCTGGATCAAGGCGTGTTTGTTCGGTCTCGAGGCCCAGCGCCTGCATTTTCGCCTTGTGCGCCTCGACCTCGCTCAGTAGCTGCGCCTGGGCGCTGGAATTGGCGTCCAGCGCATGCATCTGCGTCAGCCCCAGGTGGTAAAAACGCAGCAGCTTGATTGCCGTCGGGTCGTTGGCCTGCACGCCCTCGGTGACCTTGTGCATCACATTGGTCACGCTCATCAGGCTGCGCTTGAGCTGCCAGCCATACACCGCTGGCGCCAGCCACGGTTGGGTCCAGAACGGCCCGCGCACCAGGGCCAGGGTGATCAGCACGCCGGCAAATACGCCGCCGACGTTGAAGCGAAAGTTGTCACCGCCCGGCTCGCCGAACAGCATCACCGCCAGGCTCGACAGCGACATCGCCAGTGCCAGGAACAGCGCCGCCACGATCAACGTGCTGCGGCGGGTTTGGCGGCGGTAAGTGACAGGGTCGCAGGGTTTGAGCTCGAACATCCGGGGCGGTCTCCAGTGGCGTAGGCGCGCATCTTCGCACATCGCACAAAAAGAGCCCCGCTTCGGCGGGGCTTTTAGTTACTTGGGCGCGGTCCACGTCACTTCGGTAACACCGAATTTCTCGGCCCAGGGCCGGGTGGTCTTTTTCACTTGCTCGTGACCGACGCGGCCGATGCGGCTCACGTGGGCAATGTCGGCGTCCACTGCCGCCCAGTGCCAGGCCTCGGCGTTGTTCATCACATCGGCGCGTACCACAAAGGACTTGGGTTGACCGTGTAGTTGGTAATTGATGGTGTAGATTTTTGCGCTACTCATGTTGCCTCCCTGTGTTGTTATAAATGGATAGGGCAGGGTTCAAAAAGGTTCATTCAAAATGACAATCTGCATGTCGGCGCGGCATAGTGTCGCCTCTGCACTGTGCTCAACGATTGCGCCCAAGGATTGCGCCATGCCCGACCTGACCCATCGCCAGCTTTACTTGCAACGTCTGGGCTACGACACGCCGCCTGCACCCACCCTGCAAACCCTGCGCGACCTGCAACTGCGCCATGTGTGCACCTTTGCCTTTGAAAGCCTGTCCACCTTGCTGCGCCTGCCGGTGCCCATCGACCTGGCCAACGTCGAGCGCAAAGTGTTGCTCGATGGGCGAGGGGGGTATTGCTATGAGCTGAACCAGATGTTCCTGGCCCTGTTGCAGGAGCTCGGTTTTGACGCGCGCGGTATTACTGGCCGTGTGGTCATGGGCGGGCCGGCGGATGCACGCACGGCACGTACCCATCGCTTGAGCCTGGTGACCCTGGACGGAGTGCGCTACATCACTGACGTCGGCTTTGGCGGCATGGTGCCCAGCAGCCCGTTGCAGTTGGACAGCGAAGCGGTACAGGCTACGTCTCACGAGCCCTATCGCCTGACGCACAATGCGGACGACAGCTACACGTTATGGGCTGAAGTCGCCGGGGAATGGCGCGGGCTGTATGTGTTTGACCTGCAGGAGCAGGCGGACATCGATTACGAAATCGGCAACTGGTACGTGTCCACGCATCCGGGTTCGCCGTTTCTGGGCCAATTGAAAGTGGCGCGGTTGGCACCGGGCAAACGCTACACGTTGAACAACGCCCACTATGCGGTCCACTACCTGGATCGGCCCAGTGAGAAACACACGATTAAACAGGCCGATGAACTCTTGGCGCTGCTCAGGGAAACCTTTGGGATTCGCTTGCCGGTAGAGGGGGCGTTGGTTGAAAAAATCAATGGCTTAATAATGGCATCTAGCTAGAAATATCGAGATAGAGCCATCGCTGAACCGTTTTATCTCCTTGTCTGCGCAAATGAATGCGAACCTTTTTCCTACATTTAGGCTCGAAGCGGTTCCGGAGTAATTTGCTCACCAGACAAGGAGCTGTAAAACGATGTCCAAGCTATTCGGAAAATTCCTCAAGAACACCTCGGTATTTGCGCTAGTCGCAGCGCCTGCCATGGTGTTCGCCGCACCGCCGACAGGGCCGATTTCCACCTTCGGTATCCTGGGTGCCTACAACGACTTCAAGCTCGAAGGCGGTAGCCAAAGTGACAAGGACAACATGCCCGAAGCGGGCCTGTTCTATAACTTCGGCAACAAACTCACCGCTGAGTCTGGCTTTATCTACCAGGCGGGCGTTACCGCCAAGTACGGCAAAAAGAGCGACAATAAACTCAAGGACGGCCAGGCCGACCTGGACCTCGGCTGGCGTGCCGCGCTGGATGCGCGCAACTCGGTCGATGTGATCGCCGGCGGCGGCTATAGCTGGACCCGCTACGAGCTGGACTCCAACAACGAAGACCTGGAGCTCACCAGCAAATCGCCATTTGCCAAGGCGGCCCTGGGCTACAACCACCAGTTCGATGACATGACCCTGCGTGTCGAAGCCGGCGCCCGCCGCACCCTGGACGGCCGCGCCAAGATCAAGGTGGACGGCCTGGGCAGCGACACCGTGGATCTCAAGGACCGCACCAACCCCTACGCCGAAGTCAGCCTGCTGATGAACCAGAAGGGCGACCTGCCGGTGGTCGCGGGCCTGTACTACACCCGCACCGAGTACAAGCTGGATGAAGACTCGGAGGTGGCGGATAACACCAGGCTCAAGCGGGATGAGTATGGGGTGAAGGTCGGAATCGCGTTCTGACGACAGCACCGCATCACTCATGTGGGAGCGGCGGTGCGACGATTCGACTTGCTCGCGAAAGCGCTGGGTCAGTCGAGGCATCTGTGACTGACACTGCGCATTCGCGGGCAAGCCCGCTCCCACATTTTTGACCGCGTTCGTCAGAAGAATCCGGTCACATGTCAGGGCGCGGTGTGACGATTCGAGCACGTCGTTGTGGCGAGGGAGCTTGCTCCCGTTGGGCTGCGTAGCGGCCCCGAATCCGGATACTGAGATTTATCAGGGATAACGCGGTGACCTTTTTGGGGCCGCTTCGCGCCCCAGCGGGAGCAAGCTCCCTCGCCACAGGAATTCCTTGTGGAATTTACTCATCGCAACAAACGCAAAACGGCGCCCGAAGGCGCCGTTTTGTTTACCGCATTGACTTAAGCGATCAAACGCCCAACACCGCGTGCTGCACCAAAGTGAGCAACGGTTGTGGGTAAACGCCCAGGAAGAACGCGAGCAGGGCGATGGCCAGCAGCATCACGCCGCCTGCCTTCTGTTCCCAATGCAGCTCGGCATCCACACGGCGCAGGTTTGGCTCGATCAGGTACAGGGTCACCATCACGCGCAGGTAGTAGAACACGCCGATGGCGCTGCCCAGTACGAGGGAAGCAACCAACCACCATTCGTGGGCTTCAACACCGGTAGCCACGATGTAGAACTTGCCGATAAAGCCCGCAGTCAGCGGAATGCCGGCCAGGGACAGCATCATCACGGTGAGCACAGCGGTCAGGTACGGACGGCGCCAGAACAGGCCACGGTATTCGTACAGGGCGTCGGCATCACGGCCTTTGAACGGCGAGGACATCAGCGTGATCACGCCGAATGCACCGAGGCTTGTGATCACGTAGGTGACCAGGTACACGCCCATGGCTTCCACGGCCAGGCCTTTGCTCGCCACCAGGGCGATCAGCAGGTAGCCGAAGTGCGCGATGGAGGAGTAACCCAGCAGACGCTTGAGGTTGTTCTGGGTCAGGGCCAGCAGGTTACCGAACAGGATCGACGCAATGGCGATCACGGTCAGCACGTCGCTGAGCACGCCAGTGTTGGCAGCAGGGGAGATCTGGAACAGACGCACCATCACCGCAAACACAGCCACTTTCGACGCGGTTGCCAGGAACGCGGCCACCGGCGCCGGGGCGCCTTCGTACACGTCCGGGGTCCACAAGTGGAACGGCACCAGCGACAGCTTGAACGCCAGGCCGATCAGCATCATCGCCAGACCCAGTTGGGCAATCGGTGCAGGCATGCCGGTGGCGGCCAGGGCGTGGCCGATACCGGTGAAGCTCAGGCTGCCGGCTTCGGCGTAGAGGAGGGCCATACCGAACAACAGGAACGCAGAACCGGCAGCCGACAGCACCATGTACTTGATGCCGGCTTCCAGCGAGCGCTTGTTGAAGAACGCGTAGGCCACCAGGCCGTAGGTCGGGATCGACAGCAGTTCCAGGCCGATGAACAGGCCCGCCAGGTGCTGTGCGCTGACCAGCACGATGCCACCGGCCGCAGCCAGCAGGATCAGCAGGTACAGCTCTTCGCGGTTGCCTGGGTAGCCGGTGCCGCCTTCGCCGAGATAGGCGTGGGCGAGGGTGACGCAAGCCAGTGTGGCCACCAGGATCAGCGCGATGTACAGCAGGGCAAAGTCATCGACCATCATCAAAGGCGTGACCGCCAGTGGCGCGACCTTGAGGGCCGGAATGATCGACAGCAGGGCCAGGTTCAACCCGGCGCAGGACAGCAGGAACGTTTGCGAGTGATTGCGGCGCCAGGCGATGGCCAGCATCACCGCGACAACGGTGAGGCTGGTAATCAGCAGCGGCGCAAGCGCGATAAAGTGTTGGATCGTGAATTCCATAGCGCTCTTACCGGGCCGAAGCGAGTTGAGAGAAGGCGGTGCCGAACCACTGCTGCACGCCATGCATCGTCGCGGCAGAAGTGTCCAGGAACGGTTGCGGGTACACGCCGATGTAGATCAGCAATACCGCAAGGCCGAGCACCATGATCAGTTCGCGAGCATCCATCCCTTGCAGGACGGTGTCGGACTTGGCCGGGCCGAAGTAGGCGCGGTGGATCATGATCAGCGAGTAGACCGAACCGAACACCAGGCCGGACGTCGCAATGGCACTGATCCATGGCGTCTGCACGAAGGCACCCATCAGGATCAGGAACTCGCCGATGAAGTTGCCGGTACCCGGCAAGCCCAGGGACGCGGCGGCGAAGAACAGGCTGATCGCCGGCAGGTACGCGATGCGCGACCACACGCCACCCATTTCACGCATGTCACGGGTGTGCAGGCGCTCGTACAGCTGGCCACTCAGGATAAACAGGGCAGCGGCGGAAACACCGTGGGCCAACATCTGGATCACTGCGCCTTGCAGCGCCAGTTGGCTGCCGGAGTAGATGCCGATCAGTACGAAGCCCATGTGGGAAACGGACGAGAAGGCAATCAGACGCTTGATGTCGGTTTGGGCGAAGGCCAGGAACGCACCGTAGAAGATCCCGATCAGACCCAGGGTCATGGCGATCGGCGCGAACTCGGCCGAGGCATTCGGGAACAGCGGCAGGGCGAAACGCAGCAGGCCGTAGGCGGCGGTTTTCAGCAAGATACCGGCGAGGTCCACGGAACCCGCGGTCGGCGCCTGGGCGTGCGCATCAGGCAACCAGGAGTGGAACGGCACCACCGGCAGCTTCACCGCGAACGCGATGAAGAAGCCCAGCATCAGGATGTACTCGGTGGTCAGGGACATCTTGGTTTTCAACAGGTCGGCGTAGTTGAACGTAATCACGCCGGTGGTGTTGAAGTTGACCAGTACCAGACCCAGGATCGCCACCAACATGATCAGGCCGGAAGCCTGGGTGAAGATGAAGAACTTGGTCGCGGCGTAGATCCGGGTTTTCTTGCCGTCCGAAGAACTGTGACCCCAGAGCGCGATGAGGAAGTACATCGGCACCAGCATCATTTCCCAGAAGAAGAAGAACATGAACAGGTCGAGGGCGAGGAACACGCCGACGACACCGCCCAGGATCCACATCAGGTTCAGGTGGAAGAAGCCCACGTGACGCTGGATCTCTTTCCACGAGCAGAGTACCGAGAGGATACCCAGCAGGCCGGTCAGCAGGATCATCAACAGCGACAGGCCGTCGAGGGCCAGGTGCACGTTGATGCCGAAGCGCTGGATCCAGACGTGCTTGAATTCAAGCGCGAACGTGGGATCGACACCCGGTGCCGGAGCAAATGAATAGTCGCCATGGGCCCACAGCCAGAGGCCGAGTGCGAGTTCCAGGGACATGGTCAGCAACGCAATCCAGCGGGGGAGGGTGGCGCCGAAGCGTTCACCCATCCAGCAGAGCAGGCCGCCGATAAAGGGGATCAGGATTAGCCAGGGCAGAATCATGACAGGCTCGTTTCCTTTCGCAAGTTCGCAAAGTTGGCAAAGTTCATAGTCAGACCGCTACCACGACGATGGCGCCGATCACCAGTACGGCACCGGCAGCCATGGACGCTGCATACCAGCGCAGTTGGCCAGTCTCGCTGCGGCTCAGGGCGGTGTGACCGGCCTTGGCGGCGCGCGGGATCAAACCGATGGTCTGGTCGAGCGGGTCTTTGCGCAGTACATGGCTGATGGCCAGGTATGGCTTGACGAACAGTTTGTCGTAGATCCAGTCGAAGCCCCAGGCAGCGAACCACCAGGCCGACAGGAAGCGGCCAATGCCACTGTTGGCCACGGCGGTCACGAAGCGACGCTTGCCGAGGAACAGCAGGGCGGCCAGCAGGATACCGGCGATGGCGATGGCGCCCGAGGCGATTTCCAGGCTGTGCTTGGCAGCGCCACCGGCATGGCCAGCACTTTCTGGCAATACACCGGCCAGTGGTGGGGTGATCAGTGCGCCGACGAAGGTCGACAGGATGATCAGCACCGACAAGGGCAGCCAGTGGGAAATGCCATGGCCAGCGTGCGCTTCGGTCTTGGCTTCACCGTGGAAGGTGATGAAGATCAGGCGGAAGGTGTACAGCGAGGTCATGAACGCACCCACCAGGCCTGCGTACAGCAGGTTCTGGTTACCGCTGGCAAAGGCTTCCCAGAGGATTTCATCTTTGGAGTAGAAACCGGCGGTCACCAACGGCAGGGCGGCCAGGGCGGCACCACCGACGATGAAGCTGGCGTAGGCCAGTGGCAGTTTCTTCCACAGGCCGCCCATCTTGAAGATGTTCTGCTCGTGGTGGCAGGCAACGATCACCGCACCGGACGCGAGGAACAGCAGGGCCTTGAAGAAGGCGTGGGTCATCAGGTGGAAGATTGCCGCGTCCCAGGCGCCAACGCCCAGGGCCAGGAACATGTAGCCGATCTGGCTCATGGTCGAGTAGGCGAGGATACGCTTGATGTCGGTCTGTACCAGCGCGGCGAAGCCGGCCAGGACCAGGGTCACGCCGCCAACGATGCCGACCAGGTGCAGGATGTCCGGCGCCAGGGTGAACAGGCCGTGGGTACGGGCGATCAGGTAGACACCGGCGGTTACCATGGTTGCGGCGTGGATCAGTGCCGAAACAGGAGTAGGACCGGCCATCGCATCTGCCAGCCAGGTTTGCAGCGGCAGTTGCGCGGATTTACCCACGGCGCCGCCCAGCAGCATCAGGGTCGCCAGGGTGATCCAGAAGTCGCCGACCTGGAATTTCTGCGGTGCCAGCACCAGCAGTTCCTGGATGTTCAGCGTGCCCACCTGTTGGAACAGGATGAACAGGCCGATGGCCATGAACACGTCGCCGATACGGGTGACGATAAAGGCCTTGAGTGCCGCGTTACCGTTGTTGCGGTTGCTGTAGTAGAAACCGATCAACAGGTACGAGCACAGGCCCACGCCTTCCCAGCCGAAGTACAGGAACAACAGGTTATCGCCCAGTACCAGGAACAGCATGCTGGCGATAAACAGGTTGGTGTACGAGAAGAAGCGCGAGTAACCGGCTTCACCGCGCATGTACCAGGACGCGAACAGGTGGATCAGGAAGCCCACACCCACCACCACGCCGAGCATGGTGATCGACAGGCCGTCGACATAGAGGGCGAAGTTGGGCTTGAAGCCCTCCACCGACATCCACTGCCACAGCACCAGGGTGTAGTGGCCGCCTTCCGGCGGCGCCACGTTGAATTGCCAGATGACGTAGGCGGTCACGATGGCCGACAGGCCAATGGAACCCACGCCCACCAGGGCAGACAGGTTTTCCGACCAGCGCCCGCGAGAGAACGACAGCAGCAGGAAACCGATCAGGGGGAATACGAAAGTCAGAAAGATCATGTTCATCCGCGCATCTCACTGGCAGCGTCGATATCAAGCGTGTGGAAGCGACGATACAGTTGCAGCAGGATCGCCAGGCCAATACTGGCCTCGGCGGCTGCCAGGCTGATCACCAGGATGAACATGACTTGTCCATCCGGCTGGCCCCAACGTGCGCCGGCAACGATGAACGCGAGTGCCGCAGCGTTCATCATGATTTCCAGGCTCATCAACACGAACAGAATGTTACGGCGAACCATCAGGCCGACCAGGCCAAGGCAGAACAGGATGCCGGCAACCGCCAGACCATGCTCCAAAGGAATAGCAGGCATCGTCATTGCTCCTTGGCTTCGTTGCGGCCCAAGTGGAAGGCGGTGATGGCTGCAGCGAGCAGCAGCATCGAAGCCAGTTCGACCACCAGCAGGTACGGGCCGAACAGGCTGATGCCCACGGCCTTGGCGTCTACGGTGGTGTGGCCGATAGCCTGGCCGCTCTGGTGAGCGAACAGCACATACAGCAGCTCACCCAGCAGCAGGGCTGCCAGGATCACCGGGCCGAGCCAGATGCCGGGCTTGAGCCAGACGCGCTCCTGGGCGACCGAAGCCGGCCCCAGGTTGAGCATCATCACCACAAACACGAACAGCACCATGATGGCGCCAGCGTAGGCGATCACTTCCAGGACACCGGCGAACGGTGCGCCGAGGCTGAAAAAGGTCATGGCCACGGCGATCAACGAAATGATCAGGTAGAGCAGGGCGTGCACAGGATTGGTGTTGGTGATCACGCGAAGCGTGGACACCACTGCAATACCGGACGCGAAATAGAAAGCGAATTCCATCTTTCTTCCTTAAGGCAGCAAGCTCTTCACGTTGATCGGCTCGGCTTCGTTTTGTGCGGCGCCTTTCGGCTTACCGGCAACGGCCATACCTGCAACACGATAGAAGTTGTAATCAGGGTTTTTACCGGGACCAGAGATCAGCAGATCTTCTTTCTCGTACACCAGGTCCTGACGTTTGAACTCGGCCATCTCGAAATCCGGCGTGAGCTGGATCGCGGTGGTCGGGCAAGCTTCCTCGCAGAGGCCGCAGAAAATGCAGCGCGAGAAGTTGATGCGGAAGAAGTCCGGGTACCAGCGACCGTCTTCGGTTTCAGCTTTCTGCAGGGAGATGCAACCCACCGGGCACGCCACGGCGCACAGGTTGCAGGCTACGCAACGCTCTTCGCCATCGGGGTCGCGGGTGAGCACGATACGGCCGCGATAGCGCGGCGGCAGGTACACCGCTTCTTCCGGGTATTGCAGGGTGTCGCGTTTGCGGAAGCCATGGCCGAAAACCATCACCAGGCTTCGCAACTGGGTACCAGTACCCTTAACGATGTCGCCAATATATTTGAACATGGGTCAAATCCTCACTGAACCGCGCCGGCGGGCGTGTTCAACAACACAACGGCAGCCGTCACCAGCAAATTGATCAGGGTCAGCGGCAGGCAGAAGCGCCAGCTGAAATCCATCACCTGGTCGTATCGTGGACGCGGAATGGAAGCGCGCAGCAGGATGAACAACATGATGAAGAACGCGGTCTTGAGGAAGAACCAGAAGAACGCCAACTGCGGCAGGATGCCGAACGGACCGTGCCAGCCGCCGAAGAACAGCGTGACCAGCAGGGCCGAGATCAAGATGATGCCGATGTATTCACCAACGAAGAACATGCCCCATTTCATGCCGGCGTATTCGATGTGGTAACCGTCGGCCAGTTCCTGTTCCGCTTCCGGTTGGTCGAACGGGTGACGGTGAGTCACGGCGACGCCAGCGATGAAGAAGGTACAGAAGCCGAAGAACTGCGGAATGATGAACCACAGGTTCTGCGCCTGGTACTCGACGATGTCGCGCATGTTGAACGAGCCAACCTGCACCACGATGCCCATCAGCGCCAGGCCCATGAACACTTCGTAGGACACGGTCTGGGCCGAAGCCCGCAAGCTGCCCAGCAGGGCGAACTTGTTGTTACTGGCCCAACCGGCGAACAGCACCGCGTAGACCGACAAACCGGCCATGGCGAAGAAGAACAGCAAGCCGATGTTCAGGTCCGCCACGCCCCAGGTCGGGGTGATCGGGATGATCGCGAAGGCGATCAGCAAGGCGCTCATGGCCACGACCGGTGCCAGGGTGAAGATCACCTTGTCGGCAAACGGCGGGGTCCAGTCTTCCTTGAAGAACATTTTCAGCATGTCGGCGGCGATCTGGAACATGCCGAACGGGCCAACGCGGTTCGGACCGTAACGGTCCTGCCACCAGCCCAGCAGGCGACGTTCGACGAAGCTGAGCAGGGCGCCCGCGACGACCACGGCCAACAGGATCACGATGGCCTTGACCACCGAGATGATCACGTCGATCACTTCAGGAGTGAACCAAGTCATTGCGCTGCCTCCTGCAGACCGTCAACGGTTTTGCCGAAGATCGCCGCGGGGATGCCGGCGATGCCTTTAGGCAGTGCAACCAGGCCGGCGCCCAGCTCTTCATTGATGCGCAGCGGCAGACGCAGGGTCTGGCCGGCCACGTTCAGGCTGAGCAGCGCACCGTCGTTGACACCGAGGCGGTCGGCTTCGGATTTGGCCACGGACACGTAGGCCTCCGGGATGCGCCCTTGTACCGGTGCGGCTTTGGAAGAGTTCTCTTCGCTGCCGAACAGGTGGAAGAACGGCACAACCTGCCAGGTACCCTGGGCCGGGTTGAACGGACGCGGTACGGCAGCGAACCAGTTCAGGGAGTCACCGGTGCTTTCGATCAGGCGCGTGCCTGGGTCGCCAGCGCGGATATGACCACCGACTTCGTCCTGGAACTTGTTCCAGGCCTGCGGCGAGTTCCAGCCCGGCGACCAGGCGAACGGCACCTGCTGACGGGGCTCGGCGGAACCCGAGTAACCTTCCATGGAGAAGGCGAACGCGGTGTCCGGGTCTTGTGGGGTACGCGGTTCGTGCACGCTGATATTGGCGCGCATGGCGGTACGACCGGAGTAACGCAGCGGTTCACGGGCCAGTTTCATGCCCTTGATGCGGAACGCGGCGGATGGCGCGGCATCGATGATGCGGGCCAGTTGCGGCGTGCTGGCAGCGGTGGCAGCGGTCACGTGGTCGAGCTGGGTCCAGTCGATCGGCTGGTTCAGCAGGGTGGCGCGCAGGGCGTGCAGCCAGCGCCAGCCTTCGTGAACCAGGATGCTGGCGTCCATGTACTTCGGATCGAACACCTGGAAGAAGCGCTGGGCGCGGCCTTCCTGGCTGACCAGGGTACCGTCGCCTTCGGCGAAGGTGGCGGCTGGCAGCACCAGGTCGGCACGTTCGCTGGTGGCGGTCTTCTGGTGGTCGGCGACGATCAGGACCTTGGCAGCGTCCAGTGCAGCGTCAACCTTGGCGGCATCGGTGCGGGTGTACAGGTCGTTTTCCAGCACCACGATGGCGTCGGCACGGCCTTCGGTCACCGCTTGCAGGGCCGCGTCCAGGGACTCGCCACCGAGCATGGCCAGGCCAAGGCTGTTGGCTTCCGGTACGACCAGGCTGATGGAGCCGTTCTTGTCGCGCAGCTTCAAGGCTTTGGCGATGTTGGCAGCGGCTTCGATCAGCGCCTTGGAACCCAACGAGGTACCGGCAATGATCAATGGGCGCTTGGCGGCCAGCAGGGCGTCGGCGATGCGTTGGGCCAGGGCCACGGCTTCGCTGTCCAGGCCTTCGACGGCAGGGGCGCTGGCGTCGAGGGCGTGGGCAACGGCGAAACCGATGCGGGCCAGGTCGTCCGGTGCTGCGTGTACGCATTCTTCGGCGATGTCGTCGAGCTTGGTCTCAGCCAGGCTGGCGATAAACAGCGGGTTCAGCGCGTGCTGGCCGATGTTTTTCACCGCGGCGTCGAGCCATGGCTGTACGCGCATGGCGTCGGCCATTTCTTCGGCCTTGCCTTTCACCGATTGGCGCAGGGACAGGGCGACGCGGGCAGCGGTCTGGGTCAGGTCTTCACCGAGGACGAAAATGGCGTCGTGGTCTTCGATGTCGCGCATGTTCGGCACGGGCAGCGGGCTGTCGTTCAGCACTTGCAGGACCAGGCGGATGCGCTCCAGCTCAGCGGCTTCGATACCGCTGTAGAAGTGCTCGGCACCAACCAGTTCACGCAAGGCGAAGTTGCTTTCGAGGCTGGCGCGCGGCGAACCGATACCGACGATGTTGCGGCCGCGCAGCAGGTCGGCGGCTTTATCCAGCGCGTCGTCCAGGCTCAGCTTGGCGCCGCCGGCCAGCAGGGGTTGGCGCGGGCGGTCTTCGCGGTTGACGTAGCCATAACCGAAACGGCCACGGTCGCACAGGAAGTACTGGTTGACCGAACCGTTGAAGCGGTTTTCGATGCGACGCAGTTCGCCGTAGCGCTCGCCCGGGGAGATGTTGCAACCGCTGGAGCAGCCATGGCAGATGCTCGGGGCGAACTGCATGTCCCACTTGCGGTTATAGCGCTCGGAGTGGGTCTTGTCGGTGAACACACCGGTCGGGCAGACCTCGGTGAGGTTGCCGGAGAACTCGCTTTCGAGCACGCCGTCTTCAACGCGACCGAAGTACACGTTGTCGTGGGCGCCGAACACACCGAGGTCAGTGCCGCCGGCGTAGTCTTTATAGAAGCGCACGCAGCGATAGCAGGCGATGCAGCGGTTCATCTCGTGGGAAATGAACGGGCCGAGGTCCTGGTTCTGGTGGGTACGCTTGGTGAAGCGATAACGGCGCTCGTTGTGGCCGGTCATCACCGTCATGTCTTGCAGGTGGCAGTGACCGCCTTCCTCACAGACCGGGCAGTCGTGGGGGTGGTTGGTCATCAGCCACTCAACGACACTGGCGCGGAACGCCTTGGATTCTTCATCTTCGATGGAGATCCAGGTGTTGTCGGTGGCTGGGGTCATGCAGGACATGACGATACGACCGCGGGTGTCGTTCTCGTCGGTGTATTGCTTGACCGCACACTGGCGACAGGCACCGACGCTACCAAGTGCGGGGTGCCAGCAGAAATACGGGATGTCGAGGCCGAGTGACAGACATGCCTGTAACAGGTTGTCCGCCCCATCGACTTCGAGCGCTTTGCCGTCTACGTGGATAGTGGCCATGGTTCAAAGTTCTTCGTTGGCCCGTTGTCAGCGGGCGTGGCTAATGGAATCTTGTTATTCATGTGCATCTACACAGCCGTCAAGGCGTCAGCACATGAGAAAGCGAAGGGCACGGACCCTTCGCTTCTTTAAGCGTTACGCGCCGACTACGATCGGCCTCGCCAGAGGCGGGACGGCGGCGCTGGTAGGCGCGATGCCGGCTTCGAACTCCGAGCGGAAGTATTTGATGGCACTGCCCAATGGCTCCACGGCGCCCGGTGCGTGAGCACAGAACGTCTTGCCTGGGCCGAGGAAACCGACCAGACCCAGCAGGGTCTCGATGTCACCCTCGCGGCCTTCGCCTTTTTCCAGGGCCATCAGCAGCTTCACGCTCCACGGCAAGCCGTCGCGGCATGGGGTGCAGAAGCCGCAGGATTCGCGGGCAAAGAACTGTTCCATGTTGCGCAGCAGCGAGACCATGTTCACGGTGTTGTCCACCGCCATCGCCAGGCCAGTACCCATCCGGGTGCCCACCTTGCCGATGCCGCCGGCATACATTTGTGCGTCGAGGTGCTCAGGGAGCAGGAAACCGGTACCGGCGCCGCCTGGCTGCCAGGCTTTCAAGGTGTAGCCGTCGCGCATGCCGCCGGCGTAGTCCTCGAACAGCTCGCGTGCGGTCACGCCGAACGGCAGTTCCCACAGGCCAGGGTTCTTGACCTTGCCGGAGAAGCCCATGAGCTTGGTGCCCATGTCTTCGCTGCCTTCACGGGCCAACGATTTGTACCAGTCCACGCCGTCGGCGATGATCGCTGGCACGTTGCACAGGGTTTCGACGTTGTTCACGCACGTCGGCTTGCCCCACACGCCCACGGCGGCAGGGAAGGGCGGCTTGGAGCGCGGGTTGGCGCGGCGGCCTTCGAGGGAGTTGATCAGTGCGGTTTCTTCACCGCAGATGTAACGCCCGGCGCCGGTGTGCACGAACAGTTCGAAGTCGAAACCCGAACCGAGGATGTTCTTGCCCAGCAGGCCCGCTGCCTTGGCTTCTTCCACCGCACGGTTGAGGTGCTTGGCGGCGGTGGTGTACTCGCCACGCAGGAAGATATAGCCACGGTAGGTTTTCAGCGCGCGTGCGCTGATCAGCATGCCTTCGATCAGCAGATGGGGCAGTTGCTCCATCAGCATGCGGTCTTTCCAGGTGTTTGGCTCCATTTCATCCGCGTTGCACAGCAGGTAGCGGATGTTGATGGATTCGTCTTTTGGCATCAGGCCCCACTTAACGCCAGTGGGGAAGCCTGCACCGCCGCGACCTTTCAAGCCTGCGTCTTTCACGGTCTGGACGATATCGTCCTGGGCCATGTCGGCAAAGGCTTTGCGCGCCGCCGCGTAACCGTTCTTGGCCTGGTACTCGTCGAGCCATACCGGCTCGGCATCGTCACGCAGGCGCCAGGTCAGTGGGTGGGTTTCAGGCGAACGCTTGATCAGGTTGGCCGGGCCGAAAGATGTAAGGGTCATGGGTAGCCCTCGAGCAATTGGGTCACGCCAGCTGCCTGCACGTCACCGAATGTGTCGTCGTCGATCATCAACGCCGGCGCCTTGTCGCAGTTGCCCAGGCAGCACACTGGCAGCAGGGTGAAACGCCCGTCTGCAGTGGTCTGGCCGAGGCCGATGCCCAGTTTGGTCTGGATCGCGTCGACCACTTTCTCGTGGCCACCGATGTAGCAGACCATGCTGTCGCACACGCGAATGATGTGGCGGCCTACAGGCTGACGGAAGATCTGGCTGTAGAACGTGGCCACGCCTTCAACGTCGCTGGCAGGGATGCCGAGGATCTCGCCGATGGCGTAGAGGGCGCCATCCGGCACCCAGCCACGTTCCTTCTGGACGATCTTCAAGGCTTCGATCGACGCCGCGCGCGGGTCTTCGTAGTGATGCAGCTCGTGCTCGATGGCCGAGCGCTCGGTTTCACTGAGGGTGAAACGGTCTGTCTGGATAAGCGTGCTGTTCATGCTTAGCGGTCCACGTCGGCCATAACGAAATCGATACTACCCAGGTACGCAATCAAGTCCGCGACCATCTCGCCTTTGATCACCGAAGGGATCTGCTGCAAGTGCGGGAAGCTTGGAGTACGAATCCGGGTGCGGTAGCTCATGGTGCCGCCATCGCTCGTCAGGTAATAACTGTTGATACCCTTGGTCGCTTCAATCATCTGGAAGGATTCGTTGGCCGGCATGACCGGGCCCCACGAAACCTGCAGGAAGTGCGTGATCAGGGTTTCGATGTGCTGCAGGGTGCGCTCTTTCGGCGGCGGCGTGGTCAGCGGGTGATCCGCCTTGTACGGGCCGGCCGGCATGTTGCGCATGCACTGCTCGATGATCTTCAGGCTCTGGCGCATTTCTTCGACGCGCACGATGCAACGGTCGTAGGCATCGCCGTTGGCCGCCAGCGGTACTTCGAACTCGAAGTTCTCGTAGCCGGAGTACGGGCGCGCCTTACGCAGGTCGAAATCGCAGCCGGTGGAACGCAGGCCGGCACCGGTGATGCCCCATTCCAGGGCCTCTTTGGTGTTGTAGGCGGCGACGCCGATGGTACGACCCTTGAGGATGCTGTTGTCCAGCGCGGCCTTTTGGTACTCGTCCAGGCGCTTGGGCATCCAGTCGATGAATTCCTTGACCAGGCGCTCCCAGCCATTCGGCAGGTCGTGGGCCACGCCGCCGATGCGATACCAGGCCGGGTGCAGGCGGAAACCGGTGATGGCTTCGATGACCTTGTAGGCGCGCTGACGGTCGGTGAAGGTGAAGAACACCGGGGTCATGGCGCCGACGTCCTGGATATAGGTGCCCAGGAACAGCAGGTGGCTGGTGATGCGGAAGAATTCGGCCATCATGATGCGGATGGTGTCGACGCGGTCCGGCACCTTGATGCCGGCCAGCTTCTCGACCGAGAGCACGTACGGCAGGTTGTTCATCACGCCGCCGAGGTAGTCGATACGGTCGGTGTACGGGATGAAGCTGTGCCACGACTGGCGCTCGGCCATCTTCTCGGCACCACGGTGGTGGTAGCCGATGTCCGGCACGCAGTCGACGATTTCTTCGCCGTCCAGTTGCAGGATGATACGGAAGGCACCGTGAGCCGAAGGGTGGTTCGGGCCCAGGTTGAGGAACATGTAGTCCTCGTTGGTACCGGAGCGTTTCATGCCCCAGTCTTCCGGACGGAAGCGTGCGGCCTCTTCTTCAAGCTGTTGCTTGGCGAGGTTGAGGCTGAACGGGTCGAATTCGGTGGCGCGGGCAGGGAAGTCCTTGCGCAGCGGGTGACCTTCCCAGGTTGGCGGCATCATGATGCGCGTCAGGTGCGGGTGGCCCGGGAAGTCGATACCGAACATGTCCCAGACTTCACGCTCGTACCAGCTGGCGTTCGGCCAGATACCGGTGACGGTCGGGACGCTCAGGTCGCCTTCGGACAACGCGACCTTGATCATCACGTCGCTGTTACGTTCGATCGACATCAGGTGGTAGAACACGGTGAAGTCGGCGCCGCTCGGCAGCCCTTGACGCTTGGTGCGCAGACGCTCGTCCACGCCATGCAGGTCATAGAGCATGACGTACGGCTTGGGCAGGTTACGCAGGAAGGTCAGGACTTCGACGAGCTTGGCGCGCGCCACCCACAGCACCGGCATACCGGTGCGCGTGGCCTGGGCGGTGAAGGCGTCAGGGCCAAAACGGTTATTGAGTTCGACGACCACATCCTGGTCGTCTGCCTTATAAGGCGGGATGTACAGAGCGCTGCCTGTAGTCATGGTTTTTTTATCGCTTTCGGTCAACGTAAAGAATGAAGCCAGGTTTTCGTTCTATAAAAGAAGCGGGGCTGGATCAGACTTCGTCGGGGCTGCGCAGGTTGGTCACTGCGATTCGCTGTTCGCGGCGCTCTTCCTTTTGCGAAGGCATCTCGGCGCGGTAAACGCCTTGATCGCCGACGACCCAGGAAAGCGGGCGACGCTCCTTGCCAATCGATTCCTGCAACAGCATCAAGCCTTGCAAGAACGCTTCAGGGCGGGGCGGGCAGCCAGGCACGTAGACGTCCACGGGCAGGAACTTGTCCACCCCTTGGACAACGGAGTAGATGTCGTACATGCCACCGGAGTTGGCGCACGAACCCATGGAGATAACCCACTTCGGCTCGAGCATTTGCTCGTAGAGACGCTGGATGATCGGTGCCATCTTGATGAAGCAGGTGCCGGCGATAACCATGAAATCCGCCTGGCGCGGTGATGCCCGGATAACTTCGGCGCCGAAGCGTGCGATGTCGTGGGGCGCCGTGAAGGCAGTGGTCATTTCCACGTAGCAGCAGGACAGGCCGAAGTTGTACGGCCACAGGGAGTTTTTACGCCCCCAGTTGACCGCGCCACTCAGCACGTCTTCCAGCTTGCCCATGTAGATGTTTTTGTGGACTTGATCTTCTAACGGATCGGAGACGGTTTCCCGTTCGCCGATAGGGTACTGATCGTTAGGAGCATCCGGGTCGATCCTGGTGAGATTGTATTGCATCGCCAAAGCCTCATTGTTTCAGCTTCGCTTGCCGCTTACGACGAGCTTCCGGTGCCCAGTCAAGGGCGCCCACTCGGAATAGGTAGACAAGGCCTGCCAACAGAATTGCTATGAAAACGAGAGCTTCGACGAATCCGGTCCAGCCGCTTTCGCGGACGGACACAGACCAGGCAAAGAGAAAGAGGGCTTCGATATCGAAGATCACGAACAGCATCGCGACCAGATAGAATTTGGCTGAGAGCCGCAAGCGGGCGCCACCTGTAGGTAGCATGCCGGACTCGAACGGTTCGTTTTTGCTGCGGCCCCAGGCTTTTGACCCGAGGAGGCTGGAGACGCCAAGCATGAAGGCGCAAAGGCCGACAACACCGAGAAGGAAAATGGCAAAGCCCCAGTTGTGGGCCATGAGTCCTGTCGCTTCGGTCATGCTGGAAGTCCTTAACAGAGAGCAAGGGTCTCTGAGCTTAAAAAAGTAACGATGCAGTGACGATATGTCGCACTGCAATCAATCGCGGTGATTTTATGGCTAAACACCGGGCAAGTAAAATTCCTATAGCGAAATTATTCGATGGAATAAGGACATAGTGCACCTCGATGGGGCTGCAACCCTTGTGTGGTGGGCATTAGCGGGCATTTAATCAAATGTGTTTTGTTTAAGCTGTAACGAAGTTTTCATGCGCCAAATGATAATGAATATTGTTTGCGTGGGGTTTAAGCGAATGTTTCGCGTGTGGCGGGGGAAGTTGTCGTTACTTGCTTGATTGCGGCTTAGTTGTTGACGGGGATCTTTTAACCGATCTGCTCGGAGGGAATACCGCTCTGGATCAATGTTTTGCGCAAAATCTTTCATGCTGAACGCATTTCCCCTGTGGGAGCGGGCTTGCTCGCGAATGCGGTGTGTCAGTCACCGATGTGCTGATTGGCCCTCCGCATTCGCGAGCAAGCCCGCTCCCACAGTTTTGATCTTCATTGTGTCTGGGGGCTTTCCAGCGCCCAAAAAAACGCCCCGAACAGGTCGGGGCGTGATTTTTTGCGGCACTGCGGTTAGGTCTTCCTTGGGGCCGCAGTGGCCGTGTACGCGGTGCTTAGTGGAACTGCTCTTCTTCGGTCGAACCGGTCAGCGCGGTCACGGACGAGGAGCCGCCCTGGATCACGGTGGTCATGTCGTCGAAGTAGCCGGTGCCCACTTCCTGCTGGTGCGCCACGAAGGTGTAGCCTTTGGCGGCGTCAGCGAATTCCTGCTCTTGCAGCTTCACGTAGGCGGTCATGTCGTTGCGGGCGTAGTCGTGCGCCAGGTTGAACATGCTGTGCCACATGTTGTGAATGCCGGCCAGGGTGATGAACTGATGCTTGTAGCCCATGGCGGACAGTTCGCGCTGGAACTTGGCGATGGTCGCGTCGTCCAGGTTCTTCTTCCAGTTGAAAGAAGGCGAGCAGTTGTAGGACAGCAGTTGGTCCGGGTATTCCTTCTTGATCGCCTCGGCGAAGCGACGGGCTTCGTCAAGGTCTGGCTTGGCGGTTTCGCACCAGATCAGGTCAGCGTACGGCGCGTAGGCCAGGCCGCGGGCGATGGCCTGGTCGAGACCAGCGCGCACCTTGTAGAAGCCTTCCTGGGTACGTTCGCCAGTGACGAACGGCTGGTCGTACGGATCGCAATCCGATGTCAGCAGGTCAGCTGCGTTGGCATCGGTACGGGCCAGGATGATTGTCGGTGTACCGGCAACGTCAGCCGCCAAGCGTGCAGCGGTGAGCTTCTGTACGGCTTCCTGGGTTGGCACCAGTACTTTGCCGCCCATGTGGCCGCATTTCTTCACCGAAGCCAGTTGGTCTTCGAAGTGCACGCCGGCAGCGCCTGCCTCGATCATGCTCTTCATCAGCTCGTAGGCGTTGAGTACGCCGCCGAAACCAGCCTCGGCGTCAGCCACGATTGGCGCGAAGTAGTCGATGTAACCAGCGTCGCCTGGGTTTTTGCCGGCTTTCCACTGGATCTGGTCGGCACGACGGAACGAGTTGTTGATGCGCTTGACCACGGTTGGAACCGAATCCACCGGGTACAGCGATTGGTCGGGGTACATGGATTCAGCGGAGTTGTTGTCCGCTGCCACTTGCCAGCCGGACAGGTAGATCGCCTGGATACCGGCTTTTACCTGTTGCACTGCCTGGCCGCCAGTGAGGGCGCCCATGCAGTTGACGAAATCTTTGTCGGGACGGAAGGACGGCTTGGCACCTTGGGTCACCAGGTTCCACAGCTTCTCGGCGCCGAGTTTTGCAAAGGTGTGCTCCGGTTGAACCGAGCCACGCAGGCGGACGACGTCAGCAGCGGAATAAGCGCGGGTCACGCCTTTCCAGCGTGGGTTTTCAGCCCAGTCTTTCTCGAGGGCTGCAATTTGCTGTTCGCGTGTCAGTGCCATGGGAGTAAACCTCGTCGCGTCTTCTTGTGAAAAAACAGTTTGGGAAGATCCGTTTTCCAGCCGTGCATTCAATGCATAGGCAGGGCTGCTCGCTGACCAGAAGCTTAGGCGGTCATGTCGGGTTTGGCGGGGAATGCGACGGGATGAACGAATGGCGAGAGGAGGAGTTGAGCAGGTAGGGGCAAACTGCGGGCAGTCTTCGGGCGTCGTGGGCCTTTGTACGATCCATCAGTGTGTAGCCGGGTTACCTGGTTAGCTTCCGTCCCTCGGGACAACTTCGTTCCAGTCGCAACCTCGTCAAACACACCTTGTGGGCGGTACAGACACGAATCGGCTCGGTTGGGTAGCTTGGAGCGCGATCCGAAGGCCCTTGCCAGGGCCCCTGATTAGCGGGAGCGAGGCCATCATGCCCATGCTTTTTTGGCTCGTCAAATGTTTTGTAGTGCTTATTTTCATGCACTACATCTTTAGTCTAAGACGACTCATCAGTCAGTTTTTGGTGCTTCAGTTCAGGGTGTCGACCTTGACCCGCAAAGTCAGGTCATCACGGCCCTGAGTAGAGTAGGTGCGGGTTCCAGAGGATTTATCGGCCTGGGTCTCGCGGTTGATGCCGGCCAAGGGGATCCATTCGCCCAGGCGGCCGCTGACGGTTGTGTCGGTGCTTTGCACGTTCACTACATCGGGACGTTCCTGGCTCATGCGGTCACGGTTGGTACTGATGGCCAGGTGAACGGTCTCGCCGGTGACGCTGGCGGTCACGTAAAAGCCCTGGGTCACGTTGCGGTATTGGGTCTGGTTCTGCGGGCGGCCGTAGGCGTCCGGTTGGGTGGTGGTCAGCGGTACGCTCTGGCCGACCTGGATCAGCGCAGGCACGCCTTCGCTGGCCTGGATCTGCTGCACGCCGCCGTCGCGGCTGGCGGTGCCGTAGCTGATGATGCGGGTCTGGTTGTCGCCGCTGTTCTGCTGGTTGTTCTCGTTGGTGTCGACGGTGATCAGCAGGCGCTTGGCCGGGGTGTCGAGTTGCGCGAGCAGGGCGCGCAGGTCCTGGATCTTGCCGGGGTCAGCGTTGACAATAAGCTGGTTACCGTAGGCGCTGACGGTACCGTCCTTGCCGATGAAATTCTGCGCGACGGGCAGCAGGTCGGCGCTGGTGCGGTTGCTCAGGTTGACCACTTCGGTGTCGGCCATGGCCGTGACGCTGGTGGCCAGCAGGAGGGCGGTGAGCAGGGTGCGTAGGGACATGTCCGTTATCTCTGCGAGTCATTTAGGCTTGATAGTGCCAGTTTGTCGGCCTGGCGGGGTGCAAGTTGAATCGTAGACGGCAAAATGCCCTGGCAGGGCAGGGCATTTGTGGTGCTGCTGAAATAGCCTTCGCGAGCAAGCCCGCTCCCACATTTGACCGAGTGCACTCTTTGGATTGCGGTCGAATGTGGGAGCGGGCTTGCTCGCGAAAGGTGCGACTCGGTCTTGGATCAGCCCCCGCGCACCATATCGACATGGGGGATCCCGACTTCCAGGAATTCCTCACTGACGATCTTGAACCCCAGTCGCTCATAAAACGGCGCTGCATACACCTGCGCACTCAGGAACTGCTTGGCCTGGCCACGCTGCTCGGCCACGCCAATCACCGCTTCCATCAGCTTGTCGCCGACTTTAAGCCCGCGCCAATCCTTGAGCACCGACACGCGCCCGATCTCGCCGCTAGGCAACAAGCGAGCGGTGCCAATCGGAAAGTCGCCTTCGAACGCGAGGAAATGCACTGCGTCAGCGTCGTCTGCATCCCATTCCAGCTCTGGGGGTACCGATTGCTCAGCGATAAACACCGCTTCACGAATGCGCCGTATCTCGGCGATATCCTTTTGCCAGTCCGCGACACTTACGTGAATCTTATTCATCAGCAAACCCCAGGCTTCCTTGCTTGACCAGTTCGCACAGCAGGTCGCGGCCGTCTTCGTCCGCCAGCCACGGGCCGAGGTTTTCGGCGTGCAGGGCGTCGGCGGCGCAGATCAGCTTCAACAGTTCGCGCAGCTTGCCCGGCAGGTAACGGCTCTGGCCGCTGGCGAACAGCAGGACGTCGTCGTCCACTTCCGACCAGGCCATGCGCGCGCTTGGGTTGCGCACCAGGATCGCGCCGTCTTGCAGGGCGCCGAGGAAGTCGTCCTCGCCCAGTTCTTCGCCCGCCACCAGTTCAGGGTAGCGCGGTTCGGTCATGAACTGGCCGAACCAGGTCAGCAGCATGCGCTCGTCGCTCATGTGCTCGGCCAGCAGGCTCTTCAGGCGGTCGAGGGCGTCGCTCTGGATCTGGTGCGGGTCGCTGACCGGCTGGGCGTCGGCGTCGGTGTAGCGCTCTTCGTCGGTCAGGTACTGGGCGAGGAAGTCGGTGAAGTGGGTCAGCACCTCGGCCGCGCTCGGTGCGCGGAAGCCCACGGAGTAGGTCATGCAGTCGTCTTCGGCGATACCGAAGTGGGCCAGGCGCGGCGGCAGGTAGAGCATGTCGCCCGGCTCCAGCACCCATTCGGCGCTTTCTTCGAATTCGGCGAGGATGCGCAGGTCCGCGTGTTGCAGCAGCGGGCTTTCGGAGTTGCACATCTGGCCGATTTTCCAGTTGCGCTTGCCCTGGGCTTGCAGCAGGAACACATCGTAGTTGTCGAAGTGCGGGCCAACGCTGCCGCCCGGTGCGGCAAAGCTGATCATCACGTCGTCGATACGCCAGCTTGGCAGGAAGCGGAACTGTTCCAGCAGCTCGGCGACTTCCGGCACGAATTGGTCGACGGCTTGTACCAGCAGGGTCCACTCACGCTCAGGCAGGGCGCCGAACGCATCTTCGGCGAACGGGCCGCGACGCAGCTCCCACGGACGTTCGCCGTGTTCGATCACCAGGCGCGACTCGACTTCTTCTTCCAGGGCCAGGCCGGCCAGTTCGTCGGCGTCGATCGGGCTTTCGAAATCGGGGATGGCCTGGCGGATCAGCAGCGGTTTTTTCTGCCAGTAGTCGCGCAGGAATTCCCGTGCCGTGATGCCGCCCAGAAGTTGAAGAGGGATGTCAGGATTCATGTGTAACCTATTGAAAGAAAGCACTTTTCAGACTGGAATAAAAACGCCCGGCGCGGCCGGGCGTCTCAAAGGGTCTTGCGATGATCAGATGCGCTTGGCTTGCTCTACAGCGTTGCCGATGTAGTTGGCCGGGGTGAGCAGTTTCAGCTCGGCCTTGGCCGCGGCTGGCATG
The DNA here is from genome assembly GCF_003852405.1 of Pseudomonas sp. KBW05. Lineage (GTDB taxonomy): Bacteria > Pseudomonadota > Gammaproteobacteria > Pseudomonadales > Pseudomonadaceae > Aquipseudomonas. Next base: position 40,953 of record NZ_QAJM01000023.1, read on the forward strand.
TCCAGGCCGTCGATGAAAGTTTGCAGCGCCTCAGGGCTGATGCCCTTGCCGCGCGTCAATTCTTTCAGCTTCTCGTACGGGTTTTCGATGTTGTAGCGGCGCATCACGGTCTGGATCGGCTCGGCCAAGACTTCCCAGCATGCGTCGAGGTCAGCGGCGATCTTCTGCGCGTTGAGCTCCAGCTTGCTGATGCCTTTGAGGCTGGCTTCGTACGCGATCACGCTGTGAGCAAAGCCCACGCCGAGGTTGCGCAGTACGGTGGAGTCGGTCAGGTCGCGCTGCCAGCGGGAGATCGGCAACTTGCTGGCCAGGTGCTGGAACAGGGCGTTGGCGATGCCGAGGTTGCCTTCGGAGTTTTCGAAGTCGATCGGGTTGACCTTGTGCGGCATGGTCGACGAACCGATTTCACCGGCAATGGTGCGCTGCTTGAAGTAGCCCAGGGAGATGTAGCCCCAGATATCGCGATCGAAGTCGATCAGGATGGTGTTGAAACGCGCAATGGCGTCGAACAGCTCGGCGATGTAGTCGTGGGGCTCGATCTGCGTGGTGTACGGGTTGAAACCCAGGCCCAGCTCGTCTTCGATGAAGGCGCGGGCGTTTTCTTCCCAGTCGATCTCAGGGTAGGCCGAGAGGTGGGCGTTGTAGTTGCCCACGGCGCCGTTGATCTTGCCCAGCAGTGGAACGGCGGCGACCTGAGCGATCTGGCGCTCCAGGCGGTACACCACGTTGGCCAGTTCTTTACCCAGGGTAGTCGGCGAGGCCGGCTGACCGTGGGTGCGCGACAGCATCGGCACGTCGGCGAAGCGGATCGCCAGTTCGCGGATGGCGTTGGCGGTCTGGCGCATCAGCGGCAGCATCACGTCATCACGGCCTTCGCGCAGCATCAGGGCGTGGGACAGGTTGTTGATGTCCTCGCTGGTGCAGGCAAAGTGGATGAACTCGCTGACCTGGGCCAGTTCCGGCAGCTTGGCTGCTTGCTCTTTGAGCAGGTACTCGATGGCTTTTACGTCGTGGTTGGTGGTGCGCTCGATCTCTTTCACACGCTCGGCGTGCTCCAGGGAGAAGTTTTCCGCCAGGGTGTTGAGCACAGCGTTGGCTTCGGCGGAAAACGCCGGCACTTCGCTGATGGCGGGGTGAGCGGCCAGGCGCTGGAGCCAGCGCACTTCAACCAGAACACGAGCACGGATCAAGCCGTATTCGCTGAAAATAGGGCGCAGGGCCTGGGTTTTGCCGGCGTAGCGGCCGTCAACAGGGGAAACCGCAGTGAGCGAAGAGAGCTGCATGGGGTGTTCTCGGACAGTCGGGCAACGAAATGGGGCGCGTATCATACATGAAAAAATCCGCCGGTCCGTCGCCAACTGACCGGCGTATTACGCGTACTGCTTGAAAAAAAGCGGTTGCTGCGACTTATTCGTTGCGCATCAACGGGTAAAGCTCTTTGAGCAATTTGCGTCGGCTGATGACCAACTGCCAACGATGACCGCCCAACTGCCGCCACAACCGCGCCGAACGAATACCGGCCAGGAGCAGGGCGCGGATTTTCGAGGCGTTGTTTGGTTGTTGCAGGTTGCGCATGTCGCCGTGGACCTGGATCCGCTGGCGCAAGGTGCTCAAGGTGTCTTGGTAAAGTGCACCGCAGGCGGCGATCACATTTTCGTGGGCCGGGCCGAAGTGTTCCACCTGGGATTGAATCTGTGGCAAGCGCTTGCCGATGACTTCCAGCATGTCCTCGCGCTTGGCCAGTTGTCGTTCCAGGCCAAGCATCGACAGGGCGTAGCGCAATGGCTCGCGCTGCAAGGTGCTGGGGTCGCGCTCCAGGGCGCCGATCAGCGCGCGGTAGCCTTCACGCAGGGCGATGTCGTCGCCGCCGTAGACTTCCAGGGTGTCCTTGGGGTCGCGGATCAACAGGCTGCCGAGCATGCAGGTCAGGCCCGCCTCGGTGACCTGCCCGGTCTTGGCGATCTTGTCCACCAGGACGGCGGCGAGGAAAACCCCACCCAGCGCCGTCAATTGCTCCTGGGTCGGGCTCATGCCGTCTGGCTCCAGGCTTCGGCGATTTCAATCACGCCGCCGCCCAGGCAGATTTCGCCGTCGTAAAACACCACGGACTGGCCAGGGGTGACCGCGCGCTGCGGGTCATCAAAGGTGGCGCGATAGCCGGTAGCGGTCTTTTCCAGCGTGCAGGGCTGGTCGCTCTGGCGGTAGCGCACCTTGGCCGTCAGGCGGCGTGGGGTGCTCAGGTCGATCGGGTTGACCCAATAGATTTCCGAAGCCAGCAGGGCGCCGGAGAACAACAGCGGATGCTCGTTGCCCTGGCCGACGATCAGCTCGTTGTTCTCAAGGTCTTTGACCAGCACGTACCACGGCTCTTCACCGGCGTCTTTCAAACCGCCGATGCCCAGGCCCTGGCGCTGGCCGATGGTGTGGTACATCAGGCCGTGGTGGCGGCCGATCACTTCACCGTCGGTGGTTTTGATTTCACCCGGTTGTGCCGGCAGGTATTGCTTGAGGAAGTCGCTGAAGCGGCGCTCGCCGATAAAGCAGATCCCGGTGGAGTCTTTCTTCTTGGCCGTGGCCAGGCCGTGCTTTTCGGCGATCTTGCGCACTTCGGGCTTTTCCAGTTCGCCCACCGGGAACAGGGTCTTGGCGATCTGTTCGCCGCCGACGGCGTGCAGGAAGTAGCTCTGGTCCTTGTTCGGGTCCAGGCCTTTAAGCAGTTCGGTGCGGCCATCGATGTCGCGGCGGCGCACGTAGTGGCCGGTGGCGATCAGGTCGGCGCCTAGCATCATGGCGTAGTCAAGGAACGCCTTGAACTTGATCTCACGGTTGCACAGGATGTCCGGGTTCGGCGTGCGGCCAGCCTTGTACTCGGCCAGGAAGTGCTCGAACACGTTGTCCCAGTACTCGGCGGCGAAGTTGGCGGTGTGCAGCTTGATGCCGATCTTGTCGCACACGGCCTGGGCGTCCGCCAGGTCGTCCATGGCGGTGCAATATTCCGTTCCATCGTCTTCTTCCCAGTTCTTCATGAACAGGCCTTCCACCTCATAACCCTGCTCCATGAGCAGAACGGCGGAAACGGAAGAATCCACGCCGCCGGACATGCCGACGATGACGCGCTTCTTTTGTGTGTCAGAAGGGGCTGGATCACGCATAGGGTTTCAACGGGTGTCTTGAAAAAGGACGCGATTCTATCAGGCTCGGGCCTTCAAGGCTAAAGAGAAGGGCGGATCAATTCGAGGCTGTGGTGCTGGCCGGCCAAATAATCATCGATACAGCGGATGATCAGCTCGCTGCGCCAGTCTTCGCGCACGGCCAGCAGTTCGTCGCGGGTCAGCCAGCGGGCGCGGAGGATGCCTTCGTCGAGTTGATAGTCCGGGTGGTGTTTCAGCGCCTTGGCGATGAAGCAGACTCTTTGATAAGTCACGCCGTTGCTGGGGGCGGTGTAGAGGTAAATGCCGACGATGCCGGTGGCTTCGACGTCCCAGCCGGTTTCTTCGAGGGTTTCGCGCACGGCGGCTTCGGTGAGGGTTTCATGCGGGTCAAGGTGCCCGGCGGGCTGGTTGAGCACGGCGCGGCCGTTTTTCAGTTCTTCGACCATAAGGAAGCGGCCGTTGTCTTCGACGATGGTGGCGACGGTGATGTGGGGTAGCCAGGTCATAAGCGAGTCTCAGGTGCGGATGGGTGTGCAGCGTGTCCGCATGATACGCCTGACAATATCTAACGGCTTAGAATGTGCCAGTGGTTTGCACTGTTGGGGAGAATATCAATATTGCCTCGTTGTTCGGGTCGGGTTGCCACTTTTGAACATCTGAGGCGTTCTTCTCATTGCGGATAATGCACTTCCATTCCACTTTTTCATTGAGCTTAACATTTGCAAATCCCGCCGAGCCGGTCCAGGTCGGGTAATTCGAAGGGGAGAGTAAGACGGCTTTAGCGGGGTCCCATTTTCCGATCTCGGGGAGCGATCCAACCACATAGACGCTGTACCCGGGTGTTGTGATGCCATTTTTGCAGGTGAAATCTGCGTGGAGGTAATAGGTCATCTGGATATTTTGACCGGCATTCGCCAGTGGCAGCGCTGCAAACAAGAAAACATATGAGAGTGCTGAGATATAGGTGCGCAACATTTGAGAGTCTCCTGTTCTGCGGGCATTAGCCGCATTAGCAGAATGGTCTCTGGGGGATGTCGGGTAACCTGTTAAAGCTAACAGTTCATTAGAGTCTTTCGAGATAACGCTGCCCTTGTGGTGGTCTGAAAACACAAACCCCGGCACCAGGCCGGGGTTTGTGATGTCACCTTACAACCTTACTTCAACTTGGCAATCGCCGCATTGAGGGTGTTGCTTGGGCGCATGGCCTTGCTGGTCAGCTCTGGGCTCGGCGCGTAGTAGCCGCCGATGTCCACTGGCTTGCCCTGTACGGCGTTGAGCTCGGCAACGATGGTCGCTTCGTTCGCGGTCAGGGTTTCGGCCAGTTCGCCGAACTGCGCTTGCAGTGCAGTGTCTTCAGTCTGGGCAGCCAGGGCTTGTGCCCAGTACAGCGCCAGGTAGAAGTGGCTGCCGCGGTTGTCGATGTTGCCGACTTTGCGCGATGGCGACTTGTTGTTGTCGAGGAACTGGCCAGTGGCCTGGTCCAGGGTCTTGGACAGGACCAGGGCTTTCGGGTTGTTGTATGTCACACCCAAATGCTCGAGGGAGGCCGCCAGGGCCAGGAACTCGCCCAGGGAATCCCAGCGCAGGAAGTTTTCTTCCACCAGCTGCTGCACGTGTTTCGGCGCCGAACCGCCGGCGCCGGTTTCGAACAGGCCACCGCCGTTCATCAGCGGCACGATGGACAGCATCTTGGCGCTGGTGCCCAGTTCCATGATCGGGAACAGGTCGGTCAGGTAATCGCGCAGTACGTTGCCGGTCACCGAGATGGTGTCCAGGCCCTTGCGGGTGCGCTCCAGGGTGAACTTCATGGCATCGACCGGGGCCATGATGCGGATGTCCAGGCCTTCGGTGTTGTGGTCTTTCAGGTAGGCCTGAACTTTCTCGACCACGACGCCGTCGTGCGCACGCTTAGGGTCCAGCCAGAAGATGGCTGGGGTGTTGCTGGCGCGGGCGCGGTTGACGGCCAGTTTGACCCAGTCCTGGATCGGCGCGTCTTTGGTCTGGCACATGCGGAAGATGTCGCCGGCTTCGACTGCTTGTTCCATCAGCAGGTTGCCCTGGCTGTCGGTGACGCGGACTACGCCGTCAGCCTTGATCTGGAAGGTCTTGTCGTGGGAACCGTACTCTTCGGCTTTCTTCGCCATCAAGCCAACGTTTGGCACGCTGCCCATGGTGGTTGGGTCGAACGCCCCATTGGCCTTGCAGTCTTCGATGACGGCTTGGTAGATGGTGGCGTAGCAGCGATCCGGGATCACGGCCTTGGTGTCGTGCAGCTGGCCGTCGGTGCCCCACATCTTGCCGGAGTCACGGATCATGGCTGGCATCGAGGCGTCGACGATGACGTCGCTCGGCACGTGCAGGTTGGTGATGCCTTTGTCGGAGTTGACCATCGCCAGGGAAGGGCGAGCGGCGTAGACCGCCTGGATGTCAGCTTCGATCTGCGCTTGCTGGTCGGCCGGCAGGGCCTTGATGCGAGCGTACAGGTCGCCGATGCCGTTGTTCAGGTTGAAGCCGATCTGCTCCAGCACGACAGCGTGCTTGGCCAGGGCGTCTTTATAGAACTCGGCAACGATCTGGCCGAACATGATCGGGTCGGAGACCTTCATCATGGTGGCTTTCAGGTGGACCGACAGCAGCACGCCTTGTTTCTTGGCGTCTTCGATTTCGGCGGCGATGAAGCTGCGCAGGGCTTTCTTGCTCAGTACGGCGCTGTCGATGATCTCGCCGGCCTGTACCGAAGTCTTTTCCTTCAGGACAGTGGCGGTGCCGTCCTGGGCGATCAGTTCGATCTTCACGGCGTCAGCGGCTTCGATCTGTACGGCTTTTTCGCTGCCGTAGAAGTCGCCGTTGTTCATGTGTGCGATGTGCGACTTGGAGTCGGTAGCCCAGGCGCCCATCTTGTGCGGGTGCTTGCGTGCGTAGTTCTTGACCGACAGCGGTGCGCGGCGGTCGGAGTTGCCTTCGCGCAGTACCGGGTTCACGGCGCTGCCCTTGACCTTGTCGTAACGTGCACGGGTTTCTTTTTCCGCGTCGGTGGTTACGGTTTCCGGGTAGTCCGGCAGGGCGTAGCCCTGGGCCTGCAGTTCCTTGATCGCGGCTTGCAGCTGCGGCGTCGAGGCGCTGATGTTAGGCAGCTTGATGATGTTGGCTTCAGGCGTAACGGCCAGGTCGCCCAGTTCGGCGAGGTGGTCCGGGATGGCCTTGGCGCCCAGTTGCTCGGGGAAGCTTGCGAGGATGCGCGCGGCGAGGGAGATGTCGCGGGTTTCCACGGCAATATCAGCGGAAGCGGTGAAGGCCTCTACGATAGGCAGCAGTGAATAGGTGGCGAGGGCCGGGGCTTCGTCGGTGAAGGTGTAGATGATCTTCGAGCGGGTGGGCATATTCGGATTAACTCTCTTCTTTGCTGAAAGCGTGCGCAGAAACTCGAGATGCGCCGGGTGGAGCGCGTTCGTTCAAAGTCATCCATGAGCGAAATGTCGAGGTTTCTTCGCGGTGATGTTGGGTTGCATCAGTCGAGCGTCAAGCGGGTGGACTATTGTAATAGTCCGGCTTTGTAGCTGAAGGCACCTGTTCCAGAGCGGTCAGCTGTCGTGACTCTTGGGTCAGCGGCGGCATTATACATAGGTCGCTATGCTTACGCCGAGCCTTCATACAAAAGGTGTGTCGTCCATTGGTCTAAAGGTCGCAGGTACCGGGTTACGCCCAAAGTCGCACGATGTGCTCAGGATTGGCGATTTTGCCTTTGATTTCAGGCTTGTAGGCGACTAAATATGCTGTTTTCGATGCAAATGAGCATGGCGCGAGGTTTCAGTCGTCATTTATCTGGAGTAGGCTCGAACGCAGCCAGATGTTCAATCCATAGATGGAGTTCAGCATGGGATACAAGAAGATTCAGGTTCCAGCCGTCGGCGACAAAATCACCGTCAATGCAGACCATTCTCTCAATGTTCCTGACCAACCGATCATCCCTTACATTGAAGGTGACGGTATCGGCGTCGACATCAGCCCGGTGATGATCAAGGTGGTCGACGCTGCTGTTGAAAAGGCCTACGGCGGCAAGCGCAAGATCTCGTGGATGGAGGTGTATGCCGGCGAAAAGGCCACTCAAGTCTACGACCAGGACACCTGGCTGCCCCAGGAGACCCTGGATGCGGTCAAGGACTACGTGGTTTCCATCAAGGGTCCGCTGACCACGCCGGTGGGTGGCGGCATCCGTTCGCTGAACGTGGCCCTGCGCCAACAGCTCGACCTGTATGTCTGCCTGCGCCCGGTGCGCTGGTTCGAAGGTGTGCCGAGCCCGGTGAAAAAACCGGGGGATGTGGACATGACCATCTTCCGCGAGAACTCCGAAGATATTTACGCCGGCATCGAATGGAAGGCTGGTTCGCCGGAAGCCATCAAGGTGATCAAGTTCCTCAAGGAGGAAATGGGCGTTACCAAAATTCGGTTTGACCAGGATTGCGGGATTGGCGTGAAGCCGGTTTCTAAAGAAGGGACCAAGCGTCTCGCGCGTAAAGCCCTGCAATATGTAGTGGATAACGACCGCGATTCGCTGACCATCGTGCACAAAGGCAACATCATGAAGTTCACCGAGGGTGCCTTCAAGGAGTGGGCCTACGAAGTGGCGGCTGAAGAGTTCGGCGCGACCCTGCTCGATGGCGGCCCGTGGATGCAATTCAAGAACCCGAAGACTGGCAAGAATGTCGTGGTCAAAGATGCTATCGCTGACGCCATGCTCCAGCAGATCCTGCTGCGCCCGGCTGAGTACGATGTGATCGCCACCCTCAACCTCAACGGTGACTACCTGTCCGACGCCTTGGCGGCAGAGGTGGGCGGTATTGGTATTGCGCCGGGGGCCAACCTGTCGGATACCGTGGCAATGTTCGAGGCAACCCACGGGACTGCGCCGAAATATGCAGGCAAGGACCAGGTCAACCCTGGCTCGCTGATTTTGTCGGCGGAGATGATGCTGCGCCACATGGGTTGGACCGAAGCTGCCGACCTGATCATCAAAGGCACCAATGGTGCCATCTCGGCCAAAACCGTGACCTATGACTTCGAGCGCTTGATGGATGGCGCGAAATTGGTGTCATCGTCCGGCTTTGGTGACGCGCTGATCTCGCATATGTAAAGGCAGTACAAAAAAAGGCCACCCCTGGTTAGTTGGAGTGGCCTTTTTTATCGCAACGTTCTCGCTTATCGGCGGATCAAGCCGTTTGTTTCTTTTCTTTGTGAGCGTGCGAAGGTGCGTGATCGTCAGGTTGCAGTTGTGTGGCGTTCGTGATTGCCACCGCGTGCAGCCCTTTGGGTCCTTGAATAATATCGAAATTCACGGGTTGCCCCGCTTTCAGCGTCTTGTATCCTTCCATTTGGATCGCTGAGTAATGCGCAAACAAGTCTTCGGTTTTACCATCTTCATTGATGAAGCCGTAGCCTTTGGCATTGTTGAACCACTTGACCTTACCACTAGCCATCTCCATATCCCTCTGCACCAGACTCCATCACTGGAGTATCATCCAGTTTATCCGTCCTAACCCGAATAAATAAGGTTGACTGCGCGGACCTTTTTTCCCCAATGTGGGTTCTATTGGTTGTAACACTGATTTGCCGATAGTCAAGGCGACCAGTCAGTCAGAGTTGAAATTCTGACAGGTCGCCCCCACCACTGTATTTGAACCACTGACGAACCTTTCTTTCCATGCATGCAAACAGCCAGATTCGACTAACATTCAATCAGGATCGCCCGGATCAGGAACACGATGACGACGGTTCTGCAGGCATTGCTGTTCAAGAGGCCAAACCTGCTCTACAGGCGCCGCCGATGTACAAGGTGGTTTTGTTCAATGATGACTACACACCGATGGATTTCGTCGTCGAAGTGCTCGAGGTGTTTTTTAACCTGAACCGCGAGTTGGCGACCAAGGTAATGCTGGCCGTTCATACAGAAGGACGGGCAGTATGTGGAGTGTTTACCCGCGACATCGCCGAGACAAAGGCCATGCAGGTCAACCAGTACGCCAGGGAAAGCCAGCATCCGCTACTCTGTGAAATCGAGAAGGACGGTTAACGCCGACCACTTGGGTATGAGGTGAAGCTATGTTAAACCGCGAGCTCGAAGTCACCCTCAATCTTGCCTTCAAGGAGGCCCGTTCGAAGCGTCATGAATTCATGACCGTCGAACACCTGCTGCTGGCACTTTTGGATAACGAAGCTGCCGCCACCGTCTTGCGTGCGTGCGGCGCCAACCTCGACAAACTCAAGCATGACCTGCAGGAGTTTATCGACTCCACAACGCCACTTATTCCAGTCCACGATGAAGACCGTGAAACCCAGCCAACCCTGGGCTTCCAGCGGGTGCTTCAGCGTGCCGTGTTCCATGTGCAGAGCTCCGGCAAGCGTGAAGTCACAGGCGCCAATGTGCTTGTGGCGATCTTCAGCGAACAGGAAAGCCAGGCAGTGTTCCTGCTCAAGCAGCAGAGCGTTGCCCGTATAGATGTCGTCAACTACATCGCCCACGGTATCTCCAAGGTGCCTGGGCACGGCGATCATTCCGAGGGTGAGCAGGATATGCAGGACGACGAGGGCGGTGAGTCTTCTTCTTCGGGCAATCCATTGGATGCCTATGCCAGCAACCTCAATGAACTGGCGCGCCAGGGGCGGATCGATCCGCTGGTGGGGCGCGAGCTTGAAGTTGAGCGCGTAGCGCAGATCCTTGCACGTCGTCGCAAGAACAACCCGTTGCTGGTGGGTGAGGCGGGCGTGGGCAAAACCGCAATTGCCGAAGGCCTGGCCAAGCGCATCGTGGATAACCAGGTGCCGGATCTGCTGGCCAACAGTGTCGTCTACTCCCTGGACCTGGGCGCGTTGCTCGCCGGGACCAAGTACCGTGGCGATTTCGAGAAGCGCTTCAAGGCGTTGCTCGGCGAGCTGAAAAAACGCCCGCAGGCGATCCTGTTCATCGACGAAATCCACACCATCATTGGTGCCGGTGCGGCGTCTGGTGGGGTGATGGATGCCTCCAACCTGCTCAAGCCGTTGCTGTCATCGGGTGATATCCGTTGCATCGGCTCGACCACGTTCCAGGAATTTCGCGGCATCTTCGAAAAAGACCGCGCCCTGGCGCGTCGCTTCCAGAAAGTCGACGTGTCCGAGCCTTCGGTTGAAGACACCATCGGCATCCTGCGCGGGCTCAAGGGGCGTTTCGAAGCGCACCATGGCATCGAGTACACCGATGAGGCCCTGCGTGCGGCGGCCGAGCTGGCGTCACGCTACATCAATGATCGGCACATGCCGGACAAGGCCATCGACGTGATCGACGAGGCCGGCGCCTATCAGCGCCTGCAGCCGGTCGAGAAACGTGTGAAGCGCATCGATGTGCCTCAGGTCGAGGACATCGTCGCGAAGATCGCGCGGATTCCGCCTAAACACGTCAACAGTTCCGATAAGGAGCTGCTGCGTAACCTGGAGCGCGACCTCAAGCTCACCGTGTTTGGCCAGGATGCGGCCATCGACGCGCTGTCCACGGCGATCAAGCTGTCCCGTGCGGGCCTCAAGTCGCCGGACAAGCCAGTCGGTTCGTTCCTGTTCGCCGGCCCGACCGGCGTCGGCAAGACCGAAGCGGCGCGGCAGTTGGCCAAGGCCATGGGGATCGAGCTGGTGCGTTTCGACATGTCCGAATACATGGAGCGTCACACCGTGTCGCGCCTGATCGGCGCGCCTCCGGGCTATGTCGGGTTCGACCAGGGCGGTCTGCTGACCGAAGCGATCACCAAGCAACCGCATTGCGTATTGCTGCTCGATGAAATCGAGAAGGCTCACCCGGAAGTCTTCAACCTGCTGTTGCAGGTGATGGATCACGGGACCCTGACCGACAACAACGGGCGCAAGGCGGATTTCCGCAACGTGATCGTGATCATGACCACCAACGCCGGTGCCGAAACCGCCGCGCGGGCCTCGATCGGCTTCAGCCATCAGGATCACTCTTCCGATGCGATGGAAGTGATCAAGAAGAGCTTTACGCCGGAGTTCCGCAACCGCCTGGACACCATTATCCAGTTTGGTCGCCTCAGCCATGAGGTCATCAAAAGCGTGGTGGACAAGTTCCTTACCGAGCTTCAAGCGCAGTTGGAAGACAAGCGCGTGCAGCTGGATGTCACGGAAGCGGCGCGCAGTTGGATCGCCGAAGGCGGCTACGACGCGGCAATGGGCGCACGCCCGATGGCGCGTCTGATCCAGGACAAGATCAAACGGCCATTGGCCGAAGAGATCCTGTTCGGCGAGCTTTCCGACCATGGTGGCGTGGTGCATATCGATCTGAAGGATGGCGAGCTGACCTTCGAGTTCGAGACCACGGCTGAAATGGCCTGATCGCTGATCGCAACACAGCAAAAGGCGCCGAAAGGCGCCTTTTTGCTGCGTGCCATACCAGGCTGGACACTAACGTTCATGTGTAGAGGATCAAATGTGGGAGCGGGCTTGCTCGCGAATGCGGAGTGTCAGCCAGCAAATTTATCGGCTGATCCGCCGCCTTCGCGAGCAAGCCCGCTCCCACAAAAGCCAGCTCCCACAGGAAATCTGTGGTGTTCGGTAAATAACGCACACACAAAAACGCCCGGCATAACCGGGCGTTTTGTATTGACTTGCTTAGCGAGCGCGGTAAGTGATGCGCCCTTTGCTCAAGTCATAGGGCGTCAGCTCGACGCGCACTTTGTCACCGGTAAGAATACGAATGTAGTTCTTGCGCATCTTGCCGGAGATATGCGCGGTTACGACGTGCCCATTTTCCAACTCCACACGAAACATGGTGTTGGGCAGGGTGTCGACGACAGTGCCTTCCATTTCGAAGCTGTCTTCTTTCGACATGCAGTAAAGCCCTCGGTATCCAGTGAATGGCCCGGTGCAACTGCGCCAGGCAAAAGCGGCGTGCATTGTGCCCGAAAAAGGGTGTTTAAGCCAAGGGGTTCTAGTTAAGCGTGACCCATCTTTGATTAATCAGCAGTTCTATGGGGCGATATTGGGTCTTGTAGTTCATCTTTTTGCAGTTTTTGATCCAGTAACCCAGGTACACCGCCTCCAGCTCCAGGCGCAGGGCTTCACCGATTTGCCACAGGATCGCAAAGCGCCCCAGGCTGCGGCGTTCTTCGGCGGGCTCGTAGAAGGTGTACACCGCCGACAGCCCGTTGGGCAGCAAATCGGTCACGGCGACGGCCACCAGCCGTCCGTCGAGGCGGAACTCGTAGAAGCGCGAGAAGGGCAGGTCGCGCACCAGGAAGGTCGAAAACTGGTCGCGGCTGGGCGGAAACATATCGCCGTCAGCATGGCGCTGTTCGATGTAGCGTTGGTAAAGGTCGAAATACTCTTCACTGTAGTGTGGCTTGGTGGCGGTCACCGTCAGGTCGGCATTGCGCTTGAGAATGCGCTTCTGGTTACGGTCCGGCAGAAATTGCGCGACAGGAATGCGCGCCGGTACGCAGGCATTGCAGTTCTGGCAATGGGGGCGGTACAGATGGTCGCCGCTGCGCCGAAAGCCCATTTCCGACAGGTCGGCGTACACGTGCACGTCCATCGGCTGGCTGGGGTCGAGGAACAGCGTGGTGGCCTGCTCGTCGGGCAGGTAGCTGCAAGAGTGGGCTTGAGTGGCATAAAACTTCAAGCGTGCCAGCTCGGTCATGATCAACCCTCGGGATAAGCTTTGAAACAAGTGTAAGCCACGTGCGCGAAAGTCGCCTAGGAAACCCAGGGCCCGCCATTGGGTTGGTCCAAGTGGTCGTGCAGGTACTGAGCAAAGTCGCTGCGCGGGATGGCGCGGGCGCCCAGGCTGTGCAGGTGGTCGTTGGGCATCTGGCAGTCGATCAGCACAAAGCCCCAGGCCTGCAACTGCCGGGTCAGGGTAGCGAAGCCGAATTTCGAGGCGTTGTCGGCACGGCTGAACATGGATTCGCCAAAGAACAATTGGCCCATTGCCAGGCCGTATAGCCCGCCCACCAGTCTGCCCTCGTCCCACACTTCGACGGAATGCGCGTAACCGCGCTGATGCAGCGCCAGGTACGCGTCCTGGATGCCTTCAGTGATCCAGGTGCTATCGGCATAGGCGCGGGGCGCGGCGCAGGCCTGGATGACGGCGGCGAAGTCCTGGTCAAAGGTCACGGTATAGCGTTGTTGACGCAACAGTTTGCCGAGGCTGCGGGAGACATGCAGTTCTTCGGGGAAGATCACCGTACGAGGATCTGGCGACCACCAGAGGATCGGCTGGCCGTCCGAGAACCACGGGAAGCAGCCGTGACGGTACGCCTGCACCAGGCGTTCGGCTGACAGGTCGCCACCGGCAGCCAGCAGGCCATTGGGTTCGCGCATGGCCTTGGCCAGCGGCGGGAAGGTCAGGGAGTCACGTTGCAACCAGGTCAGCATGGCATCCAGGCTTACGGAAGGGGAGGGGAGCGGCACCTGCCGCGAGAGAGGGTGATTATTGTCGACAGAGCGCCTCAGGGCCAGCCCGAATCGGGCGCAAGTCAGGATTAGCGTGAGCGGGTGTTTCTGCAACTCTCTGCCGGGGATGTGGTCGTAACCGGGGTTACACCATGAAGGCCATTTGCCAAGCTTGCCTTGTTTGGTAAAAACAGCCCATAAGCCTTTGTCAGCAAAGACAATGCATGCTCAAATTGAACATGTTGCAACACTTGAATTGTCTATGCTGCCGAGGGAAGGGCAAGGGCGTGGCAACGGAGGCACAAACCCGTACAATGCGGGCACTGTGGCGTTATCGCCGTTTCACCGCTTCATCTCCCAGTGTTAAACGTAGAATCAACGACGTTCGTTTATTTTTCAGCTGCTCGGATTGGGCAGTGGTTGCAGTCATTCAATAGATGGACGCGCTAAAAGCGCAGGAAAAGACCCGTTTTGAAGAAATCCGCCGCAACACCTAAAGCAGCAGTCGTGCCGGCCTGGCGCCAGCACCTGCACTACCGCCTCAAGGAAGGTGCGCTGATCGCGATCGGCGCCCTGTGCCTGTTCCTGATGATGGCCTTGCTCACCTATGGCAAGGACGATCCGGGCTGGAGCCACAACAGCAAGATCGACGACGTACAGAACTTTGGCGGCCCCGCCGGTTCCTACAGCGCCGACATCCTGTTCATGGTGTTGGGTTACTTCGCGTACATCTTCCCCTTGCTGCTGGCGATCAAGACCTGGCAGATCTTCCGCCAGCGCCACGAGCCGTGGCAGTGGAGCGGCTGGCTGTTTTCCTGGCGGCTGATCGGCCTGGTGTTCCTGGTGCTGTCTGGCGCGGCCCTGGCCCATATCCATTTCCATGCACCCACCGGCCTGCCGGCGGGCGCCGGTGGTGCGCTGGGCGAAAGCCTGGGCGACCTGGCGCGCAAGACCCTGAACATCCAGGGCAGCACGTTGATGTTTATCGCCCTGTTCCTCTTTGGCCTGACCGTGTTCACCGACCTGTCGTGGTTCAAGGTGATGGACGTGACCGGCAAGATCACCCTCGACCTGCTGGAGCTGTTCCAGGGCGCTGCCAACCGCTGGTGGGCGGCGCGGGTCGACCGCAAGCGCATGGTCGCGCAACTGCGTGAAGTGGACACCCGCGTCAACGAAGTGGTGGCCCCGAGCACGCCGGACCGCCGTGAGCAGGCCAAGGTCAAGGAGCGCCTGATCGAACGCGAGCAGGCCCTGAGCAAGCACATGTCGGACCGCGAGAAGCAGGTGCCGCCAGTGATCGCGCCCGCACCGCCCAAGGCCCCCGAGCCAAGTGCCCGTGTGCAGAAAGAGAAACAGGCGCCGCTGTTTGTCGACAGCGCCGTCGAAGGCACCTTGCCGCCGATCTCGATTCTCGACCCGGCCGAAAAGAAACAACTCAACTATTCCCCAGAGTCGCTGGCTGCCGTTGGCCACCTGCTGGAAATCAAACTGAAGGAATTCGGCGTCGAAGTGACCGTGGACTCGATCCACCCCGGCCCCGTCATCACCCGTTACGAAATCCAGCCGGCCGCGGGCGTCAAGGTCAGCCGCATCTCCAATCTGGCAAAAGACCTGGCCCGCTCCCTGGCCGTGACCAGTGTGCGCGTGGTGGAAGTGATCCCCGGCAAGACCACTGTGGGCATCGAGATTCCCAACGAAGACCGCCAGATCGTGCGTTTCTCCGAAGTGCTGTCGACGCCCGAGTACGACAACTTCAAGTCGCCGGTCACCCTGGCCCTGGGCCACGACATCGGCGGCAAGCCGGTGATCACCGATCTGGCGAAAATGCCGCACTTGCTGGTGGCCGGTACCACCGGTTCCGGTAAGTCGGTGGGCGTGAACGCGATGATCCTGTCGATCCTGTTCAAGTCCGGCCCGGACGACGCCAAACTGATCATGATCGACCCGAAAATGTTGGAACTGTCGATCTACGAAGGCATCCCGCACCTGTTGTGCCCGGTCGTCACCGACATGAAGGACGCCGCCAACGCCCTGCGCTGGAGCGTGGCCGAGATGGAGCGCCGCTACAAATTGATGGCGAAGATGGGCGTGCGCAACCTGGCGGGCTTCAACGCCAAGATCAAGGAAGCCCACGATCGTGGCGAGACCATTGATGACCCGTTGTACAAGCGCGAAAGCATTCACGACGAAGCACCGAAGCTGACCAAGCTGCCGACCATCGTGGTGGTGGTGGACGAATTCGCCGACATGATGATGATCGTCGGCAAGAAAGTTGAAGAACTCATCGCCCGTATCGCCCAGAAGGCCCGTGCGGCCGGTATCCACTTGATCCTCGCCACCCAGCGGCCGTCGGTGGATGTGATCACCGGTCTGATCAAGGCCAACATTCCGACGCGCATGGCGTTCCAGGTGTCGAGCAAGATCGACTCGCGGACCATCATCGACCAGGGCGGCGCCGAGCAGCTGCTGGGCCACGGTGACATGCTCTACATGCCACCAGGTACCAGCCTGCCGATCCGTGTACATGGCGCCTTTGTCTCCGATGATGAAGTACACCGTGTGGTGGAAGCCTGGAAACTGCGCGGTGCCCCCGAGTACAACGACGACATCCTCAACGGCGTCGAAGAAGCCGGCAGCGGCTTCGAAAATGGCGGCGGTGGCGGTGACGACGATGCGGAAACCGATGCCCTGTACGACGAAGCCGTGGCCTTTGTGCTCGAAAGCCGCCGTGCGTCGATTTCTGCGGTGCAGCGTAAGCTGAAAATCGGCTACAACCGCGCCGCCCGCATGATCGAAGCCATGGAAATGGCCGGCGTCGTGACGGCCATGAACACCAACGGCTCGCGTGAAGTCATCGCCCCCGGGCAGATGCGCGACTGACCCCGTGCCGCGTGGCAGCACGCGGCACGCCCTTACGACTCAATGAGGACTCCCATGCGCCTTATCCGCATGCTGTTGTTGCCGGCACTGGCCCTGACTGCTGTTTCGGCTCACGCTGACCCGGCCTCCGTCGCCAGCCTGACCAACCTGTTGGACAAATCCAAGACCCTGACCGCGCGCTTCTCCCAGCTGACCCTGGACGGCGGCGGCACCCAGTTGCAGGAAACCGCCGGTGAAATGGCCGTGCAGCGCCCTGGCCTGTTCTTCTGGAAGACCGACGCGCCGAACGAGCAGACCATCGTCTCCGACGGCCAGAAGGTCACTCTGTGGGACCCGGACCTGGAGCAGGTGACCATCAAGAAGCTCGACCCGCGCCTGAACCAGACCCCGGCGCTGTTGCTGTCGGGCGATGTGTCGAAGATCAGCGACAGCTTCGAGATCACCTCCAAGCAAACCAGCAACGTGATCGAGTTCACCCTCAAGCCGAAATCCAAGGACACGCTGTTTGACACCCTGTCCCTGTCGTTCGGCAATGGCGTGATCAACAACATGCGCCTGATCGACAGCGTCGGCCAGCGCACCGATATCCTGTTCTCCGGGGTCAAGGCCAACCAGCCGGTGGCCGCCTCCACGTTCAAGTTCGACATCCCCAAGGGTGCCGACGTGATCCAGGAGTAAAACGCTGCCCATGGACCTGTTTCGCAGTGACCCGATTGCCCAGCCCCTGGCTGCGCGCTTGCGCTCGACCAACCTGGATGAGTACGTCGGCCAGGAGCACCTGCTCGCTCGCGGCAAGCCTTTGCGCGAAGCCCTGGAGCAAGGTGCGCTGCACTCGATGATTTTCTGGGGCCCGCCCGGGGTGGGTAAAACCACCCTGGCGCGCCTGTTGGCGAAAGTCTCGGATGCACACTTCGAAACGGTCTCGGCGGTACTTGCCGGGGTCAAGGAGATCCGCCAGGCGGTCGAGGTGGCCAAGCAGCAGGCCGGGCAATACGGCAAGCGCACCATCTTGTTCGTCGATGAAGTGCATCGCTTCAACAAGTCGCAGCAGGATGCGTTCCTGCCCTATGTGGAAGACGGCACGCTGATCTTTATCGGCGCCACCACCGAAAACCCTTCGTTCGAATTGAACAACGCCTTGCTCTCGCGGGCGCGGGTCTATGTGCTCAAGAGCCTGGACGAAGCGGCGATGCAAAAGCTGTTGCACCGCGCCTTGAGCGAAGACAAGGGCTTGGGCAAGCGCCAGCTGAGCGTCAGCGACGAAGGCTTCAAGATTCTGCTGACCGCCGCCGATGGCGATGGGCGGCGCTTCCTCAACCTGCTGGAAAACGCCTCCGACCTGGCGGAAGACGGCAGCGAGATCGGTGTCGACCTGCTGCAAAGCCTGCTGGGCGACACCCGCCGCCGTTTCGACAAGGGCGGCGAAGCCTTCTATGACCAGATCTCGGCGCTGCACAAATCCGTGCGTGGTTCCAACCCCGACGGCGCGCTGTACTGGTTTGCGCGCATGATCGACGGCGGTTGCGACCCGCTGTACCTGGCCCGTCGCGTGGTGCGCATGGCCAGCGAAGACATCGGCAACGCCGACCCGCGTGCACTGAGCCTGTGCCTGGCGGCGTGGGACGTGCAGGAGCGCCTCGGCAGCCCGGAAGGCGAGTTGGCGGTGGCCCAGGCCATCACCTACCTGGCCTGTGCACCCAAAAGTAACGCGGTGTACATGGGCTTCAAATCGGCGCTGCGTGCGGCCGCCGAATACGGCTCCCTTGAGGTGCCGATGCACCTGCGCAATGCGCCGACCAAGCTGATGAAGCAACTGGGTTATGGCGATGAATACCGCTACGCCCATGACGAGCCGGACGCTTATGCCGCCGGCGAAGACTACTTCCCCGATGAGCTTGAACCGCTGCCGCTGTATCAGCCAGTGCCCCGTGGCCTGGAGCTGAAAATCGGCGAAAAGCTCAATCACCTCGCACAACTCGATCGACTCAGCCCAAAACAGCGGAGAAAGTAGTGCTCAAGACGATTCTTGCCGTGTCCGCAGCCGGCATCGCTGGTACATTATTGCGTTTCGCCACCGGTACGTGGGTCAGCGCCAATTGGCCAAAGCATTTTTATGCGGCGACCCTGGCGGTCAACCTGGTGGGCTGCTTGATTATCGGGCTGTTGTACGGCTGGTTCCTGTTGCGCCCGGAAGTGCCGATTGAGATTCGCGCCGGCTTGATTGTCGGCTTTGTAGGCGGTCTGACGACCTTTTCATCCTTTTCACTGGATACGCTGCGCCTGCTGGAAAGCGGGCAAGCCCTGGTTGCCTTCGGGTACCTGGGCATCAGCGTGTTCGGCGGGCTGCTCGCCACCTGGGCTGGCCTGTCCCTGACCAAACTTTGATAAACGAGAGACCGACATGCTCGATTCCAAACTGTTACGTAGCAACCTTCAGGACGTAGCGGACCGCCTGGCATCCCGTGGCTTTGCCCTGGATGTTGCGCGCATCGAAGCGCTGGAAGAACAGCGCAAGACCGTCCAGACCCGCACCGAAGCACTGCAGGCTGAGCGTAATGCACGTTCCAAATCCATCGGTCAGGCCAAGCAGCGCGGCGAAGACATCGCGCCGTTGATGGCCGACGTCGAGCGCATGGGCACCGAGCTGTCCGACGGCAAGGTCGAGCTGGAAGGCATCCAGTCCGAACTGGATTCGATCCTGTTGGGCATCCCCAACATTCCGCACGAATCCGTGCCGGTCGGTGCCGACGAAGACGGCAACGTCGAAGTGCGCCGCTGGGGCACGCCAAAAGCCTTTGATTTCGCGGTCAAGGACCACGTTGCCCTGGGCGAATTGACCGGTGGCCTGGATTTTGAGACCGCCGCCAAAATGTCCGGCGCACGTTTCTCCCTGCTGCGTGGTCCGGTGGCCCGCCTGCATCGCGCCCTGGCGCAGTTCATGATCAACCTGCACACCGCCGAGCACGGCTACGAAGAAGCCTACACGCCGTACCTGGTGCAGGCGCCGGCGCTGATGGGCACCAGCCAGCTGCCGAAATTCGAAGAAGACCTGTTCAAGATCAGCCGTGAAGGCGAAGCCGATCTGTACCTGATCCCGACGGCCGAAGTGTCGCTGACCAACATTGTCTCCGGCGAGATCCTCGACGCCAAAGAGCTGCCGTTGAAGTTCGTCGCCCACAGCCCGTGCTTCCGCAGCGAAGCCGGCGCCTCGGGCCGCGACACGCGCGGCATGATTCGCCAGCACCAGTTCGACAAGGTCGAGATGGTGCAGATCGTCGAGCCGTCGACCTCCATGGACGCCCTGGAAGGCCTGACCGCCAACGCCGAGCGCGTCCTGCAACTGCTGGAGCTGCCGTACCGCGTCCTCGCGCTGTGCACTGGCGACATGGGTTTCAGCGCCGTGAAGACCTACGACCTCGAAGTGTGGGTGCCGAGCCAGGACAAGTACCGCGAGATCTCGTCGTGCTCCAACTGCGGTGATTTCCAGGCCCGTCGCATGCAGGCGCGTTTCCGCAACCCGGAAACCGGCAAGCCGGAACTGGTGCACACCCTCAACGGTTCGGGCCTGGCCGTAGGCCGTACCCTGGTGGCCGTGCTGGAAAACTACCAGCAGGCTGACGGTTCCATCCGCGTACCGGACGTGCTCAAGCCGTACATGGCGGGCGTTGAGGTCATCGGCTAAATGGAATTTCTGCCGCTGTTTCATAACCTGCGCGGCAGTCGTGTGTTGGTCGTCGGTGGCGGGGAGATTGCCTTGCGCAAATCCCGGCTGCTGGCCGACGCCGGTGCGTTGCTGCGGGTGGTTGCTCCCCAGATCGAAGACCAGCTCAATGAGTTGGTGCTGGGCAGTGGCGGGGAACTGATTTTGCGCGGTTATCAGGAGGCCGACCTCGACGGCTGCACCCTGATCATCGCCGCCACCGACGATGAAACGCTGAACGCGCAGGTGTCCAGCGATGCCAAGCGTCGGTGCGTGCCGGTCAATGTGGTCGACGCGCCCGCCTTGTGCAGCGTGATCTTCCCGGCGATTGTCGACCGTTCACCGTTGGTGATTGCGGTGTCCAGCGGCGGCGATGCACCGGTGCTGGCGCGGCTGATCCGCGCCAAGCTGGAAACCTGGATTCCGTCCACCTATGGCCAGTTGGCCGGGTTGGCGGCGCGCTTTCGCGCCCAGGTCAAAGGCTTGTATCCGGATGTGCAGCAACGTCGCGCGTTCTGGGAAGAGGTGTTCCAGGGCCCGATTGCCGATCGGCAACTGGCCGGGCAGGGCGCCGAAGCCGAGCGTTTGCTGGTGGAAAAAGTCAACGGCAAGGCGCCCCATGCGCCGGGTGAGGTTTACCTGGTGGGCGCCGGCCCCGGCGATCCGGACCTGCTGACCTTCCGCGCACTGCGCCTGATGCAGCAAGCCGACGTAGTGCTCTACGACCGCCTCGTTGCGCCAGCGATTCTGGAGTTGTGCCGCCGCGATGCCGAGCGTGTGTACGTCGGC
The DNA here is from genome assembly GCF_003852405.1 of Pseudomonas sp. KBW05. Lineage (GTDB taxonomy): Bacteria > Pseudomonadota > Gammaproteobacteria > Pseudomonadales > Pseudomonadaceae > Aquipseudomonas. Next base: position 61,899 of record NZ_QAJM01000023.1, read on the forward strand.
AAGCGTCGCGCCGACCATGCCGTGCCGCAAGATCAGATCAACCAGCAACTGGTGGACCTGGCCAAGCAAGGCAAGCGCGTGCTGCGCCTCAAGGGTGGCGATCCGTTCATCTTTGGTCGCGGTGGCGAGGAGATCGAAGAACTGGCGGCCCATGGCATCCCGTTCCAGGTCGTGCCGGGTATCACGGCGGCCAGTGGTTGTGCGGCGTACGCCGGGATCCCGCTGACCCACCGCGACTATGCGCAATCGGTGCGTTTCATCACAGGGCATTTGAAGGACGGGACTTCGGACCTGCCCTGGCATGACCTGGTGGGGCCGTCGCAGACCCTGGTGTTCTACATGGGCTTGATTGGCTTGCCGATCATCTGCGAACAGCTGATCCAGCATGGACGCGCAGCCGATACCCCGGCGGCGTTGATCCAGCAAGGCACCACCTCCAACCAGCGTGTGTTCACCGGCACCCTGGCCGACTTGCCGCGTATGGTGGCGGAGCATGAAGTGCATGCGCCGACACTGGTGATCGTGGGTGAGGTGGTGGTGTTGCGTGAAAAGCTAAAGTGGTTCGAAGGCGCGCAGTCACAGATCTGAACCTTACTCTTGTGGCGAGGGAGCAAGCTCCCTCGCCACAAGGTGTTTTCAGCTCAAGACGCCGTTGCCTGTCAGGCGCTCACGATCATGCTTGCCATCAAAGTCCTGCAACGGGCCTTTAGGCACAATCCCCGTCGGATTGATCGTGCGGTGACTGGCATAGTAATGCCCCTTGATATGCGCAAAATCCACCGTCTCGGCCACCCCCGGCCACTGGTATATCTCCCTTAGCCAATTCGACAAATTCGGATAATCCGCAATCCGCCGCAAATTGCATTTGAAGTGCCCGTAATACACCGCATCAAAGCGAATCAGCGTGGTGAACAGGCGCACATCCGCCTCGGTCAGGTATTCACCCGCCAGGTAGCGATGGTCGCTAAGGTGCTGTTCCAGGTAATCCAATTCGGCAAACACATCATCAAACGCGCCTTCGTACGCCTGCTGCGAAGTGGCGAAGCCTGCGCGGTACACGCCGTTGTTCACGGCCGGGTAAATACGCTCATTCAGTGTGTCGATGGTCGGGCGCAGCGCTTTGGGGTAGAAGTCCAGGGTGTTGCCGGTCAGCCCGTTAAACGCGCTGTTGAACATACGGATGATCTCCGCCGACTCATTGCTGACGATGCGCTTGAGCTTCTTGTCCCACAGCACGGGCACTGTCACGCGGCCGGTGTAGTCGGCGGTGTCAGCGGTATAACGCTGGTGCATGAAGGCAAAGTCGTCGAGGGCGTCGCCGCTGGAGCCGTAGGCCTTGTCGAAGGTCCAGCCGTTTTCCAGCATCAGCCAACTGACCACGGACACATCGATCAGGCTTTCCAGTCCCTTGAGCTTGCGCAGGATCAAGGTGCGGTGAGCCCAAGGGCAGGCGAGGGACACATACAGATGGTAGCGGCCGGCTTCGGCCTGGAAGCCACCTTCGCCGCTCGGGCCAGACGCGCCGTCGGCGGTGACCCAGTGGCGGCGTTGCGCTTGTTCGCGCTGGAATGCGCCGTCCGCGCTACTTTCGTACCACTGGTCTTTCCAGTGTCCTTCGATCAGCAAACCCATGACTGGCTCCTTGGCTAATAAGCGTTGGAGCCCAGTCTAAAGGGATGGGTTCGATTTAAAAGCGCAAAGACTGCGGGTGAATGATCGATTAAATCGATTTATCCCGCGCGTCCCAGTATTGCTGGGCCAGGGCAAACGCCTGTTCCCGTGGGTGGCCGAGGCCGCGCAAGGCCAGGGCCATGGTGGCAATCAGCGCCAGTTGCGGGTAGCTGTCCTCGACATCACCGCGCCACAACGCCTTCAAGTGCTCGGGCTCAAGGCTGGCCGGCTTGACGTGGCGCTGGGCGGAGAGGGCAGGCCACTCTTCGTCCCAGCTTTCGCCGCCGGTGGTGCCATAGAGGTGGCTGGCGGAGTCGGGGTTGATCTCGATCTCGCCGCCGTCACCCTTGACCACAATCACGTTGTCGCCGAGAAGGCCGCTGGCATCGCGGTGCACGCCCTGGTAACCGGGATGGAAAATGCTTTGCAGGCCCAGGCGTGCATGCAGCGGGTTGAGCAGGCGTGCCAGGGAGTGGATCGGCGAACGCAGGCCCAGGGTGTTGCGCAGGTCGATCATGCGTTGCAACTGCGGTGCCCAATCGCCCAGCGGAATAAACGCCAGGTTGCCTTGCCCATAGGCGGCTTCGACCTGCTGCCAGTTGCGGCACAGCGGGATCTGCAAGGTTTCCAGCAGTTGCTCGGTGTACAACCGGCCCGCCGTGTGCGCGCCGCCGCCGTGCATCAGGATGCGCACACCGTTTTGCGCCAGGCACTTGGCCGCCAACAGGTACCACGGCAGGTGGCGTTTCTTGCCCGCGTAGGTCGGCCAGTCCACGTCCACGTTCAACGCTGGAGCATTGAGGCGGTCGCGCACGGCTTCGGTGAAGCCGGCGAGTTCTTCCGGGCTTTCTTCCTTGTGGCGCAGCAGCATCAGGAAAGCGCCGAGCTGGGTGTCTTCGACCTTTTCGTCGAGCAGCATGCCCATGGCTTCACGGGCTTCCTCGCGGGTGAGGTTGCGCGCGCCGCGCTTGCCTTTGCCGAGGATGCGCACGAATTGCGCAAACGGGTGTTCGGCGGGGGTTTCCAGGATCAGGGGAGCAAAGTCGGTCATAAGCAATTCGTCGGCCTGGGCAGGCCCGCCAGCTTGGCGGCGAGTTTGGCGGGAGTGCCGTTGAACAGTTTGTTGAGGTGCAGGCTGTTGCCCTTTTCCGGGCCGAGCTTCAACGCGGTGTACTTGATCAGCGGACGCGTGGCCGGGGACAGCTGGAATTCGGCGTAGAAGCCGCGCAGCAGGTCGAGGATCTGCCAGTGGTCCGGCGTCAGTTTCAGGTCTTCGGCGGCGGCCAGGGCGCTGGCAACCTCGGCGGACCAGTCATTCAAGTCGACGAGGTAGCCGTCCTTGTCCAGCTCCAGGGTGCGCGCGCCTACGGTCAGGGTATTCATAACCAGCTGTTGACCTTGTCGTAATCGAGCGACAGTTGCACGAAGCCGGGATAGTCCACGCTGTCGGCCCAGTCCGGTAAGGGCAGGTTGCGTGCCTGCATGTCTTCGGCCAGCACAAACACCTTTACGCCCTTGGTGTGCAGGGCCGGGGCGTGCAGCCCGTAGGCGCCGTCGCCGCACAGCAGGATAGCGTCATCGGCGCCGCAGATGCGCAGGCAACTGTCGAGGCGGCTGTCGGAAAACGGCGAGTGAGACACCACATGTAAAGTCGACATCAGAGGGTAATCACCTGGTCGTAACGGTCAATCAATTGGGAAATCGCGTCGTTGCTCAACGGTTGCGCCTCGGTGGGCGGCGTCAAGCCACGCACGGCCATGCTGTGGCGGCAGACAAAGACATCGTCGATGCCGAACAGCCCCAATGCCTGCAGGTTGGCACTCAAGTCCTTTTGTTGCACGGTCTTGGCGTTCTGGTGCGGTGCGAGCTGAAACACGCCGTCATCCATGAACAACAAGCCAATCGGCAAATCAAAGGCACCACCGGCCAGCACGATATCCAGGGCTTCCCGCGCGCTGGGGCCGGACCACGGCGCCTGGCGGCTAATGACCAATAGGGATTTGGACATGTCACGGCCCTCCAAAACAGATCAGGCGGTCGGCGGCCTGGACGGCATCGTGCAACTGCCCCAGCCCCGACAACGCCCAAGGGGCTTCAATATTCACGGCGCTGCGCTGATAACGCGTGGCTTCTTCCTGGTTGAGCACGCCACGACGCAAGGCGGCGGCGATGCACACCACGCCGTCGAGCTGGTGCAGGCTGACGAACTCACGCCATTGGCGCGCGATGTCTTGCTCATCCTGGGGCGCGACGATGTTGTTGGACGCGCTGTACACGCCATCCTGATAGAAAAACAGCCGCACAATCTCGTGCCCGCCGGCCAGCGCCGCCTGGGCGAACAGCAGGGCGCGGCGCGAGGAGGGCGCGTGGGCGGCGGAAAACACTGCAATCGCAAACTTCATGGAACACTCTGCAAGCAAACGTCGGCCAATGATAAAGCCGCCGCCAGGAAAAAGCCCGCCGTGATCAAAACGGTCACTGTCGCTGATCGTTCTGACGATTGCCCGTAGGACCAAGGCTGCCTAGTCTGTGGGCAATCGAAACGGAATTGGAGTGCCCATGTCAGGTCCCTTGGCGTCCCTCAAAGTGCTGGATTTCTCCACCTTGTTGCCTGGCCCGTTTGCGTCCTTGATGCTCGCGGACATGGGCGCCGAGGTCTTGCGCATCGAATCGCCCACACGCATGGACCTGTTGCGGGTGCTGCCGCCCCATGACCGGGGCACGTCGGCGAGCCATGCCTACCTCAATCGCAACAAGCGCAGCCTGGCCCTGGACCTCAAGCAGGCCGAAGCGTTGGAGATCGTGCGCGCGTTGGTCAAGGGGTACGACATTGTGCTTGAGCAGTTTCGCCCTGGGGTGATGGAGCGGCTGGGTTTGGGCTATGAGGCGTTGAAGGCGATCAACCCGCGGCTGATTTATGTGTCGATCACCGGCTACGGACAGACCGGCCCTTACAAGGACCGTGCCGGGCACGATATCAACTACCTGGCGCTGGCCGGTGTGGCCAGCCACACCGGGCGCCAGGACAGCGGGCCGTTGCCCCTGGGCGTGCAATTGGCGGATGTGGGCGGTGGCTCGTTGCACGCCGTCGTCGGGTTGCTGGCGGCGGTGATTGCCCGGCAGCACAGTGGTGTTGGCCAATACCTCGACGTGAGCATGACTGACTGCTCGTTCAGCCTGAACGCCATGGCCGCTGCGGGTTATCTGGCGTGCGGGGTGGAGCCTGGGTGGGAAAACCATGTACTGAACGGCGGCAGTTTTTATGACTATTACCGCACCCGGGATGGGCGGTGGATGTCGGTGGGCAGTCTTGAACCCGCGTTTATGCAACAGCTCTGCGCGGCATTGGGGCGTCCGGAGTTGGCGGCGCTGGGGCTGTCGCCCCAGCTCAAGCCTGCGCTGCAAGTCGAGTTTGAGAAGCGTAGTTTCGATGAGTTGTGTGCATTGTTTGCCGAGGTGGATGCCTGCGTCGAACCGGTGCTGAGTTTCAGTGAGGCGGTTGAGCATCCCCAGTTGAAGGCGCGGGCATTGGTCAGCCAAGTGCCTAGGGGTGATGGTTCGAGCCAGGCGCAACTGGCGTGTCCGTTGAAGTTCTCGCAGGGTTTGCCGGCGCCTCGGCATATTGGGGTGGCGGTGGGGGCGCACAGTGATGAGGTGTTGGCGGAGTTGGGGTTCAGTGCTCAGCGGATCGAGGATTTGCGGCAGGCCAAGGTTATTGGTTGACTGGTCCGGCGCCTTCGCGAGCAAGCCCGCTCCCACATTGGATCGGTGATCGACATGACAACGCGGTCAAATGTGGGAGCTGGCTTGCCTGCGATGAGGCCCTCACTCCACCCGCGTCTCCCCGGTAAATACCAGGGTCTGCCGGCACCGCCGACACAAATACCGCCGCCCCTGGGCCACCAACCCATGGCGCTGCGCTGAAAACGGAAAGTCACTGTCCGCACACGGGCAGCGGTAGATGTACCGCATCACCTGGCGCCGTTTCACCGCATAGGTATGGCAACGGTCCGGCGGCAGTTCGTACACCCCGCGCATGATCAACTGCCATTCCTCGCCATGGGGCTGGATGCGCTCGCCAAACAGTTGGTGGGCAATCAAATGCGCCACTTCATGGGCCACGGTCTGTTTCAGGAAGTGCTGGCTGTTTTCGCGGTACAACTGGGGGTTGAAGCGCAGCAGGTTCTCGTGCAAATGCGCGACACCGGCCTTCTGGCCCCGCAGCTTGAGGCTGACCTGAGGGCGTTTGAAGCTTCGTTTGAAAAAGGATTCGGCTTGTTGGAAACAATCTTCGACGCGGGTGTTGAGCTGCTCGGGCATGCTGTACCTATCTCCAGAGACGCCCAGTATGCCGCAAAGGCGGGTGTTTCCGAATCTGTCAGGCGCCGAATGGTCGCACATAACGCACAAAGCCACCTTGCGGTGGCTTTGCCCAAGGTTTGAACGCGCTCAACTGGTGTAGATCGGCCCTACACCCAGGCCCCAGACAATCACGGTAAACGCCATGATTGCCACCAGCACGACCAGCCCTACGGCCAGCACCGAACTGGAAAACAGGAAACCCTCGTCGGGGTCGATGTTCATGAAGGTCGGCAGCCCCACATACAGTAGGTACACCGTGTAGCAAATCGCCGCCGTGCCCACGACCATGCCCAGCCACATATGTGGATACAGCGCGGCCAACCCGCCGATAAACAACGGTGTCGCCGTATAGGTCGCGAACGCCACGCACCGCGGCATGCTGGGGTTGGCATCGTAGGTACGGGCCATCCAATGAATGAACGCGCCCATCACCGCCACGCCGCCGAGCATGGCGGCGTAAGACATCAGGGTCATCCACAAGGCGCTTTCCTGGGTCAGCATGACCGGAGCGCGGTTGCCGATGACCCAGCCGACCTGGGTGGTGCCGATAAAGGCTGATACGGCGGGGATCGCCGCAAGAATCAGCGTATGGGTGAGGTACATGTGGCCGATGCTTTCTTCTTTATCGCCACGGATTTCCCGCCATTCCCGGTCGGGATGGGTAAATAGCCCCACGACGTGATGGATCATGCCAGTCACTCCTGTCGTTATTACCATCGCCCCCCAGCGGAGCGCCCACGGGCCAATTGGCCTGAAAGGTCCTGGATATGTGTGCGACCTCAAGTCGCAGTATAGGAAGGGATGACCGGAATAACTGTAGGGCCTTTAGAGCAAATTGCGCTGTAAACATTGGCTCTAATCGCGCTGAGGTCTGTCAGGAGTGCCGTAATTACAATGTGGGAGCGGGCTTGCTCGCGAAAGCGGTGTGTCAGTCACTGAATGTATTTCTGATCCACCGCTTTCGCGAGCAAGCCCGCTCCCACATTAAGCCAGCTCTCACATTGGATCGGCGTCGCCCATTGAAGTATTTTTGCGTAAAATACTGCGCTTTTCGTCACACACCTTTTGCGGATCCAAGCGCCATGGGCACTCTTACGGTCAACCAGAACAAACTGCAAAAACGCCTGCGTCGCCTGGCCGGTGAAGCGGTCGCCGATTTCAACATGATCGAGGACGGCGACAAGGTCATGGTCTGCCTCTCCGGCGGCAAAGACAGCTACACCCTGCTCGACGTGCTGCTGCACCTGCAGAAGGTCGCGCCGATCACGTTCCAGATCGTCGCCGTCAACATGGACCAGAAACAACCGGGCTTCCCCGAGCACGTGCTGCCGGCCTACCTCAAGGAGCTGGGCGTCGAGTACCACATCGTCGAGAAAGACACCTATTCGGTGGTCAAGGAACTGATCCCGGAAGGCAAGACCACCTGCTCGCTGTGCTCGCGCCTGCGCCGTGGCACGCTCTACACCTTTGCCGATGAAATCGGCGCAACCAAGATGGCCCTGGGTCATCACCGCGACGACATCGTCGAGACCTTCTTCCTCAATATGTTCTTCAACGGCTCGCTCAAGGCCATGCCGCCCAAGCTGCGCGCCGATGACGGACGCAACGTGGTGATCCGCCCGCTGGCGTATTGCAACGAGAAGGACATCCAGGCCTACTCCGACTTCAAGCAATTCCCGATCATCCCGTGCAACCTGTGTGGCTCCCAGGAAAACCTGCAGCGCCAGGTGGTCAAGGAGATGCTGCTGGACTGGGAGCGCAAGACCCCAGGCCGCACCGAGAGTATCTTCCGCAGCCTGCAGAACGTGCAGCCGTCGCAGTTGGCCGACCGCAATCTGTTTGACTTCACCAGCCTCAAGATCGATGAGAGCGCCGCGTCGCGCTTCGTCAATGTAGTGAACCTCTAAGGTTCTTCAACGCTCTGAAAGACGGCGCTCATGGGCGCCGTTTTCATTTGAATCCCCAGGAGAGGGCATGCGCGATTACAAGTGGCTGCACGAATACTGTCTGAACCGTTTCGGTTCGGTCGCCGAGTTGGAAGCCCATCTGCCGGTGCCAAACACCCCGGCGCAATTGCGCAAGATCAGCGATGACCGTTACCTGTCGACCCTGGCCCTGCGGGTGTTTCGTGCAGGGCTCAAGCACAGTGTGGTGGACGCCAAGTGGCCGGCGTTCGAGAAAGTCTTCTTCGGCTTCGACCCGGAAAAAGTCGTGTTGATGGGTGCCGAGCACCTGGAGCGGCTGATGCAGGACACCAGCATCATCCGCCACCTGGGCAAGCTCAAGAGCGTGCCGCGCAATGCGCAGATGATCCTGGATATCGCCCAGGAACACGGCAGCTTTGGCGCGTTTATCGCCGACTGGCCGGTGACCGACATCGTCGGCCTGTGGAAATACCTGAGCAAGCACGGCCACCAGCTGGGCGGTTTGTCGGCGCCGCGCTTCTTGCGCATGGTCGGCAAGGATACGTTTGTACCCAGTTATGACGTGGTGGCGGCGTTGAATGCGCAGAAGATCGTCGACAAGGCGCCGACCAGCCTGCGGGACCTAGCGACGGTGCAAGGGGCGTTCAACCAGTGGCATGCCGAGAGTGGGCGGCCGATGTGCCAGTTGTCGATGATGCTGGCCTATACGGTGAATCATTGAGACCGAGGTGATGCTTTCGCGAGCAAGCCCGCTCCCACATTTGACCGAGTTCCAGCTTTGGAATGCAGTCAAATGTGGGAGCGGGCTTGCTCGCGAAGGCGGCCGGTCAGGCACTACAGCGCTATCAGGCCTCAGCGAGTCGCCGATTCAACTGATGCCGCCACCGCACATACAACAACGCCGTACAAAACACCGCTAGGCTCGCCACCATCTCCAACACCCCGAACCACTGCCGGTTCGGGTCATACGCCGCCAGCGCGCCCTTGATGAAATACAGGTTCACCGCAAAGCACATCCACGAATGCCCGCGCGCGCTGCCCAGCAGCATCCCCGGTGCGAGCAACAGCAGCGGCACCAGTTCGATCAGCAGGATCACCCACGGCCGTGCGCCGTGCAGGTCGGCGACGAACAGGTAATACCCGCACAGCAAACCCACCAGGCCAAAGAACGCCAGCAGGCTCAATGCCCGTGCGACCTTGACCCGTGGCTCCAGCCACGCCTGGGGCGGCAGGACTTTAGGCTTTTTGGCCACGACCGGCCTCCAGCAGCGTCGCGGTGTTCGCCAGGCGCAGGCCGAGGGCGCGGCACAGGGCGATTTCATGTTGATCGAGCAGGCGCTTGCCGTCCGGGCCGGCGTGGTGGCTGGCGCCGTAGGGTGTGCCGCCACCTTGGGTGTCGAGCAGCGCCTGTTCGCTGTAGGGCAAACCGGTGATCAGCATGCCGTGGTGCAGCAACGGCAGCAACATCGACATCAGCGTGGTTTCCTGACCGCCGTGCAGGCTGGCGGTGGAGGTGAAGACCCCGGCCGGCTTGCCGACAAGGGCGCCGGTCAGCCACAGGTTGCTGGTGCCGTCGATAAAGTACTTGAGCGGCGCGGCCATGTTGCCGAAGCGCGTCGGGCTGCCCAAGGCCAGGCCCGAGCAGTGCTTCAGATCATCGAGGCTGGCATACAGCGCGCCTTCGTCGGGGATGCTCGGCGCCACGGCCTCACACTCGGTGGAGATCGCCGGCACGGTGCGCAGGCGCGCTTCCATGCCGCCTTGCTCGATGCCCCGGGCAATCTGCCGGGCCATTTCGCTGACCGAGCCATGGCGGCTGTAATACAACACCAGCACATACGGCGTAGTCACGGCAGGATCTCCAGCACGTTCTCTGGCGGACGGCCAATGATGGCCTTGTCGGCGGTTTCGAGGATCGGGCGTTCCATCAACTTGGGGTGCTCGGCGATCGCGGCGATCAGTTGCGCTTCGCTGAGGCTGGCGTCGGCGAGGTTGAGGGCCTTGTATTCCTCTTCACCGGTGCGCAGCAGTTGGCGCGCGGTGAGGCCCAGCTTGGCGAGCAAGGCCTTTAACTGTGTGGCGTCCAGCGGCGTTTCCAGGTAGCGCACCACGGTTGGGGTGAGGCCGCGGGCTTCGAGCAGTTCCAGCGCACCGCGGGATTTCGAGCAGCGCGGGTTGTGATAAAGCGTCAGATCGGTCATGTGCGGGTCGCATCTTGCGTAAGGTGGCGGGTATTCTACCCGCGCTGCGTCCCGTCCTTAAACCGTAAGAGGCGATAGGTCGCAGCCAACGTTCATTTTTGCGAAGGATTACCCCATGACAAATCGACTGATCGGTGCATTGGCGATCATCACAACCCTGCTGCTCAGTGGCTGCGGCAACGATTACGGCGTTGACCAATACGGCCAGAAAGTCGCGGCCGAGCGCTTGGACAAACAATGGGTGGTGGTCAATTACTGGGCCGAATGGTGTGGCCCGTGCCGCACGGAAATCCCCGAGCTGAACGCTTTGGCGGACCAGTTGAAAGGGCAGAACGTCGGGGTGTTCGGGGTTAACTTCGACAATGTGCAGGGCGAAGAATTGAAGACCGCCAGCGAGAAGCTGGGGATCAAGTTCACCGTACTGGCGCAGAACCCGGAGGGGATTTTTGATATTCCGCGCAGTGAAGCGTTGCCGGTGACCTACATCATTGATGACAAGGGCAAGGTGCGTGAGCAGTTGATGGGGGAGCAGACGGCGGAGGGTGTGATTGCCAAGCTCAAGGCGTTGCGCGGCTGAAGCTACAACACAAATCCCATGTGGGAGCGGGCTTGTGTGGGAGCGGGCTTGCTCGCGAATGCGGTGCATCAGTCACAGTTGTGGTGTCTGCCCCGGCGCTTTCGCGAGCAAGCCCGCTCCCACATTTTGACCTCGCTCAATCCTGAGATTGGTGCTGTCAGCCCTCTTCAAGCCACAAGCGAATCGGCTTGCCTTCGGCCGGCCAGAAACGTGTCTGCTCGATCGGCGAAATATCCCAGCGCTGCACGCCTTGCAGGGCCTGGAAGAAGCGGTGTTCCTGCTCCATCAAGGCCTCGGCGCAGAGTTTGCGGGTGCTGCCGATCTGGCCGAAGCTGAGTTTTTCGCCGTCGACGGTGTACGGCGCAAACCAGTGGTTGCAGCCGCCGTTGCCGTAGGCGCGACCGTCCGCACCCAAGGTGACGGTCAGGTGCGCGTAATCCATCAGCGGCCGTTCACCGATCCATTCCACCACGTAGCTGTGATCCTGCTTGAGCTTGACCGCATCCCCGGCACAACCCGTCAGGGCCGCACCAGCGGCGGCGAGCAGAAGCAGGCCTTTCATTGCGCGGCCTGCTGGCATTTCGGGCAGCGGTGCTTGGCGCCTTCGCTGGCCCAGCCCAACTCCTTGATGCGCGCGTTGGCGGCCGGTTGCAGCGGCTCTTTGCTCAGCTTGGTTTCGACGGCGAATTCAAACTCCAGCACGCTGTCGCAGCTGTCGCAGTTGACCTTCCAGGTGTGAATCTCCAACTCGCCGAATTTCGGCCCTTGGGCCATGGCGACCCATTGGCCCGCCGGGCGGATGGAATAGCGCGCGTCGCCTTCGACGGTGAGGCGCATCGACAGGGTTTTGCTGCCGCGCAGGGTGACGATCAACACGTCGCCGTGCTTGATCGCGCCACCGTTGCCGGTGACCTGGTAACGGCCCGGCACCAGGGCGCGGCATTCGATCAGGGTGTGTTGCGGGCTCAGCAAGCTGAAGCGGAAATCGTGTTCGGCCATGGATCCTCCAAATAGGCGCGGCATCCTATCACGGGTGCCGGCCCATCATGGGCCTGGTATGTGACCGCTGATCATCCCTCGACCAGGTTTTGTGTGCGGCCTTCGGCCCAGGCGGCAATGTTGGCCAGGGTGGTGCCGGCGATGGCGCCCAGGGCTTCGCGGGTCAAAAACGCCTGGTGCGCGGTGATGATCACGTTGGGGAAGGTCAACAGGCGCGCCAGCACGTCGTCTTGCAGGGGCAGGTCGGAGCGGTCTTCGAAGAACAATTGGGCTTCTTCTTCGTACACATCCAGCCCCAGGTAGCCGAGCTGGCCGTCCTTGAGCGCTTCGATCAACGCCGGCGTATCCACCAGGCCGCCACGCCCGGTATTGATCAGCATTGCGCCGGGTTGCATATGGGCCAGGGAGCCGGCGTTGATCAGGTGTTTGCTGTCGGCGGTGAGCGGGCAGTGCAGGCTGATGATCTGTGCCTGCGCCAGCAGCTCGGGCAGGCTCACGTAGCGCGCGCCGAGGGCCAGCACCTGAGGGTTGGGGAATGGGTCGTAGGCGAGCAACTGGCAGCCGAAACCGGCCATGATCTTGGCGAACGTGGCGCCGATCTGCCCGGTGCCGACCACGCCGACGGTCTTGCCCACCAGGTCGAAGCCGGTGAGGCCGTGCAGGCTGAAATCGCCATCGCGGGTGCGGTTGTAGGCGCGGTGCAGGCGGCGGTTGAGTGCGAGAATCAGCGCCACCGCATGCTCGGCCACGGCGTGCGGCGAGTAAGCGGGGACGCGCACGATGGTCAGGCCCAAGCGTTTGGCGGCGGCCAGGTCCACGTGGTTGTAGCCGGCCGAGCGCAGGGCGATCAGGCGCGTGCCGCCTTTGGCCAGGTGTTCCAGCACCGGGGCGCTGAGGTCGTCGTTGATAAACGGGCAGACCACTTCGTGGTGTTCGGCCAGGGCCACGGTGTCGAGGTTGAGGCGCGCGGGTTGGAATTGCAGCTCCACGCCGGGCGGTAGAGGCTCGCCGAGGAAGCTGTCGCGGTCGTAGGTTTGGCTGCTGAAAAGTATGACGCGCATTAAGAATGCTCCCTGCAATTTACGATCTGAAAATACATAACCCCTGTGGGAGCGGGTTTGTGTGGGAGCGGGCTTGCTCGCGAAAGCGGTGGATCAGTCGAAACATAGGTGACTGACACTCCGCATTCGCGAGCAAGCCCGCTCCCACACAAAGCCATTCCCACATATGGCTGTTTCCTGCGGCTTTGCATCAGGCGCTAACCCGCGCCTCACTGGCCAACCGAGCAATGGCCATGTCCAGTTCGTCCAGCGCACTCATGGCTTTGGCATCGTCCTGCTTGAGCAGGGTTTCCGCGCGCTGGCAGGCGGCGCGCAGTTGCGGCACACCACAATAGCGGGTGGCACCGTGCAGGCGGTGGACGCGTTCGATCAGGGCGTGGTGGTCATTGGCTTCGCGGGCCAGGGTAATGGCCAGGCGGTCGGCTTCCAGCGAGGCCAGCAGCATGGCCAGCATGTCGGCGGCCAGGTCGGTCTTGCCGGCGGCCAGGCGCAGGCCTTCTTCGTGGTCCAGCACCTGCAGGCGCACGGCCGGGGCCAGGCCGTCGGTGGCGCGCTCCGGCGCCTGGTTGCGCAGGGCCAGGCCGGTCCATTTGAGTACCACCTGGGCCAGTTGCCGTTCGCTGATGGGCTTGGTCAGGTAGTCATCCATGCCGCTTTGCAACAGCGCGCGTTTTTCGTTGGCCATGGCGTGGGCGGTGAGGGCGACCACCGGCAGAGGTGTGCCGTGGCGTTCGCTTTCCCACTGGCGGATCGCTTCTGTGCTCTGACGACCGTCCATACCGGGCATTTGCACGTCCATCAACACCAGGTCGAAGGTTTCCTGCTTGACCGCATCAATGGCGGCAAAACCACTTTCGACCGCCTGCACCTTGGCCCCCATGTCTTCCAGCAGGGTTTGCACCAGCAGCAGGTTGGCCGGGTTGTCGTCCACGCACAGCACCCGCGGCGCACGGCTGGACAACGGCTCGCCGGGCTCGCTGCGCGAGGGGCGCGGGCTGATCAGGTCGGCCAGGGCGCGGCGCAGCTTGCGCGTGCAGGCCGGCTTGGCCTGCAACTGGCTGTTGGGGTTGGGCACCGATTGGGTGAACAGCATCTGTTCGGTGGTCGGGCACAGCACCATCACTTTGCAGCCCAGGTGTTCGAGGTCCCACAGGTGCTGGTTGAGGCGTTCCGGCGGTATGTCGTTGGCGGTGATGCCGAGCACCGCAAGGTCGATGGCCTGTTCGGTCTGGTGCGCGCTGGTAATGCCATTGGTCAGGCTTTCCAGGCTGTTGAACGGGGTGACTTCCAGACCGCAGTCTTCCAACTGATGTTGCAGGGCCTGGCGCGCCAGCTCGTGGTTCTCCAGCACCGCAACGCGCCGCCCCAGCAGCGGCGCAGAGGGCAGGTCGTCCAGGTCGTCGCGGGTCTTGGGCAGGTTCAGGCTGATCCAGAACTCCGAGCCTTCGCCCGGCGTGCTGTCGACGCCGATCTCACCGCCCATCTGTTCGATCAAGCGCTTGGAAATCACCAGGCCCAGGCCGGTGCCGCCGGGCTGGCGCGACAGCGAGTTGTCGGCTTGGCTGAACGCCTGGAACAGCGCGCGCACATCCTGGCTGGACAGGCCGATGCCCGTGTCCTGCACGCTGATGCGCAACTGCACGCTGTCTTCCTGCTCGTCCTCGATCATCGCGCGGGCGACGATGGTGCCTTCCCGGGTGAACTTGATGGCGTTGCTGATCAGGTTGGTCAGGATCTGCTTGAGGCGCAGCGGGTCACCCACCAGTGCCAGCGGCGTGTCGCGGTAGACCAGGCTGACCAGTTCCAACTGCTTGGCGTGGGCGGCCGGGGCGAGGATGGTCAGGGTGTCTTGCAGCAGGTCGCGCAGGTTGAAGGGCACGCTGTCGAGGACCAGCTTGCCGGCCTCGATCTTCGAGAAGTCGAGGATTTCGTTGATGATGCCCAGCAGGTTGTCGGCGGACTTTTCGATGGTGCTCAGGTAATCCAGCTGGCGCGGCGACAGCTCGCTTTTTTGCAGCAGGTGGGTGAAACCGAGGATGCCGTTGAGCGGGGTGCGGATTTCATGGCTCATATTGGCCAGGAACTCCGACTTGATGCGGCTGGCCTCCAGGGCTTCCTTGCGTGCCAGGTCCAGCTCGATGTTCTGGATCTCGATGGTTTCGAGGTTCTGGCGCACGTCTTCGGTGGCCTGGTCGATGCTGTGTTGCAACTCTTCCTGGGCGTTTTGCAGGGTTTCGGCCATGCGGTTGATGCCCGAGGCGAGTTGGTCCAATTCCTGGCTGCCCAGCGGCGGCAGGCGGGTTTCCAGGTTGCCGTCCTTGAGCTGGGCCACGGCTTGCTTGATCAGGCCAATCGGCGAATTGATCGTGCGGCTGATACGCAGTGCCAGGGTGGCCGTGCCGATCAGGCCGATGGCGATCAGCAGCAGGCTGGCAAACAGGCTGCGATAGCCGCGCAGCAACATGCCGTTGTGGGACAGTTCGACTTCGACCCAACCCAGCAGGCGGTCGGCTTCGTCGGGGATCAAGTCGCCCGCGAGGTTGCGATGGCGGCCAAACACCGGCAGCAGGTAACGAGTGGCATCGTTGCCGGTGCGTTGCAGCAGATGGGAGCTGTTGCCGGCGGGAGGCTGGTTGAGCATGGTCGGGCCGGCGTGGGCCAGGGGCGTGCGGTCGGGGCCGAGGAACGACACGGCGCGCACGTCCGGCTGCTCCAGAGACTGGGTGGCGATGCGCTCCAGCAGGTCGACGTTCTTCGCGCTCAGGGCCGGTGCCACCAGCGGTGCCAGTTGTTCGGCGATCATTTCGCCGCGTTGCAGCAATTGGCTCTGTAATTCCGACAGTTGCATCCAGGTGAAGTAGCCCCCCAACACCAGGGCCATCAGGCTGGTCGGCAATAAGGTCAGCAACAGTACGCGGCCTTTTATCCCCATTCTTCTAAGCACGCCACTCTCCTGCTACCACACTGATATCAATGAACCACGCAAGCATCCGGGCCGCGCCACCTGCGCAGTGTAGCCATTTGCGCGCGGTGGAATCTTGCAAATTAATGACATGTGGCAATCTTCGAGCCATTGGCGGCCGGATGGCGATTGCCTGTGGCGGGTTAATCTTGAATAATCAGTCATTGAGAATGACTTGCAGACGCTAATGAATCCCGCAGTAGTTGGCCTACCCAGTATCCTGACCATCGAAGATGACCCTGTGCTCGGCGCCTATGTCCACGAGCATCTTGGGCGTTGCGGCTTCCAGGTGACCTGGTGCCAGAACGGCCAGCAAGGCCTGCAGATGGCGCGCGACCAGGCATTTGATGTGGTGTTGATGGATATCTTGCTGCCGGGGATGGATGGCTTGTCGATCCTTACGCATTTGCGTCAGAGCCATTCGATCCCGGTCATCCTGATGTCGGCCCTGGGGGCCGAAGCCGACCGTATCAGCGGTTTTCGCCTGGGGGCCGACGACTACCTGCCCAAGCCGTTCAGCATGATCGAACTGCGCGTGCGCATTGAAGCTATCCTGCGCCGCGTCGCCCTCGACCGGCGGCCGTTGCCGAGCCTTGCACCGTTGCGCGACGACCTGCGCCCCCTGCGTTTTGACGATGAACTGTGTGATGTGTTCTACCAGGAACAATGGGCCGGGCTGACCCGCAGCGAATACCGCTTGCTGGAAACCCTGCATCGCAACGGTGAAGAAGTCCTCAGCAAAGCCTTCCTTTATCAGCATGTGTTGCAGCGCGGTTATGCGCCCCACGACCGCAGCCTGGACATGCATATCAGCCAGATCCGCCGCAAGCTCAAGGCCGTCGGCTACAACGAACGTGAAGTGCGCACGGTGTGGGGCAAGGGCTACGTGTTGAGCGGTGCTGATGAGGTTCTTTGAACGCCCGTTGACGCGGCTGCCGGGCAAGCACTCGTTATTCTGGAAGCTGGCGTGCCTGTTGATTGCCTTCTGCCTGCTGATGATCTGGCTCAGTTGGTCCTGGGGCCGCTACATGGAGCAGAAGAACCGGTACCTGTCCGACGAGGCGCGGATCACCTTGAGTGGTTACGCCGTGAGTGCCGAACAGGCCTGGAATCGCGGCGGTCACGCCGGCGTCGACGCCTGGCTGCAAGCGATGGGCAAGCTCGAACGCACCTGGATCGGCGTGATTGGCAATGACCTGCAATCGTTGAGCAGCTACCCACTGACCGACAAGGAAAGCCAGCGCCTCACCTCCCTGCGCGGGCTCGACTGGCCCGTCAGTCGCCACGTGCAGGGTTTGCCGTGGTTGAAAATCCCCTTTCCGGTGGACCCGTCGGTAGGCTCCCTGGTGATCGAGTTGCCACAACGCTTCGTGCCGGGGCGCTATCAGTTGTTCTGGCGGATAGTGACCAATGGCGTGATTCCGGGCCTGTTTACCTTGTTGCTGTGCATTGGCCTGTATCGTTTGTTGATCATGCCCCTCAATCAACTGCGCGAGCAGGCCAACGCCTGGCGCGCCGATCAATTGAATACGCGGCTGTCCCACGCGGCGATCAGCCGCCAGGATGAGTTGGGTGAGCTGGGGCGGGCTTTTGACCACATGTCCGAGCGCCTGCAAGGCACGGTGGTGTTGCAGCAGCAGTTGCTGCGGGACATGTCCCACGAGTTGCGCACGCCGTTAAGCCGCTTGCGGGTGGCCTGTGACAGTGAGCAGGATCTGACGCAACTGCGTGAACGCCTGGGCCGGGAGATCGACGCCATGCAACGCCTGGTGGAGGACAGCCTGCAGCTCGCCTGGCTGGATACCGAACGCGCGCCGCTGCCCCAGGAAGACATCCAGTTGCAGGCGTTGTGGGACATGTTGCGGGAGAACGCGTGCTTCGAAAGCGATTGGCCGGCTTCGCGCCTGCCGTGCTTGTTGGAGGCTGATTGCTGGGTGCGCGGCAACCTGAACGCGTTGGCCCAGGCCCTGGAAAACATCGTGCGCAACGCTATCCGCCATTCTCCCGCCGAAGGGGTGGTCAGCCTGGACGGGCGGCGTGAGGGCGATTACTGGCACCTGTGGCTGGAGGATCAGGGCGGCGGCATCGCCGAGCAGGACCTGGAACGGATCTTCGCGCCGTTCACCCGCCTGGACGGCTCGCGCCCCGGCGACGGCGGCTTTGGCCTCGGCTTGAGCATCGCGCGCAATGCCGTGCAACGCCAGGATGGCAGCCTGTGGGCGCAAAACACCGGGCTTGGCCTGCGGGTGCACCTGCGTTTGCGGGCGCGCTAGGCCTCAAGCGCGCCGTTGTTTGCGCTTCTTCCATTGATGAGCGACCCACCAGCGCCAATACAGCATGGTCAGGCAATAGGCCAGGGCGCCCAACACCAGGCCCAGCACCACTGAACCCAGCAGGAACGGCTGCCACAAGGTACTCAGCTGGCCGCTGATCCATTCCCAGGTGAGGTCATCCGGCAGGCTGCGCGGCGGTACATTCATCAGCCAGGCGCCGGTCAGGTACGTGCAGAAAAACACCACCGGCATGGTGATCGGGTTGGTCAGCCACACCAGGCTGACGGCAATGGGCATATTGCCGCGCACCACGATGGCCAGCACGGCCGCCAACAGCATCTGCAAGGGGATCGGGATAAACGCCGCGAACAAACCCACGGCCATGGCCCGCGCCACCGAGTGTCGGTTCAGGTGCCAGAGGTTGGGATCATGCAGCAGGGTGCCGAGGAATCGTAAGGACTTGTGTTCCCTGATACTGGTCGGGTCGGGCATGTAGCGTTTGAATAAGCGCCGGGGCATAAGGGGTCCAGGTCAGTTCGAGGGGCAAGTATGCCCGCATTCTATAAACAGAAAATTCAGACTTTGTGACAAAACATCATAGGCCGTGCTCGGCGTCCGGCTAAGACTGAGTGGATCACTTGAAAGGGATGATCCATGAGAGCAGGGATGTTCGCGTTTGCATTGGGGTTGCTGGCGTTGCGCTATTTGCCGGCATTGCCATCTGTCGGCTGGCTGTTCGCCATGTTGGTGGTGGCATTGATGTTGTTGCCGTTTCGTACGTATTGGCTGGCGTTCTTCCTACTGGGCTTGAGTTGGGCCTGCCTGAGTGCGCAGTGGGCGCTGGATGATCGGCTGCGGCCGACACTGGACGGGCAGACGCGCTGGCTGGAGGGGCGTGTTGTCGGGTTGCCGCAGCAGACGGGCAGCGGTGTGCGTTTCGAACTGGCTGACAGTCGGTCGCGCCATGCCCGCTTGCCCAAGCGTATCCAGGTGTCCTGGCACGGCGGGCCGCCCGTGCGCAGCGGTGAGCGCTGGCGCCTGGCGGTCACGCTCAAGCGGCCCTCCGGGTTACTCAATTTTCATGGCTTTGACCGCGAAGCCTGGCTGCTGGCCCAGCGCATTGGCGCCACGGGCTCGGTAAAGGATGGCGTGCGCCTGACGCCGGCGCGCAATGCCTGGCGCGACAACGTGCGCCAGCGCCTGCTGGCCGTGGATGCCCAGGGCCGTGAAGCGGCGGTGGCGGCCCTGGTGCTGGGCGACGGCTCCGGGCTGGCGCCCCAGGATTGGCGGGTGCTGCAGGCCACCGGCACGGTGCATCTGCTGGTGATTTCCGGCCAGCACATTGGCTTGCTCTCGGGCCTGATCTACGGGCTGATCGCCGGGATGGCGCGTTACGGTTGCTGGCCGCGAACATTGCCTTGGCTGCCGTGGGCCTGTGGCCTGGCCTTTGCCGCAGCGTTGGGTTACGGCTTGCTGGCGGGGTTCGGTGTGCCGGTGCAGCGCGCTTGCGTGATGGTCGGGCTGGTATTGTTGTGGCGTTTGCGGTTTCGGCACTTGGGGGTGTGGTGGCCGTTGTTGCTCGCGCTCAATGGGGTGTTGGTGCTTGAGCCGTTGGCCAGTCTGCAAGCGGGGTTCTGGTTGTCGTTTGCGGCGGTTGCGGTACTGGTGCTGGCATTTAGCGGGCGTTTGGGGGCGTGGAGTTTCTGGCACGTGTGGACCCGTCCGCAGTGGCTGATTGCTATCGGTTTGTTGCCGATCTTGCTGGTGCTGGGCTTGCCCATCAGCCTCAGCGCGCCGTTGGCCAATCTGTTCGCGGTGCCGTGGATCAGCCTGGTGGTGTTGCCATTGGCATTGCTGGGGACTGCGCTGTTGCCGGTGCCATGGCTGGGCGAGGGGCTGTTGTGGTTGGCGGGCGGTGCACTTGATGGGCTGTTCAAGGGCCTTGAACTGTTGGCCGGGCAAGTGCCGGCGTGGGTCCCCGGCGAGGTCCCCTTGGGGTACTGGCTGATCAGCCTGTTGGGCGCGGTGTTGCTGCTGCTGCCCAAAGGCGTACCGTTTCGACTGCTGGGCTGGCCGATGCTGCTGTTGGCGGTGTTCCCACCCAGGGAGCCGGTGCCCCATGGCCAGGTGGACGTGGTGCAACTGGATGTGGGGCAGGGCCAGGCGTTGATCCTGCGTACCCGCAACCATACCTTGCTGTACGACGCAGGCCCGCGCTTGGGGATGGCCGACATGGGTGCGCAGGTGGTGCTGCCCGCCTTGAAAAAACTCGGGGTAGGGCAGTTGGACCTGATGCTGCTCAGCCATGCGGATGCCGATCACGCGGGTGGCGCGGCGGCTGTGGCTCGTGGGCTGGCCATCCGTCGCGTGGTAGGTGGCGAGACCGAAGGCTTGCCGGCGTTTCTCGGCACCCAGCCGTGTGTGAGCGGGGAACGTTGGGAATGGGATGGCGTGGTGTTTGAACTATGGCAATGGCCTGATGCTATTGAAGGCAATGCGAAGTCCTGCGTGTTGCAGGTCCAGGCCAGTGGCGAGCGGCTGTTGCTGACCGGCGATATCGACCGCGCCGCCGAGCGGGCCTTGCTCGCATCGCCCCTGGCGGTACCGACTGATTGGCTGCAAGCGCCCCATCATGGCAGCCGCAGCTCCTCGTCCTGGCCCTTTGTACAGCGGCTCTCGCCCACGTCAGTGCTGATTTCCCGAGGTAGAGGCAATGGGTTCGGTCATCCTCACCGGCAAGTGATAGAGCGGTATCAGGCGCTCGGCAGCCGGATCTACGACAGCGCCGAACAGGGTGCCGTGCGCTTGCGGTTGGGGGCCTTCGCACCACCGGTTGTTGCGCGCAGTCAACGTCGCTTCTGGCGCGAAGCGTTACCCTCAGGGCCTGTGGTCGGCGAACCCCGCTGACGAACCGATATGGTAAAGTGGCGCACTTTTTCAAGGGGACATTCACTGTGTGGGAATTGGTCAAATCCGGCGGCTGGATGATGTTGCCGATCATCATGAGTTCTATCGCCGCACTCGGCATCGTTGCCGAACGCCTGTGGACCCTGCGCGCCAGTCGCGTCACCCCCGAACACCTGCTGGGGCAGGTCTGGGGCTGGATCAAAAGCAAACAGCTCGACAAGGAAAAACTCAAGGAACTGCGGGCCAATTCGCCCTTGGGTGAGATCCTCGCCGCTGGCCTGGCCAACTCCAAGCATGGTCGCGAGATCATGAAAGAGTGCATCGAAGAGGCCGCCGCCCGGGTTATTCATGAACTGGAGCGCTATATCAATGCCCTCGGCACCATCGCCGCCATGGCGCCATTGCTCGGTTTGCTGGGCACTGTACTGGGCATGATCGACATCTTCAGTTCGTTCATGGGCTCGGGCATGACCACCAACGCCGCGGTGCTGGCCGGTGGTATTTCCAAGGCGTTGATCACCACCGCTGCCGGCCTGATGGTCGGTATTCCTTCAGTGTTCTTCCACCGTTTCCTGCAACGGCGCATCGATGAGTTGGTGGTGGGCATGGAGCAGGAAGCCATCAAGTTGGTGGAAGTGGTGCAGGGCGACCGTGATGTGGACCTGGTCGAGGGCAGAGCGTGAAATTTCGCCGCAAGCAACGGGAAAACGTTGATATCAACCTTGCGTCGCTGATCGACGTGGTGTTTATCCTGCTGCTGTTTTTTGTCGTCACCACCACCTTCACCCGCCAAACCGAGTTGCGCGTCGATTTGCCGGAAGCGGTCAGCGGCTCGCCGGCAGAAGACCAGCAGGTCAAGCAACTGGACATCGCCATCAGCGCCGACGGCGTGTTTTCGGTGAATAACCAGTTGCTGGCGAAGAACGACCTTGCCAGCCTGATGGACGCCTTGCAGAAGGAGTCCGGCGGCGACACCAAGATGCCGCTGTCGATCAGTGCCGATGGCAAGACCCAGCATCAGGCGGTGATCACGGCGATGGATGCGGCCGGCAAGCTCGGTTTCAGCCATCTGCGCATGACCACTGTCGAGGCGGCGAGCCAACCCTGATGGCCATGTCTGATCGTTTACTCAAGGCCTGGTATGAAGGGCATCCGGCTCTCGCGTTGCTGCGCCCGCTGGAGGCGCTGTATCGCCGGGTAGTGCAGGGCAAGCGCGCGCGCTTCCTGGCGGGTGAAGGCCAGATCTACCAATCGCCCGTGCCGGTGGTGGTGGTCGGTAATATCACGGTGGGTGGCACCGGCAAGACGCCGTTGATCCTGTGGCTGATCGAGCACTGTCGCCGCAGCGGGTTGCGGGTGGGCGTGGTCAGTCGTGGCTATGGCGCCAAACCGCCGCAGTTGCCGTGGCGGGTCGAAGCCAGCCACAGCGCCGAAGTCGCCGGCGATGAGCCGTTGCTGATCGTGCAGCGGTGCGGTGTACCGCTGATGATCGACCCGGACCGTAGCCGTGCCGTCCAGGCCTTGCTGGCCAGTGAAACCCTGGACCTGATCCTGTCCGATGACGGCCTGCAACACTATCGCCTGGCCCGCGACCTTGAGCTGGTGCTGATCGACGCTGCCCGCGGTCTCGGCAACCGCCGTTGCCTGCCGGCCGGGCCGTTGCGCGAGCCGGTGGAGCGCCTGCAGAGCGTCGATGCGCTGCTCTATAACGGCGCGGCAGCCGATCGCGAAGATGGCTTTGCCTTTCGCCTGCAACCCACGGCGTTGGTCAACCTGCAAACCGGTGAGCGCCAAGCGGTCGAGCATTTTCCAGCGGGGCAGCGGATACACGCGGTCGCCGGTATCGGCAACCCGCAACGTTTCTTCAACACCCTTGAAACGCTACACTGGCAGGCGATACCCCATGCGTTTGCCGACCATGCGCCCTACAGCGCAGAGGTCTTGAATTTTATGCCGTCATTGCCGCTGGTCATGACCGAGAAGGACGCGGTGAAGTGCCGCGCCTTTGCCCAGCCCGACTGGTGGTACCTTGCGGTGGATGCGGTGCCGTCGCCGGCGTTCGTCGCCTGGTTCGACACGCAGCTGATGCGTCTGTTGCCCGCCCGTCTCTTGCCTTAACTGCTTCTTTCCAGGAAACACTCATGGACACCAAATTGCTCGACATCCTCGCTTGCCCGATCTGCAAAGGCCCGCTCAAGCTCAGCGCCGACAAAACCGAGCTGATCAGCAAAGGCGCCGGCCTGGCCTATCCGATCCGTGATGGCATCCCGGTTATGCTGGAAAGCGAAGCCCGCACTCTGACTTCCGATGAGCGCCTGGATAAATGACCACCGCCTTTACCGTTGTCATTCCTTCGCGCTTTGCCTCGACGCGCCTGCCGGGCAAGCCGCTGCAATTGATCGGCAAAAAGCCGATGATCCAGCTGGTGTGGGAACAGGCCTGCAAAAGCAGCGCTGAACGGGTTGTAGTCGCCACTGATGACCCACGCATCATCGCCGCCTGCCAGGGCTTTGGCGCCGAAGCGGTGCTGACCCGCGAAGACCACAACTCCGGTACCGATCGCCTGGCCGAAGTGGCCACGCAACTGGGCCTGGCTGACGACGCCATTGTGGTGAACGTGCAAGGCGATGAGCCGCTGATCCCGCCAAGCGTCATCGACCAAGTGGCCGCCAACCTCGCGGCCCACGGCGAAGCGCGCATGGCGACGCTGGCCGAGCCGATCGAAGACATCGACACCCTGTTCAACCCGAACGTGGTGAAAGTGGTCAGCGACATCAATGGCCTGGCGCTGACGTTCAGCCGCTCGACCCTGCCTTGGGCGCGCGACGCCTTCGCCAAGCACCCTGACGTATTGCCAGAGGGCGTGCCGTACCGTCGTCACATCGGCATCTATGCCTACCGTGCCGGCTTCCTGCATGACTTCGTCAGCTGGGGCCCGTGCTGGCTGGAAAACACCGAATCCCTGGAACAACTGCGTGCCTTGTGGCATGGCGTACGTATCCACGTGGGTGACGCCCTGGAAGCGCCGCCTGCGGGTGTGGACACGCCGGAAGACCTTGAGCGCGTCCGTCGCCTGCTGGGGGCGTGATGGAAGTCCTGTTTGTCTGCCTGGGCAACATCTGCCGCTCGCCAACGGCCGAAGGTGTGTTGCGCCACAAATTGCGCGACGCGGGGCTGGCTGGGCAGGTCGAGGTCGCGTCCGCCGGTACGGGTGACTGGCATGTCGGCAACCCACCGGACCAGCGCAGCCAGCGCGCGGCGTTGGCGCGCGGTTACGACTTGTCGGCGCAGCGTGCGCAACAGGTCAGCCGTGCCGACTTCGCGCGCTACGACCTGATCCTGGCCATGGACCACAGCAACCTGCGCAACCTGAAGGCGCTGCAGCCGGGGCAGGGCAAGGCACAGTTGGACTTGTTCCTGCGCCGCTATGACGCTGAGGTTGACGAGGTGCCAGACCCTTACTACGAAGGCGAACAGGGCTTCGAACGGGTCCTGGACCTGATCGAACACGCCTGTGATTTATTGGTGATCGAAATCAAGGGGCGGCTATGACCTTGCAAGTGCTCTCGCAGGTATCCCTCAAGCCCTTCAACAGCTTTGGCATCGACGTGCGTGCCCAACTGTTTGCCGAAGCCCACAGCGACGCGGACGTCCGTGAGGCCTTGGCCTACGCGGTTACGCAAGCGCTGCCGCTGCTGGTGATCGGTGGTGGCAGCAATTTGTTGCTGACTCAGGATGTTCCGGCGCTGGTGCTGCGTATGGCCACCCAGGGTATCCGGGTGCTGCACGATGACGGCAAGTCTGTGGTGGTCGAAGCGGAAGCAGGCGAAGCCTGGCACCCGTTTGTGCTGTGGACCCTGGAGCAAGGTTTTTGTGGGTTGGAAAACCTCAGCCTCATCCCAGGTACCGTTGGCGCGGCACCGATGCAAAACATCGGCGCCTATGGCGTCGAGATCAAGGACGTATTCGCCGGCCTGACCGCCCTGGATCGCCATACCGGCGAACTGCGGGATTTCAGCCTGGAAGAATGCAACTTCGCCTATCGCGACAGCCTGTTCAAGCACGAAACCGGGCGCTGGTTGATCCTGCGTGTGCGTTTTGCCTTGAGCCGCACCAGCCATCTCAAGCTTGATTACGGCCCGGTGCAGCAGCGTCTGGCCGGGCAGGGCATCTCTGAGGCGACGCCGAGCGATGTGAGCCGCGCCATTTGCAGCATCCGCCGCGAAAAACTGCCAGATCCGGCAGAGCTGGGGAATGCTGGCAGCTTCTTCAAGAACCCGTTGGTCTCCCAGGTGCTCGCGACCGAATTGCAGGCGCGATACCCCGACCTGGTGGCTTACCCGCAGGCCGATGGCCAGATGAAACTCGCTGCCGGTTGGCTGATCGACAAGGCCGGCTGGAAGGGCTTCAGGGACGGTGATGCCGGCGTACACGCGCTGCAAGCGCTGGTACTGGTCAACTACGGTGCTGCCACGGGGCACGATATTGCGAACCTGGCGCTGCGTATCCAGCGAGACATTGCTGAGCGTTTCAAGGTCGAACTGGAAATGGAACCCAACCAGTACTGACCCCTTGAAAACAAAAAAGCCCCGTATCTTTCGATACGGGGCTTTTTTTTGCGTTACTTGGATCAGTCGTCGCGGCTCATGATGCCGAAGATCTGCAACAGGCTGATAAACAGGTTGTAGATCGACACATACAGGCTGACGGTCGCCATGATGTAGTTACGCTCACCGCCGTGGATGATGGCGCTGGTCTGGAACAGGATGCACACCGAGGAGAACAGCACAAAACCCGCGCTGATCGCCAGTTGCAGGCCGCTGATCTGGAAGAACATGCCTGCAACCACGGCCGCCAGCAACACGAAGAAACCCGCGGTGATGAAGCCGCCGAGGAAGCTCATGTCCTTACGGGTAATCAGCACGTAGGCCGACAGGCCGCCAAACACCAGCGCCGTCATGGCAAATGCCGAGCTGACCACTTCCGCGCCGCCGGCCATGCCGAGGTAACGGTTAAGGATCGGGCCGAGGATAAAGCCCATGAAACCGGTCAAGGCAAACGCCGACACCAGGCCCCAGGCCGAGTCACGCAGCTTGTTGGTCAGGAAGAACAGACCGTAGAAGCCGATCAACACGACAAAGATATTCGGATAGCCAACGCGCATCTGCTGCGCCACGAACGCCATCACGCCGCTGAATGCGAGGGTAAGGGCGAGCAAGCCGTATGTGTTGCGCAACACGCGGCTGACTTCAAGCTGCTCAGCCTGCGCGTTGCCATTCACTGCGTAATTCTGTTCGCGCATGGCGACACTCCTTCAGTTTTGAAACGTTCAGTCGCAAAGATCATAACAGACGCTCTGTAACAAGCGATGCCGAGAGTTTGACAGTGTGTTTCATTCGGGTATTATGGCGCCCGCTGAGACAGGATGGTCTACTCTAATCCTGTGATGCAAAAGGGAAATTGGCAGAGTGGTTGAATGCACCGGTCTTGAAAACCGGCGAACGTTAATAGCGTTCCCAGGGTTCGAATCCCTGGTTTCCCGCCAAGATTCAAACAAAAGCCCCGCAATGTGGGGCTTTTGTGTTTTTGGGGTTTGGGTGGAACGCGGCGGTTTTTCAGAGGCGTTCCGAAACTTTCGGGTAGGCGTTCCGAAACTTTGCCTATTTTGATGGTTTAGCAGTGGCGCCGATCCTCCTGTAAACCCGCTTCGTGATCTCCTGCTTGCTGTGTCCAAGTAGCAGGCTTGCGTCGCCAATATCGATGATTTCCGATGCTGCTTTAGGTCGGATGTCGCGAAACTGAAAACCGCCAATCTTCGCGGCGAGGAGGGGATCGCCCTCTTCGACTGCTTTGGCGCAAGCTTTTTCCCGCGCCTTGTCCCAGCGCAAGCGCAGCATTCCCTTCGTCATCCGCTTTCCGTGCCTGTTTATCAGCAAGTACTTCGAGAGGTGACCGGCATTCCTCTCCGTAATTTCCCGAATCAGCCTACCCAAGCTGTTTTCTCCCTCCTCTGTGCACATCAGGATCCTTAGCTTCAGCCCCGTTTTGCCTTGCGTGACCAAGAAGTAGTCGCCCTCAACGTCGTCCCTGCGCATGGCGATCACGTCTGCTGGCCGCTGGCCTGTCAGGTAGCCCAGGTCCATGGCTTCCTTGAGTTCCGGCTCAGCCATCCCGTAGACCGCATCCCAAACCGCGGCGTTGGCGTAGTAATCACGTGGTGTTTCCTTGTTCTTGCGGATGCCCTGGCACGGATTCTCCCGCTCGGTCAGGCCCCATTCCCGCGCCATGTTGAACACGTGGGAGAGTAGGGCGATCTCCCGATTCGCCCGTACTTTGGCGGTACGGGCGTCGCGGTATCCGGCGATACTGGCTGGTGTGATTGAGTCGATGGGCGCCCCGTCGAACATGGGCCGCAATTGTTTGAGCTCGGCTAGGTTGTCCTTCTGGGTACGCTCGCCTTTTTTCGGAATGACGTCGCGGGCGTATCGATCAAAGATCCCCTTCATCATCGTCAGATCGGCTGGCTTTTCTTTGGACTCAAGCTCTGCCCACTTCAATCGGGCTTTGCTCAAATCTCCCCCAAGCGGGATCTCCTTTCCCGTTGAGTCTCTGTAGTAATAACCCACCCAAACTTTACCGTTCTTACGAGGGCGTTTTCTCCGCACCATTCCCGGCGGTAAGTCCCTGTTCTCAGTGTTTCGAGGTCGCATCTCAGTTCACCCTGGAGAAGTCAGGTGTCCAAGCTGGTCTCGCCGGCGGTGTGCTCTGTTCTGCGAACGTTGGACTGGTCATGCCAAGCTTCATACGAGCGTACATTCGCCCGACCAATGGGCGGCCACCACGGCTCTCAACGAATACCCAATTGCGGTCGTTGAGCCATCTCCGTTGATGGGCACGCTGCTTGTATCCAGTCAGGTCGGCCAGTTCTTCGTCCGAGAAAATTTCAGTTTCTAAAGTTCTGGTGAGTGAATGGTGCGTATACCCCAAGGCAGGCTGCGCGAGCGGGCGTTCCTGAGCGTTTAGCGTTGCATCAGCGAGCGCTGCCCCGCGCAGCTTTTCGTGGGGTACACGTGCCTCGGCAGTGGCGCTGGAAGGAGCAGTAATGCCTGCTGCTGCGCAGCAGAGACTGTTTGTTTCTAGCGTGTCGCCACCATTGGCTATGCGGAGCAAAGCGGGCAGGGCGTTGGTGTTGTCCTGGTGGTTCTTCATGCCGCTTTCCTCCGGTGTTCGATAGCGAGCTGGTCCATCAGGCGCTGGTGGTAGGTGAGTCGGGCTTCTGCGGCAGGCCATGAACGGATGGTTTCGGCCATGGGTTCGATGCCGACCAAGCAATCCCAGATAGCCGGATCTGTTGGCATGAGGTCGCGGCGTTCGGTCGCCAGTGCAATCAGGTCGGCCTTGTAGATGCAGGCGGGGAGTTCTGGAGCGATGTCGAAACGCTCGCAAATACGCCACCAGATGCAGTCCTCGAAGTGCTGGTAGGCGCTAAGCCACTGCTTGAGTGGCCGTGTCATGTCGCCCACGTACGCCTCGGCGGCATCGTGGAGCAAGGCCGCGAGCTTGTACTCTTCCGGCACCAGCTCGGCGACGATGCAGCTGTGCTGGGCCACGCTGTAGAACTCGCGGGTGTGGCCGTTGAAGCGGCACAGGTGGGCCAGCGAGTGCGAGATGTCCCGTGGGTCGATCATGTCGGCGTCGGGCTCGAACAGGTCGAAGCGCTTGCCGGTGGAGGTGAGGATCCAGTTCATGCGGCTTCCCTCACCAGATCGGCCAGTAGCAGGGCGTTGGCGGTGGCCTTGTAGAGCTGACGCAGGGCGTCGTGGCCGATCAGCGCTTTCAACTGGTGGTCGAGTTCCTTGTTGTAGCGGGTCAGTTCGCGCAGCTCCTGGGTTGCCTTGGTGTGCTGCTGTTGCAGTGTGCCGGCGGCCTGAGGTGTCAGGCGAAGCATTTGGATGGCCTGGCTCATGCAGCGTCCTCCTGAAAGAAGGAGTCCAGCCCTGTTGCCATGTTCAAGGCTTTGTCACGCAAGGCAAGGGCCTGTGATGCCTGGCTTTCTGCTTTAACCGCTCGGAAGGTATCAGCGGCTAGCTTGAGCTTTTCTGCTATGGCGAGAAGGTCGAGGCGGTCTTGTGGTTCTCGGTGCAATATTTGTTCAAGACGCTGGCAACGCGTCGACACCTTTTCGATAGAGCGTGCGTACGCGGCTGAGGCATCGTCCTGCCCCATGGTGAAACCATCAGAATGGCCGTCTTCGTAACCGTCATTTTTACCGTCAGTGAGGCCGCCTCGGTAGCCGGTCCAATAGAGGATTGCGGCGGCGGTAATGAGGCTAATTAGTGCGCAAATTTGAATTGCAGTCATGTGGTGTGCTCCTAGTAGTTTCGTGGCTGGTGGTGGCAGCCGTTGGGGTTACTGGTCCTGCTCGGTTGAATCGTTTTGTGGCCGCGGCATGTCTTCGTCTGCTCGGTAAGCGCGGATGTCGATCAGTGCTGCGACGTGTTTGATGTGGGCATACCGGATCGCCTTGACGCTGTGGTCCAAGGTGGTCACCGGCAGTTGAATACGGCCGCTGTTGATCGCCTCGGTGAAGGTCTTTTCGTTGAGGTTCTTGAAGTAATGCACGCGCAGCTTTTCCAGGGGGATAAGCACGTCGCCGAAAAGTTGATGCAGCATCTCGACGGTGGCGCTATCCGGCGCGGGTTGCAGTCGTAGCGGTGTCTGGCTGGTGTTGCTCATGGGCTGCGGCCTCCCTGCGTTTGAGTCTTGAGGGGTGGTTCCAGGCGTTCAGGCAATGGCGTTTGGTCAGCTCCCGCAGATGTTCCGGCACTTCGAGGAGCGCAGCGTTGCGCTCCTCGCGTGTGCTCATGGCGACGATCTGGCGGGCGTATTCCCTAGGCCACGTCACGGTTGTCTGCCGGGATGGCTGGAAGTTCGAGTCCCAGTTGGTCGGCGAGCCAGCGGATGCCGGCTTGTCGGACCTTGGTCGACTGGCTGTACTGCATGCCGGCGGTCTCGTGGAACCAGTTGCTGTCCTTAACGCGCAGGTACTCGCGATCCCGCACAGGGAAGGTCGGTAGGTTGCGGTCGTTCAGCAGACCTTTTTCGCGCATTAGTGCAATCAGCTTTGGGCGTGTCAGGCCGAAGTACTTGGCGGCTTTTTCAAGGCTGCGTTCCATCGCGATCTCCTAGGCTGCATGCGCGGCAGGAGTCGCCACGGCAGCCAGGTGGGTGATGGATTCGGCGACCATGGAGTAGATCTCCACGTCGCTGCCGTACACCGTGAAGCACTTGGAGCGCGGCTTTCTGACGCCGATGCTCATGATGGTGGTGATGCCGGTGCGGGATTTGTTGCGGTGGATCGCCAGGTTGATTGGTTGCTCAAAACCCATGTCGAGGCTGAGCGCGCCGCCGGTTCGCACCAGGTCGAACACCTGTTGCCTGTGCTCCGTTTCAAACACACCGTAACGGCGATCAGCGTGCGGCGTGGCAGGGTTGGAAGGCCCGTTGACGATCTCTTCAATGAAGTCCGCAAGCTTGAGGTGCATCTTCTTGCTGTTGGTCAGGGTCAGCGTGTGGCGTTCGCTGCCTAGTTCAACGGTGAAGTGCGTGTCGGCAATGCGGCGTTCGACTTTCAGGCGAAAGGACAGGGCTTGGCGCTGTGTTTCGGTGCGGAGGAGGTGGTTAAAGGTTTCGGTCAGGCTGACCTGGGCCTTGAGCAAGGCCAGGGTGCGGTTGTCGAGTTTGTACTTGCTCATGCCGCTTGCCCTCCGCCGTTCGGATCGAACGGAGCAGGTGCGGAGCGCTGTTTCAGCTTGGGTTTGGACGCGATGAAGGCGCAGCCGCAGTCTTGTGCCAGGCGGCGGATTTCGAAGATGCGGGAGGGGTTAGCAGCGGCCGGGTGGACGTGCAGGGTGGCTGTGGTGTGCATGGTGTTGCCTCGCTCTGTGGTGGAAGAGTGAGGCGAATATCAACTGATAGTTGATTTTTGTCAATGATGTCCATCGTTTGATGGCAAATTGCTTCCTCCGTCTGTACGCTTTAATCAACCTCAATGGAATGTAAAGGGTGTAAAAATTGATCCATTCATGTGAGTTTCAAGGGAAAACGATAAAGTTTTATAATGATAATGTGGTAGACGGTAGAAATATTTTTACTACGATTGTCGGGAAAAATGGTTCTGGTAAAAGTCGTCTTTTAAGGCATTTGATTACAACTTGTATTAATCTTTATAAGCAAGCTGGAGTGCCTGTAACTTTGTTGGAGAGTATTAATGCATCTCAAGAAATCCCTAGTAATATAATTGCTCTTTCGACAAGTCCGTTCGATAGGTTTCCTATTGGAAATATGATTGGAGGTGCGCGAGAGGATGCGAGCCTATTAAATGATGTTCAAGGCTATTATTACTATCATGGGCTCAGAGGGCTTTATAGTTCTAATTTAAGCATATCTTTTATGACGCGAATCATCGGTGGAGTGATCAAGGCGCTAACATCAGATAATGGCAGACTTGGTACGGTTCTCGATGTTCTGGATTATTTA
This sequence comes from Pseudomonas sp. KBW05, assembly GCF_003852405.1. Taxonomy (GTDB): domain Bacteria; phylum Pseudomonadota; class Gammaproteobacteria; order Pseudomonadales; family Pseudomonadaceae; genus Aquipseudomonas. The sequence continues at coordinate 93,376 of NZ_QAJM01000023.1, forward strand.
GGATACCACAAAAACATTAGGGCTCGTTTTATATGTGGTATTACAAGTTCTATGTTGACGCAACTTGCTTTTTCAGAAGATTTTATGGGGGATCGTGAGAAGCTATATAATCGAGGGGGCGCAGATTTAAAGCGGGTCATCGGTCGATTAGAGGAAATGCCCAATAGCTATAGAGTTGCTGTATTCGATGCGATTAAAAATTATGTTGGAGATCTGCATAAAGGAGGTATAGAAGTCTCTATCTCGGTGGATGGAACTTTAAATGCAATGACTAATTGCCCGATTGAGGGCAATTTTGCGTTGCTCATGGAGTCTGGAGTATTAAGGCTTCGAGATCTAGTGTTGCACAAAAAAAATCTTGAAAAAGGTTTTAGGATTAGCGATGCCAGCTCTGGTGAACAGTGTGTTTTGCTTGCTATGTTGGGTATAGCTTCCAGGATTACAGATGGATCTTTGATTTGCATTGATGAGCCAGAGATCTGTCTGCACCCTGAGTGGCAAGAAAGATACATTAAGCTTTTGATTTCGACTTTTAGAGAGTTTAAGTCTTGTCACTTTATTATTGCGACTCACTCTCCGCAAATCATATCGCGATTAGAGGATGTTAACTGTTTTATACTGGACTTACAGCATAATTTAGTAATGAATGCTGGTGATTATAGTCGGCGCTCGGCCGATTTTCAGTTGGCTCATGTTTTCGGCGCTCCCGGCTACAAAAATGAATATTTGATGCGGGAGCTATTGGCTGTTATTGGCAAGCTCTCTGCAGGCTTGGAGATGGCGGAAGATAAGAAAGAAATGTTCAGGCGGCTCGTAGCACTTAAGCCTGTTTTAGAACCATCGGATCCAGTTTATCAGCTGACGCAGCTTCTTGAGGAAGCACTCGGAGATACTGGTGATGAGTAATAGTACGCCTTATTTGAGTCCGATTGTTTTTGTTGGAAATGAAAAGGCGTATGTAGATGCGTATAATAAAAAGCCGAAGTCGGAAAAAAATGGCGCGACATGGGATGGTGATGATGCTGGTCTGGTAAAAGTTAAAAAAGTAATTAAAGATTATTACCTAAAAATTCAGGATTATACTTGTGCCTATTGCAGACAGAGGATTGAAGTCGGGCATAATGGCGCTTGGGATACTGAACATATAATTCCTAAGGATAGCTATCCTCAGTTTCTATTCGAGCCAGAGAACTTGTGCGTGAGTTGTAAAGATTGCAATGGAGCTAAAACTAATAAGGAAGTATTGAGGCGTAAGGGGCGGGTGAAATTTCCACGAGAAGCTAAAGACTATCTGTTTTGTCATCCTTATTTTCATGTCTACACAGATCACGTCAGAGTAGTAAGGAAGGCTGCTCTTTACCTACCCAAGACTGAAGAGGGTAAGCGGCTAATTGAAATTTGTGGCTTGCTTAGGTTTGTACTGAAGTTTGCTGATTACGACTGTGTAGATGAAGAAATTAGTATGAAATTGATTATGCTTGCTACAGAATTGCAGAATACATCCAGTCCTATGGAGCAGATGGCAATAATGATGCTTGCCAATAAAATGCTTGAAGAGAAAATGCAAGGCATGACCGTGGCTGCGATGAAGAGATATGCCCAAGATTAGAAGCTTAATTATTCGGGTATGAATGAGCCGACTACCTTGCCGCAGATATGCGTCTCCTCCGTAATGTCAATGATTGGATATTGCGGATTGATCGGTCTAAGAAACTGTCGGCCAGCGTCTTCTACCAGTATTTTAAAAGTTGCTTCATTCGTCCGCGGTACTCTCGCAATAACGCGATCTCCTGTTTTTGTCTCAGCTTCAGGATCAACGAAAATTATACAGCCTGTTGGATAGCTTCGGCCTGGTCCTGGATTGGTCATTGAGTCGCCTAAGACTTTTAATGCATAACCGTGAATACTGATGGGGACTGGGCATGACAACCAAGATTCACTATCATAATTCTCAAAGTTTGAAATCGCTTCGCACCAGGCACCAGCTTGAACCCACGAAATCAATGGAACCTTGCCAAAGCGTTGATTGATTTCACTGACGTTGCTTCCGTCACCGTCGTCGAAATTGCGAACGTTGCTTTCGCCTGTCTGCTTTTTCGGTAGCACTCCATACTCTAGCCACTCCCGCCTAACCTTGAGCCAACAGCACAGCGCAGACATGCTGTCTGCCTCGGCCATCGCTTCCCCATTCAGCCACTTGCTGATGGCCTGGGTAGTCTTGTCCACGCCTACGCTTTTCAGCTGACGATGAATATCCACGCCCCGACCCCGACTACGTACGCCGGCATCGTCGAGGGCTTCGTGTAGGCGCTCGCTAAAAGCTGCGCGAAGAGAGTTTTTATCAACCATTGGTTGAGCGTCTCACAAACGTTGCACAATAGTCAGTTGATCTATAACATCAACCGTAAGTTGATAAGTGGAGTTCGTCATGCTTGACCCCGAAGATTTTCCGAGCGCTATTGCGTTCGCGTTTGAGGCCGTAGGCGGCATTGGAGCCGCTGCGAAGGTATGTAATAGAAGCTATCAAGCGCTGAATAAATGGCGTCAGTCTACATGCCTGCCGCGCACGGATTACACAGGTGAAACCCAATATGCTGAGCTGTTGGCCACTGCGGCGAAGCAGAGAGGCAATAAATTCCAAGCTGCTTGGCTGTTGAACGCTTCGGCTCCACAAAAAGCTGCTGCGTAGTAAGAAAAAAGGCGACCCAAAGGCCGCCCAGTTCCTCCCGGCACACACCACCACAGTGCTGTCGGGTCGCGACGGAGGTAGGAGGGCACACCACATGCAAACCACCTCCCTTTATCGCGCTACCAAGACACGGATGTCTTGGGTTGCTGCCTTTTCCACCACAGATTAGGCAGCTGTTGCGCCAGAGGTGAGCAACGGATTGCTCGCCTCGGCACGGTGCCGGTTTCGATCCCTAAGATCTGGCCGGCGTTTGGGCCCTTTCAAGCCACGCGGCAAATGTAACACCACTGCATGTCGCGGGGCACTGGCAACTTAGTAGGATTAATGCCATGAGCCGAGTAGCTTTAAGCTGTGTTGATAGAGCGCAAAGGGAAGTCCTGACGCTCGAATTAGCCCTGTACCACGCCGCACGAGACTATCCCGGCGGTGCCGCTGCAATCGCCGCCACCACCGGCCGCAATGCCACCACCTTGCAGCACAAGTTGTCTCCCACCCATCCCTCCCACACGGTCAACATTCAAGAGTTCGGCGAGATCCTCGAACTGACCAAGGACCGGCGCATCCTCGATGCGGTGCATGCCTTGGTCGGCGATACGACCTGGCAGGAGCTGGCTGAAACCTATACCAGCGACATGCCCGAGACGTTGACCACTGGTATTGCAGGGTACTTCCGGCAGGTGGCCGATCTGGCCGACACCTGGGCCAAGAGCATCGGCGACGGTGTTGTGAGTGATCAGGAACTGGCCGAGATTCGCCTGCAGGTGTTTCGTGGCATTCAGGGGTTGTTGGGGATGTTGAATCGCGCCACCTACGTCAACCAGACAACTCGGGGGACGGACCGTGGCTGATGACATCGACTTTGCAAATGACCTGGTACAGAAGCAGATTGATCAGGCCGTCGAGGCGCGTCTCGCGCTGCTGTCCGACATTGTTCTGCCTTCCTTGATGTTCTGTGATGAATGTGAAGAGCCGATTCCCGAGGGGCGTCGCTTGGCACAGCCCGGTTGCACGCTCTGCATTGAGTGCCAGTCCACTGATGATCTGAGGGCATCCCGTTATGCTCGATGAAGTGCTCAATCAATTCGCCGACTATGGCCTCGAACCCGCCCAGCCCCTGATCTTCGGCAAACTCACCCGCTGCAAAACCACCCAAGACAAGGGCAAGGAAAAAAACGGCTGGTACGTCATCCACGAACACCGCACCGAAAAAAACGAGATTCTGATCTTCGGCAGCTTCGGTGACTGGCGCTCCGGCGACACCCAAAAGATCAAGGTCAAGGCCGGGCGCATGAGCCCCGAAGAGCGCGAAGTCATGCGCGCTCGCCAGGAAGACGCCAAGCGCAAGGCCGCCGAGATCGCTGCCAACGCATCACGCCGAGCGGCCAACCGCGCTGCCGGCCTGTTCAAGCGCATGCCGGAAAAGGGCAAGAGCGCCTATCTGGATCGAAAGCAGATCGTCGGCTTCAAAGTCCGCTATGCGCCACGTACCGGCGCATTTTTGGTGCCCATGTGCAACGTACGCGACCAGATCGTCGGCCTGCAGGTGATCTTCCCCGCGAAGCAAGAGGACACCGGGCGCGACAAAGCGTATTGGCCCTACGGCATGTCGAAAGAGGGCGCCTTTCACCTGATCGGCCCGCACCCTGAACCCGGTGAGCCGGTGCTGGTGTGTGAGGGCTACGCCACCGGCGCCAGCCTGCACATGGCGACCTCGCTCACCGTCGCCATCGCCTTCGATGCGGGCAACCTGCTGCCGGTCTCCAAGGCCATGCGCGAGCGTTTCCCCGGTTGCCCCCTGATCATCTGCCGGGACGACGACTGGAAGACCAAACGCCCCAACGGTGACGCCTGGAACCCAGGCGAAGAGAAGGCCGCCAACGCCGCGCTGGTCGTCGGCGGTCAAGTGGTCGCCCCGGTGTTCTCCGGCGAGCGCGAGGTCAAGTGGACCGACTTCAACGACCTGCACGTTGCCGAAGGTTTGGAGGCCGTCCGCCGCCAGGTGCTGGCGGTGGTCAAGCCTCCCGCAGCGGGCGGTTGGAAAGATCAACTAGCCCGCACCGAAAACGGCTCCCTGATCGCGCACATGCAAAACGTCGAGCTGATCCTGGGCAACGACGAGCGCTGGGCCGGTGTCATCGGTTACAGCGTGTTTAGCTCCAAGATCGTCAAGCTGCGGTCTGCGCCCTTCGGTGGCGGTGCTGGCGATTGGGCCGACATCGACGACATGCGCGTGATGAAGTGGCTCGCGCAGCAGTACAACCTGCGAGTCAAAGCCTCCCACGTGATCGAGGCGGTCAGCGTCGTCGCCCACGACCACGCCTTCCACCCCGTGCGCGAGTACCTGGAGAAGCTGGAATGGGACCGCGTGCCCCGTATCGAAACCTGGCTGACTGACGTGCTGGGCGTGAATGCCAGCGAGTACTCGGCCAAGGTCGGCAAGCGCTGGCTGATCTCCGCAGTCGCACGGGTGATGCGCCCAGGCTGCAAGGCCGACTCGGTGATGATCCTCGAAGGCGGGCAGGGCGCCGGTAAGTCCACGGCCATGGGCGTCCTCGGCGGCGAGTGGTTCATGGACACGCCGTTTGCCCTCGGTGACAAGGACAGCTTCCAGGCGATTCGCGGCAAGTGGATTGTCGAGCTGGGCGAGCTGGACAGCTTTAACAAGGCTGAAAGCACCAAGGCCAAGCAGTTCTTCTCCGCGTCAACCGACACTTACCGCGAGAGCTACGGCCGCAGAACGAATGACGTGCCACGCCAGTGTGTTTTCGTGGGCACCACCAACCAAGAGGAATACCTCAAGGACGCCACGGGCAACCGTCGCTACTGGCCGGTGTTCTGCAACAAGGTCGACCTGGAGCAACTGCGCGAGATACGCGACCAGCTGTGGGCCGAGGCGTTGTTCTGCTTCGAGGCGGGCGACATCTGGTGGGTGAACAAGGACGAATCCAAGATGTTCGCCGAGGCCCAGGACGAGCGCTTCGTCGTCGATGAATGGGAAGGGCCGATCCTGGCCTGGATGGAAGAGTCGCAGATCGGCGAGACGGCCACCGGCAACGAGATCCTGACCCAGGCGCTGAAGCTGGACTTCGGGCACTGGGGTAAGCCCGAGCAGATGCGTGTCGGCGCGATCATGCACCGGTTGGGTTGGCGCAAACGGCGTATGCCGGCGTTGCCGAAAAGCGGGGTGCGGCCGTGGGCCTATGAAAAGCCAGCGGGCTGGGGGCGAGCGCCTGCGTTGCAGCAGTCGGTGATTGAGGAGCCTTGCTTTGATTAAGCGAATCGACGAGATGCTCAAACTATGGGCGCAGGATCTGCATTCGCCCGTACCGGAAAACGTGGGCGGGCCGAGTGGCGGCAACATGATCGCCATGCTGATGGATTGCAAAGGGGAGTTGATACGTCGCACGCGGGGTAGTCGGGTGCTGCTGGATGAATCGGCGGACATCGAGCTGATCGTCAAAAAGCACCTTCCGCCCCGGCTCGCCCTGGTCGTGTGGGAGCACTACTGCAACCACGAAAGCTTCCTTTCGCAGAAGCTTCTGCACTGCGCATGCAGCTCGCGGACGTACTACATGCGGCTGCATGACGCCCATGTATTCATCCAGGGGATGCTGATGGGGAAAGCTGCATGACCCTCGGCATCACTCTGCGTGCCTCTGTCCTACTGTCTCGCCTTGTCCGACTCGCCTTTTGCGCAGTTGGACAGGTGCAGGCCGCGCCGTTGTTGACCTGTCCTACTGTCCAACCTTCACCCGCCCCACGCACACATGAGCATAGCGGGCACGTATTCGCGCCCGTAGCGCGCACGCGTGCTTTTAGCTTTCTCTCTATACACAAGAAAAAGGAATAAAAGGTAGGACAGTAGGGCAGAGCCCCGTATTCAGGCGCCTGTAGCTGTCCCACTTCGATCCAGAATAGTGGGACAGGTCAGACAGGGCACCAGAAGCGATAACCGATTGAATGCGTTGTCCCTCCGTTGTACCTGCGTCATACCCCTGTCGCACCCATATTGCGCCATGGCATTAAAACTCCCTTGCTGCCAGTAAAATCCACCTGTAAAAAGTACCCATCTTCGATAGGTGCGACCGCAAGCAGCGGGACACACCACCACACTGAACCCGGCCATTGCGCCGGGTTTTTGCGTTTATGGGGTAGGGCGATGACGAACGAGCAGCAAGCGCTTATTGAGATGCCGATCTGGATGGTGATCGTACTGTCCCTGGTCGGCGGGATTTCAGGCGAGGCATGGCGGGCCGACAAGGCGGGGGTGAGCGGTTGGTCTTTGGTTCGACGCTTGCTGCTGCGGTCCGGGGCCTGCGTGGTCTGCGGGGTTTCCACCGTGATGTTGTTGCATGCCTCGGGCATGTCGGTCCTGGCGGCGGGGAGCATCGGCTGCCTCACCGCGATGGCCGGCGCCGATGTCGCCATCGGCCTGTACGAACGCTGGGCCGCCAAGCGGTTGGGCGTGTGCGATGTGCCGCCCTCGGGGGGCGGTCAAGGGTGATGTGCTGGAGGCCACGTAATACGTGGTCTACATGCCGTTGCACCAAAATGTGGCACCGAAAAGTCGCCGGGGACCCTGGCGATATTCGAGGGACACGGGGCATGAAACCCGCGGGAAAGCGTTAGCGGGTGGGCTGCCAGCTTACTGAAATTCAATCCATTGAAATTGAAAGGTTTCCATTGAAAAGCCGTTGAAAAGGAGGGCTTATGACGGATCCACTGTTCCTGTCTAAAAGCGCTTTCGCGGTTCGCATCGGCAGGACGCCGAGTTACATCACCTGGCTCAAAGGCAACAATCGCCTGGTGCTGTCGCCGGACGGCAAGAAGGTGGACGTGCTGGCAACCGAAGCACTGATCCTCGAAACTGCCGACCCCAGCAAGGCCGCCGTCGCGGCTCGCCACCAGCAAGACCGGCTCCAGCGTGACGTTTACAGCCAGCTGTCCCCCCTGGTCGAGCCGACTAACACGGCTGCGCCGCCGCAGCCTGCTGGCGCGAAGAGCGGGCAACCGGACTTCCAGAAGGCCCGCGCACACCGCGAGTACTACTTAGCCCAGTTGGCCGAGGCCGAGTTCCACAAGGTGCAGGGCTCGCTGGTGGACATGAAGGCAGTCACCACCGGGGCCTACAACGCGGGGCGCATGCTGCGCGATCAACTGCTCAGCATGCCCCCGCAACTTGCCCCCGAACTGGCGGCGATGACCGACCCTTGGGAGATCGAACAGCACCTGACGAAGGCGTTGCGGTTGTCCCTGGAAGAGGCCGAGCGCATGTCCTCGGCCGACCTTGAACGCGATCTGACCCCGACGAGTTAACCCATGCAGACGGAAAAACCTGACGGCGCCGAGGTGTACCGTGAGGCGTATTTCCGTGGGCTGCGTCCAGATCCCAGCCTGTGGGTGGACGAGTGGGCCGACGAGTACATGCGTATCCCGCGTGATACCGGTGCCGCCGAGCCAGGGAAATATCGCACCGTGCGAACGCCGTACGCCCGCGAGCCGATGCGGTGCCTGTCGCCGGCGCACCCGTGCAAGCGTGTGGTCACCATGGTCGCCTCGCAGCTGATGAAAACCCAGATCGCCTTGAACTGGATCGGCGCGCTGATCCACATGGTGCCGTCGAACATCCTCACGCTGCTGCCAAGCCTGGGCCTGGCAAAGCGGGTGTCGTCGCGGATCGGCAAGACCATCAAGGCCACCCCGGTGCTGCGTGAACGTGTGGCGGCCAGCCGCTCGCGGGACTCGCGCAACACCATGGACACGAAGGAGTTCGAGGGCGGCTCGCTGTACGTCACCACCGCCGGCTCTGCGGCCAACCTGGCCGAGCTGTCGGCGCGCTATGTGTACGGCGATGAGATCGACCGCTGGGAGGTAGACGTCGGCGAGGAGGGCGACCCCATCGAGCTGGCGGAAACGCGGGGCAGTACCTTCGGCCGCAACGCCAAGTTCTACTTCTCCAGCTCGCCGACGATCAAGGGCGCCTCGCGCATCGACGATCTATTCGAGGGCAGCGACCAGCGTTACTACTACGTGCCGTGTCCGACCTGCGGGCACATGCAGACCCTGGAGTGGGAACGGCTGCATTACTCCCAGGACTTCAATGTGGTGCACTACGAGTGCGCCGGGCCTGACTGCGATGTGCTGATCGAGGAACACCACAAGGGCGACATGCTCGCCCGTGGTGAGTGGCGCGCCCATGCCAAGGGCGACGGCGAGACGGTCGGCTTCCACCTCAACGCGCTGTATTCACCGTTGGGGTGGACGGGCTGGAAGTCGCTGGCGAAGCAATTCGAGAAGGCGAAAAAGGCCCAGGCCAAGGGCGATCTTGAGCCCATGCAGGTGTTCTACAACACCCGCCTGGCGAAGGTCTGGGACAGTGCGCAAGAGCAGACCAAGGCCACGGTGCTGATCGAGCGGGCACGCCGGGAAGGCTTCTCCCTCGGCGCGATGCCTGCCGCCGTGATGATGATCACCGGCTCCGTGGACGTACAGGCCGACCGCCTGGAGTTCATGGCAATGGGTTGGGGCGTCGGCATGGAACGCTGGGTCATCGATCACCGGGTGATCGCGGGCGACCCTTCGGACGAACGCACCTGGGCGGTTCTGGATGAGTTGCTCAAGGAACGCTACCGGCACCCGTGTGGCGTTGGCCTGGGCATTCTCGCGGTTGCTGTTGACTCCGGCGGTCACCACACGGACGAGGTCTACCAGTTCTGCCGCGTGCGTCGCTGGCGCAACATCTTCGCCATCAAGGGTGCGAGCAAGCCGGGTAAGCCGGTGATTGCTCAGCGGCCGTCCATGGTCGACGTGACCTGGAAGGGCCAGACCGAACGCGGCGGCGCCGAGCTGTGGTTTGTCGGCACCGACACGGCAAAGGACTGGATCTACAACCGCTACCCGTTCGAATCCGGCCCAGGCGCGCTGCACTTTGCCAACGACCTGCCGGACGAGTTCTTCGCCCAGTGCGTGGCCGAGCGCAAGGTCGCCAAGTACGTGCGGGGCCACAAGCGGATCGAGTGGATCAAGGGCAAGGCCGAGCGCAACGAAGCGCTCGACCTGATGGTTTACAACCTGGCGATGGCGCATTACCTCGGTATCAACCGCTACCAGGAACACGATTGGGAGCGGGTGCGACAGTCGCTGGCGCAGTCGGGTTTGTTCGATGAAAAGGTGGTCGCCGCCGAACGTGTCACGGTTGCTGAACAGGCTCCCGCAACACCTCCGCCGCAACCTGTCGCCCAACCGCGACCCGCCGTACCCCCACAACGCCGCAGCTCCACCAGCGGTTACCTGAAGAGACGCTGATATGTCGTTTACCCCAAAGCACCTCGACGCCATCGAGCGCGCCATCGCACGCGGTGAAAAGACCGTGCGCTACAGCGACCGCACGGTGGAGTACCGCTCCATCGACGAACTGCTCAAGGCTCGCGACGAGATCCGCACGTCGCTGAGCCAAGCTGCCGGGCCGCGCTCTCGCGTGGTTCGGCTTACCCACGGAGGCAAGGGACTCTAATGGCCCGACATTATCCGACGCTGACCCGTAATGGATTCTTGCTGCCGTCGAACATCAAGGCCAGTTACGAAGGCGCCGGGGAGGGCCGGCGTTCGGCCAGTTGGGAAGCCACCGACAACGGCATCAACAGCATCAACACCCCGGCCCTACGTAACCTGCGGGCACGTTCGCGGGCGGCGGTGCGCAACGACCCGTATGCGTTCAACGTCATCGACAAGCGCGTCAGCAACCTGATCGGCACCGGCATCACGCCCAGGCCGACCACGGACGACGCGGCGCTGCGCAAGCTCAAGCAGCAGCTGTGGGATGACTGGGTGGACGAAGCAGACGCAGACGAGCTGACCGACTTCTACGGCATGCAGGCCCTGGTGGCGCGCACTGTTGAAACGGCCGGTGAGTGCTTCGTGCGGTTGCGGCCGCGCAGCCCGAGCGAAGGTTTGGCGGTGCCGCTGCAACTGCAGGCGCTGGCCCCTGAGTTTGTCCCGCACGACAAGTTCGAGGCGGCCAAAAACGGCAACGTGATCCGCGCCGGGATTGAGTTCAACCCGGCCGGCAAGCGTGTGGCGTACTGGATGTACCTCTCGCATCCCCGCGACTCGTCGTCGTCGAACGCCGGTTACAACCAGTTGGTACGCGTACCGGCCGCACAGGTGCTGCATATCTTCGAACCGATGGAGCCGGGGCAGTTGCGCGGTGTGCCGCGTCTGGCCCCGGTGTTGAAGCGCTTGCGCAGCCTGGACAACTACGACGACGCGGTGCTGTTCCGCCAGGAAGTGGCGAACTTGTTCGCGGGCTTCATCAAGCGCCCGGCGCCGGACAGCGGGCAAACGCCACGCGATCCTGTCACCGGGCAGCTACTGACCACTGACCGCGACGGCTTCACGCCGATGGTCGCCCTGGAACCCGGCACCATGCAGGAGCTGGGGCCAGGTGAAGAGGTGGAGTTCTCCAAGCCACCGGACGCCGGCAACAACTACCCGGACTTCATGCGTCAGCAACTGATGGCTGCGGCGGCGGGATCGGGCACGCCTTACGAGATCCTCACCGGCGACATGCGGGAGGTCAACGACCGGGCGCTGCGCGTGGTGCTCAACGAGTTCCGGCGCCGTCTGGAGCAACTGCAATTCGGCGTGTACGTGCATCAGCTGTGTCGCCCGGTGCGGGCTGCATGGATGGACATGGCGGTGCTCTCCGGCGCCCTGGTGCTGCCGGACTACGCACAACGTCGGCGCGAATACCTGCGCACGCGGTGGGTGCCGCAAGGCTGGGCCTACATCCAGCCAGTGCAGGACGTACAGGCGCGGCGGATGGAAGTGCAGGCGGGCTTTGCCTCGCGCAGCGAGATGGTGTTGCGCACAGGCTACGACGCAGAAACGGTCGACACGGAAAACGCCGCCGATCTCGTCAGGGCGACTGGCCTCGGCCTCAACTACACGACTCTTGATGCCATCGAGACGATTGATGAAAAGGAACAACCATGAGCAAAAAGACGAAGCCCCGCGTTTATGACAAGGCGGGCAAGCAGGTCAAGGTGGCCGACAAGAGCTGGTACACCTTCCAGGCCAGCGGGGAAGCCGAGCAGCGCAACATCGAGATCTTCGTGTATGGCGAGATCGGCACCTGGGGCATCACCGCCAATCAGTTTGTGCAGGATCTGCGGGCCATGGATGACGGTGTGTCGCCGGTGATTGTTGCGTTCAACAGCATCGGCGGTGATCTGTTCGATGGTCTGGCAATCCACAACGCGCTGTCGCGTTTGGGTGAGCGCTGCACCGGCCGCATTGATGCCCTAGCAGCCAGTGCGGCCAGTGTTGCGGTCTGCGGCGCTCACCGAGTGGTCATCGCGGCCAACGCCATGCTGATGATTCATAACCCCTACACCTTCACCAGTGGCGATGCCGACGACTTTCGCCGTGTCGCGGATGTGCTTGACCAGACCCTGGAAGCGATTATCGCGGCCTACAAAGCCAAGGCCCCGGACATTGACGAAGCCGAGCTTCGACGCTTGGTCAACGCGGAAACCTGGCTCACGGCCAGCGAAGCGGTGGCGCTGGGCCTGGCCGACGAGGTGGGCGATGGTCTCAAGGTCAAAGCGTGCTTGGGGCAGGGCAGCGTGTTGCAACGTTTCCAGCATGCCCCGCCTGAGTTACTCGCCCAGTTGGATGAAGAGCCTGAAGTCGAGCCGCCGGAGCTCGATCCGGCGCCGGTGCTGGACGCGGCAAGACTGGCGCTGATGGTCACGCAAGGTTGTGCGGCGGGGGGCATCAGCAATCTGGTGGAGCCGCTGCTGGCCGCGACCAGGCTCGAAAGCGAAGCGGTGATCCAGGCCGCACTGACCAATGCCAAAGCGCTGCACGGTCTCTGTGTCGCGGCCCGACTGCCAGAGCTGACCGGTGAATTCATTACGGCCGGCCTCGACGAAGCCGCCGTCCGCGCTCGTCTCTTCGACAAGCTGGTCGGCAGCGGCGGCGGCTTTGAAATCAACAACAGCCTGCCGCTGGACGATGACCCTGTACCCAAGGTCAATGCCAAGCAGGTTGATACCCACTCGATCTGGGCTACCCGTCAGGCGGCGCAGAACGGAACCTCGAAAGGAGCAAGAGCATGAAAACCGAATCGATGCACGCAGGTGAGTTCCTGCTGTCTGAGGGCGCCGGCAATATTTCCCGCGAGGCGATCAACGTCGCAGCGGGTGCGGCCCTTGAACCGGGCCAGATCCTCGGCCTGATCACCGCCACCAGCGAGTTTGCCCCGTACCAGCCGACCGCCGAGGACGGCACCGAAAACGCCGTCGCGATCCTGTACGGGCCGCTTGGCGAGTCGGATGTTGTCCGTCGCGGTCGCGCTGTGGTGCGCTTGGCGGAGGTCAGCGAAGCACACCTTACCGGCCTCGACCTCGCTGCCGAAAAAGCCCTGGCCGCGCATTTCCTGATCGTCCGCTAAGACGCTCATCCCCGTTTATCCATCCCGCCGAGTGCGGGATTTTTCGTTTCTGGAGAGTACCCCCATGGCCGAGATCGCCATTTTTGAAGACGATGCGTTCAGCGTCTCCTCGTTGACCGCTGCAATCAATGACCAGGAATACCTGCCGGGCCGCATTAGCAGCCTGGGCCTGTTCCGCGAAGAGGGCATCAGCACCCTGACTGTGCAGATCGAGAAGGACGGCGACACCCTGGCCCTCGTGCCGGCGGGTGAGCGTGGTACGTCGGGCCTGGTGGTCGGCGCGACCAAGCGGACGCTGATCCCTTTCAACACCGTGCACCTGCCGGAACGCTTCACCATCAAGGCCGATGAGATCCAGGGCATCCGCGCCTTCGGCACGCGCACCGAGTTGCAGGCGGTGCAGGATGTGGTCAACAAGCGTCTGGCGAAAGCTCGCCGTCAGTTGGATGCGACCCACGAGTTCCAGCGCATGGGCGCCCTGAACGGGCAAGTTCTGGACGCCGATGGCAAGACAGTCCTGTTGGATATTTATAAATCCTTCGGCGTGAATCGCCAGAAACTGCAGATGGGCTTGAACAGTCCAGACACCGAACTGCGGGTCAAATGTGGCGAAGCGCTGGATATGCAAGAGGAGGCACTCGGTAGCGTCACCAGCAGCGGCTCCCGTGGTCTGTGCGGCAAAAACTTCTGGAACAAGCTGATCGTCCACAAATCGGTCAAAGACACCTACCTCAACACCATGCAGGCCGCAGCGCTCCGTGGCGATGCGCGTGAAATCTTCGAGTTCGGCGGGATCGTCTGGGAGCGCTATCGCGGCAAGGTGGCGGGTGTTTCGTTCGTCCATGACGACAAGGCGCTGCTGGTTCCCGAGGGCGTGCCGGATCTGTATATCTCGTGCTTCGCACCGGCTGACTACATGGAAACGGTCAATACCCAGGGCATTCCGTACTACAGCAAGATCGAGCCAATGCAGTTCGGCAAGGGTGTGGCCGGTGAGGCGCAGTCCAACCCGCTGCACCTGTGCACGCGGCCTCGGGCGCAGATCCTGCTGGAGATGTGACCGTGGCCTTCCGCGACCTGATCGACGACATCGACGACGTGGTGTTTGAAACCCTCGGCGACAGCGCCTTGATCGAAGGCCGCGCCGAGCCGGTGCTGGGCATGTTCTCGGCACCGTGGAAGCAACCGGCGTTCGGCAAGGTCCAGACCGCCATCCGCGAGCCACGCTTCGAGATTCGCGTGAAGGATTCGGAAGGTCTGAGCAGAGGTCTGCGGGTCACGGTCGATGTGCCAGCCCTGGATGGCGGCGGTGACTACGACCTGCTGCAACTGGAACCCAACGGCAACGGCCTAGTGGCCCTGATCCTGAGGAAGCGCCCATGAGCGTCGGCAGCTACGTCCATCAGACGCGTGACAGCGGGATGCTCAACATCCAGCCGTCAGCCGTGCATTCCCAGGCGCTGCGCGAGTTCGGGCAGTTGGTGCCCAAGGCAGCGGCAGCGGCGCAACGGCGTGCGATCAACAAGACGTTGGGTTGGCTGCGCACCCACATCGCCCGCGCCGTGGGCAAGCAGGAGCGCATTGCCATCGGCGCCGTCCGGCAACGCCTGCGGGCTTACCCGGTCAGCGGCGGGGCGATGCGCGGCAAGTTGTGGTTCGGGGTCAACGCCATCGAAGCCAGCCGGATCGGCAAGGCTCGGCAAACCCGCGCCGGGGTTTCGGTAGCGGGGCGGCGTTACCAGGGTGCGTTCTTCAAGCAGGTGTATGGCGGCAGTCCGGACATCTGGATCCGCACGTCGAGCAAGCACTTCGACGCCGCCGACTATCCCGGCAGCACGCAGGGCCGACGCAGCTCAGGCTTCATCGCGGAAAGCGACAACCGCTTCCCGCTGGCGAAGGCCAAGGTCTCGCTGGACCAGGTGCGGCCGCACTTCGACAACTGGGTGAAACAGGCCGATGAGCGCTTGCTGGAGATCCTCAAGCAAGAACTCAACTTTGAACTGCAGAAGTACCTCAAGGGGACTGCCCGTGTCTGATCAGCCTTTTACTCTCGACGTCTTGTACGAGGCCATTGAGCGGCGGTTGCAGCAGCAGTTGCCGGGTATTCAGGGCGTGTCGTTTTGGCCTGATTTGTCGGCAGACACCACCATCCCCACGCCTGTGGTGTTGCTGGAAATGGCCGAGATGGAGCCGGCGCAGGATCTCGGCACGGGTGAAACCGCGCTGACCTGCAAGATCGAGGCGCGGATCATCGTCGATTCCATCAGCACGGATCCACAGCGTCAGGCGGTGCAGTTGGCCTCCCAACTGGCCGTGCTTTTACGCGGACAGAGCTGGGGCCTTGAGGTGGATTGTGCGCAGTTCATGCGCTCCACCCAGGACTGGACCAAGCCCGAGCTGGATGGCTATTTCGTTTGGCTGGTGGAGTGGGACCAGACGGTCTACCTGGGCGTTGAAGAATGGCCGTGGCCGGATGAACCGCCGGGCACCTTGGTCATCGACCTCGGGCCGGGCGTTGGGCAGATCAAGCCGGAGGATCTGGAATGAGCTACGCCACGGCGCAACATGATCGGATGATCGCTTCCACGGTGATGCCTTGCGTTGTCGTCGCGGTGGACTTGCCGGCCGCCATGGTGCGTGTGCAGTCGGGCGATTGGACCAGCGCCTGGGTGCGCTGGCACAGCCAGGCTGCCGGCAAGGCGCGCCACTGGCGGGCGCCGAGCCTGGGCGAGCAGGGCGCACTGATCAGCCCCAGCGGGGAGCCGGCGATAGGCACATTCATCGCCGGTCTGTACGGCAATGCCGGCGCGCAACCCGACAACCGCGACCATGTGGAAGTCTGGCGTTTCGATGACGGTGGTTCGCTGGTTTACGACTGGGCGGCACACAGCTACACCATCGATCTGCCGGCGGGCAACGTCACGGTCAAGGTCGGCGGCTCGGTTATGGAGATAACGCCGGACAGCATGCGGCTGGCGTCGGGCCAGATCCACTTGGTCGGTGTAGTCACCATCGACGGTGCGACCCAGATCAACAGCACGTTGAACACGACCGGCGACATCAACAGTGCCGGTAAGGTCATCGATGTCGGTGGCAATACGCCGAACCACAAACACTGACCCATACCCGCCTTGTGCGGGTTTTTCGTTTTAGGAGCCTCCGTTGATGAGCAAGACCAAACCCGAAAGCCTGGAGCCCATCGGGCCTGCTCGCGTGTTCCGCGACAAGCTCTACACCTCGCGCACTCTAGTCTTCCCCGATGGCAGCACGGCGCCGGTGATCAAGGGGCGTGTCACGGCCTGTGGCGATGAGCAGTTCGCACTCCTCAAGGCCCACCCGGATCTGGAACAGGTGCAGGAGTAACCCCGATGATCGGAATGGATCGCCGCACCGGCAAACCGCTGTCCGGGCTCGACCATCTCCGGCAGTCCATCGAGGACATTCTCGCCACGCCCGTGGGCAGTCGGCGGATGCGACCCGAGTACGGCAGCCAGATCCGACGCTTCGTTGACCTGCCGGTTAACGGCGGCTGGAAAAGCGCTGTCCAGGCCGAGGTGGCTCGCTCTTTGGGTCGCTGGGAGCCGCGGCTAAAGCTGGAACAGGTGCAGGTCGTCGCCATCGTCGGTGGCCGCATCGACTTCAAGCTGACCGGCGAATATAAAGGCGAAAGCCTGTTGTTGGAGGTGTCGGCATGAGCACGGTGGATTTATCGGCGTTGCCGGCGCCGCAGGTGCTGGAGACGCTGGACTACGAAGCCCTGTACGACGAAGGGCTCGCGGCGTTTCGCGGGTTCATGGGAGACAACTGGTCGGCGGCGCTGGAGAGCGATCCGGTGGTCAAGCTGGTGGAACTGGGCGCCTACGGCAAGATGCAGAACCGGGCACGGGTCAACGATGCGGCCAAGGCCTTGCTGCTGGCCTACGCGGAAAAGGAAGACCTCGATCAGCTCGCGGGCAACGTCAAGCTGCAGCGATTGGTCATTCAGCCGGCCAACCTGCTGGCGGTGCCGCCGGTCGAAGAGGTCCGGGAATCGGACGACGCGCTGCGCGAGCGGATCCAGCTGGTGTACGAAGGGTTGACCACAGCCGGCCCGCGTAACAGCTACATCTTCCACGCACGCAACGCGTCGGCGCTGGTGGCCGATGCCACGGCGGAAAGCCCATCGCCGGCCGTGGTGATGGTCACCGTTCTCAGCCTGATCGGCAGCGGTCAGGCTGATCAGGCCTTGCTTGACCAGGTGTACTCCACGCTTAGCGACGACGACATCCGCCCAGTTGGCGACCGTCTCACCGTGCAGAGCGCGCAGATCCTGGAGTACCGGATCGACGCCGTGCTGCACATGATCGGCGCCGGCCCGGAAAACGACGCGATTTTATCCGAAGCCATCAAACGCCTTGCTGCCTGGATCAACCCGCGCAAACGCCTGGCACTGGAAGTCGCTCGCTCCGGCATCGACGCTCAACTGCACATCAGCGGTGTGGGACGGGTCGAGTTGAAAAACTGGGTCGACCTGAAACCGACCAAATACCAGGCGGCGTACTGCACAGGCTTCAGTGTGGTGCTCGGAGGATGACATGAACAGTTTGTTGCCCCTCCACAGCACGCAACTGGAGCGCGCCGTTGAAGTCGCGTTCGCCGAAAAGACCGAGATCCCGTTGCGCTCGCTGTACAACCCGGACACCTGCCCGGTGCAGTTGTTGCCGTGGTTGGCCTGGACCTGGTCGGTCGACCGCTGGGACAACAAGTGGTCGGAGGCCGTCAAGCGCTCGGCCATCCGCTCCGCGTTCTACGTGCATGCGCACAAGGGCACCATCGGCGCCCTGCGGCGGGTAGTCGAGCCGCTGGGCTACCTGATCGACGTCATCGAGTGGTGGCAGACCACACCGAAAGGCGTGCCCGGCACCTTTGCCCTGAAGGTTGGCGTGCTGGACACCGGCATTACCGAAGAGATGTACCTGGAGCTGGAGCGCCTGATCGACGACGCCAAGCCCGTCAGTCGGCCCATGACCGGGCTGGCGATCAGCCTGGAAAGCACCGGCACCGTGTTTATCGGGGCCTGCGTGTACGAAGGCGACGAACTCAGCGTTTACCCACCGATACAGCGCGATATCGACGTCAGCGGCGTGTACCGCGTCGGTGGTCGCGAACACCACATCGACACGATGGACATCTATTCATGACCGACCAAGACAGCCAGTACTTCGCGATCCTTACCGCCATCGGTGAGGCCAAACTAGCCAACGCCATCGCCCTCGGTACGACCTTGACCTTCGCGCAAATGGCCGTGGGCGATGCCAATGAAACCAAGCCCATCCCCAACCGCCTGCAAACCAAGCTGATCAACGAGTGTCGACGTGCGCCACTGAATCAGGTGAAGCCCGACCCGAAAAACCCCGGAGTGATCATCGCCGAGCAGGTCATCCCGGAAAGCGTCGGTGGCTGGTGGGTGCGTGAACTAGCTTTATACGATGCAGCCGGCGACATGGTCGCCATTGCCAACTGCGCGCCGACTTACAAGCCGTTGCTCTCGCAGGGTTCCGGCCGGACGCAGGTGATTCGAATCAACCTGGTGGTCAGCAGCACGGCCAACATTGAACTGAAGATTGATCCGTCCGTAGTGCTCGCCACCCGTGAATTCGTTATCGAGGGATTCGCGCGGATCGATTCACAGGTGTTTACCGGCACGCCCAAGGCACCGACACCCGATCAATTCGATAGCAGCTCCAGGCTGGCGACGACAGAAGCGCTCTGGCGCGCTGCTGGCAGCTATCGGGGCCAATACGCTGTGGACCGTTCGTTTACGCTGTCTGTCCTGCACCTTGGACAGATTGGGCGTGTGACCGGCGCCGGCGGCTACAGCGTGACCCTGCCGCCAATGGCGGGTATTCCGCCGGGTCCGGTTATTCGAATTCTCAACGCTTCCCTGGCTGCGATCACCATCATATCGTCCGGGCCGCCCATCAGCGGCGCGGCGCTGACGCCTGAAGGCGCGGTGATTCTGCCGAGAACCGGCAGTATTGAGTTTTATTGGAACGGCGCGGCTTTGGTCGTCTGGGGCGGCACGGAAGCAATGCGTTTCGCCGGTTTTGCCGCGCTGGCCTCGCCAGACTTTACCGGTATTCCAACTGGGCCTACCGCATTGGCTGGCAGCAACAGCTATCAGTTGGCGAACGCCGCATTTGTCTGGGCAGCTGTGAACGCCTATGCCACGACGGTGACTGCCGCACTTGCGTTGAAAGCACCTCTCGCAAGCCCTGCCTTTAGCGGGGTGCCCACGGCCCCCACAGCGGCGGCAGGTACCAACACGCTGCAACTGGCAAACACGGCGTTTGTTTGGTTGGCAATCAACACCTATGCCACCACGGTCAGTGCCTCGCTGAATTTGAAAGCGAACGTGGACAGCCCTGGTTTTACCGGAGTGCCTACAGCACCAACACCAGCCGCCGGGGCCAGTACCAAGCAGATCGCTACGGCCGAGTTCGTGCAAGCGGCGTTAGCGGCGATTGACCCATGGGCAATGGTGCCGGTTGGTTCGTATGTCCCCCTGCATGATGTCGGGTCCGTACCCGCGCCATCAAGAACCAGCCCCTTTTACAAGTACATCAGGTTGACGGCGAGCGATGGTTACAACAACCCCATCCTTGTATCGGAATCAGTCTCCGGCACAGCGCCCGAGCTTATCGCTACAGGTGTGGTCAGCTTGGCCGGTAGTCCTTTGAATGGGGTGAGGATCAGCCTGATCAACACCGAACGCCGAACGCTGAAAGCGGGCCTACCGGGAGTTGTAGAGCAGGATGCCTTGCAAAACATTACGGGTACGTTTGGTGGCGCTGAGGCGAGTCCGTCAACTACCGGCGCGTTCTCTAACGGCGGATGGTTTGGCAGCGTTGCAGCAGGTGGAAACACCCGAAACGTTTTAAATTTTGATGCCTCGTTGGTTGTCAGGACGGCCGCAGAAACCCGAGTTAAGTCTCTTGGTGTTACCTATTACTTGAGGGTCAAATAATGCCTTATGCCGCAAACAATCAAATCGCCTTCGACCAATTCCACGGTTCGATCAAGATTACGAAAGAGCAGTACTCGCAGGCGCTGGAGGGTATGCAGAACGGTCTGGTGGTTAACATTGACGACGGCTTTAAGGTGATCCCGCCGCCGCTGACGTTGCCGCCGGAAACGCCCGTTCCTACACCGGAGCAGCTCACGCAACTGGCGTTGGCCGAACGAGATCGGCTGCTGGCATACGCGACGATTCGGATTGCTCCACTTCAGTACGCGGTGGATCTGGAGGACGCCTCACACGAAGACAAGGAGAAGCTCGACGCCTGGAAGCAATACTGCGTGGCGTTGAACAGGATCGAAGTGCAGGCAGGTTTTCCGCAATCCATCAATTGGCCGGTACTGCCTGATAAACCCGTCGCCCCTTAAGCCTTTTAACCCCTACAAGCCCCGCCCGTGCGGGGCTTTGTCGTATCTGGAGAGCGCACAATGAGTGCAAGTGGATTCTTTCACGGTGTCACCGTCACCAACGTCGACACCGGCTCGCGGCCTATCGCCGTGCCGTCGTCCTCGATCATCGGCCTTTGCGACACCTTCATCCCTGGCCCCGCTGCCAGTGCCTTGCCCAACCAACTGGTGCTGATCACCCGCGAGAGCGAAGCCGTCGCTGCCTGGGGTGCAGACGCGGCCATCACCCAGGCGATCAAGGCCATCTACGTTCGCGCCAAAGCGGTGATCGTTGCCTGCGGCGTGGTGAAGGTGGAGGACGCCGCCGCGCAGACCTCGGCCATCATCGGCGGCGTGCTGGCGAACGGCACCCGTACCGGCATGCAGGCGTTGCTCGACGGGAAGAGCCGCTTCAACGCGCAGCCGCGTTTGCTGGCTGCGCCCAAACACACGGCGACCTTGCCCGTCGCCACGGCCTTGGTGGCGTTGAGCGACAAGCTACGGGCCATGGCGATTATCGACGGCCCCAACACCACCGACGAAGCCGCGATGGAATACCGCGAAAACTTCGGCAGCAAGCGTGTATTCCTCGTCGATCCGGGCGTGCAGTACTGGGACACAGCGGCAAGTGCGACCGTCAATGCACCGAGTTCCGCGTGGGTCGCCGGGCTTTTCGCCTGGACTGACTCGGAGTACGGCTTCTGGGCCTCGCCGTCGAACAAAGAGTTCGTCGGCCTCACCGGCACCGGTCGCCCCATTGAGTTCCTGGACGGCGACGAAACCTGCCGGGCCAACCTGCTCAACAACGCGCAGATCACCACGATCATCCGCGATGACGGCTACCGCCTGTGGGGCAACCGCACCTGTTCCAGCGATCCAAAGTGGGCGTTTGTCACCCGCGTGCGGACCATGGACATCGTCATGGACGCGATCCTTTACGGCCACAAATGGGCGGTCGACCGCTCGATCACCAAGACCTATGTCAGCGACGTGACCGAAGGCCTCGCAGCGTTCATGCGTGACCTGAAAAACCAGGGCGCGGTGATCAACTTCGAGGTGTTCGCCGACCCCACGCTGAACACGGCCAGCCAACTGGCGCAGGGCAAGGTGTACTGGAACATCCGCTTTACCGACGTACCGCCGGCAGAAAACCCCAACTTCCGGGTCGAGGTCACCGACCAGTGGCTGACAGAAGTCCTCGACACCAACGCATAAAGGAGAACCGCCGATGGTTCCGCAAACGCTCTACAACATGAACGCCCATATCGACGGCGTTGCCTTTAACGGGGAGATGACCAGTGTGACGCTCCCCAAGCTCACCTTGAAAACCGAGGAGCATCGCGCCGGTGGCATGGATGCCCCGGTGGAGATGGACCAGGGCATGGAGAAACTGGAAGCCGGTTTCGCCGGCAAAGGTGCGCGCCCTGAAGCCATGAAGTTTTTTGGGCTGGCCGATCAGACGGCGTTCAACGGCGTGTTCCGAGGTTCCTTCAAAGGTCAGAAAGGCGCGACGACGGCAGTGGTCGCCACCCTGCGCGGCATGCTCAAAGAGATCGATCCGGGCGACTGGAAAGCCGGCGAGGCGGGGGAGTTCAAGTACTCCGTTGCAGTCAGCTATTACAAGCTCGAAGTAGGCGGCCGCCTGATGTACGAGATTGATCCAATCAACTGCGTCCGGGTTATCAACGGCGTTGATCAACTTGCCAGCGTCCGTCGCGACCTGGGCATGTAAGGGAAATAGCTTTCATGAAGACACTGAAAAAGCTGCCGTCCTGGCTCACCGTCGAGGCGGATAGCGCGACGATCACGTTGACGCGTCCCAGCGATGTTAACGGCGTAAAGGTCGACCAACTGACCCTGCGCGCTCCGACCTTGCGCGAGGTCCGTGCCTCCGACGCAATCGGTGGCGACGACGAGGTAATGCGCGAAGTGACGTTGTTCGCATCCCTGGCGGATGCCGGCATTGTTGACCTCGACGGACTCAAGCTGACGGACTATTCACGCTTGCAGTCCGCCTACTCGCGGTTGTTGCAAGACGCCGGCATGCCCGAAAACAAGGGCGACACGCCGACCTGGTTGGTCGTTGGCTCCGATGGCGCAGTGGTCACGCTGTCCAAGGCGTATGACATCAACGACATCAAACTCGACCGCCTGACATTCCGGGCGCCCACGGTACGCGACGTGCGCACCGCAACTTCAGCCTCCAATGGCGACGACGAACAGCGCGAAACCATCCTGCTTGCCAGCCTCTCTGAATCCAACACCAAGGATCTGGAGGGGCTCAAGCTGACGGACTACCAGCGGCTGCAAGCCGCCTACTTTCGCCTGGTGCAGGATGACGGGGTTTAGCGCCTCCCTGCAGCGACAGGTCGCGAAGCGTTTGGCGACGCAGTATTCCTTCGCCGCCAACGAAATCGAGACCATGCCCTTTTCCACGATGATCTGGTGGCTCACGGACTGAGCCCCACATCCCTGCCTGGAGTGTTCTCATGGCAAACAACCTGGCGCTCGGCCTGGTCATCGGCGGCGTCGTCAGCTCCACGGTCGGCGCCGCCTTCAAGGACGTTGAAGGCCGCATCAAGAAACTCGGCGAAACCGGCACCAAGGCCCGCGTGCTGCAAAGCACCATCGGCGACACCATCCGCCTGCGTGATGAATGGAAAAAAGCCCACGACACCGGTTCAGCCTCGGCCGGTGACCTGCTGCGAAAGCTGGAGGGCAACCTCAAAACCCTGAAAGAGCAGGGCATTGAAGTCGGCAAACTGCGCAAGGAATACCTGGCCCTCGGCCAGGTAGCGCGGGGCGCCGAACTCAAGGCGCTGGGCCACACGCAGATCCAGCAGGGCAAGGAGGGGATGAAGAATTCCCTCGGCAAAGCGGCGGCGCTCACGGCGTCGTTGGCGATCCCGACCAAGGTCTCCGGCGATTACCAGGCGCAGATCCGCCAGATGTCGTTGTGGGCACACACCGCCGGCACAGGCGATGAAGCCGAGCTGGCAGCAAGCATCAGCAAGGTCGCGGCGGAAAAGGGCATCAGCCAGCAACTGTTGGCGAAGTCGGTCGGCGCCTTGATCGAAAAGGGCGTTGAGTGGGACGTGGCCGCCGGTTACGCCGGGCAGATCGCCGACTTGATCGACGGCCAGGGCATGGAGCCCGAAACCATCGCCACGCTGATCAACGCCTTCAAGGAGGCCGGCGTAAAGCAGGCTGACATGGCTGCATCGCTGGGGCAGGTGGCCGCCGCTGGTGACATCGGCGCGTTCGGCCCCAAGGAGATGGCCAAGTACTTGCCGGCCATGCTCGGCAATATCAAACGCCTGGGCATGGAAGGCCCAGAGGCGGTGCGCTTCCTCGGTGCAAGTTTGCAATCGCAGTTCTCGCAAACCCAGGACGCGGCGGCTGCGGCCACCAACATGAACAACCTGCTCAACGCGGTGATCAGCAGCACCAGCCAGGAGCGCTTCGCCAAGGAAGGTTATGACCTGGCCGGCTCGATCCTCGCCGCGACCAAAAGCGGCAAGGCGGCGAACCCGGTCGATGCGTTCATCATGCTCAGCGAGCAGTTGATCAAGAAACAGGACCCGGCCAAGGCCAAGAAGATCGAGGCGCTGAAGGCCAAGATCAAAGGCTCGGTGGATGGCAGTGCGGAGGAAGCGCAGGCCATGGTCGCGCTGACCGAGGCGGCGGGGTTGGCGACGATTGTCAGCGATCAGAGTGCCAGTGCGGGTTTGCTCGCGCAGATCAAATATGGCGACAAGATCAAGGCTGATATGTCGGTGATCAAGGGCACGGATGGCAAGGCCAAGATCGAGGCGGATGCGGCGAAGGCGCGGGAGACGTCCAACAGGAAGTGGGCGACGGCGACTGCCGGCATTGAATCGTCGATGACGCGCATTGGTGATGCGGTGAGGCCTTTGACTGACCTGGCTGCGGATGGGTTGGCGAAGGTTGCGTATGGGCTTGGGGAGTTGGCCGGCAAGTTTCCAACGGTAATCAGCGGGGCGACGGTGCTGGCTGCTGGTGTGATCGGCCTGGGTGCGGCGATCAACGCGATCAAGATCGGCAAGGGCTTGGTGAATGTGGCCCGCGGTTCGCTGATGGGCAACCCGAATGTGATCCAGCGGGTGTTCGTCACCAACCCTTCCGGCGGTGCTGGTGGGGTCGATGTCGGGGACGGTAAGCGGCGGCGGGGCAAGGGCAAGCGTGGTCGCGGTGGCCGTGGGGCTGTTGGTAGCGCTGCTGCGGCGGCTGCGCCGATTGGTGCGACGGCCAGCCGATTTGCACCCAAGGCGATGATGGGCAAGGGGCTTGGGTTCGCCAAGGTCGGTGCGCCCATGGCGCTGATCGAGGCCGGGTTGATTGCCGCTGACACTTATCAGAACGCCGAGACCCGCGACGAAAAGGCCGAGGGTTATGGCAATGCCGCTGGCACGCTGGCCGGGACATTGGCCGGTGCAGCAGCTGGGGCAGCGATTGGTTCTGTTGTCCCGGTGATCGGCACCGTGGTCGGTGGATTGATCGGCGGCTTCCTTGGCAGCTGGGGCGGCGGTGAGCTGGGCGGTGCAGTCGGCAAGGCTGCATTCGGCGGGCCAGACGCACCTGCCGAGCGATTGGTGCTGCCGGTTCAGCCTTCGCCGTTGCTGCTGCCACCACCTGGTGCATTGCCCATGCCGCGCTTGGCGCAGATGGCGCCGCCGTTAGCGGCAGGTCCACTGATGCTCAGGGCTCCCGCAGCACCTGGGCCAGCTTTGGGCGACGTGTCGCGTTCGTTGGGTGTTGCCCCGGCAGCGGCGGTTGCTCCTGCCTTGCTCAGTGCCGGGGTTACCGCGAAGTCGGAACCCCCTCGGATTGATCAGCAGTGGCAATTCTCCCCGACCGTGGGTGTCACGGTGCAGGGAGACGTCAAGGATCCACGGCAACTGGCGCAGGAGATGATGCCGCACATGCGTCAGCTGTTTGAGGAATTCAGCCGGGAGCAGGCGCGACGCAGCCTGTTCGACGCGCCACATGTTTAAGGGGGAGCGATGACTTATATGGAGCAGTTGCAGGCCGGCTTTAAATCCCTGGTCAAGGCCGGGGAGGCTGGCCGGCACAGCATTGACGACATGATCGGCCCGGTGAACGGCGCGATCAGCGAGATCACCGGGGCGGCTGAGGAGATCGCCAGTCTTCCCGGTGTACCGCCCGAGGTTGGTGCAAAGCTGCAGCGCGTCATGCGCGGGATCGGCGCGGCTCAATCAAAAGTCGGGACGGTGCTGGCAACCTACAACAAAGCCACCCGAACGATGACGGGCATTGATGAGCGTATGGGAACGCTCAAGGAGCAAGCCTACCGGGCCGGAACGGCAATCAACCAGGTTGCCGGGAAGGTCGATCCCCGGTTGGCGAATATCCTGCCCACCAGCGCTCTGGCGCCCAATGCCACACCGATGGCGGAAGCGGTCAAACCGTTCCCGCATCTGCTGATTTTGCAGCCGCTGAAAACCAACGCGCAGCCGTTCTACTTCAACCTGGACACGGCAGCGTTCGACGAACTTCGCCGGCAAACAGAATTCCGCTGGGCCTCGCAAGAGCGACTCAGTCGGCGGCCGGCGCAGCAGGCTGTGGGGATGGGCGAAGAAAAGCTCAGCCTCAAGGGCGCGATCTTTCCTGCGTTCAAGGGTGGGCTCAAACAGTTGGATACCTTGCGTTCCATTGGCGCTCAGTTGCTGCCGCTGAACTTGACCACTGGCTACGGCTTTGTCCTGGGCACCTGGTGCTTGCGCAGCCTGGAGGAAGAGCAGGGCGCGTTGCTGGCAGGCGGGATACCGCGCAAGCAAACCTTTAGTTTGGAGTTCACGCGCTATGGCGATGATATGCAGAACGTCTGACGGCGACCTGCTCGACACGCTGTGTTACCAGCATTACGGGCACCTCAATGGCACGGTTGAAGCGGTGCTTTCGGCCAACCGACTGTTGGCGGATGAGCCGCAGCCTATGCGAACTGGGTTGCTGATCACCTTTCCGGATATTGAGCAGTCGACGGTTGAGCAGGTGCAGTTGTGGGATTGATGGTTCTTTGCCCATGAAAGTTTCGCGCTGATAGACTCCTTCGCTTATTTGCATACATGGAGTCCTCTATGGAAAGAGTCAGCGAAATTCGGCTGGTCAAACGGAGTTTTTGGGGCGAGCTTAGCTATCGGTCAAACTGGTTTATCTTCGGTCTGATCGCTTGCATTCTTTTGGCACTCATTCCAATTGTCGGTTGGTTCATGGCTGCCGGCGTATTCGTGGCGATGGTGTGGAAAACCTTTGGCCTCAGGGAAAAGCAAAAGGTCGGGGATTGTCCTGTGTGTACCCAGACGCTGTTGATTGAGCCCAAGGTTGAAGGGATCGATTGCCCTGTGTGCCAAAGCTACGTCGAGATTAGTGACGACAAGCTGATCGTCGAGAGCTGACATCGCGTTTCGCTATACCAAGTTAAGCCCTGCCATCGTGCGGGGCTTTGTTATTTTTGGAGGTTTACTTTTGAAGCCAATCTTTCGGATCGTCGCTGACGGCACTGACATAACAGCGCTGATCAACGACCGCCTGCTGTTGCTGCGCACCCTCGACAAGCCCGGCATGGAGTCGGACGAATTCGAGCTGCGTATCGATGATCGTGACGGCGCCGTCTTGCTTCCCAGAAAGGGCGCCGGGATCGAGGTCTACCTCGGCTACGACAGCAAGGTACTGGCACGCGTCGGCCGTTACACCGTCGACGACATCGAGGTCTCCGGCCCGCCCGACACCCTGGTCATTCGCGGCAAGGCCAGCGACATGCGCGGCAGCGGCAAGACCACCCGCAGCGGCAGCTGGGAAAACGTACCGCTGTCCAAGATCGTCAGCGACATCGCTGCACGCAACGGTTGGAAGCCTGAATGCTCGGTCGGCACAGTCGTGCCTCGGGCTGACCAGTTGAACGAGTCGGACTACAACTTCATCACCCGGCTCGCCAAAGGCTACGACTGCACAGCCAAAGTCGCCGACGGTAAGCTGCTGGTGCTGCCTCGCCAAAGCGGCCAGACCGCCAGCGGCAAGAGTCTGCCGGCGATCACCCTCCGGCGCAGTGACGTCAGTCGCTGGCAATTCCGCTTCCCCGACCGTACCACCCAAAAGGCCGTCAAGGCCAAGTACCAGGACAAGAAAACCGGCGATCTGGTCAACCTGACCCTGGACAACGACGACGCGCCTGCCGGTTTGCCGCCGGTTCACACCGACCGCCACATCCACCCGAACAAATCTGCCGCTGAGCAAGCCGTGAAAGCCCGGCTCGCCGCGTTCAACCGCTCGACCTCTGAGGTGCGGCTGGAGATGGTGGGGCGCACGGATTTGTTTGCTGAACGCCAGATCAATACTCAGGGCTTCAAGGAGGGAGTGGATGGGGAGTTTCTGGTTGACTCCGTGGAGCAAGTTTTTACCCGGTCCGGCTGGAGTACCACGGTTGAGTGCAACGCAGGGAAGAAGGGCAAGGCCAAGGCGGCCGGCAAGAAAAAGAAGAAGTCCAAGGAGGTCAAAGTCCTGGAGCTGTAGCTCTCCGTACCTGCTTCACCACCCGCCGCCATCGAGCGGTATTTTTTTGTCTGGGAAAAAGCGATGTCCATTACCGAGCAACAACTCCAACGCATCATGCCCAACGCCCGCCGCCAAGCGGGCGTTTTTGTATCCGCGCTCAACGCGGCCATGACCAACCGCAAGATCGATTCGCCAAAGCGGCAGGCCGCGTTCCTCGCCCAGATCGGCCACGAGTCAGGCCAGCTGCAATACGTGCGTGAGCTGGGCAGCGATCAGTACCTCAGCAAGTACGACACCGGCCCGCTGGCCGCCAAGCTGGGGAACACGCCGGCAGCCGACGGTGACGGCCAACGCTATCGCGGTCGCGGGCTGATCCAGATCACCGGCCACGATAACTACCTGCGCTGCAGTCTGGCGCTGTTCGGCGATGAGCGATTACTGCGCACTCCGGAACTGCTCGAACTGCCGCAATGGGCTGCTGAGTCGGCCGCGTGGTTCTGGTCGATAAACGGATTGAACGCGCTGGCAGATCAAGAGCAATTCAACACCATCACCCGGCGAATCAACGGCGGCCTCAACGGCCTGGAGGATCGACTGCAACTGTGGGCCAGGGCGAGGGCGGTGTTATGCGTCTCTTCGACCTGATCCCCACGCAATACCGGATTGCGGCGGTCGGTCTGCTGCTGGTGATGTTGGCCGCCGGATCTGGAGCCCTGGCCTGGACCGCTCAAGACTGGCGCTACGGCAAGCAGCTGGAGCACCAGGCCCGGCTCCATGCCGACACCCTCGGCGAGTTATCCCAGGCCGCTGCGGCCCTGCAGCGCAAAGAGCAGGACAAGCGCTTCGCCCTGGAGCAGCGCCTGCACAACAACGATGAAACCCACCACAAGGAATTGACCGATGAGCAAACGAAGCAGGCTCGTCTGCGTGATCGCTTGGCTACTGCTGATCTGCGGCTGTCAGTCGTTCTCTCCGCCACCGAAGCCACCAGCAGCTGTGCAGTGCCAACCACCACCGCCACCGGCCGCGTGGTTCATGGCCCCACGAGAGCCCAACTTGACCCAGCGCATGCTCAACGAATTATCGGCATCACCGATGTCGGCGACCAAGGATTGATCGCCCTGCGGGCCTGTCAGGCCTACGCAATAGAAGTCTCTACACCGAAGTAAAAGGAGCGGCCGGGCCGGATGCGTCAACATCCAGCCCGGCCACCTTCCCCGCAGAATGCCCCTGCAAGTCCAGCCAAGGCTCCTGCTTCGTGCACAAAGCGGAGCGAGCCTAGCACTGTTTATCCATACAGCAAAGGTCTTGCTTTTATATGTCCACACCCATCATCCCTTGGATGGGCGGCAAACGCCGCCTGGCCGACCGCCTTATCCCACTTTTCCCACCCCACGAATGCTACGTCGAAGTGTTTGCCGGCGGAGCTGCGCTGTACTTCATGCGTCCCCAGGCCGCGCCGGTTGAAGTCCTCAACGACATCAACGGCGACCTGGTGACGCTGTACCGCGTCGTGCAGAACCACCTGGAAGAATTCGTGCGCCAGTTCAAATGGGCGCTCAGTTCTCGGCAGGTGTTCGAGTGGCAGAAGATGACACGTCCTGAAACCCTGACCGACATCCAGCGCGCCGCCCGGTTCTTTTATCTGCAGCACCATGCCTTTGCTGGCAAGGTTACAGGGCAGACTTTCGGCACCGCAACAACTGGACCGGCAATCAATCTGCTGCGGATCGAGGAAAACCTGTCTGCAGCGTGGCAGCGGTTGTCCGGCACCTACGTTGAAAACCTACCCTGGCTTGCTTGTGCTGAGCGCTACGACCGTGCCCACACCTTCCACTACATGGATCCACCTTACTGGCAGACCGCCGGGTATGGCGTGGATTTTCACTTTGAGAATTACGAGCGCATGGCGGACTTTATGCGTCGCTGCAAAGGCAAGGTCATGGTCAGCATCAATGATCACCCGGACATTCGGCAGGTCTTTGACGGCTTCCATTTTGAAACCGTCGATATTCGCTACAGCACTACAAACCAGCGCCAGGGAAGGGCCGATGTCAGTGGAGAGTTGGTAATCATGAACTGGGAGCCAGCCGCATTAGGGGGGCTGTTTTGATGGTCGCCATGTTCGATCTGATTGGCTTGCTATGTGTTTATGGTAGAGCGTTACTGTGGTCACGCAAACGAAGGATGAACCCCATGGAAACTGCCTCCCACCACTTGAATGTCCTGCCCTCTCAGCTTCTTGCGGCGGCCTCGCGAGGAGAGATTGACCTTAACGAATTGGCTGCTGTTGTGTTGGCTGGCCGTGGGCTTGATCACAACGCAGCCTGGGTAGGCTTCCCGGCGGCCGCTCAATGGCTCGAGCAGCACTTACAGGGCTAATCATCCGCTGATGACAACGGGAGCAGTAGCTCGGCTCCCTGATGTTTCACGTTCCCTACCTCTTTGCCAACGGCATACCACTCAAAATCCTCGGTTGGTTGACAGCACTCAGTGGCTATTTCTTGAGCGCGCTCTGGCGCAAGGCCTGGATCCAGCCACTCCCTAGCATGCTCAGGCGTCAGCACCAAAGGCTTGCGATCATGGATGTCCACCATGCCTTGGTCGCTGGCGGCGGTGATGATCACGAAACCGTCTCCTTCGTTGGGCTCCAGGCCAAGGCTCACTTGGGCGAGAGCCCCGAAAAACATGGGTTTCTGACTTTTCAGGCGAATGAAGTAAGGCTGTTTCTTCTTCGGGTCGTCGGGGTCTTTGACCCACTCATACCAACCTTCACTCGGCACCACGGCTCGGCCATTCGGCCACAGTTGCTTGAAAAACTTGCCCGTAGTGACCGTCTCCACGCGGGCGTTGATTGGGTCGGGGCGTTTGCCCTTGGCCCAGAACGGCGCCCATCCCCATTTGACTGCATCGATATGCAGGCCATTCTCTGCGGTGTGCAGCACTTGCACCCGTGTCGTTGGAGCGACGTTGTAGCGATTGATCGGCACGGCGTCGTACCCACTGAACAGCTCCATCTGTGGGTTTAACTCTTCGATAAAAATCGCCATCCCTTCGTGCTGCACGAATCGCCCACACATACGCACCTCTCCGCTTGTCGAAATCCCCTACAGAAAAATTGACCGCAAGCGTCCTACAAAGTTAACTGTACATTCGTACAGTATATGTAAAAGGTCGCGCCATGAGCTTTACCATTTTAGGTCCCATCGCTGAAGTCGGCGCGAAGCTGCCTTTGTGCTCGTTCCAGGTTCCGGCCGGCTTCCCGTCGCCGGCAGCGGACCACATTGAGCAGCACATCTCACTGGATGAGGTTTTGAACATCCGTGCGCCTCATGTGTACCTGGTAGCGATCACCGGTGAAAGCATGCAAGGCGTCGGGATTTTCGATGGTGACCTCGCCGTGGTGGATCGTGCCATTGAGCCTGTCCACGGGCATGTGGTGGTGGCGCTGCTGAATAATGAGCCCGTGTGCAAGCGTCTATGTAAGCGCGGCCAGGAAGTGGTACTGCTTTCCGAGAACCCCAAATTCCCAGCGCGCTACGTTCTCGAAGGCGACGAGCTGTCGATCTGGGGCGTGATCACCAGCACAGTGCGCAGCCATGTCTAAGCCAGAGCCGACCTTTGCGCTGATCGACTGCAACAGTTTCTACGCCAGTTGCGAGCGCGTATTTCGGCCCGACCTGGCGAAGGTGCCCATCGTGGTGCTGAGCAACAACGATGGCTGTGTCATCGCCCGTAGCTACGATGCCAAGCCGTTCATCAAGATGGGCGAGCCGTATTTCCAGATCAAGCACAAGCTCAAGCAGCACGGCATTGTCCCGTTCTCCTCCAACTATGCGCTGTACGGCGACATGAGCGAGCGCGTGATGAGCCTGATTGAGGCGATGGTGCCGGCAGTTGAGGTGTACAGCATCGACGAGGCGTTTGCCGACTTGACGGGTATCGGTGGATTGGATGCATTGGGTCGACAGATTCGTGCCCAGGTGCTTCGCTGCACAGGCATCCCGGTCGGTGTTGGTATCGCTCACACAAAGACCTTGGCGAAGCTGGCAAACCACACCGCGAAGCGCCTGCAGTCTCAAACCGGCGGGGTGGTCAACATCACCGATCCGGTTAAGCGTGACTGGGTGCTACGCAATACGGACGTGGCGGAAGTTTGGGGCGTTGGCCGCAAGATGAAACTCCATCTTGATGCCATGGGTATCAAGTCGGCTATGGACCTGGCTAAGGCCGATCCGTGGACGCTCCGTAAGAAGTTCAGCGTTGTGATCGAGAAGACAGCTAGAGAGTTGGGCGGCACGCCTTGCTTGAAGCTGGATGAGCCGGATCCGCCAAAGCAGGAGATCTGCTGCAGCCGCATGTTCGGTATGAGGCTGACAGAGCTGCGGCCCATCAAGGAGGCGGTGGCCACCTACATGATGCGTGCCTCTGAGAAGCTCCGCGCCCAGGGCTCGCTGTGCAAGAAGGTGAGGGTGTGCATCCGCACTGGCATGTTCAACCCAGAGGAGGCGAAGTATGCCAATGGGGTGGTGGTGGATATGCCGTATTCCACTGATGACGTGCGGCTGCTTACTCAAGCTGCGCTGGGTGCGCTTGATTTGATATTTCGACCAGGGTTTAAGTACAGCAAGGCTGAGGTGATGTTGCTGAATCTCTGCCAGCCAGGTGAGTACACCGATGATTTGTTTGCTACGTCACAGCCCGCAGAGGCGACTAGGGTGATGACGGTTCTGGACCAGATCAATGAGCGTTGGGGTAGAGGGACGCTTCGCTTGGCCGGTGTGCCCGCACATCCTGATTGGGGCATGCGCCGCGATATGATGAGCCAGAGTTATACGACGAAGCTGAATCAGCTCTGGTCTGTAGCCTGTAAGTAGCGGCATCTTTCGGCCAAAAACTGCCTGTCATGAGCAGCTTTAATCGGCCGGGGTACAAAAACTATCCGGACTAAGACAACAAGACGAAGGCAGCTTATAAACATGGCTAAAAGTAAGAGCAAGTACAACTTATGGCTTTTTAGGAACGCTTCTGCCTAAGATCAAGTATCCACCTAAACGGAGGTACCTGTCATGAAATCACTGAGGCGACACCGTGACCGCCTACCCGTATTGGGTTGCTGGCCACAGCGATGGGTCAGAGATGACGCCGTCTGGCATATGTTTGAGTTACAACTGAAGCCGGACGGGAACGTCGATTGGTATCTTCGTCGCGACGAGGTTGCTCATGGCGGCTATGGTTCGATTACCTATCATGATTACGACACCGCTGTCACTGAGGCCAGATCCACAAATCTCCTGCTTAAAGATGCTGTAAACAATCTTGCCTTACCGCTTCAACAGGCCGAGTCGATACGTTTGAAAGTGCGGAAAGCACTGACAGCGGAAGAACGTCTGATGGACGAGGAAAGGGTCATGCTGATGGAAGCTATCAAGCGTCATAGAGCGGAGCCTCGACCCCGACTGGAGGATCTGACTGTCTTGAATGGTAATGACGCCCTAAGAGCAGAGCTTCATAGATGCCTACTGCAATACCCCTATGTTCAGCTGGTTTTTTCGGCGCGATACGGCATGCTTCTTGAGTACAAAGGAAATTTCACTTGGAGAGGCATTGGAGCTAATAGTCAGAAGGCTGCCCTATACGCTTACCGCGAGAAAATCGCGCGAGGGTTTGGGATGAGTGGTACCGAACACTGGGGCAGAACTAAAGCAGCAATTCGGGATGCGATTCTTCCTCGCGCAAATAAGCTACTACATCTTGCAAGCATGAAACTACTGCTCGCAGATGCGTTGCATCGAGGGCAGCGGGTTTTGATCGCAGGGAGCTTTGTGTTTTGGTACGAGAATGGCAATGTCCCTCGGTGGGTAGTGAAGCAAACGGGTGCTTCAGGTAAGTCGGAGACTGGGGACGCGATGTGGCTCGAAGGTACGATTCTATCCAAGAACCATGGCCGAATCGTTGTACTGCCCTACATCAAAGAGAACGGTGAGCGAGTGCAGGGATATACCAAAAATGCACCTCACGATGGTAAAGCTCTGCTGCGTCACCGGAATGACTACGTCGAACTTCCATTTGAGGTTCTGAAAGGAGACCTAATGTACAGTCTATTCGGTGAATTGCATTACGAATAACAAACCTGCAGAGACGATGATGTGACTAAAGTGTCCATCAATAAATTACGAATAGATCTCTATTGGCCGAAGCGGTCTGCATGGTACGGCAGATTTCGGCCAAAAGCGGTCATCAGGTGTCTACAGAAACAGGGGCTATTCAATCAGCCATCCAGACCGTTGGAAAAATCCTCCTAATGCTCACATATCAAGAGCGGACTGGTACTTCGCTATTGCAGAAAAAACCTTTAAACGAGCTCGGTGCAATAGCACTCTTACGTTAGTCAGCGATATCCCAAGAAGCGTAGAAATTTCGTTTAGATCCAACCCAGAGCGCTCCCTCAATATCAATACGCTTCTCTGCAATTCCGGTAGAGTCTCGAGAGCAATGTTGATGCGAGCATATAGCTCGGATTCGCTCAGAAGTGCTTCAGGGCTATCTTCATGCGATATCACGGAAGGAGTGTAGGAATAATCACCTACGACTAAAACGCCTCCTCCCTCAATCCACGAGGTACATGGAATACAATTCGACTCACTTCGCCGAGCTTTATATCGGCACTTCGCCGTATTGGACGTGACGGCCATCATCCAGGTTCTTAAGCTAGATCGTCTCTGAAATTTGCCTATGCCTTTCACAATCGCAAGCCATGCCTCTTGCACTACGTCATCTGCATGGTGCCGCCCCACGATTCCATAAGCTATGGCCTTCATGGCTCCCTGATGCGTGCACACCAAATCACGATATGCGTCTTGTTCTCCGCGCAATAGGCGGTCCAAAAAATGAGCGTCATCCTTGGCGTTCATGGCAGTACCTAACTGTGGTCGTATCATGATCGTAGCTGTCCTTGGCAGAGATGACGGTTCGGATCATGAAATGCCTAACCACTCATCGCACTGCATCGCTTGATAATCTCGGATACTCATCGCACTCGAGCCCTCAAGAGCACATACGGATCAACCCATTCACTAGATGCACAGCGAAGATAATTAAATGTGGAAGGAGTGAAGCGCCGCTACTTTTCAAGACGCATGCGGCTGGCCGATCTCTGCCTAAGTCCACCGTCAGCTTTGGGTCGATTGCTGCCGGTCAAGCGCAAGGTCAACGGCTTTATCGGTGATGGATTGGAACTACTAAACCAAAGAGCCTTTAAAACAAAGGCCTACAGCTAACCCAGCTTTAGCTCGTACCACTTATGTACCATCGGACTCCTTTCGATCCATACCTCCGCCCTGACTAGCCGCCTTAGGCATCAGGCAGATAACGACCCATAACGGACGTTCAAGCAGATGATGCCAAATAATCGATGGAGTTCGCATTGCCTCTAAGGGGCATTTCAAAACCTCAAAAAAATGACCAAAAGCCCTTGGCATTGATTTCACGGCGACGCGTTGATTAGCCATCCTGACCGCGATCAGCAAAACGCACCGCGATAGCCCGGAATTGCTCATGGTTGGCCAGGAAAACCTCGCAGATATCTGGATCGAAATGCGTAGCACATCCCTCTCGGATTATATCCAGCGCCTGATCGTGTGACATGCCTTTCTTGTATACGCGTCGGCTAATCAGCGCGTCATAAACATCCGCCACCGCCATGAGCCTAGCGCTGATGGGGATGTCATCGGCACTCAGCCCGTCTGGATAACCGGTACCATCCCACTTCTCGTGGTGGCTGTAGGCGATCTCCTTGGCAAGGCGCAAAAATCCCACCGAGATGCCCAACTGCTCTTCGGCATGCCGGATGGCATCGCGTCCCAGTATCGTATGGGTCTTCATCGTCTCGAACTCTTCCGGCGTGAGGCGCCCCGGCTTGAGCAGTATGTCATCGGGTATGCCGATCTTGCCGATGTCATGCAACGGAGCTGACTTAAACAGCAGGCGGATACTTTCGTCATTGAGAAACTGCTGGAACCTCGGATGTTCGCGAAGCATCTCGGCCAGTAGTCTGACGTAGTGCTGAGTTCGTCGAATGTGGTTACCCGTCTCATTGTCGCGGGTTTCGGCCAGCGAGGTCATGGCCTGAATGGTCACATCCTGGATGGCGATGACCTCGGCGGTGCGGCGCTGGACTTCCTGCTCAAGGTAAGCCTTCTGATCACGCAAAAAGTCGGCGGCCGCCTTGATCTTCAATTGGGTTTCCACCCGTGCCAGCACGATGGGTGGGTTGATCGGCTTGGTGATGTAATCCACGGCGCCCATCTGCAAACCCAGGATCTCGTCTTCCATTGTCGCCATGGCGGTGATGAAGATGATCGGGATATGAGCGGTGCGCGGATCGCGCTTGAGCCGCTCTGCTACCTCATACCCCGACAGATCAGGCATCATGATGTCGAGCAGAATCAGATCCGGGCGAGGCTCTTGCACCGCTGCCTTCAGCGCGCGCTCACCGCTGATGGCCACCCGCATGCGGTAGATGTCCTTCAGCAGGCCATTGATCAGCGTAATATTCTCCGGCGTATCATCGACAATGAGGATGATCGGGCGAAGTGAGTAGTTTAGCGTTTCACTCATGATGCTCCCTCCAGCACGTGGTATCGCGGGTCGTCGATGCACGTTTGAGTGTTAGCCGTGCGGCCTCGAAGTCAAAGTTGTTCACCTCATTCATCAACTGCTCGAAACTGTCCTGGCCGAGTGCTCCGCGCAACGAATCCGCATACTGTTCCATATAATCCGGCGCTGCTCCGTCATTGGCCTCCAGCAGGTGGATGAGCGCTATGGCATGCTGTGTCCAGTCGACGCTCGATACCACCGCCGGTGCTGCCTGGCCGCTACCCAGCGCTTGGCGGATTGCATGCACGGCCAGCGAGAGCGCCTCGATCAATTCATTCACCAATGCGTCCGACTCAGCGTGCGCCCTGATCGCGGTTTCCAACTTACCGGCCATGGCTTGCAGGCCGCTGAAGCCGAGGTTGCCTGCAACGCCTTTCACGGTGTGGGCCATTCGCTCGGCCGTCGCCCGGTCACCCGCGCGTAGCGCGTTCCCCAGCGCTTGCCCTTCCAAAGCCCTGCGGTCGGCAAATTGACCTAGCAGCTTGATGTATAGCTGGCGATTGCCCGCCACTCGCCTCAGTCCGTCGGCGCTATCTAGCCCTGGAATGTCCGGTAGGCGCTCCTCGCCCGATGCGGCGCTGGACGGCTCCACTGCCGCCGACCGAGGTACGACCCAGCGCAGAACCGTGGCGATGAGTGCTTGCGGATCCACGGGCTTGGTCACATGGTCGACCATGCCCGCCTCGATGCAGCGCTCCCGGTCCTCGACCCTGGCATGTGCGGTCATAGCAATCACCGGGATCTGTGCGCAGTGAGGCCCGACGCGAATACGCCGGGTCGTCTCGAGACCATCCATCTGCGGCATCTGTACGTCCATCAGCACCGCGTCGTATTGCGCTGCAGCCAACATCGACAGCACCTCGCAGCCGTTGCAGGCAACTTCCACCAGGGCACCGGCAGCCTCGAGAAGCTCCCTGGCAATCTGTTGGTTGATTTCGTTGTCCTCCGCGACGAGCAGGCGCACTCCGGCGAGCACCTTCGCCTGCGCAATGGGTACGGTTAGCGCCACCACGCCCGTTTGCGGCGCGAATAAGTTGACCAGTACCTCTACCAGCGAGGACTGGTTGACCGGCTTGACCAGGAACGCGCGAATGCCGGCCGCTTGCGCAGCGGCGTGCATTTCGTCGTGCCCAAATGCACTGACCATGACGGCGTACAGTGCAGGCTGCAGGCCAAGCGCCCGGCGCGTCGTCTCGATGCCATCCATCTCTGGCATTTGCCAATCCACCAATAGCGCCAGGAACGGGTCGTCGGCCGAAGCACCGCGAAGGCTCTCCAGAGCAGCCTCGCCTGACGCCACCGCGACCGGCGAAAGCCCCGCTACGCGAAGCATGTCGGAAAGGATCTGGCGCGCGTCGGCATTGTCATCGACGACCAGGACGCGCCCTCCGGCGAGCTCCGCAGGGACAATCTGGCGCTGCGTACGCATGTGCTGGTCAAGACCAAGCCAGACGCTGAAAGAGAACGTGCTGCCGTTGCCCGGTTCTGAGTCAACCGCGATCGTTCCGCCCATCAGCTCGACGATGCGCTTCGAGATGGCAAGGCCCAGGCCGGTACCGCCGAATTGTCGCGTTGTGGAGCTATCAGCTTGGGCAAAGGCCTCAAAGAGTCGCCCGATTTGCTCGGGAGTCATGCCGATACCGGTATCGCGGACACGAACCTGCAGTTGAACTTTGTCGCCGGTGCGGCCCAGGTTGCGAACCACGACCGTCACCTGCCCCTGTTCGGTGAATTTCACTGCGTTGCCTACCAGGTTCAGGATGACCTGGCCCAGACGCAGCGGATCTCCAAGCAGCGTCTCGGGAACGTCCGACGCCCGGTCGAACAGCAGCTCAATGCCCCTGTCGTAGGCCTTTTGCGCAATCAGCGAGGACACGTTGTCGAGCACTGCGTCTATCTCAAATGGCACTGCCTCGACGCTAAGCTTGCCGGCCTCGATCTTGGAGAAGTCGAGGATGTCGTTGATGATGCCAAGCAGCGAAGTGCCCGCGTTGTGGATCTTCGAGACATAATCGCGCTGCCGCTGGTCCAGAGAAGTCTTCAGCGCAAGGTAAGACATGCCGATGATCGCATTCATGGGCGTGCGGATTTCGTGACTCATGTTTGCAAGGAAGTCGCTTTTTGCCCGCGTCGCCTCTTCAGCAATCTCCTTCGCCCGCTGCTGCGCGTGCTCTGCTGCCTTGCGCTCGGTGATGTCCTGCAGCCAGCCGAGCAGCCCTTGCTCCCCCTGGATCTGGATTGGCAGGTAGGTGACAAGCATGGTGCGTTCGCGCCCCTGCCGGTCACGCATCGGTACTTCCTGGTCCTTTGCGATGCCGTCGTCCGTGAGGCGTTCGACGATGGCTTCGCGATCATGCCCATTCGCGTAAATCTGCGAAGCAGCGTCACCGACGCCTACGCCGAACGTTTCACAGAAGCGGGGGTTGGCGAAGCGGATCACGCCCTGGGTAGAAAAGGCTATGTTGATTGGACTCGTATCGAGGATTGCCTGCAGCCGCGCGCGTTCTTCGCTAAGCGCCACTGCTGCCGCATGATGATCCGTGACATCGCGCACCCAACTGGCGACCAGGGTCTCACCGTGGATTGTCACGAATGATGCACCGACCAGAACCCAGAGAATTGATCCATTTTTGTGCAGCAGGCGGGTCTCGAAGTTTTCGACCTTGCCGTTTCGTGTCAGCAGTTCGAGGAAGCGTTCGCGCTCCTCAGGGTCGACATACAGGCTCGTGGCGTTGCGCCCGAGCAGGTCCTCGCTGACATAACCGGTCGCCTGTGAAAAGCGTTGGCTTACTTCCCTGACAGCTCCGTTCCGATCTGCCAGCACCAGGCTGGCGGGGCTGGTATCCATGAGCGCGCGGGTGAAAGCCTCGCGCTCGGCTAGCTCTGCGGCAACGCGCTTGCGCTCGTCTACTTCCCGGTTGAGGCGTCGGTTCCAGGCCAGCATGGCGCCGAGCAACAGCAGGACCGCGACCAAGCTCGGTATCGCCCAGCTCATTACGGTTTTAATATCGAGGCCGTCCTCGTTGAGGGACTCCTCGAACAGCCGGTACTCCATGAGCGATACGCGATAGTACCGCCGCCAGCTCGCATCGAGCGGCGAATCAATGCGATTGCTGGACTGGAAGAACTGCTCCAGCGCTCGTGCGAGATCCGGCGCGTTGCGCGCAACACCCCACCCAACGCTGGTCGCTTCGCTGACCGGAAACGCAATGGAGAGACGTTCGGGATCTTCACGAGCCCAGCGCAGCGCGCTTTCACTACCCAACACCGTGAAGTCCACCTTCGCATCGGCTACCAGTTTCACCGCCTGTTCGGTTGTCGCATAGACCATTCTGACCGGCTTACTGGAGAGAGGACCGCGGTTGGCTTCATCGATCCACTGCTCGTAGCCCGTGCCCTTCTGCACTGCCGCCGTCAGACCGAGCAGATCAGACACCTCATTGCCTAGGGACTGGTTGGAGCGATGGGCGATGACCAGGTTGCGTACCCGGTAATAGGGCACGAGCAGCATCTTCGTTTCGCGCCAAGGGACGATCTGCAAGTCATTTGGATAAAGATCGCAGTGGCCGTCAGCGAGTAGCTTTGGGTCGTAGCTTGCCTCGCGCACGGTCTCGCCCCGATCGTCGTGAAACTGCGCATCGAAGCTCGGCAGTTCCGTTACCTGTGGGCGTAAACTGAGTGATCGCGCGAACGCCTCCGCATTGGTCCGGTAGAAGGAAGCGCTTGAGCCAGCCACGCATATGCGCAGGACGCCGCTTTCCCGAATCTGGGACAGCGTACGTGCTTCCACGCATGGCATGCCCAACACCAACAAGCCTCCCAGTGCAAGTAACGCTCGCAAGCGCGGCTCTGTTTTCAAAATCCACCTGCTGGTAGGTAATTGCTCACGATCCAACTCGACGTATCCTTGTGAAAGCCCTTGCACGAGCTTGTCCGCCGTTCTGCACTGGGATGATAGGCTTTTGGAGTGTAGGCATACGCTGCAGCAAGCGCCAGGAACAAAAACTGGGCGAGCTAGCGACTTCCCACTGCTACTCACCGCTCGGAAAATGAGTTTCCGGACGCTTACTTAGCACTCGTACACCTAAGTTTCTCCACTATCCGCTATGAGTCGAAAGCAGCCTTTAGCGACCGGCTGCTATTGGCCGAAAGCAGCCATGACCCATTTCGTAAAAGCTTTGGCAGTTTTGTGGTTTGTGTTCGGTCGGCAGGATACCGGCTGAGGGCAAAAAAAGTTCCCAAACTAAAGACGCACCCCTTGTAGAATGCGGTCTGTAGCTCGTACACTTTCCTTGAGTAATGGAACTCCGCAGGCTTTCAAAGCTCCGGCCCGCGTGAATTTGCATAGCGGTCTTGAAAACCGGCGAACGTTAATAGCGTTCCCAGGGTTCGAATCCCTGGTTTCCCGCCAAGATTCAAACAAAAGCCTCGCGGAAGCGGGGCTTTTGTGTTTCTGGGGTTTGGGCAACATGCGACAGTTTTCCATAGGCACTCCGAAACCTCGCCTATTTGAAGGGCTTGGCGCGATGCCTGCGCAGCTTGCCCCACAGTAAATATCCCCTCAAATTTGTCGCTTTTCTGACGAGCTTTTACTCGTCATCTCCTTGTTTTTTTACTACTATCCTTCGTCTGTGTACTCAAGGAAGAGAGGCTGAGCGCCTTGAGTCTGGTAGAAAATTACACTCGATCATTCAATGAGTTATTGCTTTTACCCAGAACCTAACGACTCAGCCAGCCGTAATTACTTTTTGGTGAAACCGATGGATAAAATGTGTGGCATCGTTGTAGTGGTCGGACTTGCCCTCGCGGGATGCGCTACGAAAACTCCAGAAAAGCCTGAAGTTGCTCCAGCTCCTGCCGTCGTCCAGCCAGCACCACCTGAAGTCGCACCTTCGACACCACCAAATTACACCGTGCGGTACGAGGCAGCTCCTGCGGCCGCCACTTATGACTCCCGGACCGCTGCCTCAGCGGACGCGGATCAGTCAGAAGCAGACACAAACCTGAACCAGAATCGCGCTGAGCAGTGCCGTAAAGAGCTGGATGTTTTGAAGCTCTACAACAAAGCGTCTTACGTGAAATACGAGGCGGAATACCAAGCCATTGCTGCCAAGACTGCCAAGTACATGGAAATCAAGGACTCGCTAGGTTCTGATTTGAACTACATGGTCATGCCTGCTTATCAATTCCAAATTCGTGAATTCTGCTTCCGAGTCAAGACTCGTCTGTCGCAGCTTGTGCTTCGCCAGGCCAAGTAAGGAAGCGCTGAAAAAGGCTTCGCACGGCCAGGGTTCGAATCCCTGGTTTTGCGCCAAGATTCAGACGAAAGCCCCGCGAAAGCGGGGCTTTTGTGTTTCTGGCCTCCATCCCCCAGATCAAGCATTTCATTGGCCGCTGTTGCACGGATGTGAACCAGATGCACTGAGGTAGACTCAGCCAATTATTTAAAGGGAGCGTTAACGCAATGGAATTGAAGTCGCCGAGTAAAAATATCCGAATCGTAGGCATTGCCGGGGTGGTTGCGGGCGTAGCTACCCTCGCGATGAACGCTGAAGGTTTCATGCACACGTTTGGGGTAGGTATTCTGGCGGGAGGTCTGGTGCTGTTTGTACTTCCTTCGTTCGTGGCGCGGTGCCAAAAGTGAGCGCGGGCATGTAGCTTTTTGGAGGGGATGCTCCAACACCGGGCGATATCTGGCAGCTCTAAAGCCAGATCATCCAGGCGCCAGAGCTCTGGCTGGTTGGGGGGGGTAAGAATGAGGCTGCCAAGTGCGGTCTTCGTAAAGACCTTAAGCTCCACTGATGTTCACGGAGGAATAAATGCGGATCTACATCACCGGAGCCTCATGCGCAGGCGTGACTACCCTGGGCCAAAACCTCGCCAACCAGCTCGCCATGCCCCACGTCGATGTCGATGATTTTTACTGGATGCCTACCAACCCGCCGTTCACAACCAAGCGACCTGTCAGTGAGCGCGTGCCATTGATCCAGCAAGCATTCGGTGGCGATGAGTGGGTGCTGACCGGCTCCTGCATGGGGTGGGGCGATGCGCTGATTGCCGCTGTCGATCTGATTGTATTCGTTGTGACACCCACACCCGTTCGCCTGGAGCGGCTGGCTGCCCGCGAGAAGCAGCGGTTTGGCGAACGGATCGCACCGGGTGGCGATATGCATGAGATACACATCGCCTTTCGCGAATGG
This sequence comes from Pseudomonas sp. KBW05, assembly GCF_003852405.1. GTDB lineage: Bacteria > Pseudomonadota > Gammaproteobacteria > Pseudomonadales > Pseudomonadaceae > Aquipseudomonas. Next base: position 136,355 of record NZ_QAJM01000023.1, read on the forward strand.
GCCTCGCAGTATGACGACCCGAGCTTTTCAGGACGCAACCGCGCGTGGCATGAGACGTGGCTGTCAGGGCAAACGGCTCCGGTCTTACGGGTTGACGGGATGAATCGTGCTGAAAAGATGGTTGCGGATGTCATTCACAGGGTGTCGTAGTTATTGCTCACAGCTCCACCTTCCGTACTAATCCCACCCACCCAAGCCCCTTCTCTTTGGTCCTGCAAGCCCCGTTTCCATTGGACTTGAGCATTTTCGGCTGCAATCCTGCCGGCCAATACCGCCGAAGAACAAGGACGCTGCCAATGCTCGGTTATTACGCCCAATACAGCCACCTCTACCTCACCACCCTGATGGTGGTCACCACACTGTTTTTCGCCCTGCCGATTTTTATCGCGCCGATCGCCTGGGCGCGCGCCATGCGCTGGACGATTCCCGAGCACCAGCATTTGGCGATCTATTTTGGCCGCTGCCTGGGGGCGTTCATCCTGGTGGTGGAAGCCACCATGTTGCGCTCGGTCACCACCGGCACCAGTTTCAGCTACGCCTTCGATGTGCTGTTTGTGGTGTTTGCGTTGATGTTTGTCGTGCATGTCTATGGCGCGCTGAAGCGCATTCAGCCCATTACCGAAACCCTGGAAATTGGCTTCTGGATGATTCTGTTCGTGCTCAACACGCTGTTCTACCCCGCGACGTCCATCACGCTGTAGCACCACGAAACACAGTGCCGACAAACCCATATCGACACCGGGCCTGCTCAACTAGACTAGCCAGCACAACAGCTGCTGACAGCGCCCGGTGAGCCCTCCATGATTGCCCATACCCCCACGCTTTTTGCCTGTGTTGCCCTGGTGGCGACGATCATGGCGTTTTGTCTGATCCTGGTCGGCCAGTTCAATCGGGGTGACAGCCTGCTCACCATTGGCTTCGGTTTGCTCGCCCACGCGTTGGCCTACGTTGGCTACACCTTCTACGGGCATGCGCCGCTGTGGTTTACCTACGGCGTGGCCAATACGCTGCTGGCCGTGGCGCTGGCTTTTTATGGGGCCAGCGTGTTTCGCATCGTTGAGCTGCCTGTCGCCTGGTGGCGGGCGTTTGCGCCTGCGGTGCTGATGGCGGTGTTGATGGCCAGCCTGATCGACACCCTGGAACCGCGCATGCTCGCCGCCACCTTTGTGTTGATGTTGCAGTGCGCGCTTATCATCTATTGGACATTGCGCTACATCCCGGCCCAGGGGCGCGCGCGCCTGCTGCTAATCATTGGCTCGAGCATCAGCCTGATTGGCCTGGGCATGCGTGTGGTGGCGGTGTTCGGCGGCGGTGCGGCAGAGATGCGCTATGACGTCAGCAACCTCAAGCAAACCATCTCGGTGAGTATCGGCACGTTCACGGCGATGATGATTTCGCTGGGCCTAGTGTTGCTGTCCAAGGAGCGCAGTGAATCGCGGTTTCAGTACCTGGCGTTGCGCGATGTGTTGACTGGCATTCTCAACCGTCGGGCGATCCTCGAGCAGTTCGCCACGGAGCTGGAGCGCGCCCGCCGCGACGGCTCCAGCCTGGCGGTGGCGATGGTCGTTATCGACCACTTCAAGCAGATCAATGATGTGCATGGCCATCTGGCGGGGGATGAAGTGATTGTTCACTGTGCAGCGCACCTGTCCCAGCGCCTGCGCCAATCCGACAGCATCGGCCGTTATGGCGGCGAGGAGTTTCTGTTGCTGCTGCCGGGCACCAGCCCTGAAGGTGCGGTGGCGGTACTCGATGAGCTGCGCGCTTCGCTGGCCGACACGCCGGCGGGGTATGGGGCGTCAAGCATTGCGGCGCGGATCAGTATCGGTGTGTGTTGCGGGGTGCCAGGGGCGTGCGACACCACCGCCAGCCTGCTGGCCCGGGCGGATGCGGCGTTGTATGAGGCCAAGGGCATGGGGCGCAATACCTTGCGGTTGGCGCCGCCACTGTCGGGTGAGGGCGACGCTTCGTTCAGTCCGGTCTGATCGGTTACCCACTAACGGCCAGGAACCGCTGCCTGCGTCTAGCACGTGCGTGTTCGGGGTATCCTAGCGGCCTAACTCAAGGAGGCGTGACGTGAAGGGAATCAAAACCGAAACACTGCGACAGCTTGTATGCGTTGTTGTTATCGGAATCGGAAGCGGCTTGTATGGCGCAAGGCTCGTCGAATTCTGGGGAATGTTCGCGGTGATGCTGGCGCCGCACGCGGTGTTTTACGCGTGGGATAACCGGGGCTGTTTTCGGACCTCCACTAAATCCCAGACAAAGAAAAGCCCGTGATGGGGAGCACGGGCTAAAAGGGATGTTCATTAGGAGCTGGTTTGACCATAAGCGCTTGACTGTGAAAACGGTGTGAAAGGACAGCACCTGATGCAACCTTTTTGTAGGGCTGTGCGACACCTACCGTCTGGCGTAGTGTGTGGGTTCTTTTCCCACAGTGCAGGGTGTAATCCATGTCAGATGAAGTACGGCTTGTCGTCATTATCACTACTCAGCCGGGTCGAGGTTCCGACCAGTTGGCGGCGTTTGAAAAGCTGGCGCCGCTGGTCAGGGCCGAGGAGGGGTGCATTCAATATGATCTGCATCCCGTGGCCGGCAACCCCGACAGCTTCGTGCTGATCGAGAAGTGGGCGTCAAAAGCCACGTTGGAAGCCCACCACCGCACGGCACATATGCAAGAAGCCAGTCGACACAATCCTACGTTCCGCGCCGGGCCTTCCACGGTTTTGCTGCTTGAGGCGGCGGTTTAAGCCATCGCCTATCGCACTTTTTTGCATTTCCTCGCTCTATCTGTGACCCCACCACATTCATTCCCCGTGGACACAAGAGCGAGACCTGGTGCCGATAGATCGCCTGAAAGCCAGATGTAAGCGTCGCCGGACGCGGCAACCACTGCTACTGGTTGCCGCGTTCCTGCTGTGTGTCGCCGGTTGCAGCCAGCAACAGGCGCGGGACGTGGCCAAGCAGTTCAGCAATGGCAAGCCCGATGAGTTCTTCCAGACCAGCGTCGATCGCATGGCCACCCTGGGCATGCGCGACAACCTGCAAAGCCTGTATCTGCTGATGAACAAGCTCTACCTGCGCAACCCCAGCCAATGGCGGCAATCGGGTTACCCGGACGCGGTGAGCGCGGCCCGGGAAATCCGCCTGGCGATCGAAAACCGCCGAGCACTGCCAGCCCTTGGCGAGCGTCGCGACCTGGCCGCATTGAGTTACTCCCTGAGCCCGGAGTTTCGCGGCGACCGGGTCGGCGCCTTCATCTATGCGATCGGCAGCATGATCGTCACCGCCCATGGCGGGCGCACCGAGTTCTACATCACTGACGCGATCAACCCGCAATTCGTCAGCAACGCCGCGCGCAACATCGAAAAAGCCACCTGGCTGCTCAGCCAGCGCCAGGATGCCAATGGTGTGTTGCTGCTGTTCTCCAACGAAATCTCGGAGGAGGGCAGCAACCTCAGCTTTGCCGTGGAATTCGGCAAGATTGTTGCGCGGCTCGACCTGTTGACCCAGCTGCTGGATGAGCGCTACCGGCGTATCGGCGTCAACTATGCGCAGAGCTTGTTGCTGATGAATTTCCTGCCGGTGCAGTAAGCACCCCAAATAAGTGGCTTTACATTAGTGTGGCTAAAAATGTCCAATTGCAGCGTGATAGACGGTTTGCGCCGTCTTTCATCCCTCCCGCTTTGCCCACGAGGTCACCATGCAGATCAACAGCGAGCGTGCAGCCACTGCATGCGGTTTGGTAGCGATTCTCCTGTGGAGTACCGCCGCCGGGCTTATCCGCAGCGTCAGTGAACTGTTTGGCCCGTTGGGCGGCGCGGCGTTGATCTACACCTTGGGGGCGGTGCTGTTGGTGCTGTTCCTAGGACGGCCGCGGGTGCGTGCGACGTCCTGGTTCTACCTGATTGTGGGCAGTGCCCTGTTTGTGGCGTACGAATTGTGCCTGTCGCTGGCATTGGGTTACGCCAGCACTCGCAACCAGGCGATTGAGCTTGGGGTGGTGAACTACTTGTGGCCCTGCCTGACCGTGTTGCTCGCCATTGTCATGAATGGGCAGAAGGCCCGCTGGCTGATCCTGCCTGGTACCGCGCTGGCGTTGTTTGGCATCGTGTGGGTGGTGAGCGGTGAGGGCCTGGCATTGGCCACCCTCGTCGCCAACGTGAGCAGCAACCCCCTGAGCTACAGCCTCGCCCTGGGCTGCGCGGTGACGTTTGCTTTGTACTGCAACGTCACTCGGCGCTATGCCGGTGGGCAAAACCTGGTGATGCTGTTTTTTACCCTGGCCGCCGCTGTGCTGTGGTTGAAATACGCGCTGAGCACTGAAGTGCTGCCCGCGTTCACCCTCAACAGCAGCCTGCAACTGGGCGCGGCCGGCATTGCCATGGCCGGCGGTTACGCGCTGTGGAACCTGGGCATCCTGCGTGGCAACCTGACGCTACTGGCCACAGCCTCGTATTCTGCGCCGGTGTTGTCGTCGGCATTTGCCGCGGTGTGGTTGGGTGCCCACCTGACCGCACAGTTCTGGCAGGGCGCCGTGTTGGTGACCGTGGGCTCGCTGATGTGCTGGCAAGCGACGCGCACGCGACTGCGCGATGTTTAGGAGTGCGCTGTTTCTTCTTCCGATGTAGGAATGGGCCTAACTTCACGGGCGCTGCTTGAAACGCCTACCACTCGGCAATAGCCTCGGACTTTTCTTGGAAATGAGTGCCTGCCTTGGGTAAGTCAAAAACGCGTTGGCCGACGGATCGCGAAATCCGCCTGCGATTTATCCTGTTTGCCGTGATTGACGTCGCGAGTGTTCAAGGCGTTTGCGCTGAGTTGTTGTTGCCAGCGCATAAACTGCTGCGCGATTCGCCCACGGAAATGCAGTTGTGCGAAACCCTTGCTGAGATTCTGGCCACCGAAGAAATGGTTGGCTTTCGGTTTACCCAGGGTTCAGAGGCGGATGAGTTGATGCAGACGCTGAATTTTCAGCGTGGTTAGATCGATTATTTCCTTATGGTTGGTCGCAATTCCTACAACGAATATCCATAACGCTACTTTAAACGCGCCCATGGATGGAATGGGCGTAGTAACAACAAATCCAACGTCATCACATCCATATCAGCTGTTTTCATCGACCAAGCCCGCCACCGAACATCCATTCCTGCTGCTCTGCCGACGTCTTGCGCGGTGGCCTGGCGTCTCTAGAATCGGCGCCAGAACTTAGCCATTTCCTGTCGATTACGGAGTTTCGAACATGATGAATGCAATGCAGATGCCGATGAACAACGCCATGCCAATGATGCCGATGATGGGCATGCCGATGATGATGGCCACGATGAAGTGCGAAATGGCCGCTGACGCCATGATGTGCACCATGAAACCTGCCGCTGGCATGGACATGGCTCAGTTCAAGAACAACGCCGAGATGATGGCGATGATGATGAACTGCGGCATGCCGATGATGATGCAGTGCGCCAATATGTCGATGATGTGCCTGTCGGCCGACGCCATGGCCATGATGAACAACATGAACATGATGCCGATGATGGGCATGCCGATGATGAAGTGCGTGATGGAATGCACCCTGATGGCCGACAGCATGATGTGCAAAATGATGCCAATGCCCGGCATGAGCATGGCCATGATGGAAAACTGCTGCATGCTCATGAACAAGATGATGAACGACTGCGCCATGCCGATGATGATGAGCTGCAATGGCATGCCGATGATGTGCTGCACCTGCTGATAGGTCTAGCTCAAAGCAACCCTGTGGCGAGGGAGCTTGCTCCCGCTGGGGCGCGAAGCGGCCCCGCTCTTTGTCAAAACAGACGGGGACTGCTACGCAGTCCAGCGGGAGCAAGCTCCCTCGCCACAGGTCATCGCATTAATCGAGTCTCTCGGGATACGTGATCACCAAAAACGCCACCGCCTCACTGTCCGCCGGGTTTCGGTAGCGGTGGGGCTGGTCGGCGTAGAACAGGATCGAATCACCGGTAGACAGCAGGTAGCGCTCGTCATTGACGCTCACCTCCAGCACACCTTGGGCCACTACCAGATTTTCCTGGATACCGGGACCATGGCCTTCGGAAACTTCCTCGCCCAGTGCGCGAAGGCGGATCTCGTAGAACTCGGATTGGCGCGCCGTATCGTAGGGAAACAACGCACGGCTAATAAACGCGCCATCGGCACTCACCAGGCGCTTGCTTTGTTGCGCCGGCAACACCTCGACCCCTTCAAATGCGCGATCTTCCAGAAACGCCGCGACCGACACCTTCAAGCCCTTGGCAATCTTGCACAGCACCTTGATCGACGGCACGCTGCGCCCGGACTCGATCTGCGCCAGCATCGCGCGGCTCACACCACAGGCGCGCGCCAGGCCGTCCAGGGACAAATGCCGCTTGCCGCGCAGGCGTTGCAGATTGTGCGCGACGCACAGGCTGATGACGTCGTCATCGGAATTCGGTTTGGGCGGGGGCGCGGGAGGATCGGGCAACACATGCAGGAAATTCATCGGCATTACGCCCGGCGAGTATCGCTGGACGACGTCGCCTGTGCAGTAAACACCGCCAGCCCTGCGCGCGCCGCATACATCGCCCACATCAGCTCGGCCGCTGCGCGCGCCTGGCGGCGTTTACGGTGGAGTGTGAAGTCGATGACAGTGGCGGATGTTTGCATGGGGGCGGTCTCGTGGGGCGTGGGTGACTCAGTGGCTCCACAGTAATCTGCGCCGGTTATTTCTTTAAATACTGAGTTTGCATGTGTTAATTCGATTTTGGACTTAAGAAACGCTGTTGCACTTCGGCGCTGGTTCGTTAATCAGGAGTGACTTGCCGGGCGTCCCTGTCTTCCCATCTGGGCCCCGCCTTTTACGTCCCCCGAATTCCAAGGACCCACCCCATGTTGTTGCGCCAGCCTCCGCTCCTGTTTGCCGCCCTGACCTTAAGCTCACTGGTGCACGCCGAAGACCTGCAACTGGCCCCGGTCGAAGTCACCAGCAGCGAAGCCAGCGCCGGCGAAATCGCCGAGGCCCAGCTCAAGAGTGTGCCCGGTGGCACCAACTACATCGACATGAACAGCGTGCAGCAGGGGCGGGTCAGCACCAACGAAGACGTGTTCAAGTACCAGGCCGGTGTGTACGCCAAGGCGGCGAACAACGAAGGGGTGAAACTGTCGATCCGGGGTTCGGGCCTGAACCGCAGCCCCGGTTCCCATGGCTCGGGCTTGTATGAAATGTTCGACGGCCTGCCGCTGACCGGCCCAGGCGGCACGCCCTATGAGTTGAAAGACCCGCTGTGGCAAAGCCGTGTCGAAGTGCTGCGCGGCGCCAACGGTTTTGATCAGGGCGCGTTGGCGTTGGGTGGCGCGGTCAACTACGTGACCCGTACCGGCTATGACGCGCCCAAGCTGCAACTGCGTTATGAGGCGGGCAGCAAAGGTTACGCCCAGCGCGAGATCAGCTCCGGCCAGGTGCTGGGAGATGCCGATTACTACATCAGCCTCACCGACTCCGAAGCCGACGGCTACCAGCGCCAGAGCGCCGCCACGGGCAAGGGCATGGCGGCCAACTTCGGCTACCGCTTCAGCCCGGAACTGGAAACCCGTTTCTATTTGCGCTACCGCGAAACCACCAACGACACCCCGGGCAAACTCACCCGCGCGCAGATCAGCCACGACCCCCGGGCCGCCAACAGCCTCAACGCCGCCCGCGACTCCAAGCGCCTGCAACCGGGTTCGACCTGGATCGCCAACAAGACCACCTTGCAACTGGACGACAATTCCCGCGTCGAGTTCGGTCTGGCCTACCACGACTATCCGATGGACCTGCGCGAAGGCACGATTCGCCTGAAAGTCGCCTACACCGACATCAGCAGCACCCTCAATTACATCCGCCAGGACACGTTGTTCGGCCACGACAGCAAAACCACGATCGGCCTGCGCACCACTCAGGCGATGCCCAACAACGGTGGCGCGGAATACGTGCGCATACCGGCCGGCAACACCGCGACCTATGCCCCCGGTACCAAGACCCGCGACTACAGCTACCTGGGCTCCGACACCGTGCTGCATATCGGTAACGACCTGGAACTGGTGCCAGACCTGTGGCTGACCACCGGCCTCGCGGCAATCTACACTCGCCGTGAAACCGAAGTGACCTACCCGGACGCCCACGCGCCGCTAAGCCAGCACGATTGGGACTACGCGCCGCGCATCGGCCTGCGTTACGACTTCAACCCGCAATTGCAGGTGTACGGCAACCTGAGCCGCTCGGTCGAGCCGCCGCATGCGTGGTCGATGATCTGGGGTTCCAACAAGTACTTCACCAGCGGCCCGGCCAAGGGCATGGCGCGCGAAGGCGTGAGCCTGAAAAACCAGACCGCTACCACCCTGGAAATCGGTGGGCGCGGCGAACACTGGTTCGGCCAATGGGACCTGGCGCTGTACCGCTCCGAAGTGCGCCACGAATTGCTCACCGTGGAAACCCAGGCCCAGACAGGCACGACAAACGCCATCGTTGCCGAAAACAACGCCAGCCCCACCGTCCACCAAGGTCTCGAATTGAGCCTGCTCAGCCTACTGTGGGACGGCGGCCGCAACGGCAAGCTCGCCCTGCGCCAGGCCTACACCTTCAGCGACTTCCACTACCGTGACGACGACCGCTTCGGCGGCAACACCTTGCCGGGCATCCCCAAGCACTACTACCAGGGGCAACTGCGTTATAGCCATCCGACGGGGTTCTACAGCAGTTTCAACACCGAGCATTCGTCAAAGGTGGCAGTGGATTACGCCAATTCCTACAACGCCGCGTCTTACACGATTATTGGCGCGACCTTCGGCTACGACGCGCCGAAACAGGACTGGCAAGCCTGGATCGACCTGCGCAACCTCACCAACCGGCGTTACGCCAACACCATCACGCCTGGGTATGACGACAAAGGCGTGGACATGGCGCGTTCCACGCCAGCGGATGGTCGCGGTATTTACACCGGTGTGTCCTGGAGCTGGCGCTGAGCCTGATCCTGCGAGCCATCCCCAATCCCCTGTGGGAGCGGGCTTGTCGGGCCGCCGCATCGCCGCGAAGGCGGCCTGTCAGCCAACACAGATGCAACTGACCCACCGCCATCGCAGGCAAGCCAACTCCCTCCGTGATGTGTGTTGCCCAGCGGTTCTTGCTCCTACTCCGTTTTACTGGCATTCTTCGCGCAATTGGTAATATTTCCCATTTGAGAAATTTTTGCGCATGCATGACATTCCTGCCGTGCTGAACGATTCAACCCGTCAGCAGACCCTTGCGGCAATGTACAGCGAGCACCACGGCTGGCTGCACAGCTGGCTGCGCAAAAAACTGGGCTGTTCGCAAAACGCCGCCGACCTGGCCCACGACGCGTTCATCCGCGTGCTGATGCTCGCCGAGCCGCACAACATCAAGGAGCCCCGTGCCTTTCTCGCCACCACCGCCGGGCGCCTGCTGATCGATGGCGCGCGCCGCCGGCGTATCGAAAAAGCCTATATGGAAGCCCTGGTGATCCAGTGCGAAGACGCCGGCATGCCCGACCCGGCCGCGATCCATGTGGCGCTGCAAGCCCTGGAGCGTATTGCCGAGATGCTCGCCGGCTTGCCCGCCAAGGTCCGCGAGGCGTTCCTGTTGAGCCGTCTCGACGGGCTGACCTACAGTGAGATCGCCACGCGCCTGGAGGTGTCCTCCAGCACGGTCAAAAACTACATTTCCAGTGCCCTGGTGCACTGCTACCACAGCCTGCACGCAGCCGATCCGCTGTCATGAGTTCCGAACAAATCATTCAGCAGGCAGCGAATTGGCTGACACGCCTGCACGACGAAGACGTCACCGATGCGGACCGCCAAGCCTTCCTCCTATGGTGCGACGCCGACCCACGGCATGCCGTCGCCATTGAGCGGATGCGCGGCCTGTGGGGCAGCCTGGATACGTTGCCCGCCCAGCCTGCGCGCCGAGCCCTCAACCGCGCGTTCGCGCCGCAACGCGCGCGTGCCGCCCAGGCGGTCGGTGTGCTCGGCCTGGTGCTCTGCGGTTGGATCGGCCTGCAACACCTGCCGTTGTGGATGGCCGACCAACGCACTGGCGTCGGCGAACGCCGCCAGATCGCCCTCGAAGACGGCAGCCAGCTACAGCTCAACAGCAACTCGGCGGTAGACGTGAAGTTCGACGGCCATCAGCGGGTGATCGAACTGCTGCAAGGCGAGTTGTGGGTGGAGGTGGCCAAGGATGCGCAGCGGCCGTTTGTGGTGCGCACCGACCAAGGCACGGCGACCGCGCTGGGCACCCGCTATCTGGTCAAGCGCGCGGCAGACGGTACGACCGTGGTGACGGTGATCGAATCCACCGTGGCCGTCAAAGGTGATACCCGCGATGAGGTCAAGGTCACGGCCGGCCAGCGTGCGATCCTCGATCACGGCCGCGCCCAACCCGCGCAAGCCACCGGCAGCGCCGACCCGGACGCCTGGACCCGTGGCCTGCTCAAGGTCAACGACCAGCCCCTCAGCGACGTCCTGCAAACCCTGGCCAGCTACCGCCACGGCATGGTGCGCTTTGATCCCCAGGCGTTGCGCAACCTGCGGGTGTCTGGGGTGTTCAAGCTCGATGACACGGCGGCGGCACTCGCGGCACTGGCGGACAATCTGCCGATCCAGGTGGAGTACTTCACCGACCTGCTGGTGGTGGTCAAGCCGCGCTAGGGTTCGTTCTGGCGCAGGCGCTTGTACAGGGTGTTGCGGCTGACGCCCAGTTCCCGCGCCAGGTGGGAAATATTCCCGCCGAGTGCCTTCAAGCGTTGGTTCAAGTCGATGCTCTCATCCAGAGACTCATCGGCTGGCCGTGGCGCGGGTACGTGCAGATCTACAAAAAAATCATCCGGCAAGTGCTCCGCACGGATCGGCTGCTCCTCGGCCATCGCCAGCGCCACCTGCAATACGCTGCTCACCTGGCGCAAATTCCCCGGCCACGGGTGCTGCTCAAACAACGCCAGCACCTCAGCGCTCAGCCCGGCCCATTGGGTCGGTTCGCGGTGCTGCTGCCACAGTTGCTGGAACAACGCCTGCTTGTCGGTGCGTTCGCGCAAGGGCGGCAGCTCCAGGGTCAGGCCGCCGATGCGGTAGTACAAATCCTCACGAAACCGCCCGGCCTGCACCCACTCCCGCAGGGCGCGGTTGGTGGCAGAGATGATGCGCAAATCTACCGGGAACAACTCACTGCTGCCGACAGGCTGCACGCACCGTTCCTGCAAGACCCGCAGTAACCGTGCCTGGGTGGGCAGCGGCATGTCGCCGATTTCATCGAGGAACAGCGTGCCCTTGTCGGCCTTGCGGATCAGGCCAATGCTGCCTTTCTGATTGGCGCCGGTGAATGCGCCTTTTTCGTAGCCGAACAGTTCCGATTCCACCAGCTCCGCAGGAATCGCCGCACAGTTCACCGCGATAAATGCCTGCTGGCTGCGGGAACTCACCTGGTGCAGGGCTTTGACGAACACCTCTTTGCCCACCCCGGTCTCGCCGTGGATCAGCAGCGGGATGTCCTTCTCCAACAGGCGCTCGGCCTGGCGTACGGCTTTTTCCACGCGGGCGTCGCCGAAGTGCAAGGTCTTCAGCCCAATCGACGTCGGCTTTGGCGGCGTAGGTTGTGTGAATATTCGCGCCTGCACCGGTATTTGTTTGGGCCGTTTCAACAGGCACTGGAACCGATTGCGTCCCTCCGCCTGCAAGGAGAACGGCAGTCCTTCCGGCTGGTTCAGTAACTCCAGCAGCGACACCTTGAACAAACTGTCGATCATCACCCGCGACAAACTGATACCCAGCAGGTTGTCCGCGCGGCGGTTGGCCGACAGCACCTGGCCGCTGTCGTCGAAGATCAGCAGGCCGGCCCATTGACTGTCCAGGTTGTTCAGGCCGGTGTTGAAGGTCAGTTGGAAATGCTCGCCGCGAAACAGGTTGAGGATCAGCCGGTTTTCCACGGTCTGGCTCATCATCTTGACCATGCCCAGGGTGTGGGAGGGCGGCAGGTAGCTGTCGCTGGACACGTCTAGCACGGCAATGATCTCGCGCTGCGCATCGAAAATCGGCGCCGCCGAACCGGTCATGAAGCGGTTGGCCTTGAGGAAGTGTTCGTCATGCTCGATATGCACGGCCTGGGCGCAAGCCAGCGCGGTGCCGATGGCATTGGTGCCGCTGGAGCGCTCGCGCCAACTGGCGCCGGGGTTGAAACCGCGGGCCAGCTTCGGCTCGATGAAACGCTGGGTGCCCCACGACGTCAGCACCTGGCCCTGGTTGTCGGCCAGCATGATCAGGCAGTTGGAATTGCTCAGGATGTTTTCGTAGTAGGGCAGTACTTCCTGGTGGGTGGTCTGCACCAGGGAGTGCTGGCTTTCCAGCAGTTGGCTGATGCCTTCGGCGGGCAGTTGGTCGAAGCTGGGGGCGCTTTGATGGTCCAGGCCAAACGCGCGGCAACGGCGCCAGGATTCCTGGATAAGGGTGTCGTGAGCCAAGGGTTCGGCCATGGGGTGACCTTCATTTTTATTGTTATGGGGTCTTGCACAAACCAACGGTTGAAACCAGATCAACCTGTGGCAGCAGGCAAGCCAGCTCCCACATTTAATCGGCTGTGTTGGTTAAATCGAGTTCGAAGAGTGTTGTTCAGAACTGTTCATTGTCAACCCCCGGACTGTTCAGTTGTTCACCCGGATTGTTCACTCCTGAACATGCCGTTCAAGCCAATTCCTCACACATCAAGCACTTGCAGTTTTGGCACGAAACTCGCTCTGACGAATGGCCAGATTCATTCCAATAATAAAAAGGTCGTGTCATGTCATTGACCCTGGAACACGTCTCCCGCGTCGTTGAAGGCCAAACCTGGATCGACGACGCCACCCTGCGTTTCGAACCCGGCTCCTTTAACGTCCTACTCGGCCGCACCCTGTCCGGCAAGACCAGCCTGATGCGCCTGATGGCCGGCCTGGACAAGCCCGACAGCGGTCGCATCCTGATGAATGGTGTGGATGTCACCCACAAACCGGTGCGCTTGCGCAACGTGTCGATGGTGTACCAGCAGTTCATCAACTACCCGACCATGACTGTCTTCGAAAACATCGCGTCGCCCTTGCGCCAGGCCGGTGTGGCCAACGAGTTGATCCAGAGCAAAGTGTTCGAGACTGCGAAAATGTTGCGCATCGAGAAGTTCCTACAGCGTCATCCGCTGGAGTTGTCCGGCGGCCAGCAACAACGCACGGCCATGGCCCGTGCGCTGGTCAAGGATGCCGAGCTGATCCTGTTCGATGAGCCGCTGGTGAACCTGGACTACAAACTGCGTGAAGAACTGCGTCAGGAAATGCGCGAACTGTTCAAGGCGCGCCATACCATCGCCATCTACGCCACCACCGAACCCAACGAAGCCCTGGCACTGGGGGGTACCACCACCATCCTTCATGAAGGCCGGGTGATCCAGAGCGGCAAGGCGGCTGAGGTCTATCACCAGCCGCAGAGTGTGCTCGCTGCCGAGTTGTTTTCCGAGCCACCGATCAACCTGATGCCGGGGCGCATCAGCGGCAATGAAGTGAGTTTCGCCAATTTCGTGCACTTTCCGCTCAACGTCGATTTGCGCCCCATCGGCGAAGGTGAATTCCGCTTCGGTGTGCGCCCCAGTCATATCAGCCTGGTGCCGAGCAACGATGACGACCTGGAGCTGGCGGTGACCGTGGAAGTCGCCGAGATCAGCGGTTCGGAAACCTTCCTGCATGTGCGCAGCGAACATTTCCTGTTGGTGCTGCACCTGCCGGGGGTACACGAGTACGACGTCGACGCGCCGATCCGCGTGTATATCCCTACCCATAAACTGTTTGTGTTCGATAGCCAGGGCCGTCTGGTCCAGGCCCCCGGGCGCCGTGTTGCGAGGGTTGCCTGATGGCCGAGATCCATTTGCAGAACCTGGCGCACAGCTACAGCCCTACGCCGAGTGGCCCTGAGGACTACGCGATTCGGGAAATGAACCACGTGTGGGAGCAGGGCGGCGCCTACGCTTTGCTCGGGCCCTCCGGCTGTGGCAAATCGACCCTGCTCAACATCATCTCCGGGCTGCTCAGCCCGTCCGAAGGCCAGGTGCTGTTCGACAGCAAAGTGGTCAACGACCTCACCCCGGAAAAACGCAACATCGCCCAGGTGTTCCAGTTCCCGGTGGTGTACGACACCATGACGGTGTTCGACAACCTGGCTTTCCCGCTGCGCAACCAAGGCATGGCGGAGGCGAACATTCACAGCAAGGTGCAGGAAATCGCCGAAGTCCTCGACCTGCAAAACCTGCTGTCCAAGAAAGCCCGCAACCTCACCGCCGACGAAAAACAGAAGGTCTCCATGGGCCGTGGCCTGGTGCGTGACGATGTGTCGGCGATCCTGTTCGATGAACCGCTGACGGTGATCGACCCACACCTCAAGTGGAAGCTGCGGCGCAAGCTCAAGCAGATCCATGAGCAGTTCAACATCACCATGGTCTACGTCACCCATGATCAGTTGGAGGCCTCCACCTTCGCCGACAAGATCGCGGTGATGTACGGCGGGCAGATCGTGCAGTTCGGTACGCCCCGCGAGTTGTTCGAGCGGCCCAGCCATACGTTTGTCGGCTATTTCATCGGCAGCCCTGGGATGAATCTGATCGAGGTGCAGGCCGAGGCGGGCGGGGTGCGGTTTGCCGGTACTCATCTGCCGTTGTCCGAGGCGATTGCGCAACGCATCAGCGATACGTCCTACAAGAAATTGCAGGTCGGCATCCGCCCGGAATTTATCCATGTGTGGGACGAGTACAACCCTGACGCCCTGCAAGCCGATATCACTCATCTGGAGGACCTCGGCACCTACAAGATCATGACCCTCAACCTTGACGGCACGCTGTTGAAAGTGCGCCTGGCCGAAGACAAACCGGTGCCAGAGGGCAAGGCTTCCATCAGCTTTCCCGCGCAGTGGCTGATGGTCTACGCCGACGACTACCTGCTGGAGGTGCAGCCATGAACAAGGTGCAGAACAACAAGGCGTGGTGGCTGGTGCTGCCGGTATTTCTGCTGGTGGCATTCAGCGCCGTGATCCCGATGATGACGGTGGTCAACTACTCGGTGCAGGACATTTTCGACCAGTCCAGCCGCTACTTCGTCGGTGCCGACTGGTACAAGCAGGTCCTGCTTGACCCGCGCCTGCATGACTCTTTGCTGCGCCAGTTCATTTACTCGGCCTGTGTACTGCTGATTGAAATCCCCCTGGGCATCGCCATCGCCCTGACCATGCCGACCAAGGGGCGCTGGTCGTCGCTGGTGCTGATCATCCTGGCCATTCCGTTGCTGATCCCTTGGAACGTGGTGGGCACGATCTGGCAGATCTTCGGCCGTGCGGATATCGGTTTGTTGGGTTACAGCCTCAACGCCATGGGCATCAGCTACAACTATGCGGCCAACACGGCGGATGCCTGGGTCACCGTGCTGGTCATGGACGTGTGGCATTGGACATCCCTGGTTGCGCTGCTGTGTTACTCGGGACTACGGGCCATCCCGGATGTGTACTACCAGGCAGCTCGGATCGATCGTGCATCGGCCTGGGCGGTGTTCCGACATATCCAGCTGCCGAAGATGAAAAGCGTGCTGTTGATCGCGGTGATGCTGCGCTTTATGGACAGCTTCATGATCTACACCGAGCCCTTCGTACTGACTGGCGGCGGGCCGGGTAACGCCACCACCTTTCTCAGTCAGACGCTCACTCAAATGGCTGTAGGTCAATTCGACCTGGGCCCGGCCGCCGCGTTTTCCCTGGTGTACTTCCTGATCATCCTGTTGGTGTCCTGGCTGTTCTACACCGCCATGACCCATTCCGACGCCAACCGCTGAGGCCGCCAACATGAGCAAGCGTCTTACGTTTATGAAGAAAGTTATCCCGCTGCTGATCTACATCCTGTTCCTGCTGGTGCCGATCTACTGGCTACTGAACATGTCCTTCAAGAGCAACACCGAAATCCTCGGCGGGCTGACGCTGTTTCCGCAGGACTTCACCCTGGCGAACTACAAGGTGATCTTCACCGACCCGAGCTGGTACACCGGTTACCTCAACTCGCTGTACTACGTGAGCCTGAACACGGTGATCTCCCTGAGCGTGGCGTTGCCGGCGGCCTATGCGTTTTCGCGCTATCGTTTCCTCGGCGACAAGCACTTGTTCTTCTGGCTGCTGACCAACCGCATGGCGCCGCCGGCGGTGTTTTTGCTGCCGTTTTTCCAGCTGTATTCGTCCATCGGGTTGTTCGATACCCACATCGCCGTGGCCCTGGCCCATTGCCTGTTCAACGTGCCGTTGGCGGTGTGGATCCTGGAAGGCTTCATGTCCGGCGTGCCCAAGGAAATTGACGAAACCGCCTACATTGACGGCTACTCGTTTCCAAAGTTTTTCGTGAAGATTTTTATCCCGCTGATCGGCTCCGGCATCGGTGTCACCGCGTTTTTCTGCTTTATGTTTTCCTGGGTCGAGTTGCTGCTGGCGCGCACCCTGACCTCGGTCAACGCCAAGCCCATCGCGGCGGTGATGACCCGCACCGTCTCGGCGTCGGGGATCGATTGGGGCGTGCTGGCAGCGGCGGGGGTGTTGACCATCCTGCCCGGCATGCTGGTGATCTGGTTTGTTCGCAACCACGTGGCCAAGGGCTTTGCCCTCGGCCGGGTCTGAGGAGTCGATGATGGAATGGATGGCCTGGACCACCCCAACCGCACTGTTCTTCGGTGGCATCGCGCTGATTCTGGCGGGCATGACCACCTGGGAACTGCGTTCGCCGAGTATTCCCCGGCGCGGTTTTTTGCCGATCAGCACCACCCGTGGTGATCGTTTGTTTATTGGTCTTCTCGGCAGCGCCTACCTGCATTTGCTGGTAATCGGCGTCACCGGCTGGAGCATCTGGGCGGCGACTGCGCTGTCCCTGGTGTGGCTGTTGAGCGTGATGCGTTGGGGCTAGTGCCCTTATGAATAAACAACCAGGAGGTCTCTATGTTCGATAAAAACAATAAGCTGCGACATAGCATTTCATTGGCCGCCGTTCTGGCCCTCAGCGGTTTGAGTGCCTCGGCCTGGGCCGATGCGTACGAAGATGCCGCGAAAAAATGGATCGGCAGCGAGTTCAAGCCATCAACGCTCACGGCCGAGCAGCAGCTCGAAGAGTTGAAATGGTTTATCAAGGCGTCAGAACCGTTCCGTGGGATGAAGATCAACGTGGTGTCGGAAACCCTCACCACCCACGAGTACGAATCCAAGGTGCTGGCAAAGGCCTTCAGCGAAATCACCGGGATCAAGCTGACCCACGACCTGCTGCAGGAAGGCGACGTGGTGGAAAAACTGCAAACCCAGATGCAGTCCGACAAAAACATCTATGACGGCTGGGTCAACGATTCCGACTTGATCGGTACGCACTTTCGCTACGGCAAGACCGAATCCATTACCGACTTGATGGCCAATGAGGGCAAGGACTTCACCTCACCAACCCTGGACCTGAAGGACTTTATCGGCCTGTCCTTCACCACCGCACCGGACGGCAAGATCTACCAGCTGCCCGACCAGCAATTCGCCAACCTCTACTGGTTCCGCGCCGATTGGTTCGAACGCGCGGACCTGAAAGCCAAGTTCAAGGAAAAGTACGGCTATGACCTCGGCGTGCCAGTGAACTGGTCGGCCTACGAAGACATTGCCAAATTCTTCAGCGAAGACGTCAAGGAAATCGACGGCAAGCGCGTGTATGGGCACATGGACTACGGCAAGAAAGACCCGTCCCTCGGCTGGCGCTTCACCGATGCCTGGTTCTCCATGGCCGGTGGCGGCGACAAAGGCCTGCCCAACGGCCTACCCGTGGACGAGTGGGGCATTCGCGTCGAGGACTGCCACCCGGTGGGTTCCAGCGTCACCCGTGGCGGCGACACCAACGGCCCGGCGGCGGTGTTCGCCACGCAAAAATACGTGGATTGGATGAAGGCTTACGCGCCACCGGAAGCCGCGGGCATGACCTTCTCCGAATCTGGCCCGGTGCCGTCCCAGGGCAATATCGCCCAGCAGATCTTCTGGTACACCGCGTTTACCGCTGACATGGTCAAGCCAGGCCTGCCGGTAGTGAATGCCGACGGCACCCCGAAATGGCGCATGGCGCCGTCGCCTGTCGGCCCTTACTGGGAAGAGGGCATGAAGAAGGGTTATCAGGACGTAGGCTCCTGGACCTTCATGAAATCCACTCCAGAGAAGCAAAAGCTTGCGGCCTGGCTCTATGCACAGTTCGTGACCTCGAAAACCGTCTCGCTGAAGAAAACCATCGTTGGCCTGACGCCGATTCGTGAGTCCGACATCAACTCCCAGGCCATGACCGACATGGCGCCGAAACTGGGCGGTTTGGTAGAGTTCTACCGCAGTCCGGCTCGACTACAGTGGTCGCCGACCGGCACCAACGTGCCGGACTACCCGCGCCTGGCGCAGCTGTGGTGGAGCAACATCGCCGCCGCCGCCAGCGGCGAGAAAACCCCGCAGCAAGCGCTGGACAACCTGGCCAAGGAGCAAGACGCGATCATGACGCGCCTGGAACGCTCCAAGGTGCAACCGGTGTGCGGCCCGAAAATGAACCCCGAGCGTGACGCGCAATACTGGTTCGACCAGCCGGGTGCGCCGAAGCCGAAACTGGCGAACGAAAAACCGAAAGGCGAGACCGTGGCTTACGGTGACCTGCTCAAGCAGTGGGAGGCGGCGCGCAAGTAAACGAGTTGGATAAAACAAAACGGCACTCAGGTGCCGTTTTGTTTGGATTGAAATACATACCTCAGTACAAAGCGATCAAATGTGGGAACTGGCAAGCCAGCTCCCACAATAGTCCTGCGCTTACTGACGACCTTTGTTCGCCGCCAAAATCCGCGCCGTATCCCGCGCCGGCGGCAGGCCAAACACCCGCGCATAGTCCCGGCTGAACTGGGTCGCGCTTTCATACCCCACCTCAAACGCTGCGCTGGTCACGCTGCTCGCACTGGCCACCATCAAGGTGCGCGCCTGTAACAAGCGCACGCGCTTCTGATACTGCAACGGGCTCAGGTTGGTCACCGCCTTGAAGTGGCGGTGAAACGCCGAAACGCTCATGGTTGCCATTGATGCCAGCGCGTCAACGCGAATTGGTTCGGCAAAGTCACGGCGAATCCACTGGATGGCTCGGCTGACCCGCGCCATGGCCGTATCCGGCGCGGCAATCTCGCGCAACATCCAGCCGTGGGGGCCTTGCAGCACGTGGTAGAGGATTTCCCGTTCGTACGCAGGCGCCAAGGCGGCAATCGCGACGGGATCGCCCATCAGGCGCAGCATGCGTACCCACGCATCCATCAGCGCAGGCGTGACGGCCGCCACCGAAAACCCCGCTTCCTGCTCGCAGCGCCCGCTGGGCGATGGCAGGTCGTTGAGTAGGGTGGTCAGCACGGTCGGGTCCAGGGTCAAGCTCACCGCCAAGTAAGGCTCGCCGGTACTCGCCGGGTTCACCACCCCCACGGCGGGCAACTCGATAGACATCACAAAATACGTCGCTGGGTCGTAATGCAAGGTGCGGTCGCCGACGGTCATGCACTTACTGCCCTGTAGGATCAGGTTGATCATCGGGTCATACACGGCCGCGAGCATATGCTCGGGAATCGCCCCCTGGACCATCGCCACGCGCGGGATGCCGGTCTCGGTGCGGCGGTTTTCGGCGTTTGCGGCCAAGGCGCGCAGTTCGATCAATTGAGTATTCATGATGGCCATGCTGTTCCTCCCTTCGGACCCTACGCAAGCAAAAAGCAGAAACAGGCAGGATTGAAGTAGGAACGGCTGAGTTGCCGGGTAGGGCGAGGGCTACTGTGCTCACTCAACTTTTCAGCAGTGGAGCAGGCCATGAGCGTCATCGTGATTACCGGAGGCAGCCGCGGGATCGGTGCCAGTACCGCCGAGTTGTGTGCTCGCCAAGGCCATGGCGTGATTCTCACCTATAACCGCAACCCGGCTGCGGCGCAGGCGGTGGTGCAGCGGATCGAAGCCGCCGGTGGCAAGGCCGTAGCGCTGGCATTGGATGTTTCCGCTGTCAGTACATTCGCCACTTTCCGCGAAACGCTGGTGCAAGCCTTGGACACCACCTGGGGCGTCAGCACCTTGAGCGGCCTGGTGAACAACGCCGGCTATGGCCTGTTCAACCCCCTGGAGTCGGTGACCGAGGCGCAGTTCGACGGCCTGTTCAGCGTGCACCTGAAAGGGCCGTTTTTCCTGACCCAGGCTTTACTGCCGTTGCTGGAAGAGCACGCCAGCATCGTCAACCTCACCAGTGCCACCACCCGTGTTGCGACCGCAGGCGTGGCGCCTTACGCCGCATTCAAAGGTGGCCTGGATGTACTCACCCGCTACATGGCCAAGGAATTCGGCGAGCGGCGGATTCGCGCCAATGCTGTTTCGCCCGGCGCCATCCGCACCGAACTGGGCGGTGGCTTGAACGATGAGTTCGAGGCCCTGTTGGCCGGGCAAACCGCACTCGGTCGTGTCGGAGAGCCTGAAGACGTGGCGCGGGTAATCGCGCTGTTGTTGTCGGAAGAAACCCGTTGGATCAATGCCCAGACGATTGAAGTCGCGGGCGGCTACATCATCTGAATCGCGAGGCCACATCATGCTGGATCATCTGTTTATCTCGGTCAGCGACATCGAGCGCTCTGTACGCTTTTACGAAGCCACCCTCAAACCCTTGGGCATCACTGCGCGGCTTGACTACGACGGCAAGGACGGGCCACCCGGCCACCCGGACCTGAAGGGCTTTGGCGCCCATGGGCGGATGTTCTTCTGGCTGCGTGAAGGCGTGGTCGAAGGGCGAGCAGTGCATGTGGGCTTTGTCGCCAACAACCGAGCCGAGGTGGAAAAGGCCTACGCTGCGGCCCTGGACAACGGCGCCATCGATAACGGTGCACCGGGTGCGCGCTTGCATTACGACCCCAACTACTACGCGGCCAACGTCCTCGATCCGGACGGCTACAGCCTTGAATTCGTCTACAAAAACTGGCAGCACACCCTATGAAAACCCTGATGATCTACGGCGCCACCGGCTATACCGGGCGCATGGCGGCCGAGCATGCCAAGCAGCTCGGCCTGAACCTGGTGATCGCTGGCCGCAACGTCGAGCGCCTGGCATCCCTGGCCGCAGAGCTGGACGTGCCGTATCGCGTGTTTGCGGCAGATGCCAGCCAGTTACAGGGCATCGACGTGCTGCTCAACTTCGCCGGCCCGTTCGCCCACACCGCCGAACCCTTGATGCGCGCCTGCATGGCCAGCGGCACCGACTACCTGGACATCACCGCCGAAATCAATGTGTACCGCCTGGCCGAACAGCTCGGCGCCGGGGCGGATGTGATGCTGCTGCCCGGCGTGGGCTGGGACGTGGTGCCCACCGACTGCCTGGCGATGCACGTCGCTAGCCGCGTGCCGCAGCCGCAGTCGCTGAAAATTGCCTTGCAGGTGCCGGGCGCGATGTCCCGGGGCTCGGCGCTGAGTGTCGGCGAGATCATCGGCGCTGGGGTGATGGCGCGCATTGACGGGGAGTTGCTTGCCACTCCGGACGCGCAATCGCAGCTCCTGGACTTTGGCGACGGCCCTGCGTTGTGCGCACCGTTGTCGTTTGGCGACCTGATTACGGCCTGGCATTCCAGCGCCATCCCGAACATCGCGATGTTCGTGCATATCACCGGGGAAGCCTTCCCCGAAGGCGACCTGTCGCTACTGCCCGACGGCCCCACCCAGGCCCAGCGCGACGCCCATCATGCCCGTGCCGTGGCCGAAGTCACGGGCATCGATGGCATGGTTGCTCGGTCGGTGATCGAAACCGTCAACGGCTACAGCTACACCCCATTGGCTGCCGTGGAAGCGGCGCGTCGAGTACTTGGCGGCGAACGCCGATCCGGCTTTGAAACCCCGGCAAAGCTATTTGGCGTGGGCTTTGCCAAGACCATCGACGGCACTCAAATCACTGATTATTGAACTCACAGGAATTGCGCCATGACTGATCTGCAAACAGCCGCTGAAAACAGTGCGGTGATCGACACCCTGCATCGCTTTGCGGCAGGTATTGACCTGAAGGACTCGGCCCTGCTTGCCTCGGCATTCACCGCCGCTGCCGTCTCGGACTTCCGCCCGGCCGCCGCCAAGGCCGGCTTTGAATACCCGGTGCTGGAAGGGCGCGACAGCATCGTCGGCGCGCTGTACGCCGCGCTCGGCCAGCTCGATACCACGCACTCGGTGAGCAACGCACGGGTCACCCTCGACGGTGATAACGCGCGGCTGGATGCGTTGGTGGAAGCGCAGCACGTGCCGCAAAGCGATCCTTCGCGGCATTACTTGATGAAGAATCGCTATGACGTTGAGTTGGTGCGGGAGGAGGGCGTATGGCTGATCCAGCGCGTGACCGTGGATAACGTCTGGCGCTCGGGCGATCCGGCAGTCCTGGCCGGAACCTGATGACCTTGTGGCGAGGGAGCTTGCTCCCGCTGGGTCGCGAAGCGGCCCCAAAAAGCGGGAGCGCTACGCACTCCAGCGGGAGCAAGCTCCCTCGCCACAGCGGTTCGCAGGCGGTTCAAGGGTGGCTTTTGAAACGTGCTGCATCCTTCACCGGCGGCAAGCCGAACAGCCGCGCATATTCGCGGCTGAACTGCGAAGCGCTTTCATAACCCACGGTGAAGGCGATGGACGCCGCATCCAGGGTATCGAACAGCAGCAACCAACGCGCCCTCAATAGGCGCAGGCGTTTTTGATACTGAATGGGCGTCATCGCGGTGATGGCTTTGAAATGCCGGTAGAAGGCCGCCACGCTCATGCCAGTCATGGCCGCCAGCGGTTCCACGCGAAAAGGTTCGGTGTAGTGCTGGCGAATCCACTCGGTGGCTCGGCGGATCTGGGCTAGACGTCCATCGGGGCGCGCCATGGCCACCAGGGTTTCACGCAGGGGGCCTTGCAGCGCCCGAAACACAATCTCCCGCTCAATCATCGGTGCCAGCACGGCCGCTTCGTTGGGGCGATCCATCAGCCGCAGCATGCGCAGCCATGCATCGATCATTTCTGCTGGCGCCTGCACCGCTGCGAACCGTTGCGCGCGCGGCCGTTCAGCCGGCGCGATGTCATCTGCCAATACGCTGGCGATTACAGTCGGGTCAAGGGTCAGGCGGAGTGCCAGGTAGGGCGACTCGGGAGCATAAGGGTGAACCTGCCCGGTCGCGGGCACCTCCACCGGCACCACGAAATAGCTGGACGGCCCGTAGGTGGACACCTGATCGCCGATAGACAGCGTTTTCACGCCTTGCAGCACCAGATGCAGCATCGGCTGATACACCTGATCGGCGCAGGCTTCGGCACACACCATCGCCACACGGGGCAGGCCGGTGTCGGTCCACTTGTTTTCTGCGCGCAGCACGCGGCGGCGCAGTTCATCGAGGTCGTTGTTCATGGGCTCGACCATGAGCTACGCCGAGCGGTAGCGCAAGGCAACTGAGAAGAATAGGCAAGCATGGGCGAGGAACCGGCAACCGTCATGCGGGCGGCGGGCCGAATACTGGCGGCACGCAGTATCACTCAACCGCAGGAAATCAAACGTATGAAGCTCGACGGAAAAATTGCAGTCGTCACTGGCGCATCAAAAGGTATCGGCGCAGGCATTGCAAAAGGCTTGGCGGCGGCAGGCGCGACGGTGGTGGTCAACTACGCCTCCAGCAAAGCCGATGCTGATGCAGTCGTCGCCCATATCCAGGCGCAGGGCGGCAACGCCATCAGCGTGCAGGCAGACATGAGTGCGGGTGCCGATGTGACGCGCTTGTTCGACACGGTTCGGCAGACCTTCGGCACGCTGGATATCCTGGTCAACAACGCCGGTGTCGCGGTGTTCCAGATGATCGAGGACCTGACCGAAGAGGCCTTTCATAAGCAGTTCAACCTTAACGTGTTGGGCTATTTGCTGGCGGCGCGGGAGGCGGTGAAGTTGTTGGGGCAGGGCGGCAGTATTATCAATATCAGCTCGATCCTCAGCACCGACCCCTACCTGGCCTCCAGCGTGTACTCGGCCACCAAGGGGGCGGTGGACACGCTGACGTTCGCCCTGGCGCGTGAACTGGGGTCAAAGGGCATCCGTGTCAATTCAATCTTGCCGGGCCATACCAATACCCCGGCCACCGATGGCAACTTTGCCGGTGAATTTGGCCAGTCACTGATTGCCGGGACGCCGTTGGGGCGTTTGGGTGAGCCTGAAGATATTGCACCGCTGGCGGTGTTCCTCGCGTCCGAAGATGCCCATTGGGTCACTGGGGAATCCATCCGCGCATCTGGTGGCGTGCGCGGTGTCGGCTACTGACGGTTTGATCACTGCCGAACATGGGGATGTGCGGCAAACACCTCCACCAACCATTCGACAAACACCCGCACCCGCGCGCTCAGGTGGCGATTGGGCATGTACACCACCGACAGCGGGTTGGGCGCCGCCGACCATTGCGTGAGCACCGGCACCAAGGTGCCTATGTCGATATGCGGCTGCACCATGAAGCGCAAGGTGTGGATTACCCCCAGCCCAGCAAGGCCTGCCGCCAGGTAGGCGTTGCTGTCATTCACGGCCACAAAATGGCGGCCCTCAACGGCGACCTGTTCGTCAGCGCGTATCAGCGCCAGACGGTTTTGTTTGCCGGTGCCGGGAAAAAAGTAGCGCACCAGCGTATGGCCTTCTTCCAGTTCAACGGGGTGGTTGGGGGTGCCGTGGGCTGCCAGATAGGCGGGTGTTGCACAGGTGACAAACTCCAGGCTGCCCAGGCCTCGCGCAATCATTGCCGAATCCGGCAGGTGCCCGCCACGGATCACACAGTCGATGCTTTCACTGGCCAGGTCGGCGGTGCGGTCGCTGGCACCGATATCGATCTGGATATCCGGGTAGCGCTCATGAAAATCGCGCAGCGCCGGGATCACCAGCAATGTGGCGATGGTGGTGCCCATGTCAACCCGCACTCGGCCGCTGGGGCGGCTGCGGGACACCGCCATGTCCGATTCTGCTTCCAGCCACTGGTCCAGCACCCGGCTCATGCGCGTGTGGTAGGCGCTGCCTTCCGGGGTCAGCGTCACCGTGCGTGTGGTGCGGTTCAGCAGCTTTACGCGCAGGTGGGACTCAAGCGCCTGAATCAGCTTGGTCACGGCGTTGGGGTGCACGTCCAATTGCGCGGCAGCTTTTACAAAACTGCCGGTTTCGACGATGCGTAAAAACGCCTGTACAGCCTGGAAGTAGTCCATGGTCTCTCGCCAATTGTCACGAATTGGATGATGCGGCATACAGATATAGGCCGTTTATCACAAAAGTCGAAGAGATTACCTTGGTTTACGCCTCGCAACCCGCGAATCGACAGCCTTTCAAGGAATTATCATGACTCACTCTCTCAAAGGTAAAGTTGCACTGGTCACCGGCGCTTCACGCGGTATTGGCGCCGCCATTGCCAAGCGCCTGGCGGCCGAAGGTGCCGCTGTTGCGTTCAGCTATTCCCAATCCACCGAGCATGCGCAGTCAGTGTTGCGCAGCATCAAGGCGCATGGGGTCAGCGGCCTGGCCGTGGCGGCGGATCAAGCCGATAGCGCGGCCGTGGCGGCGCTGGTCAGGCGCGTGCATGAACACTTCGGGCGCCTGGATATCCTGGTCAACAGCGCCGGCGTCTTTACGATGGGCATGGTGGGTGACCCCGACGCCGATATAGCCGCACTGGACCGCCAGCAAGCGATTAACCTCAATGGCGTGGTGGCGGCGGTGCGGGCTGCCGTACCGCTGATGGCCGATGGTGGGCGCATCGTTTCGATCGGCACCATGTTCGCCAGCCGCGCACCGTTCCCCGGGATTGGTGACTATGCGGCGAGCAAGGCGGCCGTGGCGGCTTACGGCCGCGCCTGGGCACGGGACCTGGGGCCACGGGGAATCACGGTAAACACTGTACAGCCGGGGCCGATCAACACCGACATGAACCCGGACACCAGCGACATGGCGCCGCTGGTCAAACAGATGACTGCGCTGGGGCGTTATGGGCAGCCGGAAGAAATCGCCGGGGTGGTGGCGTTTCTCGTCGGAGCGGATGCGGCTTTTATCACCGGTGCCACGTTGAACGTGGATGGTGGGCAGAACAGCTGAGGTCCAGCCATATTCACCCAGCCTGAAAAACATCTGACTATGAGAGCGGGCTTGTCAGTCAACACAGATGCAGCTGGCCCACCGCCATCGCAGGCAAGCCAGCTCCCACATTTTTGACCAGTGCAAACCTGATCTGGCCTGCAAACCCAACCCCCTGTGGGAGCTGGCTTACCCGCGAAGGCGGCTTGTCAGCCAGCACAGATGCAGCTGGCCCAGCGCCATCGCAGGCAAACCCGCGCAGATTTGGTTTGGCGGTGTGCTCTGGATTACGCCGCTTGAGGCTGGACCTGTAACTCGCCTTCCACTTCCTTGACCAACCCACTGGCCAAAAACAACGGCAGCACTCGTTTGTGCAATTGCGGCTCGACAAATTCCTTCACCGTATCCAACCCCAGCACACCACTCAACGCCAGCTCGGCCTTGGTGTACGACAACCACGCCTTCTTCAACACCTGCAACACATCACTGCCCGCCGTGGTGGCGAAGCGGCGGTGGGTGGGTTTGCCGTCGAAGGTGAAGGTGTGCTGGAACGCGTAGCCTGTTTCATCGCCGCCGCTGGCGGTGCAGCGGATGCAAGTGCATGGGCCGTCGCCGAAGGCCGTGCGCAGGTAGCTGTTGAAGTCCACCACGGGTTTGAGTGACAGGCGCTTATCCACCTCGAACAGGTCCCCGGTCATTTTTTCGTCAGTGTTCAACGTGCATTTCCTCGCAGGTTCGGCGGTTTTTCAAAGCGCGGCACAATAGCAGCCGGGCGCCGGTTTGTGGGGGATTAATCAACGGTTCAGGCTGCAATCAAGCTGCGCTTGATCCAGTCATACAAATCATTGCCCTCGCTGGACAACTCACTGTTGGCCCGTCGGCACAGGTAATACTGGCGGCCATCATTCACCTCCAGCTCAAACAACTTCACCAACTCGCCACTGGCTACCAGCGGTGCCACCAAGGGTTCGCGTAGCAATGCGCAGCCGAGGCCGGTGAGGGTTGCCGTGAGTGCAAGCTGGCCATCTTCCAGCAACAACCCATTCAACGCGGTGGCATCCACTTCGGCGGCTTCGAACCATTGGCCCCAGGTGCCGCGTTCTTCATCGTGCAGCAGTGGCAACTGGCTCAAGGCCTCGGGCGTGTCGATGGGGCCGTGCTGTGCCAGGAAGGCGCGGCTGCAATAGGGCGTCACCGCGCCGGAGATCAGCGGTTCGCTGTGGTAGCCCGGCCAATGCCCGGTGCCGAAGCGAATCGACAGGTCGGCCGCATCGCTGGGGTAGCTGCGGTGGTTGGCGTAGGTCACGTTGATGTCCAGCGCCGGGTGATCCTTCAGGAAATTCGCCAGGCGTGGAATAAACAGATTGATGCCAAACAGTGGGATCAGGCTGATGGTCACCTGGCGCGTGGCGCTCTTTTCGCGCACGTGTTCGGTGGCGCTGCGCAGCACCGCAAACGCCGAGCGAATCGCGCGGTAGTACTCGCGACCTTCATCGGTGAGCACCAGGTTGCGGCCCTGGCGCAAGGTCAGCGGTTGCTGCAGGAAGTCTTCCAGCAAATGCAGTTGATGGCTGATGGCTGACGCGGAAACCTCCAGCTCACGCGCGGCGGCATTCACCCCGCCATGGCGCGCAAAGGCTTCGAAGGTGCGCACGGCACGCAGGGGAGGGTCATTGGCTAACTGTTCTGATTTATTCATGTGTTGAATTAAATACTAACTCTTGCGCCGAATAAAGAGCCATAAGTGCCGTATTTACGGCATAAACAGCCTGTTTCAGGGTTGATATAACCATATGACTTTCTGTTATTTGATAAAAATAGAATAGATGCTTAGTGTGCCGCCCTTGTACGCACTGAGGTCGATGGTTTTCATGGATGGGTTTATCCAACAACTGCTCAACGGTTTGATGACGGGCAGTCTCTACGCGCTGGTGGCCCTGGGTTACACCATGGTCTACGGCATCTTGCGCATCATCAACTTTGCCCATGGCGATGTGTTGATGATCGGCGCGCTGGTGGGCTTGTCGGTGATCCGTCTGTTGCAGGCCACCTTTCCAGCCCTTGCGCCGATGCTGGTGTTGCTCTGTGCGACCCTCGTCGCTATGGCCTTTTGTGCGGTGCTGGCGGTGGTGATCGAGCGCGTGGCCTATCGCCGCCTGCGCCACGCCCCGCGCCTGGCGCCGTTGATCAGCGGTATCGGCGTGTCGCTGCTGCTGCAAACCATTGCCATGCTGGTGTGGACGCGCAACCCGCAGATGTTCCCGCAGTTGCTGCCGCTGGAGCCGATCGAAGTGCTGGCCGGCGCCTCCGCACACCCGGCCATCACCAACGCCACCGCGTTGACGACGATTGCCATCGCCTTGTCGGTGATGCTCGCGTTGCTGGTGCTGGTGGAGCGCACGCGTTTCGGCCGGGCCATGCGTGCCGTGGCGGAGAACCCGCAAGTCGCCAGCCTGATGGGCATCAGCCCGAACCGCATCATCGTCATCACCTTCGCCATCGGCGGCGCCCTGGCGGCACTCGCCGGGATCATGATGGCCAGCAACTACGGCAGCGCGCATTTCTACATGGGTTTCTTGCCCGGCATCAAAGCCTTCACCGCGGCGGTGCTGGGCGGCATCGGCAACCTCAAGGGCGCCATGCTCGGCGGCCTGCTGCTGGGGCTGATCGAAGCCCTTGGCACCGGTTACCTCGGTGCGGCTACCAACGGCGTATTCGGCAGCAATTACCAGGATGTGTTCGCCTTTATCGTGTTGATCGCGGTGCTGGTGTTCCGGCCTTCCGGGTTGTTGGGCGAACGTTTGGCGAGCCGCGCATGATCAAGTCCCTGCCCCCCAACAAACGCGCAAGCCTGGGCCTGTTGCTGCTCGCCGTGGCCCTGGTGCTGGCGCCGTGGATCGTCGGCCACGCCGGCGGCAACACCTGGGTGCGCACCCTCGACTTTGCCTTGCTGTACATCATGCTCGCCCTCGGGCTGAACATCGTGGTCGGCTACGCCGGGTTGCTGGACATGGGCTTTATCGCGTTCTACGCGGTGGGTGCCTATCTCGCCGCGTTGCTCTCATCACCCCATCTGCTGCAACAGTTCCCTGCGCTGGCGGCGTTGTTGCCAGCGGGCATGCACACTTCGATCTGGCTGATCCTGCCGCTGGGCGCGCTGCTTGCGGCGGGTTTTGGCGTGGTGCTGGGCGCGCCGACCCTGCGCCTGCGCGGCGACTACCTGGCCATCGTCACCCTGGGCTTTGGCGAAATTATCCGCATCCTGCTGCGCAACCTCGACCGTCCGGTGAATATCACCAACGGCCCCAAAGGCATCTCCCAGGTCGATCCGGTCAGCCTGCTCGGCGTCAACCTGGGGCGCACCCAAGAGCTGTTCGGCCTGCGCCTGCCGTCGGTGTACCTCTATTACTACCTGTTTGCCGCGCTGGTGGTGTTGATCCTGTTTGCCTGCATCCGCCTGGAGCGTTCGCGCATCGGCCGTGCCTGGGTGGCGATCCGCGAGGACGAAGACGCGGCCCAGGCCATGGGCATCAATACCGTGCGCCTCAAGCTGCTGGCGTTTGCCATTGGCGCGGCGTTCGGCGGCGTGAGCGGCGCGTTGTTCGCCTCGTTCCAGGGCTTTGTCTCGCCGGAATCCTTCACCTTGAACGAGTCCATCGCCGTACTGGCGATGGTGGTGCTGGGCGGCATGGGCCATATCCCCGGGGTCATCCTCGGTTGCGTATTGCTGGCAGCCCTGCCCGAAGCCTTGCGCGCCAGCATGGGCCCGTTGCAGCAGGCGCTGTTCGGCCAGGTGCTGGTGGACCCGGAGATCATCCGCCAGCTGTTTTACGGCCTGGCGTTGATCCTGGCGATGCTCTACCGACCCGCCGGATTGTGGCCCAAAGGAGTGGCACGATGAACGCACCGCTGTTGCAGATCGACAAGGTCAATAAATACTTCGGCGGCGTCGCGGCGCTGACCGACGTGAGCCTGAGCATTCAGCCCGGCGAGATCTACGGCTTGATCGGCCCGAATGGCGCGGGCAAGACCACCTTCTTTAACGTGATGACCGGCTTGTACACGCCGGACTCCGGGCGCTTCCAACTGGATGGCCGCGACTACCAACCCACCAGCGTGCACCAGGTCGCAGAGGCGGGGATCGCGCGCACCTTCCAGAACATCCGCCTGTTCAACGCGATGAGCGCCCTGGAAAACGTCATGGTCGGGCGCCATGTGCGCACCCGCAACGGCCTGTGGGCAGCCTTGAGCCAGCATCGCCGCGCCCGCGATGAAGAAGCGCAAACCCGCGCTCACGCCCATCGTTTGCTGGTCTACGTGGGCCTTGCCGGTTTCGCCAATTACCGCGCCGACAGCCTGAGCTACGGCCACCAACGCCGCCTGGAAATCGCCCGTGCCCTGGCCACCGAACCGCGCCTGCTGGCCCTGGATGAACCGGCGGCGGGCATGAACGCCAGCGAGAAAGTGCAACTGCGCGGCCTGCTGGAAAAGATCCGCGACGACGGCCACACCCTGTTGTTGATCGAACACGACGTCAAGCTGGTGATGGGCGTGTGCGACCGCATCAGCGTATTGGATTACGGCCAGGTCATCGCCGTCGGCCCGCCCGCCGACGTGCGCCAGCATCCGGCGGTGATCCAGGCCTATCTGGGAGCCAGCGCGCATGTCTGAAGCACTGTTGAAAGTCGAAGGTTTGCAGGTGCGCTACGGCGCCATCGAAGCCGTCAAAGCCCTCGACCTGCATATCGATGAAGGCGAGCGCGTGACCCTGATTGGCGCCAATGGCGCGGGCAAGACCTCCAGCCTCAAGGCGCTCACCGGTTTGCTGCCGGCAGCCGGGGGCGAGATCCGTTTTGCCGGGCACTCCATCCTCGGCCAGGCGCCGGACACACTGCTGCGCCAAGGCATCGCCATGGTCCCCGAAGGCCGTGGGATTTTCGCGCGTATGAGCGTGCTGGAAAACTTGCAGGCCGGCGCATTTTTGCGCCGCGACAACGCGCAGGTGCAGCGCGAAATGAGCCAACTGTTCGAGCACTTCCCGCGACTGGAAGAACGCCTGCAGCAATCTGCCGGCCTGCTGTCGGGTGGCGAGCAACAGATGCTCGCCCTGGCGCGTGCGCTGTTATCGCGCCCACGTCTGCTGATCCTCGATGAGCCGTCCATGGGCCTGGCGCCGATCATGGTGGAGAAGATTTTCCGGGTGATCGACGACGTCTGCCGCCAGGGCATGACCCTGTTGCTGGTGGAGCAGAATGCGCGGCTGGCGCTGCAAGTCACCGACCGCGCCTATGTGATGGACACCGGGCGCATCAGCCTCAGCGGCCGATCCGAAGATTTGCTTGAACACCCCGAGGTGCGCAGCGCGTATCTCGGCGAATAACCCAACCATGACGCTACCGGACGCCCGGCGTGTTCCGACCCGCCCGAAAAGAAGCAGGAACCACTGATGAGTATTTTGAAGAACACCGCATTGATCGGCCTGGCCCTGAGCAGTCTCGCCAGCGCCATGGCCCAAGCCGACCAGACCGTACTGATCGGCCTGGCTGGCCCGCTGACTGGCCCGTCCGCGCGCATCGGCAAGGACCTGGAAAACGGCGCCAAACTGGCCATCGACCAAGCCAACGCCAAGCACCCGAAGATCAACGGCGAGGCCGTGACCTTCAAGCTGGTCTCCGAAGACGACCAGTCCGACCCGCGCACCGCCGTCACCGTGGCCCAGCGCCTGGTGGATGAAGGAGTGGTCGGCGTGGTCGGCCACTGGAACACCGGCACCAGCATTCCGGCCGCGCGGGTCTACCACGACGCCGGGATTGCGCAGGTGGCACCGGTTGCCACCGGTCATGCGTACACCCAGCAGGGTTTCGACACCAGTTTCCGCATCATGGGCCATGACGACGACGGCGGTCAGGTCGCCGGCGATTACGCGTTGAACACGCTGAAAGCCAAGCGCATCGCCGTGATCGACGACCGCACTGCATTCGGCCAGGGCCTGGCGGATCAGTTTGTCAAAGCCATCGAAGCCGGTGGCGCGAAAGTCGTCGGTCGTGAATACGTGGACGACAAGACCATCGACTTCAGCGCCGTGCTCACCAATATCCGCAGCCAGAACCCGGACCTGATCTTCTTTGGCGGCGTCGACTCCCAGGCCGCACCGCTGGCGCGGCGCCTCAAGCAACTGGGGATCAAGGCGCCGCTGATGGGCGCCGGTGGTTTTGTCAGCCAGACCTTCCTGGAGTTGGCGCAGAACGAAGGCGAGGGCGTGATCGCCCTGGAACCGGGCCTGGCGATTGCGCAGATGCCGGGTGGCAAGGCCTTCGAGCAGGCTTACAAAGAACGCTACAAGGCCAATATCGAACTGCACGCGCCGTTCGCCTATGACGGTGTTGGCGTGCTGGTGGCGGCGATTGAACAGGCCGACTCGGTTGATCCGCAGAAGTACCTGCCGGTGCTGCGTGCCATCAGCTACGCGGGTGTGACCGGGACCATCGCGTTCGATGCGCAAGGCAACTTGAAGAAGCCGTCGTTCACCGTGTACCAGGTCAAGGCCAACCAATGGCAGCCGGTCAGCGTCGCAGGCGGCAAGTAATGATCTTTTGGGTGCCCTTTGGGGCACCCGATTCTGTGGAGCTGATGGAGGCACACAATGAGCAAACTGGAAGGTGAACTGGGCATTCTTGCCCGGCGGCGGATCGAGGCCGAAATCATCAAGCCGATCTACGAGATTCTCAAGCGCGAGCAGGGCAAGGACTTTGCCGCTGCCGTGATCGGCGAAGCGGTGGGCAACGCGGCGATCCAGGCGGGCAAGCATTTTGCTTCGCTGGAAGAGCAGGCCGACCTCAAGAGCTTTGTCGAGCTGCAAGTGCTTTGGGAAAAAGACGACGCGCTGAAGGTCGAGATCATCGCCAGCGACGCCGAGCACTACGACTACGACGTCAAGCGCTGCCGCTACGCCGAGATGTACACCGAGATGGGCCTGGGCGAGATCGGCCACTTGTTGTCGTGCAACCGTGACGAGCTGTTTATCGTCGGCTACAACCCCGATATCGAGCTGACCCGCACCCAGACCATCATGGGCGGCGACCATCGCTGTGATTTTCGCTACCGGGCCAAACCCCATGAATAATCTGGCACGGGTCAACGGCGCGCGTTTGTGGGATTCGCTGATGGACATGGCGCAGATTGGCGCCACCGAAAAGGGCGGCGTTTCGCGCCTGGCGCTGACCGACGAAGACCGTCGCGGGCGCGACTTGTTCGTGCAGTGGTGCACGGCGGCCGGGTGCAGCATTCGCGTGGACGCCATGGGCAATATCTTCGCCCGTCGCGCCGGGCGTTGTGATGACCTGGCGCCGGTGCTGACCGGTTCCCATGCCGACTCCCAGCCCTTCGGCGGCAAGTACGACGGCATCTACGGCGTGCTCGCCGGGCTGGAAGTACTGCGCACCTTGAACGACCTCGGCATCGAGACCGACCGGCCGATCGAGGTGGTCAACTGGACCAACGAAGAAGGCTCGCGCTTTGCCCCGGCGATGATTTCGTCGGGGGTCTACGCCGGGGTGTTTGACCTGGCATACGGCCTGTCCCGCGAAGATAAAAACGGCGTGAGCATTGGCCAGGCGTTGCAGCAGATCGGCTATGCCGGCCCGCACCCGGTGGGTGGCCAGGCGGTGCATGCGGCGTTTGAACTGCATATCGAGCAGGGCCCGATCCTTGAAGCGCAAGGCATCACCATCGGCGTGGTCACCGGTGCACAGGGCCAGCGCTGGTATGAAGTCGAATTGAAGGGGCGCAGCGCCCACGCCGGCACCACGCCGATGGACCATCGCCTCGACGCCTTGCTCGGCTTCGCCCGCGTGGTCGAAGCGGTGAACGGCCTGGGCCTGGAACAAGGCGCCGAGGGGCGTGCCACGGTGGGCATGGCGAATATCTTCCCCAACTCGCGCAACGTCGTGCCGGGGCGGGTGTTTTTCAGCGTGGAGTTCCGTCACCCGGACGAAACCGTGCTGGCGCGCCAGGACCAGCAACTGCGCGAAGCGGTGGCGCAGATCGCCGACGGGATTGGTTTGCAGCACAGCGTGACGCAGATCTTCCAGTACGCGCCGATTGCGTTTGATGCGGATTGCGTGGAGGTGGTGCGGGCATCTGCCGAGGCGTTGGGTTACAGCCATCGGCCAATGATTTCCGGCGCGGGGCATGATGCCTGCTACCTGAACCAAGTGGCGCCGACGGCGATGATCTTTGTGCCGTGTGTGGATGGGTTGAGCCATAACGAGGCGGAGGAGATTTCGCCTGAATGGTCGACGGCGGGCGCGGATGTATTGCTCCAGGCGATCCTGGCCAAGTCCTGCATCTAGCGAATGTACACAAATCAAACTGTGGGAGCTGGCTTGGGTGGTGTGAACCTGCTCCAAAGTGGCAACCCAATCCCCTGTGGGAGCGGGCTTGCCCGCGATGGCGGCCTGTCAGCCAACACAGATGCAGCTGATCCACCGCCATCGCAGGCAAGCCAGCTCCCACAGTTTGGCTGGTGTGCACCTGATCCAGAGTGGTATCCCAATCCCCTGTGGGAGCGGGCTTGCCCGCGATGGCGGCCTGTCAGCCAACACCGATGCAGCTGACCCACCGCCATCGCAGGCAAGCCAGCTCCCACAGTTTGGCTGGTGTGCACCTGATCCAGAGTGGTAACCCAATCCCCTGTGGGAGCGGGCTTGCTCGCGAAGGCGGCCTGTCAGACAACATAGATGCAGCTGCCCCACCG
>NZ_QAJM01000024.1 GCF_003852405.1 Pseudomonas sp. KBW05
AGTCAAAGATGTTCTAACTGACCCACCGCTTTCGCGAGCAAGCCCGCTCCCACAGTTTTGATCCAGTTGTGTCAGTAGCCCACGGTGAAACGCTGGCGCGAGTGCTTCGGCGATTCCACTTCATCGATCAACGCAATCGCATAGTCCGCAAAGCTGATCCAGCTGCGACCTTCACTGCTCACCAGCAAATCATCCTGGCCCACGCGGAATTTACCCGTGCGCTCGGTCTCCACAAACTCCGCCGACGGCGACAGGAAGGTCCAATCCAGTTCCTGCTCCTGACGCAGTGCCGCGAGGAAATCAGCGCCCGCACTGGCTTCAGTCTTGTACTCCGCTGGGAAACCCGGGCTGTCAATCACACGGCTGCCATCCGGCAGCAACAGCGAGCCCGCACCGCCCACCACCAGCAGGCGTTTCACACCGGCCTTTTTCACCGGGCCGATCACGGCACTGGCGGGCAGGGTGGCGAAGTGTGCGGCACTGATTACCACATCGTTGCCACTGACGGCGTGTTGCAGGGCCTCGGCGTCCAGCGCGTCGACCTGTTTGACGGTGACGCCCGGGCGTGGGGCGAGCTTGTCGGTATTGCGCGCAATGGCGGTGACGGTATGACCACGACGCAGCGCTTCTTCCAGCAGTTGGCTACCGGCACGGCCGGTGGCACCAATGATTGCAATCTTGCTCATGACGTTCTCCAGTTCGATAGGGTTTTGAAACCATTCACCACTTCATTTCGCCCTTGGCGACTTTGGCGCTGAGTTCCAGCGAGCTTTCGTCGGCGAGGGTCGGGTAACGCTTTTTCATGGCCGCGATCAGGGCCGCAGAATCCTTGGCCTTGGCGGTCTCGATGTCGAAGGCCTTGATGTAGTCGGCAGTAAAGGTCACTGATTGCAGCGTCGGTGTGCCGAGGTAGTGACCCGGGATCACCGTCTGCGGTTTCAGCTGTTGGATGCGCTGCAGTGTCGCCAGCCAGTCTTTATGGGACTGCGGGCTCTGGGTGTCGGCCATCCACAGGTGGATGTTCTCGGCGACGACCACGCCACCGACCACGGCCTTGATCGACGGAATCCACACAAAGCTGCGGTCCGGCTGCGCGCCGTCGAGGCCGATGACCTCCAGTTGCTGGCCTTCCAGGGTCAGGCTGTGGCCTGGCAGCACGTCCGGCACGATGGTTTTAGCCGGCTTGTCGGCGCCCATTTTCGGGCCCCAGAATTCCAGTTTTCCGGCGACGGTGGCCTTGATGTGATCGACCACCGGTTGTGGCGCCAGCACCTTGGCGTCGGGGAACGCGGCGGTGAGGGTGTCGAGGCCGAAGTAGTAATCCGGGTCACCGTGGCTGATGTAGATGGTGGTCAGGTGCTTGCCGCTGGCGCGGATCTTTTGCACCAGCTGTTCGGCCTGGGCCTTGCCGAATTGCGCGTCCACCAGGATCGCGTCTTTTGCGCCGCTGACCAGCACCGAGCTGACCGGGAAGATCGCGGCTTCGCCTGGGTTGTACACGTCGAGGGTCAGGTCGGCCGCGGCCGCATGGGCGGCGAAGGCCAGGGCGGCGGTGGCCAGGGTCAAGCGCTTGAGGGTGGACAGCATCGGGCAGCTCCAGCAGTCGATTCAAAGGATGCACAGAGCTTAGTTGCACCAAACGCAACTAAAAATGCGATGCTGGAACATAGTTTGTTTCTAAAATCGGGCAGATCATGGATCGTCTTCAAGCAATGCGCGTGTTTGTCACCGTGGTGGACCTGGGCAGCCAGTCCGCCGCCGCCGATCATCTGGACCTGTCGCGCCCGGTGGTCTCGCGCTACCTGGCGGAGCTGGAAGACTGGGTCGGCGCACGCCTGCTGCACCGCACCACGCGCAAGCTCAGCCTGACCGCCGCTGGCAGCGAAACCCTGCCGCGTTGCCGGCAACTGCTGGAGCTGAGTTGCGACATGCAGGCCGCCGTCAGCGAACCCGATGACGCGCCCCGTGGCCTGTTGCGCCTGAGCGTGAGCACCTCGTTCGGCCAAGCGCAGTTGGCCGATGCAATCGCCGAGTACGTGCAGCGCTACCCGCTGGTGACGGTGGACATGCAAATGCTCGACCGCACGGTGAACCTGGTGGATGAACGGATCGACCTGGCTATTCGCACCAGTACGGACCTGGACCCCAACCTGATCGCCCGGCGTTTGACCGTCTGTCGCTCCGTGGTGTGCGCCAGCCCCGCGTACCTGCTGGCGCATCCGGCGCCACAGAAAGTCGAAGACCTCGCGCGGCACAACTGCCTCACCCATTCCTACTTCGGCAAAAGCCTGTGGCATTTCGAAGAGGGCGGTGAGCACGTGTCGGTGCCGGTGCACGGCAATATCACCGCCAACGAGGCCAGCACCCTGTTGCGCGTGACGCTGGCCGGGGCCGGTGTGGGCATGCTGCCCAGCTATCAGGCGGGCGATCACATCCGCCGTGGCGAACTGGTGCGCCTGCTGCCCGAGGCCGAGCCCCGGCAGATGAACATCTACGCGGTGTATGCCTCGCGCAAGCACATGCCGTCGGCGTTGCGCAGCTTGTTGGATTTTCTGGTGGTGAGGTTTCCGCAGGAGCCGGCATGGGACGTCGGTTTGTAGGCCGATATAAACCGTTTGAATGTCGCCCAATAATGGCAACTCGCCCTGGCTGGCCTATGCTTTAAACAGCACCTTGTAGTCCCGCTCAGAGGTCTGTGCCATGAGCATCAAAACCAGAAAGTACCTGATGATTTTCTCCCTCTGCGCGGTTGCCAGCGCGCTGTACGGCACTGCCGCCTACCGCGTCGAGCAAACCCGCATGCAGCCGAGTTTTGCGATCAGCTGTCATCAGGACCAATGTGTTCCGCATACCGGCAGTTTCAGCGCGTTGCGCTAAGTCCGGCCTGCTGGAAATTTAATGTGGGAGCGGGCTTGTGTGGGAGCGGGCTTGCTCGCGAATACGGTGTGTCAGCCACCCAATGAGTTGACTGAACCACCGCATTCGCGAGCAAGCCCGCTCCCACACAAGCCCACATCCACATAAAACCGTTTCCACCGTTAGCTCGGTGTTGTCTCAGCCTTGAGCTGCTCACGAAACGCCTTCGGCGAAAACCCCACCCGTCGGCGAAACAACCGCGAGAAGTTGGTCGGGTCCGAGAACCCCAGCACCTCCGACATCTCATTGATGCTCATGCTGGTGTAAGTCAGCAGGCGCTTGGCTTCCAGCAACTGGCGGTCATGCATGATCTGCAACGCCGGTTGCCCACCCAACTCCCGACACGTGCCGTTCAGGTGTGAGACCGAGATCCCCAGCTTGTGGGCCAGGTCCTCGATCTTCGGATGCTCGCGGTAGTGCTGCTCCACCAGTTGGGTAAACCGCCGGAAATACTCGCGCCCGCGCGGCGCCCGTGGGTGACGGCGCTGGATCGCCTGGCGGCTGATCCACACCAGCAGCACGCTGACCAGGGCGTGCATCATCATGTCCCGTGCCGGTTGTTCATCGGCGTATTCGTCCTGCAGGCGGGCGAACTGGTGGTTCAGGTAATCGCTGTCCTTGCCTGCCGGATAATTCCCCAAGGCTTGCAGTCCGTCTACGGTACCTCCCAGTTGCGCCTGCAAGTGGCTGACCAGTGGCGCCGCCAGTGTCACCACATAGCCTTCGACGTCTTCGGCAAACCGAAACCCATGTACACACAGCGGCGGCAGCACTTGCAGCGTCGCTTCGTTGATCGTGGTGCGCTGGCCTTCGATTTCCAGGTGGGCCTGGCCTTTGTGCACGTACAACAATTGGCACAGATCCGCGTGCCGGTGGGGCTGGATTTCCCACTGGTATTCCCGACTGCGCCGGGAAATGGTTTCGCAGTGCAACAAATCGGGGGTCGGCCATTGCTGGTCCTCCCCGTAAAGCTTGAAGACCGGAATCGCGGTTTTGGTCATGGTTTCAATCCGATACCCAGGAGAGTGGTGCGGTAATCGCCCCGATTGGCAAAAAGCGCAGGCTTTGGCTCAGTTTTCACCTTCTTATACCGGCGACTCAAGTGAAAAATGTCAGCCACAAGACCAATGACAACGCTTTCACTCAATCCGTTCGGGTGGAATCTACAGGCGATAACAATAATGAAAATCCTGAAAACCCAAGTCGCCATTATTGGCGCCGGTCCCTCTGGACTGTTGCTTGGCCAGCTGCTGCATAACGCCGGCATCCAGACCCTGATCCTGGAACGCCAGAGCGCCGAGTATGTACAAGGCCGCATCCGTGCCGGGGTTCTGGAGCAAGGCATGGTCGATCTGCTGCGCGAAGCGGGCGTGAGCCAGCGCATGGATCGTGAAGGGCTGGTGCACGATGGTTTTGAACTGGCCCTGAACGGCCAGCTCACCCACATCGACCTCAAGGCCTTGACCGGCGGCCAGTCGGTGATGATCTACGGCCAGACCGAAGTCACCCGCGACCTGATGCACGCCCGCGCCGCCGCAGGCGCCAGCACCCTCTACGAAGCGCGCAACGTGCAGCCCCATGATGTGAAAAGTGATCGGCCGTGGCTCACCTTTGAACATCAGGGCGAAGCCTTTCGCCTGGAGTGCGATTACATCGCCGGTTGCGATGGATTTCACGGCGTTGCCCGTCAGTCGATTCCGCAAGAGTCGCTGAAAATCTTCGAACGCGTGTACCCCTTCGGCTGGCTCGGCATCCTCGCCGACACGCCGCCGGTGCACGCTGAACTGGTCTACGCCAAGCACCCGCGAGGCTTTGCCCTGTGCAGCATGCGTTCCCCGACCCGCAGCCGCTATTACCTGCAAGTGCCGGTGGAGGAACCGCTGGATGAATGGTCAGACGCACGCTTCTGGGATGAATTGAAAACCCGCCTGCCCGGCGAATTGGCCGAGCAACTGGTGACCGGGCCGTCCATCGAGAAAAGTATCGCGCCCTTGCGCAGCTTCGTGGTGGAACCGATGCAGTATGGGCGCCTGTTCCTGCTCGGCGATGCGGCGCACATCGTGCCGCCCACCGGGGCCAAGGGCTTGAACCTGGCCGCGAGTGATGTGAGCACCTTGTACCGCATTTTGCTCAGAGTGTATGGCGAGGGGCGTGTGGATCTCTTGGAGAAATATTCGGCAATCTGCCTGCGGCGGGTGTGGAAGGCGGAGCGGTTTTCCTGGTGGATGACTTCGATGTTGCATCAGTTTCCCGAGGCGGATGGGTTCAGCCAACGGATTGCAGAGAGTGAGTTGGAGTACTTCATTCATTCCGAAGCTGGGCGTAGGACCATTGCCGAGAATTACGTCGGGCTTCCCTACGAGGCCATCGAATAGCAGACATAACGAAGATTCAACTGTAGGAACATGGCCCCTGTGGGAGCTGGCTCCCACAGTTTTTGACTGCACTCCAATCTTGCTTAAGGGCTGTAATACCCAACCGCCACCATGTAATGCCCACTCTTGCGCAAATACGCATGCTTGTTCTCAACCTTGCCAGTCACCGGATTCTTCCAGCGGTACTTGTATTCCCCCTGGTCCTGCTCGCTCATCAGCTTGAGGATCGGTTCGCCCACCGGCTTCCCGTCGGGGTCCTTGATCTTGCTGAAATCGGTGTTGATCAGCCGCAGGTTGGTGCCATGGGCCACGTAGCGCTTGGTGTTGAGATCGACCACAAACACATACAGGTCATCCTGCAGGAAACCACCCTGCAATGAATTGATCGCCTTGAGTGTGCCGGCCTCGTCCTTGACCAGTGCGTCTACCGCCTTGTTGCGCAGCGCACGCGCCTGTTCCGGGGTGGCCCGGGGCAGGTAGTAACCCACCGCGAGGATGCGTTCGCCGACACGCTGGTAGAACACATGCTTGTGCTCGACCTTGCCGTCGTTCCAGTTCTGCCAACGGTAGTCGGCCTGCTGGATGCCTTGGCCTTCCGGCACCTTGAGTGCGTCCTTGAACGACTGGCGCAGATCCGGCCCGAGCACTTCGCTCACGTCGCGACCGATCAAGGCGGAAGAGGGCCCGCCGCTGGCCAGCAGCACGCCCTGGGTATCGACCACGAACACGTAGCGGTCCTGGTCGATGAATTCGCCCTGGCGACTGAAGGCGGCGAAGGCCTTGTCGCCTTGGGTCTGGTAATACGCCAAGGCTTTTTCCAGCAAAGCCTTGGCGGCTTGCGCGTCCGCTTCCTCAACGGTTGCGGCGTGTACCTGGCTGCAACACAACAGCAGCAGCCAGATGATGCGCAGCATTGCCTTCATGGTCCGTCCCTCGTTCTTGTTGGTGTGCCAAGAGCGTAGACGGTCGTTGCCGATTCAGAAGGGTTTGGTGGGCAGGTACTTGCCATCCAGGGTGATCACCGCGCGGGAGCCACCGTCCGGATCTTCGACTTTCTTGATGTCCAGCTTGAAGTTGATGGCGCTGATGATGCCGTCGCCAAATTGCTCATGCACCAGGGCTTTGAGGGTGGAACCGTAGACCTGCAGCATTTCGTAGAAACGGTACATCGTCGGGTCGGTCGGCACGCCACCGGGAAAGCTGCCGCGCAGGGGCACGCTTTGCAGCAGGCGGCTGGCGTCCTGGTCCAGGCCGAGCTTGTCGCAGACCACGTCGGCGGCGTCCTTGGGCAACGGATGCTGGCCGAGCAGGGCGGCGGTGACAAACGCCAGGCTCAAGCCGGTGCCGTCGGTGAGGTCCTGCCAGGACAGGTTCTTGCGCGCCTTCAGGTCGATAACGGTATCGGCCAGGGCCAGGCGTGGGGTTTGCGCGAATTGAGCTTGCAACATGGTGATGTCCTCTGGGTTTGGAAAGGGGGTGTCAGGCGTGAACCTGGGGTTGATCCAGCAGCGAAACGAAGCGCCCGCTGCGGTGGTCCAGGGCGTCGATGGCGCCGGTTTCGATGTCATAGACCCAGCCGTGCAGGGTCAGCCGGCCTTGTTCAAGCGCCAGGGCGACCGAGGGATGGGTCTTGAGGTTGGCCAGTTGCGCCACCACGTTTTCGCGCACCAATGAGTTCAGGCGTGCGGCGTCCGAGGCATGGTCACGGGCGGCGTTGATCACCTTGGCCGATTCGGCATGGCGCAGCCAATTGGCCACAGCCGGCAGGTGATCCAGGCACTTGCAGGTGGAGATGGCGGTCATCGCGCCGCAGTCGGAATGGCCGCAGATCACTATGTCACTGACCCCCAGCACCGCCACCGCGTATTCGACAGTGGCCGACACGCCGCCAGGCTCCGGGCCGTAGGACGGCACAATGTTGCCGGCGTTGCGGATTACAAACAGGTCGCCAGGTTCCTGTTGGGTCAGCAGCTCCGGGACTACACGGCTGTCGGAGCAGGACACAAACAAGGTGCCGGGGTTTTGGGTGGTCGCCAGGTGTTTGAATAGGTCGCTGCGTTGGGCAAAGGCTTCGCTCTGGAATTTGC
This sequence comes from Pseudomonas sp. KBW05, assembly GCF_003852405.1. Classification (GTDB taxonomy): domain Bacteria; phylum Pseudomonadota; class Gammaproteobacteria; order Pseudomonadales; family Pseudomonadaceae; genus Aquipseudomonas. Next base: position 7,379 of record NZ_QAJM01000024.1, read on the forward strand.
GGAAGCCGTCGATGAGGTGCTGCATGGTGGTTCTCCTTGCGTCGCTGATGGGGCAAGGATGGAAGTTTTCAGCTATAGCGTCCAAGACCGGCTTATTATGGTTTCAATAAGTCATGCCTATAGTTGGAGTGCTGCTGATGTTGCTGCGCCATATCCGTTACCTGCTGGCCGTTGCCGAGCATCGCAACTTCACCCGGGCTGCCGAGGCGCTGCACGTGTCGCAGCCGACCTTGTCGCAACAGATCAAGCAGCTCGAAGAAACCCTCGGCGCGCCGCTGCTGGACCGCTCCGGGCGCAGCGTCAGCCTGACCGACGCGGGGCAGGCCTATGTGCGTTTTGCGCGCCTGGCCTTGCAGGACTTGCAGGCCGGCACCCGCGCCATGCATGACGTGCAAGACCTGAGCCGTGGCAGCCTGCGCCTGGCGATGACGCCGACGTTTACCGCGTACCTGATCGGCCCGCTGCTGGCGCGTTTCAACGCCTTGTACCCGGGCATCACGGTCAGTGTGGAAGAGTTGACCCAGGACCGCATGGAAGCCGCACTGACCGAGGACCTGCTGGACATCGGCATCGGCTTTACCGGCGAGCACCTGCCGGATATCGCGTGTGAAGCGCTGTTTGCGGAAACGCTCAGCGTGGTCGTCAGCGCCAGCCAACCGGCGATGGATGCGCCGTCGTGGCTGGAACAGCCCATGGTGCTGTTGAACCCCGGCTTCGCGACCCGGCGCTATATCGACGATTATTGCCGCCAGCAGGGGGTGAAACCGCACATCGCCATGGAGGCCAATTCCATCAGCGCGATCATTGAAATCGTGCGCCACACCGCGCTGGCCACCATCCTGCCCAGTGCGATTGCCACGGCCCATTCGGGTTTGCGCGCGGTGGCGATCAGCCCGGCGTTGCCGCAGCGTACGGTGGCGCTGTTGAGTCGCCAGGGCGCCTATCGCAGCGCGGCCTGTACGGCGTTTGTCGAATTGATCAAGGCGAAGCCGAATGTTTAGCCAAGCTGCAACCAAACTCCGTCAACCCTGAATTTATCCAACTATCCGGGCGTGTGACGCTGCCGGGCATCGACCTTACTGTGATCCCCCATGGACGGTTCCCCCGACACGCTTCCCGAGCTGGCTTTCTGGGCACTGTTCCACTGCCGGCACGCGCGCCCACCAGACGCCGTTCTCCTACGTTGATCCGCCCCCCGTAGGGCGTGCACTTGCGCGCCTGTCTGACGCACACGTATGAGAATTCCCATGAGTGACTTTGCCTGCCTGCACGAAGCCCACACCTTCCTTGCGCAACACCCGGACATCGAGATGTTCGAGCTGTTTATCCTCGACAACAACGGCGTGCCACGGGGCAAACTGCTGCACCGCGATGAACTGTTGGCGGTATACGAAAGCGGCCGGCCGTTGCCCAGCACCATCCTCGGCCTGACCATCAATGGTGATGACGTGGAAAACTCCGGGCTGGTCTGGGACGTAGGCGATATCGACTGCCGTGCCTACCCGATCAGCGGCAGTCTGCAGCGCATGCCGTGGCGGCTGATACCGACGGCGGCGGTGCAAGTCAGTATGCATCCGACAGAAGGGTTGCCCGCCACCGTGGCCGATCCCCGGCATTTGCTGGCCAAGGTGATCGACGGGCTCAAGGCCGACGGTTATTACCCGGTGATGGCGGCCGAGCTGGAGTTCTACCTGCTGGACCAGAAGCCCGACAGCCATGGCCGCCCGCAACCGGCGCGCGACGTGGACGGCGGGCGCCCGCGCTCCACCCAGGTCTACGGCCTGCGTGAGCTGGAGCAGATCGAACCGTTCCTCGCCGACCTCTATAGCGCCTGCAAACTGCAAGGCATCCCGGCGCGCACGGCGATTTCCGAATACGCCCCGGGCCAGGTGGAAATCACCCTGGAGCACCGCACCGACGCCCTGCAAGCGATGGACGAAGCCGTGCGCTACAAGCGCCTGGTCAAGGGCGTGGCGCACAAACACGGGATGACCGCCTGCTTCATGGCCAAACCGTTCGACGACCTGGCCGGCACCGGCATGCACATGCACGTCAGCCTGGCGGACGCCGCGGGCCGCAACCTGTTCGCCAGCGAGGCCGCCGATGGCACGCCGCTGCTGCGCCAGGCGGTGGGCGGCATGCTCAGCACCTTGCTCGACTCGCTGCTGCTGTTCTGCCCCAACGCCAACTCCTATCGGCGCTTCCAGACCAACAGCTACGCGCCGCTGGCCGCCACCTGGGGCGTGGACAACCGCACCGTCAGCCTGCGCGTGCCCGGCGGCCCGGCCAACTCCCGGCACATCGAACACCGCATCTGCGGCGCCGACGCCAACCCCTACCTGGCCGCCGCCGCGATCCTCGCCGGCATCCATCGCGGCATCCGCGAACAGCGCGACCCCGGCGCGCCGGTGGAAGGCAACGGTTACGCCCAGGCCAAGGAATTGTTGCCCACCGACTGGCTGACCACCTTGCGCGCGCTGGAAGGTTCCAGCTGGGCGCGGGACGCGTTTGGCAGCGAGTTCCTAAACGTGTACCTCGCGGTAAAACGCGCCGAGTACCGGCAGTTCATGGGCGAGGTCGGCGAGCAGGATTGGCGCTGGTATCTGCATCAAGCCTGAACGGGTTGGCGGCAGTGAAGGCTTCGACCTTTTTTTCACGTTGCAGTGGTTAAGCTGCGGCATAAGGTCGTTCACTACCGTTTCATTCATATGGGCCCGTGATGTCGTCACAACCTCCATCCTCCATCGAGATCGAATACGCCGAGCGCTGTGATCGTGAGCACGCGCGGGTCTGCGGCGACACGCGTCCGCCTGGCCTGTTGCAGCGCCTGACGGCATGGCGTGATGAACGGTTGGTGCGCCACGCGCTCAAGGTGGCGGGCGAGCCGGGGTTGATCCTTGATCTGGCCTGCGGCTCCGGGCGCTTCTGGCCGGTGTTGGCCGAGCACGTCAACCGGGTGATCCTGGCCTCGGACAATTCCCAGGACATGCTCGACCACGCCCGCACCCACCATCCGGCGGCGCTGCTCAAGCGGATCAAGACGTTCCAGGGCTCGGCGTTTTCCATCGGCTTGTCGGCGAATGCGGTGGACTGCATTTTCTGCCTGGAACTGTTTCGCCATGTGCCGAGCAGCGAAGGGCGCCTGGCCTTGCTGCGCGAGTTTCATCGGGTCAGCCGCGACACGGTGATCGTCTCGGTCAATTCGGCCGTGGCCGTGGAAGACGAATTTCGTCAGGCCGGTTTCAGCGTGCTCAATCACCAGGAATTCATGCCCGGCTCCAAGCTGTGGCGGGTCTATGTGCTGCGTAAGAGAGGATAACTGCCGCCTGTCGGACTATTCTTTCGTCTCTTGTCGGAGTTTTCATGATGGCGGGTGTTCTGCGGGTGCTCGCGAGGCCCTTTCGCGATATATACTGCGCGCCATTCTTCAAGGGAGAGCCGTGTGGCCATCGATATTCACTGGATCTGCGACAACGATAGCCTCGGCCAGCATTGCGCCGAATGGCAGCAGTTGCCATTCGTCGCCCTCGACACCGAATTCATGCGGGTCGACACCTTTTATCCCATTGCCGGGCTGATCCAGATTGGTGATGGCGTACGCGCTTACCTGATCGATCCCCTGACCATCGACAACTGGCAACCCTTGGCCGCATTGCTGGAGAACCCGGCGGTGATCAAGGTGGTGCACGCCTGCAGCGAAGACCTGGAAGTGTTGCTACGCCTGACTGGTAGCCTGCCGGTGCCGTTGTTCGACACCCAATTGGCTGCCGCCTATCTGAACCTCGGCTTCTCCATGGGCTATTCGCGCCTGGTGCAAGCGGTGCTGGATATCGAACTGCCCAAGGGCGAGACCCGCTCGGACTGGCTGCAGCGACCGTTGTCGGAGACGCAGATCAGCTACGCCGCCGAAGACGCGGTGCACCTGGCCGAAGTCTACGTGCGCCTGCGCCCGCAGCTGTCCGATGACAAATATGCCTGGGTGCTGGAAGACGGTGCGGAGCTGGTGGCCAACCTGCGCCGCGAAACCGATCCGTACGAGGTGTACCGCGACGCCAAGCTGGCGTGGAAACTGTCCCGCGCCCAGCTCGCCGTATTGCGTGAACTGTGCGCCTGGCGCGAGCAGCAAGCCCGTGCCCGTGACCTGCCGCGCAACCGCATCATTCGCGAGCATTCGTTGTGGCCCCTGGCCAAGACCCAGCCGGATAACCTCGCCGCCCTGGGCAAGATCGAAGACATGCACCCGCGCACCGTGCGTCAGGATGGCCAGTTCCTGCTGGACCTGATCAAGCGTGTCGGCAGTGTGTCCATCGACCAATGGCCGCCGGCAGTGGCCGAGCCGTTGCCGGTGGACGCCGCCACGCTGATCAAGCAGCTGCGTGCCCTGGGCCAGGCCGAAGCCGAGCGCCTGGACATGGCCCCGGAACTGATGCTGCGCAAGAAAACCCTCGAAGCCCTGGTCAAAAGTGGCTACCCCGATGGGCCTTATAAATTGCCAGACTCGCTGCGTGGCTGGCGCCGCGAGTTGATGGGCCAGATGCTGCTCGACAGCCTGGCCACTGCCGGAGAACAGCCTTGAAACGTATTTGCTCCATCTACCGCAGCTCCAAACGCGCCGGCATGTACCTCTACGTGCTGAAAAGCGACGAGCTGGAACGGGTGCCCGAAGGCCTGCTTGCTGTATTCGGCAAACCGCTGCTCGCGTTCAACCTGGTGCTGACGCCTGAGCGCAAGCTGCAACAGGAAGACATCGCGCAAGTCCTGGAAAACCTCGACAAGCAGGGCTACCACCTGCAAATGCCGCCGCCCGAGGACGAGTACATCGAGCACTTGCCCGAAGAACTGCTGCGCCGCAACGACCCGATGTGATCGGTCAGTGCCCCATTCGGGGCACATTTTTCAATGCAATCGTATTGGTGGGCGGTGGCCGTAAGGATACGGGCGGCCGTCTGCACTGTTTTTGAAAGGTTTTAAGCATGCGTGTTCTGATTGCTGAACAGGATCACCCGCTCTACGCTCAATTGCTGGGCGAAGCGGCACCGGACCTTGAGGTGTTGACCAGCGGCGACTCGGCCGAACTGTCACGCCTGGCCGCCGATTGCCCGGTCTGGCTGGGCCAACCCGACCTACTGGCCACCCTGTTGCGCCAAGGCCATCAGCCGCAGTGGCTGCAATCGACCTGGGCGGGCATCACGCCGCTGCTGGCCGACGGTTTGCTGCGCAACTATCGCCTGACTCGCGCGGTGGGTATTTATGGCCAGGTCATGGCCGAATTTGTCCTCACCTACATGCTCGGCCACGAGCGCGAAGTGCTGGCGCGGCTGGTCAGCCAGGTGGAGCGCAAGTGGGACAGCCGCATGGGCCAGAGCCTGGCGGGGCGCAAGGTGTTGATCGTTGGCACCGGCGATATCGGCCAGAGCGTCGCCGAGTTCCTGGTGCCGTTTGGCGTCAAGCTGTATGGCATCGCCAGCACGGCGCGGGAGCAGGCGCCGTTCGTCGAAGTGGCTGGCCTGGACCAGTTGGGCCGCTTGGTGGGGGAGGTGGACTACGTGATCAACCTGCTGCCCAACACCCCAGCTACCCATGACCTTTATGACGCGGCGCTGTTCAAGCAATTCAAGCCGACCGGGTTGTTTATCAACGTCGGGCGCGGGGTTTCGGTGGTGGATGCCGATCTGGTCGAGGCGTTGAAAGAAGGGCATCTGGCCGGCGCGGTGATTGATGTGTGCCGCCAGGAGCCGTTGCCGCAACGCCATCCGTTCTGGACTGCGTGGGGGTTGCTGTTGACCGGGCACAGTTCTGCACCGACGTCGCCGCCAATGATGGTGGAGTTGTTCTTGCAGAATGTGCAAGCGTACAAGGCCAAGCAAGCGTTGCGCGGCGAAGTCAGCTTCGAGCGGGGTTACTGAGCCAAGCTTCAGCATTTCTCCATTGACATAAAGCCTGACATTCAAGCTGGAACCACGTCCCAGGGTTTTGACACCCAGTGAGCCCGGGAGGCGCCGACAAGCGCCTCCCATTGGACAACTCCCAGCTATGGACAGGTACCCCATGACGCCCATTGCGCACTCTCGTTTCACGCCTTCAATCCCGCCGTTATTGGTCGCACAGTCACCCAAGCCGACCGAGCAGGCATCTGTTTCGACCCCGCCCCCCACGCCGAACCGGCTCGACAACCCGGCAGCCTTGAAAACCGCCTTCGGTGACAGCTGCGACTGGCAAACCCTGGCCAAACATCTGAAGGCGATCATTCAGACGCTGGACATTGGCGACAGCAACCTAGCCTCGCGCTTGAAAAACACCTTAATGGTGGTGTGTGAAGATTCCACCTATTTCCGCCAACACGCGCTGGGCATTGCCGACAAAGTCAGCGTGGAAGCCTTTATTCGCGACAGCGGGCTAAACGTGCCGAGGACCCTGGAGGAATTGATCACGCTCAACGGCCAGGTGGTCAAGCGGGCGCAGACGCCGCCATTGGGCAATTTCAGCGGCGCGCTGTCCTGGCCTGCGCCGCCCGGCACCCAGGATCAGCGTTCGATTGTGACGCTGCTGCAAGGCACCACCACGCAATTGCCTGGCCTGCCATTGGCGGATGAGCAAAAAGGCACCTTGGGTTATCTGCTCAGTGGCAGTGCTGTGTCGGAAGCCGACTTGAAAAAGCCCACAGTCGCCATCGAAAAACTGCTCGGTTCGGCCAAGGCCCAGGCGCTGGGGCAGGCGATACAGACGCAACTGGGCGGTTATGCCACGGACAGTAGCCGCAATGAATACCTGCTGGCGGCTATCCACCTGGGGCTGGACCCGGAGTCGCTGGATGCCCCGGCGCCGGGTACGGTCGCTGGCTTCGACCTGGCGCGTGAAGCCCACAGAGGGCAAGGGGCGAAGACAATCGTCGACAACCTCGCCCAGCACTTGCTGGATAAAGGCCGGGTCACGGCACAAACAGCCTGCCTGGGCGCGCGCCTGCTGCTGGCCAAAGCAGCTCCGGAGTTTCTGGTCAAAGACATTCCGCGCAGTGTCACCTACGGCAGCCTCACCTGGGCCCAACTGGCGATTGCCGCCGCCAGGATCGAAGCGGACACGCCCGGCCGTTCGCTCTCGATGAACTATGCCGAAGTGCTGGCGTGTGCCGCCGAGCTCAATACCGGCAGCGCGGTACTGCAGGACATTCAGAAAAAAGCCATGACGGACTGGGCCGTCGCGAACGGCTTGCTCACCCACGCCACGCCCACAGACACCGAGCTGGAAACCGTCCGGGTCGAGTACAACCGCCAGATGCTCGCCCTGACCACCGCCAGCAGCCTGGCGAAGACGCCGATCCCCAGTCGCCGGGAGATGGCGCTGGACGCGCTCAAGGCGGCGTTTCCCGACCTTGACCCCGCGCTGTTCGAAGTGGAGGGAATGATTGGCGTGTTTCGAGTCCCCGGAAGAACCGGCAGGGTCGATGGGCCACGCTCGATGCTGGACATTGTCATGCACGGCAAAAAGCTGGGTGAGCATGAGCATTGGGAATCTGCGGACAAACGCCTTCCCGCCGCCGCGTTTTGCGTGTTGCGCGAAAGCGGCAAGTTGGAGGTCGCCGAGCCCTTTGAAAGCGAATATGACCAGGCAATCACGGCGGCCAAAAAAGGTCACCAGGGCCTGGCCCAAGCCCTACTGGCGACGTTGCCCCCGCAAGACCGCAAGAACCTTGAGTACGGTGAGTTGGAGTTCTTTCATACCAACGAGTACAAAATGGGCTTTGGCATGGTCATTGCGCCGTCGCAAACCTTGAAAAAGAGGGGCCACACCCTGCGGGTCAAAACCACGTTGGGCGGCGAGGTGAATATTTATGAGATCGACACCAAGGCAGGCACGGTTGAAAAACAGAACTTCCGGATAAGGCGCTACACGCCGCCCTACACGGATAAGAACCTGCACCGGGTAGACGGCGATTTGATCAGCAAAACGGTGCTGTTCAAGCCTTTCAAGGATGAGCAGCCGGACCTGGCCAAGGCGCAGCCCAGTGCGGGTGACAAGCTGCCAGCCTTTGGCTCGGCGCGCAGTGAATACATCGGCAGGGTGTTTGCCGAGTCCCTGGATTTGCGCAACCAGGACTTGTCGGACCAGGCCCGGGGGGTGACGTCCTTCGACAAGGAGGCGGCCAGCCTCAAGGCGGTCGGTGAGTTTTTCCTGAACCTGATTCCCTTGCGATCCGCCATCGTCAACTTTTCCAATGGGGATATTGGCGCCGGGCTGTTTGATCTGAGCCTGGATTTTATTGGCCTGGTCACGTTGGGCGCGGGCAAGGCGGCGCAGGCGGGCAAGGCCTTTTCAAAGGGTATTTCCAGCGTGCGCGGGGCAGCCAAGGCCGCGCGATTTGTCGGCGCAGCGGCCATCGAGGTATTCAACCCCTTGAGCGGTGCCGGTGACCTGGCCCAGGGTGTTGGCAGGCTTATCAAAAAAGGCGCCAGCCGCTTGATTTCCAAAAGCATTGATGGGGTCAACCGGCTCAGGGGGGCAAGCGCTAGCTACGACTTGCTCAAAGCCGCAAGCCAGCAACATGGCGCCGCTGCAATAGGCACCTTCAAGGTGGCGGGAGAAATCGTTGACGGTGGGGCGGTTTTACACAAGGGCCAGTGGTATGCGCTGGATGCGGAAAAACTGCAGCCCTATGGCAGTCCGCTTGAAGCGTTTGTACCTAACACCCATGCAATGAAAGGCGTGATCCGCGCGAAGGAAATCCCGCAGGGCGCTCAGTTGGACAATACGTTGCATACCGCCTTCAAGGTGCCGGAGTCGACGATCACTGGGCTGTCGCGCAACAGCCAAGGCGTGTATACCGCGGCGAACGGGCATCAATCGTTCATACGCCACACCGATCAACGGGGGCAGCAGGCTGTCTACGAGGTTCGGCAGATCACCCGCAGTGAAGACGGGATGATCCAGGCGCGGATTTATCACAACAATCGACAAACCGAGTTGCTGGTGCAGCATGTCCAGGGTGACCAGTGGCAACGTCTGGGCGCCAGGGGCGGCTATCCGTCTCGAGTGAACAGTGATTGTGGGCGCGAGATTGGTTCGGGCGTGCAGGCTGTACTGTATGAGAGTCGCGATGGCGCCAGTGTGTACAAATGTTTTGACACCGACATCGAGTCATTTGATATCAATGCTGTCTTTAATCAGGCCGATGCCCTGAATTTATACTACGGCGAGGGTTTTGCAGAGGCGGTTAATAGCATGGGCAGCGTTTATATCAAGATGAAAAAACTTGATGGTGTCAGCCTTGCAAGTTTTCAAGCCGAGAGCTTACCGGTGGAAGTACGCGGTCTTTTGGATGATGTGTTCAGATCACTTGAAGAGAAAAATATCTTCCAGGGTGATCTGCATCTGGGGAATTTTTTGTACTCTGCGCGAGACAAGAAAATTTATCCGGTGGATATCAGCCCTAACTCGCGTAGCGACCTCAATGTAGGCGACCCTCTCCCGGAGGATCTTATGGATGACTACGAACTGTTTAAGGCGGACTTGTATAACGATTTAAACAAGCTGTTGATGCCGGCGTAATTCCTCGGTGACGCGCCGACGGTGATTCAGGATTGATTCGCCGTCGGCAGGCTGTCAGGCCCTTAGAGGCTGAATTCACCTTCTGATACCAGCTCGCTCAACGGCCGACGCGGGCTCGGTACCTCACGACCTTGCAGGTACTCCGGCAAGGTCGACTTGTCCCCCAGCTTGCCCACCGCCACGGCGGCATGCAGTGCATAACCTTCCGGGATTTTCAGTTCTTTGCGGGTCAGTTCCTGATCGAAGCCGGCCATGCCGTGGGTGTGATAACCGCTGAGGCTGGCTTGCAACGCCAGGTGGCCCCAGGCCGAACCGGTGTCGAAGGTGTGCCACAGCGCCGGGGTTTCTTCGCTGGCGCCGGGGGCGGTGAAGTCGGTCTTCGAGGCGATGATCACCAGCGCCGAGGCGTGTTGCGCCCAGCCACGGTTGAATTCATTGAGCAGGCCGAGGAAGCGTTCCCAGTTCGGCGTGTCGCGGCGCGCGTAGAGAAAACGCCATGGCTGCGAGTTGTAGGCCGACGGCGCCCAGCGCGCGGCTTCGAAGAAGCTCAGCAGGGTTTCTTGCGGGATGCTCTCGCCAGTAAAGGCGCGGGGCGACCAGCGGTCGGTGAACTGGGGGTGGATCGGGTAATCGGCAACACGTGTCATGGGCGGTTCCTGAGGGTCAATTCGGCGTTCAAAGCTACTGCGCGGCCACTAGACTGACAAGTGTTGTTACACCGCCAGTCGTAAGCGCTTGGTTCCCGGGGGCTTGGGCACTAGACTGGCGGCCTTTTCACCTACCGATACTGATGTAGAGCCATGGCCGCCAAAGTCGAACCTTTCTGGATACGCAAAACCCTTGAACACCTCGATCAGGAGGAGTGGGAGTCGTTGTGCGACGGCTGTGGCCTGTGCTGCCTGCAAAAGCTCGAGGATGAAGACGACAACAGCGTCTATTACACGCGCATCGCCTGCAAACTGCTCGACCTGAAAACCTGCCAGTGCACGGACTACCCCAACCGCCGCGCCTCGGTGCCCGACTGCATCCAGCTCACGCCCGGCCAGGCCGACCAGTTCAAATGGCTGCCGCCGACCTGCGGCTACCGCCTGGTCAGCGAGCGCAAGGACCTGCCCCTGTGGCACCACCTGGTCTGCGGCGACCGCGACGCGGTGCACCACGAACGTATTTCCCAGTCCGGGCGCATGCTCGCCGAAGGCAGCGTGCCCGAAGACGACTGGGAGGATTACCTGATCTTCCGCGCAGGCTGATAAAGGAGTCGCCATGACGATCGCAGTCAAGCTGGCCGCCACCCTGGCGTTGCTGGCGCTGAGCGGGCCGGGTTGGTGCGCGAAGAAAGTCGATCTGGATTATCACGTCAAGTTGATGCCCCAGAGCGATCAGGCCGAAGTGCGGGTGAGCCTGTCCCAGGGTTCTGCGGTGCGCAGCCTGGATTTCGATTTGGGCGGCGACGGTGACTACAGCGACTTCAAGGCCGACGGCCAGTGGAAGGTCAGCGACAGCCGTGGCGTGTGGCAACCCAGCGCCGACAAGGCCAGCCTGACCTACCGCGTACGCCTCACCCACGCGCGCAAGGCAGGCCTCTACGAAGCACGCATGACGCCGAGCTGGGCGCTGTTTCGCGGCGAAGACCTGGTGCCCGCCGCGCGACTGGACCAGCAGGACGGTGTCGAGTTGGTCTCGCGCCTGGTGTTCGAATTGCCTGCCGGTTGGAAAAGCATCGAGACCGCCTGGCCGCGCATCGGCAAAAACAAGTTCCGCATCGACAACGTCTCACGCCTGTTCGACCGGCCCACCGGCTGGATGCTCGCCGGCACCCTCGGCAGCCGCCGCGTGCGCCTGGGCGAAACCGAAGTCACCGTGGCCTCGCCCAAGGGCCAGGCCATGCGCCGTATGGACGTGTTGACGCTGCTGACCTTCGTCTGGCCGCAGGTGGAAGCCGCGTTCCCACGGCATCCGGCCAAGTTGCTGATCGTCGGCGCCAGCGACCCGATGCGCCGTGGAGCGTTTTCGGCCCGCGACTCGATCTACCTCAACAGCCGCACGCCGTTGGTCAGCGAAAACGGCAGCAGCCCGTTGATCCGTGAAGTGGTGCAGGCGATTGGGCGCTTCAATGACCACGACACCAGCGACTGGATCAGCGAAGGCCTGGCGGAGTATTACGCCATCGAGCTGGTGCGGCGTGCCGGGGGCATTAGCGATGAGCGCTATCAGGCGATCCAGGCGCGGCTGACCAGGGAAGGCAAGGACGTGACTACCTTGCGCGGCGAACACGTCAGCGGCGCCACGGTGTCGCGGGCGGTGGTGGTGTTGCAGGAACTGGATCGCGAGATTCGCGTGAAAACCCACAACAAGCGCTCGCTGGATGATTTGACGCAGGCGGTGATGCGGGCCAATAGCATCACGACTGCTGAGTTCGTGCAGCTCGCGGAAAGCGTGATCGGTGAAGGGGCGGTGGTGCTGGATAGTAAATTACTGCGTTGATTTCGGGTCATGCACAAAACCAACTGTGGGAGCGGGCTTGCTCGCGAATGCAGTCTGTCAGTCAACACATGAGTTGACTGATCCACCGCATTCGCGAGCAAGCCCGCTCCCACATTGGGATTTCCAATGTCTGATAGATCGTGTTCAGACAGTGGATTTTTCCGACGCCACTTCAGCCGAGGTCTTCAGGTTTTTCAACTCGGCCCCCACGCGCTCGATCTTCGTGCGAACCGTGTTCATCTCCTGGCGCCCCTGCTCCAGCTTGTCCTTGAGCGAGCTGTGCCCCGTGATCCCACGGGCCAGTACCACGCCGCCAATCGCCACCTGGATCAAGCCGAAAATCCCGCCACGGCGCAGGCCTTTGCCCACCATCATCACGCCACCGGCCACGGAGCCGAGGCGTTCCAAGCCGTGCACGTTTTTGCTGTCGTTCATGATGTGTCTCCAACAAGGCGAGTGATACGTAGCTGACCGCCCGCAGGCGTCGGATGTTCCCGCAAACTCAGTACTTGGGGCCCGAGCGGGTGTTGTTGCCCTTGGCCAGGCGGTCGTAGAGCACCACGTTTACGGTGGCGGCGAGGTTCATGCAGCCGGTGGTGGGGATGTAGACCACGTCTTCACACCAGTCGCGGATCTCTTTGTCGAGGGAGCCGTCTTCGGGGCCGAAGATGTACAGCGCGCGGTCGGGGTGGGTGTATTCGGGCAGCGGGCGGGCGCCGTCCACCAGCTCCACGGCGACCGGGATGCAGCCCAGGGGCAGGATCTTCTTCAGGTCATCGATGCCGATCAGCGGAATGTCGTGGTGGACCTTCTTGGTGTCGGTGATGAAATCCCGCGCACGCTCGTAGCGCACGCCGGTGTAGAACACCGAGGCCACGCCGTAGCAGCCGGCGGCGCGCATCACCGAGCCGACGTTTTCGGGGGATTTGGGGTTGTACAGACCGATGCAGCTGTAGCGTTTATTGCCCACGGGGAAGGGTGCCTTGGAGAAAAAACGCGATTATACGGTGCTGAGGGTTGTGGTGCTTGGGCCATTGCTTTCGCGAGCAATCCCGCTCCCACATTGGATTGGGTTCACAGATATCTATTTGTGAACCCAATCCAATGTGGGAGCGGGCTTGCTCGCGAAGAGGCCAGTACAAACAACAAAGGACTATCAGTCGTCCTTCTTCATCAACCCCGCCAACGCCGCAAACGGGTTATGCGTGGCCTTGGCAATCGTCGGGCTGCTGGTCGATCCTTCGCTGAAATACTGCTGGTCGGTATACCGCGAGTGCTCGTTGTCATGGCAATACAGGCACAGCAACTCCCAGTTGGAGCCATCCTGGGGATTGTCATCATGGTTATGGTTGCGGTGGTGCACGGTCAGTTCGCTCAAGCGCTTGCCGGAAAACTCACGGGTGCAGCGGCCGCACACGTGGGGGTACATCTTCAGCGCTTTGTCGCGGTAGCCCATTTCCCGGTCGCGCTGGGCATCGGCGAGGATGCGGTCCAGCTTGGCGGTGTGGGAGGGCGGGTTGGTTGAGCTCATCATGGCTCCTATATTTTGGTGGTCACGGTAAGGCTTGATTCTAGCCGTTCTCGGCGCAGTTAGCCCTTGAGCTTTTCGGCAATCCAGATGGTATGGCGGGTGCCTTTGTTGCCGTGGGCGAACACCTGCACTTCTTCGGCCTTGAAGCCGGCCTTGCGCAGTTTGTCGCTGAACAGCTTGTCGGCACTCGCTGACCACACCGCCAGCACGCCCTTGGGCCGCAGGGCCTTGGCGCAGGCAGCGAGGCCACCGGCGGAGTACAGCCAGCTGTTGGCTTTTTGCGTGAGGCCTTCGGGGCCGTTGTCGACGTCGAGCATGATCGCGTCAAACCCCTGGGGCTCGGCTTGCAGCACCTTGGCCACGTCTTCCATGCGGATCACTGTGCGCGGGTCCAGCAGCGGGCGGCCGGATTTCTCCCCCAGCGGGCCGCGGTTCCACTCCACCACGCCGGGCACCAACTCAGCGACCACCACTTCGGCGGACTTGCCCAAATGCTTGAGCGCCGAGGCCAGGGTAAAGCCCATGCCCAGGCCACCGATCAGCACCCGTGAATCCGGGCGCCCGGCGACCTTGCGGCAAGGGATCTCTGCCAGCGCGTCTTCGGAGCCGTGCATGCGCGTGTTCATCAACTGGCCGCCGTCACCGCCCTGGATCTTGATCACAAAATCCTCGCCGTATTCGAACAGGCACAAGGCACCGCCGTTGTCGGGGATCGGGGTGGTGTCCAGCAGAACGAAACGTTTCATGGAAATCTCATTGGGAAGGGCATTCTTGCGCGGTTGGGAGTAGCCTTACGACATTCCGGTCAGGCCATGGAGCCATCGATGAAGTGCAGCATTCTAACGGTCATTGTGTTGAGCGCGCTCACATTGGGTGCGGCGCAGGCTCAGGAGTTGCAAACCGTACCGGTTGCGCCGGCACCCACCCCAGGCGCACCGGGCACGCCCACGCCGACGTTGTATCCGCAAGTCACCCCGCCGATCGCGCCCAAGGCCACGGCTAACGGGTCCCCTGCGCTGGTACCGATCGTGTTGCCGACGCCGCCAAAAGACCAGACGGTGCCCGGTTTGCAGCAGAACGACAGCAAACCGAAGACCCCGGGCGGTTAAAACTGCTGGGAGAGCAATTGCCCGTCGGCCATGCGCAGGCGCTTGGAGAGGGCAATGGCGATGGCACGGATAATCTTCGCCGCGACCCTGGGCGCGTCATTGAGCATTTTCTCCAGGGAATCCTTGCCCAGGTTCAACAGCACACACTCCGAAGCGGCCACGCAACTGGCGGAGCGCCGCTCGCCATCGAGCACGGCCATTTCGCCAAACGCCCGCCCGCTGCGCAGGGTGGCGATGGTCAAGCGCTGGCCGCTGGGGTTGGCTTTCTGCACTGCCACCTGGCCGCTGTGGAGGATGCACATGAAGGTGCCTGCATCGCCTTCCAGGAAGATCACCTCGTCCCGGGCCATGCTGCTGATGTTGAAGTAGCCGGCGGCGATGTGAAAATCTTCCGGCAGCAGAGGATCGAACAAGCCGCAGTCCATGAGCATGTCGCGGATTTCGTTATTGAGTGAGGTCGGTTCTGGCATAGCGGCAATCTTGGTCCGTCAATCGTGTAGGGCGGTTCTGTGTTCAGACAGAACCGCCGCGCATAGTTCCTAAATCAGTGCCAGGGCCTTGAACACAAATGCATATTCGAGTGCTACGTCACGTAATCCCTGGTAACGCCCGCTCATGCCACCGTGGCCGGCGCCGAGTTCGGTCTTGAGCAGCAGCAGGTTGTCGTCTGTTTTGGTATCGCGCAGCTTGGCCACCCACTTGGCCGCTTCCCAGTACTGCACGCGGCTGTCGTTGTAGCCGGCGATCACCAGCAGATGCGGATAAGCCTGGGCGCGGACGTTTTCGTACGGCGCGTAGGCCTTTATCCGGTCGTACACTTCCGGTTCTTCTGGGTTGCCCCACTCGTCGTACTCGGTGATGGTCAGCGGCAGGTCCGGGTCGAGCATGGTGTTGAGCACGTCGACGAACGGCACTTCGGCAATCGCCGCCTGAAACAGCTCCGGGCGCTGGTTGAGCACCGCACCGATCAACAGGCCGCCGGCGCTGCCGCCGCTGATGGCCAATTGCTTGGAGGTGGTCAAACCCTCGGCGATCAGGTGTTCGGCGCAGGCGATAAAGTCGCTGAAGGTGTTCTGTTTGTGTTCCTGCTTGCCGTTGCGGTACCAGGCCTCACCCAGCTCGCCGCCGCCGCGCACATGCGCAATGGCAAACGCCACGCCGCGGTCCAGCAGGCTCAGGCGCGCGTGGGAGAACCACGGGTCGAGGCTCGAGCCGTAGGCGCCGTAGCCGTACAGGTACAGCGGCGTAGGTTTACCCAGCTGGTCACGCTTGACCACCAGGCTGATGGGCACCTGGGTGCCGTCGGCGGAAGTCGCCCACAGGCGTTGGCTGACGTAGTCGTCGGCGTTGAACACGCCCAGTACCGGGGTTTCCTTGAGCACGACTTGCGTGCCACTGGCCAGTTCCAACTGGCGCACCTGGGCCGGGCGGTTCAGGGCTTCGTAGCGCAGGCGAATCTTGTCGCTGGGAAATTCCAGGCTGTTTTGTACGTAGAGGCTGTAGGCGGCGTCGGGCAATTCCACGCGATAGGCGGGCAGACCTTCTGGATGCACTTCGATCACCGGCAGGCCGCCGATGCGCAGGCTCAAGGTCATGGCGCTGGCGTTGAGGCTCACGCCGTCGAGCATCACGTCGTCACTGTGGGGGATCAGGTTCTGCCACTCGGCCTCGGTTGGCACGTCGCCAATGTCGGTCGCGGTGAACAAGGCATAGTTGATGCCGTCACGGTTGCTGCGGATAAACCAGGTCCAGGCACCATTCAGTTGGCCGTGGTCGACATCGTATTCATGGTCTTCGACCCGAGGTGCCAGGCAGGTGAAGTCGAGGTGCGGCTGCTCGGCGTCTAGGGCCCAGATTTCGCTGGTGGTCTTGCTGCCCAACGCCAGCAGCAACTGCCGTTCGGAGCTGGAACGGTAGCAATGCAGGAAGAAACGTCCGTCGGGCTCGTGGAACACTTCCTGCGCCGCCGTGCCATCCAGGCGATAGCGATACAGCTTGTGCGGGCGGTGGGTGTCGTCCAGCTCGCCAAAGAACAGGGTCAGGCTGTCATTGGCCCAGGTCATGCTGCCGTCGCAGTCCGCGAATTCCAGTTCGCTGACCTTGCCGCTGGCCAATTCCTTCACGTACAGGGTGAAAATCTCTTCACCGCTGGTATCCAGGCTGTAGGCCAGGCGCTGATGGTCGGGGCTGATGCTGAACGCGCCCAGGGAGAAGAAGCCGCCGTTGGCCAGCACGTTCGGGTCCAGCAGCAGCTCTTCGCTGCTGTCGTCCACCTGGTTGCTGTCGTCCGCCGGGCGCCGGCAGCGGTAGTGACGGGCGTATTCGTCACCGGCGGTGGTGCGCGTGTAATACAGGTACGGGCCCCACGGGGAGGGCAGGGACAGGTCGGTTTCGAGGATGCGGCCTTTGATCTCTTCGAACAGGGTTTCACGCAGGGCCTGCTGGTCGGCGAGCTGGGCTTCCTGCCAGGCGTTTTCGGCCTTGAGGTAATCGAGGACTTCGGTGCTGTCGCGTTCCTGCAACCAGGCGTAAGGATCCTGGCCTGGGGCCTTGCGGGCAATCGGAGCGGGCGATGTAGGCATGGATTATTCTCTATCTGGCGGACGGTGGCAGGCTTTGCAGCCGCGACACGCAAAAGCCGTTATCATAGCCGCCTCTTTGCCAGCCTTGCCATGGACACCATGACCGAGAACGACTATCTGACCGCTTGGGGCCTCTACGCCTTCGCCGCTTTGGGCTGCCTGTTGGTGTGGTGGCGCATGACCCGCTGGATCTGGCGCTGGCTGCGCGAGCCGTTGCAATTGCTGATGGCCGTGTTGCTGTTCAGCCCGACCATCGTCGACCCGGTCAAGACCCAATTTGCGCCAGCCGTGGCCATCACCGCGCTGGACCTGGTGCTCAAGGTCGGCAACAACGCCTGGCGGGCCATTTCCGACTTGTTCATGTACACGATGATCGCCTTTGCCGTGTACCTGGTGATCGTGTTGATCCGCTGGCCCATCGAGCGCGGCGCCAAGGCCCGCCGCGAGCGCAAGGCCGCCGCCGATGCCGCCCTGGCCGCCGAGCCGGCCGATGATGATGACGAACCTTTCCGCCGCCCGGCACCTGTGAGCGGCATGCGCGTCGAACCGCGCCTTTAACGTTGTAGCGAGAGCCCTGGCATGTGTGAATTATTGGGCATGAGTGCCAACGTCCCCACCGACATCGTGTTCAGCTTTACCGGGCTGATGCAGCGCGGTGGCCGCACCGGCCCCCATCGCGACGGTTGGGGCATCGCCTTCTATGAAGGCCGTGGCCTGCGTCTGTTCCAGGACCCGGCGGCGAGCAGTGAGTCGGAAGTCGCGCTGCTGGTGCAGCGTTACCCCATCAAAAGTGAAGTGGTGATCGGCCATATCCGCCAGGCCAACGTGGGCAAGGTGTGCCTGTCCAACACCCACCCGTTCGTGCGTGAACTGTGGGGGCGCAACTGGTGTTTCGCCCACAACGGCCAGCTGGCGGACTTCAACCCCCGTGCCACGTTCTATCGGCCCGTGGGCGATACCGACAGCGAAGCGGCCTTCTGCGATCTGCTCAACCGCGTGCGCGAAGCCTTCCCCGAGCCGGTGGACATCGAGCAGGTGCTGCCGGACCTGATCGCCGCCTGCGCCGAATACCGCAGCAAGGGCGTGTTCAACTGCCTGCTCAGCGACGGCGACTGGCTGTTTTGCTATTGCTCGACCAAGTTGGCGCAAATCACCCGTCGCGCGCCGTTTGGCCCGGCGCGCTTGAAAGATGTCGACGTGATCGTCGATTTTCAGGCCGAAACCACGCCCAATGATGTGGTCACGGTGATCGCCACCGAGCCACTCACCGACAACGAAAACTGGACCCGCTACGAACCGGGCCAATGGAGCCTGTGGCGACGCGGTGAATGCGTCAGCCAGGGCATCACCGAGTAAGGATATCGACCATGTTGCTCAGCTATCTGCGGTTGGTGTTGTTTGCCATGGGTTTGTTGGTGGGCGTGCAAGTGCCGGGGTTTATCAACGACTACGCCAAGCGCGTCGAAGCCCACCTGATCGAGGCCCAGACCGGCTTGCGCGGGTTTGACGCGACCGCGCAGCAGTTCTTCAAGGGTGACCTGCAGGCCCTGGTCGCGCATTACCGCGCCAGTGATGACCCGGTGTTCCAGAGCGACGCCAACAGCCTGGGCGCGATGCTTGACCGCCAGGTGGCATTGGACAAGCAGTTCCAGGCGATGCAAGGACCGTGGTACATCCGCGCGCTGCAAGTGGCGGTGGCGGCTGACCCGGATATCCGCCAGGAGACCTGGAACGGCTACAGCTACCAGATCCTGCTGACGCCAGAGGCCATGGGCTGGGGGTTGGGTGGGGCGATGCTGTTGTCGTTCGGCTTGGAATGCCTGTTCCGCCTGATCGATTGGGTGGTGCTGGGCGGCAAGCGTTTGCGCCAGAGCCGGCCTATCGAAGAGCGTGACCTGAAAGGTTTGTAAGTCAAACACAGTTCAAAATGTGGGAGCTGGCTTGCCTGCGATAGCGGTGTATCAGCAGCAGATGTGCTAGCTGACCCACCGCCATCGCAGGCAAGCCAGCTCCCACAGTTTTTAATCCGGTTTTGTCAGTAGCATCCGCTCTGGGCCGACTTCTTCGGCATAGCGGGCCACCACCTTCTGGCACAACCCGACAATCTCCTCCACCAACTCCACTCCCACGCGCCACGACACCACCACCTGCAAGTTCGGCAGTTTCTGCGCCATCGGCAACATCACCAATTCCCCCCGCGCCAGCTCCTCCATCACCAGCACCGGCGGCAGCGCGCCGACCCCGAAGCCATCGCGCAACAAGCGGGTAATCGCCGACACCGAATTCACACAGTTCATCCGTGGCGCGGCCACGCCGTTGGCTTGCATCAGGCGCAGCACGTCCTGGTGTGGGTGGGAGTTTTTCGAGTAGGTGATGATGCGCTCCTGGGCCAGTTCGGCGAGGGACGCGTAGTCGCGGTGGTAGATCGATTGGCTGGCGACGATCCAGGCCATGGGGTGGCTGCACAGCTCCAGGCTGCGCACGGTTTCGAGGCGCAGCAGGTCGGTTTGCAGGATCAGGTCGAGGAAGCCTTTTTGCAGCTGATCGCTGAGGTTCAATGCGGTATCGGCGACCAATTCGATTTCCACCAGCGGGAAATGGTCCATCAGTTCCGCCACCAATGGGCTCAGCCAGGTGTGGATCACCGTGTCCATCGCCCCGATGCGGATGCGCCCGACCTTGCTGCTGGTGGTCTCCAGGGACTGCTTCAAGCCCTGCATGGTCACCATCATCTGCTCGGCGTAGTCGAGCACCTTCACGCCTTCCGGGGTCAGGCTCACGCCGCGTGAATCGCGCAGAAACAACTTCACCCCCAGCTCGCTTTCCAGCACCGCGATGCGGCTGGAGATCGAGGCCTGGGTGGTGAACAACTTCTCGGCGGTCAGGCGAAAGCTCTTGAGCTTGGCCACCCAGACGAAGGTTTCGAGGAACTTCAAATTCATGGGATCAACTTTTTCTTATGCATGGATCGGTTTTTATTAGTTGGACGCCGCACCGGGCCAGCGCCAAAAATCGAGCTATTCCACGATAAGCGTCGTGGGGGTGTCAGGACAAGTTGCGAGTTCTGTGTAAACAATCCCACACTACAAAAAAACAAAACCTACAGGAGCGACCACAGTGAGCCGCCTGCTACTGAATTGCGACATCGGCGAAAGCTTTGGCAACTGGACCATGGGTCTGGACGCCGAGGTCATGCCGTTCATCGATTGCGCCAACGTGGCCTGCGGCTTCCATGCCGGCGACCCGAGCATCATGCGCAAGACCGTCAGCTTGGCGCTCAAGCACGGCGTGCAAGTGGGCGCCCACCCCGCTTATCAGGATTTGCAAGGTTTCGGCCGCCGTTCCATGGCCTACACGCCGCAGGAAATCCAGGACCTGCTGCACTACCAGATCGGCGCCCTCGACGGCATCTGCCGGGCCCAGGGCGGGCGGGTGAGCTACGTCAAACCCCACGGCGCGATGTACAACGACATGATGGCCAACCCGACCCAATTGCGCGCCGTGATCCAGGCCATCGCGGCGTACGGCGATCTGCCGCTGATGTTGCTGGCGACTCGCGACAACAGCGCCGCGCAGGCCTTGGGCGATGAATATGGCGTCACCCTGTGGTTCGAAGCCTTCGCCGACCGTGCCTACGACAAAAACGGCCATCTGGTCTCGCGCCAGTTGCCCGGCGCTGTGCACCACGACGCCGACGTTATCGTCGGCCAAGCCCTGACCATTTCCCGTGGTGAGCTGCTGATCGCCAGCGACGGCAGCCCGCTGGTGTTGCAGGCCAACACCCTGTGCGTCCACGGCGACAACGCCAGCTCGGTCGCCGCCGTGCAGCGCATCCGCGAGGCATTGAAGAGCGCATGAAGCCACGCATTGAAGTAGTGGCCATCGACTGCCTGATGGTGCGTCTGTTTGATGCCATCGCCGAAGCCAACATGCCGTGGATGCTTGCCGCCACCCAGCGCTTGCGCGATGGCTTTGGCCCGGCGTTGGTGGACCTTGTACCGTCCTACACCACCTTGATGGTGCATTACGACCTCACCGCGTTGAGCCCGGCCCAGGCGCGGGCATTGATCGACCAAGCCCTGACCGACCTGCAACCACAGGCCCAGGGCAGCGGCCAGTGCCATGTGCTGCCGGTGTGGTACGACCTGAGTGTCGGCCCCGAGTTGACCTTGCTCAGCCAACGCAGCGGCTTGAGTGTCGATGCCGTGATCCGCCAGCACAGCGCCCATGAATACCAAGTGTTTGCCCTCGGCTTCGCCCCCGGTTTTGCCTTTATGGGGTTGGTGGATGAAATCCTTGCCACCCCGCGCCTGAGTACGCCGCGCAAACGCGTGGCGGCCGGCAGTGTTGGCATCGCCGAACGGCAAACCGCCGCCTATCCGGTGGTGTCGCCCGGCGGCTGGAACCTGATCGGCCGCACCCCGGCCAAGTTGTTCGACCGCGATCGCGACGGCTACAGCCTGATGCAACCCGGTGACACGGTGCGCTTCGAGTCCGTTGACCACGCCGAATTCATCAAGCTGGGTGGTGACGACACACCGTTGGAGGCGCACGCATGAGCCGCTTGATCATCGAGGCCAGCACACCGCTGTGCCTGCTGCAGGACGCCGGGCGCTTTGGCGTGCGCCACCTGGGCGTAACCCAGGGCGGCGCGCTGGATTGGGTGTCGATGTCCTGGGCCAACTGGCTGCTGGACAACCCGTTGGACGCGCCGGTGGTGGAGATCACTTTGGGCGGCTTCACCGTGCAGGCCGAGGAGTATTGCTTGTTGGCGTTGGCCGGCGCGGACCTGGGGGCGTACATCGACGAACGCGCCATCAGCCCCGGCCGCAGTTTTATCCTGCAAAAGGGCCAGCGTTTGCGTTTCACCCAGCCATTCAATGGCGCACGGGCCTACCTGGCGGCGCCGGGCGGGTTTGATGCGCCGGCTGTGCTGGGCAGTTGCGCCACGGTTGTGCGTGAGGAACTGGGCGGTGTGGACGGTTTTGGCAAGGCGTTGGTCGAAGGCGGGCGCCTGGCCTATTGCGGTGCCGGTGGTGCGATGAAAGTGCTGAACGATCCCAACCTGCCCGCCAAGGCCGCGCTGGACGTGATCGTCGGCGCGCAGATCGGCCAGTTCAGCGGGCAAAGTCTGTTTGATGCGTTCAACACCGAGTGGTCCCTCGACAGCCGCGCCGACCGCATGGGCATGCGTCTGCTGGGCACGCCGTTGCAGTACCAGGGGGCGTCGCTGATTTCCGAAGGGATTCCGTTGGGAGCGATCCAGGTGCCGCCGGATGGGCAGCCGATTGTGTTGCTCAATGATCGGCAGACGATAGGTGGTTACCCGCGCCTGGGCGCGCTGACGCCGTTGGCGCTGGCGCGGCTGGCGCAGTGTTTGCCGGGGGAGAAGGTGCGGTTGGCGCCAGTGGTGCAGGAGACTGCGCATCGGCAGCATATCGACTTCTTGCAGCGCTTTAAGTAACGCTGCAATCCGAAATGTGGGAGCGAGCTTGTGTGGGAGCGGGCTTGCTCGCGAAAGCGGTGGTTCAGTCGGCTTATCAGGTGGCTGACACACCGTATTCGCGAGCAAGCCCGCTCCCACACAAGCTCGCTCCCACATTTGGATCTCCATCTACTTGGAGAGAAAACGCATCCCTTCTTCCAACCCCCGCAACGTCAGCGGATACATCTGATCCTCCACCAACTCCCGCACAATCCCCGTCGACGCCGTATACCCCCAGGTGTCCTTCGGATACGGATTAATCCAGATCAGCTTCTTGTACTTGGCCATGAAGCGCTGCATCCACACGTACCCCGGCTCTTCATTCCAATGCTCGACGCTGCCGCCGGCCTGGGTAATCTCGTACGGCGCCATTGACGCATCGCCGATAAAGATCACTTTGTAATCCGCGCCGTACTTATGCAGCAGGTCCTGGGTGGACGTGCGTTCCGAGGTGCGGCGCTGGTTGTTCTTCCACACCGACTCGTACACGAAGTTATGGAAGTAGAAGTACTCCAGGTGCTTGAACTCGGTCTTGCACGCCGAGAACAGTTCTTCGCAGATTTTCACGTGGGCATCCATCGAGCCGCCGATGTCGAACAACAGCAGCAGCTTGATGGTGTTGCGCCGCTCCGGGCGCATCTGGATATTCAGCAAGCCGGCATCGCGGGCGGTGTGGTCGATGGTGCCGTCGATGTCCAGTTCTTCGGCCGCACCCTGGCGCGCGAATTTGCGCAGGCGGCGCAGGGCGATCTTGATGTTGCGCGTGCCCAGTTCCACTTGGTCGTCGAGGTTCTTGTACTCGCGCTGGTCCCAGACTTTCACCGCCTTGCCCTGGCGCTTGCCCGCGTCGCCGACGCGAATGCCCTCCGGGTTGTAGCCACCGGAACCGAACGGGCTGGTGCCGCCGGTGCCGATCCACTTGTTGCCACCGGCGTGGCGTTCTTTCTGTTCTTCCAGGCGCTTCTTGAATTCTTCGATCAGTTTGTCGAGGCCGCCGAGGGATTGGATTTGCGCGCGTTCTTCATCGCTCAATGAGCGTTCGAACTCCTTGCGCAGCCAGTCTTCGGGGATCAGTGCCTGCAGGTGGTCGTCGAGTTTTTCCAGGCCATTGAAATAGGCGCCGAAGGCCCGGTCGAACTTGTCGAAGTGCCGCTCGTCCTTGACCAGGATCGCCCGGGCCAAGTAGTAGAACTCGTCCATGTCGGCGAAGGTCACGCGCATTTTCAGCGCGTTGATAAGGTCCAGCAGCTCGCGCACCGACACCGGCACCTTGGCGGCGCGCATTTCATTGAACAGGTTGAGCAGCATCAGCGGTTACCGCGACGGCTCATGAACGCCAGACGCTCCAGCAACTGCACGTCTTGCTCGTTCTTAACCAAGGCACCGGCCAGCGGTGGGATGGCCTTGGTCGGGTCGCGTTCGCGCAGCACGGCTTCGCCGATATTGTCGGCCATCAGCAGCTTGAGCCAGTCCACCAGTTCGGAGGTGGACGGTTTTTTCTTCAGACCGGGCACCTTACGCACGTCGAAGAACACGTCCAGCGCTTCGCTGACCAGGTCCTTCTTGATGTCGGGGTAGTGCACATCGACGATCTTTTGCAGGGTGGTGCGGTCGGGGAAGGCGATGTAGTGGAAGAAGCAGCGGCGCAGGAACGCGTCCGGCAGTTCTTTTTCGTTGTTGGAGGTAATGATGATGATCGGGCGTTTCTTTGCCTTGATGGTCTCGTCGATTTCGTAGACGTAGAACTCCATCTTGTCGAGTTCTTGCAGCAGGTCGTTGGGGAACTCGATGTCGGCCTTGTCGATTTCATCGATCAGCAGGATCACCCGCTCCTCGGACTCGAAGGCTTCCCAGAGCTTGCCCTTTTTCAGGTAGTTGCGCACGTCGTGCACCTTGTCCACGCCCAGTTGCGAGTCGCGCAGGCGGCTGACCGCGTCGTACTCGTACAGGCCCTGGTGGGCCTTGGTGGTGGACTTGATGTGCCAGGTGATCAGCTTGGCGCCGAAGGATTCGGCCAGTTGCTCGGCGAGCATGGTCTTGCCGGTGCCGGGCTCGCCCTTGACCAGCAGCGGCCGCTCCAGGGTGATGGCGGCGTTGACGGCCAGTTTCAGGTCGTCGGTGGCAACGTAGGC
Organism: Pseudomonas sp. KBW05; assembly: GCF_003852405.1. GTDB lineage: Bacteria > Pseudomonadota > Gammaproteobacteria > Pseudomonadales > Pseudomonadaceae > Aquipseudomonas. Next base: position 32,245 of record NZ_QAJM01000024.1, read on the forward strand.
CTGGGTGCCTTCGAACTTCATCGGTGTTTCCTCGCATTCATCAATGCCCGGACTATACCGCGCAGCCCCGGCGACTGTGAACGCAGACGGGTTATTCAGTCTCTGAATGGGCGGTCACGCCGAAATCTGAAGGTGTACGCGGGCTAATGTGGGAGCGGGCTTGCTCGCGAATACGGTGGATCAGTCAACAGATGTATTGCCTGAAACGCCGCCTTCGCGAGCAAGCCCGCTCCCACATTAGCCCGCGCTCGCCTTTTAGTCGGTGCTGGGTTTGGGTTGCTCATAGCGCGCATTGAACGCCTGGATAAAACCATTACGTAAAATCGCCAAAAAAGCCGAGAACGCGCTGACATCCTGCTGGTGCACGCTGCCACTCAGCTCCACTCGCGTGGCGAACTGGTTTTTCTGCTGGTTCTTCAGCACAGTCTCGCTGGCACCCACCACGGCTTCCCAGATCGAACGGAAGATGTTCTTGTCCTTGTTTTCCACGTCCTGCTGCCAATCGAACACTTCCACGTCCCGCAGCAGCGGCTTGATATAGCCGGTGAGTTGGCCTTTTTCCGCCTGGGCTTCTATCACCACGTCACCGGTGCCGGCCTTGAAGTCGAACTTGCCGTAGGCCGAGGCGAAAGCGTTCATGCGTTTAAGTTGCAAATCCTTGGCGCGGAAACGGAACTCGAAGTTTTCGAAATTGCTCAGCGGATCAAAGGTCGCGCTGGCTTCCAGCGGCGCCTGGCCTTGCAGCAGGGCCTTGCCTTCGAAGCGCGCATCACGCTTGCCTTTGACGTCGACGATGTTGGTCAGGTTGTAGAAGCTGGCGTTGACCGCGGTGGCGTCGATCTTCACCGGTGGTTTGGAGCTGAAGTTGTGGAAGGCAATCTTGCCGTCTTCGATGCGCACTTCGTCGAGGGTGATCGGTGCCAGTTTGCTCAGTTGCGCGCGCCAGTCGGTGCCTTTACCGGTTTGGGATGCCTGTTTGTTGGCGCCGCCATCGACGAAATTCACCTCAGGCCTGACAAAGCGCACCTTGGCCACCACCGCATGGTCGGCCCACAGCGCTGGCCAGCTGACTGACAAGTCGATCAACGGCGCCTTGAGCAGCGGCACTGGCACCTTGCCATCGACCTTGATGATCTCCAGGCCGTTGATCTTGTAGGCGCCGCGCCACAGGGCGACGTCCACGTCGCTGACCTGGCCACGGTAGTCGCCCATGTCGGCGAGCTTGTCATTCAAATAGTTGCGCACCAGATAGGGTAGCGCGAGGTCCAGGGCGACCAGCAGCACCACCAGCCCGGCAACGGTCCATAGCAGCCAGCTGTAGCGACGTTTCATTGGCATTCTCCATGTCTGTAGGAGATGGACTGTTGTGGGGCGCGCAACGTTCCTCGACTGGACGCGTTGCGACACGAGGCATACCCTTGGGGCCTTCCTGAATACCGCCCACATAGGACCCGTCATGAGCCGCATTTTTGCAGACAACGCGCACTCCATCGGTAACACGCCCCTGGTGCAGATCAACCGTATCGCCCCGCGTGGCGTGACCATCCTGGCCAAGATCGAAGGGCGTAACCCCGGTTACTCGGTGAAGTGCCGCATTGGCGCGAACATGATCTGGGACGCGGAAAGCACCGGCAAGCTCAAGCCGGGCATGACCATTGTCGAGCCGACGTCGGGCAACACCGGCATCGGCCTGGCGTTTGTCGCCGCCGCTCGTGGCTACAAGCTGCTGCTGACCATGCCGGCGTCCATGAGTATCGAGCGCCGCAAGGTACTCAAGGCCCTCGGCGCCGAACTGGTGCTGACCGAACCGGCCAAGGGCATGAAGGGCGCGATTGAAAAAGCCGCAGAAATCGTCGCCAGCGACCCGGCCCAATACTTTATGCCGGGCCAGTTCGAAAACCCGGCCAACCCGGCGATCCACGAAAAAACCACTGGCCCGGAAATCTGGAACGACACCGATGGCGCCGTGGATGTGCTGGTGGCCGGCGTGGGCACCGGTGGCACCATCACCGGCGTGTCGCGCTACATCAAGAACATCGCGGGCAAGCAGATCCTGTCGGTGGCCGTGGAGCCGATTGTGTCGCCGGTGATCACCCAGGCGCTGGCCGGTGAAGAAATCAAGCCGAGCCCGCACAAGATCCAGGGCATCGGCGCCGGTTTCGTCCCGAAAAACCTCGACCTGTCGATGGTGGACCGCGTGGAGCTGGCCAGTGATGAAGAGTCCAAGGCCATGGCCCTGCGCCTGATGCAGGAAGAGGGGATTCTGTGCGGTATCTCCTGCGGTGCGGCGATGGCCGTGGCCGTACGCCTGGCGCAAAAACCGGAGATGCAGGGCAAGACCATCGTGGTGATCCTGCCGGACTCCGGTGAGCGTTACCTGTCGAGCATGCTGTTCAGCGATCTGTTTACCGATCAGGAAAACCAGGCTTGATGTGTGTCAGCGCCGGTACCTTGGGCCTTCTGCATAATGGCCCAAGTGTTTATGATGCCCGGCGCATTTTTCCAGGAGTTGCTGCATGACCTTTTCTTTGGCCGCCAAACTGTCGGTGTTGCTGTTATTTATCGGCAGCACGCTGTACGTGCACCTGCGTGGCAAGGCCCGCCTGCCGCTGTTGCGCCAGTTCGTCAACCATTCGGCGCTGTTCGCTCCGTATAACGCCTTGATGTACTTGTTCTCGGCCGTGCCGTCCAAACCGTACCTGGACCGCAGCAAGTTCCCGGAACTGGATGTGCTCAAGGACAACTGGGAAGTGATCCGCGAAGAGGCCATGCACCTGTTCGACGAGGGTTACATCCGTGCCGCCGAAAAGAACAACGACGCCGGTTTCGGTTCGTTCTTCAAGAAGGGTTGGAAGCGTTTCTACCTCAAGTGGTACGACAAGCCACTGCCCTCGGCCGAGGCGCTCTGCCCGAAAACCGTGGCGCTGGTGAGCAGCATTCCCAACGTCAAGGGCGCGATGTTCGCGCTGTTGCCGGGCGGCAGCCACCTCAACCCGCACCGTGATCCGTTTGCCGGTTCGTTGCGCTATCACCTGGGCTTGTCCACGCCGAACTCCGACGCCTGCCGCATCTTTGTCGACGGCCAGGAGTACGCCTGGCGTGATGGCGACGACGTGATGTTCGACGAAACCTACGTGCACTGGGTGAAGAACGAGACTGAAACGACCCGCGTGATCCTGTTCTGCGACATCGAACGGCCGCTGAGCAATGGCTTCATGACCCGCGTCAACCGTTGGGTCAGCAAGCAACTGGGCCGCGCCACGGCGCCGCAGAACCTGGATGACGAGCGCGTCGGCGGGATCAACCAGGCGTATGCCTGGAGCAAGACCTTCAGCGACAAGTTCAGTGGTGTGGTGAAGCAGTGGAAGCGCAAGCATCCCAAGGCTTACCGGATTGCGCGGCCGGTGTTGGCTGTGGTGGTATTGCTGCTGCTCTGGAAGTGGTTGTTCTGATCTGAATTTGTGAATATGGTCCAAATGTGGGAGCGGGCTTGCTCGCGAATGCGGTGGATCAGTCGAAATATCTGTGACTGACATACCGCATTCGCGAGCAAGCCCGCTCCCACATTTGATCTCCACTGCTCTTTAGCTGGCGATCAGCTGGCGCAGGACGTAGTGCAAGATGCCCCCCGCCTTGAAGTATTCCACTTCGTTAAGCGTATCAATCCGACACAACACCTCAACCTTCTCGCTGCTGCCATCTTCCCGCGTAATCACCAGCGTCAGGTTCATCCGCGGTACGATCTCCGCACCCGTCAGCCCGAGAATATCGATCTGCTCCTTGCCGCTGAGCTTAAGCGTCTTGCGGTTCTGATCCAGCTTGAACTGCAACGGCAGCACGCCCATGCCCACCAGGTTGGAACGGTGGATGCGCTCGAAACTCTCGGCAATCACCGCCTTCACCCCCAGCAGGTTCGTACCCTTGGCCGCCCAGTCGCGGCTTGAGCCCGTGCCGTATTCCTGCCCCGCGATCACCACCAAGGGCGTACCCGCCGCCTGGTACTGCATCGACGCGTCGTAGATCGCCATTTTCTCGCCGGTAGGGATATACAGTGTGTTGCCGCCTTCCTCACCGCCGAGCATTTCGTTACGGATGCGGATGTTGGCAAAGGTGCCGCGCATCATCACTTCATGGTTGCCCCGGCGTGAGCCGTAGGAGTTGAAGTCACGCGGCTCCACGCCTTGCTCGCGCAGGTAACGCCCGGCCGGGCTGTCGGCCTTGATGTTGCCAGCGGGGGAGATGTGGTCGGTGGTCACCGAATCGCCCAGCAGGGCCAGCACGTTGGCGCCCTGGACGTCCTTGATGACCGGCAAAGGCCCGGCAATATCATCGAAGAACGGCGGATGCTGGATGTAGGTCGAGTCCTTCTGCCACACGTAAGTCGCGGCCTGTGGCACTTCAATGGCTTGCCACTGCGCATCACCGGCAAACACCTCGGCGTATTCCTTGTGGAACATACCGGTGCTGACCTGAGCCACCGCGTCGGCAATCTCCTTGCTGCTTGGCCAGATGTCTTTCAGGTACACCGGCTTGCCGTCCTTGTCGTTGCCCAGCGGCTCGCTGCTGATGTCGATGCGCACGGTGCCGGCCAACGCGTAGGCGACCACCAGCGGCGGCGAGGCCAGCCAGTTGGTTTTCACCAGCGGGTGCACGCGGCCTTCGAAGTTGCGGTTGCCGGATAACACCGAGGCCACAGCCAGGTCGGCTTTCTGGATGGCTTTTTCAATCGGCTCGGGCAGCGGGCCGGAGTTGCCGATGCAGGTGGTGCAGCCATAACCCACCAGGTCGAAGCCGAGCTTGTCGAGGTATTGGGTCAGGCCCGCAGCCTTGTAGTAGTCGGTGACCACTTTGGAACCCGGCGCCAGGGAAGTCTTGACCCAGGGTTTGCGTGTGAGGCCCTTTTCCACGGCCTTTTTCGCCACCAGCCCGGCCGCCATCATCACGCTCGGGTTGGAAGTGTTGGTGCACGAAGTGATCGCGGCGATGACCACGGCGCCGTTTTTCAGGCGATAGGTCTGGCCTTCGTAGTCGTAATCGGCCTCACCCACCAAATCGGCATTGCCTACAGCAACACCGCCACCGCCTTCGCTTTCCAGGCGCCCGACCTCTTTGTTGGCCGGTTTGAATTGCAGGTCGAGGAAGTCGCTGAACGCTTGGCCGACATTCGGCAGCGAGACCCGGTCCTGCGGGCGTTTCGGCCCGGCCAGGCTGGCTTCGACGCTGCCCATGTCGAGGGCCAGGCTGTCGGTGAAAACCGGTTCCTGGCCGGCGTTGCGCCATAGGCCCTGGGCCTTGGTGTAGGCCTCCACCAGTTTGACGGTGGCTGACGGACGGCCCGACAGGCGCAGGTAGTCCAGCGTCACTTCATCCACTGGGAAGAAGCCACACGTAGCGCCGTATTCCGGGGCCATGTTGGCGATGGTGGCGCGGTCGGCCAACGGCAGGTCGGCCAGGCCGTCGCCATAGAACTCGACGAATTTGCCCACCACGCCTTTCTTGCGCAGCATCTGCGTTACCGTCAGCACCAGGTCGGTGGCGGTGATGCCTTCCTTCAGTTTGCCGGTGAGCTTGAAGCCAATGACTTCCGGGATCAGCATCGACACCGGCTGACCGAGCATTGCCGCTTCCGCTTCGATGCCGCCCACGCCCCAGCCGAGTACGCCGAGGCCGTTGATCATGGTGGTGTGGGAGTCGGTGCCCACCAGTGTGTCGGGGAACGCGTAGGTGCGGCCGTCCTCCTCCTTGGTCCACACGGTGCGGCCGAGGTATTCGAGGTTGACCTGATGGCAGATGCCGGTGCCCGGCGGCACCACGCTGAAGTTGTCGAAGGCGCTCTGGCCCCAGCGCAGGAAGGCGTAGCGTTCGCCGTTGCGCTGCATTTCGATATCGACGTTCTGTTCGAACGCGTCGGCGTTGCCGAATTTGTCGACCATCACCGAGTGGTCGATCACCAGGTCCACCGGCGACAGCGGGTTGATGCGCTGCGGGTCGCCACCGGCCTTGGCCACGGCGGCGCGCATGGCAGCCAGGTCGACCACGGCGGGGACGCCGGTAAAGTCTTGCATCAATACCCGGGCGGGGCGGTACTGGATCTCGCGATCGGACTGGCGCTCCTTGAGCCAGGCAGCGATGGCCTTGAGGTCGGCGCCGGTGACGGTTTTGTCGTCCTCCCAGCGCAGCAGGTTTTCCAGCAGCACCTTGAGCGACATCGGCAGCTTATCCAGGTCGCCCAGGCGCTTGGCGGCTTCGGGCAGGCTGAAGTAGTGGTAGGTCTTGTTGTCTATTTCCAGGGTTTTAAGGGTTTTCAGGCTATCAAGCGATGACATGACGCGACTCCTTATGATCCGCACGGCTACGGACCTGACGGGACGGACAGAGCTTTAAAGCTAGCCCTGTTTTCATTAGCAGGCTAATAACTGGACTCTATGGTTAAGTCCAAGGTTCCGAACTCAGTTATCATGCGCGCGTTTTCATGACAGGCCTTGCGCTACAGCAAGCCAGTTGCCAGGAGAGTTGATGAACACCCTTTTTATGCACTGCCGCCCGGGTTTTGAAGGCGAAGTCTGTTCCGAGATCGCGGAACACGCCGCGCGCCTGAACGTTTCCGGCTACGCCAAGGCCAAGACCGGCAGCGCCTGCGCCGAATTTGTCTGCACCGAAGAAGACGGCGCCCAGCGCCTGATGCACGGCCAGCGTTTTGCCGAGCTGATCTTCCCGCGGCAGTGGGCGCGCGGGGTTTTCATCGACCTGCCGGAAACCGACCGCATCAGCGTGATCCTCGCCCACCTGCGCGAATTCCCGGTGTGCGGCAGCCTGTGGCTGGAGATGGTCGATACCAATGACGGCAAAGAGCTGTCTAACTTTTGCAAGAAGTTCGAAGTGCACCTGCGCAAGGCGTTGCTCAACGCCGGCAAGCTGGTGGACGACCCCAGCAAGCCGCGCCTGCTGCTGACCTTCAAGAGCGGCCGCGAAGTGTTCATGGGCCTGGCCGAGTCGAACAACTCGGCGATGTGGCCGATGGGCATCCCGCGCCTCAAATTTCCGCGTGACGCGCCAAGCCGTTCGACCCTCAAGCTGGAAGAAGCCTGGCACCACTTCATCCCCCGCGACCAGTGGGACGAGCGCCTGCACGGCGACATGACCGGCGTCGACCTCGGCGCCGCGCCGGGCGGTTGGACCTGGCAACTGGTCAACCGTGGCATGCTGGTGACCGCCATCGACAACGGCCCCATGGCCGAAAGCCTGATGGACACCGGCCTGGTGCAACACTTGATGGCCGACGGTTTCACCTTCGTGCCCAAGCAGCCGGTGGACTGGATGGTGTGTGACATCGTCGAGAAACCTGCGCGCAACGCGGCGTTGCTGGAAACCTGGATTGGCGAGGGGCATTGCCGTGAGGCGGTGGTGAACCTGAAGCTGCCGATGAAGCAGCGTTATGCTGAAGTGAAGCGTTTGCTGGAACGCATTGAAGAAGGCTTCAAGGCGCGCGGCATTCGGGTGGAGATTGGCTGTAAGCAGCTTTACCACGACCGCGAGGAAGTGACGTGCCACCTGCGTCGCCTGGAAACCGCCAAGAAGCCCAAGAACCGCTGAATACTTGAAATGACCACAAAACCCCTGTGGGAGCGGGCTTGCTCGCGAAAGCGGTGGTTCAGTCAAATCATCAGTGACTGGTAAACCGCATTCGCGAGCAAGCCCGCTCCCACACAAGCCCGCTCCCACACAAGAGCGGGCCGTTTTCAGGAGTGAGATATGAGCCAATCCCAGGATCTGCCGGTCGACGGCATCCTCGACGCCACCGGCCTCAACTGCCCCGAGCCGGTGATGATGCTGCACCAGCACATCCGCGACCTGCCGCCCGGTGGCTTGCTCAAGGTGATCGCGACCGATCCGTCGACCCGTCGCGATATCCCCAAGTTCTGCGTGTTCCTTGACCACGAGCTGGTGGATCAGCAGGAACAGGCCGGTACGTACCTGTACTGGATCCGCAAGAAGTCCGCTTAACCCACGGCCTTGGCCGCGCGAATGCGTCGGCGTGCACTGCGCGCCAGGCGCACCAGCAACATCCCCGCCGCACAGCTCAGGCCGACGATCAGGCCCTGCCACAAACCGCTCGGGCCGCTTGCTGCGCCGAGCCAGTCGGTGAGCCCCAGCGCATAGCCGACCGGCAGCCCGACGCCCCAATAGGCAAACAGCGTCAGCACCATGGTCACCCGGGTGTCCTGGTAGCCGCGCAGTGCGCCGGCAGCCGTGACCTGGATCGAGTCGGAAAACTGGAACAGCGCGGAAAATACGATCAGCGTCGATGCCAGGTGAATCACGATCGGGTCCGGGGTATAGATCGCCGCAATCTGCTCGCGAAACACCAGCATCAGGCTGCACGACAGGCAGGCGTAGGCCACCGCGGTGCCCATGCCGACCCCGGCGGCAAAGCGTGCCTCACGCGGCTCGCCGCGCCCGAGGGCCTGGCCGACGCGCACGGTGACGGCCATGCTCAGGGAGTAGGGGATCATGAACACCAGCGAGCTGACGTTCAGGGCGATTTGATGGCCGGACACCACGGTGGCCCCGAGGCTGCCCAATAGCAGCGCAATCACCGCAAAAATGCTCGATTCGGCAAAGATCGCGATGCCAATCGGCAGACCGATGCCCAGTACACGCTTGATCACCGCCCATTGCGGCCAGTCGAAGCGCTTGAACAGTTCGCTGCTCTGGTAGGCCGGCCCGAAACGTGTCCATACGGCCAGGCCAATCGCCATCGCCCACATCGAAATGGCCGTGGCCCAGCCGCAGCCTACGCCGCCCATGGCCGGCAGGCCGAGGTGACCGTAGATGAAGATGTAGTTCATCGGAATATTCAGCGCCAGGCCGAACAGCCCCATGACCATGCTCGGCCGCGTGCGCCCCAGGCCATCGCTGAAACAGCGCAGCACGTAGTACAGCGCGATGGCCGGCATGCCAGCGGCGATACCGTGCAGGTAGCCCATGGACGGCGCGATCAGGTCGGCTTCGACCTTCATGGCGTGCAGGATCGGTTCGGCGCACAACAGCAACAGCGCCCCCATGATCCCGACTACGACTGCCAGCCACAGCGACTGACGTACCAACGGTCCGATCTCGCTGAAGTGGCCGGCGCCGAAACGCTGGGCGACTTTGGGCGTAGTGGCCAGCAGCGTGCCGCTCATCAGCAAGTACACCGGAATCCAGATCGAATTGCCCAGGCCCACCGCCGCCAAATCCTGCGGGCTGACACGCCCGGCCATCACCGCATCGACAAAGCTCATCGCGGTCGTGGCCAACTGGCCGATCATGATCGGCAGGGCGAGCGTCAGCAGGTCGCGCACTTCCCGGCTGATGCGGGCGGGGCGGGTGAGGGCGGCGGTGGCAGTGTTCACGTACGGGTGTCCAGGAGTAAAGGGAGGCGCAAGGACGGCGGATTCTACGCCTTGACATGATGGTCAGGAAAAATCCTGTGTTAGCGATTTGTAAGCGCTGTCTCAAACACCACAAATCCCCTGTGTGAGCGGGCTTGTGTGGGAGCGGGCTTGCTCGCGAATGCGGTGGGTCAGTAACAAATCAGTCGCCTGACACGCCGCCTTCGCGAGCAAGCCCGCTCCCACACAAGCCCTCCCACATGGGATGTGTGTACACTGCGGGTCCGCGAAAGGAGCCTGCCATGTTGATTGTTGCCGACGAAAATATTCCGCTGCTCGACGCCTTCTTCGAAGGGTTTGGCGAGATCCGCCGCGTGCCCGGCCGTGCCATCGACCGCGCCACGGTCGAGCAGGCCGATGTGCTGCTGGTGCGTTCGGTGACCAACGTCAACCGCGCGCTCTTGGAAGGCACGTCGGTTAAGTTTGTCGGCACCTGCACCATCGGCACCGATCACCTGGACCTGGATTACTTCAAGCAGGCCGGCATCCAGTGGTCCAGCGCCCCCGGCTGCAATGCGCGGGGCGTGGTGGACTACGTGCTGGGCAGCCTGCAGACCCTGGCCGAGATCGAAGGCGCCGACCTCAATCAGCGCACTTACGGCATTGTCGGTGCTGGCGAAGTCGGCGGGCGGCTGGTCAAGGTGCTCAAGGGCCTGGGCTGGAACGTGCTGGTGTGTGATCCGCCCCGGCAGAGCGCCGAAGGGGGCGATTACGTCAGCCTGGAGCAGATCATCGAGCAGTGTGATGTGATCAGCCTGCACACGCCGCTGACCAAGTCCGGCAAGGGCTCCACCTGGCACCTGTTCGACCGCCAGCGCCTTGATCAACTCAAGCCCGGCACCTGGCTGATCAACGCCAGCCGTGGCCCGGTGGTGGACAACGCGGCCCTGCGCGAGGTGTTGCTGGAGCGCGAAGACCTGCAAGCGGTGCTCGATGTGTGGGAGGGCGAGCCTGCGGTGGATGTCGATCTGGCTGACCTGTGCGTGCTGGCCACGCCCCATATCGCCGGTTACAGCCTGGAAGGTCGCCAGCGCGGCACGGCGCAGATCTACCAGGCGTTCTGTGCACATCTGGGGCAGGAACCGAGCATTCAACTGAGTGACCTGCTGCCGCCGTTGTGGCTGGCCGAGGTGCATCTGAATGCCGAAACCGATCCGGCCTGGGCGCTGGCGACCTTGTGCCGCAGTGTGTACGACCCACGCCGCGATGATGCGGATTTCCGCCGCAGCCTTGTAGGTACCGTGGAAGAGCAGCGCAAGGCTTTTGACCTGCTGCGCAAGCATTACCCGGCACGCCGCGAGATCGATGGCTTGAAGGTGCGTATCAATGGGGAGTCTGCAGCGCTGGCAAGTATCGTGTCGGCATTGGGCGCGACGGTCATTTAATCCCATAAAAAACCCGGCCACCTGGGCCGGGTCAGAAAGAGCTTGGGCGCTTCAGCCTTGCTTGGCAGGCGTGACCAGTCGCTGTTCCAGCTCGCGGCACGCTTGCTGGATCATGTCTTCGGTAATCGGCACTTCGCGGCCTTGGGCGTCGATGATCGAGCAACCCAGGTTGGCCTGATGCGCTGTGCGGACGACTTCTACTTTGTCAGTGCTGCTAGTGTGCAAGGTCATGGCCTGTCTCCTCATCAGGTTGTGTACCTACTCTAATTCCCCCGCGTGACCGCGCTGTTACAACTCCTTGCAAGATCACCGGTTCGAACCCTCAGTCCACCAGAAACCGCTACAAATTTCCAGCCGGGCATTAGACCGATAGCCTCTAGGGGCCCATATCGGCGGGCATAATTAACCTGACTCATTGTTATTTACCCAAGTTCCCCCAATGTTGCTGTGTAGATACCTATCCTCCTTGCGCAGGTGAAGCCCTCCATGTTCTCGATCCGTCAACGCCGTGCGATTCGCCTGGCCAGCCGCTTTATTGCGCCCTATCGCTGGCAGGCGTTGGGTGCCTTGCTGGCGCTGATTGTCACGGCGGGCATCACCTTGTCCATGGGGCAGGGCATCCGCCTGCTGGTGGACCAGGGCTTCATGACCCAGTCACCGCACCTGCTCAACCAGTCCATCGGCTTGTTCATGCTGCTGGTGCTGGGCCTGGCCGTGGGCACCTTTGCGCGGTTCTACCTGGTGTCGTGGATCGGCGAGCGGGTAGTGGCGGACATCCGGCGCCAAGTGTTCAACCACCTGATCTACCTGCATCCCGGCTTCTACGAGAACAACCGCAGCTCGGAAATCCAGTCACGGCTGACCACCGACACCACGTTGCTGCAATCGGTAATCGGCTCTTCGCTGTCGCTGTTCCTGCGCAATGCCTTGATGGTGATCGGCGGCATCGTGTTGCTGTTTGTCACCAACCCCAAGCTCACCAGCATCGTGGTGGTGGCGTTGCCGCTGGTGTTGGCGCCGATCCTGATCTTCGGCCGCCGCGTGCGCAGCCTGTCGCGCCAGAGCCAGGACCGCATCGCGGACGTGGGCAGCTACGTGTCCGAGACCCTTGGCCAGATCAAGACCGTGCAGGCCTACAACCACCAGGTACAGGACGAAAAGCGCTTCGCTGTGACCGTGGAAGAGGCGTTTACCACGGCGCGCAAGCGCATCCTCCAACGCGCGTGGCTGATTACCCTGGTGATCATGCTGGTGCTGGGGGCGGTGGGCGTGATGCTGTGGGTTGGCGGCATGGACGTGATCAATGGGCGCATTTCCGGCGGTGAGCTGGCGGCGTTCGTGTTCTACAGCCTGATCGTCGGCAGTGCGGTCGGCACCCTCAGCGAAGTGCTAGGCGAGTTGCAGCGCGCCGCCGGTGCGGCCGAGCGCATTGGTGAATTGCTGCAGTCGAGCAACGAGATCCAGGCGCCGGTCACTGGCACGGTCCAACTGCCGGGGCGGGTCAGCGGGCGTATGGAGCTGCAAGACCTGCGCTTTTCTTACCCGTCGCGGCCCGACAGCTACGCCATCGACGGCCTGAATCTGACGATCAATCCCGGTGAAACCCTGGCGCTGGTCGGCCCGTCCGGCGCGGGAAAATCGACTATCTTCGATCTGTTGCTGCGCTTCTATGACCCCCAGCACGGTCGCATCCTGATCGAAGGCCTGCCGCTGACCGAGCTAGACCCCATGGACCTGCGCCGTCACTTCGCCCTGGTGTCCCAAAGCCCGGCGCTGTTTTTCGGCAGCGTCGAAGAGAACATCCGCTACGGCAACCCGTCCGCCACCCAGGAACAGGTCGAAGCCGCCGCACGCATCGCCCACGCCCACGATTTCATCCTGCAAATGCCCGACGGTTACCAGACCCACCTGGGCGACGGCGGCATGGGCCTTTCCGGCGGCCAGCGCCAACGCCTGGCCATCGCCCGCGCCTTGCTGGTGGATGCGCCGATCTTGTTGCTGGACGAAGCCACCAGCGCGCTGGATGCGCAGAGTGAGCATTTGATCCAGCAAGCGCTGCCGCAACTGATGCAAGGGCGCACCACGCTGGTGATCGCCCATCGACTGGCGACGGTGAAGAACGCCGACCGGATTGCGGTGATGGACCAGGGCAAGCTGGTGGCGGTGGGCACGCATCAGCAGTTGATTGCGAGCAATCCGTTGTATGCGCGGTTGGCGGCCTTGCAGTTCAGTGATGGGGTTGAAGAACAGGTTTCACACTAAACGCCAGCCCATAAAAAATGCCCGCATCTCTCAATGCGGGCATTTTCATTGCTGCTTTACGCCTTACTGATCATCAAAATAACGCTCATGCCAATCCACCAGCGGCTGCGGTGAGTTGAGCTTCTGCCCGTAGATCACCGAATAAGACAGCACGTTCTGCACATACTGGCGGGTTTCGTCGAATGGGATGCTTTCTACCCATACGTCGAAACTCAGGTGGTCGGCGCCACGCAGCCATTGGCGCACGCGGCCGGGGCCGGCGTTGTAGGCGGCGGAGGCGAGCACGCGGTTGCCGTTGAACTGGCTGTGCACCTGGCTCAGGTAGGCGGCGCCGAGCTGGATGTTTTTGTCCGGGTCGAGCACTTGGGCCGGGGAGGCCAGGGGGATGCTGAATTTGCGTGCAGTCTCTTTGGCCGTGCCGGGCATCAGTTGCATCAGGCCGCTGGCGCCGACGCCGGAGCGCGCGTCGTCCATGAAGGCGCTTTCCTGGCGGGTGATGGCGAACACCCAGCTCGAATGCAGGCCACGCACCTTGGCTTCGCGCACCAGGGTGTCGCGGTGGGCCATCGGGAAGCGGATGTCCAGGTCGTCCCAGTACTGCGCCTGGCTGATGGTGCGGATCGCCGGGAAGTACCACTTCATGTCGTAGGCCAGCTTGGCCTGGGCGACCATTTCATCGCGGTTGAAGTGGCGGCTGACGTGGTACCACTCACGGCGGCCATCGACGATCTGGCCGCGGGCGTAGAACTCCAGGGCACGGCGTACGCCTGGGGTGTTGCGCACTTTGTTGACCAGCGCCTGGCTCATCACCAGCGGTCGGTTGGTCAACTGGTACGGGGATTTGGAGCGGTCGGCAGCGAGGAAGCCGTAAAAATCACGCTCCTTGGCCACGTTTTTGTAGAGCACCAGCGCTTGCGGGTTTTTCGGCTCGGCCAGTTCCAGGCTGCGGGCCTGCCAGTAGCGCCAGCGGTTGGTGGTCGCCAGATCCTGTGGGAGCTTGCGGGTGAGCTGGTAGGCATCTTCCCAGCGTGCCAGGCGCAACAGCAGGCGCAGACGCCATTCGGACACGGTGTTGTCGCGCAATTCCGGGTCGTATTGGGTCATCACGTCGAGGGCGCGCGGGTCGTAGCGACGGGCCAGAGTCAGGCCGATTTCGCGGGCGATCGACACTTTTTCGTCACGGGAGAAGTGCATGCTGCTGGCGTAGCCGTCGAGCAGGGCCATGGCCTTGTCCGGGTCCTGGCGCGCCAGACGGCGCAGGCCCAGGCCCACGGCGTCAGACATGGCTTCGTTGACCGGCCGGAAGCGCGACGGGTCGCCGAGCATGTCGGGTTTTTGCGCCACGTCCACCATCAAGCGGCCTTGGGCACCCAAGGTGGGCAGGGTTTTTACCAGGCTGTTGGCCAGCGCGTAGTTGCGCGCTTCGGCGGCGAGCTTGGCGCGGTCCCAGATCTTCTGCTCGGTGAGTTGGCCATCGGCGGCCCATTGGGCAAAGGTGGCATCACAGGCGGCAGGCTGGGACTTGCCGGTCAGCCAGAGCTTTTCGGTGGTCTTGTAGCCTTCGGCCTTCAAATTATGGGTGAGCTGGAACTGGCCGTGCAGGCAATCCAGCTCGACGAAATTGAGCTTGGGGTCGTAGTACTTTTCAAAGGTCTGCCAGTCGCCACGGTCGGCCAGCCAGCGCAACCAGCGCAACTTCATCCAGTTGGCCTGGGGCAGGTCGCCGTTTTTGCCGAGGAACTGTTCGATTTCCTCGTTGCTCGCGGTTTTCAGGCGCGCAGTCAACTCGTCATAGGCCAGGTACGGCGTCAGCGGATAGTCGGCCAGCGCCTGGCTGTATTGCATGTAAGGGCCGGAATCACCCTTGGCCAGGGCGCGCTTGGCTTCATCGTAATACTGGCGTTGGGTGGTGAGGTCCACGGCCTGGGCAGATTGGGCGGCAGTGGCGGAAAGAAGCAGACAAGATAAAAAGTTGAAAAGGCGACTGCGCATGAGACGTCCGTGCAGAGAAATCACGAATAGCGCCGGCGCGGCCGACACTGATTGCCCCTAGCTTAGCCTTTTGCTCGACGCAGGCGAAAGCTTTGCCAGCCGGTTCGTTCAGGTTGCTCGGAAATGTCCTACAGAACGTGTCTATATAGAAAATGCCAGCCGCATCCCACCCCTAACTCAGGTAGAATGCGCGCCCAGTTTTTGGAGAAGCGTATGACCCTGCTCAAATTCAGCGATGTGTCCCTTGCTTTCGGCGCTATGCCGTTGTTGGACAAGGTGTCCTGGCAGATCGCCCGTGGTGAGCGGGTGTGCATCATCGGCCGCAACGGCACCGGCAAGTCCAGCATGATGAAGCTGGTCAAAGGCGACCAGAAGCCCGATGACGGCTCTGTCTGGCGTGCCCCGGGCCTCAAGATCGGCGAATTGCCGCAAGAATTGCCGGTGGCCGACGGACGGACAGTGTTCGACGTGGTTGCCGAAGGCCTCGACGGCGTCGGTGAGTTGCTGGCTCAGTACCATCACCTCGCACAGAACTGCGTCACCGAAGACGACCTGAACAAGCTGATGCATGTCCAGCAAGACCTCGAAGCCCGTGACGGCTGGCGCTTGCAGCAATTGGTCGACAGCACCCTGAGCCGCCTGCAACTGCCGGCCGACAAGACCCTCGCCGAGTTGTCCGGTGGCTGGCGTCGCCGCGTGCTGCTGGCCCAGGCCCTGGTGTCCGAGCCGGACCTGCTGCTGCTCGACGAACCGACCAACCACCTGGATATCGGCGCGATCGCCTGGCTGGAAGAAGCCCTCAAGGAATTCCAGGGCGCCGTGCTGTTCATCACGCACGACCGGTCCTTCCTGCAAAACCTCGCCACGCGCATCCTCGAACTGGACCGTGGCGGCCTGATCGACTGGAACGGCGACTACGCCAGCTTCCTGGTGCACAAGGAAGCCACGCTGGCGGCGGAAGAAACCGCCAACGCCTTGTTTGACAAAAAGCTGGCCCAGGAAGAAGTCTGGATCCGCCAGGGCATCAAGGCCCGTCGCACCCGTAACGAAGGCCGTGTACGTGCCCTGAAAGCCCTGCGTGTTGAGCGCAGCGAGCGTCGTGAGCGTACCGGCAAGGCCAATATCCAACTGGATACCGCCGACAAGTCGGGCAAGCAGGTGATGGTGCTGGAGAACGTCAGTTTCCATCACCCGAACGGCCCGTTCCTGATCAAGGACTTCTCGATGGTCCTGCAGCGCGGCGACCGTATCGGCCTGCTTGGCGCCAACGGTACCGGCAAGACCACCTTGCTCAAGCTGATGCTTAACGGCCTGCAACCGACCAGCGGCACCGTGGAAGAGGGCACGCGCATCGACGTGGCCTACTTCGACCAGTTGCGCCACCAGTTGGACCTGGAAAAAACCGTGATCGACAACGTCGCCGAAGGCCGCGACTTTATCGACATCGACGGCCAGAGCCGCCACGTCCTCAGCTACCTGGGCGACTTCCTGTTCAGCCCGCAACGTGCGCGTACGCCGGTGAAAGCCTTGTCCGGTGGTGAGCGTGCGCGCCTGCTGCTGGCCAAGCTGTTCAGCAAACCAGCCAACCTGCTGGTGCTCGACGAACCAACCAACGACCTCGACGTGGAAACCCTCGAACTGCTGGAAGAGGTCCTGCTGACCTTCAACGGCACCGTGCTGATGGTCAGTCACGACCGGGCATTCCTCGACAACGTGGTCACCAGCACCCTGGTCTTTGAAGGTGAAGGCAAGGTGCGTGAATATGTCGGTGGTTACCAGGACTGGTTGCGCCAGGGCGGCTCGCCGCGCCTGCTGGGCGTGACCGAGAGCAAGTCCGGCAAGGCCGACTTGAACTCGGCGGTGGTCACTCCGGTGGCTGCTGCTGAGCCGGCTGTCGAAGCTGCACCGGCTGCCAAGAAGAAGCTGAGCTACAAGCTGCAACGTGAGCTGGAAGCCTTGCCGGGTGATATCGAGGCCAAGGAACAGCAGATCGCGGCGGTTGAAGCGGACATGGCTGACGCGGGTTTCTACCTGCGTCCGGCGGCTGAGACGGCCAAGGTCATTGCTTCCCTGGAGACGTTGAACCAGGAGTTGGAAGTGCTGGTTGAACGTTGGGCTGAGTTGGATGCCTGAGTGATCTTGCTGCACTAAAAAAGCCCGGCGTTCATTCCTATGAGCGCCGGGCTTTTTATATGAAATGCGATCTAAAAATGTGGGAGCTGGCAAGCCAGCTCCCACAGGTTGATCTCGGTAGGGCTTAAGGGGCTTTGACCAGCTTGACGGCCAGCACGTCGCACGGCGCACCGTGCAGCACGTCATTGGCGGTAGAGCCCAGCAACAACGCCAAACCATGACGGCCATGGCTGCCGACCACGATCAGGTCGCAGGCCTTTTCCTTGGCCAGGTGGTGGATTTCCTGGCGCGGTTGGCCGTAGGTCAGGTGGCAGTCTTCCTTTTTCAAGTGCGGGTATTTGAGAATCAGACGGTCAAGACGCTCTTTGGCCTGATCAAACTGTTGTTGCTGCAACTGGGAAAGGTCCATCGGCACATCGCCGCCAAAGGCCATGGCCATGGGCTCAACGATATGCACCAGCGAGAGAATGGCGCCATTGGCCAATGCAGATTCCTGTGCGCGCTTGATCACTGGATCGCACTCTTCGGTCAGATCGACAGCGACCAGAATATGTTGGTAGGGCATGAGGCGTTCCTCCAAGGGACTGCAATAAATTCAGTATGGCTGCTTTCAAGCGGATGGGGTTGCGTCAGATCAAATCCGCTCATCTAGAAATTCGGGAGTACACATATGACGGTCTGGATAGTGGTGTCAATCCTTGTG
Source organism: Pseudomonas sp. KBW05 (assembly GCF_003852405.1). Lineage (GTDB taxonomy): Bacteria > Pseudomonadota > Gammaproteobacteria > Pseudomonadales > Pseudomonadaceae > Aquipseudomonas. Next base: position 50,154 of record NZ_QAJM01000024.1, read on the forward strand.
GTGGTGTTGAGCCCTCTGGCATGGCTGCGTCCGTCGCGCCATCAGAGCGGGCGCATGGCCCTGCGCATGGAGGCGCGCCGCATCGGCCTGGCCATGCAGTTGTCGCCCCAGGAGTGGCCGCACTGGCTCAAGCAGGAACCGCCGAGCCCCTGTGCGCAGTACTGTCGGCCACGGCGGGGCAGCACGCCGGCGCTGTGGAGCTACTGGCAGTTGGAGCCGGGGGTGTGGGTCAACCAATGGCGTGAAGTCTGCATCGATGAGAAGTTGTTGCCGTATTTTTCGACGCTGCCGGACAACGTCTACAAGATCGAGGCCGACAAGCAGATGATCGCCTTGTATTGGGGCGAGAAGGGCGAGGCGACTGTGTTGCAGGACATCGACAAGCTGCTCAAGGCCCTGGCCTGATAAACAACAGGCAATAAAAAGCCCGACATCATCATCGGGCTGGAGTTGGCCAGGCAGGCCGGTAATTTCGTGTTGCACGCGTCGGATATTCATCCAGACGCTTTACGGTTGCGGCTAGCCTAGCCGCATATCCCGTTCTGTACAGCCCTTTTCCACAACTTTTCTCTTATTGATTTCGTGAATATTTGAATATTTGAATATTGACGAGGCGCGTGCCTGTGGTTCGGGTTCTGAAGTGACTGGAAAGTCGCGTTTTTCCTAGCCTTTCGAGCGATTGACAATTGCCCGGAATTGGATGAAGGTGGCGTACCCAAATCAAACGGGCGTATGAATTGAGCGTTTGTCTGTCAGACCGCTCATACAGAACCCCGACTATCGCATTGGCGGGTGTGCCTGGCGGATTGGCCTGAACGTTGACGAAAACCTCAATGTCCAACCAATAGGCCAGCGTCCAATGTGTACTGTTCAGCGTCCATATCGTGGAGATCAGTTGATGATTTACGAAGGTAAAGCCATCACGGTTAAGGCTCTTGAAAGTGGCATCGTCGAATTGAAATTCGACCTCAAGGGTGAGTCCGTCAACAAGTTCAACCGTCTAACCCTGAATGAATTGCGTCAGGCCGTAGACACCATCAAAGCAGATGCCTCGGTCAAGGGTGTGATCGTTTCCAGCGGCAAGGACGTGTTTATCGTCGGCGCGGACATCACCGAATTCGTCGACAACTTCAAGCTGCCCGATGCCGAGCTGGTGGCTGGCAACCTCGAAGCCAACAAGATTTTCAGCGATTTCGAAGACCTCAACGTACCGACCGTCGCTGCGATCAACGGCATCGCGTTGGGCGGCGGCCTGGAAATGTGCCTGGCGGCGGACTTCCGCGTCATGTCGGCCACGGCCAAGATCGGCCTGCCTGAAGTCAAACTGGGCATCTACCCAGGGTTTGGCGGCACCGTCCGTCTGCCGCGCATCATCGGTGCCGACAACGCCATCGAGTGGATTGCTGCCGGCAAGGAAAACCGTGCTGAAGACGCGCTGAAAGTCGGTGCCGTCGATGCCGTGGTTGCCCCGGACAAACTGGCCGAAGCCGCACTGAACCTGATCAAGGGCGCCATCAGCGGCGAATTTGACTACAAGGCCAAGCGTCAGCCGAAGCTGGAAAAACTCAAGCTCAACGCCATCGAACAAATGATGTCGTTCGAAACCGCCAAAGGTTTCGTGGCTGGCCAGGCCGGCCCGAACTACCCGGCGCCGGTTGAAGCGATCAAGACCATCCAGAAGGCGGCGAACTTCGGTCGCGACAAAGCCCTGGAAGTGGAAGCGGCAGGCTTCGTCAAACTGGCGAAAACCTCGGCAGCCCAGAGCCTGATCGGCCTGTTCCTGAACGATCAGGAACTGAAGAAAAAGGCCAAGGCCTACGACGAAATCGCTCGCGACGTGAAACAGGCTGCCGTTCTCGGTGCCGGTATCATGGGCGGCGGTATCGCCTATCAGTCGGCGTCCAAAGGCACGCCGATCCTGATGAAAGACATCAACGAGCACGGTATCGAGCAAGGCCTGGCGGAAGCCGCCAAGCTGCTGGTCGGCCGCGTGGACAAAGGTCGCATGACCGCGGCGAAGATGGCTGAGGTGCTTAACGGCATTCGTCCTACGCTGTCCTACGGCGATTTCGGCCACGTCGACCTGGTGGTCGAAGCGGTTGTCGAGAACCCGAAGGTCAAGCAGGCCGTACTGGCTGAAGTCGAAGGCCACGTGAAGGAAGACACCATTCTGGCGTCGAACACCTCGACCATTTCCATCTCGCTGCTGGCCAAGGCCCTCAAGCGTCCGGAAAACTTCGTCGGTATGCACTTCTTCAACCCGGTGCACATGATGCCGCTGGTGGAAGTGATCCGTGGCGAGAAGTCCAGCGAGCTGGCCGTTGCCACCACCGTTGCCTACGCGAAGAAAATGGGCAAGAACCCGATCGTGGTCAATGACTGCCCGGGCTTCCTGGTCAACCGCGTGCTGTTCCCGTACTTCGGCGGTTTCGCCAAGCTGGTCAGCGCCGGTGTGGACTTCGTGCGCATCGACAAAGTCATGGAAAAATTCGGCTGGCCGATGGGCCCGGCGTACCTGATGGACGTGGTCGGCATCGACACCGGCCACCATGGTCGCGACGTGATGGCTGAAGGCTTCCCGGACCGCATGAAAGACGACCGCCGCTCGGCGATCGACGCGCTATACGAGGCCAAGCGCCTGGGCCAGAAGAACGGCAAGGGTTTCTACGCCTACGAGGCCGACAAGAAGGGCAAGCAGAAGAAAGTGGCCGATCCATCGGTTCACGAAGTACTCGCGCCTGTCATCTATGAGCAGCGTGAGGTGTCGGACGAAGACATCATCAACTGGATGATGATCGCCCTGTGCCTGGAAACCGTGCGTTGCCTGGAAGACGGCATCGTCGAAACCGCCGCCGAGGCCGATATGGGCCTGGTGTACGGTATTGGTTTCCCTCCATTCCGTGGTGGTGCGCTGCGTTACATCGACTCGATCGGTGTGGCCGAGTTCGTTGCCCTGGCTGATCAATACGCTGATTTGGGCCCGCTGTACCACCCGACCGCGAAGCTGCGTGAGATGGCCAAGAACGGCCAGAGCTTCTTCGGTTAAGCGCCCAGACGACTAGAGCGAGAATATTTATGAGCTTGAATCCAAGAGACGTGGTGATTGTCGACTTCGGTCGCACGCCAATGGGCCGCTCCAAGGGCGGCATGCACCGCAACACCCGCGCCGAAGACATGTCGGCGCACCTGATCAGCAAATTGCTGGAACGTAACGTCAAGGTCGATCCGAACGAAGTCGAAGACGTGATCTGGGGCTGCGTCAACCAGACCCTGGAGCAGGGCTGGAACATCGCGCGCATGGCGTCGCTGATGACCCAGATCCCGCACACCGCTGCCGGCCAGACCGTCAGCCGCCTGTGTGGCTCGTCGATGAGCGCGCTGCACACTGCTGCGCAAGCGATCATGACCGGTAACGGTGATGTGTTCGTGGTCGGCGGCGTGGAGCACATGGGCCACGTCAGCATGATGCACGGCGTCGATCCTAACCCGCACATGTCGCTGTACGCGGCGAAAGCCTCGGGCATGATGGGCCTGACCGCGGAAATGCTCGGCAAAATGCACGGCATCACCCGCGAAGCCCAGGACGCGTTCGGCGTGCGTTCCCACCAGCTCGCCCACAAGGCGACCGTGGAAGGCAAGTTCAAGGATGAGATCATCCCGATGAACGGTTACGACGAGAACGGTTTCCTGAAACTGTTCGACTACGACGAAACCATTCGTCCGGACACCACCCTGGAAAGCCTGGCGGCCTTGAAGCCAGCGTTCAATCCGAAGGGCGGCACCGTGACGGCGGGCACTTCGTCGCAAATCACCGACGGTGCTTCGTGCATGATCGTGATGTCGGCGCAGCGTGCCCAGGACCTGGGTATCCAGCCGCTGGCGGTGATCCGTTCGATGGCCGTGGCGGGTGTGGACCCGGCGATCATGGGCTATGGTCCAGTACCGGCCACACAAAAAGCCTTGAAGCGCGCGGGCCTGACCATCTCCGATATCGACTTCTTCGAGCTCAACGAAGCTTTCGCTGCACAGGCCCTGCCAGTGCTGAAAGATTTGAAAGTACTCGACAAGATGAACGAGAAGGTTAACCTGCACGGCGGTGCGATTGCCCTGGGCCACCCATTCGGTTGCTCCGGTGCACGTATCTCCGGCACTTTGCTTAACGTGATGAAGCAAAATGGCGGCAACCTTGGGGTTGCAACCATGTGCATTGGTCTCGGCCAAGGCATTTCCACCGTCTTCGAACGCGTCTAAGCGTTGAGTTGACGGAAGCCGGGGCCCAGTGCCCCGGTTTTTGTTTTTGGGTGGTTTTGTATTTTTTTTTTAACAAATTTTGTAAGAGGGCCAGAGCATGCAAGTCGAACCAGGGCTCTACCAGCATTATAAAGGTCCGCAGTACCGTGTTTTCAGTGTGGCGCGGCACTCCGAAACCGAAGAAGAAGTGGTGTTCTACCAAGCACTGTATGGCGAATACGGCTTTTGGGTGCGCCCTCTGAGCATGTTCCTGGAGACCGTCGAAGTTGACGGCGAGCAGGTCCCGCGCTTTGCTTTGGTGCAGGCCGAAGCCAGTCTTTTTTCAGGGCAATAACGGCGGGTCGCGCAGAATGCTGCGCTTGACCTCACCTTGTTGCCACTATATATAGCGTTGCCGCGACAGGCGCCAACTGCCTCTCACTTCTCGAATTCAGGAATTTTCCGATCCATGGGCAAATCGCTGGTCATTGTGGAATCCCCGGCTAAGGCCAAGACCATCAACAAGTACTTGGGTAACGAGTACGTGGTGAAGTCGAGTATCGGCCATATCCGAGACCTGCCCACCAGCGGTTCGGCTAGCGCCAGCAAGGAGCCTGCCGCGAAGCGCGGCAAGGCTGCTGCGGGCGAAGGTCCGGTGCTCACGCCTAAAGAGAAAGCGCGCAAGCAGCTGGTTTCGCGCATGGGTGTGGACCCGGACCATGGCTGGAAGGCCAAGTACGAAATCCTTCCGGGCAAGGAAAAGGTCATCGAAGAGCTGCGCCGGCTCGCCAAAGATGCCGACACCATCTATCTCGCAACGGACTTGGACCGCGAAGGGGAAGCCATTGCCTGGCACCTGCGGGAAGCCATCGGCGGTGATGACAGCCGCTACAAGCGTGTGGTGTTCAACGAAATCACCAAGAAAGCCATCCAGGAAGCCTTCTCCAAGCCGGGCGAGCTGGACATCGACCGCGTCAACGCCCAGCAGGCCCGGCGTTTCCTCGACCGCGTCGTGGGCTACATGGTCTCGCCGCTGCTGTGGGCGAAGATCGCCCGTGGCCTGTCCGCTGGCCGTGTGCAATCGGTTGCGGTGAAGCTGGTGGTGGAGCGTGAGCGCGAGATTCGTGCGTTCATCCCTGAAGAATATTGGGAAGTCCACGCCGACCTCGGCACCGCCAAGGGCGCCAATGTGCGCTTCGAAGTGGCCCGTGAGAACGGTGAGGCCTTCAAGCCGCTGAACGAAGCCCAGGCCATGGCCGCGCTGGAGAAGCTCAAGTCTTCCAGCTACAACATCGTCAAGCGTGAAGACAAACCGACCAGCAGCAAGCCGTCGGCGCCGTTCATCACCTCCACCCTGCAACAGGCCGCGAGCAACCGCCTGGGCTTCGGTGTGAAGAAAACCATGATGATGGCCCAGCGCTTGTACGAAGCCGGCTACATCACTTATATGCGTACTGACTCCACCAACCTGTCGCAAGACGCGGTGGCGATGGCACGTACTTATATTGAAGGCGAGTTCGGCAAGAAGTACCTGCCGGAGAACCCGAACGTCTACAGTAGCAAGGAAGGCGCACAAGAGGCTCACGAAGCGATTCGTCCTTCTGACGCCAACACCGCGCCGGCCAAGCTGACCGGCATGGAGCGCGACGCTGAGCGCCTCTACGAGCTGATCTGGCGCCAATTCCTGGCCTGCCAGATGCTGCCAGCGCAATACCTGTCCACCACGGTGACCGTGGCGGCTTCCGACTTCGAGCTGCGTGCCAAGGGCCGTATCCTCAAGTTCGACGGCTACACCCGCGTGATGCCGCAAATCGCCAAGCCAGGCGACGACGACGTGCTGCCGGACATGGCCCAGGGCGACACGCTGAAACTGATCAAGCTGGATCCGTCCCAGCACTTCACCAAGCCGCCGGCCCGTTACTCGGAAGCCAGCCTGGTGAAAGAGATGGAAAAACGCGGTATCGGTCGTCCTTCGACCTATGCGGCGATCATCTCGACCATTCAGGATCGTGGCTACGTGGCGCTGCATAACCGTCGTTTCTACTCGGAAAAGATGGGCGACATCGTTACCGAGCGTCTGTCCGAGAGCTTCTCCAACCTGATGGACTACGGCTTCACCGCCGGCATGGAAGAGAACCTCGATGACGTGGCCCAGGGCGAGCGTGATTGGAAAAGCGTGCTGGACGAGTTCTACGGCGACTTCAAGAAGAAGCTCGAAGTGGCCGAAAGCCCAGAACACGGTATGCGCGCCAACCAGCCGGTGATGACGGACATCCCGTGCCTGACGTGCGGCCGTCCGATGCAGATCCGTACCGCCTCCACTGGCGTGTTCCTCGGTTGCTCGGGCTACAGCCTGCCGCCGAAAGAGCGCTGCAAGGCCACGGTCAACCTGGTGCCGGGCGATGAAATCGCGGCTGACGACGAGGGTGAGTCCGAGTCGCTGGTACTGCGTGGCAAGCATCGCTGCCCGATCTGCAGCACGGCGATGGACGCCTACCTGCTGGACGAGAAGCACAAGCTGCACATCTGCGGTAACAACCCGGATTGCAACGGCTACGAGATTGAAGAGGGCACCTACCGCATCAAGGGCTACGAAGGTCCGAGCCTGGAATGCGACAAGTGCGGCAGTGAGATGCAGCTCAAGACCGGCCGCTTCGGCAAGTTCTTCGGTTGCACCAACGCGACCTGCAAGAACACCCGCAAGCTGCTGAAAAGCGGTGATGCGGCGCCGCCGAAAATGGACCCGGTGAAGATGCCGGAGCTCAAGTGCGAGAAGGTCAACGACACCTATATCCTGCGTGACGGTGCTTCGGGCCTGTTCCTGGCTGCGAGCCAGTTCCCGAAAAACCGCGAGACCCGTGCGCCGTTGGTCATGGAGATCGTGCCGCACAAGGATGAGATCGATCCTAAGTACCACTTCCTGTGTGAAGCGCCGAAGAAGGACCCGGATGGTCGTCCAGCCGTGATCCGCTACAGCCGCAAGACCAAGGAGCAGTACGTGCAGACCGAAGTGGACGGCAAGCCTACTGGCTGGAAAGCGTTCTACGACGGTGGCAAGTGGAAGGTCGAGGACAAGCGCCAGGGCGCTTGATCGGCTAGTCTGACCAGGTTGTAGGGACGGGCTTGTTGTGGCGAGGGAGCTTGCTCCCGCTGGACTGCGCAGCAGGCCCAAGATTTTGGGGGCGCTGCGCACCCCAGCGGGAGCAAGCTCCCTCGCCACATTACAAAGCCAGCATCACGCCTCTTTTCGTTGTGGAGACTGCCGTTATGGCCAACGAACTCTATACCCGTACCAATCAGAAAATTTACTTCGCGGGTTTGTCCCTGGAAGCCCTTGGCCGTGCTGAGGAAGGGAAGGAGATGAATGCCATCGCGTTGGTCCAGGCGGGGCGTGAAGCGGCGTTGTTCCACCTCTACGGTGCGTTGCTGGGGTTGTGCCATGAAATCGCCGGGTTCTATCGCTTGCCCCAGGCTGGTTCGCCGCGTGCAGAAATGATCATGAATCGTGAAGTGCTGGACACAATGGCGATTCCTGAGCTTGCCGAGTTGGTAGAGATGGCCCAGAGCCCCGACAGTTGGGTTGCGCGCTTGCTTAAGGCCCATGCCGATATGTTTCAGCCGCCACGTGTTCCCCATGTGCCCAAGGGTGATGTGACCCAGCCATTGATCGTGGCAGTGGCGCTGGAAGAAGACGAGCCCAAGCCTCTGAGCCGGGAAGAGCTTGAAAACTGGCGTCAGGAGCTGAAGAAAATGGCGCTGCGTTTTCGTGAAGGCTTGAACGAGTGCTAATGCATCCCCACTTATCCTATAAGCAGCGCAAAGCACCATTCATCATGCTGTAAAGAAACCTCTTCAGATCCTCAGCGGGGCCGGGTGGATGACTGATATAATCCTGGCCTTTCGTGGAGAACTGACTTTTATGCCAACGTCCTTTCTGGAAATTGTTGAACTGCCTGACGGCCGAATCGAGCTGCGCCGGGCTGAGGACGAGGGTTCTCTGGTGACTTTGGATTTTTCCGAGGATGCCAAGGCGTTCCTGCAAGGCCAGCACGTGGAAGTGGCAAAAGCCATGTTGAGCGTGGGTGTGCAGATGGCAGGTCGCCTGGCGGAAGGCGAGCCGGAGAAGGATGATGGGCCGCGGGTTCTGCACTGAGAGCTGTGGTTAAGGTGTTTGCTGTGATTTTACGGGCTTGCTGTGCTGAGCGGGCTTTTGTGGCGAGCGAGCTTGCTCGCGCTGGGCTGCGAAGCGGCCCTAAATAGATTGATGCGGTGTATCAGGCATTCCACGGTGTCTGGTTTTGGGGCTGCTCCGCAGCCCAGCGCGAGCAAGCTCGCTCGCCACAGCCACAGCCACAGGTCGGCCTGTGACTTTATCCCAATCGAATATTCAAGCTCTGAGCATCGCCCGTACGTGCAGCACTGATCAGCTGCTGCTTGGCGCTTGCGTTCAATGGATTCAACCAACTCACCACCGTATGGCTACGGCCCAGGCGCAACGCTTCGCAGGTCAACTGCTGGGCACTTTGCGCGCCGCGCGGTTGCAGCAGAAGGATGCGTTCACGGTTGAGGCCGGCGTCCCGCAGCCAGGCTTGGGTCAGGCTGGCGGGCGGGGCGATCAGCGTCAGCCAGCGGGCGTCGTCCTGTTCTTCGCTCAGCTCGCGCAGGATTGGCGCCAGCAGGCTCAGGCAGCTCCCGGCCGCACCGCGCAACGACAATTCACTGAACGCCTCAGGCTCGGCGCTCCAGGGCGCCTCGACCGTTTCCTTGAGGATAGGCGCAAGGGGTTGGGCCATAAAGGCCTCGAACAGCGACAGTTGTGTGTGTTGCGGGGTGTGCACGAGCTGCATGATGCCTCCTTTAGCGGCGAATGACGCCGACGCTCAAGCCTTCGATCACCAGGTCCTGATCTTTCAGGTTCACTTCAATCGGGGCGAACTCAGGGTTCTCGGCCAGGAGCCAGACCTTGCTGCCTTCGCGCTTGAAGCGTTTGACGGTGACTTCATCGCCGATACGGGCGACAACGATCTGGCCATTACGGGCTTCGCGGGTGGTGTGGACGGCCAGCAGGTCGCCATCGAAGATGCCCACGTCCTTCATGCTCATGCCATGGACGCGCAACAGATAGTCGGCGCGAGGATGGAAGAAGGTCGGGTTGATGTTGCAGGATTCCTCGACGTGCTGCTGCGCCAGGATCGGCGCACCGGCGGCGACGCGACCGATGATCGGCAGTGTCGATTCGTCGGCCTTGGCTTCAAAGCCAGGGATACGAATGCCGCGTGAGGCACCTGGGGTCATCTCGATCGCGCCTTTGCGAGCGAGGGCCTTGAGGTGTTCTTCTGCGGCGTTGGGGGACTTGAATCCCAGTTCCAGCGCAATTTCCGCTCGTGTCGGCGGGTAGCCGTTGTCATCGAGGCAGCGCTTGATAAAAGCCAGAATCTCAGCTTGGCGTGGCGTCAGTTTTAGCATGTTGATCGCTCTGTCTTTTTATACAGTGACTGGGATTATATACAGTGAACTGCGCTTGGCAATCATCCTTTTCTGCCACTCCGCTGGACGGTCATTCGTCACTCCTCCCACAAGCCGGAGATAGCGCTGCCTACAGAGCGGGAAGGATGTGATTAAATAGCGATGAAATAGATGACTGCCCGGCCGGAAAACGGCCCCTCAGGGTTGACAAGACACAACCTGAAACGTATGTTTCAAACAAGTGTTTGTCAGGCGGAGTAGCCATGGCCCAGTCGGAAACCGTTGAACGCATTCTCGATGCTGCCGAGCAATTGTTCGCGGAAAAAGGATTTGCTGAAACTTCATTGCGGCTGATCACCAGCAAGGCCGGGGTCAACCTCGCCGCCGTGAACTACCATTTCGGCTCGAAAAAAGCCCTGATTCAGGCGGTGTTCTCGCGCTTCCTGGGGCCGTTCTGCGCCAGTCTCGACCGCGAGTTGGAACGCCGCCAGACCAAGCCTGAAAACAAGCCAAGCCTGGAAGACCTGCTGGAGATCCTTGTCGAGCAAGCGCTGGTGGTACAACCGCGCAGCGGCAACGACCTGTCGATTTTCATGCGTTTACTGGGGTTGGCGTTCAGCCAGAGCCAGGGTCACTTGCGTCGTTACCTGGAAGACATGTACGGCAAGGTTTTCCGTCGCTATATGTTGCTGGTCAACGAAGCCGCCCCGCGCATTCCGCCCATCGAGCTGTTCTGGCGCGTGCACTTCATGCTCGGCGCTGCGGCGTTCAGCATGTCCGGGATCAAGGCCCTGCGCGCCATTGCCGAAACCGACTTCGGTGTGAACACCTCCATCGAGCAGGTCATGCGCCTGATGGTGCCGTTCCTCGCCGCCGGCATGCGTGCCGAGTCCGGGGTGACCGACCAGGCCATGGCGGCCGCGCAATTGCGCCCGCGCAGCAAATCCACGCCGGCAGTCGCCAAGGTTTGACCCTTCCGGGTGTGCGCGGCCGCTTGCATCCGCTAAGCTAGCCGCCCATGCCGAATTCAGCTATTTACTCGCAACCTGCTGTGTTCACCGTGCTCATCGCATTGGGTGAGTGCGGCGGGTTGTGTGCGTTATTTAAGGAAGGTTTATGACTGCTGCCCTGCAAGGTTCTTTGATGGTTGACGTGGCCGGCACCTGGCTGACGGCCGAGGATCGCCACCTGTTGCGCCAGCCTGAAGTGGGTGGCCTGATCATTTTTGCGCGCAATATCGAGCATCCGCGCCAGGTGCGGGAGCTGAGCGCGGCGATTCGTGCCGTGCGTCCGGACCTGCTGCTGGCCGTCGATCAGGAGGGCGGTCGTGTGCAGCGCTTGCGCCAAGGCTTTGTACGCCTGCCGGCCATGCGCGCGCTGGCCGACAACCCCAATGCCGAATACCTGGCCGAACAGTGCGGCTGGATCATGGCCACTGAAGTGCTGGCCGTGGGTCTCGACCTGAGCTTCGCCCCGGTACTGGACCTGGATTACCAGCGCAGCGCCGTGGTCGGCACCCGTTCCTTCGAAGGCGACCCCGAGCGCGCCGCCGTGCTCGCCGGCGCCTTTATCCGTGGCATGAACAGCGCCGGCATGGCCGCCACCGGTAAACATTTCCCGGGGCACGGTTGGGCTGAGGCCGATTCCCACGTTGCCATTCCCAATGATGAGCGCAGCCTGGAACAGATTCGCGCCAATGACCTGGTGCCTTTCGCACGCCTGAGTAAGCAGTTGGCCGCAGTCATGCCGGCCCATGTGATCTACCCGCAAGTCGATTCCCAGCCCGCTGGCTTTTCGCGCCGCTGGTTGCAAGACATCCTGCGCGGCGAGCTGCAATTTGATGGGGTGATTTTCAGCGATGACCTGTCCATGGCGGGTGCCCATGTGGTCGGTGATGCGGCCAGTCGGATCGAGGCTGCGCTGACGGCGGGTTGCGACATGGGGCTGGTGTGTAACGATCGTGCGGCGGCGGAGTTGGCATTGACCGCTGCGCAGCGGATGAAGGTCAAGCCTTCCGCACGCATTGCGCGGATGCGTGGGCAGGCGATTGCTTCTACGGATTACAAGCAGGATCCGCGTTGGTTGGCGGCGCTGACGGCGTTGCGGGATGCTCAGTTGATTGGCTGAAGACCGCGGCGCGGCTTTCGCGAGCAAGCCCGCTCCCACATTCGACCGAGTTCCAACTTTGGAATGCAGTCAAATGTGGGAGCGGGCTTGCTCGCGAAAGCGGTCTCGAAATCAGCGCTTCTCTTGCTTATGGGGCAACGGCGCAAATAACGCCTCGATATCCTCATTACCCAACTGCCAATCCCCCGTCGTACGCCCATCCAGCACGCCCGCTGCCAAGTCGGACTTTTCCTTCTGCAGATGCTGGATTTTCTCCTCCACCGTGCCCCGCGCAATCATCTTGTACACGAACACCGGCTTCTCCTGACCGATGCGGTACGCGCGGTCGGTGGCCTGGTTCTCCGTGGCCGGGTTCCACCAGGGGTCGTAGTGGATCACCGTGTCCGCTTCCGTGAGGTTCAGGCCCACGCCGCCGGCCTTCAGGCTGATCAGGAAAATCTGTAGCTTGCCGCTCTGAAAGTCCTTCACCGGCGTGCGCCGATCGCGGGTCTGGCCGGTCAACAGGGCGTAGGCAACGCCGCGCTTTTTCAGTTCGGCTTCGATCAGGCTGAGCATCGAGGTGAATTGCGAAAACAACAGAATCCGCCGGCCCTCGGCAAACAGTTCTTCGAGCATTTCCATCAGGCTGTCAAGCTTGCCCGAGCTGCTGCCACGGGCGGGCAGGGCGGCGTCGTTGACCAGGCGCAGGTCACAGCAGACCTGGCGCAGCTTGAGCAGCGCTTCAAGAATGATGATCTGGCTGCGCGCTACGCCCTTGCGGGTGATTTCGTCGCGCACCTTCTTGTCCATGGCCAGGCGCATGGTTTCGTATACGTCGCGCTGGGCTTCGTTGAGATCGACCCAATGGATGATCTCGGTCTTGGGCGGCAACTCCGTGGCCACCTGTTCTTTGGTGCGACGCAGCAGGAAGGGTTTGATCCTACCGTTGAGGTGCTGCAATCGCACTTCGCTGGCGCGCTTTTCGATGGGCACGCGGTAATCGCGGTTGAAGCTCTTCACGTCACCCAGCCAGCCCGGCAGCAGGAAGTGGAACAGCGACCACAGTTCGCCCAGGTGGTTTTCCAGCGGCGTGCCGCTCAGGCACAGGCGCTGCCGCGCATTCAGCTCGCGCGCGGCCTGGGCCGCCTTGCTGTTGGGGTTCTTGATGTACTGGGCTTCGTCGAGTATCAGCACATGCAGCGGCTGGGCGGCGAGCAGTTCGATGTCCTTGGGGAGCAGGGCGTAGGTGGTCAGCAGCAGGTCATAGTCCTGCAGGTTCTTGAAGTGTTTCTTGCGCCCGGCGCCGTAGAGGGCCACTACCTTGAGTTGCGGGGTGAAGTGCGCCGCTTCATCGAGCCAGTTGGGGATCAGGCTGGTAGGCATCACCACCATGCACGGGCGGTCCAGGCGTCCGGCGTTTTTCTCCATGAGAATATGCGCCAGGGTTTGCAGGGTTTTGCCCAGGCCCATGTCGTCCGCAAGAATGCCGCCCACATCCAACTGGCGTAGCGACTGCATCCAGCTCAAGCCTTCCAGCTGATATGGGCGCAAGGTCGCGTTCAGTCCTTCGGGCGCTACGCAGGTGAAATCCTTGATGTCCCGCAGGCGCTGGGCGAAGTTGCGGATTTTTTCGCCGCCCTCCCATTGCAGGGGCAGGTCTTCCAGCGGGTTCAAGCGAATGGCATCGGCCTTGGCCAGGCGCAAGGTGGTGGTGCCGGCTTCCTGTAGGTAAAACTCGCCGAGCGTCGCCAGTACGGGCTTCAATCGGCCGTAGGGCAGCGCCACTTGCAATGGGCCATGGCCGTTGGGCAGGCCGGGGATATTCACCAGGATCAGCTCATCATCACGCCGCCGTGCGAGCTTCTCCGGGTTGAGGATTTCGGTGTGGGAGCGCATCAGGTTCAACAGGATCGGCAGCAGGCTCAGGCGCTCGCCGTTGACGATGATCCCCAGTTCCAGGTCGAACCAATCGCGCTCCGGCCCCTCGTCGACGGTGGCGTACCAATCGTCAACGGCGCTCAGATCGAAGCCGAAATCGTCATCGATCAGCAACTCCCAGCCCTCGGCGCGCAAGGTGGGCGATACGTTCAGGGTGAAGTTCAGCCAGGCGCTGTCATTGACCATCTCGAACAGCTCGCCGGCGCTTTCCGGCAAGGCTTTGCTCTGGCGCGTGGCGATCTTGAAGCCGAGCAAGCGCAGTTGCTCGCGATAGGGCTGTTCCAGTTCGGGATGGCGCTTGATCCGCAGGCTTTGGGTGTCCTGGCGGACGATAATGTCGGCGTTCTTCTGCCCGCTGACATAGTTGCCCAGGTAGTTGAACGACAGCGCCGCACGGTGCTGGATATAACGCTGCATCTTGCCGTTGCGCGGTTCAAACGCGCTGAATTCGACACTGGCCAGCCACAGGCGCGGCACCGGCGGCACGTCCTCCATCACCACTTGTGGCAACACCACACGGTTATCCAGCACGGCCTGGAGCTTTTCCAGCAGCTCGGCATCCTGGGCGGCGGCCGGGTAGGCCAGGGTTTCCTGGACCTTGAGCAGCACGGCGGCGATGTGTTTGCAGTTGGTATGCACCGGGCAGGTGCAACGGCTGTCGACGAGGATCAGCGTGCCCTTGGCCGATTCGCGCAAGGAGATGGTCTGCCGGTACACATTGCCACCCGAGCCTTCGCAACTGGCGACGATGGTGCTGTCGCCGCACTCGACGATGCGCACGCGGTTCTCCAGGGCATAACGGCGCCCGCGCTCCAGGCTCTGCTCTTTAAAGCGATTGGCCCACGACGGGGCCAGGGGTTTGGTCAACTGCGACGTCAGGGGCATGGTGCGTGATCAGTCCTGAACGTCGGGCGGTGGTGCACTGGGCGGCTTGGCGGTCAACGAGGTGATCTTGATCAGCAGCGCCAGGTGGCCGCCGTCCAGGTAGTTGAGTTGGTTGTTCTTGGTGCGCACGTCCGTCTGGCTCAGGTGTTCGCTGGCGACCACGCTGCCGTTGCTGTCAAATTGGTTGATCCAGAAGTTCGCGTCGATGTCGGTGAAACGGCCCAGTTGCAGGTTGAGCACACCCTCGATAGGGAACTGGCCGAACTGTTCCTGGCCATCGGTGATGGCGATTTTCACCGGTTGCTCGCCGAGGTTTTGCTCCCAGGCTTTGTGCGCGAGCACGGTGTAGCTGTTATCGGCGCTGAGCTTGTCGACGATATTGTTCAGGCGTGGCGGGCTCAGTTTGTCGGAATCCAGGCGCATAGCCCCGGCATCCCAGTTTTCCGGCGCGGCGCGGCTGTTGATCACCGGCTCCGCATTCTGGCGCACCAGGATCATTTCCACCTGGTACGGGCTGTCGGCAAACGCCGACGGGGCCACGACCACCAACAACAGGCTCAAAATGCGGAACAGGCGCATTGGGGCGTCCTTCATACGGATTTCGGAATGAGGCGCTCAAACAACGCCTCCAATGTATTAAAGCGTTCTTCGGCGCGTTCCATCGGCACCATGAACTTGAACAGCGTAGCCCCTTCGAACTTGTAGCGGTTGGGCTGGCCCTGGATCAGCTTGATCAGCACCAGCGGGTCCACCGGCGTCTGCGCTTCAAACTCGATGCGCCCGCCTTGCGGCCCGGCATCGACTTTCTTGATGCCCAACTGCTCGGCCTGCAATTTCAGCAGGGTCAGGCGCACCAGGTTCTTGGTCGGTTCCGGCAGCAGGCCGAAGCGGTCGATCATCTCGACTTGCAGGTCCTTGAGGCCTTCTTCGTCGGTGGCCGAGGCGATGCGCTTGTACAGGATCAGCCGTGCGTGCACGTCGGGCAGGTAGTCTTCGGGGATCAACGCCGGCAAGCGCAGGTTGATTTCCGGGCCGCCGCCCAGCGGTTGGTCGAGGTTCGGCTGTTCGCCCTTGCGGATGGCTTTTACGGCGCGTTCGAGCATCTCCATATAAAGCGTGAAGCCTACCGCTTGGATCTGCCCGCTCTGGCCGTCGCCCAGCAGTTCGCCGGCGCCACGGATTTCCAGGTCGTTGGTGGCCAGCACAAAACCGGCGCCCAGGTCCTGGGTGTTGGCGATGGCTTCCAGGCGCTTCTCGGCGTCGGACGTGATCTGTTGGCGCGGCGGCGTGAGCAGATAGGCATACGCCTGGTGGTGACTACGCCCGACGCGGCCACGCAGCTGGTGCAACTGCGCCAGGCCGAACTTGTCGGCGCGCTCGATGATGATGGTGTTGGCGCTTGGCACGTCGATGCCGGTCTCGATGATGGTCGAGGCGATCAGCACGTTGAAGCGCTTGTGGTAGAAGTCGCTCATCACTTGTTCGAGTTCGCGCTCGCGCATCTGCCCGTGGCCGATGGCGATACGTGCCTCCGGCACCAGCTCGGCGAGGTCGGCGGCGCATTTCTCGATGGTCTTTACGTCGTTGTGCAGGTAGTACACCTGCCCGCCGCGCAGCAGTTCGCGCAACAACGCTTCCTTGACCGTGCTTTTGTTCTGCTCCATCACGAAGGTGCGCACCGACAAACGACGCGCCGGCGGCGTGGCGATGATCGACAGGTCGCGCATGCCCGACACTGCCATGTTCAGCGTGCGCGGAATCGGCGTGGCGGTGAGGGTGAGGATGTCGACTTCACTGCGCAGGGCCTTGAGCTGTTCTTTCTGGCGCACGCCAAAGCGGTGTTCTTCGTCGATGATCACCAGGCCCAGGTTCTTGATCTTCACATCGTCCGACAGCAGCTTGTGGGTGCCGATCACGATGTCGATCTTGCCTTCGGCCAAATCGGCGATGGCGGCATTCACTTCCTTGGCCGACTTGAAGCGGCTCATCACTTCCACGGTCACCGGCCAGTCGGCGAAGCGGTCGCGGAAGCTGTTGTAGTGTTGCTGGGCGAGCAGGGTGGTGGGCACCAGGATCGCCACTTGACGGCCGCCGTGTACGGCGATGAACGCGGCGCGCATGGCCACTTCGGTCTTGCCGAAACCCACGTCGCCACACACCAGGCGGTCCATCGGCTTGGGCGCGAGCATGTCGGCGCGCACCGCTTCGATGGTGGTTTGCTGGTCTGGGGTTTCTTCGAAGGGGAAGCCGGCGCTAAAGGTGGCGTAGTCGGCTTTCGGGTCGGCGAACGCATAACCTTCGCGCGCCGCGCGGCGGGCATAGATGTCGAGCAGTTCGGCGGCGACGTCGCGCACTTGCTCGGCGGCCTTGCGCTTGGCTTTCTGCCAGGTCTCGGAGCCCAGGCGGTGCAACGGCGCGAGGGCATCGTCGCTGCCGGTGTAGCGGGCGATCAGGTGCAGGCTGGCCACCGGCACGTAGAGCTTGGCGCCTTCGGCGTATTCCATGGTGAGGAATTCGGCGGCCTGGTTGTCGATCTCCAGGGTCTGCAGGCCGAGGTAACGGCCGACGCCATGGTCAATGTGCACCACCGGCGCGCCCTCGCGCAGTTCGGTGAGGTTCTTGATGACTGCGTCGTTGTTGGCGTCGGCGCGTTTTTCCCGGCGGCGGCGCTGCATCACGCGTTGGCCGAACAGCGGGCTCTCGGCGATCAGTGCCAGCGCCGGGTCATCCAGCAGCAAACCTTCGTCCAGCGGTGCAATGGTGATCGCCAGGCGGTCTTTGCCTTTGACGAAGTCCGGCCAGCTGTCGACGGTTTTTGGCCGCAGCTTCAGGCGTTCCAGCAGCTCCAGCAGGACTTCGCGGCGGCCGGCGGATTCGGCGGTAAACAGCACGCGGCCGGGGAAGTCGCCGAGGAAGTTGGACAGCGCTTCCAGTGGCTGGTTGGCTTTGGCTTCAATCGCCAGGTTAGGCAGCGCCTGCGCGGGGAAGCGTTCACGGCCACTGCCGGCGTCCACGTCCTGCTGACTGGCGACCACGCGCGGCCAGCTTTTCAGGCGGGCGAAGCAGTCTTCCACCGGCAGGAACAGCTCGGCGGGCGGCAATAAAGGCCGGGACGGATCGACGCGGCGCTCTTCGTAGCGGTTGCGCACGTCGTTCCAGAAGTTTTCCGCCGCTTGCTCGATGCCCGGCAGTGAGAACACTTGGGTGTCCTGGGGCAGGTAATCGAACAGCGTGGAGGTTTCGTCGAAGAACAGCGGCAGGTAGTACTCGATACCGGCGGGTGTAATCCCGCTGCTCAAGTCCTGGAAGATCGGGCAACGACGGAAGTCCACGTCAAAGCGTTCACGGAAGCGTGCCTTGAAGCGGGTGACCGCGTCTTTTTGCAGCGGGAATTCCCGTGCGGGCAGCAGCTTGACCGAATCCACCTTGTCGATGGAGCGCTGGTTTTCCGGGTCGAAGGTGCGCAGGGTCTCGATTTCGTCGTCGAACAGGTCGATGCGATAGGGCAGTTTGCTGCCCATCGGGAACAGGTCGATCAGTGCACCGCGCACCGCGAACTCACCGTGCTCGTACACCGTGTCCACGCAACGGTAGCCGCTGGCTTCCAGGCGTGTGCGCATCTGCTCGACATCGAGCTTCTGGCCGATATCCAGCACCAGGCTGCTGCCCAGCAGGAATTTGGTCGGCGCCAGGCGATGCAGGGCTGTGGTGATCGGCACCACCAGCACGCCGTGGGCCAGTTCCGGCAGACGGTAGAGGCTGGCGATGCGCTGGGAGATGATGTCCTGGTGCGGCGAGAACAGGTCGTAGGGCAGGGTTTCCCAGTCGGGAAAATGCAGCACCGGCAAATCGGGGGCGAAGAAGCTCAGCTCCTGCTCCAACCGTTCGGCGCTTTGGCTGTCGGCGGTCAGCAGCAGGGTAAAGCGCTTGGCTGCGCTGGCAGCCTCGGCAATGGCCAGGCTCAGGGCGGCACCGGGCAGGTTGCCCCAGTGCTGTTTGCCTGCCGCAGCAGGGAGAAGCGGTAGACGCAGGACGGGCACGGAAGGTTGAGCTCCAAGCGTTGCGACAAAGTCGGTAATTGTAACGGTCCTAGGCGCCGTCTGTCAGTTGCTGACTGAGCCTATTACGGTTTGTAGGAAATGTAGTGGCTAAGACAAACAAAGGCGGGTTTTGACTCATTATGTAGTGCCAAAACTGCTCAGGTTTTCGGAGGGTTACGGACAAGTCGTGAGCTTCGCTTAACTGGTGGCCTTCTGGAACCCGCGTATTTACTGGGCTCCAGCGGGGTGCGTTTTTTTCGCAAGCACTTTTTGTTGCCTGGGGCGCATTGCTCCGAGGCCGGTCGGGCGGCATAATGTAGCCCCTTTTTTCTGCCCCTACATGTGGAAGGTTCCCGTGACTCAGAAGCCCGACCAGTGTCTTGGTGAATGGATCGACCGTGAAGCACTCGCAGAAGCGATGATTCCGCTTATCGGCCAGCTGTACCGCAATAACAATGTGGTGAGCTCGATCTATGGCCGCAGCCTGATCAACCAGTCTGTCATCGCGATTCTCAAAGCCCACCGCTTTGCGCGTCACCGTTCTGCCGACGACAGCGAACTCTCCGTCCACGAAACATTCCCACTGCTCAAGGCCATGAGCGAGCTCAAGCTCGGCGCGGCTTCGGTAGACCTGGGCAAGTTGGCCTATAAATTCCGCAAGGAAGGCGCTGGGCGTACCGCCGAGCAGTTCGTGCGTGAAGAAATGGCCGATGTGGTTGGCCAGCAAAACGCCGCTGCCCGTAAAGGCACCGACGTTGTGCTGTACGGCTTCGGTCGTATCGGCCGTCTGCTGGCGCGCATCCTCATCGAAAAAACCGGCGGCGGCGACGGCCTGCGTCTGCGTGCCATCGTGGTGCGCAAAGGCGCCGACAATGACCTGACCAAACGCGCGAGCCTCTTGCGTCGAGACTCGGTACACGGTCCGTTCAACGGCACCATCGTCATCGACGAAGAAAACAACACCATCACCGCCAACGGTAACCTGATCCAGGTGATCTACGCGAAGAACCCGGCTGAAGTGGACTACACCCAGTACGGCATCAAAGACGCGCTGCTGGTGGACAACACCGGCGTATGGCGTGATGCCGAAGGCCTGGGCCAACACTTGGCCTGCCCGGGTATCGACCGCGTTGTCCTGACCGCTCCGGGCAAGGGCAAGCTGAAGAACATCGTTCACGGCATCAACCATGGCGAAATCACCGCTGACGACAAGATCGTGTCCGCCGCTTCCTGCACCACCAACGCCATCGTGCCGGTGCTGAAGGCTGTGAATGACAAGTTCGGTATCGTCAACGGTCACGTTGAGACGGTTCACTCGTACACCAACGACCAGAACCTGATCGACAACTTCCACAAGGGCGATCGCCGTGGCCGTAGCGCTGCGTTGAACATGGTGATCACCGAGACCGGTGCTGCCACCGCTGCTGCCAAGGCCCTGCCTGAGCTGGCCGGCAAGCTGACCGGTAACGCGATCCGCGTGCCGACGCCAAACGTGTCGATGGCCATTCTCAACCTGAACCTTGAGAAAGCCGCCACCCGTGAAGAGATGAACGAGTACCTGCGCTTCATGGCGCTGCACTCCGATCTGCATAAGCAAATCGACTTCGTCAACTCGCAGGAAGTGGTTTCCACCGACTTCGTGGGCTCGCGCCACGCCGGTGTGGTGGACGCCGAGGCGACCATTACCCAGGACAACCGTGTTGTGCTGTACGTGTGGTACGACAACGAGTTCGGCTACAGCTGCCAGGTGGTTCGCGTGATGGAAGATATGGCCGGGGTCAACCCGCCTGCGTTTCCGCGCTAAGCCTTTGCGCTGAATGAAAAAGCCCCGACTGGTTCGGGGCTTTTTTATGCCTGAAGGTTTTGTGGGGGCTGTAGGGGCCTCATCGCAGGCAAGCCAGCTCCCACATTGGACCGGGTTCACACATTTCCATTTGTGAATCCATTCACCTGTGGGAGCGGGCTTGCCCGCGATGGCGGCAGCACTGACACACCCTCAATTCAGCAACCCCTCCGACAACCCCTTGGGCGCCAACCAAATCCCCAGGTAAGCCCGCGCCAGTTCTTCATCGGTGCTGCTGAACACCACCTCCCCATTGATTTCCAGATTCAACCCACGCCCAGGGCGAAAATCCAGCGCATACCGATCACCCTTCTGGATGTCGCGAAAGCGGGCATGTAATTTTTCTACCTCGGGTTTCAATCGTGCGCTGACCCGCTGGCGCTCCAGCGTGGTATTGGCCGCCTTGATCACATCGCCACGGTCGATATCGCGAAAGTAATACAGCTCCAGGCGCAGGGCCTTTTGCTGCGCCCAGGCGAGCTTGGCGCGCACCTCGGCCGGGGCATACAGCGCTGCCGCGTAGACATCCGCCCAGAGGTAGGTCAGCACCACCTGGTTTTTCAAGGCCAGCTCACGTGATTGCGCAGGAAAACCGGCTTGCCTGAGCCGGTCGGCTTCATTGGCTTGAACCATGACCGACAACATCATCAATAAACAGAAAGCGACATGCCGCATAATGGCCCGTCCTGCAAAGGTGCTTGCTGGCAGTGTAATTGCAATTTCCTTACGCTGTAGTAACGGCAAGACTGGCCTACGACGCGACCAAGGGTTAATGTGCGCGGCGTTGAGCCTTATATAGACTGTGCCCCGGTTCACACACTTGAGCCAAAATGTCCTTCATGACCGCTGGCCGCGGCATGATTTAGCCAGGCGTCCAACCGTACGCCTGGCCTGTTCTGAGGAGTACGCATGGCTGTCTACAACTACGACGTGGTGGTACTGGGTTCCGGCCCGGCTGGAGAAGGTGCGGCGATGAACGCCGCGAAGGCAGGGCGCAAGGTGGCGATGGTCGATAGCCGTCGCCAGGTCGGCGGTAACTGCACCCACCTGGGTACCATCCCGTCCAAGGCTTTGCGTCACTCGGTGCGCCAGATCATGCAGTTCAACACCAACCCGATGTTCCGGGCCATTGGTGAGCCGCGCTGGTTCTCGTTCCCGGACGTGCTGAAAAGCGCCGAGAAAGTCATCTCCAAGCAAGTGGCCTCGCGCACCGGTTACTACGCCCGTAACCGTGTCGACCTGTTCTTCGGCACCGGCAGCTTCGCCGACGAGCAAACCGTCGAAGTGGTCTGCCCCAATGGCGTGGTCGAGAAGCTGGTGGCCAAGCACATCATCATCGCCACCGGTTCGCGCCCGTATCGCCCGGCCGATATCGATTTCCACCACCCGCGTATCTACGATAGCGACACCATCCTCAGCCTGGGCCACACCCCGCGCAAACTGATTATCTACGGCGCCGGCGTAATCGGCTGTGAATACGCCTCGATCTTCAGCGGCCTGGGTGTACTGGTGGAGCTGGTGGACAACCGCGACCAGTTGCTGAGCTTCCTCGACTCGGAAATTTCCCAGGCGTTGAGCTACCACTTCAGCAACAACAACATCACCGTGCGCCATAACGAAGAGTATGAGCGGGTCGAAGGCCTGGACAACGGGGTGATCCTGCACCTCAAGTCCGGCAAGAAAATCAAGGCCGATGCCTTGCTGTGGTGCAACGGCCGTACCGGCAACACCGACAAGCTGGGCATGGAAAACATCGGGGTCAAGGTCAACGGCCGTGGCCAGATCGAGGTGGACGAGAACTACCGCACCTGCGTGCCGAACATCTACGGCGCCGGCGACGTGATCGGCTGGCCGAGCCTGGCCAGTGCGGCGCATGACCAGGGCCGTTCGGCCGCTGGCAGCATCGTCGACAACGGCAGCTGGCGTTATGTGAACGACGTGCCGACAGGGATCTACACCATTCCCGAGATCAGCTCGATCGGCAAGAACGAGCACGAGCTGACCAAGGCCAAGGTGCCTTACGAAGTGGGCAAGGCGTTCTTCAAGAGCATGGCGCGTGCGCAGATCGCCGGCGAGCCGCAAGGCATGCTGAAGATCCTGTTCCACCGGGAAACCCTGGAAGTCCTCGGCGTGCATTGCTTCGGCTACCAGGCGTCGGAGATCGTGCACATCGGCCAGGCCATCATGAACCAGCCGGGCGAGCAAAATACCCTCAAGTATTTTGTGAACACCACGTTCAACTACCCGACCATGGCTGAAGCCTATCGGGTAGCTGCCTACGACGGCCTCAACCGGCTTTTTTGAGCGGCTCCGGCCGGTGGCCTGAGCCGGCCGGGGAGACCGATTTCAGTAATTCTCGAGGGTGGCAGTGGCCAAACCGGGAAAGTCTGTAATCAGGCTATCTACGCCGAAGTCGGCGAGCCTGCGCATCAGCGCAGGTTCGTTGACCGTCCACACGGACACGTGCAGGCCCTGGCGCTGGGCTTTCTCCAGACGCTCAGGGGTGCACAACGTCCAGTTCAACGCCAGAATCTCACAGCCGTAGTTTTGCGCGACCTTCAGCGGGTCGAGCCAGGCGTATTCGGCCACCAGCCCGCGCGACAGGTCGGGGGTGAGTTCAACCGCCGCTTTCAGCACTTCCCGCGAACTTGACGTGACCGTGACCTTGTCCATCAGGCCGTGGCGCACGGCCATCTCGCGAATCGCCAGCACGGTAGTGGCTGCGCGGGTGCGTGAGGCGCTTTTGACTTCCAGTTGCCAGTGATCGAAGTCGCACTGCTCGAACAACTCTTCCAGGCGTGGGATCGGGCACGGTTTGACCCAACCCGGGCCGCCTTTGCGGGCGTCCATCTTCACCAGGTCCGCTGCCGAGTACTCGACGACTTTGCCGCGCCGGTCGGTGGTGCGCTTGAGGGTCGGGTCGTGGATGACCATCAACTCTCCGTCCATGGACAGGTGCAGGTCCAGTTCGCAGCGGCGTACGCCGTGCTTGAGGCATTCCTGAAAACTGGTCAGGGTGTTTTCCGGTGCTTCGCCTTTGGCACCGCGGTGGCCGTAAATCAGGGTCACAGTTGCTCCTATGCGCCAGCGTGTCTGGCGGGGTGAATGCTATTCAGGTGTCTTGGGCGTCGCTTTGTTCCCGCGCCAGGCGGCGTTCCTGGGCTTGTTTCTGCAGGATGTAGCGGGCGAGCAGCTGGCGCTGGGCGTCGGTCATGGATTCGAACTCCGTGCCCACGTCAAAGCCAGCGCCTTTAGGATCGCAATGGGTGACCCGTGCGCGCAGCAGCAGGCCGAGCGCCTGGGGCATCAGCACCAGCTTGACCGCCAGGTGTGCGCCGGGGGCGAGGGGGGTAGGGTGTTGGAAGTCGATGCCGCCTTCGGAAATGATCACCGGCTGCGGCTCGCCAACGGCCGTGCGCAGGCTTTGCGCCATGACCTGGCTGAGCAGGTCCAGGCGCTTGTTCTGGACTTTGAGGAAGGCGGCGAGGCTGCGATCCTTCTCGCTGATCTGGCGCAGCAGGTGCTGGGCTTCGAATTCGCTGAGGTGCAGTTCGCTGAGCAAATTGAACAGCGGCGACTCATCCTGCAACACTTCCTTGCTCGCCGCTTCAGGGGCGGACAGGCTTTTGATTTGAAGTGCGATCATGTCGTCGATACGGTAGTATTCGCGGCGCTCTTCTTCATCTAATGTCGACATGGCGAACCCCAGCTAGCGTTAATGGTCTGAGTGTAAAGCTGCTTACCAGACCCCGCCACCGGGACGTCTTCTTTTCCTCCGAACAAGCCCCGACATGTTCAGACCTCTCTTCGTATTTATCGGCACGCGTTATACCCGTGCAAAGCGTCGCAATCATTTTGTGTCGTTCATTTCCTTGACCTCGATGATCGGGCTCGCCTTGGGCGTGGTCGTGATGATCGTGGTGCTGTCGGTGATGAACGGCTTCGATCATGAGATGCGTACCCGCGTGCTGGGCATGGTGCCCCACGCGACCATCGAGGGCGATGCGCCCATCAGTGACTGGCAAAGCCTGGCCGACAAGGTCAAGCAGAACCCCAAGGTGCTGGCCGTCGCGCCATTTACCCAGATGCAGGGGTTGCTGACCAACGACGGCAAGGTGCAGAAGATTCTGCTCAATGCCATCGACCCGGCCCAGGAGCGCAACGTCTCGATCATCGACAAGTTCATGTTGTCGGGCAAACTCGATGACTTGGCCCCCGGCGAGTTCGGCATCGTGATCGGTGACAAGGCCGCGGCCAAGCTCGGTGTGAACCTGGGCGACAAGCTGACCTTCGTCGCCCCGGAAGTCACCGTGACCCCGGCTGGCATGTTCCCGCGCATGAAGCGCTTTACCGTGGTCGGCACTTTCCACGTTGGCGCTGGCGAGATCGACGGCTACCTCGGCCTGACCAACCTCACCGACCTGGCCCGTCTGCATCGCTGGAAGCCGGACCAGGTGCAGGGCCTGCGCCTCAAGTTCAATGACCTGTTCGACGCCCCGCGCACCTCGTGGGAAATCGCCCAGCACCTGGGCGAATCCCAATACTACGCCCGCGACTGGACCCGCACCCACGGCAACCTGTACCAGGCCATCCGCATGGAAAAAGCCATGATCGGCCTGCTGTTGCTGCTGATCGTTGCCGTGGCCGCGTTCAATATCATCTCCACGCTGGTGATGGTGGTGAATGACAAGAAAGGCGACATCGCCATCCTGCGCACCCTTGGCGCCACGCCGGGGCAGATCATGGCGATCTTCATGGTGCAGGGCACGGTGATTGGCGTGGTCGGTACCCTGATCGGCACCGCCGTCGGCATCCTCGCCGCGCTGAACGTCAGCGCCGCCATTGCCGGCCTCGAAACCCTGATCGGCCACAAGTTTCTCAACGCCGACGTCTACTTCATCGACTACTTGCCGTCCCAGGTACAGGCCCAGGACGTGTTGATGGTGGGCGGCGCCGCGTTGGTATTGAGTTTCCTTGCCACCCTGTATCCAGCCTGGCGCGCGGCACGCACCCAACCAGCACAGGCCTTACGTTATGAGTGAATCGGGCATGAGTGAAAAAGCAATCTTGAGCTGCCGCAACCTGGGCAAATCCTACGAGGAAGGCCCGGAGTCGGTGGTGGTGCTGTCCAACCTGCAACTGGAGTTGCACCCGGGCGAGCGCGTGGCGATTGTCGGCAGTTCCGGCTCTGGCAAAAGTACCTTGCTGAACCTGTTGGGCGGCCTTGATACGCCGTCCCAGGGCAGCGTATGGCTGGCCGGGGAAGAACTGTCGGCCCTTGGTGAAAAGGCCCGTGGCCAGTTGCGCAACCGTTCCCTCGGTTTTGTGTACCAGTTCCACCACTTGCTGCCCGAGTTCACCGCCCTGGAGAACGTGTGCATGCCGCTGTTGATCGGCAAGACCGCCATCCCGGAAGCGCGCCAGCGTGCCAAGGCGCTGCTGGAACGCGTCGGCCTCGGCCATCGTCTGGAGCACAAGCCAGCCGAACTGTCCGGCGGCGAGCGCCAGCGTGTGGCCATCGCCCGCGCCCTGGTGAACAACCCGGGCCTGGTGATGCTCGATGAGCCGACCGGCAACCTCGACTCCCACACCGCCCAGGGCATCAAGGACTTGATGCTGGAACTGAGCACGCAGATGCGCACCGCGTTCCTGGTGGTGACCCATGACATGAGCATGGCCCGCCAGATGGACCGTGTGTTGCACCTGCAGGAAGGTCATCTGGTCGCCATCTGACCTGTTTCAAGCCCGGTGTCTGACATCGGGTTTTCTATTTTTCCAACGGTGCCCGCGAATGTTCAGACCGTTATCGATTTTCATCGGCACGCGCTATACCCGCGCCAAGCGCCGCAACCGTTTTGTTTCGTTTATCTCGATGACCTCGATGATCGGCCTCGCCCTGGGTGTGTTGGCGATGATCGTGGTGTTGTCGGTGATGAACGGCTTCCAGCGCGAAATGAGCTCACGCATCCTCGGCATGGTGCCCCACGCTACCATCGTCGGCGTGAACCCGATTGACGACTGGCAGCCAGTGGCCGCTGCTGCGATGAAGAATCCTGAAGTGACCGCCGCAGTACCGTTCACGCAGATGGATGGCATGTTCTCCTACAAGGGCGCGATGCAGCCGATTGAGATCAGCGGCGTCGACCCGGCCCAGGAAGGCAAGGTGTCGATCGTGGCCCAGCACATCGTGCAGGGCAAGCTGGAGGACCTGAAACCCGGCGAGTTCGGCGTGGTGGTCGGTGAAATCACCGCCCGACGCTTTCGCTTGAATGTGGGCGACAAGCTGACCCTGATCGTCCCGGAAATCAGCACGGCACCGGGGGGGATCACCCCGCGCATGCAGCGTCTGAATGTGGTCGGTATCTTCAAGGTCGGCGCCGAGCTGGATGGCTCAATGGCCTTGATCCACATGGCCGACGCGGCAGAGATCCAGCATTGGCAGCCGAACCAGGTGCAAAGCGTGCGCCTGGCGGTGAAAGACCTGTATGCGGCGCCCAAGGTCTCGGCGGATATCGCCGGCAGCCTGGGCACCGCCTACAAGGCGGACGACTGGACCCACACTCAGGGCAGCCTGTTCAGCGCCATGAAGATGGAAAAAACCATGATCGGCTTGCTGTTGCTGATGATCGTCGCCGTGGCGGCGTTCAACATCATCGCCACCCTGATCATGGTGGTGAACGACAAGGGCGCCGACATCGCCATCCTGCGCACCATTGGCGCCACGCCACGGCAGATCATGGCGATCTTCATGGTGCAGGGCACGGTGATCGGCATCGTCGGCACCTTGATCGGCGGCGTGCTGGGGGTGATTGCGGCGCTGAACGTGAGTGCGCTGGTGGGCTGGATGGAGCGGGTGACCGGGCAGCATATCTTCAGCTCGGACGTGTACTTTGTCAGCAACCTGCCTTCGGAGCTGCAGGGTGGGGATGTGCTGCTGATTTGCACGGCGGGGTTTGTGTTGAGCTTTTTGGCGACGCTGTATCCGGCGTATCGGGCGGCGAAGATTGAGCCGGCGCATGCCCTGAGATATTCGTAAGCCTTTAGACCGCTTTCGCGAGCAAGCCCGCTCCCACATTTGTCCGCGTACACCTTTTGAAATGCGGTCAAATGTGGGAGCGGGCTTGCTCGCGAAGGAGCCGGCACTGCTTGCATCAAGCTAGCTGTGGCAACTCAATCACAAACCTGGTCCAACCCTTCCCCGACTCACAAAAAATCCGCCCGCCATGGGCCCGCACAATCGACTGGGTAATTGCCAGCCCCAACCCCGCATGCTCGCTGCTGCCCTCATGACGCGCCGGGTCCGCCCGATAGAATCGGTCAAACAGCCTCGGCAGCAACGCCGCTGGAATACCGTCCCCGGTATTTTCAACGGTCAGCCTCACGCCTTCCTCTATCCTCACCCGCACCTCACCCCCTGTCGGCGTAAACCGCAAGGCGTTATCCAGCAGATTCGACAGCGCCCGACGCAACATGCCGCGATCGCCTACCGTATGTGCAGAGCCTTCACGCACCAGGCCGACCTGGGCGTCTTCCGCCAGCAATGCAAAAAACTCCAGCAACGTGTCCACTTCATCGGCCAATGCCAAGGGCTCACGCCTGGGCATCAGCAAGCCGTGGTCCGCCTTGGCCAGGTACAGCATGTCGTTGACCAATTGCGCCATCCATTGCAGCTCTTCCAGATTGCTGTGCAGCGCTTCGCGGTAGTCCTCCAGCGGGCGCGGCTGGGTGAGGATGACCTGGGTGTGGGTCAGCAGGTTCGACAGCGGTGTGCGCAGCTCATGGGCGATATCGGCGGAGAACGCCGAGAGGCGCTGGAAGGCATCGTCCAGGCGGCCGAGCATGGCATTGAAGGCTTGGGCCAGTTCGGCCAATTCCGCCGGCATCTGCTCCTGGGGCAGGCGTTGGGTCAGGGAGTGGGCCGATACGCCTGCCGCCACTTCACCCATGCGCCGCAACGGCCGCAACCCACTGCGCGCGGCCCAGGCACCCAGCAAGGCGGTGGCGAGTGCCGAGAGGCCAACGGTCAGCCAGATCAGGTGCTGCATGCGTTGCAGGAAGTGCTGGTGGTGGGTGATGTCGAGCATCAGGCTCAGCTGTGGCGAGTCAGGTGTGCCGGCCATCAACGGCGCGTTGTACACCCGGTAGTCCGTACCGGCGTCTTGCAGGCTGTGCAGGCCGGGGGCCTCGGGCAAGGTCATGCCGGGTACGCCGTCGAACCAGCGCTGGCCCGCGCGGGTAATGCGCAGCGTGAGGTCGGGTTGGTGGCTGAGTTCGGCGCGCAGTTGCGCTTCGCGACGGGCAAAGGATTCGGGCGAGTCCACACCTTGCAAGGTGCTGCGCAGGGCCACGAGCTGGCTGTCGAGCTGTTGTTGGTCCAGCTCGATGAAGTGCGCCTCGCTGGCGCGGTTGAACAGCACGCCGGCGAGCAACGAGACCACCGCGGTACACGCCGCAAACAACAGTGCCAGGCGGCTGGCCAGGGACAGGCGCTGGATCAATTGAAGCGCTCCTCCAGCACGTAACCCATGCCGCGCACGGTGTGGATCAACTTGTTGGGGAAGTTGTCGTCGATTTTCAGGCGCAGGCGGCGGATCGCCACTTCGATAATGTTGGTGTCGCTGTCGAAGTTCATGTCCCAGACCTGGGAGGCGATCAGCGATTTGGGCAGCACTTCGCCTTGGCGGCGTAGCAACAGCTCCAGCAGGGCGAACTCCTTGGCCGTGAGGTCGATGCGCTGGCCGTCCCGCTCGACGCGGCGGCGGATGAGGTCCAGGCGCAAGTCGGCCAGTTGCAGGGCGGTTTCCTGTGGCGCGCTGCTGCCACGGCGCAACAGGCTGCGCACCCGAGCCAGCAGTTCGGAAAAGGCGAAAGGCTTGACCAGGTAATCATCGGCGCCCAGTTCCAGGCCGTGTACGCGGTCTTCCACGGCGTCGCGGGCGGTAAGGAACAGCACCGGCGTCTCCAGGCCGGCGCTGCGCACCGCTTGCAGGATTTGCCAGCCATCGCGACCGGGTAGCATGACGTCGAGAATCAGCAGATCGTAGTCACCGGTCAGTGCCAGGTGCTGGCCGCTGGTGCCGTCGGCCGCCAGCTCGGTGGTAAAGCCGGCTTCGGCCAGGCCCTGGCGCAGGTAATGGCCGGTTTTCGGTTGGTCTTCGACGATCAGCAGTTTCATGGGCGGCTCTGAGTGGCGGTGCACGAGGCGCTTTATACCGTAGGTTCCAAGGTAGGGGCGCAACCTGACAAAGTTGTAATCTAGCAGTCAGCTGGCTGGCAGCAGCCCCATCTTAGAGTGCTGTTCAGCGTGTTACACATTTTTGGAGAGTTGAGATGGCGTTGCGTACACCCCTGTTATTGGCGGGTTGCCTGTTGGTGGCGAGTTTTGCTGCGATGGCCGACTCGGCGCATACCTATGCATTCGGCCACGCGGCACCGGCCGCTCAGGCCACGCGCACCGTGGAAGTGACCTTGCAGGATATTTCCTTTTCGCCCAAGTCGTTGGACGTAAAAGCCGGTGAGACCGTGCGCTTTGTCTTGGTCAATAAAGGCCAGCTGCTTCACGAATTCAACTTGGGCGACGCGGCGATGCATGCCGAACACCAGAAGGAAATGTTGCAGATGCAGGCGAGTGGCATGCTCACCGCCACTGGCATGGGCAAGATGGATCACAGTGCCATGGGCCATGGCGCAATGATGAAACACGATGATCCCAACAGTGTGTTGGTCGAGCCTGGGAAAACCGCCGAGTTGACCTGGACCTTCACCCAGTCCACGGGCCTGGAGTTTGCCTGTAACCTGCCAGGGCATTACCAGGCGGGCATGGTGGGAGAGCTGAACGTCGAGTAGGCCGCAAAGGCGGGGGCAAAGGCTGGTAGACTGGCGGCGTTTATTTAGCCAGGTTTCCGCCATGCATCCCGCAGCCGAACATTCGCCGCTGGGCAAGTCCAGTGAATACATCTCCACCTACACCCCGTCGTTGCTGTTTCCGATCCCTCGTGCCGCGAAATGGGCCGAGCTGGGCCTGAGCGCCGAGACCCTGCCTTACAAGGGCGTGGACTTCTGGAACTGCTTCGAACTGTCCTGGCTGCTGCCGTCGGGCAAGCCGGTGGTGGCCATCGGTGAGTTCAGCATCCCGGCTGACTCGCCGAATATCATCGAGTCCAAGTCCTTCAAGCTGTATCTCAACTCGCTGAACCAGACCGCGTTCGCCGACACGGCGAGCCTGGAAGCGACCCTGCGCACCGACCTCAGCGCCGCTGCCGGCAAGCCGGTCAGTGTGCGCATCCGCAGCTTGGCCGAGATCGAGGCCGAAGGCGTGATGGCGTTGCCGGGCGTGTGCATCGATGAGCTGGACATCAGCGTCAGCAACTACGAGCATCCGCGCCCGGAGCTGCTGCGTTGCGATGCTTCGCGCATTGTCGAGGAGAGCGTGCACAGCCACCTGCTCAAATCCAACTGCCCGGTGACCAGCCAGCCCGACTGGGGCAGCGTGGTGGTGGAGTACCGCGGATCCGCACTGGATCACGCCAGCCTGTTGGAATACATCGTGAGCTTTCGCCAGCACTCGGACTTCCACGAGCAGTGTGTGGAGCGGATCTTTCTCGACCTGCAACGTTTGCTCAAGCCTGAGAAATTGACGGTGTATGCGCGTTATGTGCGGCGTGGTGGGTTGGATATCAACCCTTATCGCAGTACTGAGGATGTGGCGTTCCAGAACGTGCGTCTGGCCCGCCAATAGCCTTCACGCAGAACTAAATGTGGGAGCGGGCTTGCTCGCGAATGCGGTAGATCAGCCAATGAATCTGTTGACTGACACGCCGCCTTCGCGAGCAAGCCCGCTCCCACATTGGTTTCTGTCTCTGGCTGAAACCTGAGTCAGATCCCGATGTTGCCCAGGGTGATCATGATGTTGCGCAATGTCCCAGAAATCAGCGGGTGCTCAGCGTCGAACTCTATGGCCGCTTGATTCACATCGTCGGAAATACTGGGTGTCTGGGTCGCCGGTTCAAGTTCCAGTTGTAGCTCGAATTTGGCAATCAAAGCTTCCAGTGCTGCACGTTTTTCTTCCGAAAGGGGCGGTTCCTGTTCCAACTGCCCGCGCAGGATCTCGACCTGTTCTTCCAGTTTTTTGCGATCAGGCATGACGTGTTTCCTTTTATCGATAGGCACTGGCATAGACCGCGGCACGCCGAGAAAGGTCTACGGACTGACCTGTAGACTAATCCACCTGCGCCGACTGTGCATGATCTCGATCAGGGCTTCTCGCCTTTGAGCTGGCGCAGGCTGATGTCGGCCAGGCAGGTGCCGAGCTCGCCCAGGTGGTCGATCACCGAATGCACGCCCAGCCCGTACAGGGCCACGGTGGCCTTGCCGCGCTTGTGCTCGCGCTCTTGCTCGCTCAACGCCTGCCATTGTTCCGGGGGGATGCCGCACAGCGAGCCGCAGGACGCCAGGCCTATCGTCCACAGGCCGGCGTTGAGCCCCGATTGCAGCAAGCGCGGTTCGCCGCTGACCAGCACACAGCCTTCGAGGCGTTCGATGTTCAATTCCATCAAGGCCTGCCAGCAGGCGTGAGGTGCAGGCCAGCGAATGGAGGAGGGCGATGTTGCTTTCAGCCAGTTGGGCAGCACCGTGGCCAATGGCGTGGTAATCGAGGCGGGGAGTTCGTCCAGCCAGGCGCAGGGCACGCCCTGCTCTTGCAGGCTGCGCAGGATTTTCAGGGCGCCGGGGGTGGCCAGGGAATCGAGCGAGGGCGAATCGCTGCGTGCTTGGGAACCGAAGTCCACCAGGCAACCACTCAGGCCAAACAGAACGGCAGTCAAGGCAGGCGCGCTGGCAATGGCAATCTCGGCGTGAGGCATGGGGACTTCCCTGAAATAGCTCTGACCCTATCGGCGCGGGATGACAAGCCGATGACACCCGGCTTTAATTGTAGGAATTTTGTGCATTTACGGCATGACTTTTCCCAGCTGCTGCCTAAATGGACACTTCCGTCATATACTCACGGCCTTATTCAGGGCATAGCGCCCATGACAGACCATTCAAGGAGCAAAAGCTATGCGCTGGAGCCACTACTTCGCTCAGCTGTCGGTGTGTGCCACTGTCCTGCTGGCCCCGTTCGCCGCACAGGCCGCCTCGGAAGATGATCCCTGGGAAAGCGTGAACCGCCCGATCTTCACCTTTAACGACACCGTTGATACCTATGCCCTCAAGCCATTGGCCCAAGGCTATCAGTTCGTCACCCCGCAATTCATGCAGGATGGCGTTCATAACTTCTTCCGCAATATCGGCGATGTCGGCAACCTGGCCAACAATGTGCTGCAGCTCAAGCCGCATGCGGCGGGTGTGGACACGGCGCGCTTGTTGATGAACACCACGTTTGGCGTGCTGGGCTTTATCGACGTCGGCACCAAAATGGGGCTGCAACGCAGTGATGAAGACTTCGGCCAGACCCTCGGCTACTGGGGCGTGGGCAGCGGGCCTTACGTGATGCTGCCGTTGCTGGGCCCGAGCACCTTGCGTGACGCGCCATCCAAGTACGTCGACAGCTACACCCAGCCGTACCGCTACATGAACGATATCGGCTGGCGCAACAGCACCTTCGGCCTGAACGTGGTTGATGTCCGTGCCAGCTTGCTCGACAGCGAGAAGCTGATCACCGGCGACAAATACACCTTCATCCGCAACGCCTACTTGCAGAACCGCGAGTTCAAGGTCAAGGACGGCAAGGTTGTTGATGACTTTTAAGCCGTGACGTCTTGAAATGAAAAAAGGCGACCGTGAGGGTCGCCTTTTTTTGTGCGCGGATTTCAGCGCATTTTCAAGATCTTGAGGCCCAGGTGCTGGTCTGGACCGTTTGTCTTGGTCCAGACTACCTCGGTGTCCGCTTCCAGCCCCGCGAGGGCGGTGTGCTCGGAATCGATGCGTACGGTCAGTGTGTCGCCTACCTGGAATTGGCGCGGCGCCTGCACCTGCATGCCGGAGCTGGAAAGGTCCACGCAAACCCCAGCAATCTCTTGCCCGGCGTGGATCAAAGACACATCGGCATCCACTCGCATGCGGATGAAATCGCGTTTTTCGGCGTAGTCGCGCTCGTGTTCGCTCACGGGTTCCATCCTTACTTTGTGTTGTGGTATTGCCTGTTCTTATAACTCCCAGTGATTTGCGATGTAAAGACGCCCGGCGACCATCGGCATGAGCTTGAAACCCCTGACGGATGGGAGTACCGTCTGCGCCTTAGAAGGGCACCTCTGCTTTACAGTTGTGCGTAGGCCAAAAGCCCGTGCTTTGTAGGACAGAGTGGCTAGAAAGCGAATCCAGTAGTGTGAGTCCGGCCATTGCCGAGCTGCCTACGCCAACCTAATTCTGGCGCCGTTTGCCCACATGCAAAAAACCAGTGCCACGCTGCTGATAATCGATGACGACGAAGTAGTGCGCGCGAGTCTCGCGGCCTATTTGGAAGACAGTGGCTTCAGCGTCCTGCAGGCCAGTAATGGCCAACAGGGTCTCCAGGTATTCGAGCGCGACAAGCCCGACCTTGTGATCTGCGACCTGCGCATGCCCCAGATGGGCGGCCTGGAGCTGATTCGCCAGGTGACTGAGCTTGCGCCGCAGACGCCGGTGATTGTGGTGTCTGGTGCCGGGGTGATGAACGACGCGGTCGAGGCCCTGCGCCTGGGCGCTGCCGACTACCTGATCAAACCCCTGGAAGACCTGGCGGTGCTGGAGCACTCGGTGCGCCGTGCCCTGGATCGTGCACGCCTGCTCCTGGAAAACCAGCGCTACCGCGAAAAACTCGAAACCGCCAACCGCGAACTCGAAGCCAGCCTGAACCTGCTCCAGGAAGACCAGAACGCCGGTCGCCAGGTGCAGATGAACATGTTGCCGGTGAGCCCGTGGACCATCGACGAATTCCAGTTTGCCCACCAGATCATCCCGTCGTTGTACCTGTCGGGTGATTTTGTCGATTATTTCCGTGTGGATGAGCGCCGTGTCGCGTTCTATCTGGCCGACGTCTCCGGCCACGGCGCCTCTTCCGCGTTTGTCACCGTGCTGTTGAAGTTCATGACCACGCGGTTGCTGTTCGAATCCAAGCGCAATGGCACCTTGCCGGAGTTCACGCCATCCGAGGTGCTGGGCCACATCAACCGAGGTTTGATCAGCTGCAAGCTGGGCAAGCACGTGACGATGGTCGGCGGCGTGATTGATGAAGAAACCGGTCTTTTGACCTACAGTATTGGCGGTCACCTGCCGATGCCTGTTTTGTATACGCCTGACAGTGTGCGCTACCTGGAAGGACGTGGTCTGCCCGTAGGCTTGTTCAATGAAGCCACCTACGAAGATCACATCCTGGAGCTGCCGCCGACCTTCAGCCTGACGCTGATGTCCGACGGTATCCTGGACTTGCTTCCAGAGCCTACACTCAAGGAGAAAGAAGCCGCCTTGCCCCAAAAGGTCAAGTCGGCGGGCGGCAGCCTGGATGGCCTGCGGCAAGTGTTTGGATTGGCCACGCTGGGGGAGATGCCGGATGATATCGCCCTATTGGTGTTGAGCAGGAATCTTTGATGAGTACCGGAAGAATCCAATTCGCCGAGCAAGACGGGACCTTTGTCCTGAAGTTTGTCGGTGAAGTGCGCCTGACCTTGTGTTCGGCGCTGGATGCGACGATTGAGCGGATTTTCACCGCGCTGAACTTCTCGGCGATCGTGATCGATCTGACCGAAACCCGCAGCATCGACAGCACCACCCTTGGGTTGTTGGCCAAGTTGTCCATTCTGTCTCGGCAGAAGGTCGGCCTGTTGCCCACGGTCGTCACCACCCATGAAGACATCACCCGTTTGTTGCAGTCCATGGGTTTCGATCAGGTGTTCAACATCGTTGACCGTCCGATCCCGTGCCCGGAATGCCTGACCGACCTGCCATCGCAGGACCAGTCCGAAGAAGTGGTGCGGGTCAAGGTGCTGGAAGCGCACAAGATCCTGATGGGCTTGAACGAGTCCAACCGCGAAGCGTTCCACGACCTCGTCAACGCCCTCGAACGCCACTGATCCCTCGGTAGGAATATGGCTTGTGTGGGAGCTGGCTTGCCTGCGATAGCGCCAGCTCAGACACCCCAAGACTCGTTGCCATAACCGGCAACCACAAAAAAGGGCGATACCCTCACAGGTATCGCCCTTTTTGTTACTGCCTGCCTTACAACTTGGCGCTCAGCAGTGCCTCCAGCTTCTCCTGATCCCGAGCAAACTGACGAATCCCCTCCGCCAGCTTCTCAGTCGCCATCGCGTCCTCATTGGACTCCCAACGGAACTGCGCTTCAGTCAGATGCACACGCGCTTCACCGGCGTGGCCTGGAGCCAGCTTGCGCTCCAGCTTGCCGTTGTCGGCCGCCAGTTTCTCCAGCAGGTCCGGGCTGATGGTCAGGCGATCACAACCGGCCAGTTCTTCGATCTGGCTCAGGTTGCGGAAGCTGGCGCCCATCACCACGGTCTTGTAGCCATTGGCCTTGTAGTAGTTGTAGATGCGCGTCACCGACTGCACGCCCGGGTCTTCCGAACCGGTGTAGTCGCTGCCGTTGGCCTTCTTGTACCAGTCGTAGATACGGCCCACGAACGGCGAAATCAGGAACACGCCGGCTTCTGCGCAAGCCACGGCCTGGGCGAAGGAGAACAGCAGGGTCAGGTTGGTCTGGATGCCTTCTTTTTCCAGCTTTTCTGCTGCGCGGATACCTTCCCAGGTGGAGGCGATCTTGATCAGCACGCGGTCGCGGCCAATACCGGCCTTTTCGTACAGGTCGATCAGGCGGTGCGCACGCTTGAGTACAGCGTCGGTGTCGAACGACAGGCG
Organism: Pseudomonas sp. KBW05; assembly: GCF_003852405.1. GTDB lineage: Bacteria > Pseudomonadota > Gammaproteobacteria > Pseudomonadales > Pseudomonadaceae > Aquipseudomonas. The sequence goes on from NZ_QAJM01000024.1 coordinate 86,505, forward strand.
CGCGTCTACCTCGGTGGAAATGCGCCCCGGCACTACTTTCAGGATCTCTTGACCCACTGCGACCGCAAAGCGATCGCTGGCCAGGCCCACGTCACCGTTGCAGTCTTTGACACACTCGTCCAGCAGCTTGGCGTAGGCCGGGATCGACGCAGCCTTGAGCAGCAGGGAAGGGTTGGTGGTGGCGTCTTGCGGTTTGACCCGAGCGATAGCTTCGAAATCGCCGGTATCGGCTACGACGGTGGTGATTTGCTTGAGTTGTTCCAGCTTGGAAGTCATGGGCGTGCTCTGTCCTATGGGTCTGATGACATTACCCGAGCGCCGACAGGCGCTCAAGGGCGCAAATGCGTTCGATCGTTTGCGAGGGCAACAACCTGAAAACAGCCGTTTGAATGACCGGCCTTGCTGGTAGATAGGAGGGCAAAAAGGCCAGCAGGTTCAACCCTGATGCTCGTGGTTGCACCCCAGTCCCTGTGGCGAGGGAGCTTGCTCCCGTTGGACTGCGCAGCAGCCCCAGAAATCGGGGCGCGATCAACGCCCTTCCAACAGTGCCCCTGCCTGATCCAGCAACGCCAGCGGATCGCTCGCCTTATGAATATCCACCGACAGCAACTGGCGAAACTTTCGCGCCCCCGGGAAACCCGTCCCCAGCCCCAGCACATGCCGGGTAATGTGATGCATCGTGCCGCCCGTCGCCAAATGCGCCGCGATATAAGGCCGCAATTGCGCCAGCGCCTCCGCGCGGGTGATCACCGGCTCGGTACTGCCAAACAACTGCTGATCCACCTCCGCCAGCAGGTAGGGGTTGTGATAAGCCTCGCGGCCCAGCATCACCCCATCAAACACCTGCAAGTGCTCCTGGCATTGTTCCAGTGTCTTGATTCCGCCGTTGAGAATGATCTCCAGCTCAGGGAAATCCTGCTTCAACTGCGCCGCCACGTCATAACGCAAAGGCGGAATATCCCGGTTCTCCTTGGGCGACAAACCCTCCAGAATCGCAATGCGCGCATGCACGGTAAAACTGGCGCACCCCGCGTCCTTCACCTGGCCGACAAAATCACACAGCTGCGCATAACTGTCGCGGCCATTGATCCCGATGCGATGCTTCACCGTCACCGGAATCGCCACTGCATCACGCATCGCCTTCACGCAATCCGCCACCAGCGCGGGGTGGCCCATAAGGCAGGCGCCGATCATATTGTTCTGCACGCGGTCGCTGGGGCAGCCGACGTTGAGGTTCACCTCATCGTAGCCACCGGCCTCAGCCATCCGCGCACACGCGGCCAGCTCCGCTGGAACGCTACCGCCCAGTTGCAATGCCAGCGGGTGCTCGGCGTCGTTGTGACGCAGGAAGCGCTCGTGGTCACCGTGCAGGATCGCGCCGGTGGTGACCATCTCGGTGTAGAGCAGGGCGTTTTTCGACAGCAGGCGCAGGAAGAAGCGGCAGTGGCGGTCGGTCCAATCCATCATCGGCGCGACGCTGAAGCGCCGAGACGGCTCGCAGCGCGAAGAGCTTGAATTTACTGGGGATGAGGCTTTTTCGGAATTCATTAATACTGATCTTTTATACAGCGGTTTTTACCCATTTTTCCTTGTTTTCTGAAGTTGGTTGCTACATTGTAGCGATCGACTTCGGCAATGTAGCAACTGGAAATGGGCACGATCACAGCACGTAAGCGCAAGGACAACTCGACAGCCTACACGGCGCAGATACGGATCAATCGGGATGGCAAGACAGTTTATCAGGAAAGCCAAACCTTTGACCGTAAGCAGGTCGCCCAGGCCTGGATCAAGCGACGGGAGACCGAGCTGGCCCAGCCAGGTGCTATTGAGCGGGCGAATCGGAAGGGGGTGACGATCAAGAAGATGATCGAGCAGTACCTGGATGAGTACGAGAAGATCCGGCCGCTGGGGAAGACCAAGGGCGCGACGTTGAGTGCGATCAAGGAAACCTGGCTAGGTGAGTTGGAGGATGCAGCGCTGAATAGCCAGAAGTTGGTGGAGTACGCGCAGTGGCGAATGAGCGAAGAGGGCGGCGGTGTGCAGGCGCAGACGGTTGGTAATGACCTGTCGCACCTGGGCGCTGTGATGTCTGTGGCTCGGCCGGCATGGGGATATGAGGTCGATTCTCATGCAATGCCCGATGCTCGCAAGGTTTTACGCAAGCTTGGCATGGTAAGTAAGAGCAAGGAGCGTAATCGCCGGCCCACGCTCGATGAGCTGGATAAGCTCATGGGGCATTTTTTCGAGATGCAGAAGCGCCGGCCGGACTCTATACATATGCCGAAGATGATCGCCTTTGCGCTTCTCTCGACACGTCGACAAGAAGAGATCACTCGGATTCGATGGGAAGACCTCGACTGCGCTCGGCAGGCTGTACTGGTACGGGACATGAAGAATCCTGGGCAAAAGATCGGTAACGATGTCTGGTGTCATCTGCCGGATGAGGCCTGGGCGATTTTATGCACCATGCCGAAGGTTGAGCGAGAGATCTTTCCCTACAACGCTAAATCAGTGTCAGCTTCTTTTACGCGGGCTTGCCCGATGCTTGGGATTGAAGATCTCCATTTTCATGATTTACGCCATGAAGGGGTCAGCCGGCTATTTGAGATGGGGTGGGATATTCCCAGGGTCTCGAGCGTTTCAGGTCATCGTGATTGGAATTCTTTGAGGCGGTATACGCATTTGAGGGGGCGTGGGGATCAGTACCAGGATTGGGAATGGTTAAAAAAAATATTAAACGAATGAATTGTGAGTGGACATTTTGAACAGTAGTGAGTAGCGTTGGCACAAAGCCATCATGGATATAAGGCGCGCTGATGTTAAAGCTGAAAGACATACACCTTGGCAGTACTGATGCTAAAAATGAAATGCTCAGCAATAGTCCTGATGAATTCAAGCGGTTTGTGGATTCTTTTGTCGAACCTCCAGCGCTGGCAATTGATAAGTTTTTGAGCAAAAGCAAATATTATGTCGTGGGTTTAAAAGGTACGGGTAAAACCGCTCTGCTCAGATATATATCTATAAAGCTTGAGGAGCAATTAAACTCGGTTTCGAGTTTTATTTTGTTTAAGTCTGATATTGATGAGGAGCTGCGTAAGGACTTTAGTAAGGCGGCAAGAGTGCAAGTTGTCACAGAGAACAGTGACGCATTTGATGGCGATGATGTAGAGTCGGTATGGCGATGGTTTATATACAGAAAAATTGTTGCCGCGATCCAAGAAAAAGGCGCTGATGTTTTTCAGGATAACGCTAATCTTGCGAAATTTGTTGCTGTGGTTAGTTCGGAAGCTTTAAGTCAGCCTGAAAAAACGGGATTTATGCGGTTGGTTCCAAATATTCGTAAAGGAACTATTGAAATCAGCAAGTCTCCGAAGCTTGGTCTGGAGTTTGACTGGGACGAAAATGGGAACGCTAAAGTAAATTTTAATTATTTAGTTCGTGAGGCAGATACTGCTTTCGAAGGATTGGATCCGTCGGATCAGCGGTTAAATATATTTTTTGATGAGCTCGAGCTTAACTATGGCTCTAATAAACAGTACCAACGTGACTCTCGACTGGTTAGGGATTTAGTTGTGTCTGTTGAAAAGTTGAATGCTAAATCAAAACTGCGCGGGTATCCACTTTGTATCTATGCTGCGATCAGGTCTGAAGTTCTGGTTTCTGTAGCGGCTTTGGGAAAGGAAATTAATAAGCCGATTACAGACTTTGGTTCTGTGATTCATTGGAATCGGCCAGGTCTTGACGCGGCGCAACAGCCACTGCTCAATATAATTGAGCAAAGAATAAACAACGCTCGAGATGAAGCTGGCTTGAACAAGTTGTCGTCAGTCGAGCTTTGGAAAGAGTACTTCCCAGATTACATTCATGGCGTGAAGCCTCAGGTTTATATTCTTCATAACTCCTGGTATCGACCAAGGGATGTAGTGAGGTTGCTTATAGCTGTTCAGGATCAATATCCCGATGAGTCAAGCTTTATTCTTCAGGGGATTGAGGCTGTAAGAAAGGCTTATTCAACTGCATCATGGGTAGAGCTTACCGAGGAACTGAAGGCCAAATATAAGCCGTCCGAGATTGATGGCATTAAATACGTGTTTTACGGTTTCAAACAGGTTTGTACTGTTGGTGATCTAATAGGGCGTGCTGACGCTGTAGCAGTTGATCACAAGGAAACCAAGGATTTGTTGGCGAGAGTTTCTATGCGGGACGTAGTAAAGGATCTGTACCGAATTGGCGTGATCGGTAATATTGAGAACCGTGGATCACATATGCGGTTTTCATTTCGAGGTGATGACGAGATTCTTTTTGATCATAATGTGTTTGTTCATAATGCTCTTTGTGCTCACCTATCTATCCAGCGTCAATCTCGATAGCTTTAAAAAAATGGCCGCTAAAGCGGCCATTTTTCTATGCGGCTACTCTTCCCATAAGTTGGTTTTGTTCTTTTCGTGCTTTTTCTGTCTGGCGTTCAATGTAGTCGGCGAGGTCTTTTAGGTGTATTCCCAAGGCTGCTTTTTGACTGTCTGCGCCTAAGCGAACAACTGGGATGTCAATTTCACCGTCGAGTCTCTTTCGTTTGAATTTTTCCACTGTTAAATGCATGTAGTCTTTACATACAAGTTCGAGTGGTACAACAGCTCTGCCTTCATACTGAGCCATCAGTAAAAATAATGTGTTCAAGCTGCCACCTCTTCAATGGCGTAATTTCCGTTGTTCATACTTATTAAGGCCTTCATCGGCCACGGCGACACTGAGTTACCTACCATCAACACCTGAGTCTTGTTGCTGAGTTTCCGTCCATCGTGCCCGCGGTCGATCACATAGTTATCGGGGAAGCCCTGCGCACGATAAAGCTCACGCGGAGTGAGCATTCGCATGCCGATGTCCACGATCATATACGGCGTGCCCTTGATCGTTACCGTTACAAGCGCCAAGCGGTCCCGAGTGGTGATGGTCGCGGCCGGGTTGCGCAGGTCGTAGGTGTTGTCGCTGCCGTAGTAGCCCATCAGGAAGGCGGCAACACGCATAGCGCCGGCCTCGACCTCTGGAGCGAGCTTGTATTCAACCAGCGCGTGATGTTCGGCGCCGGCCGTGATCGTCGGCACCAGTTCGTCCATGGCCCGGCCAACGCAGTTCCTGCGAAGTGTCGATAGGTGCGCAGTGACGACTTGCTGCTGACTGCCTGTGGTTGTGATGGCTGTCAGGGGTTTTAGAGGGTGATGCCCTGGCGTTTCGTTGTACCCGCCGTTGTGCTGTGCAACATAGGCTACGGCCAGTGCGAAATGTCCGCCCTTCACGCCGCTGCAAATTGTGCGCAGGGGATCATCACCTGGCATGTTGCGTTGGCTGCTGCCATTGGCATGTTCGGTGATAAAGGGCGCGAGCTGGGGAGTGACAAGTGCAAAGCCCTGAGCGCCTGTGATGGTCTTTGCCGGGTCGTACACAGATTGGCAGCGCGCCAGATCGTTGCCTGTGTGGTTCACACTGACGATGAACGGGTTCTTGTGCTCGATGACGTAGCGCTTGGCGCCTTTGCGCAGGCGCTCCATCGTGTTGGTCACCAGTGGTCGCTTGACGCCTGCCGCACGGCCTTCTTCCTTTGTAAGGAAAATGCTCGGGCATGGAATCGACCAGTCGATGCAGCTGGCGGCGGTTCGGTACGCAGATTGCCCCTTGCCTGGGTTCTTGAAGTGCGTCGGTTCCGGCCAGCGCAGTGGCTGTCCGTCACGGCGTGCGATCAGGAACAAGCGCTCACGGGTAGTAGCTGCGCCGAAGTCGCAAGCCTTGAGCTTGCCGTACATCATGTCGTAACCCATGGACCGCAGGATGCTTTCGAAGCGGCGCCAGGTCTGTCCCTTACGCTTTGGATCGGGCACCAGGTACTGATCCTGCACCGGCACACGCTCGCCGGCAGCGGCGATGGTCATATCCCGGCGAATCACTAGGCCAATCTTGGTGCAGCGCTTTGCGATCAGTGGACCCCATTGGAGGATCTGTACGACGTTTTCCATGGTGATCATGCGGGGGCTGGCTTCGCCTCCCCATTTAAGGATGACCCACGATTGGGAGCGGCTGGTGGTGCTGCGCGCCTGACCGCCGGCAGCGAGGCTGTGGTGGGTGCATTCAGGGCTGGCGTGCAGGTGCGCAACAGGGCGGCCTCGAGTTGCCACACGCGGGCACACGTCGTAGACATCGGTGATGTAGTGCTCGGCGCTTGGGTGGTTGCGCTTCCGCCGCCGGCGAAGAGGTCCATGCGGATCTCGCCGGCGAAGTCTAGGCCGAACTGGGTTTTACAGTAGATTTGATTGGCGGGGAATTGTAGTTGGTCATGCGAAACCGTCCGTGGACGGTGCCTTTGGAGTTGTTCACAATTACCGACTGAATGATGGCTAGGAGCCACAGATGCTTCCCGAGGAAATCAGCTTCAAAACTCGCACGTTGCTGAAAATCGCAGTTTCCGCTCCTGGGGCGTTTGTTATCGGCGGGGCTACTGCCTTGATGTTCCGGCAGTGGCCCACTGATAACGCAGCTGCTTGGGTGCAGGCTGTGGGTTCTATCGGAGCAATAATCGGCGCATTTATGGTTGCCACTCATACGCACAAACTTGAGCGTCGTGCATCGAAAGATGCCGGTCTCGATGCTGAGGTCAAGGCGGTTCTGTTGGCTGAAGGAATTGTAAAGGAAGCTAGCGAGACTTTTTCTGCGGTTTGTAGAAACGCGAATAGGTCCGGTGAAACTCGGGTGAGCTCTAAACGAATAGAGAGCGTTCATCAGGCTTTGATGCTCGCGATATCTCAACCCGTTAGCGAGCAAGCTCTCAAACCTGTACTGAAGACGCTTCGGAGTGTTAGCGACGCGTCTGGAATCCTTCAGGATGCGATGGCGCACCAAGGGGTCCTCAGATCGGGGGATCAAGAGAAGCTGAATCGCCATATGGAGGTTGCGAAGGCGAGCAAAGAAATTCTGAGCGAGGTTCTGGCGGAACTTTATGCTCGGAGGAAGCGAAGTAAATGAGTTCCAGCGCTTCGTATTATGGCCTCCATACCCCGCGGCAGGCTGCGCGAGCGAGCGATCCCGAGCGTGTAGCGTTGCATCAAGGTGCGCGTCAGCAGTGGCGCTGGGAGGAGCAATAATACCTGCTGCTACGCAGCAGAGACTGTTTGTTTCTAGCGTGGCGCCACCATTGGCTGTGCGGAGCAAAGCGGGCAGGGCGCTGGTGTTCACCTGGTGATTCTTCATGCCGCTTTCCTCCGGTGTTCGATAGCGAGTTGGTCCATCAGGCGCTGGTGATAGGTGAGTCGAGCTTCTGCTGCAGGCCATGGGCGAATGGTTTCGGCCATGGTGTCGATGCCGACCAAGCAATCCCAGATAGCCGGATCGGTTGGCATGAGGTCGCGGCGTTCGTTCGCCAGCGCAATCAAGTCGGCCTTGTAGATGCAGACGGGGAGTTCTGGAGCGATGTCGAACCGCTCGTAAACCCGTCACCATATGCAGTCCTCGACGTGCTGGTAGGTACTAATCAACTGCTTGAGCGGCCGAGTCATGTCGCCCACTTACGCCTCGGCGGCATCGTGGAGCAGCGTTGCGAGCTTGTACTCTTCCAGCACCAGCTCGGCGAAGATGCAGCTGAACTGGGCCACGCTTTAGAGCTCGCGAGTGTGGCCGTTGAACCGACGGCCTTGAGTGGGTTGTTCTGAGTGCCCTTGGGACTTTCCGTTGTGTTGGTTTGGGTGGTTGGACGATGCTGCGCATTACGTGCCGCAGCAGGTAGAATGTTCAGGTTGATGGCAGAATGCCCCAATTCGATAGGGTGACTTCAGCAGAGTCTTCGACTCGATACGTTTAGGGGGGTATGACGTTTGCCTCAAGGTTATGAGGCACGAATTAGGCCATTGGCTGATGAGCCGACATGTTGGTTCCAGGGCAGGTGACATCGAAATTACAATCTATCGAGATGATCAGTAGGGCGGGAAGCATCATTACCGTCAAGAAGACTCTTCGATGGTTTTCACCGCGCCTGTCGTCAAAAGTGTTGATGACCTAAAGGAGTATTTGGAAAACCGGTTTCAAGTTCTCTACGCTGGTATTGCTGCGCAAATTCAGGTTCAGAAGATGAGCCCTGAAGAGTCTGACCGAATTATGGAGATGGATGCTTTCAGCGTTTCGCTGATTGAGGACGCCGAACGGCACTATGATGCAGCCCATCCAGGCTCTTAAGCACTCAAATATAGTCGCAATCGCAGGCCTTTCTGTTGACCGTGGCGTCGGGTCCGGGATCAATTGATCCATTACAAGTTCTACGCATAGCTGCAAGAGCATTTTGGTATATCGGAAGCCAACGACGCGACTTATGAAGGGAACTCAGCACGATTGAGTTTCGGTCATTGTATCCAGCCCTGACGGCTCTCTGATCTAGGAAAAAAGCACGGATAGAACACTCGGTCTTCCCCTGCACCTGCAAGATCTGATCAACCAGATCGACACGGAGCAGATCTCCTATCAAGGCCGTGATCGCGATGTGACGAGCCTGGACGACTACTTGACAGAGGGGGATTTTTCCATGGCCCAGTTCATCGCAGAGAAGATGATTGAGCAGCAGCGGCATTTCCGTTATCTGCAGGATCATGGCTTGCCTCCGGAGTTGCAAAGGCTGATCGAGCAGGTAAGTGCAGGGCAGATCGCCTATCAAGGTCGTGACCGCGATGTGACAAGCCTGGACGGCTATCTTGCGGAGGGTAATTTCTCCATGGCCCAGTTCATTGCAGAGAAAATGATTGAGCAGCAGCGGCAGTTCCGTTATCTGCAGGATCGTGGCTTACCCGAGGAGTTGCAAAAGCTGATCGAGCAGGTAAGTGCAGGGCAGATCGCCTATCAAGGCCGTGACCGCGATGTGACAAGCCTGAACGGCTATCTGGCGGAGGGTAATTTCTCCATGGCCCAGTTTATTGCAGAGAAAATGATCGAGCAGCAGCGGCAGTTCCGCCATCTGCAAGATTGTGGCTTGCCTCCGGAGTTGCAAAGGCTGATCAAGCAGGTAAACGCAGAACAGATTGCCTATCAAGGCCGTGACCGCGATGTGACAAGCCTGGACGGCTATCTGGCGGAGGGTAATTTCTCCATGGCCCAGTTCATTGCAGAGAAGATGATCGAGCAGCAGCGGCAGTTCCGTTATCTGCAGGATCATGGCTTGCCCCATGAGTTGCAAAGGCTGATCGAGCAGGTAAATGCGGAGCAGATCACCTATCAAGGTCGTGACCGCGATATGACAAGCCTGGACGGCTATCTGGCGGAGGGTAATTTCTCCATGGCCCAGTTCATCGCAGAGAAGATGATCGAACAGCAGGGCAATATTCGTACCCGGATCGAGAACGCTGTTCGTCCCGATGGACAATAGGAAACAACTATGACCATGCCCATATCGCTGCTTCGTCTGCCTGAATGATCACTGAGGTGAAGAGCTAACGTCCGAAAATGATCAGCTGTCTTCAAAATGCTGGGAGAGTGTGTCAACCGAAGGACTCAGAGATGGTTCGGATGGTGCCTATTTGTTTGTGCGCAACCTGCGGCCGTTGATGTCCAGTTCCAACCCTACAGGGGGGAGGTCTTAGCAGCACGCTGCTTTTGGCCCTATTATTGAGGGGGAAACCGTGAACAGGTTACTGGCGATTGTTTTATTGATGACGTCCCTGACGGCCTGCAATAGCCAAAACGTAAACAATTTCGAGCAGATAGATTCATCCGCTAAAAGCGTAACGGTGCCCGTCGGGTCTAGCGGTCTACTCGGGGGGCTCAAAAAAACGTTGAGCTCAAATGGTTGGAAAATGAACGTTTACAAAGGCACGTCAATCATTGAAGGAACAATGGGTAAGGAAACCTCACTCCAGCACTACGACACATTCAATACACGATATACCCTGACAGTAGCTTACCAACAGGTAGATACCTGCATCTGGGACCTTAGGGGATATTCGATTTTTGATATATCTTTAATAGATAACCAGTCAGGCAGTGAAGTATTCACTATCGACGGTAAGGACTGCGATTCAACCGTCGTTAAAAAATTCGACGAGCTCGTGCGCTAGGTCTAAGCAAGAAGGTAAAGCAGCAAGCGCATGTGGTTTGCTGGCAGCTGCCATCTAGGGCGACAAGTAACGTCGCTCATCACCAGCTCCACGAACAACGGAAATGTATGGAAGCCACTGATGAGGTTTACCAGATTCTGAGTGACGCGAAAGCTCTTGCTCGGCGTTATTACCACCTGACTGGCAAGCCGTTGGGCGTCACTGGTGAGGTCGCAGAATATGAGGCTGCTCGGATCCTCAATCTCGACTTGGAGCTTGCTAGGCAAGCCGGTTACGACGCTACCGAAATAAGGGATGGGTTGACTATCAGAATCCAAATCAAGGGTCGGTATTTCTCCAACCCCAGAATGCGAGGCGGCCGGGTTGGGTCGATCGACTTAAAGCAGTCCTTTGATACCGTTCTTCTAGTGCTGCTCGATGGCGATTACAACGCCTTCCAAATACATGAGGCTGCTAGACCCGCAGTTGAGGCACTTCTGACTAGACCTGGATCAAAAGCTAGGACCGAGCGTGGATCAGTCGGTATCAGCCAATTCAAAGCAATCAGTACGCTTCGTTGGGAGCGAGTGACATAAGGGGTTAACTCCCGCAAATCCCGACTGGCGAAGATACAGGGTAGTACGCTTTGTGGGGGGGTAATTGATGCATGCTTGGAAATTGCTACAAAGCATTGTGATTTCGAGGGGGGAGCCAGGGTACAAACGAGGGGATACGTCCAACCCATCATCTGCGCCACAGAAAAGCGCCGAGAGAAGGATTGCGATGCAGCAGTAGTCAAGGACATTGGACAATCTGAGTGGACAGGACAGAGGCCGCGAGTTTATCAGGAATCAGGGCGCAGAAATCGTGCGCTGCGGCCCCGGCTCCAACAGGTGCCATCGCCGTCATCCCGCAACAACGGTGCCCCTATGAAAAATCTCGCGCCTGGCGCGACGGCTTATATTCTCGTGTTTGCATGCCGCATACATGCCGTCAAACCGGCTGCGGTCGATTTCGCCGTATTTGTGCAGCTCTTCCATGACCATCTGATCGTATTCCTGCTCGATCATGAAGCGGAAGATTTCCCGTCGATAATAGAACCCGAATTGAAACGCCAGCACTTCGGACAAGTAGTCGGTAGGGGTCAGGAAGCAGTTTTCCAGATCAATGGCTTTGGCTGAGTCTGGCGCATCGGTTTGGATCATTACGTTGTTCGCCCAGAAGTCCATGTGCACGATGCCCTTTTCATGCAGGGCGCGCAGCAGGTCGAACGACAGGCTGATCAGGCCGCGGATGTCGCGGCTTTGGTCGAGCCATTGCAGGCCGTTGACGTGGTCATCGAGCATCTCGGTGAAGATGAAGAATTCCTGGATCAAACCAATCGCGGATTTTCGGTAGCCAAATCCGAGCAGGTTGGCGATGGGGGCCCCGCGTTGTTGTGCGGCGTGGGTGTTGATGACTTCTTCGACCGGCCAATCGAAGGCGCCGTCGCGCTTTGCACGTCCGAGGGTCACTCTCAATTTGGGCTTGAAGCTGTCGAGGGGCTGGAATTTGGCGAAGAGGTCGCTTTCCATGCCTTGGAGCGGGGCGCTGATGCGATCTTGCAACTGGTGCCGGCTGTCGATCAGCTCTTGGATCGCCAGTTCGACATTGATATCAGTGTCTTCTGTCAGAAAAATCCTGGCTTTACGGTGGTCGAGTATCGAGGGAAAACTCTGAAGGACACCTCTGTCGGGGAAAATCAAAACACATCCTTGTCATTGGGTAAATGTTACAGGGATGTTACACGTATGCCGCTATTGGATCCAACCTGAACCTAGCCTGTCTGATGGATAAATAGTCATCATCAATGGCGGTTTTTTGATTTTGCCGCCATTGACTCAGGTGCTGTCTTGCTTTAGCTGCCGCCGTGCATTCGACGTGCTACCAGGTAAACCCCCAGGCCGATCAGTGCGGTCGCTGCGCCGATATAGCCGGTGCTGGTCCAGCCGAAACCGGCAGTGATCGCGATCCCTCCAAACCATGGGCCCAGCGCATTGGCCAGGTTAAACGCCGCGTGGTTGGACGCCGCTGCCAGGCTCGGCGCTTCGTGGGCTATGTCCATCAAGCGAATCTGCAACGGCGCGGCCAGTGCCACCATGGTGCCAACCAGGCCAATGCCTAGCAGCACGCCCCAGAGCGAGCCGGCGGCGAAGGGGAAGAACACCAGCACCGCCATCGACCACACCAGGATCAGGCCCACGGCGCGAAACTGCAGGCGGTCGAAGAGTTTGCCGCCCGCAATGTTGCCGATGATGCCGCCGACGCCGAACGCCGCCAGGCCGAATGGAATCCACTGAGGGGTGACTTTGGTGACTTCGAGCATGGTCGGCGCGAGGTAGCTGAATACGCAGAACATCCCGGCGAAACCGATGGCGCCGATCGACAGCGCCATCCACACCTGGGGCTTGGTGAAGGCCCGCAGTTCTTTGCGCGGGTCGCTGCGCGGTTCGTCGCGACGCTCGGGTACGAAGCGCCAGACCAGTGCGATGGTGCAAAGGGCGATCAGGCTCACCAGTGCGAACGCCGAGCGCCATCCCAGATGCTGCCCGAGGAACGTCGCGATCGGGTTGCCCAGCAGCATGGCCAGGGTCAGGCCCATCATTACCCGCGCAACGGCGCCGGCGCGTTTGTCCGATGACACCATGCTAGAGGCCACTACAGCGGCGATGCCAAAGTAGGCGCCGTGGGGCAGGCCGCTGATAAAGCGAAAAGCCACCAATGAGCTGAATGTCGGGGTGAAGGCAGTGGCCAGGTTGCCCAGGGCATAAAGCCCCATCAGCAACAACAGCATATGTTTGCGCAACAGTCTGGCGCCGAGGATTGCCAGCAGCGGCGCGCCGACCATCACACCCAGGGCGTACGCACTGATGGCGTGTCCGACCTGGGGTTCGCTCAGGTGCAAATTGCTGGCGATGTCGGGCATCAACCCCATGATCGCGAACTCGCCGGTGCCGATAGCGAAGCTGCCTACGGCCATGGCCGCTTCCATTTTGGCGGCGCTGCGCGCGGGCAGGACGTGCCCGGGTGTTTGGTGGATAGACATGGGGGCTCTGCTCTCTACGGCGCACAAGGTAAGCCGGTGATGCTAAAGAACATCGTCGGAGGCGTCTAGGACAGGCGTTTCATGCAAAACCCCATGGGCGCGTGTGCTGTGCGATGAAGCCTGGGCCAAGGCCATTGAGCGCGGTGCGTAGATGAAATGCTATTTGTGCTATCGCAACTAATTTGTACAACTGATTGAAGGGCAGCAAGTGTTAAAGAATTTTGTTTTTAAAAAACTTTTTGATTGTTTTTTATGTGCACTCTTATTGCGTGGAAAGTGGCTTGGCTGTAGCGGGGTTATTTACGAGTTTCCCGTTCGTAATAGGCTTTAAACAGTGGAAAGTAAACCAATAAGCATCCCACTACAAAACCCAGGAAAATACCGATTGCAAGATACGCTACCAAGCTTTTTGAGTTGATGACCTCGATTTCCCCCAGCGTATTGAATGCTCTAAGGTTGTGATCTGGCGTCAGGGAGGGGAGGTTGAGGCTGAGGGCTTGCGTGTTGGCGTTGGCCAATACCGATTTCAGTTCTGATACGGCCAACTCTTCTGATTCGGCCTTGGATGAAGCGAGGTGGATGAACGGCTGGCGCGTGGCTGCGACGTCAATTTTGTTGGCGGTCATGATGCCCAGGGCAGCGTAAAATACATCGTCCTGGATTGAGCTGTAGAGCTTGATCTCTATCGGTTGTGTCGTCGCGTCGGGCACCGTTTCGGTGCTGCGAACTTCTCTGTATGCGCTGAGCAGCGAACCTTTGGTTATGTAGGTGCTGGCGACCCATTTTGGCGGCAAGGCATAAAACGCCGTGAGGGCCATCGCGACTCCAATCACGATAGCTGAGAGTATCTTGAGTTTATTCTTGCACAGCGCATGAATAAGAGGCAGAAGGTCAAATTCGTCATACTTACATTGATCATTTGGCGTTTTCATGCTGCTCACTAATAGCCCTTTAGATACGTTCCGCTGAGTGTAGAGTAGTTAAAAATGTTTGCTGTTACAGTTGTTGCATCCAAGGGCGGATTGACAGGATTGGGAGGTGAATAGTTCCAGATCGGTACATGTGAGGGCATGGCAGGCCAGCCAGTCGGCGGCAACATTCGACCGCCAAGTCCATATCAGACGCCCCATCCTCCCCGAGCGTGATATTCTGCGCGCCGTCTTGGTCTACGCTTTCCAAGGTGCGTTCACCCGAATACGCGCCGACGGTTGGCTGTCGCCCAGGTAGCTGAAGCCAATAATGATAAGAAGTCAGCGCAGAAGGGACATAAAAGTGAGGTCGATACGTCGGCCTTGTGTGCCCACCCTGCAGCCTTTAAGTGAGTGTGCAAACCCCGCAGTGCGTTGCCTGGCGCAGTGTGAAGGAGGGTTGCCCATGATCCGGGGCGGTGGGGCGGATGGCGTTTTATCATAGGTGCTACTGATGTTTAAGAAAGTAAACACTGCCCTGCTGGGGCTGGCTTTGTCGATGGGGATCACGTCCGTTCACGCGGAAGAGGCAAAGAAAGTCGATGTGCTGCTGATCGGCGGCGGCATCATGAGTGCGACCCTGGGTGTCTGGCTCAATGAGCTGGAGCCGGGTTGGTCGATGGAAATGGTCGAGCGCCTCGATGGCGTGGCCGAAGAAAGCTCCAACGGCTGGAACAACGCCGGTACCGGTCACTCGGCCCTGGCTGAGCTGAACTACACCCCGGAAGACAAGAACGGCAACGTTGAGATCCCGAAAGCGGTCGAAATCAACGAAGCGTTCCAGATCTCCCGTCAGTTCTGGTCCTGGCAGGTCCAGCAGGGCGTGCTGAAGAACCCGCGTTCGTTCATCAACACCACGCCGCACATGAGCTTTGTGTGGGGCGATGACAACATCAAGTTCCTGAAGAAGCGCTACGAAGCCCTGCAAGCCAGCCCGCTGTTCGCCGGCATGCAGTACTCCGAAGACCCGGCGCAGATCGCCAAGTGGGTTCCGCTGATGATGGAAGGGCGTGACCCGAACCAGAAGATCGCGGCCACCTGGAGCCCGCTGGGTACCGACATGAACTTCGGCGAGATCACCCGCCAGTTCGTCGCTCACCTGCAAACCACGCCTAAGTTCGACCTGAAACTGTCGAGCGAAGTGCAGGACATCACCAAGAACGCCGACGGTTCGTGGCGTGTGAGCTACAAAAACCTGAAAGATGGCACCAAGACCGAAACCGACGCCAAGTTCGTGTTCATCGGCGCGGGCGGCGGTGCACTGCACCTGCTGCAAAAGTCGGGCATTCCTGAAGCCAAGGAATACGCTGGCTTCCCGGTAGGTGGTTCGTTCCTGGTGACCGATAACCCAACCGTGGCCGAGGCGCACCTGGCCAAGGCCTACGGCAAAGCTTCGGTTGGCGCGCCACCGATGTCGGTTCCGCACCTGGACACCCGTGTGCTGGATGGCAAGCGCGTGATCCTGTTTGGCCCATTCGCGACCTTCTCCACCAAGTTCCTGAAGGAAGGTTCGTACCTGGACCTGCTGACCAGCACCACCACCCACAACATCTGGCCAATGACCAAAGTCGGTATTCGTGAATACCCACTGGTCGAGTACCTTGCAGGCCAACTGATGCTGTCGGATGACGACCGCTTCAAGGCACTGCAAGAGTACTTCCCGAACGCCAAGAAAGAAGACTGGCGCCTGTGGCAAGCCGGTCAGCGCGTGCAGATCATCAAGCGTGACGAAGAGCAGGGCGGCGTCCTGAAACTCGGTACCGAAGTGGTCAGCTCCGCCGACAACACCATCGCCGGCCTGTTGGGTGCATCGCCAGGCGCGTCCACCGCGGCTCCGATCATGCTGACCGTGCTGCAGAAAGTGTTCAAGGACAAGGTTGCGACCCCTGAGTGGCAGGCAAAACTGCACCAGATCGTACCGAGCTACGGCACTAAGCTGAACGACAGCCCTGAGGCTGTTGCCAAGGAATGGGCCTACACGGCCGAAGTCCTGCAACTGCCGACACCGCCTGTGATCCCACAGAGCGTTGCGCCGAAAGCTGTCGAAGCTGCCAAGCCAGCGGCTGAGCCGAGCAAGCCAGCGTCTGACCTGGCGTTGTAAGAAACAGCCGTGGTCCTAGGGCCACGCTGAGACAGAAAAAGCCCGCTGAACCGGTAACGGTCAGCGGGCTTTTTTGTGCGTGTGTGTTTACGCGAGGGTGCGAACCCGCTCGACTGCAGGCAATTCCACTGTTCGCTCGGCTGCGGCCAGCGCCGCTTTCAAGCCGGCCTGGTCCAGCGACACGCAATAGGCTGGTTTAGCCCGCTCAAATCGCCAGCTTTCGTCTATCCCGCCTGCATCCACGGCGTCAAAACCAAGCTCGTCGAGCAGGTGGATCACTTGCGCTTTGGCCGTTGCATTGTCCGCAGCCACCGGGAGTGCACGGCGGTCTGTTGCGCCATGAGGGCGGGCGTCCTGGGTCAGGTCGGGGGCGAATATCGCGTTGAACACCTTCACCACGTGCGCCTGTGGCAGGTGCTCGGCGAGCAGCCTGCTGGTGGTGGTTTCAAAGCGGTCCAGCACGGGGAAATGTCCGTCGCGGTTTGGATAATAGTTGTTGGCGTCCATCACCGTTTTTCCTGCCAGCCATTGCGGGGAAATACTGCGGTAATGCTCAAAAGGAATGGCAACAAGTACCACATCACCAAACCTGGCGGCCTCTTCAGCGCTACCGACCTGCACGCCGAGTATGCCGCTGACCACACTGGTCATGCTCTGCGGGCCACGGGAATTGCTCAGCATCACCTCATGCCCGGCAGCCAGTGCCAATTGCGCCACGGCGCGCCCGATGAAGCCTGCTCCAATAACGCCAATGTTCATGTCCTTGCTCCGGTGAGTTGCGGGAGTGGTTATGATGATTGGCAACTGTTTGGTGATAAATAACCGTTTTGATGTCGCTGTTGTTACTCAGGGTGGTGAATAATGGACCGTCTTTCAAGCATGAATGCCTTTGTGATGGCTGCCGAGTTGGGCTCCTACGCGCGTGCTGCCGAGCGCTTGAACATGTCGCCGCAGATGGTGGCCAAGCATGTTGCTGCGCTTGAACAGCGCCTGGGCGCCCGCTTGCTCAATCGCACTACGCGCAGGCAAAGCCTGACGGAGTTGGGTAGTGCGTACTACGAGCGCTGCAAGCACATCCTGACAGAGGCTGATGCCGCCGACTCCCTCGCGCAGATCATGAATGACACGCCGCGCGGCAAGCTGAAAATCACCGCGCCGGTGACCTTCGGCTCCTACAGCCTGATGCCGCTGATTACCCGGTTTTTGCGTGACCACCCCGATGTGGAAATTGACCTGCACTTGACCGACCGTTTTGTCGATCTGGTCGAGGAGGGCTACGAGGTGGCCTTTCGTATCGGGCCCCTTGCGACGACTAGTCTTACCGCCCGGCCCCTGGCGCCGTATCGGCTGGTGCTCTGCGCAGCGCCCGCTTACCTGGCGGAAAGAGGTGTGCCGCGGGTGCCGGTGGATCTTGAACATCATGAGTGCCTGGGGTACGCCTTCTGGTCGCGCCCGGCGGATCGGGAATGGGTTCTGCATCAAGGCTCGGCTTCTTACCGCATACGGGTAGCCAGCCGGTTGCAGATCAATGAAAGCAGGGCGTTGATGTCGGCAGCGCTGGATGGTTTTGGCATCGTGCTTGGCCCCGAAGATTTTTTACGCACGGCGTTGGCCAAGGGGGAGTTGGTGCGGGTACTGCCAGACTTTGATGCACCGAGCCGGCCGATGCACCTGGTCTACACCGCGAACCGGCAGCGCACCGCCAAGTTGCGTCGATTTGTCGACGCTGTGCTGCGGCGTTTTGGCGGCGATGGGTTCAGCAATCCGACAGACACCACCTGTTAAAAAGAATCCAGGCCAAGCAGGAGCGCGGCTGCGACAAGGGGGGATTTTTTACCGGTGTAGGCTTAGGGCGATAACGCCCGAGGGGTTTGTATGTTGCTACGTTATGCAGCATTGGCGGCAGTGGTGGTTGCCGCGTCGGGGTGTGTACAGGAGCGTGTCGTGCATGAGCGCAGGCCGGCGCAGCGAGAGTATGTCGAAGTCATCGCGCCACAGCCGCCGCCGGTGCAAGTGATCGAAGTCGAACCCGTGCCACGTTACGGCTATGTGTGGTCACGCGGTTACTGGCGCTGGGAGAGTGGGCGCTATGTCGCGGTACACGGCCATTGGGAGCCGGTGCGCGAAGGCTATCGTTATGTACATCCGCACTGGGTGCAGCGCAATGACGGTTACCACTGGCAGGGCGGTGGCTGGGTTCGTTGAGCCCTGCACGGCTAGGTCAGTCGCTTCATGCCCGCTGCCTTCACGGCATTGAGATCGAAGGTGGCGGTGTACTCGCATCCTGCTGCATGGGCGCAGCGTTCAATCAGGCAGTCGGCGAAGTCGGCCTTGCTTGCGGTAAATCGTCGGAGTGCCTGCCAGAGGGTTTCGGCATGCTCGATAGTCAGCTCGCGGGTGCGCAGTAACGTCTCCAAAACTACCACCACGTCACTCTTGGCCGATTGATAGCAGCTCTGTAACACCCATACCAGTTCCACCACCGAGACCAGGCTGACAAAGCCCGGCGACAGCGTGGTGAGCGATTCAATCAGATCTGAAGCCTTGGCCGATTGGATTGGATCATCCTGGGTGACATAGCGCACCAGCACATTGGTATCCAGGCCGATCATCCGGCTTTTGCTCCCTGTGACGCGATAGCGCGATTCATGTCTTCCAAGGATACGGCCTTGGCGGGTTTCTGGATCAGACCCTTCAGGTCATGCACAGTTTTGCTCGCGGCAATGATCGAAAACCTGCCGTCTTCCATTTCGACAAACTCAACGCGATCACCTGTCTCAAGGCCCAGGGCGGTCCTTACCTGGACAGGAATGGTGATTTGCCCTTTCGAGGTGAGTGTGGCGGTCGCCATATTGAAAATCTCCATCGTGATACTCCTTACCTTAGGGTAAGGAATAATGGAGGACAAGAACCGTTGGTCCATAGGTTGTGCCTTCTGCTGTGAGTGAATCGGACTAAGTAAACACTAGCCCGATTCACGCCATCAGCACGCCCTGGAACGCGCCCAAAGCGCTACAACGTATGACCAACTGCTGGCGTTATTGCACCACGCGATAGCACGGCACATAGGCCGCGCCGCCTGGCAACTTCATGCGGTGCTGGGCGACAAAGGCCTGCAGCAGCTCATCCAGCGGCTTCATGATGGCCGGGTCGCCGTGGATCTCGTAAGGGCCGTGTTCTTCGATCAGGCGGATGCCCTTGTCCTTGACGTTGCCTGCCACGATCCCGGAGAACGCGCGGCGCAGGTTGGCCGCCAGTTCGTGGGGCGGCAGCGCATGGCTCAGTTGCAGGCTGGCCATGTTGGCGTGGGTCGGGTCGAACGGGCGCTGGAAGCCTTCGTCGATCTTCAGCAGCCAGTTGAAGTGAAATGCATCGTTGCGTTCACGGCGGAACTGCTTCACGCCCTTGAGCCCTGCAGTCATCTGGCGGGCCACTTCGGCCGGGTCGTCGATGATGATCTGATAGTGCGCCTGTGCCGCTTCGCCGAGGGTTGCCCCGACGAACGCGTGCAGTTGTTGCAGGTACGGCGCGGCGTGTTTCGGCCCGGTGAGGATGACCGGGAACGGCAGGTCGCGGTTGTCCGGATGCATCAGGATGCCCAACAGGTACAGGAACTCTTCCGCTGTGCCGGCGCCGCCCGGGAAGATGATGATGCCGTGGCCGACGCGCACGAACGCTTCCAGGCGTTTTTCGATATCCGGCAGGATCACCAGCTCGTTGACGATCGGGTTAGGCGCTTCGGCGGCGATGATGCCGGGCTCGGTCAGGCCCAGGTAGCGCCCACCGGTAATGCGCTGCTTGGCGTGGGAAATAGTCGCGCCTTTCATCGGACCTTTCATCACGCCGGGCCCGCAACCGGTGCACACGTCCAGGCTGCGCAGGCCCAGTTCGTGGCCGACTTTCTTGGTGTATTTGTATTCTTCGGTATTGATCGAGTGGCCGCCCCAGCACACCACGATTTTCGGCTCGACACCGGCGCGCAACGTACGGGCGTTGCGCAGCAGGTGGAACACGTAGTCGGTGATGCCCTGGGAGTTGCTCAGGTCGATGCGCTGGCTGTCCAGTTCGTTCTCGGTGTAGACGATGTCGCGCAGGGCGCTGAACAACATCTCACGGGTGCTGGCGATCATTTCGCCATCAACGAAGGCATCGGCCGGTGCGTTCAGCAGTTCCAGGCGCACGCCACGATCCTGCTGGTGGATGCGCACTTCAAAATCTTTGTAGGCGTCGAGGATGGTCTTGGCGTTGTCGATATGCGCGCCGGTATTGAGGATCGCCAGGGCGCACTGGCGGAACAGGGTGTAGGTGCTGCCGGTGCCGGCTTCGCTCAGTTGTTGCACTTCACGCTGGGACAGGGTTTCGAGGCTGCCCTTGGGGCTGACGGAGGCATTGATGACTTGACGTTGGGGCATTCTGATTCCTTGAAAGCGCAGCCACCACACCCGTAAGGGGCTGCGATGGCTGGAGAATGATGGGCGCCGAACTCGGTCGCACGTGACCATTGTTTACCTCAGGCGCAAGGCCGAGTGCAAACACCGTCGCACATCATCATGCCGCAGAACTTACTGAATCAGCTTCCAGTTTTTGTAGAAAACCCGACGCAGGGTAAAGACCATTGCGGCAAACCCCGCGATCACGGCATTGAGCACCTGCGGCAGCGGGGTCGGCCGCACGATATCGATAAACAGGCAGTAACGCTTTGCATCGTTCTTGTTGAAGGAGGCGTGCATCAGCGTGTCATCGAAGATGAACAACGGGTCGTCGTGCCAGTAATGTTTGTGCTCGCCGACCTGGATGTAGACGCCGTCATGATGGGGCGCGGGAGCCATGTTGTAGAGCACCCGGAACATCATGCGCAGCGGGCCGAAGTGAAAAGAGGTCGAACGGTTTTCGTTGAACACCGACACGCCGATGGTCTTCACGAACGGTAGCTTTTCGCGCAGTTTCGGAATGTCCAGGGTGGTTTCGATCGGCCGCCCGTACCACTGGAAAAACAACATGCCGCGCTTCTTCTCGGCCATGCGTTCGTCCAGGTAACCGATGATTTCATCCTTGTGGCCCATGGCTTCGTTGAGCACTTGTTGCAGGTCCTCACGCCAGGCAGGTGGCAGGTCGTTCATCGTGTAGATGTGGCGGTTGCGTGAGCTCAACAGGTCGAACAACGTGTTGAACGGTGCCAGCAACCAGGTGTTGCGGCCGCTGCCGATAAAGTATTTCTTGATGGTGGGTGCGTCATACAGGCCGTTGCGCAGGAAATCATAGATGCCACACACCAGCACCAGGCCGAGGAACACCATGGTGGTCAGGGGGAACAGACTAATAATCAGGAGCACGCCAAGTATCCAGGCGATGGACACTGCTTTTTTGCGTAAGGCAGACTTGTTCATGAAACTCAGCTCCGGCTGGACGCCAATCGACAGGTCCGGATCCGTGGCCGCGAGTGGTGGGTTTTGAAACATAATGAAACAACTACGTCATGATAAGGCGTCCAGCGCCGGGCAGGCGTTACAAATATTGCGAAATTGTGAACGCTTTACACAGTTTTTAACGGCATACGCGTTTACCGATTGGATTTTGTAAACAGAAGATTTGCGACTATCGTGACGCTTCGGTTTTTCGGGCGTCATAGACCGGTACGATTGAAGTTGAATGGCCACCATTGGCCATCGACCCCTTGGAAGAGGCAGAAATTTTATGATCATCAAACCGCGGGTTCGTGGCTTTATCTGTGTGACCGCTCACCCTGTTGGCTGTGAAGCGAACGTCAAGCAACAGATCGACTACGTGACCCAACACGGCGTCATCGAAGGCGGCCCCAAGAAGGTGCTGGTCCTCGGCGCTTCCACCGGCTACGGCCTGGCCGCGCGCATCAGTGCTGCGTTTGGCTGCGGTGCCGACACCCTGGGCGTGTTTTTTGAGAAGCCAAGTGAAGACGGCAAGCTCGGTTCGGCCGGCTGGTACAACAGCGCCGCATTCGAGAAGTTCGCTGTCGAGAAAGGCCTGTACGCCAAGAGCATCAACGGCGACGCGTTCTCCGACGAGATCAAGCGCCTGACCATCGAAACCATCAAGAAAGACCTGGGCAAGATCGACCTGGTGGTCTACAGCCTGGCCGCGCCACGCCGTACCGACCCGCAAGGCGTGGTGCACACCTCCACCCTCAAGCCGATCGGCAAGGCCGTGACCCTGCGCGGTATCAACACCGACAAAGGCGTCGTGGTCGACACCACCCTGGAGCCGGCGACCCAGGAAGAAATCGACGGCACCGTGAAAGTCATGGGTGGCGAAGACTGGCAGCTGTGGATCGACGCCCTGCGTGACGCCGACGTGTTGGCCGAAGGCGCCAAGACCACAGCGTTCACCTACCTCGGTGAAAAGCTGACCCAGGATATCTACTGGAACGGCTCCATCGGCGAAGCCAAGAAAGACCTCGACAAAAAAGTCCTGACCCTGCGCGACAACCTCGCTGCGCTGAAGGGCGACGCCCGTGTGTCGGTGCTCAAGGCCGTGGTCACCCAGGCAAGCTCGGCGATCCCGATCATGCCGCTGTACCTGTCGCTGCTGTTCAAGGTGATGAAAGAGCAGGGCACCCACGAAGGTTGCATCGAGCAGGTCTACGGCCTGTTCAAGGACAGCCTGTACGGCAGCGAGCCGAAACTCGACGCCGACGGTCGCCTGCGTGCCGACCTGGCCGAGCTGGAACCTAAAGTCCAGGACGCCGTGGCGGCGCTGTGGAACCAGGTGACCGACGACAACGTCAACGAGATCAGCGATTTTGCCGGCTACAAGGCGGAGTTCCTGCGCTTGTTCGGCTTTGAAATCGACGGCGTGGACTACGACGCTGACGTGAACCCGGATGTGAAGATCAAGGGCCTGATCCAGGCCTAAAATCCGGTAGAGCAAAAAATGTGGGAGCGGGCTTGCCCGCGAATACGGAGTGTCAGGCGCTGAATAAGGCGACTGATGCACCGCTTTCGCGGGCAAGCCCGCTCCCACATTTGTTTTGTGTGTTCTCAGAACTTTCTTACGCTTTTTTGAGCGCGCTTGGTCTCTCCGATCTGCCAGACTCCGCCAGCTATCACTCACGCTAACGGAGGATCTGATGACGATTCGTGCAGTAGTTTTTGATTTCGGCGGTGTCCTGTTCGATTGGAACCCGCACCATCTGTACCGCAAACTGATTGCCGACGACCGCGAACGGCAATGGTTCCTCGACACCATCTGCACCCAGGCCTGGAACACCGAGCAGGACGCCGGCCGCTCACTGGCCGAAGGCACCCGCATCCTGGTCGAGCAGCACCCCCATCATGAAGCGTTGATCCGCGCCTATTACGCGCGCTGGCACGAGATGCTGCGCGGCCCGCTGGCGGAAGGCGTGACGATCCTCAAGGCATTGCACCAGGCCAACATGCCGTTGTTCGGGCTCACCAACTGGTCGGCCGAGACCTTTCCCTATGCGCGGGCCAACTACCCGTTCCTGCAGTATTTTCGCGACATCGTGGTATCCGGCGAACTGCAGTTGATCAAGCCCGACGCGGCGATCTACCACGCGAGCCTCAACCAGATACGCGCCCACCTGCCGGATATCCAGCCGGCAGAGGTGGTGTTCATCGATGATGTGGCCGGCAATATCGACGCGGCGGTGGCCCTGGGCTGGCAGGGCATTCACCACGTATCAGCAGAACACACCGCCGCCTGCCTGCGGGAGTTGGGGGTGGGCTTCTAGCGCGCCCATTTCTCCATGGCGAAATCGACGAACGCCCGCAGTTTTGGCAGGCGATAACGATCCTGGCCGTACAGCAAATGCATGGGGCGGCTGGGCAGTTGATAGGCGGTCAGCAGGGCTACGAGCTTGCCGTCCTGCAAGTCGGGCTGCACCAGGGCATCGGGCAGCATGACGATGCCCATGCCTTGCACCGCCGCCTGGCGCAGCGCTTGCGAGCTGTTGATGGTCAGCGAGCCGGACACCGGAATTTCCACTTCGCCTTCGGCGCCGCTCATGCGCCAGAGCTTGTCGGCGTTGCGCCAATCGTCGGTGGAGGGGTAGGCGAATGCCAGGCAGTCGTGCTTTTGCAGGTCGTCGGGGGTTTGCGGCGTGCCACGTCGCGCCAGGTAGCTCGGCGAGGCACACAGGGTGATGGTGTAATCCTGCATCGGCCGGGCGATCAGGCTGGAAGGTTCCAGGTCGCCCAGGCGGATCGCCACGTCGAAGCCGCTGTCGACCATGTCCATGCGCTGGTTGCTGAGCACGACATAGAGCTTGATCAACGGGTAGCGCTGGGAAAACTCGCTCAAGGCCGGGGCCAGGCGCTCGGTGCCAAAGGCCGGTGGCGCGGTGATGCGCAGGGTGCCTTTGGGCACGTCGCTGTGGGCCTGCTCGGCCAGTTGCTCGGAGTCGGCCACCAGCCCCAGCACTTCCAGGCAGCGCTGGTAGTACTGCCCGCCGAATTCCGTGAGGCTTTGTTTGCGCGTGGTGCGCTTGAGCAGGCTGACCCCGAGGCGCTGTTCGAGGGCGCGCAGGTGATTGCCGACCATGGTGGTCGACATCCCGCAGGCCTGTGCGGCGGCCGTCATGCTGCCGGTTTCCACGACTTTTACGTACACCGACATCGCCTGGAACAAATCCATTATCAAGTCCTGGTTCAAAGTCATTGCATAAAAGCGCAGTTTATCCAGCTCGGGTGGCTAACGATAGTGCAAGCATTACAACGATGTATTGGAGCTGCGACCATGACCGCCACCTGCCTGATGACCACTTATCAACCCTTGGCCCTGAGTTTTACCCGTGGCCTGGGCACGCGCCTGTGGGACCAGCAAGGCCGCGAATACCTGGACGCGGTGGCGGGTGTGGCGGTGACCAATGTGGGGCATTCCCATCCCCGACTGGTGAGTGCCATCAGTGAGCAGGCGGGACTGCTGCTGCACACCTCCAACCTCTACAGCATCGACTGGCAACAACGCCTGGCCCTGCGTCTGGCCCGGTTGTCCGGCCTCGACCGCGCGTTCTTCAATAACTCCGGCGCCGAGGCTAACGAGACGGCGTTGAAACTGGCGCGCTTGCATGGCTGGAAAAAGGGCATCGAAGAACCGTTGGTGGTGGTGATGGAAAACGCCTTCCACGGCCGCACCCTGGGCACCATGGCGGCCAGCGACGGGCCATCGGTGCGGCTGGGCTTCCAGCGCCTGCCGGGGGATTTTATCAAGGTGGGGTTTGGTGACATCGCGGCGATCGAGGCGATCACCAAGGCGTACGGCGCGCGTATCGCCGCCGTCCTGTTGGAACCCATCCAGGGCGAAAGTGGCGTGCTGCCTGCACCGCCCGGCTATCTATACGCCCTGCGTGATCACTGTACACGCCACGGTTGGCTGCTGATGCTCGACGAAATCCAGACCGGCATCGGCCGCACCGGCACTTGGTTTGCGTTCCAGCACGAAGGCATTCTCCCGGATGTGATGACCCTGGCCAAAGGCCTTGGCAACGGCGTGCCCATCGGCGCCTGCCTGGCGCGGTCGGCGGTGGCGCAGCTGTTCACCCCGGGCAGTCACGGCAGCACCTTTGGCGGCAATCCGCTGGCCTGCCGCGTAGGCTGCACGGTGCTGGATATTATTGAAGAGCAAGGCTTGCTGCAGAACGCGGCGCAACAGGGCGAGCGCCTGCTGGCCCGGCTGCGGGTAGAGTTGAGTGAGCACCCACAGGTGCTGGCGATTCGTGGCCAGGGCTTGATGATCGGCATCGAGCTGGCCAGCCCCTATCGTGACCTGGCCCAGCGTGCGGCGCAGGAGCACGGCTTGTTGATCAACGTGACACGGGGCAAGATCATTCGCCTGCTGCCGCCGCTGACCCTGGATGCCAAAGAGGTCGAGATGATCGTACGGGCCATCACCCGCTTGTTGGACTAACCCCAATCAAAAAATGTGGGAGCGGGCTTGCTCGCGAAGGCGGTGTGTCAGTGAATAAATCCGTATCTGATACACAGCCTTCGCGAGCAAGCCCGCTCCCACATAGGGATACCCATATGTTTCAGGGGCCATTGAGCCATTCCTGATTCATCGTCTCCTTGTCCCCCAGATAATCCAACAACCAAGTCATCGCCGGCGACAACTTGCTCTGCGCCCAGGCCACACACGATGGGCTGGCCGGAAACGGCCGGCTCAACTGCAGCGCCACCAACTCACCGCGTTCGATCCACGGCAGCACCTGATGTGCTGGCGCCATGCCGACGCACAGGCCGTCGCGCAGGCAATCGATGGCCGAGGCCCAATTCGGCACCACCAGCCGGCGTTGGTTATCCAGGGTCCAGGTGTCGCGCTTGGGCAGGTTGCGCGAGGTGTCGGTCATGCACAGCGAGGCAAAGGGCCGCAGTTGATCGTCACTGAGCAAGCCTTCCATGGCCGCCAGCGGATGCCGCGCGCTGACCACGCACAGCCAGTTCAACAGGCCCATGTCACGAAAGGTGAAGTGACTGGCCACCGGCACTGCGCTGGTGGCGCCGATGACGATGTCGGTGCGCTCGTCGGCCAGGGCATCCCACACGCCGTTGTACACCTCGTACTCCAGCAGCAATTCCACTTCGGGAAACTGCCGGTAGAAATCCAGCACCAATTGCCGGCAGCGCTGGGGTTTGACGATGGAGTCTACGGCGACTTTCAACTGGCCGCTCCAGCCATTGGCCACCTGCTGGCACAAGCGCCGGGTGCCGAGCATTTTTTTCATCACGCCCCGTGTCTCGTCGACAAACAGGCGCCCGGCGGCGGTCAACTCGACATCGCGGTGTCGACGCACGAACAATGGCACCGCCAGCCACTCTTCAATCTGACGCACCGTATAGCTGATGGCCGACGGCACGCGGTTCAATTCCTGCGCTGCGGCGCTGAAGCTGCCGTGGCGTGCCACCGCATCGACTACATCCAGGGAGTATTCGGACCACATGGCCGTTGCCTTCAAATTTATTGATAAGAGTGTCCAATTATTATCGCTTCACATAGAAACTGTCAGCTTCATAATGGGCGCCAGTCAGCAAATAGTTTGATGGCAGGATCTACAAGGCTTCGATGAAAAATTCTTTTGGTTTCACCTGGTATCTGGCGGGGCTGAGCATGCTCGGCTACCTCGCCATGGACATGTACTTGCCGGCGTTCGGCGCCATGGGCGAGCAACTACAGATTGGCGCTGGCGCGGTGGGCGCCAGCTTGAGTATTTTTCTCGCTGGCTTCGCGGTAGGGCAGTTGCTGTGGGGGCCGTTGTCCGACCGCCTGGGGCGCAAGCCGATTCTGCTCGCCGGCTTGAGCCTGTTCGTGCTGGGTTGCGCGGGCATGTTCTGGGTCGAGACCGCGCCGCAACTGCTCGCGCTGCGTTTTATCCAGGCGATTGGCGTATGTTCCGCTGCCGTAAGCTGGCAGGCACTGGTGATTGACCGCTATCCGGCTGAGAAGGCCCACCGCGTGTTCGCCAGCATCATGCCACTGATGTCTTTGTCGCCCGCGTTGGCGCCGTTGTTGGGGGCGATCGTGTTGAATCACTTTGGCTGGCAGGCGATCTTCGGCGTGTTGCTGGGGGTGTCGCTGCTGTTGCTGCTGCCGACATTGCTCCTGCGCCGTGTGCCGAAACGTCCGGCAGAAGAGGGCGCACCTTCGCGTCTCGGCTATGGCCAATTGCTCAGCTCCCGGGTGTTTACCGGCAACGTGATGATCTTTGCCGCGTGTTCCGCCAGTTTCTTCGCCTGGCTGACGGCTTCGCCCTTCATCCTCGGCGATATGGGCTACAGCCCGAACGATATTGGCCTGAGCTACGTCCTGCCGACATTGGCGTTTCTGGTGGGTGGCTACAGTTGCCGCAGCGCCTTGCAGCGCTTCCAGGGCAAGACCCTGTTGCCCTGGTTGCTGGTGGCGTATTGCATCAGCATGGTGGCGCTGTACCTGGTCGCGACGCTGACCGTGCCGACCCTCACCACTTTGCTGATTCCGTTCTGCCTGATGGCGCTGGTCAACGGTGCCAGTTACCCGATTGTGGTGGCGAATGCACTGATGCCGTTTGCCGAAAATTCCGGCAAGGCGGCGGCGTTGCAAAACACCCTGCAACTGGGACTGTGTTTTCTCAGCAGCCTGTTGGTGTCGTCGATGATTGACCAACCGTTGCTGATTACCGTGATCGTGATGCTGGCGACCGCGCCGTTGGCGGTGTTGGGGTACTGGTTGGCTCGGCCAAAGGCTGACGGTTCGAAGCTGGCACAGGCTTAGAAGTGTAATGCGATCAACTGTGGGAGCTGGCTTGCCTGCGATAGCATCACCTCGGTGTATCTGAAACACCGAGTCGCCAGCATCGCAGGCAAGCCAGCTCCCACATTTTGATCCGGGTTCGCCAGTAGAGATCTAGAACGTCACTTCCATATTCACCGTCGGCGTCGACGTGCGGCTACCCCGGCCACCGTCCACACCGAATTTGTTGTGCCAATACTCGTAACCCACCCCGAGATACAGGTTCGGCTTCACGCTTTTACCCGGCCGCACCGCCACCATCAGTGCACTGCGCATCAGCGCTTCGGGCGCGGTGTCGCGGCCGTGGTAGTCCTCGCCTTTCTCGCCGACGTAGTTGATGAAACCCTGGAATTTCGCCGCGTGGTTGGCGATTTCGAAGGGGCGCATCCAGGTCAGGTTGAGCATGTAGGTGTCGTCGAAGGTGTGGTTCGACTCTTGTGCGCCGGGAATACCAGTGTGGTTCTTTTCCTTGTAGTACAGCAGGCTCAGATCCAACACGCCGACGGTGTTGAACTTCAAGGTCGGGCCGACCACCACTGCACGTTTTTTCGCCGAGGCGAAGTTGTTGTTGCGGTTGGCATCGAAGCCCAGGGTCAGCGCGTAATCCTTGACCAACCCGGTGCCCAACGGCACATCGAACACCCGTGACGCGTACAGCTGGTGTCGATACACCGCGTACACCTCGCTGCCGCCGTGATCGGTGCCCTTGCGCGGGTCGCTGCTGTCGGACAGGAACACGTCCAGGTTGAGAAAGTTACTGCCGTACGTGTAGCCGCTGGCGTGGGTGAAACTATAGATACGCTTGCTGAATTCGTCGGGGTTATTCGGATTAGTGAACTGTTGGCCGTAGCGAAATCCTACGCTGTTGTTCATCCATTCCACCGCGACAGCCTCCCCGCCGCCGAGGAGGGTGAGCAATACGGTTGCGCCGTGCAGTGCCTTTTTCATTGTTTTAATTCCTTTGGCGTTTGGCTCATGGCGACCTTGCAGGGGCCGCCGGGCGCAGTATCGACACAAGGATGGCGCACGCCAAAGAACAGAATCTCGCCTGGGCCGATGCCGAAACGGCAGCAGTCGGCTTGCCCTGAAAGTCAGGAAATACGTGGCGCCAGGGGCGTTTCATCGCGCTCGCGCAAGGCAATTTCCTCGCCCAGCAAATGCGCCAACGCTTGCACCGCCACCGGCAGGTCGCGGTCTTTGCGCGCATACACGCCCAGGTCGCTGAAGATTCCACCCTGGTCACTCAAGGGGATATGCAGCAATTCGCCGCGTGCCAGGTCGGCCTCGATGCCGATCCGGGTCTGGAAGGCAATGCCCAATTGCTGGCGTGCCAACTGCCGGGCCAACTCCATGGAGTTGCTGTGCAGCAGCGCCTTGTTCGGCGCAGCACGCTTGTGCAGCGGGGCGATCAGGTGATGCACCGACAGCTCGCTCTTGGCCTGGATCACTCCGTGTTCGCAGCACTGTGCGTAGCTGACATGACTTTCACCGGCCAACACATGACTGGGTGTCATCAGCGCGCCAAGGCGGAAATGGCCGACACACAGTTGGGTGATTTCACCACCGCGAGGCAGGGCAAAAGCCAGTCCCAAATCCGCCTGGCCATTGACCACTGCGCTGGGAATCGACTGCGAGCCTTGCACCGTGACGCCAATCGTCACTTTCGGATAGCGCTCGCGCATGCGCTTGAGGGCGGCGGGCAGCAACTCGACGGCAGCCCCTTCCACCGTGGCGATTTCCACATGGCCGGTCTGCACGCCATGCAATCCATCCAGTTCACCGCGCACCCGTTCCACATCCTGCAACAGCAGCGTGATGTGGCGCGTGAGGATTTCGCCGGCCGCCGTCACACGCAGGCCGCCCGGCAAGCGATCAAACAGCGTCGCCCCCATCTCATCTTCCAGCTTGAGGATCTGCCGGTTCACCGCCGATGACGCCACGTTCAAGCGCCGCGCGGCTTCGCGGATCGAATGGCAGCGCCGCACCATGTCGAAGTAATAGATCGCCGGGGCGTGGATGCGCAATTTGCGGTTGAGCATTTTTTTTCAGGTCCTTTTGCGCAGGTCTTCAGGCCACGGGACAGGGCGGCTGAATGGATTTTTGTAACGAGGATTACAAGGCTGTTGTGGAATTGATTGTATACAACTCTATGGACATCCCGTGTTTCCTTTGCATACAGTGATTGCACAACAAAAACAGAGATCCCCTCACCATGACTATCCCGAAGGCGTCACCGCAGCGGCCCGAAGATGAAAATCTGGGCGTCGCCGCCAACATGGCTTACGGCCTGCAGCATGTCCTCACCATGTACGGTGGCATTGTCGCCGTGCCGCTGATCGTCGGTCAGGCAGCCGGGTTGTCGCCAGCAGACATTGGCTTGTTGATCGCCGCGTCGCTGTTTGCCGGTGGCCTGGCCACGTTGTTGCAAACCTTGGGTTTACCGTTTTTTGGTTGTCAGTTGCCGCTGGTGCAGGGCGTGTCGTTTGCCGGTGTGGCCACCATGGTGGCGATCGTCGGCAGTGATGGCGCCGGCGGGGTGCCGGCGATTCTCGGGGCGGTGATGGCCGCGTCGTTTATCGGGCTGTTGATTACCCCGGTGTTCTCGCGAATAACCAAATTCTTCCCGCCCCTGGTGACCGGTATCGTCATCACCACCATCGGCCTGACCCTGATGCCCGTTGCGGCGCGTTGGGCGATGGGCGGCAACAGCCGCGCGGCGGATTTTGGCAGCATGTCCAATATCGGCCTGGCCGCGTTGACGCTGATGCTGGTGTTGCTGTTGAGCAAGATCGGCAGCGCGACCATCTCCCGTCTGTCGATCCTGCTGGCGATGGTGATCGGCACCGTGATTGCCGTGTTCCTGGGCATGGCGGACTTCTCCGGGGTGACCCAGGGGCCAATGTTCGGTTTCCCCACACCATTCCATTTCGGCATGCCAACCTTCCATGTGGCCGCGATCATCTCCATGTGCATCGTGGTGATGGTGACGCTGGTGGAAACCTCGGCGGATATCCT
This sequence comes from Pseudomonas sp. KBW05, assembly GCF_003852405.1. Taxonomy (GTDB): domain Bacteria; phylum Pseudomonadota; class Gammaproteobacteria; order Pseudomonadales; family Pseudomonadaceae; genus Aquipseudomonas. The sequence goes on from NZ_QAJM01000024.1 coordinate 117,987, forward strand.
CGCCGTCGGCGAGATTATTGACACCAAGGTCGATTCCAAGCGCTTGGGCAATGGTTTGCGCGCCGACATGCTGTCGAGCATGTTCGCGCCGATCTTTGGCTCGTTCACCCAGAGTGCCTTCGCCCAGAACGTAGGGCTGGTGGCGGTTACCGGGGTAAAGAGCCGCTTTGTGGTGGCAACGGGCGGGTTGTTCCTGGTGATCCTCGGTCTGCTGCCATTTATGGGCCGAGTGATCGCAGCGGTGCCGACTTCAGTGCTGGGCGGGGCGGGTATTGTGCTGTTTGGCACCGTGGCGGCCAGCGGTATCCGTACGCTGTCGAAGGTGGACTATCGCAATAACATGAACCTGATCATCGTCGCCACTTCCATCGGTTTTGGCATGATCCCGATTGCCGCTCCAAGCTTCTATGATCATTTCCCGACCTGGTTCGCGACCATTTTCCACTCGGGGATCAGTTCGTCGGCGATCATGGCGATCCTGCTGAACCTGGCGTTCAATCACTTCACTGCCGGTAACTCGGACCAGCAATCGGTGTTTGTGGCAGGGACGGAGCGTAGTTTGTGTTTCCACGATGTGGCCGCGTTGCGCGACGGGGATTACTTCCGCGGGGGCAAGTTGTTTGATGCCGAGGGCAAGGAGATTCCGTTGGTGGCGGAGGTCCAAAAGAAGACCGTAAAGCCCGAGACCACTGAGGTTTGAAAAATGTGGGAGCGGGCTTGCTCGCGAAGGCGGTAGATCAGCTAGTACATGTGCAAGCTGACCCACCGCCTTCGCGAGCAAGCCCGCTCCCACATTGGTAATTCAGCTAGCCTTGAGGGTTTTGTACGGTACCGAACACGCCTCATCCAAAAACTTCACCACAGTGCCCATGCACGCCTGGCGTTCTTCGACATGGGGCATGTGGCTGGAGTCTTCAAACAGCGCCCAGCGCACGTTCGCGATCTCATCCAGGAACGGCTTGACCACCAATGGCGTGGCCTCGTCATGCCGCCCGGAGATCACCAGGGTCGGCACATTGATCGCCGACAACCGGCCAATCGACTTCCAATCCTTCAAGCTGCCGATTACGTGGAACTCGGTCGGGCCGCTCATGGCGTGGTACACCGTGGGGTCCGAGTCAACTTGGGCAAAGGTGCGCGCGACTTCTTCCGGCCACGGATTGACGCGGCACACGTGCTGGTCATAGAAAATCCGCGAGGCGGCGAGGTATTCCGGGTCTTGATAGGTGCCGGCGGCTTCATGCTTGAGCAGGGTTTCATGCACGCCTTCGGGCAATAGCTTGCGCAGGCGGTTGGCTTCGCTGACCCAGGTGCGCATGCACGTCGGCGAGTTGGCCGGGATAAACGCGCGCAGGCCCTTGGGCTGGCGGATCGCGTGTTCGCTGCCGAGCATGCCGCCCCAGGACTGGCCGAGAATCGCGTAGTTATCGCTGATGTTCAGGTGGTCGAGCAGGTTGTCGAGTTCGGCGAGGAACAGGTCGACGGTCCAGAACGAAGGGTCTTTGTCCGGCAGATGGGTGGAGCGGCCGTTGCCCAGTTGATCGTAGTGGATCACGGCATGGCCGCTGGCGGCGACGTCCTTGAAGGCGTCGACATAGTCATGGGTGCAACCGGGGCCGCCGTGGATGATCACCAGCGGCGTGCGGCCGGTGGTCAGGTCGCCGGTGACGCGGTACCAGGTCTGGTAGGCGCCAAAAGCCGCATACCCTTCGCGGATCTGTTCGATGAATTCCATTTCGTACCCTGCTCGTGAAAAAAGGATCAGGGACACAATAGTCGGCACGCCACATTTAGGTAACTAGCAAAACAGCTAGGTTTTACCCATCGGTCAATCTTCCAGCAAGCGGTAATGGGTGGCGCGCACCACCGCCTGGACGCGGTTCTTGGCCCCCAGCTTGTGCATCGCCGAGGCCAGGTGCAGGGTGACCACTGCCAGTGAGCGGCTCAATTGCGTGGCGATTTCAGCGGCGGTGAGCCCGTCGGCGGCCCATTTCAGGCATTCGCGTTCGCGTTTGGTCAGGTGGATATGCGGGTACGTGCGTAGCTCTTTGCTGAATAGCGGGTAGGCCGCTTCCTGCAAGGCGTGGGTGATCAGGCTGAAATCTGCCAGGGTCTGCTGGGCATCCTGCAACACACTGCGGGCCTTGCCGGTGCGCAAGCCGGTCAACGAGGCAAAGCCACCGCGCGGCAAGTGGATGGGCACACTGACGCCGCAGGTCAGTTGGCGTTCATGCAGGTACGAGGAAACAGGGGCGTGACAGGGGTCGATGATCTTTTGCAGGGCCGTCTGGGCTTTGGCCTCGTAGGACCAGACAAATGGCGATACCGTGCTCAAGGCCAGGTGCTGCACCGGGTCGATCTGGTAGAACCCTTCGCCACACCACAACGCGTGCCAGTCGGGCGGTGTGTTGCGCAGTTCCAGTACCGAGGGGGTGATCAAGGCGCCGTCATGGTCCATGGGCACCGGGGTGTAGTCGTACACCAATGCATCGAAGCCCAACTGTTGGGCAAGGATAAAGGTGTTGTCCATCTGTTCGTCCAGGCTCCTGCCCGGCATCAGACGGTTATTGAAGGCAGTAAGCTTGGCCAGCATCCGTTCTGCTCCCGAATTCATTTGAATCTCGACTTGCGGCAAGTAGAATGCCACGCCCCGGCGAAGGACTGCCAGGCTAAACCTATAAGAAATACTAGGTTATGGACGCACGGCATCCTCGGTAGTGTTGGCCTGATCAACGGCCGCTGCCAGCCAGGCCGATACCACACAAGGAAAGTATGCATGTGGCGTGAAATTGCCCCCGACCAGCAGTACAACGTGCAAGTCGACGGCCATAACCTCGTGGTCTACAGCTTCGGCGAAGGCGATGAGGTGCTCTTGTGCCTCAACGGCGGGCCGGGCCTGCCGTGTGACTACTTGCGCGACGCCCATGGCTGGCTCAAGGATCATAACCTGCGAGTGGTTGCATTCGACCAGCTTGGCACTGGCGCATCAGCCAGACCGACCGATGTTTCCTTGTGGGAAATCCGCCGTTATGTCGAAGAAGTCGAAACCGTGCGCCAAACCCTGGGCCTTGGGCGCGTGCATCTGCTGGGGCATTCCTGGGGCGGCTGGCTCGGCATCGAATACGCCATCCATTACCCCGATGCACTGAAAAGCCTGATCCTCGAAAACACTGTCGGTGACATTCCGCACCTGTCCCAGGAGCTTGAACGCCTGCGCGGCGCCCTCGGCAGTGAAACCGTGGCAATGATGCAGCGCCACGAAGCCATGGGCACCCTCGACCATCCGCAGTACCAGGCCGCCATCACTTTGCTCAACTATCGCCACGTGTGCCGCCTGGACGAATGGCCCGAGCCGGTCAAGCGCTCCCTCGGCGACTGGAACATGGGCCCTTACGAAACCATGCAGGGGCCCAACGAGTTCCTCTATGTCGGCAACCTCAAGGACTGGAACCGCATCCCCGAGATGGCCGACTTCAAGATGCCCACGCTGATCACCACCGGCCAACACGACGAACTCACCCCGGCCTGTGCGATGCGCATGAAGATGGCGGTCAAGCATGCCGAGCTGCACGTGTTTCCCAACAGCAGTCATATGCCGTTTTACGAAGAGCCCCAGGCCTATTTCCCGGTGTTGCTGGACTTCCTCGCGCGTCACCGAGGCTGACGGATGAATCTGGCGCGCTACCGTTTTGTGCTGTCCCGGCCGCTGCAATTGCTGCCGGTGTTGTTTGGCATCAGCCTGATCACTTTTATCCTGGTGCGCTCGATCCCCGGCGATCCGGCGCGCGCCTTGCTGGGCTCGCGCAGCACACCGGACGCGCTGCTGAAAATCCGCGCCCAGTACGGCCTCGACCAACCGTTGTGGCTGCAATATTTCTACTTCCTGAAGAACCTGCTCAAGGGCGATCTCGGCCAATCGTTGTTGTACAAGGTCGATGCCCTGAAGCTGATCGTCACCCGCATTGAACCGACCCTGGTGCTGGTGCTCGGCAGCGTGCTGCTGGCGCTGTTGATCGCGGTGCCGCTGGCCACCCTGGCGGCGCGCAACAAGGGCGGCTGGGTGGATAACCTGATCCGTGTATTCACCACGGTCGGCCTGGGGATGCCGGCGTTCTGGCTGGGCTTGATGCTGATCCTGCTGCTGAGTGTGAAGTGGGGCCTGTTTCCGGTGTCTGGCTACGGCCGCACCTTTCTCGACAAGGCGCATCACATGGTCTTGCCGTGCCTGACCATTGCCCTGGCGCTGTCGGCCGTGCTGGTGCGCAACCTGCGGGCGAGCATGTTGATGGAGTTGCAGGCCGATCACGTCACCGCCGCCCGGGCGCGCGGGTTGTCGGAAGCGGCGGTGTTTCGCCGGCACGTGTTACCCAATTCCCTGGTGCCCGCGGTCAATCTGCTGGCGGTGAATATCGGCTGGCTGATCAGCGGCACAGTGGTGATCGAAAGCCTGTTTGCGATCCCCGGCATCGGCCAATTGCTGGTGCGCGGCATCTTTACCCGCGACTACATGGTGGTGCAGGGCGTGGCCATGGTGCTGGCGTGTGCGACGGTAATGGTCAACTTTGCCGCCGACGTGGTGACGGTAGCCCTCGACCCACGGGTGAAGATGCAATGAGCGGCCGCCCGTTGATTGCCCCGTGGCGCTTGCGCCTGCGCTTTGGTTTTCGCAACGGTCGGCTGACCGCCGCGTGGGGCCTGTTGATCCTGTTGCTGTGGTTTGCCCTGGCGCTGTTTGCGCCGTGGATCGCCCCTTACGATCCGATTGCGCAGAACACCGAGTTCAGTTTGCTGGCCCCAAGCCTGGCCCATCCTTTCGGCACCGATAACTATGGCCGCGACATCCTCTCCCGGGTGATCTGGGGTGCGCGCATCGACCTGCAACTGGCCATCGTCGGCGTGATTTTTCCGTTCCTGATCGGCACCTTTGTCGGCGCGGTCTCCGGTTACATCGGCGGACGGTTCGACAACTTTTGCATGCGCGTGATCGACGTGATCCTGGCGTTCCCGTTCCTGGTGTTGATGCTGGCGATCATGGCCATCCTCGGGCCGGGCTTGCAGAGCTTTTATATTGCCATGGCGCTGGTGGGCTGGGTGTCGTATGCGCGGTTGATCCGCTCGCAGATCCTGGTGCTCAAGGAAAGCGACTTTGCCCTGGCCGCCAAGAGCCTGGGCTTTGGCCACGGGCGCATTCTGTTCCGGCATTTGCTGCCGAATGCGATGTTCGGCTCCATTGTATTTTCCATGTCGGATGCGGTGCTGGTGCTGCTCAATGGCGCCGCCGTGAGCTATCTGGGCCTGGGGGTGCAGCCGCCGACCGCCGAGTGGGGCACGATGGTCGCCGAAGGGCAGGCGTTTATCACCACGGCCTGGTGGATCTGTACATTCCCGGGCCTGGCCATCGTCACCCTGGCCATGGGCTTCAGCCTGCTGGCCGACGGTGTCGCGCAAGTGTTGGGGGAACGCTCATGAGCCTGTTGCAGGTGCAAGACCTGAGCGTGATCGCCAACAACGCCGGGCGCGATGTGACGCTGGTGGATCGTGTGTCCTTCGACCTGGCCGAAGGCGAAATCCTCGGGCTGGTGGGCGAAAGCGGCTCGGGCAAGACCATGGCCTGTCGCGGGCTCATGCGCTTGTTGCCGTCGCCGAACCTGCGGGTGCAAGGTGGTGGCGTGCGGCTGGCCGGCCAGGATTTGTTGACGCTGGACGATGCCGGCATGCGCGCCGTACGCGGTGGACAGTTGGGCATGATCTTCCAGAACCCCAGCAGCCACCTCGACCCGCTGATGCGCATCGGCGAGCAGATTGCCGAGGGCATTCGCCTGCACCAGGGCGCGTCGAAAAAAGACGCGCGTCGGCAAGCCATCGAGGTGCTGCGTCAAGTCGGCATTCCCGACCCCCAGGCGCGGGTGGACAACTATCCCCACGAGTTTTCCGGGGGCATGCGCCAACGCGCGATGATCGCCGTCGCCCTGGGCTGCAACCCGAGAGTGTTGATTGCCGACGAGCCGACTACCGCTCTCGATGTGACCGTGCAGGCGCAAATTCTGCGCCTGCTGCTGGACCTGCGCGACCGGCGCGGCCTGTCGATCATCATGATCACCCACGACCTTGGCGTGGTGGCGCAGACCTGTGATTCCATCGCGGTGATGTACGCCGGGCGCTTGTGCGAGCAGGGCAGCAAGTACGACCTGCTGGCGCGCCCGCAACACCCGTACACCGCCGGCCTGATTGCTTGCCAGCCGGCCCACAGCAGCGGCCACGCCTTGCTGCGCACCATTGCCGGCCAGCCGCCGTTACTCGATGCGTTGCCAGCCGGTTGCCGCTTCAACCCGCGCTGCCCGCAGGTGGGCGCCTTGTGTGCGGAGCAAGTACCGCAAGGCGTACGCGTGGCCTGTCACTACCCGTTGGGAGCGCACTCATGAGCCTGTTGCAGATCAAGGACCTGGAGGTGAAGTTTGCCGCGTCCGGCTCCGGCTTCCTGGGGTTGAACAAGCAGTGGGTGAGGGCGGTCAACGGTGTTTCGCTGAACCTCGCGGCGGGGGAAACCCTGGGTTTGGTTGGCGAGTCCGGCAGCGGCAAGAGCACGTTGGGCCGGGCGATCTTGCACCTCAATCCGATCAGCGCTGGGCAGGTACTGTTCGATGGCATCGACATGGCCCATGGCAGTCCCATCGACATCGCCCGCCTGCGCCACGAAACCGCGATGATCTTCCAGGACCCTTATGCTGCACTGAACCCGCGCCACACCATCGGCGAAACCATTGCCGAAGTGCTGCGGGTGCAGCGCAAGGTCACGCCGGACCAGATCCCGCACCGCATCGATGAACTGCTCGACCTGGTCGGCTTGCGCCCGGAACTGGCCAGTCGCAAGCCCGGCTCCCTCAGCGGCGGCCAGTGCCAGCGCGTCGGTATCGCCCGCGCATTGGCGGTGGAGCCGCGCCTGATCATCGCCGATGAGTGCGTGGCGGCGCTGGATGTGTCGATCCAGGGCCAGATCATCAACCTGTTGCTGGAACTGCAACAACGCATGAACCTGGCGATCCTGTTTATCGCCCATGACCTGGCCATCGTGCGTCGCCTGTGCGACCGCGTGGCGGTGATGTACCTGGGCAAGATCGTTGAGGAAGGGCCGGTGGAAGCGGTCTTCACCGCGCCGCGCCATCCCTATACGGCGGCGTTGATCGAAGCGATACCCGAGATCGATCCCAATCGGCCGTTGCCTACAGAACCTTTGCCCGGTGAGCCACCGAGCCCGCTTAACCTGCCTGCCGGTTGCGCCTTCCACCCGCGTTGCCGGCATGCGCAAACGATGTGTTCCGTGGTGTTGCCGCCTACCCATTTCCTGCACGAGCATCGGTACAGTTGCGTGCTTGAAGAACCGTTGCTTTAACCTTCTGCCATTCATTAACAAGGAGTTGTGATATGCAATCGCGCCATTTGAAGTCTCTCGCCGCCGCTACATTGACCGCATGGTCCCTGACTGCCGGGTTGGCGCAAGCCGCCGGTGTTCTCACCATCGGCTGCCGTGAAGACAGCACCACGTTCGACCCGATCAAAAGCGCGCAAAACCGTGACACCTGGGTGTTCGCCAACGTGTACGACACCCTGGTACGCGTGGATAACCTGGGTACCAAGATGGAGCCGGGGTTGGCAGAAAGCTGGGACATTTCCAAGGACGGCCTGACCTACACCTTCAAGCTGCGCGATGCGAAGTTCTCTGATGGCTCGGCGATCAGTGCCGACGATGCGGCGTTCAGCCTGTTGCGCATCCGTGACAACAAGGCCTCGCTGTGGAGCGATCCGTTCAGCCTGATCGACACGGCCAAGGCGGCCGATCCGAAGACGCTGGTGGTCACCCTCAAGACGCCTGCCGTAGCCTTCCTCTCGCAACTGGCGTCGCCGACGGTGTCGATCCTGTCGGAAAAGGCCATGACCAAGATGGGCGAAGACGCCTACTCGGAAAACCCGGTAACCTCCGGCGCGTTTACCGTGGACGAGTGGCGCAAGGGCGACCGCGTGATCCTGAAGAAGAACCCGAACTTCTGGCAGGCCAAGAACGTCAGCCTGGACGGCGTGGAGTGGGTCTCCGTGACCGACGATAATACGCGCATGCGCATGGTGCAGAACAACGAACTGGACACGGCGATCTTCGTGCCGTTCTCCCGCGTTGAAGAGTTGAAGAAAGACAAGAACGTGGTGATCCATGCCGATCCGTCGACCCGTGAAGATCACCTGCTGATCAACCACGAGCACGGCCTGCTGGCCAAGCCCGAGGTGCGTCAGGCGCTGGACCTGGCCATCGACAAACAATCGCTGGTGAAGACCGCCACTTACGGCCAAGGCACCGTGGCCTATTCCTACATCCCCAAAGGCTCGCTGTACCACTACGCCAACAACCTGCAACGCCCGTATGACCCGACGGCCGCCAAGAAGCTGCTGGCCGATGCCGGCGCCAAGGACTTGAAGCTCAACTACGTGGTCAACGCCGGCAACGAAGCCGACGAGCAGATCGCGGTGATCATCAAGGACCAGTTGGCCAAGGTCGGCGTGACCGCCAACCTGCAAAAGGTCGACCCGACCCAGAGCTGGCAGATGCTGGTGGACGGTGAGTACGATATTTCGGTGATGTACTGGACCAACGACATCCTTGACCCGGACCAGAAGACCACTTTCGTTCTGGGCCACGACACCAACCAGAACTACATGACCCGCTACAAGAACGACAAGGTCAAGAACCTGGTGGCGGCCGCACGGATCGAGGCCGACCCGGTCAAGCGTGAGCAGATGTATGTGGAGTTGCAGAAGCTGGCGAAGCAGGACGTGAACTGGATTGACTTGTACTACAGCCCGTATATCAACATCTCACGCAGTAACATCAGTAACTTCCTGCAAAACCCGTTGGGGCGTTTCACCCTTGAAGAAGTCGTGAAAAACTAAGTCCTCACCAACAACATAGATCAACTGTGGGAGCTGGCTTGCCTGCGATGGCGGTCTGTCAGTGATGAATACCTCGCCTGACACTCCGCCATCGCGGGCAAGCCCGCTCCCACATTTTTTTGTGGTCACATTTGGTTCTGTGTTGTTTCAGGGGTTATTGCGCGTCAAACGCCTGGCCGTTGATGCCAGCACTGTCCGGCCCCATCAGGTACAGGTACACCGGCATGATCTCTTCCGGCGCCGGCCGCTCCATCGGGTTCTCCCCCGGATACGCCTGGGCGCGCATGCTGGTGCGTGTGCCGCCTGGGTTGATGCTGTTGGAGCGTACCGCTGCCACATCCTCAAGCTCGTCAGCCAGGGTCTGCATCAAACCCTCGGTGGCAAATTTCGACACACCATAAGCCCCCCAATACGCCCGACCCTTGCGCCCGACGCTGCTGGAGGTAAACACCACCGACGCATCCTGGGACAGCTTGAGCAGCGGCAGCAAGGTGCTGGTCAGCATGAACATCGCGTTGACGTTCACGTGCATCACCCGCATGAAGTTTTCACCGGACAACTGCTCGATCGGCGTACGTGGGCCGATGATCGAGGCGTTGTGCAGCAGGCCGTCGAGGTGGCCGAATTCCTTTTCGATCATCGCTGCCAGCTCATCGTATTGATGGGGCAGGGCGGTCTCCAGGTTGAAGGGGATCACCACCGGCTGAGGTTGGCCGGCTGCTTCGATTTCGTCATAGACCTGGGCCAGGTTGGCTTCGGTCTTGCCCAGCAACAGCACGGTGGCGCCGTGGGCGGCGTAGGTTTTTGCCGCCGCCGCGCCAATCCCGCGGCCGGCGCCGGTGACCAGAATCACCCGGCCTTTGAGCAGTTCTGGACGTGCAGAGTAATCAAACATAAATAGCCTCGACAAAATTCAACAGGTTGCAAACACCCAATTTGGAAACAGCGCAGGTCCCCTGTGGGAGCGGGCTTGCTCGCGAATGCGGAGTGTCAGTCACAGATACTTCAACTGATCCACCGCTTTCGCGAGCAAGCCCGCTCCCACATTTGGATCTTCATTGGTCTGTAGATTCAGTGCGCCATCAGCAACTGCACAGTGCGTTATCCAGCACCTTGCGCAGTTCCAGCGGGTGGTCCACCACCACGTCGGCGCCCCAGTTGCGTGGGTTGTCGTCCGGGTGGATATAGCCGTAGGTCACCGCAGCGGTGCGGGTGCCGGCATCGCGGCCAGACTCGATGTCACGCAGGTCATCGCCCACGAACAACACGCTGGCCGGGTCCAGGTCGAGCATCTTGCACGCCAGGATCATCGGCTCCGGGTCCGGCTTGCTGTTTTTCACGTGGTCCGGGCAGATCAGCAGGGCCGAGCGCTCGGCCAAGCCCAGTTGCTGCATGATCGGTTCGGCAAAGCGCAGCGGCTTGTTGGTGACTACGCCCCACACCAGCTTGGACTTCTCGATGTCCGCCAGCAGTTCGGCCATGCCGTCGAACAGTTTGCTGTGCACCGCGCAACCCTTGAGGTAGCGCTCCAGGAACTCCAGGCGCAGTTCTTCAAAGCCTGGGGATTCCGGGTCCATGGAAAAGGTCACGGCGACCATTGCCCGCGCACCGCCGGAGATTTCATCGCGGATGTGCGCATCGTTGATCGGCGCCAGGCCACGGTCGGCGCGCATGGCTTGGCAGATGGCGATAAAGTCCGGCGCGGTGTCCAGCAGCGTACCGTCCATATCGAAGAGAACCGCTCGCAACTTCACAGGCTTACTCCTCGCGCAGGGTCTGGATCATGTAGTTGACGTCCACGTCGCTGGCCAGTTTGTAGTGCTTGGTCAGCGGGTTGTAGGTCAGGCCGATGATGTCCTTGACGGTCAGCCCGGCCTGGCGGCTCCAGGCGCCCAGCTCGGACGGGCGGATGAACTTCTTGAAGTCATGGGTGCCACGCGGCAGCAGCTTCATGATGTATTCGGCGCCGATGATCGCGAACAGGTAGGCCTTGGGGTTGCGGTTGATGGTGGAGAAGAACACCTGGCCGCCCGGCTTGACCATGCGGAAGCAGGCGCGGATTACCGAGGACGGGTCCGGCACGTGTTCGAGCATTTCCAGGCAGGTGACCACGTCGAATTGCTCGGGCATTTCTTCGGCGAGGTCTTCGGCGGTGATCTGGCGGTATTCGACGTTAACGCCGGACTCCAGCTGATGCAGTTGGGCCACGGCCAGTGGCGCTTCGCCCATGTCGATACCCATCACCGTGGCGCCGCGCTGGGCCATGGCTTCGCTGAGGATGCCGCCGCCGCAGCCGACGTCCAGCACCTTCTTGCCGGCCAGGTTGACGCGCTCGTCAATCCAGTTGACCCGCAGCGGGTTGATGTCGTGCAAGGGCTTGAACTCGCTTTCGCGGTCCCACCAGCGGTGGGCCAGGGCTTCGAATTTGGCGATTTCGGCGTGGTCGACGTTGCTCATGGTGCATCCTCTAAATCTGATAAATCGGTTTGTCGGTCTTGAACGTACGGCTTCAAGGCCGGCGTTATTCGTGGTGCCCGCTGATGCGCTTGCCCCAGGCCATGGCCGTGGCGGTCAGTTGCTGTTCATCCATGCGGGTCAATTGCCGGTCGTCGAGCAATTGCTTGCCGGCGACCCAAAGGTGTTTCACGCAATCGCGTCCGGTGGCATATATAAGCTGTGAGACCGGATCGTAGACCGGTTGTTGCGCCAGCCCCGACAGATCGAAGGCGACCATATCCGCCGCCTTGCCGACTTCCAGTGAGCCAATCTCGCTTTCCAGGCCCATGGCCCGCGCGCCATTGAGGGTGGCCATGCGCAGGGCGCGGTGGGCATCCAGGGCCGTGGCCGAGCCGGCGACAGCCTTGGCCAGCATCGCTGCCGTGCGGGTTTCGCCCAGCAGGTCGAGGTCATTGTTGCTGGCGGCGCCATCGGTGCCGATGGCCACGTTGACGCCAGCCTGCCACAAGCGCTCCACCGGGCAGAAGCCGCTGGCCAGTTTCAGGTTGGATTCCGGGCAGTGGATCACGCTGGTGTTGCTTTCTACCAGCAAAGCCAGGTCATCTTCGCTGATTTGGGTCATATGAACGGCCTGGAAGCGCGGGCCCAGCAACCCAAGGCGGCCCAGGCGCGCGAGTGGGCGTTCGCCGGTCTGCTCGACGGCTTGCTGCACTTCAAAGGCGGTTTCGTGCACGTGCATGTGGATCGCGGCGTCCAGCTCTTCGGCGATCACGCGGATTTTTTCCAGGTTGGCATCGCACACGGTGTAGGGCGCATGAGGGCCGAAGGTGACCTTGATGCGCGGGTGGTGCTTGAGATCACCGAACAGCTCGACACCCTGGCGGATGGCCTCGTCGGCGCTGCTGGCGCCGGGAATCGGGAAGTCGAGGATCGGAATCGCGATTTGCGCACGCATGCCGCTGTTATGCACGCAGTCACTGGCGACCTTGGGGTAGAAGTACATGTCCGAGAAACAGGTGATGCCACCCTTGAGCTGCTCGGCGATGGCCAGGTCGGTGCCGTCGCGTACGAACGCCTCATCGACCCACTTGGCCTCGGCGGGCCAGATGTGTTTTTCCAGCCAGGTCATCAGCGGCAAATCATCGGCCAGGCCGCGAAACAGGCTCATCGCCGCATGCCCGTGGGCGTTGATCAGGCCGGGGCTGAGCAGCATGCCCGGCAACTCGCGGACCTCGGTGGCTGCCAGTTTCAATGCCGCCGCCCGTGGGCCGATAAAGGCAATGCGTCCCTCACGGATGCCCACGCCATGTTCCTTGAGCACCACGCCGGCAGGTTCGACGGGCACCAGCCAGGTGGGCAGTAATACCAAGTCGAGCGGGGCGGCAGTGGCGGTCATCGCGGGCTTCTTCCCAGGCAGCTATAAAAGAAGGCCGAAGTATACCCGAGCGTCCTGGCTGGCGGATCGCTATAATCGGCGGCTTTTGTTCATGAGTGCGGAGTAAGGGATGCGCGATCGACTGTTGGCTGCGGAGAAAGTGAAGGCCATCGATTGGCGTGATGGCGCGCTGTACCTGCTCGATCAGCGTGCCTTGCCATCCCGGGAAGACTGGGTGGCGTGCTCCACGGTCGAGGCCGTGGCCGCAGCGATCCGCACCATGGTCGTGCGCGGCGCGCCGGCCATCGGCATCAGTGCGGCCTATGGCTTGGTGCTCGCCGCCCGTGAACGTATCGCCGAGGGCGGTGACTGGCAGGCTGCGTGGGAAGAGGACTACGCACTGTTGGCTGAAAGCCGTCCCACTGCGTCGAACCTGTTCTGGGCCCTGAAGCGCATGCGTGATCGTCTGGATCGCCTCAAAAAGCACGCCGATCCGTTGGCCGTGCTGGAGGCCGAGGCCATTGCGATCCATGAAAGTGATCGGGAAGCCAATTTGAACATGGCCCAGCTGGGCGTCGAGCTGATCCGCAAGCATCAGGGCAACGCCCAGGCGATCCTGACCCATGGCAATGCGGGTGCGTTGGCTACGGGCGGTGTGGGCACGGCCCTTGGCGTGATTCGGGCGGCCTTCCTGGAGGGCATGGTCGAGCAGGTCTACGCCAACGAAACCCGCCCCTGGCTGCAAGGCTCGCGGCTGACGGCCTGGGAGCTGGCGGGCGAGGGCATTCCGGTGACGGTGAATGCCGACTCGGCGGGCGCACATATCCTCAAGACCAAAGGCGTGACCTGGGTGATCGTCGGTGCCGATTGCATTGCCGCCAATGGCGATGTGATCAGCAAGATCGGCACCTACCAGCTCGCCGTATGCGCTATGCACCATGGCGTGCGCTTTATGGTGGTGGCGCCGAGTTCGACGGTCGATTTGATGATGGCAACGGGCGATGACGTCGCGCTGGAAGAGCGTGATCCGGGCGAGTTGCTGGAGATTGTCGGGCAGCGTTTGGGGGTGGATGCGTTCAATCCGGTGTTCGACGTGACGCCGGCGGATCTGATCGACGTGATCGTCACGGAAAAGGGCATTGTCGAACGGCCGGATGTGGCCAAGATGGCCAAGTTGATGTGCCGTAAGCGGCTGCATTGAGGGGGGGGGGCTGTTGGACCGCATTCGCGAGCAAGCCCGCTCCCACATTTTGAATGTGTTCACAAATCAAATGTGGGAGCGGGCTTGCTCGCGAATGGGCCGATAAGTCAACAAATCCTTCGGATTCACTCCCGAAAAATAGCACCAACCCGCCTCTAAGCCCCTCTCGTCCCCCTCAAGCCTGTCACCCGTCAACTAACTATGCTCCATGCGCATCTGGGGGATAGGTGCGTGGCGGCGATTGTGATAACATCCGGCGGTTTCCAAGGCCGCCCCGAGGGGTTGCCTATAACGTGCAGATCCGTGTCATAACTCGTTGATTTGTCGTAAGTCGTTGTCAGGCACCGTGCCGGCAGCGGCGAGCTTCGTTCGTCCCATATGGATGTGACGAGGTTTCACCCGAAAAAGGAATCAGGCTTCTCATGGGCGAACTGGCCAAAGAAATCCTCCCGGTCAATATCGAAGACGAGCTGAAACAGTCCTACCTCGACTACGCGATGAGCGTAATTGTCGGTCGGGCACTGCCTGATGCGCGCGATGGCTTGAAGCCCGTGCACCGGCGTGTGCTGTTCGCGATGAGCGAGCTGGGTAACGACTGGAACAAGCCGTACAAGAAATCTGCCCGTGTTGTCGGTGACGTGATCGGTAAGTATCACCCTCACGGCGACACTGCGGTGTACGACACCATCGTTCGGATGGCGCAGCCGTTTTCCCTGCGCTACCTGCTGGTAGACGGCCAGGGCAACTTCGGTTCGGTCGACGGCGACAACGCCGCGGCCATGCGATACACCGAAGTGCGCATGACCAAGCTGGCGCACGAGCTGCTGGCTGACCTGCACAAAGAAACCGTGGACTGGGTGCCGAACTACGACGGCACCGAAATGATCCCGGCTGTGATGCCAACCCGTATTCCCAACCTGCTGGTCAACGGTTCCAGCGGTATCGCCGTGGGCATGGCGACCAACATCCCGCCACACAACCTCGGTGAAGTCATCGACGGTTGCCTGGCCCTCATCGACAACCCTGAGCTGACCGTCGATGAGTTGATGCAATACATTCCCGGCCCGGACTTCCCGACCGCCGCGATCATCAACGGTCGTGCCGGTATCATCGAAGCCTACCGCACCGGCCGTGGCCGCATTTACATGCGCGCCCGCTCGATGATCGAAGACATCGACAAGGTCGGTGGCCGCCAGCAGATCGTCATCACCGAGCTGCCTTACCAGTTGAACAAGGCGCGCCTGATCGAGAAGATCGCCGAGCTGGTCAAAGAGAAGAAGCTGGAAGGCATCACCGAGCTGCGCGACGAGTCCGACAAAGACGGTATGCGCGTGGTGATCGAGCTGCGCCGTGGCGAAGTGCCTGAGGTGATCCTCAACAACCTCTACGCCCAGACCCAGCTGCAAAGCGTGTTTGGTATCAACGTGGTTGCACTGATCGACGGCCGCCCGCGCATCCTGAACCTCAAGGATCTGCTGGAAGCCTTCGTGCGTCACCGCCGCGAAGTGGTCACCCGCCGTACCGTGTTCGAACTGCGCAAGGCCCGCGAGCGCGGCCACATCCTGGAAGGCCAGGCAGTTGCGTTGTCGAACATCGACCCGGTAATCGCCTTGATCAAGGCCTCGCCAACCCCGTCGGAAGCCAAGGAAGCGCTGATCAGCACGCCTTGGGAATCCAGCGCCGTGGTGGCGATGGTTGAACGTGCCGGTGCCGACTCGTGCCGTCCAGAGACCTTGGACCCACAATACGGCCTGCGCGAAGGCAAGTACTTCCTGTCGCCGGAACAGGCCCAGGCCATTCTGGAACTGCGCCTGCACCGACTGACCGGCCTGGAGCACGAGAAGCTGCTGGCCGAGTACCAGGAGATCCTCAACCAGATCGGCGAGTTGATCCGCATCCTCAGCAGCGCCGTGCGCCTGATGGAAGTGATCCGCGAAGAACTGGAAGTGATCCGCGCCGAATACGGCGACGTGCGCCGCACCGAGATCCTCGATGCTCGCCTCGACCTGACCCTGGGTGACATGATCCCGGAAGAAGAGCGCGTCGTGACCATTTCCCACGGTGGCTACGCCAAGACCCAGCCTCTGGCTGCGTACCAGGCCCAGCGCCGTGGTGGTAAAGGTAAATCGGCTACCGGCGTGAAGGATGAGGACTACATCGCTCACCTGCTCGTGGCCAACAGCCACACCACGCTGCTGCTGTTCTCCAGCAAAGGCAAGGTGTACTGGCTCAAGACCTACGAGATCCCGGAAGCCTCCCGTGCCGCCCGTGGTCGTCCGTTGGTCAACCTGCTGCCGCTGGACAGTGATGAATACATCACCACCATGCTGCCGGTCGAGGAATACACCGAAGGTCACTTCATCTTCATGGCGACCGCCAAAGGCACCGTCAAGAAGACCCCGCTGGAATCCTTCAGCCGCCAGCGCAGCGTGGGCCTGATCGCCCTGGAGCTGGACGAAGGTGACGTACTGATCTCCGCCGCCATCACCGATGGCGAGCGTGAAGTCATGCTGTTCTCCGACGGTGGCAAGGTGACACGCTTCAAGGAATCCGACGTGCGTGCCATGGGCCGTACTGCCCGCGGTGTGCGCGGCATGCGCCTGCCAGAAGGGCAGAAGCTGATTTCGATGCTGATCCCGGAAGAAGGCAGCCAGATCCTCACCGCTTCGGCGCGTGGTTACGGCAAGCGTACCGCCATCAGCGAGTTCCCGGAGTACAAGCGTGGCGGCCAGGGCGTGATCGCCATGGTCAGCAACGACCGCAACGGCCGTCTGGTCGGCGCAGTCCAGGTGCTCGATGGCGAGGAAATCATGCTGATTTCCGACCAGGGCACCCT
Organism: Pseudomonas sp. KBW05; assembly: GCF_003852405.1. GTDB lineage: Bacteria > Pseudomonadota > Gammaproteobacteria > Pseudomonadales > Pseudomonadaceae > Aquipseudomonas. The sequence goes on from NZ_QAJM01000024.1 coordinate 134,793, forward strand.
GGTACGTACCCGTGTGGCCGAAGTGTCGAGCCTGGGCCGTAACACCCAGGGCGTGACGCTGATCAAGCTGGCCAGCGACGAGACACTGGTGGGCCTGGAGCGAGTCCAGGAACCATCGGAAGTCGAAGGCGAGGAGTTTGAGGGTGCAGAGCGCGAAGGGGAAGGCTTTGATGGCGAGGTGATCGCAAGCGGCGATGACAACGTCGACGAGCCAACCCTCGACGCTGCCGCAGACGAAGAAGAACCGCAGGAATAAGCGGACACACAGGGGGCGGATGAAGATTCGCCCCCTTGTTGTTTGTCCCCTTTGAAACAACATGTCCTTTGGCTGGACGCGGTCAATGTGGGAGCTGGCTTGCCTGCGATGGCAGCGCCACGGTATCACTGCGATACCGAGGTGCCCTTATCGCAGGCAAGCCAGCTCCCACAAGGATTCGCTCCAGAGAAAGGGTGTTGCCGAACATGATTGCAGCCCCACCAGATCAGAGTGAGATTGGATGTGAGCAAGAGAGCCTATAACTTCTGTGCCGGTCCCGCGGCGCTTCCTGAAGCAGTCCTGCAGCGTGCGCAGGGTGAACTCCTCGACTGGCATGGAAAAGGCCTCTCTGTGATGGAAATGAGCCATCGCAGCGATGAGTTCGTGTCCATTGCCAACAAGGCCGAGCAGGATCTGCGCGACTTGCTGGACATCCCATCGAACTACAAAGTGCTGTTCCTGCAAGGCGGCGCCAGCCAGCAGTTCGCGCAGATCCCACTGAACCTGCTGCCGGAAGATGGCACTGCCGACTATATCGACACCGGTATCTGGGGCCAGAAGGCCATTGAAGAGGCCTCGCGCTACGGCAACGTCAACGTCGCCGGTACCGCCAAGCCCTACGATTACTTCGCGATTCCCGGTCAGAACGAGTGGAAGCTGTCGAAGGATGCGGCCTACGTCCATTACGTGCAGAACGAAACCATTGGCGGCCTGGAGTTCGACTGGGTGCCGGAGGTCGGCGACGTGCCGTTGGTGTGCGACATGTCCTCGGACATCCTCTCGCGCCCGATCGACGTGTCCAAGTACGGCATGATCTACGCCGGGGCGCAGAAGAACATCGGCCCGAGCGGTATCCTCGTCAACATCATCCGCGAAGACCTGCTGGGTCGCGCCCGTTCGCTGTGCCCGACCATGCTCAACTACAAGGTCGCGGCCGACAACGGCTCGATGTACAACACGCCGCCGGCGTTCGCCTGGTACCTGTCCGGCCTGGTGTTCGAGTGGCTGAAAGAGCAGGGCGGTGTCGCCGCCATGGGCAAGCTCAACGAAGAGAAGAAGCGCACCCTGTACGACTTCATCGACGCCAGCGGCCTGTACAGCAACCCGATCAACCTGAGCGACCGCTCGTGGATGAACGTACCTTTCCGCTTGGCTGACGATCGCCTCGACAAGCCATTCCTGGCCGGTGCCGACGCGCGCGGCCTGCTGAACCTCAAGGGCCACCGTTCGGTCGGTGGCATGCGCGCCTCCATCTACAACGCTGTCGACATCCACGCGATCAATGCGCTGGTTGCCTACATGGCAGAGTTCGAAAAGGAACACGGCTAATGTCTGAGCAAGAACTCAAGGCCCTGCGCGTACGCATTGACAGCCTGGACGAGAAAGTCCTGGAGCTGATCAGTGAGCGCGCGCGATGTGCCCAGGAAGTGGCGCGGGTGAAGATGGCATCCCTGGCGGAAGGCGAAGTGCCGGTGTTCTACCGGCCTGAGCGTGAAGCCCAGGTGCTCAAGCGTGTGATGGAGCGCAACAAAGGCCCGCTGGGCAACGAAGAGATGGCGCGGTTGTTCCGCGAAATCATGTCCTCGTGCCTGGCCCTGGAGCAGCCACTGAAAGTGGCTTACCTCGGCCCTGAAGGTACCTTCACCCAAGCGGCGGCCATGAAGCACTTCGGCCACGCGGTGATCAGCAAGCCAATGGCAGCGATCGACGAAGTGTTCCGTGAAGTGGCAGCCGGTGCGGTGAATTTTGGCGTGGTCCCGGTGGAAAACTCCACCGAGGGCGCGGTCAACCACACCCTGGACAGCTTCCTTGAGCACGACATGGTGATCTGCGGCGAAGTCGAGCTGCGTATCCACCACCACTTGCTGGTGGGCGAGAACACCAAGACCGACAGCATCAGCCGTATCTACTCCCACGCCCAGTCCCTGGCCCAGTGCCGCAAGTGGCTGGATGCGCACTACCCGAATGTCGAGCGCGTGGCGGTGTCCAGCAACGCCGAAGCGGCCAAGCGGGTCAAGGGCGAGTGGAACTCGGCGGCCATCGCCGGGGATATGGCAGCGGGCCTGTACGGCCTGACGCGCCTGGCCGAGAAAATCGAGGACCGCCCGGATAACTCCACACGCTTCCTGATGATCGGCAGCCAGGAAGTGCCGCCGACGGGCGACGACAAGACCTCGATCATCGTCTCCATGAGCAACAAGCCCGGCGCACTGCATGAGCTGTTGGTGCCGTTCCATGACAACGGGATTGACCTGACGCGCATCGAGACTCGTCCGTCGCGCAGCGGTAAATGGACCTACGTGTTCTTTATCGATTTCATCGGCCATCACCGTGACCCGTTGGTCAAGGGTGTGCTGGAGAAAATCAGTCAGGAAGCGGTGGCACTCAAGGTGCTGGGCTCCTACCCGAAAGCGGTTTTGTGAGGCGTTAACATGAGTGGCAACTTCCTCGCCCTGGCGCAGCCGGGCGTGCAACAACTGTCGCCTTACGTTCCGGGCAAGCCTGTGGACGAGTTGGCGCGTGAGTTGAACCTGGATCCGGCGAAGATCGTCAAGCTGGCCAGTAACGAGAACCCGTTGGGCCCAAGCCCCAAGGTGTTGGCAGCGATTCGTGAAGAGCTGGCCGAGCTGACCCGTTATCCCGATGGCAACGGCTTTGCCCTGAAGTCGCTGCTGGCTGAAAAGTGCCGGGTCGAGCTGAATCAGGTAACCCTGGGGAACGGCTCCAACGACATTCTTGAGCTGGTGGGCCGTGCTTACCTGGCGCCGGGCCTCAACGCGGTGTTCAGTGAGCACGCGTTTGCCGTCTACCCGATCGTCACCCAGGCGGTTGGCGCAGATGCGCGGGTGATTCCAGCGAAGGACTGGGGGCACGATCTGCCGGTCATGCTGGCGGCCATCGATGCACAGACCCGCGTGGTGTTTATCGCCAACCCGAACAACCCGACCGGGACCTGGTTCGATGCGCAGGCGCTGAACGATTTCCTGCAGGACGTGCCCGAGCACGTGCTGGTGGTGCTGGACGAGGCCTACATCGAGTACGCCGAAGGCAGCGACCTGCCGGACGGCCTGGACTTCCTGGCGGCCTACCCGAACCTGCTGGTATCGCGCACGTTCTCCAAGGCGTATGGCTTGGCTTCGTTGCGGGTTGGCTACGGTTTGTCCACGGCCGTCGTCGCCGACGTGCTGAACCGCGTACGCCAGCCGTTCAACGTCAACAGCCTTGCCCTGGCGGCGGCTTGTGCGGCGGTGAAGGATGCCGAGTATCTGGAAGAGGGTCGCCGCATCAACGAAAGCGGCATGTTGCAACTGCAAGAGGGTTTCCGTGAGCTGGGTCTGGGTTGGATTCCGTCCAAAGGCAACTTCATCTGTGTCGATCTTGGCCAGGTGGCTGCCCCGGTGTTCCAGGGGCTGCTGGCTGAAGGTGTGATCGTGCGTCCGGTGGCCAACTACGGCATGCCGAACCACCTGCGTATCACCATTGGTTTGCCGGCCGAGAACGCCCGCTTCCTGGAGGCGTTGGCCAAGGTTCTGGCTCGTGGTTGATGTCACTGCAATGCAACCTGCTGTGCCTATGATCGGTCGCCTGGTGGTGGTCGGTCTGGGGTTGATCGGCGGCTCCTTCGCCAAAGGCCTGCGTGAAAGCGGGTTGTGTGGCGAAGTGGTCGGTGTGGACCTGGACCCGCAGTCGCGCAAGTTGGCGGTTGAACTCGGGGTAGTCGATCGCTGTGAGGCCGACCTGGCGCTTGCCTGCCAGGGTGCGGATGTGATCCAGCTGGCGGTGCCGATCCTGGCCATGGAGAAGTTGCTGGCGTTGTTGGCCGGCATGGACCTGGGCCAGGCGATCCTGACGGACGTCGGCAGCGCCAAAGGCAATGTGGTGCGCGCGGCGCAACTGGCGTTTGGCGGCATGCCGGCGCGCTTTGTGCCGGGTCACCCGATTGCCGGCTCCGAGCAGAGTGGGGTGGAAGCTTCCAACGCGCAGTTGTTCCGTCGCCACAAGGTGATCCTGACGCCGCTGGAGCAGACCGATCCGGCCGCGCTGGCCGTTGTGGATCGTCTCTGGCGCGAGCTGGGGGCGGACGTGGAACATATGCAGGTCGAGCGCCACGATGAAGTGTTGGCGGCGACCAGCCACTTGCCCCATCTGTTGGCATTTGGTTTGGTGGACTCCTTGGCCAAGCGCAACGAGAATCTCGAGATTTTCCGTTACGCCGCCGGTGGCTTCCGTGATTTCACGCGGATTGCCGGCAGTGATCCGGTGATGTGGCACGACATCTTCCTCGCCAACCGCGAAGCGGTGTTGCGTACCCTGGACACCTTCCGCAGCGACCTCGACGCCTTGCGCGACGCAGTTGACGCGGGTGATGGGCATCAATTGCTGGGCGTATTCACCCGTGCGCGGGTGGCGCGGGAGCATTTCAGCAAGATCCTGGCGCGCCGGGCCTACATGGAGACGGCGGTGGACGCCGATGAGCTGACGTTCCTGGCCAGTCCGGGCGGCTGCGTGAGCGGGCGTATCCGCGTGCCGGGCGACAAGTCGATCTCCCATCGCTCGATCATGCTGGGTTCTTTGGCCGAGGGTGTGACGGAGGTCGAAGGTTTCCTCGAAGGCGAAGATGCCTTGGCGACCTTGCAGGCGTTTCGCGACATGGGCGTGGTGATTGAAGGCCCGCACCATGGGCGCGTGACCATTCATGGGGTGGGTTTGCATGGCTTGAAGGCAGCGCCAGGGCCGATTTACCTAGGGAACTCCGGTACGTCCATGCGGTTGCTTTCCGGGCTGCTGGCCGCGCAAAGCTTCGACAGTGTGCTGACGGGCGATGCTTCTTTATCCAAGCGTCCCATGAGTCGTGTGGCCAAGCCGCTGCGGGAAATGGGCGCGGTGATCGACACCGGCCCTGAAGGGCGGCCGCCGCTGACCATTCGTGGCGGTCAGGCGTTGAAAGGGCTGACGTACGCGTTGCCGATGGCCAGCGCGCAGGTCAAGTCCTGCCTGTTGCTGGCCGGGCTGTACGCCGCAGGCACGACCTCGGTGACCGAGCCTGCGCCGACCCGTGATCATACCGAGCGCATGCTGCGTGGCTTTGGTTATCCGGTGGCGGTTGACGGGGCGACTGCGTCGGTCGAGTCCGGGCATGCGCTGACGGCAACCCGTATCGAGGTGCCGGGGGATATTTCCTCTTCGGCGTTTTTCCTGGTGGCCGCTTCGATTGCCGAGGGCTCCGAGTTGTTGCTGGAGCATGTTGGCATCAACCCGACGCGTACCGGGGTGATCGATATCCTGCGACTGATGGGGGCGGATATCACCTTGGAAAACCCGCGTGAAGTGGGGGGGGAGCCTGTCGCCGATCTGCGTGTGCGCGCCGCAGCGCTGAAGGGGATCGAGATTCCCGAAGCGCTGGTGCCGTTGGCGATCGATGAGTTCCCGGTGCTGTTTGTTGCGGCAGCTTGTGCGGCGGGGCGCACCGTTTTGCGGGGCGCTGAAGAGCTGCGCGTTAAAGAGTCTGATCGTATTCAGGTCATGGCCGATGGTCTGTTGGCGCTGGGGGTCAAGTGTGAACCGACCCCCGATGGGATTATTATCGACGGTGGCCCGATGGGTGGTGGTGAAGTCCATGCTCACGGTGATCATCGGATTGCCATGGCCTTCAGCGTTGCTTCCCTGCGGGCGACAGCGCCGATTCGTATCCGTGACTGCGCCAATGTAGCTACATCTTTTCCGAACTTTCTTACACTGTGTGCCCAAGTCGGCATTCGTGTAGCCCAAGAGGCTCAATTGTGAATATTAAAGCACCGGTGATTACCATCGACGGGCCAAGCGGCTCGGGCAAAGGCACGATCGCCGGCATCCTGGCCAAGCGCCTGGGTTGGTGCCTGCTGGATTCCGGCGCCCTTTACCGCCTGCTGGCTTTTGCTGCGCGCAACCATGGCGTAGACCTGACCAACGAAGAATCCTTGAAGCTGTTGGCGGCGCATCTTGATGTGCAGTTCGTCGGGGCGACGGAAGGTCATCCGCAACGCATCATCCTGGAAGGGGATGATGTAACCGACGACCTGCGTAATGAACAAGTCGGTTCCTGGGCTTCGCAGATTGCCGCGCTGCCGGCCGTACGTGACGCATTGCTGCAGCGTCAGCGGGCTTTTCAGGAGCCGCCGGGCCTGGTGGCTGACGGGCGCGATATGGGAACCGTCGTGTTTCCCGAGGCGCCGCTGAAGGTTTTCCTGACGGCCAGCGCCGAGGAGCGGGCTCGCCGCCGCTACTTGCAGTTGAAGGGCAAAGTCGATGGTGTTAGTCTGTCGAGTCTGCTAGATGAGATCCGTGCACGTGATGAGCGTGATACCCAGCGCGCAGTAGCCCCGCTTAAACCGGCGGCTGATGCGATACAGCTGGATTCCACGGAGTTGTCCATCGAGCAGGTGCTGGAACGCATCTTGAGCGAAATCGCCATTCGCGATATCGCCGGGTGACCAAGAAGGCCGCAGGGGACCAGTCATAGTCCTGCGGTGGCTTCTTTTAACTGAAACTGACCCACACCGTCTGGGGTGTGGAGATGGGCGTATTCTTCGCCCTTATCAACAGGAATTAAAATGAGCGAAAGCTTTGCGGAACTCTTTGAAGAAAGCCTAAAAACCCTGAACCTTCAGGCAGGCTCCATCATCACCGGTGTTATCGTTGATATCGATTACCAAGCTCGCTGGGTAACCGTTCACGCTGGTCTGAAGTCTGAAGCTCTGATCCCGCTGGAACAGTTCTACAACGATGCTGGTGACCTGACTATCAATGTCGGTGACGAAGTTCACGTTGCTCTGGACTCGGTTGAAGACGGTTTCGGTGAAACCAAGCTGTCCCGTGAAAAAGCCAAGCGCGCTGAATGCTGGATTGTTCTCGAAGCAGCCTTCGCAGCTGAAGAAGTGGTCAAGGGCGTTATCAACGGTAAGGTTAAAGGCGGCTTCACTGTCGACGTTAACGGCATCCGTGCGTTCCTGCCAGGTTCTTTGGTCGACGTTCGTCCAGTGCGCGATACCACGCACCTGGAAGGCAAGGAACTCGAATTCAAGGTCATCAAACTCGACCAGAAGCGCAACAACGTTGTCGTTTCCCGTCGCAGCGTCCTGGAAGCAGAGAACTCCGCCGAGCGTGAAGCTCTGCTGGAATCCCTGCAGGAAGGCCAACAAGTCAAAGGTATCGTCAAGAACCTCACCGATTACGGCGCATTCGTCGATCTGGGTGGCGTCGATGGCCTGCTGCACATTACCGACATGGCTTGGAAGCGTATCAAGCATCCATCTGAAATCGTCAACGTTGGCGACGAGATCGATGTAAAGGTTCTGAAATACGATCGCGAGCGCAACCGTGTTTCCCTGGGCCTGAAGCAACTGGGTGAAGATCCATGGGTTGCTATCAAAGCTCGTTACCCAGAAAGCACTCGCGTAACCGCGCGTGTTACCAACCTGACCGACTACGGCTGCTTCGCTGAGCTGGAAGAAGGCGTGGAAGGCCTGGTGCACGTTTCCGAAATGGACTGGACCAACAAAAACATCCACCCTTCGAAAGTCGTACAAGTCGGCGACGAAGTGGAAGTTATGGTTCTGGACATCGACGAAGAGCGTCGTCGTATCTCCCTGGGCATCAAGCAGTGCAAATCTAACCCATGGGAAGATTTCTCTGGCCAGTTCAACAAGGGCGATAAAATCTCCGGCACCATCAAGTCGATCACCGATTTCGGTATCTTCATTGGTCTGGACGGCGGCATCGACGGCCTGGTTCACCTGTCCGACATCTCCTGGAACGAAGTTGGCGAAGAAGCTGTTCGTCGTTTCAAGAAGGGCGACGAGCTGGACACCGTTATCCTGTCGGTTGACCCAGAGCGCGAGCGCATCTCCCTGGGTATCAAGCAGCTGGAAAGCGACCCGTTCTCTGAATACGTTCAGGACAACGACAAAGGCGCAATCGTTAAGGGCATCGTGAAAGAAGTTGACGCTAAAGGCGCCATCATCACTCTGGCCGACGATATCGAAGCGACTCTGAAAGCCTCCGAAATCAGCCGTGACCGCGTTGAAGACGCGCGCAACGTTCTGAAAGAAGGCCAGGAAGTAGAAGCCAAGATCATCAGCGTTGATCGCAAGAGCCGCGTGATCCAACTCTCCATCAAGTCGAAAGACGAAGTGGAAGAGAAAGAAGCTATGCAGAGCCTGAAATCGGCTCCAGAAGCTGCTGCAACTGGCGAGACCACTATGGCCTCCCTGCTGCGCGAAGCAATGGCCAAGCAGAACTAAGTTCTGTAAAGCTATAGAAAAAGGGCGACTTCGGTCGCCCTTTTTTGTGCCTGAAATTCGTTGAATCAACAACCAAGAACCAAGCGGTATGAGCGGTTGTCAGAACTGACTATAGTCGTTTGAAAAGCTGCTCCCGTGTTGGCTATTCAGTAAGGGTTGGAATGAACAGGCTTATCGTAGTGTTCGCAATGGCAGTGCTTGCAGGCTGCTCCGTCACCAGTGCCAAAACCCATGCCCGGCACGGTGTAAGCGGTATCGAGATCGATTGCTCTGGCCTTGGCTCTGGTTGGGACAAGTGTGAGAAGCGTGCGGCACGTGAGTGCAAGATGCAGGGCTACAAGGTTGTCACCAGGTCCAGCGATGCAAAGGACGAGGAGGGTGACTATCTTTTCGGCTGGAACCCGGCAGGTGCCGTCACTCGGACGATGTTGGTGATCAGCAATTGAGGGGGTGAGCCCTGTTTTACTGTCGTTGATCGCTCTGGTAGATAAGTTAAGGCATGGGCTGTTCAAATTCGTCAAGTCATGCTAAAACCTTCGAAGCGCTTTTCCTAGCTGCTTGAAAAAGAAGGGAAAAATATGACGAAGTCGGAGTTGATCGAACGAATTGTCACCCATCAAGGGCTGCTTTCATCCAAGGATGTAGAGCTGGCCATCAAGACCATGCTTGAACAAATGTCCCAATGTCTGGCGACCGGCGATCGGATTGAGATTCGCGGGTTTGGGAGTTTCTCGCTGCACTATCGCGCTCCGCGGGTTGGGCGTAATCCCAAGACTGGGCAGTCGGTTAGTCTCGACGGTAAGTTCGTTCCTCACTTCAAGCCGGGCAAGGAGTTGCGGGATCGGGTGAACGAAGAGGAGGAGGAGGATCTCTGAGTTTTTGGTTTGGGAGACATTTATGCGTGGAGCTCGTCGAGTTTTCTTGAGTTTGATTCTATTGGCCGTCGCCTTGGCGGTTTTGGTATTTGTGCTGGAAAATCAGCAAGAAGCTACTGTCGCATTCTTGGGGTGGTCCACCTCCAAAATGCCGTTGTCTGTATTTGTGGTGTCTGCATTGGTGGTCGGCATGGTTATCGGGCCTGTTTTTGGTCGGATGGTTCGGCAAAAAACGCGTCGTGATTAGGCGGGCCTAAGGCTCTCTGCGTGGCTTCAGCTTGAAGGTGGGCTTTGGGTGCATTGATGTGCGGACAGTTATGTCTAGGGTGATTTTTCTGTAGGACTTCTTCCTCGTCATGTCAAGTCTTGTAATGTGACGCAGAGATGGCAAACTGCAATCCGTTCTCGATAACGGTCATTTTGTGTGTCTGGCATTGACTCTGCAGTGATGCCTGGGGTTTTTGGTAGGCTATAAGCACAGAGTTCGCATAACGAGCCCGCAGTTTCTCTCAAGAAGGCAGGTTTTTGTTGTGAGCAGTAGTTTCCGTGCCCCTCCGGTTTCCAGGTCTGATGAAGTTGATTTTTCTGCTTTGTTTCATCTCATTTGGAAACAAAAATATCTAATTATATTTGTGGCTTGTGTCGTCACGTTAATTGCCGCGGCTTACGCCTTCACTGCGACGCCTGTGTATCAGGTCAGTAGTGTGTTACGCCCTGCCGCCATCAATGAGCTTGATGCGCTCAATCGATCTGAGGTTTATCAATTGCCTCCTGGTATGGCGCTGACTGCGGTTGGTGCGGCGCTGGAGTCATATGAGACTCGTTTAAATTTCTTCCGCGCAAACCAGAAGCTATTCAAAAGTTTTGAGCGCCCGGGGCGAACGCTTGAGCAGAGTTTTGAAGAGTTTAATAGAAGCTCCATTCGCCTTGTTTTGCCTGATCCTAAAAAGGCAGACTCGCTGAGCGCGTATATAAAGCTTGAAATGAACTATCCCGCAGGAATCGATGGTGTTGCGATACTTAATGGATTTATTGAGTATGCGATCGCAAGCGAGCAACAACGGATCGCTTCTGATTTAAATATCATTGTTAAAAACAGACTCAATGAGCTGAAGGGTAAGCTGGATGCTGCTCGATCCGGTTATAGCGTTGACAAGGAAGCTAAGATTGCTTCTTTGACTGAAGCAGATCAATTGCGCCGTGCTCAGTTGCTGGACGAGCTTACTGCGTTGCGTGCTCAGTTAAAAAATCAGCGTATGAATCGTATGGCTCAGCTCGACGAGGCGATTGGTATTGCCAAATCCCTTGGTATCAAGAAGCCGTCAACGCCATCCTCCTTGGGCGACATGAGTCGGGATAATGGCTCGAACGTCATGCGTACAGAAATCACCAACCAGGCAATCCCTCTGTACTTTATGGGTGTAGAGGCGCTTGAAGCCGAGCGTACTGCACTGCTGCAGCGTAAGTCTGATGATTTCACCGATCCCCGGATTGGCCAGATTGCCAAGGAGCTGCAATTGCTCAAGTCCAATCGGCAGATTGAAGTTCTCAACAGTCGTGAAAATGAAGATCGCTTTCTTGCGGGCGTTCAGCCGTTGCGCGCTGAAGAGGCACGGTTACGTAACTTGAATATGGATATGACCCGTTTGAAGTTGGTCACCATTGACCAGCAGGCGTTGGAGCCGCTGAATCCGATCAAGCCAAGACGTTTGTTGATCGTAGCGTTCGGAATGATCTTCGGGGTGGTTCTGGGCTTGGCTCTGGCTTTTGCCCGCCACATCGTGAAGACGAGTGTTGCTACGGCGAAGCAGAAATATGTTGCCGTAGAAGCTTCTCCGATCAGTAGTTCTCGTGAGGTAGAGCGGGCCTGAGGCAGTTTGCAAGCAACAAAACGACAAACGCACCAGCGCCAAAAAACCATTGGCGCGCTGGTGCGTTTGTCGTTGGTGCGATGGTGTTGCTTTGCGTTGCCTGCGTCCTATGACCTATTGGTGCGACGCTTAACCTGAATAATTCCTGAACCCTTCGTGGATCTGTCTCTTGCTGCCGTTTCGGCCTTGATTTTTCGTGTTGGTTCGTGAGCTAATTATTTTTGACTTGATGCGCTTTATATGCGGGTGCGCAGGAGTTTTATTATGCTGTGGCTGCGGATCGGTCGAAGCGGCGCGTCCCCGTCGAGTTCTTGGTGGTGTCAGTGAAGACGCAGCGCGCGAGAGCTGGGTGGGGGGTGGCGCCCTCGGGATTTCTATTTTTTGCTTGAGTTGGTGAATCTTGCTAGGCTTCGCTTCTGGTCATGTATCGTGAATGCAACAGATGTCTATATTTTATAGCTAAGTGCCATCTTTTTTGAGCGGCTTGTTGGCGCTGGTTGTTTAATCCTGTCCGGAGTGTTGCGGTTGCCTCAAGCAATATGCTTCGGGGCAGGCAGCGGGTGCCATGTCGGTAGACAATGCGGAGTCTCGCAGCGGCGGCGTGTTTTCAAGTACGCCTATTTCAGCCGCTGGAGGGGTGGTTTGGTGTAAAGGGGCTGAATGCATAGTTTGATGGTTGGGATGCGAGAAATGACGTTATCTCTATGTTTGAGTGATGAAGTGTAGAGGTAGCAGTCGCCCAGCTATATAATAGGATATATTTGTAATATTTACTTGGAGTTTAGCCTGATGTCGGGAATAAAGCAGGCGAGTATCGCCAAATTCGCTAATAAAGAAGCCGTTATCGGTATTGTCGGCTTGGGGTATGTGGGGTTACCCCTCATGCTTCGATATAATGCAATAGGCTTTCGCGTGCTTGGCCTGGACATTGACCGAGTAAAGGTGGATAAACTCAACTCTGGTCAAAGTTACATAGAACATATTTCCGCGGACAAAGTTGCACTGGCTCGGGAGACGGGTTTCGAGGCAACTACCGATTTCAGTCGGGCCTCCGAGTGTGATGCGCTAATATTATGTGTGCCGACGCCGCTTAATAAATACCGTGAGCCGGACATGAGCTTTGTCATTAATACGACAAACTCAATAAAGCCGTACCTGCGCGCTGGGCAAGTCGTCTCGCTGGAAAGCACAACTTATCCGGGGACCACTGAGGAAGAGCTGCTTCCTCGTGTGCAGGAAGGTGGTTTGCAGGTCGGCGACAATATATTTTTAGTTTATTCGCCTGAAAGAGAAGATCCGGGCAATCCGAATTTTGAAACTCGAACTATTCCTAAAGTTATTGGTGGTCATACCCCTGCTTGCCTGGAAGTTGGGGTGGCACTCTACGAGCCTGCGATTGACCAGGTTGTAAAGGTCAGTTCTACCAAGGCCGCAGAAATGACCAAGCTTCTTGAGAATATACATCGCGCGGTTAATATTGGCCTGGTCAACGAGATGAAGATCGTGGCTGACCGCATGGGGATCGATATTTTCGAGGTGGTCGACGCTGCGGCGACTAAGCCTTTTGGTTTTACTCCTTATTATCCGGGGCCAGGGCTAGGCGGGCACTGTATTCCAATCGACCCGTTCTACCTGACCTGGAAAGCGCGTGAATATGGTTTGCATACGCGGTTTATCGAGCTTTCTGGTGAGGTCAATAAGGCAATGCCGGAGTATGTTGTCAATAAGCTTATGGAAGGGCTGAACGAAGAAGGTAAGGCACTTAAAGGCAGTAAAGTGTTAGTGCTAGGCATTGCCTACAAAAAGAACGTGGATGATATGCGCGAGTCTCCTTCAGTTGAAATTATGGAGCTGATCGAGCGTAAAGGCTGTCACGTGGCGTATAGCGATCCGCATGTTCCAGTGTTTCCAAAAATGCGAGAGCATAAGTTTGATCTTTCAAGCGAGCCGCTGACAGCTGAAAACATAACGCGTTTTGACGCAGTTGTGTTGGCGACGGATCACGATCGTTTTGATTACGAATTGATTAAGCAGCATGCCGCCTTAATTATCGATAGTCGCGGTAAATACCGTGTAGCGCAAAAAAATATTATCAAGGCCTAAGGGCAGGAGGAAGATTTTGAAACGTTTTGCCCTGATAGGTGCTGCCGGCTATATCGCCCCTCGTCACATGCGAGCAATCAAGGATACCGGTAACGAGTTGGTGTCTGCTTACGATATCAATGACTCTGTTGGAATTATCGATAGTATTGCGCCTGCAAGCGAATTCTTTACGGAGTTCGAACGATTCTATGATCACGCATGGACGTCAGGGCGGGATGAGAAGACGGCTCTTGATTACGTTTCTATCTGTTCTCCCAATTACCTGCATCATGCGCATATCGTTGCAGGCTTGCGTTTAGGTTGCGACGTTATTTGCGAAAAGCCTTTGGTGCCGACGTTAGCCATCATGGATGAGCTCGCACGGGTGGAAAAAGAAACGGGGCGGCGTGTATACAATATTCTGCAGCTGCGACATCACAAGGCGATATTGGAGCTGAAGGATAAAGTTGCTCGAGAAAAAAATGAGCAAAAATATGATGTCGAGTTGACCTACATCACCTCGCGTGGCCGATGGTACATGGAAAGTTGGAAGGGCGATCCACGCAAGTCATTTGGTGTTGCTACAAATATCGGCGTGCATTTCTACGATATGCTGCATTTCATTTTTGGGAAATTGCAGAAAAATGTCGTCCATTTTGTCAGCGAGTACAAGGCTGCTGGCTACTTGGAGTACGAGCACGCTCGAGTGCGCTGGTTTCTATCGATTGACAGCAATGACCTTCCGGAAGCTGTAAAGGGGAAAAAGCCGACTTACCGATCTATTACGGTAAACGGTGAGGAAATAGAGTTCTCTGAAGGTTTCACAGATCTCCATACTACCAGCTACGAAGAAATTATCGCGGGCCGGGGCTATGGCCTGGAAGACGCGCGCCATTGTGTTGAGACGGTTGAAGTTATTCGCAGTTCAGCGTGCGTAGCGCCTGCTGATAATGAAGGGCATCCTTTCCTTTCTACACTCGTGGGTTGATGTCTATATGAACTACACCTCTCACGCTACTGCGATCATAGATGAGGGTGCCACTATCGGTGAGGATTCCCGTATTTGGCACTTCGTTCACGTATGCTCTGGCGCGAAAATCGGTGCGCGGTGCTCATTGGGGCAGAACGTCTTCATCGCAAACAAGGTGGTCATTGGAGATAACGTCAAGATTCAAAATAATGTCTCGGTATATGACAATGTGACGTTGGAAGATGACGTGTTTTGCGGGCCGAGCATGGTGTTTACTAATGTTTATAACCCGCGCAGTTCGGTCTCGCGAAAAGATGAGTATCGAGATACCTATGTTAAGAAAGGCGCTACTCTCGGCGCCAACTGCACAATCGTGTGCGGTGCAACAATTGGAGAGTACGCGTTTGTAGGTGCGGGGGCTGTGATAAAGGGCGACGTCAAGCCCTACGCTCTCATGGTTGGTGTGCCAGCACGTCATATCGGCTGGATCAGCCAGCAAGGAGAGCGTATCCCGCTTCCCCTCCGAGGGGAGGGCACATTTCTCTGTCCGCACACAGCGCTGCGATATAAGTTGAACGGTGAAGACATGGAGTGCCTTGATTTATGACTATTCCTTTTGTTGATCTTAGAACTCAATATTTGGCGCTCAAGTCAAGTATACAGGCGCGTATAGATGGTGTTCTGGAGCACGGCCAGTACATTATGGGGCCTGAGGTTGCAGAGTTGGAGGAGCGACTGGCGCGTTACACTGGAGCTAAGCATTGTGTAACCGTCTCGAGTGGCACGGACGCGCTGCTGATCAGTTTGATGGCGTTGAATGTTGGTCCAGGTGATGAAGTCATTACCACGCCTTTTACGTTCGCGGCCACTGCAGAAGTGATTGTGCTGCTCGGTGGTATTCCAGTTTTTGTGGATATCGATCCACTGACTTGCAATATAGATCCGAGCAAAATTGAAGCGGCCATTACAACTCGTACAAAAGCCATTATGCCCGTTAGCCTATATGGCCAGCCCGCTGATATGGATGAAATTAACGCAATCGCTGCTCGACATGGTTCTATCCCTGTCATTGAGGATGCGGCGCAGAGTTTCGGCGCGGTCTACAAGGGGAATAAAAGCTGTAACCTGTCGACGATCGGTTGTACGAGTTTTTTTCCAAGCAAGCCGCTTGGATGCTATGGCGATGGTGGTGCGATATTTACATCGGATGATGAGCTCGCGCAGGTGTTTCGTGAGATTCGCGTTCACGGCCAGAGTCGTCGGTATTGGCATACCCGTGTAGGACTGGGTGGGCGAATGGACACTCTTCAATGCGCCATTGTTCTCGCTAAGCTTGAGCGTTTTGAGTGGGAGGTCAGCCAGCGGATCGAGAATGGTGATCGCTACAACACGCTAATGGATGGGCTTGGGGTCGAGCGCGTGCGTCTTGCGGCTGAACGTACCAGTATGTATGCGCAATATACTGTATTGGTCGAACAGCGTGAGCAGGTGCAAGTGCTGCTGAAGAATGCCGGTATTCCAACAGCCGTGCATTATCCTGTGCCATTGAATGAGCAGCCCGCGTATTCGAAATATGGCTCTGCATTGGATACACCGATTTCTTCAGCGGTGTCGAAACGGGTAATGAGCTTGCCGATGAGTGCAGATGTGGGTGAGGCTATTGATCACGTCGCTTCGCAATTGTCCGAGGTTTTAAGTCGCTTGGAAACTGATGTTGCAAGTGCTGTTGGATGAGTAGGAAGTTATTAGGAAAGGCGGGTATCTTTCTGTTCGCAAATATTGTGAACGCCGCCATCCCGTTTTTGCTATTGCCAATATTGACGCGTGTTTTAACGCCTGCTGATTATGGTGTTGTAGCGATGTTCAGCATCATGGTCAGCATTTTTGGCGCGCTGACAGGGTTGAGCGTACACGGGGCCATTGGTGTGCGCTATTTTGAGTTGGATCGAAAGGCGCTGGCCGGGTACGTCGCTGATTGCGTCACCATACTGTGCGTCAGTACGTTGGTCGTACTCTTGTTAGTCGCTGTTATAGGTGACCGTTTGGTCTCGATTACCAATGTGCCATACCGCTGGCTGTTAGTGGCCGTCGTTGTGTCCGGTTTGCAGTTTATCGTCAATATCAAACTCACGCTTTGGCAAGTTAGTCAGAACGCCAAGAGCTATGGTGTATTCCAGGTTTCGCAGGGCCTTGTGAATTCAGCGTGCTCGTTGTTGTTGATTTTTCTGTTTTACATGGCCTGGGAAGGGCGAGTGTGGGGGCAGGTAGTCGCGACCGCGGCGTTTGGCGTGTTGGCATTATTTGCGCTGTTCAGAAGCAAAGAACTGAATTTTCGTCATGATGGGCAAACGTATTACCGTGATGCGCTTAACTTTGGTGTGCCGCTGATTCCGCATGTAATAGGCGGGCTCGCGATGGTAGTCGCAGACAGGTTCATCGTTGGCAGCTTTCTTGATCTGGAATCGGTTGGTATTTACACCCTGGCATTGCAGTTTGGCATGGCAATGGGGTTGATCGCCGATGCATTTTCAAAAGTATACAGCCCATGGTTATACCGAAAACTCAAGGACAGCACGCCAGCAGCACGCTTGGAAGTGGTAGGTGTCACCTATTTGTCATGGCTGTTTTTTATTATGTTGGCGCTGGCAGCCCAGGTGTTCTGCTCGTTATTCTTCTTGAAAATTGTCGGTGAAAATTTTTATAAGGCTCAAGAAATACTTTTTTGGTTTTTCTTGGGGCAGACCTTTAAAGGAATGTATCTTACCGTCACGGGCTTGTTCTTTTTCTCCTCTCGCACCGGAAGGCTTTCATTTATAACATTGTCAACGGGTGGGGTATCGATTTTAGCATCTTTGTGGTTTGTTGAACGCTTTGGCTTGGAGGGGGCAGCGATGGCGTATGCTCTTTCTGAGTTTATTTTATTCTTTTTTGTCTGGGCGTTTTCTAGGCTGATTTATCCGATGCCGTGGTTGAGCGTGTTTTCCTCTCTGTCGACTGTATTGCTCAGAAAGGCCTCCAAGTGAGTTCCAGGGGCGCTACTTCGGTGAAATGTTAAAAATTGTATTGGGTTTGGCTACGGCTTCGTTACTTGGTGTAGAGTTTGCCGGTAGCTAAAGTAGGGTTCACGTGCGGCCTAGGGACCAGGGCTGTATAGGTTGTCTGTGACCATTTCATGGTCTGTCATCATGACTAGATGTTTTCCGAGAGTAATACCATGCGAGTCATTGCAAAGCTTGATGTGAAGCCTCCATACGTGGTCAAGCCAGTCCACTTCGAGGGGCTTCGAAAGGTCGGCACCCCAGAGGAGCTGGTAGCTCAGTTTTATCAGCAGGGAGCTGATGAGATTTTCTATATTGATATTGTGGCCAGTCTCTATAGACGAGAGGTCCTTTATGACTATATCGAAGCGGCGGCTAGAAAACTTCTTGTTCCGTTTGCCGTCGGGGGGGGCGTGCGCAGTGTCGAAGACTTCTCTCGCCTTTTCCATCATGGTGCAGACAAAGTGGTGGTGAATACGGGTGCTTTGGAAGTGCCTGCGATGATTGATGATGCTGCCAAGATTTTTGGGGGGCAGTCGGTTGTCGTCAATATTGAAGCCAAATCCATCGGCGACCAAAAATGGGTTTGCTACACCGATTGCGGGCGAATCAGTTCTGGTCGTGATGTCGTGCAATGGGCGAAAGAAGTTGAGCTCCGTGGGGCAGGTGAAATCCTGCTGCAATCGGTGGATTGCGACGGTAGGCAGCGGGGCTTTGATATTGCTTTGGTGAAGGTGGTGGTTGATGCGGTAAACATCCCCGTGGTTGCAGCGAGTGGTGCCGGTACGTTGGAGCACATTCTTGAAGTCGCACAGGTGGCTGCCCCAAGTGGTATTGCTCTGGCGTCGGTGTTGCACTACCAGAAAACGACGATTGCTGATGTAAAGCGTTTCTTGATTGAGCGCGGCGTGGAGGTACGGGTATGACTCACCTTGTTGGTGTCGTGGATTACGGCGCAGCGGGCAATGTTTTTAGCATCGCGAGGGCGCTTGAAATCGCTGGGGCCCATGTGCGAGTCATCAAACAGCCTAAGGATCTTCAAGGTATCAGCAAGTTAGTGATGCCGGGTGTTGGTAGTTTTGTTGACGGTATGCGCGAGTTGAAAGCTTCGGGTATGGCAGAAGCAATTGTCGAATTTGCCGACGAAGGACATCCTCTGCTGGGTATCTGTTTGGGAATGCAGGTGCTGAGCAAGATTGGATTTGAATACGGTGTGACATCTGGCTTGGGCTTGATCAATGGAGAGGTCAGGCAGATGTTGTGTGATAGCGTGGTTCCCCATATGGGCTTTAATAACTTGTCCGTGGTTGGCGAGTCGGCGCTGTTGAAGGGCATTACGCCTCAGGATTTGTTTTACTTTATGCATTCCTATGAGGTTCAGGCCTATACCAACATTATTTCGTTGAGCACATATGGTGGGCATCAATTTGTCTCCGGTGTTCAAAGTGAGAATGTGTTCGGGTTGCAATTTCATCCCGAGAAAAGTAGGCAAGTCGGTGTTCGTGTTTTCGAAAACTTCCTGAGTGTGTGAGTTCGAAATGAATAATCAAGAATCCTTCGGGCGTTACGGTCTTCCGCTAGATATACAATTTTGCAAGAAGTGCGCGATGAATAATCAGCGTCCTTCTTCAACGGTCGAGTTCAAGAATAAGCCTGGCGAAATCAAGAAAGCTATTTTCTTCAATGAGCACGGCGTGTGCGACGCTTGTACTTTTGCAGAAAAGAAGAAAACCATCGACTGGAATGAGCGTGAGCGCGAGCTGCGCGAGCTGTGTGACAAACATCGGCGATACGATGGTCGCTACGATGTCGTGGTACCAGGCAGTGGCGGCAAAGACAGTGTAATGGCTGCACATGTTTTGAAGTTTAAGTACAACATGAACCCGATCTTGGTTACTTGGCCGCCAGCGATTTACACCGTTATTGGTCGTGATAATTTTGATGCCTGGATAAATGCCGGTTTTGCAAATTATACGTATCATCAAAACAAAAAAGTTCACCGGACGTTAACGCGTTTGGCGTTCGAAAAACTGTGTCACCCTTTTCAGCCATTCATTTTGGGGCAAAAAAACCTGGCCCCCAAAATGTCGGCGTTGTTTGGTATTCCGTTGGTTGTTTTCGGAGAAAACGAGGCTGAATACGGCAATGCGATTTTGGATAACGATAAGCCAACGCGAGATCCAAAATATTATACGGCAGAGAATCAAGTCGCTGATTTGTATCTCGGCGGTGTTAGTGCCGCGCAGCTAATGGAGGAGTATAAGTTTACCTTGGCAGACCTGGAGGCCTATCTGCCGGCGGATCCTTATAAATTGCAATCGGTTGGAACCGAGGTTCATTATCTCGGCTACTACATGAAATGGCACCCTCAAGAAACGTATTATTTCTCCGTCGAAAATTCCGATTTCATGCCAAACGACTCTCGTACTGAAGGCAGTTTCAGTAAGTACAGTTCGTTGGATGATATGATTGACTGGTTGCACTACTACACCACCTATACCAAGTTTGGTATCGGACGCGCTACCTATGATGCCGCCCAGGAAATTCGTAATGGTGACATTAGTCGCGATGAAGGCATTGCACTGATCAAGCGTTTTGATGGTGAATACCCAGAGGTTTACCAAAAGCAATGCCTGGAGTACATGGGCATTACCGAACAGCGTTTCAATGATGTTATTGAAGAATTTCGCACTCCCCATCTTTGGGAAAAAACTGCGAGTGGTTGGCAGCTACGCAAGCCAATCTGGAAATCTTAATAAATTTATAAGGATGACGTCTCCGTGAACGTATTGATAACAGGTGCTGATGGTTTCATAGGTTCACACCTCACTGAACTTTTGGTCGCCGAAGGGTACACCGTAAAAGCGCTCTCTCAGTATAATTCGTTTAATAACTGGGGTTGGCTGGAAAATGTTGGCTGCCGGAAAGAGATCGAAGTTTTAAGTGGTGATGTGCGTGACCCTCACTACTGTAAACATATTACGGAAAATATTGATGTGGTTTTCAACCTGGCTGCGTTGATTGCTATTCCGTACTCATATGTTGCACCTGATAGTTACGTTGATACGAATATCAAGGGTACCTTGAATATCTGCCAGGCCGCACTTGAAAATGGTGTTGGCCGAGTGATTCATACGTCTACCAGTGAGGTTTACGGCACAGCCCAATATGTCCCGATAGACGAAAAGCACCCGTTGCAGGCTCAATCGCCTTATAGCGCCTCTAAAATTGGTGCGGATGCCATGGCGATGAGCTTTTTCAATTCTTTCGGTCTTCCGTTGACCATTGCCCGCCCCTTCAATACCTACGGCCCGCGGCAGTCAGCTCGGGCTGTTATTCCTACGATCATCACTCAGATTGCCAGTGGGATGAAACAAATCAAGCTTGGCGATACTACGCCGACGCGTGACTTCAACTATGTTGCTGATACATGCCGTGGTTTTCTGCAGCTGGCCCGGTGTGAGCAAGCTATTGGCGAAGTTGTCAATATCGGTTCTAACTATGAAATTTCAGTGGCGGATACACTCAACCTCATCCGTGAATTGATGGGCAGTGATGTCGAGTTCCTGACGGATGAGCAGCGAATCCGACCTGAAAAATCCGAAGTGTTTCGCCTTTGGTGTGACAACACGAAGATTCGCGGATTGACCGGTTTTGAACCTGAGTACTCTATCCGCGATGGCTTGCAAAAGACTATTGATTGGCTTGTTCAGCCGGAAAACCTGGCCAAGTACAAAGCTGATATCTATAACGTCTGAGTAAATCACCATGTTCGCTTCGCTCATCCAGTTTATCCGAGAGCAATACCGCACTAACGATTTTATTCCTTTGCATGCCCCGGTTTTTTCTGGGCGCGAACGTGACTACGTTTTGGAAACTATCGAGTCCACATTCGTTTCTAGCGTAGGTGCTTTCGTTGAGCGCTTTGAGAGCGACATGGCTGGCTATACTGGAAGCCAAAAAGCCGTAGCAACAGTCAACGGTACTGCCGCGCTACACACTGCACTTATGTTGGCGGGCGTTCAGTCCGGTGATCTTGTGATCACGCAGGCGCTGACGTTTGTGGCCACGTGTAATGCAATTGCTTATTGTGGGGCTCAACCCGTTTTTATTGACGTTGATCGACACACGCTTGGCCTTTCACCTCTAGCCCTTGAGAAGTGGTTGGAGGAGATGGCCCGTAAAGACGATGATGGCACGTGCAGATTGAAGTCGACAGGGCAGGTTGTGCGGGCGTGTGTGCCAATGCACACCTTTGGGCATCCCGTCGAACTGGACAGTCTTGTCGCGGTCTGCGCGCGCTGGGGCATAGCACTCGTTGAGGATGCTGCAGAGTCTTTGGGCAGTTTTTACAAGGGGCGCCATACCGGTGTTTTTGGCCGTGTAGGCGTTCTGAGTTTTAATGGCAACAAGATCATTACCACGGGTGGTGGTGGAATGATTCTTGCCGATGAGGATCTAGGTCGACGTGCAAAGCACCTCACCACTACTGCCAAGCAGCCGCACCCCTATGAGTATGTTCACGATGAGGTTGGCTACAATTATCGTCTGCCAAACCTGAATGCGGCGCTCGGATGTGCTCAGCTTGAGCAGTTGGAAGACTTTATCGCGGCGAAGCGCAAGTTGGCCTCTGCGTATTCGACTGCTTTGCAAGGCAGTGATCTGAGATTCTTCACCGAACCCGACAATTGCCGTTCCAACTATTGGCTCAATGCGGTGATCTGTGAGGATTCGAAAGCTCGGGATAGGTTGTTGAAAGAAACCAATGAGGGCGGAGTGATGACGCGGCCTATCTGGCAACTGATGAATCATTTGTCTATGTATGGTGGTTGCCTTCGTGGTGATTTGACGAATTCCGAGTGGCTGGCTGAACGTATAGTCAACCTGCCGAGCAGTGTCATTTCGGAGTTGCCGGATTGAGCCGTAAAGTTGCGGTATTTACAGGTACTCGGGCTGAGTATGGTTTGCTGTATTGGCTTATCAAGGGCATTCAGGAAAGTCAGCACCTAGAGTTGCAGCTTATCGTCAGTGGGATGCACCTTTCGCCCGAGTTTGGTGAAACCTGGAAGCAGATTGAGCAGGATGGTTTCGGGATTGACGCAAAAGTGGAGATGTTGCTTTCGTCGGACACCTCCGTTGGCGTGGTCAAATCCATGGGGCTCGGAACGCTTGGGTTTGCAGATGCGCTCGACCGTCTCAAGCCTGATGTACTTGTTGTACTGGGGGATCGCTTCGAGGCCTTGGCAATTGTTCAGGCTGCCCTCGTAATGAGAATTCCGGTGGCGCATCTACACGGCGGGGAGATAACAGAGGGCGCATACGACGACGCCATTCGTCACGCTATCAGCAAGATGTCATATCTTCACTTTGTTTCCGCGCAAGCTTACAGGCGCCGTGTGATTCAGATGGGTGAGTCGCCAGATCGGGTCTTTGACGTGGGTGCGATAGGGCTGGATCACGTGTTGCGCACTGCCAGAATGGACAGCGCCCAGCTTTCCGAGAGCTTGAGCTTTTCGATCAAGCAACCATTTTTTCTAGTAACCTATCATCCCGTAACGATGCAGGGTGAAGATCCGGTTGAGACCTTCAATGCGCTCCTGGAGGCTTTGGATGAGTTCCCTCTGCACCAGGTCATCTTCACATACCCCAATGCTGACAATGGGGGGAGAGCAATAATTCCTCTTTTGGAAGATTATGCCCAGCGCCAGCCTGAGCGGGTTCTGGCAATTCCTTCCCTTGGCTTCAAGCGGTATTTGAGTGCTGTTCCATTGGCTTGTGCTGTAGTCGGGAACTCCTCAAGCGGTATCATCGAAGTTCCCGCATTCGGAATTCCAACGGTGAACATTGGTATTCGCCAGAAAGGGCGCTTGGCTGCCGACTCGGTAATCGACTGCGATTCGACGAAGGTCGATATAGAGAGAGCACTTTGCCTTGCCTTATCTGAGCCGTTCGCCTTGGCTTGCAAATCGACCACGAATCCTTACGGCCAAGGCAACGCTTCTGAAACCATCATTGGCGTTTTGGAGCAGTTCGAGGGAGCAACTCACAAATCTTTTCACGACTTGGGCTGAACCATGGATTTGATTAGCAGAGATTCGGTTTACATCATCGCGGAAGCCGGTGTTAATCATAACGGCGAGCGTGAATTGGCGTTTGCATTGATTGACGCCGCCGCGCAGGCAGGAGCAGACGCAGTAAAGTTCCAGACCTTCGATGCAAAGCGGCTTGCTGCCAAGCACTTGGAAAAGGCGGCCTATCAAAAGAAGAATTCCGACAGCACTGAAAGTCAGCTCGCCATGCTTCAAAAACTCGAGTTGCCTCAAGAATGGCATCATGAACTACAGAGGCATGCCCGGGAGCAGGGCATCGAATTCTTGTCGACCGCATTTGACTCGGACAGCCTCGAATTCTTGGCGGACCTGGGTATGCCTTTATACAAGGTGCCGTCGGGTGAGCTAACGAACGGACCGCTTTTATGGCAGTTCGCTAAAACCGGAAAAAAACTGGTTCTTTCTACCGGAATGGCCACTCTATCAGAGGTGGAACAAGCGCTAGCAATCGTTGCGCATGCGCTTGTGTCTGTTTCTGAGCCGAAAAACCTGGATGAGGTTTGGGAGAATTGGGGTCGTAGCAGTTCGCGCAAGATGCTTTGTGGTCACGTGACTTTGCTCCATTGTACCTCGCAGTATCCGACCCCATGGGGGGAGGTGAATCTCAGGGCAATGGACACGCTGGCCGCTGCCTTTGGGTTGGAAGTCGGTTACTCAGACCACACGGTAGGTGGCTTGATTTCGATTGCTGCCGTGGCGCGTGGTGCCAAGGTGATCGAGAAGCACTTTACGTTGAGTCGGGCGTTGCCAGGCCCGGATCATCTGTCTTCACTTGAGCCTGACGAATTGCAGGCGATGGTTTCTGATATTCGCGCGCTTGAACAAGCACTTGGCGATGGCGCCAAGGCTCCCCAGGACAGTGAATGGGATACACGCAGAGCGGCGAGACAGCAAGTCGTAGCGAGCTGTGATATCCCGCTCGGCAGTGTGTACACTCGGGCGCACCTGACCACTGCTCGCAGCGGGAAGGGGCTGCCGGCAACCATGCTGTGGGAATTAGTCGGAAGAAAAGCATCTCGTAGCTATATGGCCGGTGAGAATATAGATCTGTGAGTGGTGAGGAAGTCGAGTTGAGACCCCCATTGATTCTGTTGGGCGCGGGAGGACATGCGAAAGTGCTGTTGTCGCTTATTCGCGCCTGCGGCTTTGAAGTGTTGGGGGTCTGTGATCCTGGGTTGGCGCGAAGAGGTGTCATCGAGTGGCGCGGTATCAAGGTATTGGGCTCCGATGAAGCTGTGTTCGCCATGGATCCGCACTCAGTAGGACTGGTGAACGGTGTTGGTCAATTGGTGAGGGGCGCTGGGCGGCGCTCGGTGTTTGATGCATTTGCAGCGCGTGGGTTCGGGTTTCCTGCCTTGGTTCACCCCGCCGCTTGGGTTGATGAGTCTGTATCGCTGAGCCCAGGTGTCCAGGTTATGGCGGGCGCCATCATTCAGGCTGATGTGGTGATTGGGGAAAACTCCATTATCAACACTCGCGCAAGTGTTGATCACGACTGCCAATTGGGGTGCGATGTTCATGTTGCGCCGGGTGCAACACTTTGCGGTGGTGTTTTTCTGGCGGATAGGGTTTTTGTTGCCAGCGGAGCAACAGTCATACAAGGTCTCAGTATTGGTGAGGGTGCAGTTGTGGGGGCCGGAGTCGCGGTGGTCAGGGATCTGGCCGCTCATCAGACTCTTTTAGGCCCGGCAGCGCGCAGTAAGATTGCTGGTCAAGACCATTAGGGATTTTTATGCAACAGTGG
This sequence comes from Pseudomonas sp. KBW05, assembly GCF_003852405.1. Lineage (GTDB taxonomy): Bacteria > Pseudomonadota > Gammaproteobacteria > Pseudomonadales > Pseudomonadaceae > Aquipseudomonas. Next base: position 160,018 of record NZ_QAJM01000024.1, read on the forward strand.
GAATCAATACTTATCACGCCAGATACCTCCCTAGGAGAGGCTATTAAGACGCTTGACGAAGCGGCTTTGCGTATCGTTCTAGTGGTCGATACGGAGCGACGCCTGTTAGGCACGTTGACCGATGGCGATGTCAGGCGCAGTTTGCTGAAGCAACAGCCTCTGGATATCAAGGTGCAAGAAGTGATGTGCAGTTCCCCTCAAACAGTGGGCAGGGATTGGACAAAACAACGCATTCTCGCGGTCATGGACAAGCTTCAGTTGTTGCAGCTGCCGGTGGTCGATGCGCAACATCGAGTTGTCGGGTTGGAAACCCTTCAAGGGCTGACGCAGAAAGCGCATCGGGATAATCCCGTTTTCCTGATGGCAGGTGGATTTGGATCGCGTTTGCGCCCGTTGACGCATAATTGCCCCAAGCCGCTTCTAAAAGTGGGTGATAAACCCATTTTGGAATTGATCATTGAGAGCTTCATTGCGGCAGGCTTTCATCGGTTTTTTATTTCAACCCACTATATGCCGGAAATGATCCGAGAGTATTTCGGTGATGGTTCTCGTTGGGGAGTGAGTATTCGTTATGTTCACGAAGATACCCCGCTGGGGACGGGGGGTGCCTTAGGGCTCTTGCCGCATGATGAAATAGATTTGCCTATGTTCATGATGAACGGTGATCTGCTGACTACGTTGAATTTCCGGAATGTACTGGAGTTTCACGAGGGGCATTCGGCCGTTGCAACTATGTGCGTGCGCGAATACGAGCATCGCGTACCTTATGGGGTCATTCAAAGCGATGGGCATCGTATTAGTTCAATGGTCGAGAAGCCGGTACATCGCTGCTTTATCAATGCAGGAATCTATTTGCTATCGCCCGAACTGGTCAGAAGCGTGAAGCCAGGCACGCATATCGATATGCCTACTTTGTTGGAACAAGAAATCGCCAACCGTAAAGATGTGAATATTTTCCCTATCCATGAGTATTGGCTGGATATCGGTCGGATGGAGGATTTCCAGCGAGCCCAATCTGATATAGGTGGTCTCTTCAATGGTTGAGTACACGCCTAATATGGATATTTTGGCGATTGTCCCGGCGCGGGCCGGAAGCAAAAGGCTGCCGGGGAAAAACACCTTGGAGCTACACGGAAAGCCGTTGATCTGCTGGACTTTGGAGGCGGCGCAAAAGAGTCGAGTCATTGATCTGCTGGTCGTCAGCAGTGATGACGATGAGGTGTTGGCACACGGTGAGCGATTGGGCGCTCGTACCCTAAGACGCCCCAGCGATTTGGCGCAGGACACGTCAACTACGTACGATGTGCTCCTGCACACTTTGGAATCCCTCAAGCTAGAAGGGGTGAGACCCGCTCGAATTATGTTGTTGCAACCCACTTCACCGTTACGTGACGCTGACGATATCAAGGCAGCAGTGAGTCGGATGAATGAAACCCAGGCTAAAAGCGTGGTGAGCGTCTGTCCATGTGAGCATTCTCCGTTGTGGTCCAATACGCTGGGCGCACAGGGACAAATGGACGACTTCCTGTCACCGGCGCTACTCAATCAGCGCAGCCAGGATCTACCTTTATACTATAGGCTGAACGGCGCTGTTTATATCGCCAATACACAATCTTTTATAGAGCAAAAGGGCTTTTTCATGTCAAACAGCATGGCGTATGTCATGCCAGCAGAAAAGTCAGTTGATATTGATACTATTATCGATTTTAAACTTTGCCAGATCATTTTAGAAATGCGTGTTTGATGAAAAAGTTTTTCGCAAGAATCAATGTTGTTTTTAGGTCTTTTTGTCGTGCAAATGGTTGGCGAGAACTCAAGCAATCTGATCTTCTCATCCTGAGGCATGATGCCGATTGCGGATACCGGTATGCCAATGCGGTCTATTCGCCGATTGCAGATACCCTGGTCGAGCATTGCCTCTCTGCGGGCTTTACTGTGCAGTCCGTAGCAACACCCTTCAGCCACATCACCAAGCAGCGCGCATTTAATTACCCCGTGGCATTCAACCGCCCGTTTCTTGCAATCGCGCTGTGGGCACGTGTTTTGAAACTGTTGATTGGGCCTGAAAAAAGTAAGGCATGGGCCTCTACGAAGAAAACGAATCTTTGGCTGAGCATCCTTGCACGTGTAAAGCCTCAAATGGTGATCGGTATTCAACCTGATATTTCTTTATGTCGGGCGGGCCGGGTTTTGGGCGTTCCTGTTTACGACATACAGCACGGTGTTATTGAGTCGAGTAACAGTTGGTACGGTGAAATATTAGAAAGAAACTCCGAAGACGCTGAATTACCGAGTGGCTTTTTGTGTTGGGATCATGAAAGCGCGAAGGTGCTTGAAGCCTGGGCACCCGCTCGGGGGGCAGAGGTTCTGGTCGTTGGCCATCCGTGGTATCAACGCTTTAGAAATCCGTCAGCCAATGATGGTTTGGTTCGAGAGGCCTTGCAGTCAAGCAGGATTGCCGTTGGCGACAAGCCAACAATTCTGGTTGCGCTGCAGTGGGGGTTGCACATCCATTATTATGCGGACACTGACTTCAATCACGTAATGTGTGATGCGCTGGAGTCGGTTATTTTGCAAACGCAAGGCCAGTACCAATGGCTGCTGAGGCTTCACCCGCTGCAGCTTACGGGTGCAGAAGGTGATCATTGCGAGAAATACCTGGCTGCTACGTTTGGTCATCTTGCGGATGTCGAATGGTATAAAACCAGTACTGTTCCGTTACCCCTATTGTTGTCGCAAGTTGATTTACACATCACTGATATGAGTTCTGTGGTGATTGAGGCCTCATGGTTTGGTATCCCTTCTGCGCTACTGAACCCCTTTCTCGAAGAGGGTGGCTGCATAGATAAGCTCTATCTGCGAGAGCGGCAAAGCGGTATCGCAAAGATTATTCCCCAGCAAAATGCAGCTATCACATCCTGGATCGCGGAAGCGTTACAAACGAAATTTCAGTCCACAGAAAAAGAGTTGCCTCATTCAGGTGTGAACTCCTTTCTAGATAGAAGGCTGGTGAAAAATGTCTAGACGAAAAATTTCCGTCATCGACTACGGGGCCGGCAATATTGCCTCCGTTGTTAACATGATCCGGCACGTTGGCGGCGAAGCTGAGGTTATTTCATCGCCTCGCGATTTGGCTCAAGCCAGCAAGTTGCTTCTCCCGGGTGTAGGCGCGTTTGATCATGCGATGAAGTGTCTGCATGACGGGGGGTGGCTCCCAGAGCTGAATAAGTGCGTATTGCAGAACGAGGTCCCTGTCATGGGAATCTGCTTGGGCATGCAGTTGATGTGCAAGTCTAGCGAGGAGGGCGTTGCACAGGGATTGAATTGGATCAGCGCCAGCGTTCAGCGCTTCAATTTTGAAGCACAGCACTTACGCCTTAAGGTGCCGCACATGGGATGGAACGCCGTTGATGTGGTCAAGGACGATCCGGTGTTTGATGATCGCTCCATACTGAGACGTTTCTACTTCGTACATTCGTATTACGTTAGTTGTCACGACAGAGACGATGTATTGCTGGAATGCAATTACGGTCAAAAATTTGTGGCGGGATTTCGGAGTAAAAATATTTGGGGCTTTCAATTTCACCCGGAAAAAAGCCACAAGTTTGGTATGGAAATATTCAAACGATTTCTAGAGGTGTGACTTGCTAAGCCATAGAGTGATACCTGCTTTGCTTCTGAGTGACTCGGGCCTGGTGAAAACACAGCGCTTCGCCAATGCCAAGTATGTGGGCGATCCGATCAACGCTATCCGCATTTTCAATGAAAAAGAAGTGGATGAGTTGGTCGTGTTGGACATTGATGCAACCCGCTTGAATCGAGAGCCTGATTACGCCTTGATCGAGGAGTTTGCTGGCGAGTGCTTTATGCCCCTGGGTTATGGCGGCGGGATTCGCACCGTGGAGCAAGCCAGGCGGTTGTTTTCGTTAGGCGTTGAAAAGGTGGTCCTGCAAACTGCCGCCTTGGAGAACCCCTCCCTTGTTACCGAGATGGCCTCTCGATTTGGCAGCCAGAGCATAGTTGTATCAATCGATGTCAAGAAAGATTGGTTGGGCAGGACGAGGCTTTGGGGCTCATCGAGTAAGCGCAAGCTCAAGGCCGATTGGCTGGCCGTCATAAAGGAGTTGGAGTCGGCAGGCGCGGGTGAGCTTCTTCTGAATTCGGTAGATCGAGATGGTGTGCAGAATGGTTACGACCTAGATGTGATAAGGTCCGCCGCAGCAATACTTGATATACCCTTGGTGGCACTCGGAGGTGCGGGTAACATGGCGCATTTGCTTGAAGCTGTGCAGGCCGGAGCCTCCGCAGTGGCTGCAGGAAGCCTATTCGTATTACAGGGACCCCATCGGGCGGTGCTGATCAGCTACCCCGGATACTCAGCGCTCGATAAGCTCTTCAGGAGTTAATATGCAGGTTAAACAACACCAGGTATGTACACGGTGTGTCATGGATACCAGTGCTTCAAATATCTCTTTTGATCAAGACGGTATTTGTAATTTTTGCACCTCTTTTGAGCGCCAACTCAATGAGGTTGTTTTCGCAACAGACGAAACCCGCGCAATTCGTCGGGCGGCCTTTATCGAACAAGTAAAGAAGGCGGGCAAGGGGAAGCGTTACGATTGTGTCATGGGGTTGTCGGGCGGCGTGGACAGTTCCTATGCGCTTGACCTCGCGGTAAAGGAAGGTTTACGACCTTTAGCGGTCCATATGGACAACAATTGGAACTCCGAGCTGGCATCAAGCAACATCAAAAACCTGGTTGCGGGCCTGAATGTCGACCTGTATACCCATGTTATTGATTGGCCTGAATATAAAAAGTTGATGCAGGCTTTTTTTGATGCTGATGTTATCGATGTAGAGCTTCTTTATGACAATGCTATGTTGGCGGTTAATTATAGCCAGGCAAAGAAGTACGGAATAAAGTATATCCTCTCCGGTAGCAACTCCGCCACAGAAGGCATGCCTATGCCTGAGGGGTGGAACTGGCGTAAATGGGACAAGACAAATATCAAGGCATTGGGGAAGTTGGGCGGCGTCAAGCTTAAGACTTTTCCTGTCGTCGGCACTGTAGATTATGTGGTCAATCGCGTAATCCGCCGTATAGAGTGGGTTCCTTATTTAGATTATTACGACTACCAGAAGGATCAGGCTCTAGAGTTGCTAGAGCGTGAGTATGGCTATAAGCGTTACCCTTACAAGCACTATGAGTCTATCTTCACGCGATTTTACCAAGGGTATCTGCTGCCAGAGAAATTTGGTGTCGATAAGCGAAAGCTGCATCTTGCAACGCTTGTGATGAGTGGGCAAATGAGCAGGGATGATGCGCTGGCAATGCTTCAAGAGTCGCCATACCCGGTTCTCGAGGGGCTTGAGACCGATCGAAGATATTTCTTGAAGAAGATGGGCTGGAGCGAGGCTGATCTGTCGAGTTATCTCGCTCGTCCTGAAAAGAGACATGATCTCTATCCGAGTGACAGGGCGTTCTGGGATTGGATGAGAAAGACATACCAAGCGTACTCATCAAGAACGAAGGCTTAGTCAAATACCGGTTAACTATTCTCTGTGTTGCCACGCACGTGCAATAAGTGCCGTGAGAACACGGGGGATGGTTGGCCGCGTTTCTAGGTCGCGAAAGGAGTTTTTATGAGTGTTCTAGTCCGAAAGTCGACATTGTTGCTGGCTTTTTTTTCACTGTCCTCAGTTGTTTTTTATATTTTTGTCGGCCGCCATGCGCTCGCCGGAGACATCGACTTTCAATTTTATGCAGACTCACTGTCGTATGAGCGTATCTATCGGGATCTGAACCTGAATTCGCTTTCTGATCTTGTGACATTTAACGCGAACTTTCTAGGTCCGATACTTATTCTTGATCTGTTCAGTGGCAGTCGAGAGTGGGTGCTCTTTTTTAACTTGTTTGTCTTGTTCCTGGTCGTATGGATCGTCAGGGCGCGCCTTGAATTGAATGCGTCGACTTTTTTGCTTTTGTTTTTTTTGAGCCCGCTTACATTTTCAAGTTTGCAGTCGGTGAATAAAGAGATCTTGTCGATTTTGTCTGTTGCGCTTGTGGTGGCGTGGTCTGTCCGCAGGAACGCTGCTTATTTGTTGTTCGCGTTGTTGTGTTCGGTTTTGGTTAGGTGGCAACTTTCTTTGTTTGTGGTGGCTGTTTATATTTCGTTGTCAGGGCTCAACCCGCTAAGGCGAAGTAGGTATATATACATATTTCTGGTCCTGGTATTTGTTTCGTGCATCTATCCGATGGTGTCTGGATATTTTGAACGGGTCAATGAAATTGCCGGCGATGGATCCCTTTCAGGGGGCGGAAGCGGCTTGTATTCCCTTTTTAATAGCCTGCAGCAGAGCGGTGGCTATTTCTTGGTGTTTGTTCCAAAAGCCTTGCAGGCAATGTACGGCATGGTCTTCAAATTAGGCGATACCTTCAATCCTGACGCAGGCTTGTTTTACAATCGCGTGATGGTGACGCTGCACTGTGTCGTTGCGTTTTTGCTGTTTTTGTACACGCTAGTTAAGCGCCGCTTGCGAATGTCGGATGACTTTGTGTTTATCGCAGTCGTGTATTGCGTGATCTTCGTGCTCAGCCCTATTTATGCCCCACGGTATTTTTATCCGGTATATTTTTTGCTGTGCTTGGTCAATGCCAGGGCTGTGAAGGCGGGCTCAGATATAAATCCCGGTTTGAGCGAGACGGTTCGCTCATGATGGGTTTTCATAATAAGTGTGTTAAGAATATATGGATAGCAAGCACATGAAGGTCATGTTGGTGAGCCATGTTTCACCTGATTCTATTTATGGCGCCGGGTCCAGTTTGCGCCAACATATGCGCCTGCTCGGCGCTCACCGCCTGACGTTATTGTCCCCTGTGCACAAGCGAGCGGAGTCGGTTGACAGCGGCGTCGAGGTCAAGAGGATATTTAGTCCCGTTACCTACAATAACGATGCGACCCATTCTCTGTTCCGCGTATGGGGGTTGTCGCTTTTCTCGCGAGTGGCATTTTGGTTTACGTCACCGTGGGTTCTGTATCAGCTTTTCAGAACCTCTCCTGATATTGTCCACTTGAATAGCTTGGTGTTATCCGACTTTTTGCTGTTGTTGAGATTTTACCGGCTCTTCAGGAAGGTCTCGATTGTTTCGCACGTCAGGGAAATGTTGAAGCCCTCGCTTTCCGCATGGCAAAAATTTCTTATTTTGACGTGCGATCATTTTGTTTTCATTGATAAGGCCGTCCAGCTTCGTTTCTTTAGTGCTGTGGGGGCGCCGAAGGACTTTGATATCGTCCAGAATCCCTTCAAGGGTTCCGTAGAGGTCGCCGGCGGGGCGGCAGGGTTGGTTGTCGATCCTGAAAAGCAAGTTTTCGCGATGGCGGGCCGAATCGAAAATGGCAAAGGCGTTCTCGAGATCTGTCGCGCATTTAGCGAGTTGGAATCAGATGCCGCTGTACTCGTAATTGTGGGTGGCGGAGCGCCGTCATGCTTAGAGGAGATCGCTTCACTGGTCGGCTCGAGTCAAGGCAGAATTGTTTATCTGGGTGAAGTCAAGAACCTGCAGGAAACCGGATTTTTTGGACGTGTCGACTTTTTGATAAGAGGGGAGCCTTTTTTCTGTACCGGTCGTACCGTGTACGAGGCGCTCTATTCGGGAGGGCAGGTGATCTTGCCGGGGCATCCAAATAATCTCGACGAAGATGGTATTCTTGCGGGGTTTAGAGGCAGTGTCAGATTTTACGCGCCCAACGATTTTTCGGGCCTCATGGCGATCATCCGCGAACAGCTGCATAACGGCAAATCTTGCGAGCCAAGAGACACCCGCAGCAATTATGTTGACTATTCAGATCTTCTAAATACTATTTATTCCAAGGTGACTAAATGAGCATTAAAAAAGCGCTAATAACGGGTGTGACAGGTCAGGATGGCTCCTATCTCGCCGAACTCTTGCTCAGTAAAGGTTATGAAGTGCATGGAATCAAACGCCGTGCCTCTTCTTTCAATACACAGCGTGTAGACCATATTTATCAGGACCCACACGTAGATAATCGCAATTTTGTCCTGCATTACGGTGATCTCACCGATTCCTCGAACTTGACTCGTATTATCAAGGAAGTTCAGCCGGATGAGGTTTACAACCTGGGCGCACAATCGCACGTGGCTGTGAGTTTCGAATCGCCTGAGTACACGGCTGACGTGGATGCGATGGGTACGCTACGTATCCTGGAGGCCATTCGTTTGTTGGGCCTGGAGAAAAAAACTCGTTTCTACCAGGCATCTACCTCTGAGCTGTATGGCCTTGTACAAGAGACACCTCAGAAAGAAACGACACCGTTCTACCCGCGTTCGCCCTATGCCGTTGCCAAACTGTACGCCTACTGGATAACGGTAAACTACCGTGAGGCGTATGGCATGTACGCGTGTAATGGCATCTTGTTTAATCATGAGTCGCCACGCCGTGGTGAAACATTCGTGACGCGAAAGATCACGCGAGCGCTGGCCAATATTTCCCAAGGCCTGGAGCAATGTGTGTTTTTGGGGAACCTGGACGCCTTGCGTGACTGGGGCCATGCCAAAGATTACGTGCGTATGCAATGGATGATGCTTCAGCAAGACCAACCTGAAGACTTTGTCATCGCAACAGGCGTGCAGTATTCGGTGCGTGAGTTCATTCGTTGGTCGGCTGCCGAGCTTGGCGTTTCCCTGCGTTTTGAAAACAGCGGCGTGGAAGAGATTGCTGTTGTCGATGCGATCCAAGGGGATCTTGCACCGGCGTTGAAGGTAGGCGATATCATCGTTCGGGTTGACCCGCGTTATTTCCGCCCGGCGGAAGTAGAGACCCTGCTGGGTGATCCGACGAAGGCCAAAACCAAGTTGGGTTGGACCCCCGAGATCACCGTTCAGGAAATGTGTGCGGAAATGGTCCGTGAGGACCTCAAGGTTGCCCAGCGCCACGCGCTGTTGAAGCAACACGGGCATGACATTCCCGTCGCGACGGAGAACTGATCAATGGCGCGCAATTTGGATGCACGCGTACTGGTTGTTGGTCATCGTGGAATGGTTGGCTCTGCCATCGTGCGGCGGTTGTCCGGTTTGGGTTACACAAACGTCCTGACTTTGGGGCGTGAAGATCTTGACCTGATTGATCAATCGGCTGTCAGGGCCTACTTTCAGTCGCACGAGATTGATCAGGTTTACCTCGCCGCGGCTAAGGTGGGCGGTATCCACGCCAATAACGTTTATCCTGCCGATTTCATCTACGACAACCTGATGATCCAGGCCAATGTAATTGAGGCTGCTCATCGCGCGAATGTGCAGAAACTGTTGTTTCTGGGGTCTTCCTGTATCTATCCCAAACACGCGTCGCAGCCGATGGTGGAAGATGCGTTGTTGACGGGGACTCTTGAACCCACCAACGAACCTTATGCAATCGCTAAGATTGCGGGCATCAAGTTGTGCGAAAGTTATAATCGCCAACACGATCGTGATTACCGCAGTGTCATGCCCACCAATTTGTACGGGCCTAACGACAACTATCACCCGGACAATAGCCATGTCATCCCTGCGTTGTTACGCAGGTTTCACGATGCGGTTGCCCAGCAGCTAGAGGAGGTTGTTATCTGGGGCAGTGGCAACCCTATGCGGGAGTTCTTGCATGTCGATGATATGGCCGCGGCGAGTGTGCATGTGATGGAGCTTGACGCCCTTAACTATCAGGCCAATACGCAACCCATGTTGTCGCATATCAACGTGGGCACTGGCGTTGACTGTTCGATTCGCGAGCTGGCTGAAACGATTGCCAAGGTCACAGGTTATCAAGGCTCTCTGCGATTTGACGCGAGTAAGCCAGATGGCACTCTGCGCAAGTTGATGGATGTCTCGCGCCTGCGTTCGCTAGGGTGGGAGGCCAGCATCAGTCTTGAGAAGGGGCTCAGTGATGCCTACCGGTGGTTTGTTGACAACCGCCTGAGTGTCCGAGACTGATGTTTCCCAGTGCCTGCTCGGCAGGATGTTCCTGCCGTCGTTCCTGCCGTCGTTCCTGCGACGAACAGTGATGCCTTGGGTTCTGGCGTTGCGGTGCTATTACGTCGCCAGGGATCATGTAGGGAGCGTATGATTGGCGGCTTGCGATAGATATGGATTGGTTGGCAGCGTCTCCGGGGTGTCATTGCACCCTGGGAGTAACTGTTTGTGCCGTTCGAATAGAGTCAAAGGATGATTTGAATGTTTCTTCCGGTAATCATTGCGGGTGGTTCAGGTACTCGCCTGTGGCCCCTGTCTCGTCAGCTGAATCCTAAGCAGTTTTTGCCGCTTGTAGAGGCGGGGATGACGATGCTGCAGGCGACCATCAATCGACTCGATGGGCTGGAACATTTGCCTGCGCGATTGATTTGCAACGAGCACCATCGTTTCTTGGCGGCTGAGCAGCTTCGCCAGTCGGGCGTTGAAGAGGCGAAGATCATACTTGAGCCGCTTGGGCGCAATACCGCACCCGCTATTGCTCTGGCTGCGTTGCAGGCGTTGTCATCAGGCGATGATCCTGTGCTGTTGGTTCTCGCTGCGGATCACTTGATTCAGGATGTGGGGGCATTCCACGCCAGTGTTCGTTCTGCGTTGGCACTTGCCGAAGCGGGCAAGCTGGTTACTTTCGGCGTGGTTCCGACTCATCCGGAAACAGGATATGGCTACCTCTGCCGTGGAACGTCTGTTGGGGAAGGCGGTTTCAAGGTTGACCGATTCGTTGAAAAACCGGACTTGAAAACGGCTGAGAAGTACTTGGCTACGGGAGGGTATTATTGGAACAGCGGCATGTTTATGTTCCGTGCCAGCCGTTATCTTGAGGAGCTCGAACAGTTTCAGCCGAAAATATTGTCTGCATGCCGTGAGTCCCTGGCCAAAGGGCAGCAGGATATGTATTTCACTCGCGTCGACGCCGACACGTTTGCGACTTGCCCTGACGTTTCCATTGATTATGCGGTGATGGAAAAGACAAACGATGCCGTCATGGTTCCCTTGAGTGCAGGTTGGAGTGATATCGGCTCCTGGTCCGCCCTGTGGGACGCCGGTGTGAAGAATGCCGAAGGTAATCTCTTCCGGGGCGATGTGCTGGCCGAACGGACCACCGATAGCTATGTTCACGCGACTCATCGCCTGGTGGCGACGCTGGGGATTGAGGACCTGATTATCGTTGAAACCAAGGACGCGGTTTTAGTGGCGCACAAGGATCAAGTGCAAGACGTCAAGATGATCGTCGACAGGCTCAAAGCCGCCGGGCGTTATGAACATGCAAACCACCGCGAGGTCTATCGCCCTTGGGGGGTCTACGATTGTATCGACAGTGGTGAGCGGTACCAGGTCAAAAGGATCACAGTAAAACCTGGCGAGAAACTATCGGTGCAGATGCATCACCACCGGGCGGAGCACTGGATTGTCGTGAGTGGTACTGCTCGTGTTACCAACGGCGATAAGACTTATCTGGTTACTGAAAATCAATCGACATATATCCCGATCGGACATGTTCACGCATTGGAAAATCCCGGGATGATTCCTCTTGAATTGATAGAGGTTCAGTCAGGATCCTATCTAGGCGAAGACGACATTGTTCGGTTCGAAGATATTTACGGTCGAGTGAAGGATTGATTTTTTGAAAGTTTCTATTATTACGGTTTCTTACAATAGTGGTAAGACAATCAGGGATACTATTGAATCGGTCCTGGCGCAAACGTATTCAGATATTGAATACATCATTGTTGATGGTGCCTCCCGCGACAATACCATGAGCATTGTTCAAGAGTATTCAACCTCTATTGCCAAGGTCGTGAGCGAGCCCGACAAGGGCATTTATGATGCGATGAACAAAGGCATCGCGCTGGCGACGGGTGATGTGATCGGTATTTTGAACTCCGATGACTTCTACGAAAGCGATCAATCGATTGAGTGGGTGGTGGCCGCGTTTAATGCTAACCCGCAAAGCTCACTGGTGTTTGGCGATATTGTTTTTGTCTCGCCCGATAATCTTCAGCGCGTAACCCGGTTGTATGCCGCTGCTCATTTCAAGGCATGGAAGCTGCGGTTTGGCTGGATGCCACCGCACCCAGGGACCTTCGTCAAGGCCGCTGCCTACAGGGCTGTGGGTGACTACTCCCTGTTGTATAAAATCTCTGCCGACTATGAAATGTTTGTTCGGCTGCTACTCATTAAGCGCCTGGCTTATACCCACCTCGACAAAGTGCTCGTCCGTATGCGTTCGGGAGGTGTCAGTACTGCCGGATTCAAAAGCAGTTTGCGCCTTAATAAGGAAATTGTTCAGGCATGCCGGAGAAATGGCATCTATACCAACTTGTTGATGATCTTGAGTAAGATACCTTTCAAGTTGTTGGAGTTTCTGAAACCGACAGGTTCGAAACGCTGATGAAATCTATACTGGTTACCGGCGCTTCAGGGTTCCTGGGGCGCAATCTTATCGGCCGCCTACAGGCGGATGGTTACACCGTGGCCGGTTCGATACGTCGCCCCTCCAGCGTGTTGTCAGCGACTGTCAGGACGCATCTCGTGGATGTCGAAAATCCGCAAGACTCCTGGGTACCAGCCTTGGCGGGGGTTGACACCGTTGTGCATTGCGCCGCCCGGGTCCATGTGATGCTCGACAAATCGGCAAATCCATTGGCCGAGTTTCGCAAGGCGAATGTTGAGGCAACGTTGAGATTGGCTCGTGAATCGGCGGCCGCAGGCGTTCGCAGATTCATCTTTGTCAGCTCGATCAAGGTCAACGGCGAGCAAACGTTGCCGGGTGCGCCTTATACGGCTGATGACATCCCTCAGCCCACTGATCCTTACGGTATCTCCAAGCTGGAAGCGGAAGCTGGCCTTTTGGCGCTTGCCGAGACCGTCGATATGGACGTGGTCATCATCCGCCCCGTACTTGTCTATGGGCCGGGTGTCAAAGCCAACTTTTTAAGTTTGATGACCTGGTTGTCGAGGGGCGTTCCTTTGCCCTTGGGGGCGATCCACAACAAGCGCAGTCTGGTAGCGTTGGATAATCTTTGCGACCTGATCGTAACCTGCGTAGATCATCCCGCTGCTTCCAATCAGGTATTTCTGGTCAGTGATGGCGAAGACCTCTCCACCACGGCACTGTTGCGCCGAATGGCTGAAGCGTTGAACGCACAGGCGCGCCTTCTTCCTGTGCCAGTCTGGGTGCTGAGGCTTGGTGCATTGCTGATAGGGAAGCCCGAGCTCTCCCAACGGCTGTGTGGGTCACTTCAAGTCGATATCACAAAGACACGCACTTTGTTGGGCTGGACTCCGCCAGTAAGTGTCAACACTGCACTTGCAGCGACGGCCAAGCATTATCTGAACCCGAGCAAGCTATGAACTTTTTTTGGATTCTGCCGGTATTGGCAGGCGCTTCGCTGTTGTTGACGTGGTTGTTGCGTCGTTATGCGCTCGCTGCGAGCCTGATTGATACGCCCAATGCGCGCAGTTCTCACACGATCCCGACGCCCAGGGGGGGAGGGGTTTCCATTGTTCTCTGCTTTCTGTTGGCAGTCCCCGCGCTTGCACTGGCGGGGCTTGTTTCCTGGGCTTGGGCGTGGGCGCTGCTAGGGGCAGGCGCCGGGGTTGCGGTACTGGGATTCATGGATGACCACGGGCATATTGCTGCCAGGTGGCGCTTGCTGGGGCATTTCTCCGGTGCAATCTGGGCGCTGCTTTTTATCGGTGGCCTACCTCCTGTGGTGTTTTTTGGCCACTCCGTTGAGCTGGGCTGGTTCGGGCACGTTATTGCCGTCCTGTATTTGGTCTGGTTGCTGAACCTCTATAACTTCATGGACGGGATTGACGGAATCGCCAGTGTTGAAGCGCTTTGTGTGTGCCTGGGCATGTGCGCTATCTACTGGCTGGCCGGAGCAGAGCAATTGGTCTGGCTGCCGTTGGTCCTATCGATGGCAGTACTGGGTTTCTTGTTCTGGAACTTTCCACCTGCACGTATTTTCATGGGCGATGCGGGCAGTGGTTTCATCGGTGTAACCCTCGGCGTGCTTTCACTTCAGGCGGGGTGGGTTTCATCGCAGCTACTCTGGGCTTGGCTTGTTATGCTCGGAGTGTTTATTGTGGACGCTACGTTCACTCTGATCAGACGGCTGATTCGAGGCGACAAGGTTTACGAAGCGCACCGCAGTCATGCCTATCAATTTGCTTCGCGGCGTTTTGGTCGTCATCGGCCCGTTACGTTGGCAGTACTTGCCATCAACATGATCTGGCTGTTCCCCATCGCAGTGTGTTCAGTCCTGTTCGATATTGAAGGGTTTTTGGCAGTCGCTGTCGCCTACTTGCCGTTGGTATTCCTGGCTTTCAAGTTTCATGCGGGTGAAAAGGAAAGAGCAGCTTGAGCAGTCGCTCAAGCAGGCGTTGTTTGTGCAATGTGTCGATAGAATTGTGTTTAGTGCATGGGCTCGTATGTGTAGTTGAACCCTGCGACGTGGGAGGTTGATGTGGATAGGATGCGCGCGCTACTGCTGGGATTGCCACGCCGATACAAGCGGGTCATACAGGTGATGGCGGATGTTTTTCTGGTGTGGTTTGCTCTTTGGGCCGCATTTGTCGTACGCCTTGGCGTCGACGAAATGATCAACCCGGTCAAGCTGCACTTGTGGCTGTTCGCCGTCGCCCCAGTTATTGCAATTCCACTGTTCATTCGCTTCGGCATGTATCGCGCGGTCATGCGCTACTTCGGTAACGATGCCTTGATAGCGATTGTCAAGGCGGTGACTCTTTCTGCATTGGTGCTGGCATTGGTTGTCTACTGGTACAGCAATCACCAGAATGTTGTTCCCCGTTCTATCATTTTCAACTATTGGTGGCTCAGCCTGATCACGATTGGCGGGTTGCGCTTGGCAATGCGTCAGTATTTTTTGGGCGACTGGTTCACTGCTGCGCAGCACGTTCCATTCACTCGCCGTGACGACGGCTTGACCAAGGTGGCCATCTACGGTGCTGGCGCTGCTGGTAATCAACTGGTAGCGGCGCTGCGCATGGGCCGTGTCATGCGTCCCGTTGCTTTTATCGATGACGACCTGTCTATTTCTGACCGAGTGATTTCCGGGCTTCAGGTCTACAAGCCAAAAAATATACAACGCATGATTGATGCAACCGGGGCCCAGGAGATCCTGCTCGCGATTCCATCATCCAACCGTGGACGGCGTCGTGAGATCCTTGGCTTTCTCGAGGGTTTTCCTCTGCATGTGCGAAGCGTCCCCGGGTTCATGGATCTGGCCAGCGGCCGTGTCAAGGTTGATGATATCCAGGAAGTCGATATCGCCGACTTGCTAGGGCGTGATTCAGTACCCGCCCAAAGTGAATTGCTTGAGCGTTGCGTCAAGGGCCAGAGCGTTTTGGTTACCGGAGCAGGCGGGTCCATCGGTTCGGAGCTTTGCCGTCAGATTCTTGCCCTGCAGCCGACGACTTTGCTGCTGTTCGACCACAGCGAGTTCAATCTTTACACTATTTTAAGTGAGCTGGAACAACGCGTGACGCGTGAGTCGCTGCCTGTTCGGCTTCTCCCCATCCTGGGGTCCGTGCGCAATCAAGACAAGCTACTGGAAGTGATGAAGGCCTGGCGAGTAGACACGGTTTACCATGCTGCGGCCTACAAGCATGTCCCCATGGTCGAGCACAATATTGCTGAGGGCGTGTTGAACAATGTGATCGGTACTTTGAATACAGCGCAATCAGCACTCCAGGCTGGCGTTTCAAATTTCGTACTGATTTCTACCGATAAAGCTGTTCGCCCAACCAATGTGATGGGCAGCACGAAGCGCTTGGCGGAAATGACCCTGCAGGCACTCAGTCGCGAACTGGCGCCCGTTTTGTTCGGTGATAAAGCCAATGTCTCGCGAGTGAACAAGACCCGCTTCACTATGGTTCGATTTGGCAATGTATTGGGCTCATCGGGATCGGTAATCCCGCTGTTTCACAAGCAAATCAAATCCGGCGGGCCGCTGACGGTCACCCATCCCAAGATCACCCGTTATTTCATGACGATTCCTGAAGCTGCGCAATTGGTGATTCAGGCAGGCTCCATGGGGTTGGGCGGCGATGTGTTTGTGCTCGATATGGGCGAGCCGGTAAAAATTGTCGAGCTCGCCGAAAAAATGGTGCATTTGTCGGGGCTGAGTATCAGGTCCGAGCAAAACCCCCATGGCGATATTGCGATTGAGTTCACCGGTTTGCGCCCGGGTGAAAAGCTCTACGAAGAGCTGCTGATAGGCGACAATGTGGTGGCGACTCCGCACTCGATGATTATGAGTGCGAATGAAGATTATCTGTCATGGGAGGTTCTGAAGGGGAAACTTTCGGAACTGCTGGCAGCGGTTGACAGGGACGACTACAGCCGCGTTCGGCAATTGTTGCGTGACACCGTCAGCGGCTATTCGCCGGACGGGGAAATTGTCGATTGGATGTATCTGCAGCGTCGGTTTGAGCCCTGATCGAGAGAAATAGTGTAGGGGTGTCCTGATGTGCCCAGCGTCGTTGAATAAACTCCGTTGACCGGACTGCTGTTTTTGCTGCTTGGTTTAAATGGGTGATGGCAGCGTGCCATGCAATTAGTTATTATGGGTCTTTTCACGCTATCCAAAAAAGCTTCAGTGTGAAGTGCTTGGCTAGTCGATTTTAATGTTCGACATTCTTCGTTGGTATGTAAAAAATGAATCTTTCTAATGTGTTTATTTGTATTGGCTGTGCTTTTGCCGTGGCTTCAGGTCAAGTGCTAATGAAGGTTGCGAGTCTTTCCTGGAATGAGATGGGCGGTCTGTTTAATATTCGGACCCTGTCGTGGTTGGTCACTGCATTTGCTGTATATGGTCTTTCTTCACTGGTCTGGATTTATGTGTTGAGGCATATCCCGTTATCTCAAGCATATCCTTTTTTGTCTATTACGTTCTTATTGGTGCCTATCGCCAGTGCGGTGTTTTTTTCTGAAAAATTTGATTGGGTTAACGTGGCGTCGGCGGTGTTGATTGTGGCAGGTGTTTCATTGAATTCCTTCGTTCGGCAAAACATTTCATGATTTAAGTGATTTCAATTAAAATTGGCATACTCACAGGTTTGGGTTACTTATGTTAGAGAAGATACCTTCATCGGTTCGCATTGCAGTTGTTATTCCTTGTTATAAAACAAAGAAATTCATTTTGGATGTCGTTGGTCGAATTGGCGGGGAGGTCTCTGCGATCTATGTCGTTGATGATAAATGTCCAGAAAGTACCGGCGATTATGTAAAGCGTGAGTGTGCCGATCCGCGTGTCCATGTTGTATTCAACTCAGTAAATCTAGGTGTTGGTGGTGCGGTGATGGCGGGCTATTCTGCCGCGATTGCTGACGGTTGCGACATATTGGTCAAAATCGACGGTGATGGTCAAATGGACCCTGCGTTGATTTTGAGTTTTGTCTCGCCGATCATCGCGGGACAAGCGGATTATGTAAAGGGCAATCGTTTTTTTGATCCCGAGTCGTTGAACGGCATGCCGTTTATCCGGCTGTTCGGCAATGCGGTACTTTCGTTTCTTACCAAACTCTCCACGGGATACTGGCATTTATTCGACCCGACCAATGGCTACACTGCCATTCATAGTGAGGTCGCAAAACTGCTGCCCTTGGAAAAAATCAGTCAGCGTTATTTCTTTGAAACAGACATTTTATTCCGGCTCTCGTTGCAAGGCGCCGTCGCGCACGATTTGCCTATGTCTGCGCATTATGCGGACGAAGAAAGCAATCTTAAGATCGGCAAGGTGATCCCTGAATTCCTAGCCAAGCACTTCAAAAACACCGCAAAACGGTTTTTCTATCGATATGTACTGCGTGATTTCTCCCTTGCGACTATCGAGTTTGTGTTGGGGATGATGTTGCTCGTATTTGGCTTGGCCTATGGAGCGACCCATTGGTACGCCTCTGTGCAAACGGGTACCCCCGCCACGGCAGGTTCAGTAATGATTGCCGCGTTGCCGCTTCTGACAGGCATTCAGTTTTTGTTGGCTTTTTTTAACTACGACATCCTGGCAGTCCCCAAACGTGCCCTGCACCCGGCTTTATCACATCGCTCAAGTATCGTATTGAACATCGCCGAAAGGCAGAAGGAGAGGGCCTGATGTCTTGGTTTTTGCTACTGCCTTTGGCGTCTATCGCAGGGTATGTTTTCGCATTGGCGCGGCATACATCCGTGCGATGGAGCGTGGCACCTATTACGGTGCTCAGTGCAATTGTGCTGGTACTGTTTTTTTCTGATTTTGTTTCTCTTTTACGCCCGGCAAGCCTGTGTTTGACGTTTGGCGGTATTGCGATGCTTGCGATGGAATGCAAGCAGTACTATAAAAAACATGGGTTTTCTTTTTCCACTGCAATCGTTCGAAATGTCTCACTCGTCGGCTTGGCGATCTTTTTTCTAATTGACGTTAATAAAAATGCTCAGTTTGTAAGCTGGGACATGTTCTCTCATTGGGGAACAATAATTAAGTTAATGGAGTTCGCGAATACTGCTATCGATTTGAATAATCATGGCTACCGCCTCTACTTTCAGGACTATCCCCCTGGCGCCGCGTATGTTGCCTACTATTTTCTTCGGTTTACCGGCTTTCACGAGAACATAGCAATATTTTCTCATGCTCTGCTGTTGCTGTTCATAGGTTTGCCCGCGGTTGCAGCATCGAACACATCATTTCGTACGCAGGGATTGCTTGTAGCGGCACTAACGTTTGTTTTAGTCATGCTGATGGGGCAGGGCTGGTCGACTATCCTGATCGATCAAATCGTGGGTGCGCTTTTTGGTGTGACACTCGCGATCTATTGGGGCGAGCGTAACGAGCCAAACCGTTGGATTGCGCTCCCGCCAGTGTTTGGTTTTTTGGTATTAACGAAGGATTCAGGTGCAAGTTTTGCCGTCGCCGCGATTGTTCTGATACTGGTTGTACACTGGTACAGAACTCGCCGTCTGGCAGTTGGATCGTTCGGTGGAACAAGCACGTGGAAGGCATTAGCTCTTTGCGTGCTCGTGCCGGTGGCAGTGAGTTACTCATGGTCGGCACACGTCAAGAGCGCTGAGCTGGGTCGATCACTTGCCGGTATTTCGATCAGTGGGATGATCAAGCAAGCCTCTCATTGTTGCACAACCGATCGTGAACACTTCGTTCTCGCCAGGTTTTCGGATCGTATGCTTGGTATCGAGCCCGACGCGGCAGGGGCGGGCAAAAGCACCGGTCAGATGATTAAGCAAGTTGCGACTACGCACTGGGATGCGCCAGGCAAATTAGCGCTCGCATTATTTATAGTTGGGCTTCTGATTGCAGTGTTGCAAGCCAATAGTGCAGACCGTCGTAGCTATGCACTGTTGGTTCTAGGGATCAGCGCGGGAGGGGTTGTCTATTGCCTGCTTTTGTTACTTTATTACCTGTATGGATTTAGTGATTCTGAAGGGCGGGCTCTAAGTTCATTTGAACGCTACTATGGTTCATATGCCTTGGGTACAGCCTTCCTGCTCTTGGCGGGGTTGGGCTCATTACCATTTTCTTCAAGAACGCAGAAAATTTCAGGGATGATATTGCTGTTAGCCTTGCTTGCTCCCATTACTTGGCTGGGTCGCAGCAGCATTCAGCCCTATTTGTGGAAGGGCGGTCCTGAGTATTTTCCCACTCGCGATGAATTGGTCCGACCTCTGATACATCCATTTGTCGATGAGGCTTACCCGCGAGTGAGTGTCCTGGTCGTCTGGCAGGCTGAAAAACCCTCAGTTGTTGGATTGGAATACTGGATCTTGCGTTACGAGCTCACCCCGCGCACACCGCAAGCGGGAGGCTGTTTCTCCTTCGGGCCTCCGTTGTATCCAGGTGATACCACAACGTGCAATTGGGCCGAAGATACATTCAAACGCACCTTGGGTAATAACCATTACGTGTTCGTCGGCAGTGGGCTTCAGTCGTTGCGGAAGGCCTATCCATCTGTTTTTGATGAGACAACGGCGACGGGTAACTCTGCAATACTCAAGGTCACTCAGGATACGCCAGGTGTCATTATTTTGAAGAAGTGGCGGGGCGAGCCGCGCTGATTCTCTAGAGTATGGCTATCACCGCTGGAATACCCGGCAGTGGTAGCCATATGCCTCGCGGAAGACGGTTTGCTAACACCTTGTAACCCTCCCATTTTTGACTCTCCCACAACATCACCTAAGTTTGAAAAGCAGCTTCGGAAAGCTGCTTTTCTCTCATAGTTGTCAAGGAGCGTCACCCATGCAAAACACCTACATTTCTTCCCTGATTTTCGCCTTCCTCACCACTCTCTCCGTCACTACCACCGCAGCCCCTTCAATCAAACCCGAAGCGCCAACCCCCATCACTGCGCAAATAACCAAGGTCGAGCAATCCGCCAAGGTCAACTTGAACGCCGCCGACGCCGAAACCCTGCGTCGTGACTTGTTTGGCATCGGGGCCGCCAAAGCCAAGGCGATCGTCGCCTACCGCGATAGCAACGGTCCGTTCACGGCAGTGGATGAGTTGTTGGAAGTGAAGGGCATCGGCAAGGCGTTGCTGGAGAAGAACCGCGAAAGGCTGTCGCTCAATTAAGCAGCCAGGAGGCCGGTCATTGATCGGCCTTTTCATCCTCCCGGACCTGCGTTTTCAAGGTGTCTCGCACCACGTCCATGATCCGCGTTGCCAACTGCGGATTCTCGACACTCCTGGCCAGCACCAGCGCGCCCACCAGTGTCGACATCATCACCAGTGCCTGAGCGTCAGCACGGCCTTCACCCAACGCTGTTTCAATCTGTTTGAGCCGTGCGTCGAGCACTGCATCCGTTGTCGGACTAGGCTGGCCTCGCAGCCCTAGTTCGGAACACATGGTCGGCAAAGGGCAACCCTGATCCGGAGAGCTCTGGTGCCAATCCGACAGGTAGCTGTCGATGAACGCGTCCAACGGCCGTTCCTGGCTGAACAGCATCTCGCAGTGGGCATCGAGCTCTGCGGCCGAGGCGAGCAGGGCTTTTTCCACCAGTTCGTTCTTCGACTTGAAGTGTGCGTAAAACCCGCCATGCGTCAGGTTCAGCGCTTTCATCAGCGGTTGCAAGCCGGTGGCGCCAATGCCGTCGCGGCGAAAGCGTACCGACGCTTCCTTGATGATGCGCTGATGGGTTTGGGCTTTATGGTCTTGGGAGTAACGCATAGGGCTGCCTCGGTAACGAAATGGCAGTTTAACGGAGTTGAACGTTATTACACATCCAGCGAAGCGCAGCGGTTGGCACGAAAAGTGATTACGTCTACGCAACGGATTGTTCAACAATCGTGGGGGAGTGATGACACTCAGTCTGTCGTTAGCCGACCAGATCGCCCTGGAGCTTCGCGCCGACATTATTGGTGGGCGGCTGCTGCCGGGAATGGCGTTGGTCGAGGTGGAATTGGTAAAGACTTATAACGCATCGCGCAACACGATACGCGAAGCGTTGCATCGCCTGGGGCAGGAGGGCCTGACCCGGTACGTGCGAAACAAGGGGGTTATGGTCCGGCGCCTGGAGCGTGAAGAGGTACGCGACTTGTTTGTAGTCCGGCGCACGCTTGAGTTGCAGGCCATCGCCCAGAGCCGCGCATTGACCGTCGATCAATCCGAGCGCATGCAAAATGCTATCGACGCCACCACCCTGGCACGGGAGCGTGAGGATTGGCGCGCCGTGGCCACCCACAGCCTGGTGTTCCACCAACAGATTGTCGGGCTGATGCGCAGCCCGTTGTTCGATGAGTTTTTCGCCCAGGTGATCGCCCAGTTACGCCTGGTGTTTTGTGCAGCACCCGATGAGCAGCGTTTCCAGTCGCCCTGGCTGGAGCGCGACCGCGAGATATACGCGCTATTGGTCCAAGCGGACAAACCGGCAGCAGGGCAGGCGCTGAGTTTATATCTGGACGACTCGGAGCGTGTGTCGCTGGCCCTGTTCACCCACCCCTGATCGAGGAGTTCCATGATGTACAAAGACTATCCGGCGGCATATCAGGTCAGCAAAGGTTCGGCGCTGCAGGTTGATACGGCGTTTTATGAGCGTATTCGCGAACGTGTCGACCAACGTACCTTGATCGAACAATTCGAGGTGCCGATTCGTACGGGGAGGGCGTGGAAAGTGCCGGCCGGGCATGTGTTCCGGGTGACCACCCCGGTTGGCCCGCAGGTGGGCGACTTTAACGTGTGGAACGCTCATGACCCGCGCGAACGGCTGTGGGCGGCACGCACGCGGCAGTTGCAGGGCGCCCATGTCAGCACCCATGACCGCTTGTGGTCGAACCTGCCGTTCCTGCGGCCCCTGGTGACCATCACCGATGACAGCCTGGCGAGCTACGGCATCGATGAGCACGGCGGGCGCCTGCATGACCTGCTCGGTACGCGCTGCGATCCGTATGTGAACCGCATGCTCACCGGCGAGGACTTTCATCACCATTGCCATTCCAACCTGACGCGGGCGGTTTTACCCTACGGCCTGACGGAATTCGACGTGCATGACGTGCTGAATATTTTCCAATGCACCGGCCTCAATCAGGACGACATGTATTTCATGAAGGCATGCCCGGCGCAGAAGGGTGATTACCTGGAGTTCTTTGCCGAGATTGATCTGCTGTGCGCGCTGTCGACGTGCCCGGGCGGGGACCTGTCACTGCCGATGTGGGGGCCGGACGCCCAGGACCCACTGACGGTGTGTCGTCCGCTGGGTGTTGAGATCTACCGGTTGGAAGAGGCGTTGCTCAGCGGCTGGAGCCAGCCGGAACGTGCTGCCTACAAGGGGCAGCACGGGTTGCATATTGCCAAGGCGGCTTGGGAGTAGGGCCTGGGAGGGGCTGCTTCGCAGCCCAGCGGGAGCAAGCTCCCTCGCCACAGGTTTTTGTCAGGCACTATCAGCGGTCTTGCGCGTCCTTGGCATCCGCCTGGGCGTTGCGTTCGGCCACGCGTTTGCGTTGTTCGTCGGTGAGTTCCACCTTGTTGGCGCTGTCCCGCAGCATCAGCAGGCCACCGACGATCGAGCCGATTGCCACCACTAAAATCAACCACGCATACCACGGCATAAGGCTCTCCTTGAGGCAGATTGCCGTGGGAGAATTTTCCCACGGGAATAACTGCTTTGAGTAACGGGCTTTCTCAGTAGTTCAGTGTAGGCCCGTTCTGCCTCCAGTAGATCAGAGCCCGGTCAACATCGCATCTGCCGGTGCATCGGCACGGTGCTGCGCGGTCATCTGGAAGTAGGCAAACCCTACCGCCATGAAGCCCAGGAAGATCAACCCGATCAACGTGTTGAACCAGGCCATGGCCACCAGGCATACCACCGCCAGTACCAGTGCGATGCCCGGCACAATCGGGTAGCCCGGGGCGCGGAAGGTGCGCTCCAGCAGCGGTTCGGTCTTACGCAGCTTGAACAGGCTGAGCATGCTCATGATGTACATCACGATGGCGCCGAACACCGCCATGGTGATCATCGCGGCGGTGAGCGTCATGCCGCCCAGGTTGATCAAACCGTCGCTGTAGATCGCGGCGATGCCGACCACACCACCGGCGAGGATGGCGCGGTGGGGTGTCTGAAAGCGCGACAGCTTGGCGAGGAACGATGGCAGGTAACCCGCGCGGGCCAGGGCGAAGAACTGACGCGAATAGCCGAGGATGATGCCGTGGAAGCTCGCCACCAGGCCGAACAGGCCGATCCACACCAGCATATGCAGCCAGCCGGAGTGGTCGCCCACCACGGTTTTCATCGCTTGCGGCAGTGGGTCGTTGATGTTCGATAAGGTGCGCCAGTCACCCACGCCCCCGGCGAAGAACATCACGCCCATGGCCAGGATCACCAGGGTCAGGATGCCGCTGATGTAGGCTTTTGGAATGGTGCGCTTGGGATCTTTCGCTTCTTCTGCGGCCATGGCCGCGCCTTCGATGGCGAGGAAGAACCAGATCGCAAAGGGAATCGCCGCAAACATCCCGGCAATCGCTGGCGCGCCAAAGGTGTCGGAACCTGCCCAACCATTCAGCGCGAAGTTACTGAAGCTGAACGCCGGGGCGACCACGCCCATGAATACCAGCAGCTCGGCCACGGCAAGTACGCACACCACCAGCTCAAAGGTGGCGGCGAGTTTCACGCCGAGGATGTTCAGGCCCATGAACACGAAGTAGGCGCCGACGGCCGCATGTTTCGGGTCGAGCGCCGGAAACTGCACGTTGAGATAGGCGCCGATGGCCAGGGCGATGGCGGGCGGGGCGAACACGAATTCAATGAGGGTCGCCAGCCCGGCAATCAAGCCGCCTTTCTCCCCAAACGCGCGGCGGCTGTAGGCAAACGGCCCGCCTGCATGGGGAATGGCGGTGGTCAGCTCGGTGAAACTGAAGATAAAGCAGGTGTACATCGCGGCGACCATCAACGACGTCACCAGGAAGCCCAAGGTTCCTGCGACGCCCCAGCCGTAGCTCCAACCAAAATATTCCCCGGAGATCACCAGGCCGACGGCAATGCCCCACAAATGCAGGGTGCCCAAGGTGGGCTTGAGTTGTGTGTTCATCGTGCTGCGCTCCCTGAACGGTTTGGAATGATTCAAGGTGTTGCAGCGGCCATGCCAGCCTGAGAATCATTGTCGTAAAGGCACGCAACTGTCGTCGGGGGGATGGTTTGGCGTTTGAATCTCGGCAGGGTTGCACCAGATAAGTGCGATGTTGTTTGAGCTGCCGCTATCGCGGGCAAGCCCGCTCCCACACTTGACCGCGTTCGCAAGGCGAGCACCCATCAAACTGTGGGAGCCGGGCTCGCCCGCGATGAGGCCCTCCCAGCCAGCACAAATCTCCCTGTAATCCCCGCATAAACCCACTCTTTACGCCGTCTTTACGCCCCACCCACACCCTCGCTCTCGTTCCTTTACGCCACTCCTGCGGACAATTGCCCCACACGCGGCAATACGCCGCAAAACGGAGAAACTTCCATGAGCGTTCTGGACGGGGTGTCACTGCTATTGGCCGTGGCGCTGTTCATTTATCTGCTGGTTGCGCTGTTACGCGCGGATCGGAACTAGGAGCTTGGCCATGCACAGTTATGACTATTGGCTGATCATCGCCTTCTTTGCCGTGGTGTTGGTGCCGGCGCCGTTCCTGGGCCGGTTCTACTACAAGGTGATGGAAGGCCAGCGCACCTGGCTGAGCCCGGTCCTGGGGCCCGTCGAAAAAGCCTGCTATCGCCTCTCGGGGGTGGATGAACATCAGGAACAAAGCTGGCAGAAGTACATGCTGGCGCTGCTGGCATTCAACCTCGCCGGCTTCCTGCTGCTGTTCGCCATCCTGCTGTTCCAGGACTACCTCCCACTGAACCCGCAGAAATTACCGGGCCAGGAATGGACGCTGGCCTTCAACACGGCCGTCAGTTTCATGACCAACACCAACTGGCAGTCCTACAGCGGTGAGGCGTCCCTGAGCTACCTCAGCCAGATGGCTGGCCTGACTGTGCAGAACTTCGTCAGTGCGGCCACCGGCCTGGCCGTCCTTGTCGCGTTGTGCCGTGGGATCGGGCGCAAATCCGCGCAGACACTGGGCAACTTCTGGGTCGACATGACCCGCGCCACCCTCTACGGACTGCTGCCCCTGTGCCTGGTGCTGGCGTTGTTCCTGGTGTGGCAGGGCGTGCCGCAGACCTTTGCGCATTATGTCGATGCGTTGACGATGCAGGGGGTGGATCAGGTGATCCCCCTCGGCCCGGCCGCCAGCCAGATTGCGATCAAGCAACTGGGCACCAACGGTGGTGGCTTCTTCGGCGTCAACTCGGCGCACCCGTTTGAAGATCCGACCGCGTGGGCCAACCTGTTTGAGGTGGCGTCGATCATCCTGATCCCGGTGGCGCTGGTGTTCACCTTCGGTCACTACGTCAAGGACCTGCGCCAGAGCCGCGCGATCCTCGGCTGCATGCTGGCGTTGTTCCTGATCGGCGGCGCCACCTCGCTGTGGTCCGAGTACCAGCCCAACCCGACCCTGAGCCACCCGGCTGTCGAACAGACTGCACCGTTGGAAGGCAAGGAAGCGCGCTTCGGTACCACCGGCACCGTGCTCTGGTCGGTGACCACCACCGCGGCGTCCAACGGCTCGGTCAACGGCATGCAGGACAGCCTCAGCCCGCTGAGCGGCATGGTCGCGCTGGTCAACATGATGGTCGGCGAAGTGATCTTCGGCGGCGTCGGTGCCGGCATGTACGGCATGTTGCTCAACGTGTTGATCGCGGTGTTCCTCGCCGGCTTGATGATCGGTCGCACGCCGGAATACCTCGGCAAGAAACTCCAGGCCAAGGAAGTGCAATTGCTCGTGGTGACCTTGCTGGTGATGCCGGTGGGCGTGCTTGTCCTCGGTGCCATCGCCGCCAGCCTGCCCGGCCCGGCAAGTGCCATTAGCAACCCCGGCCCCCACGGTTTCAGCCAGTTGCTCTACGCCTACACCTCGGCCAGTGCCAACAACGGCTCGGCGTTCGGCGGCTTCAGCGCCAACACCGCGTTCCACAACCTGATGCTCGGCCTTGGCATGTTGATCGGCCGCTTCGGCTACATCCTCCCGGTATTGGCCCTGGCCGGCAGCCTGGCGATGAAGAAGGCCGCACCGATTGGCCAGAACAGCTTCCCGACCCATGGCCCGCTGTTCGTGACCCTGTTGACCGTGACCATCTTGCTGGTGGGCGGCCTGACTTTCCTGCCGACGCTGGCGCTGGGACCCATTGCTGAACATTTGAGCATGGGCTTCTAAGGGGATATGACAATGAATATGCCTGCAAAAAACGCCGCTCCCGTGACTACCCAGGAGCCCGCCAAAACCGCCATCTCCGCCCTGTGGCGCCCGGCGCTGGTCCAGGCCTTCGTCAAGCTGGACCCGCGCCAACTGCAACGCTCGCCGGTGATGTTGGTGGTCGAACTGACCGCCATCCTCACCACCGTGCTGTGCTTTGTGCCCGACACCACCGTGCCGACGTTCGTCGCCGTGCAAATCGCTGTGTGGTTGTGGTTCACCGTGCTGTTCGCCAACTTCGCCGAAGCCTTGGCCGAAGGGCGTGGCAAGGCCCGTGCCGACAGCCTCAAGGCCGGCAGCGAAGGCCTCAGCGCACGCCGCAAGGAAGCCGACGGCAGCTTCAAGGTCGTGCCGGCCACCAGCCTGCGCAAAGGCGATGTGGTGCGCGTCGCCGCCGGGGAAATGATCCCTGGTGACGGCGAGGTCATCGAAGGCATTGCGGCGGTTAACGAAGCGGCTATCACCGGCGAATCCGCACCGGTGATTCGTGAATCCGGCGGCGACCGTTCGGCGGTCACCGGCAACACGCGCCTGGTCTCGGACTGGCTGCTGATCCGCATCACCGCCAACCCCGGCGAGTCCACCCTGGACCGCATGATCGCCCTGGTCGAAGGCGCCAAACGCCAGAAAACCCCCAACGAAGTGGCGCTGGATATCCTGCTGATCGGCCTGACCCTGATCTTCCTGCTGGTGGTGGTGACCCTGCAACCGTTCGCCCACTTCGCCAATGGCAGCTTGCCCCTGGTGTTCCTGGTCGCACTGCTGGTGACGTTGATTCCTACGACGATTGGCGGCCTGTTGTCGGCCATCGGCATCGCCGGCATGGACCGCCTGGTGCGCCTCAACGTGATCGCCAAATCCGGGCGCGCGGTGGAGGCGGCGGGGGACGTGCACGTGCTGCTGCTGGACAAGACCGGTACCATCACCTTTGGCAACCGCCGTTGCTCGGCGGTGGTCGCGGCGCCTGGCGTCAGCGGCCGCGAGCTGGCCGAAGGCGCGTTGCTGGCATCCCTGGCGGACGACACGGCGGAAGGCAAATCCATCGTCGAATACCTGCGTGCGCTGCACCCCCAAGCCGAGCCGTCCCTGGACGCACTGACCGCCGTACCGTTCAGCGCCGAAACCCGCTTGTCCGGCGTCGACTACCAAGGCCGCGTATTCCGCAAAGGCGCGGTGGATTCGCTGCTGGCCTTTGTCGGCCAACAACGCCGCGACCTCGCACCCGCGCTGTCGCGGGAAATCGACAAGATCGCCCAAAGCGGCGGCACCCCGTTGCTGGTGTGCGCCGACGGCAAATTGCTCGGTGCGATTCACCTCAAGGACGTGGTCAAGCCCGGCATCCGCGAACGTTTCGCCGAACTGCGCAAGCTGGGGATTCGCACCGTGATGGTCACCGGCGATAACCCGCTGACCGCCGCCGCCATTGCTGCCGAAGCCGGCGTGGATGACGTCCTGGCCGAAGCCACCCCGGAGAAAAAACTCGCGCGCATTCGTCACGAGCAAAACGACGGCCGCCTGGTTGCGATGTGCGGTGACGGTGCCAACGACGCCCCGGCGCTGGCCCAGGCTGACGTCGGCATGGCGATGAACGACGGCACCCAGGCTGCCCGCGAAGCGGCGAACATGGTCGACCTCGACAGCGACCCCACCAAGCTGCTGGACGTGGTGCAGATCGGCAAGGAATTGCTGGTGACCCGTGGTGCACTGACGACCTTTTCCATCGCCAACGACGTGGCCAAGTACTTCGCGATCCTGCCGGCGCTGTTCGCCTCGATCTACCCGCAATTGGGTGTGCTCAACGTGATGCACCTGCAGAGCCCGCAGAGCGCGATCCTCTCGGCCATCGTGTTCAACGCCTTGATCATCGTGGTGTTGATTCCCCTGGCCCTGCGCGGCGTGCGTGTGCAGGCGGCGAGTGCGGCGGCGTTGCTGCGGCGCAACCTGCTGATCTACGGCGTGGGCGGGCTGTTGGTACCGTTCGTGGGCATCAAGGCCATCGACATGCTGCTGACCGCGCTGCACCTGGTCTAAGTCCAACGACTGTCTGTGGCGAGGGAGCAAGCTCCCTCGCCACAATGGTTCTCGATTTGTTAAGGAGTTGAACATGGCTAACATCATCCGCCCGGCCCTGAGCCTGCTGGTGCTCATGACCCTGATTACCGGCGTCGCCTATCCACTGGTGGTCACCGGCGTCGCCCAAGTCGCCTTCCCCGAGCAGGCCAACGGCAGCCTGGTGTACGACGCCAGCGGCAAGGTGCGCGGCTCCAGCCTGATCGCCCAGGATTTCAGCGGTGACAACTGGTTCCACCCGCGCCCATCCGCCGGTGCCTTCGCCACGGTTTCCAGCAGTGCCAGCAACCTCGGCCCGAGCAACCCGGCATTGGCCACGCGCGTCTTCGACGATGCGAGCAAACAGCTGGTGCCAAGCCAGGGGCCAGTGCCTTTGGCCTCGTTGACTACCTCTGGCAGCGGTCTTGATCCACACTTGCCACCGGAGGCGATTGCCTATCAACTGGCGCGCGTGGCGGCGGCGCGGAATGTGCCGGTGTCGACCTTGCAACGTTTGCTGGATGAGCACATCGAAAGCCCGTTGGTGGGGCCGCCGGTGGTGAATGTGCTGGCGCTGAACATGGCCCTGGAAAAACTGTAATCCCCTGTGGGAGCGGGCTTGCTCGCGAAGGCGGTGTGTCAGTCACAGGTATTTCAACTGAACCACCGCTTTCGCGAGCAAGCCCGCTCCCACATTGGATCCTCAGTGAACATAAATACCTGAAGGAACCCCCTACATGAGCGACTCCGGCCGCGCCGATGCCCTGCTAGCCGATCTGCCCCGCAACGGCCGTGGCCGGCTCAAAGTCTTCCTCGGCGCCGCGCCAGGCGTGGGCAAGACCTACGCCATGCTCCAGGCCGCCCACACCCAGCTGCGCCAGGGCGTGAAGTTGATCGCCGGCGTGGTCGAGACCCACGGCCGCGCCGAGACCGAAGCCTTGCTCAGCGGCCTGCCGCAGCAACCGTTATTGCGCAGCGAATACCGCGGCGTGATGCTCGAAGAAATGGACCTCGACGGCCTGCTCGCCGCCAAGCCCAAGCTGGTGCTGGTGGACGAACTGGCCCACAGCAACGCCCCCGGCAGCCGGCATGAAAAACGCTGGCAAGACATCCAGGAACTGCTCGCTGCCGGCATCAACGTCTTCACCACGGTCAACGTCCAGCACCTGGAGAGCCTCAACGACCAAGTGCGCGGCATCACCGGCGTGCAGGTGCGTGAAACCCTGCCGGACTGGGTGCTGCAAGAGGCCGACGAACTGCTGCTGATCGACCTGCCATCGCGCGAACTGCTGGAGCGTCTGCGCGACGGCAAGGTGTATGTGCCGGAACAGGCACGCGCGGCCATCGACGCATTTTTCACCCAGACTAACCTGATGGCCCTGCGCGAGCTGGCGATGCAGACCGCCGCCGCCCACGTCGATGACGACTTGGCCCAAGGCTACCGCCAACTCGGCCAGGCCGCGCCAGCGGTGCGCGGTCGCCTGCTGGTGGGCGTGGACGGAGATGCCCAGGCCGAACGCCTGGTGCGTCACGCCAGCCGTGTTGCGCAGCGTCGGCATTTGCCGTGGAGCCTGGTGCATATCGACAACGGCGGCGCGCGGGATGAGCAATCGCGGCTGCGCCTGCAAAACGCCCAACAACTGGCCGAACGCCTGGGCGGCGAAGTGGTATTGCTGCGGGCCGGGGAGGTGGCCAAGACCCTGATCCAGCACGCCGCCGAACGCCGTGCCAGCCTACTGCTGGTGGGGCAGTCGCGCATGCGCTGGCGCCGTCGGGTATTCGGTGGCGGGCTCGCGGCGCGCCTGTTGCGCAATGCCCGTGGGTTGGAAATCAACGTCCTCGACAGCGACGACATCCCCGCACCGCCGCGCCTGCCGGATGTGCGTGGGCTGGTGTGGTTCGACTACGGCCTGGCGGTGGTGGCGACCGTCGTCGCGGCGGCGGTGGCCTGGGCGGTGTCCAGCGTATTGCCGTTGCCGAATATCTCGTTGGTGTTCCTCGCGGCAGTCTTGCTGGTGGCGGTGCGCAGCAGCCTGGGCCCGTCGCTGGTGTGCGCGGCGCTGTCGTTCATGACCTATGACTTCCTGTTTATCCCGCCGAATTTCTCCTTCGCGATCCAACGTGAAGAAGACGTGCTGACCTTGCTGTTCTTCCTGCTGATGGCAGCGCTCACCGGCAACCTCGCAGCGCGTCAACGCCGACAGTTGCAGGCGCTGCGCGACACCCAGGAAGAAACCAGCGAGTTGCTCGACCTGTCGCGCAAGCTCACCGCTGCCACTGACCGCCAGGCGGTGATCAGCGCGGCGGCCCATCACCTGGAAGGCTGGAGCGACCTCGACCTGTGCCTGGTCAATCGCGACGGCCAGGGTGGTTGGACGATCGAAACCGGTGGCCCGCTGACCCTCACCGAAGGCGAACGCGCCGCTGCGGACTGGGCCTGGCAGCACGATCAACCGGCCGGCATGGGCACCGGCACCTTGCCGCTTGGACGTTGGTGGTGGTGGCCGTTATCCGCTGAAGAAGGGCCGCTGGGCTTGCTCGGCGTGAGCCCCAAACCGGGCCTGGAATTGAGCGGCCAGCGCCGCCGCCTGCTGACGGCCTTGAGCCAGCCGCTGGCGCAAGCCCTGGCCCGTGCGCAACTGGCGCAGGAGTTGGAGTCGGCACGCCTGCACGGCGAAACCGAGCAACTGCGCAGCGCCTTGCTCGCCTCGGTGTCCCACGATTTGCGCACGCCGCTGACCTCCATGCGCGGCAGCATCGACAGCCTGCTGGCCCTCGGCGAGGCCATCCCGCTGGAGGATCGCCGCGAACTGCTGGAAGGCACCCGCGATGAAGCCGAGCGCCTCGACCGCTACATCCAGAACCTGCTGGACATGACGCGCCTGGGCCACGGCGCGTTGAAGCTGGCGCGGGACTGGGTATCGCCGGGTGATATCGTCGGCAGTGCCCTCGGCCGATTGCGCGCCGTACTGGCGCCGCTGCAGGTGCACACCGAGGTGCCGGCACAGTTGCCATTGCTGTATGTGCACGCGGCGCTGATCGAGCAGGCTTTGGTCAATGTGCTGGAAAACGCCGCGCGCTTTTCGCCGGTCCATGGGCGTTTGCAGTTGAGCGCGGGGGTAGTGGATAACCAGCTGTTTTTTGCCGTCGCCGACGAAGGTCCCGGCATTCCCGAGGACGAGCGCGCGAAGATTTTCGACATGTTCTACACCGCCGCCCGTGGCGATCGCGGCGGGCAGGGCACGGGCCTTGGCCTGGCGATCTGCCAGGGCATGGTCGGCGCCCACGGCGGGCATATTGGTGTGGCCGACGGCATCGATGGCCGCGGTACTTGCATCACCCTGTTCCTGCCGTTGCCGACCCAGCCTGGCCTGGAGCGCGAGGCATGAGCTACCCTGTTTTCTCTCCCGATTCTGATTGGACACCATGAGCCAGACCGCGACGATTTTGGTCATTGATGACGAACCGCAGATCCGCAAATTCCTGCGTATCAGCCTGGCTTCCCAGGGCTACAAGGTGATCGAGGCCGGTACCGGCAACGAAGGCCTGGCCCAGGCAGCACTGAGTAAACCGGACTTGCTGGTGCTCGACCTCGGCCTGCCGGACATGGACGGCCAGCAGGTGCTGCGCGAATTTCGCGAGTGGTCCACGGTGCCGGTACTGGTGCTGTCGGTGCGCGCCAGCGAAGGGCAGAAAGTCGAAGCCCTGGACGGCGGCGCCAATGACTATGTGACCAAGCCCTTTGGTATCCAGGAATTTCTCGCCCGCGTGCGTGCGCTGCTGCGCCAGGCGCCGGCGGGGGAGGCGCAGGAAGCGGCGCTGTCGTTCGGCCCGCTGACCGTGGACCTGGCCTACCGCCGCGTGCTGCTGGACGGCGTCGAAGTCGCCCTGACGCGCAAGGAATACGCGGTGCTGGCGCAACTGGCGCGGCATCCAGGACGGGTGATTACCCAGCAGCAATTGCTCAAGGATATCTGGGGGCCGACGCACACCGAAGACAGTCACTACCTGCGGATTGTGGTGGGGCATTTGCGGCAGAAGCTGGCGGATGATCCGACGCAGCCGCGGTTTATCGTGACGGAGGCGGGGGTGGGGTATCGGTTGTTGAGCGCTTAGATTTGCGTTGTGTGTGCCGGCCTCTTCGCGAGCAAGCCCGCTCCCACATTTGACCGCATTTCAAATGTTGGAACACGGTCAAGTGTGGGAGCGGGCTTGCTCGCGAAGGGGCCATCAGCAACAGCCAAAATTTCAGCCCTGCTCACTCTCATACCGATCCAAGGTGTCCCGCGCAATCTCCCGCCCCAACGCGATCAACTCCGGCGCCTTGTAGAACTCGAAAAACCGGCACACCCGCTTCGGCACGTTGATCAATACATCCGGCGGGTACCCGGCAATCTTGTACTGCGCCAATGACGTCTGCATCACCTCGAAACTCTGGTTGATCAGGTCCAGCAACGACGCCGGCCCCACGTTATCAATGATGAACGAACCGGTGGCCGACTTCGGCGCGCCAGCCTTTTCCGGTGCGGCGGCGGGTTGCTGGGATTCGGGTTCTGCCGCGTCCAGCCACGGGTTGATGTCGGCGGCTTCGGCCTGCAAGGCTTCCTGTTCCAGCTTCATCAATTGCTCGGCCTGCTTACGCCGAAACGGCAGGTGCGAACCGAGTGATTTGGCCAGGCTGTTGAAGCGGCTCTTGAACGCCGGTGGGCGCTGGATCACCGGCAGTTGGTAGTGCTTCTGGTTGGTGGCGTTGAGGTTGACCGCGATGATCAAATCGCAATGGCTCGACACCACCGGCACGATGGGCAGCGGGTTGAGCAGGCCGCCGTCCACCAGCATGCGGTTGCCTTGCATCACCGGCGTGAACAGGCTGGGGATCGCCGCCGAAGCACGCATGGCCTGGTGCAGGCAGCCTTCCTGGAACCAGATTTCCTGTTGGTTGGTGAGGTCGGTGGCGACGGCGGTGTAGGGGATGCGCAACTCTTCGATATTCAACTCGCCAACGATCTTGCGGATCTGGCCGAAGACCTTCTCGCCACGAATTGCCCCGAGGCGAAAGCTCACGTCCACCAGGCGCAGCACGTCGAGGTAGTCGAGGCTTTCGATCCAGTTGCGGTACTCATCCAGCTTGCCGGCGGCGTAGATGCCACCGACCACGGCGCCCATGGAGCAACCGGCGACACAGGCGATGTCATAGCCCCGTCGTTCGATCTCTTCAATCACGCCGATATGGGCGTAGCCCCGGGCACCGCCAGAGCCCAGTACCAAGGCAACACGTTTCTTCATGGTCATGTCCTACAGATGGCAGGTGCCCACAATGCACCCATTGAGGGGGCGGCTTCAATCTTCGCAGCGGGAGTGCTAAGCCTCGGGTATGCTCTGGTGATAGGTACGACCGATTTCAGGCTAAGGACAAGGCACTTTTTCATGTAGGCAACGTCTACAACGTACGACTGTTTTTCTTTATTTTGAGGTGTCATCGATGAAAGCCTGGATGTGTGTGCCTGTGATCGTGTTGGCCCTGGCTGGTTGTGCCGGGAAAACCGCGTACCGCGACAGCTGCGGCACGCAATTGGATGCCGCTTGGCACGAGCTGGACCTGGCCAAGGCCGAAGGGTTCGCCGGGACTGTCAGCTACTCCAAGGCCCTGTCCCTGCTGACCGGTGCCAAGACCCAGCAGCAATTTGAAGCGTTTGAAGGCTGTGCCAACAAGGCCGAGAAAGCGCGGTTCTATATTCGTGAGTCGCGCGCCGGGCGTTGATCCGAGCAGCGAGTAGGAATTTTCATCGGAGAGTGAGGGCAGGATGTCAGCGTTGGTCGATCAGTTAGTCGCTCAGGTCATTGGCCTGGAAGTAGGGTTGCTGAGCTGCCAGGCTCGTCTCACCGCCGTCACCGACGATGAAGCCCTGCATGACCTGCGCACCACCGTGCGCCGCCTGCGCAGCTTGTTGCGCCCCTTGCGTGGGCTGCCGGGCGTGGAACAGCTTGAATCGGCCGCCAGCGCGGTCGGCCAATTGACCACGCCGCTGCGTGACCGCGAGGTGCTGGCAGCCTATTTGCACCAGCACGGTTATCACGAGGCGGCTGACCGGCGCCTGCGCCTGCAACCCGAGGCGTATCGCCACGTGGCGCAAAGCCCCGAGTTGGCGCAGCTGCTGCTGATCCTCGATGCCTTCCCGCGCTTTATCCGCGCATCCGAACATCAGAAATTGCTCAAGGGCCTGCGCCCGCGCATCGAGAAGCGTCTGGCTAAGCAATGGCAGGCCCTCGACGTCGCCTTGAAGGACCCAGGCCATGATCGCCACCGCCTGCGGTTGCTGATCAAGCGCGTACGCTATGCCGCCGAGGCCTACCCCGAATTGAACAAGCTCCCCACCAACGCCATGTCCCGCCTGAAGAAAGCCCAGGGTGCCCTGGGGGATTGGCACGACTGCTGGCAGTGGCTGGCCCAGGCCGAACACCAGCCTGATCTGCAACCCTGCGTAGCTGTGTGGCAGCGCACCATGGCCAAGGCAGAAGGGCAGGCGGACCGCGTGCTGGATAAACTCCGCACCGATTGTTTCTGACACCTGATCGTCCCCACGCCCCGCGTGGGAACGCAGCCCAGGACGCTCCGTGTCCTACAATCGTCCGGCTTTTGGCCGGAATAGGCGCTGTACCCGGCCAACACGCTGGTTAAGATCGCCCATCCGTTTCTTTTGATGTGAGGTCGCCATGCGCTTTAGTGATTTGCTCGATGCCGCCCGAAGCCACCCGCAAGACGTCACCATCCCCGCCGAATGGGCTCAAGGCCGTGCCACCTTTGGCGGCCTGGTTGCCGCGTTGCAATACGAAGCGCTGCGTGCCCAGGTTCCGGCAGATCGGCCATTGCGCTCGTTGGCGATCACCTTCGTCGGCCCAGTGGCGCCCGATGTACCGGCCAGCTATCAAGTCGAAGTGTTGCGCGAAGGCAAGGCCGTCAGCCAATTGCTCGGTCGCGTGGTGCAGAACGGCGAAGTGGCGACGCTGGTGCAGGCCAGTTTCGGTGGGTCTCGGGAGTCGGAAATTACGGTTGAAAGCGAAGCGCCGCCGGTGTTCAAGCATTGGGACGAATGCCAGGAACTGCCCTATATCAAGGGCGTCACCCCGGAGTTCATGCGCCATTTGGCGATGCGCTGGAGTGTCGGCGGCCTACCGTTTACCGGGAACAAGTCCCGCGATATGGGCGGCTGGGTCCGACTGCGTGGTGATGTGAAAGAAGAACCGCTGACCGAGGCGCACATCCTCGCCCTGGTGGACGCCTGGCCCCCGGCCTTGCTGCCGCACCTGAAGAAGCCCGCGCCGGGCAGCACGCTGACCTGGACTATCGAATTTATCCAACCCTTGCAGGACCTTTCGACGTTGGACTGGTGCCAATACTACGTAACCATCGAGCATGCCCGCGACGGCTATGGCCACGCTGCCGCCGCGCTGTGGAGCCCGAGCGGCGCGTTGATTGCTATCAGCCGCCAGACCGTGGTGGTGTTCGCTTAATGCCGATGGCGCTGCCGCCAGGCGCGCCACCAGCCACCGCTCAGGACAAAACGCGGGAAGGTCACGAACTGCTCGACCACCAGGCGCTGTACGGCGTCTGTGCGATCACTGAACGGCTCACTGGCCTGGGCTTCAAGGCTATGGCCGTGACGCTGCAACGCCAGGCCGGCAACGATGCCGACCACACCAATGGCGAAACTGGCCAGGCTCAGGCTGAACACCCCGGACACAATCAACAGAAACCCGACGATGAACAGCGGCACGGCAATCAGGTGCAACGCCAGGTTGGTCGGGTGCTGATGGTTTTGCGGGTAGTTGCGCCATTGCCAGGCGGGGAGATTGGGGTGACGTTTGCCCATGATGAAAAATCCTCTGTCCGTTGAAACAACTTGAACAGAGTTTAGGTGGGGGCGGGCGGGTCGGCGAATCAAGGCTGGCTATGGGGGCTATAGGTATCTAAACAACATTGAGCATTACTGCTGGACCCGTGGCGAGGGACTGGCAGTCGGGCATTTTTTACCGGGTGTAAACCGGCTCTACTGTGGGAGCTGGCTTGCCTGCGATAGCTTCCTGACAGACGATCGCAGTTTGTCGGATGGACACCGGTCCAAATGTGGGAGCGGGCTTGCTCGCGAAGGCTATGTGTCGGGCGCTGGAGCTTTTTGGTCGGAGTACATATCCATTGCTGCGGTCACGGCCACTGACGGTTCCGCTCTTACAGCGGCTCACTTTTGGAAGGACCCAAAAGTAAGCAAAAGGTCCTCGCCGGTATGACTCACCCACAT
>NZ_QAJM01000025.1 GCF_003852405.1 Pseudomonas sp. KBW05
CGAATTATAGACAGTTACAATCTGCCGTCAATGCCTTTCTTCATATTTCTGTCATATAAGTCAGAAAAGCCCCAAAAACGCGAAAGCCGGCCCCAAGGGGCCGGCTTTCAGCTCAAGAGTTACAAGCTAGGGAAAGCAAACTGCGACGCTTCATGGCTGGCCCGTTGCGGCCAACGCTGGGTAATCGCCTTGCGACGGGTATAGAAACGCACGCCATCCGGCCCATAGGCATGCAAGTCGCCAAACAGTGAACGCTTCCAGCCACCAAAGCTGTGATACGCCACCGGCACCGGCAGAGGAACGTTAACCCCCACCATACCCACTTCAATCTCATCACAGAACAGGCGCGCCGCTTCCCCATCACGGGTAAAGATGCAGGTGCCGTTGCCATATTCGTGATCGTTGATCAGCTGCATCGCCGCTTCCAGGCTATTCACCCGTACCACGCACAGCACTGGCCCGAAGATCTCTTCTTTATAGATGCGCATTTCAGGCGTCACGCGATCAAACAGGCTCCCCCCCAGGAAGAAACCTTCTTCATGCCCGGCAATGCTCAAACCACGGCCATCGACCACCAGCTCAGCACCCGCTGCCACACCGTCTTCTATATAGCCACTCACCTTGTCCCGCGCCTGCCCCGTTACCAGCGGCCCCATATCCAGGCCACACGACGTTCCCGCACCAATCTTCAGCGCCTTGACCTGCGGCACCAGCTTGGCGATCAACGCATCGGCCACCTGGTCGCCCACGCACACGGCCACCGAGATCGCCATGCAACGCTCACCGCACGAACCGTACGCCGCGCCCATCAAAGCACTGACCGCGTTATCCAGATCGGCATCCGGCATCAGCACCGCATGGTTCTTCGCCCCGCCCAGCGCCTGCACGCGTTTGCCGCGCTTGGTTGCTTCGGAATAGATGTATTCGGCAATCGGCGTCGAGCCCACAAAACTCAGCGCCTTCACTTCCGGCGCTTCGATCAGCGCATCCACCGCGCCTTTGTCACCGTGCACCACGCTCAGCACACCTTTAGGCAGGCCGGCTTCCTGCAACAGTTGGGCAATCAGCAGCGTCGAACTTGGATCGCGCTCCGAAGGCTTCAGGATGAAACAGTTACCGCAAACGATCGCCAGCGGGTACATCCACAGCGGCACCATCGCCGGGAAGTTGAACGGCGTAATACCGGCCACCACACCCAACGGTTGGAAATCCGACCACGCATCAATGTTCGGTCCGACGTTACGGCTGTACTCGCCCTTCAGAATCTCCGGCGCCGAGCACGCGTACTCCACGTTCTCGATCCCACGCTTCAATTCACCCGCAGCGTCTTCCAGCGTCTTGCCATGCTCTTCGCTGATCAACTGCGAGATACGCGCTTCGTTCTGCTCCAGCAATTGCTTGAAACGGAACATTACCTGGGCACGCTTGGCCGGCGGCGTATTGCGCCAGGCCGGGAATGCGGCCTTGGCCGAGTCGATCGCCTGTTGAATGGTTTCACGACTGGCCAATGGCACCTGGTGGATCACCTGGCCAGTGGACGGGTTATACACGTCGGCACTACGGCCGCTGTCATTGACCAACTCACCGTTGATCAAGTGCTGGATAAGGCTCATGCGGGGCTCCTGAAAAATTGTTCTATATAGAAGGAGAAATCAGTCGATCTTGTTCAGCACTTCGCCAACCGCATCGAACAGGCGATCCAGGTCCTGCGGCTTGCTGTTGAAGGTTGGCCCGAACTGCAGGGTGTCACCGCCAAAGCGCACGTAGAAACCGGCTTTCCACAAAGCCATGCCGGCCTCGAATGGACGCACGATGGCATCACCGTCACGCGGGGCAATCTGGATCGCGCCGGCCAGGCCGTAGTTACGGATGTCGATCACGTTCTTGCTGCCCTTCAAACCGTGCAGCGCATTCTCAAAGTGCGGCGCGACTTCGGCTACGCTCTGCACCAGGTTTTCCTTCTGCAGCAGGTCCAACGCCGCCAGGCCAGCGGCGCATGCGACCGGGTGAGCCGAGTAGGTGTAGCCGTGGGGGAATTCCACCGCGTACTCCGGCGTCGCCTGGTTCATGAAGGTCTGGTAGATCTCGCTGCTGGCAATCACCGCGCCCATCGGGATCGCACCGTTGGTGACTTGCTTGGCGATGCACATCAGGTCCGGGGTCACGCCGAAGCTGTCGGCACCAAACATCGAGCCGGTGCGGCCGAAACCGGTAATCACTTCATCGAACACCAGCAGGATGTTGTGTTGATCGCAAATCTCACGCAAACGCTTGAGATACCCCTGCGGCGGCACCAGCACACCCGCAGAACCGGCCATCGGTTCGACAAACACCGCGGCGATGTTCGACGCATCGTGCAACTCGATCAGCTTGAGCAACTCATCGGCCAGCGCAATGCCACCCAGCTCCGGCATACCACGGGAAAAGGCATTGCTCGCCAGCAAGGTGTGCGGCAGATGGTCAACATCCATCATTGCCTGACCAAAAATCTTACGGTTGCCGTTCACACCGCCCAAGCTGGTACCGGCGATGTTCACACCGTGATAACCACGGGCGCGGCCAATCATCTTGGTCTTGGTGGCCTGGCCCTTCAGGCGCCAGTACCCACGCACCATCTTCAC
This sequence comes from Pseudomonas sp. KBW05, assembly GCF_003852405.1. Taxonomy (GTDB): domain Bacteria; phylum Pseudomonadota; class Gammaproteobacteria; order Pseudomonadales; family Pseudomonadaceae; genus Aquipseudomonas. Next base: position 2,622 of record NZ_QAJM01000025.1, read on the forward strand.
CGCGGTATCGGCGCACTCGGAGCCGGAGTCAGTAAAGAACACGTGGTTCAGGTTGCCAGGGGTCAGGTCGGTAATCTTTTCTGCCAACTGGAAGGACAACGGATGACCGTATTGGAAGCCCGGCGAGTAGTCCAAGGTGCCCAGTTGCTTGGCCACCGCTTCCTGGATTTCCTTGCGCGTATGCCCTGCGCCACAGGTCCACAGGCCCGACAACGAGTCGTAGACCTTGCGCCCCTTGTCATCGATCAACCAGCTACCTTCCGCGCCCACGATCAAGCGCGGATCACGCTGGAAGTTACGGTTGGCGGTATACGGCATCCAGTGCGCGTCCAGCTTCAATTGGCTGGCCAGGGACGATGGGGCGTTTTCGGGCATGTTCATCAGCAAAACCTCGCAGGGCAAAAGGCAGCGTCGGGATTGAAAAGCGTTGTTGCAGCTAAATTGCCACGGCGATAAAGTCGGTGAAATTCAACTCTTCTAACCTTCAGTCAGGCCTTCACTAAACTATGAGCAGCCGTCGCCCCGATCCCCTGGCCCAAGTCAGCGACTTCGATATCCGCCTGTTGCGCATTTTTCGCAGCGTGGTCGAATGCGGCGGCTTCTCGGCGGCAGAGACCGTGCTGGGCATCGGCCGCTCCGCCATCAGCCAGCAAATGAGCGATCTTGAGCAACGCCTCGGGTTAAGACTGTGCCAACGCGGCCGCGCCGGTTTCTCCCTGACTGAAGAAGGCCGCGAGGTCTACCAATCGGCGCTGCAACTCTTGAGCGCCCTGGAAAGTTTCCGCACCGAGGTCAACGGCCTGCACCAGCATCTGCGCGGCGAGTTGATCATCGGCCTCACCGACAACCTCGTCACCCTGCCCCATATGCGCATCACCCACGCCCTGGCGCAGTTGAAGGAACGTGGCCCAGATGTGCAGATCCAGATCCGCATGATCGCCCCCAACGAAGTCGAGCAAGGCGTACTCGACGGCCGCCTGCACGTCGGCGTGGTGCCCCAGGCCAGTGCCTTGTCGGGGCTGGAATACCAGCCGCTGTACAGCGAACGCTCACTGCTTTATTGCGCCGTCGGCCACCCACTGTTCTATGCCGACAACAAACAACTGGACGACGCCCGCATCGACAGCCAGGACGCCATCGCCCCGACCTTCCGCCTGCCCGCCGATATCCAGGCCCACTACCAGGCACTCAACTGCACCGCCAGCGCCTCGGACCGCGAAGGCATGGCCTTCCTGATCCTCACCGGCCGCTACATCGGCTACCTGCCCGATCACTACGCCAGCCTGTGGGTGCAACAGGGCCGACTGCGTGCGCTGAAACCGGCTACACGTTTTTACGATTTAAGCCTGGCATCGGTCACGCGCAAAGGCCGTCGCCCCCATTTGGTGCTGGAAAGCTTCCTGGAAAGCCTGGCCGCCACCCGTTAACTCGGGCAAAAACGAAAAGCTGAGCAGTTGGACAGCTTTTTGCAAGAACCAGAGGACATAGACCCTGAGCTTGCCCGCCATGCCACCAGAATCCTCCAGCAGCGACCTGATCTACGGCCTCAACGACCGCCCGAAACCCGCACCGGCCTTCCTTGCCGCACTGCAACATGTGCTGGCCGCGTTCGTCGGCATCATTACCCCGCCACTGATCATCGGCTCCACCCTGGGCCTGACCGCGCATTTGCCCTACCTGATCAGCATGGCGTTGATGGTTTCCGGCGTCGGCACTTTCATCCAGGCACGTCGGCCGTTTGGCATCGGCGCCGGGATGATCTGCCTGCAAGGCACCAGTTTTGCGTTTCTCGGTGCGGTGCTGTCGGCGGGCTTTTTGGTGAAACAACGCGGCGGCAGCCCGGAAGACATCATGGCGATGATCTTCGGCGTGTGCTTTTTCGGCGCCGTGGTGCAGATCGTGCTCAGCCGCTTTATCGGCCAACTGCGCCGAGTGATCACGCCTTTGGTAACGGGGATTGTCATTACCCTGATCGGTATCAGCTTGATCAAGGTCGGCATCACGGATCTGGGCGGTGGCTTCAACGCCGCCGACTTCGGCGCCCCCACCAACCTGGCGCTGGGCGTGTTCGTGGTGTTGACGATCATCCTGCTCAACCGCTCCAACACCCCATGGGTGCGACTCTCGGCCATCATCATCGGCCTCGCCCTCGGCAGTCTCGCGGCCTGGTTCAGTGGCAAGCTTGTACCCCAAGCGCTGCCCGATTTGCCTCTGGTCAGCCTGCCGATCCCATTTCGCTTTGGATTCAACTTCGACTGGAGCGCTTTCCTACCCATCGCGCTGATTTACCTGATCAGCAGCATCGAAACCGTCGGCGACCTCACCGCCAACTGCATGATCGCCCGCCAGCCCATCAGCGGCCCTTCTTATATAAGCCGGCTCAAGGGCGGCGTCCTTGGTGATGGCGTCAGTTGCATGATCGCCGCCACCTTCAGCGCCTTCCCCAACACCACGTTCGCGCAGAACAACGGCGTGATCCAACTCACCGGCGTGGCCAGTCGTTACGTCGGCTTATACATCGGCGTCGTGCTGTTTTGCCTCGGCTTGTTTCCGCTGATCGGCGCGGTACTCCAGCAAATCCCCAAACCGGTGCTGGGCGGCGCAACCCTGGTGATGTTCGGCAGCGTGGCCGCCGCCGGTGTGCGCATCCTTGCGCAGGCGCCGCTGGACCGGCGCAGCATGCTGATCATCGCCACCTCGTTCGGCGTCGGCCTGGGTATCGCTGCCCAACCGAACCTGCTGCACCTGATGCCGACCCTGGTGCAGAACCTGTTCGACTCGGCCATCACCAGCGGCGGCCTGACCGCCATTGTGTTGTGCCTGTTATTACCGGAGGCCAAGGCCGGCAACCGTGCCGCAAACCACGCGCCGGAAAGCGACACTGTGGAATCGCACTGACGGTTTTATTGCATCAGGACTTGTCTGAGGCTTGAGGGTGGGTTATCTGTGCACACGTCGTCTCTATCGATCTGCACGGAAACCTCCATGAGCCTCGAAGTTCCTGCCCACAGCAACCCCGCCGGAAAACCCGCCAGCCGCATTCGGCAAAAGAACGAACAAGCAATTCTGCAGGCAGCTGAAGACGAATTCGCGCGCCATGGCTACAAAGGCACCAGCATGAACACCATTGCTGCCAGTGCCGGGCTGCCCAAGGCCAACTTGCACTACTACTTCACCAACAAGCTGGGCCTGTATATCGCGGTGCTCAGCAATATCCTCGAACTGTGGGACAGCACCTTCAACACGCTGACCGCCGAGGATGACCCGGCCGTGGCCCTGAGCCGCTACATCCGCACCAAGATGGAGTTCTCGCGCCGTCAACCCCAGGCCTCGCGGATCTTCGCCATGGAGATCATCAGCGGTGGCGAATGCCTCACCGAATATTTCAGCCAGGACTACCGCGCCTGGTTCAGCGGCCGCGCCGCCGTATTCCAGGCCTGGATCGACGCCGGCAAGATGGACCCGGTAGACCCGGTGCACCTGATCTTCCTGCTGTGGGGCAGCACCCAGCACTACGCCGACTTTGCCACGCAGATCTGCCGCGTCACCGGTCGCACCAAGCTGACCAAGCAGGACATGGAAGACGCCGGCACCAACCTGATCCACATCATTCTCAAAGGCTGTGGCGTCAAGCCCGCCCTATAAACGAAGCGACTTATGCCTTTCACGCTCACCGGCCTTTGCGAATTTCATGAAGAAATCCGCAAAAGCCGCTTTATCACCCTCGCCGCGCCGATCACCAGCCCGCAGGACGCCCAGGCGTTTTTCGCGCAACACAGCGACTTGAACGCCACGCACAACTGCTGGGCCTGGAAGCTTGGCGATCAATACCGCAGCAATGACGACGGCGAACCCGGTGGCACCGCTGGCCGGCCGATCCTCGCCGCTATCGAAGCACAGGGTTTCGATCAGGTCGCGGTGCTGGTGATCCGCTGGTACGGCGGCATCCAGCTGGGCACCGGTGGCCTCGCCCGCGCGTATGGCGGCGGGGCAAACAAGTGCCTGCAAAACGCCGAACGCATTGAACTGATCAGCCGCGTACCGCTGAGCTGCGCCTGCGGGTTCGCGGAATTGAACCTGGTGAAACTGCGCGTCGCCGAACTGGGCGGGCTGGTCGTGGAAGAATCCTTCACCGCCAACGGCGTCGAGCTACAACTCGCCGTAGGCGAAGCGCATATCGATACCCTGCAAATTCAACTCGCCGACCTCAGCCGTGGGCGTATCCTGCTCCAACGCTGAACTCCCTGAACCGCGACTCCAAAGGAAGCTTTTCATGTCTACGCCAAAAACCGCACTGATCATCGGCGCCTCGCGCGGGCTGGGCCTTGGCCTGGTCAAGCAACTGCTCCAGGACGGCTGGGACGTGACCGCCACCGTGCGTGATCCAAGCAAGGCCGACGCACTCAAGGCCGTGGGACCGGTGCAGATCGAGAAACTCGACATGGACGATCAGCAAGCCGTGATCGCCCTGAGCCAGCGCCTCAAGGACCGCACCTTTGACCTGCTGTTCGTCAACGCCGGTGTCAAAGGCCCCGCCAACCAGGAGCCTGGCCACGCCACCCTGGCGGAAGTCGGCCAGTTGTTCTTCACCAATGCCGTGGCACCGATCAACCTGGCCCAGCGCTTTGTCGGGCAGATCCGCAAAGACAGCGGCGTGCTGGCCTTCATGAGTTCGGTGCTGGGCAGCGTGACCATCCCCGACGGCTCCGACCTGGCGCTGTACAAGGCCAGCAAGGCCGCGCTCAATTCCATGACCAACAGCTTCGTCACCCAACTGGGCGGGCAAAAACTCACCGTGCTGTCACTGCACCCGGGCTGGGTAAAGACCGACATGGGCGGCGAAAATGCCCACATCGATGTCGACACCAGCGTGCGCGGCCTGGTGGATCAGGTAAATGCCTACACCGGGAAAGGCGGCCATCACTTCATCGACTACAAAGGCGACACCATCGCCTGGTAAGCGACAAAGGGTCGTTATCGACCGATTGCCGTCGATAACGATCCACGGGTAGACTGCCCCCTCGCCTTCACCGGCGACCCTGGATCAGCAGACAGGGCAACACTGAGCTGGCAAACCTGAACCCATCATTCAGAGGAGCCGGCCAATGCCTGCGACCCGTATCTGGTTAAAAAACCCCCTCGCGATTTTCACTGCCAATGGCCTCGACGCCCGTGGCGGCCTGGTGCTGCAAGACGCTGTGATCAGCGAAGTGCTGGCCCTGGGCCAAACACCCGCCCAGCCCTGCACACAAACCTTCGATGCCCGTGAACATGTGATCCTGCCGGGCCTGATCAACACCCACCACCATTTCTATCAAACCCTGACCCGCGCCTGGGCGCCGGTGGTCAACCAGCCATTATTCCCGTGGCTGAAAACCCTGTACCCGGTCTGGGCCCGGCTCACCCCGGAAAAACTCGCCCTCGCCACCAAAGTTGCGCTGGCCGAACTGCTGCTGTCGGGCTGCACCACGGCGGCCGATCACCACTACCTGTTCCCCGACGGCCTGGAAAACGCCATCGACGTGCAAGTGCAAAGCGTGCGCGAACTGGGCATGCGCGCCATGCTCACCCGCGGTTCCATGAGTTTGGGCGAAGCCGATGGCGGCCTGCCGCCGCAACAAACGGTGCAACAAGGCCAAGTGATCCTCGACGACAGCCAGCGCCTGATCCGCGAGTACCACCAGCGCAACGACGGCGCGCAAATCCAGATCGCCCTGGCGCCGTGCTCGCCGTTTTCCGTCACCCCGGAAATCATGCGCGCCAGCGCCGAATTGGCTGACAGCCTCGACGTACGCCTACATACGCACCTGGCGGAAACCCTCGACGAAGAAGACTTCTGCCTGCAACGTTTTGGCCTGCGCACCGTGGACTACCTCGACAGCGTCGGCTGGCTCGGCCCGCGCACCTGGCTGGCCCACGGCATTCACTTCAACCCGGATGAAATCGAACGCCTCGGCGCGGCCGGCACTGGCATCTGCCATTGCCCAAGCTCGAACATGCGCCTGGCGTCCGGCATCTGCCCGACCCTCGACCTGCTCGCCGCCGGCGCGCCGATCGGCCTGGGCGTGGACGGCTCGGCCTCCAACGATGCATCCAACATGATCCTCGAAGCGCGCCAGGCCCTGTACATCCAGCGCCTGCGCTACGGTGCGGAAAAGATCACCCCTGAAGGCGTGCTGGGTTGGGCGACCAAAGGCTCGGCGCAGTTGCTGGGGCGCACGGACATCGGCGAACTGGCCGTAGGCAAACAGGCCGACCTGGCGCTGTTCAAGCTCGATGAGCTGCGCTTCTCCGGCAGCCATGATCCGATTTCGGCGCTGTTGTTGTGCGGCGCTGACCGGGCGGACCGGGTGATGGTGGCGGGTAAGTGGCGGGTGATTGATGGTCAAGTGGAAGGCTTGGACTTGAAAGGTCTGATCGCCGATCACACCCAAGCCGCCCGCCAACTAATCGCCGGAACCTAAGCCAAGCGCAGTTCCAAATGTGGGAGCGGGCTTGCTCGCGAATGCGGTGGATCAGACAACTCATCGTTGACTGCCAGACCGCATTCGCGAGCAAGCCCGCTCCCACATTGGGCCCTGTTGAGGTCAGTAAATCCGGTTAAAGGCCCAACAGCGACAACATGATAAACGTCGCAAACAACACAAAATGCGTCATTCCCTCAATGGCATTGGTTTCACCATCGTTGAGGTTGATCGCACTGACAATCAGCGTGATAAACACCATCACCGTCTGCACCGGCGTCATCGCCATCTGGAACGGCTGCCCGGTGTAGAGCGCCATCGCCTCCATCACCGGCACCGTCAGGATCACTGTCGACAGGGATGCGCCCAACGCAATGTTCACCACCGACTGCATGCGGTTGGCCAAGGCTGCGCGCAACGCCGTCAAAATCTCCGGTGCCGCCGAAATAGCCGCCACCACAATCGCCGTGATCACCGGCGGCGCGCCCGTGCCTTCCAGGCCCAGGTCCAGGGTTTTCGACATCACCTCGGCCAACGCGCCAATCACAATCACGCCAAACACCAAGGTGCCGATGGAAAACGCCAGGTTGACCGACGGCGCTTCTTCCGACGGTTTCTTGCCGCGTTTCTCCGGGTAGTTGTAGCTGAAGAAATAACTGTGAGGCCCCACCTGCATGCGCAGGAACAGGGTGTAGAGCACCACCATCGCGCCAATGGTGAAGGCCGAGTAAATTTTCCAGTCAGCCTCGGGGATAAATTCCGGCACCACCATCGACACGCCCATGGCGGTGAGGATCATCACGCTGTAGCTGCGTGCCGAGTCGTCGTTGTAGGACTGTTCGCCATGCTTGATGCCACCCATCAGCGCGGCCAGGCCGAGGATGCCGTTGATGTCGAGCATCACGGCGGAATAGATGGTGTCGCGCACCAGGGTCGGCGACGGCTCGTTACTCATCATGATCGCCAGGATCACCACTTCCACCAGCACGGCGGCGAGGGTCAGGATCATGGTGCCGTAGGGGTCGCCGACCTTTTCCGCGAGCTGCTCGGCGTGGTGCGCCACGCGCATCGAGGCGATCACGATAAACACGATCAGCACCACCCCGCCGAGCAGCGCTACGCCCTGGCCACTGTTGAGCATCCAGTGTTCCAGCGGGTAGGCGGCGATGGCGGCAAGCAGCGCCAGCAGCATGAATTTTTCTTGCTTGAGGGATGTGAACATTGCGGGCCTTATCAAACAGCGAATCAGTCATTGATGGGGTACAGACTACGGCAGGCTGCTAACGTTTCGTTACACCTTAGTTCACGCGGCCCTTGCGCGAATGCAACGAAAACAATCCTGCTGGTCAGGTTTTGCCAATTATTTCAGCCATGGCCTGTAGAATGCCGCCATTGCACCTGATGAGAATTTAGAAAATGTACGATTGGCTCAACGCCCTGCCCAAGGCTGAACTGCACCTGCACCTGGAGGGTTCGCTGGAGCCTGAGCTGCTGTTTGCCCTGGCCGAGCGCAACAAGATTGCGTTGCCGTGGAACGACGTCGAAACCCTGCGCAAGGCCTACGCCTTCAACAACCTGCAAGAGTTTCTCGACCTGTACTACAAGGGCGCCGATGTGCTGCGCACGTCCCAGGATTTCTACGACCTGACCTGGGCCTACCTGCTGCGCTGCAAAGAACAGAACGTGATCCACACCGAACCGTTCTTTGACCCACAGACCCACACCGACCGTGGCATCCCGTTCGAAGTGGTGCTCAACGGCATCGCCGCCGCACTCAAAGATGGCGAACAGCAACTGGGCATCACCAGCGGTTTGATCCTCAGCTTCCTGCGCCACCTGAGCGAAGCCGAAGCAGAGAAAACCCTCGACATGGCCCTGCCGTTCCGTGACGCGTTCGTGGCCGTGGGCCTGGACAGCTCGGAAATGGGTCACCCGCCAAGCAAGTTCCAGCGTGTGTTCGACCGTGCCCGCCACGAAGGCTTCCTCACCGTCGCCCACGCTGGCGAAGAAGGCCCGCCCGAGTACATCTGGGAAGCCCTCGACCTGCTGAAAATCCAGCGTATCGACCATGGCGTGCGCGCTATCGAAGACGAGCGCCTGATGCAGCGCATCATCGACGAGCAGATCCCGTTGACCGTGTGCCCGTTGTCCAACACCAAGCTGTGCGTGTTCGACGACATGGCCCAGCACAACATCCTCGACATGCTTGAGCGTGGCGTGAAGGTCACGGTGAACTCCGATGACCCGGCGTACTTCGGTGGTTATGTCACCGAGAACTTCCACGCGCTGCACACCTCGCTGGGCATGACCCAGGACCAGGCCAAACGCCTGGCGCAGAACAGCCTGGATGCGCGGTTGGTCAAGCCGTAACCCGCATTCACTGGATGAATGCAGGCTAAATGTGGGAGCGGGCTTGTGTGGGAGCGGGCTTGCTCGCGAAGGCAGTGTGTCAGCAACGAATGAGTTGCCTGATACACCCTCTTCGCGAGCAAGCCCGCTCCCACACAAGCCCACTCCCACATGGGTTTTGTGTTGCTGGTTAGATTTCGCTCAGCTCTTCCAGAGTCTTCCCCTTCGTCTCCATCCCAAACACCCACACCACCAGCGCCGCCACCGCAAAACACAGTGCGCCCAAGGCAAACACCCCGCCCTGCCCGGTTATTGGAAACACCAACCCGGTCACCATCGGCCCCAGCAACGAACCCACCCGGCCAATCGCCGAGGCAAACCCGGACCCGGTCGCCCGCGCCGACGTGGGATACAGCTCCGGCGTGTAGGTGTACAGCACCGCCCACATGCCAAACAAAAAGAACTGCATCAACAAGCCCGATGTAATCAGCAAGCCCACATTGCCGCCAAACACCGCACTTTGCCCATACAGAAACGCCATCACCCCGCCGCCCAGCAGCGTCACCACGCACACCGGTTTACGTCCCCAGCGCTCCACCAGCCAGGCCGCCATCAGGAAGCCGGGAATCCCGCCCAGGGAAATGATCACCGTGTAGTACACCGACTGGGTCACCGCAAAACCCGACTGCTGCAACAGCGCACTCAACCACGACGTCAGCCCGTAAAAGCCGAGCAAAGCAAAGAACCACACGCTCCAGATCATCATCGTGCGTTGGCGATACTGCGCCGACCACAGCTGCTGAAACGCCGAGAAGAACGTGCCCGGCGTGCTCTCTACCCGTGGCAGGCGGATCGGCTCCGGCAGTTGCGCACTGCCCAGGGAGTCGCGCACTTTCTGCTCGATGCCCTGTAGCACCTTGTCCGCCGCGTCATGCCGGCCGGCCTGTTCCAGCCAGCGCGGCGACTCCGGGATAAAAAACCGGATCGCCAGCACAAACACCGCTGGCACCGCCAACACCAGGAAGATGTCGCGCCAGCCAATCACCGGCAGCAAGAAGTACGACAGCACCCCCGCCGCCACAAAGCCCAGAGGCCAGAAACCGTCCATCAAGGCGATGTAACGCCCACGCCGTTTGGCCGGAATCAACTCCGAGAGCATCGATTGCGCGATGGGAAACTCCATGCCCATGCCGATGCCCAGCAGGATGCGAAACAGCGTCAGCGTCTCCACCGTCTGCGCCGTGGAACACAGGTAACTGGCGATGCCCCACAACACGATGCTCCACTGGAACACCGGCTTGCGCCCGAAGCGGTCGGCGAGCATCCCGGACAACGACGCCCCCACCACCATGCCGAAAAAACTCGAACTCGCCAGCAGCCCGGCCTGGGCCGTGCTCAGGCCAAACTCGGCTTTGATCGAGCCTAAAAGGAAGGTCATCATCGCCAGGTCCATGGAGTCGAAGAAAAACGCCAGGGCGATGATGATGAAAATAACTCGGTGGTAGCCGCTGATGGGCAACCGCTCCAACCGTTCCGCTGCGCTATAGCCTTGCATACCCATGCCGCACCCCCTGTGTGAAAAGTCCCCGCGGTGAGTGTGCGGCATGGTTTTGCGGGGTTATTGCTGGATGCGACCTGACTGAAACTCTGAACGACGCCCCCCTTGGCTAAGGGTGTTCGGGTGCGGCCAATCGGTTGATTTCTGCCGTCCCACTGGCGTTGACCTGCAGCGCCTGCGACTCTTTGACCAGGCTGACCCAGTTCGATTGCAGGAACAATTGCAGCAACCCCGCGCCCAACGCCCCGCCCAAATGCGGCAGCTGCTGGCTCCAATCGAAACAGTCGCACGCCACTGGCGATGCCAGCGCCTGGGTGTAAATCCCCAGGTCCGCCAGGCGCTGCACGCCCTTGAGCGTGACATCGGTGCGTTGTTCATGCCGTTCAATCCAGCCTGCGGCCAACATCCGCTGATACAACCCCGCCGCCAGCTCGCCGCCGAGGTGGCCATTGCACAACCGTGCATGGCGTAACGGCAGGGGCGCGATCAATACCGACGGCGCGGCATCCGGCCGACAGCGCGTGGCGCTGGCCATGGTGGTGTTGGCCAACGCATCAATGGCAGCGCTGACATCAGCAGCCGCCACGCGAAACAAGCGCTGGCCGCGACGGTTCTCGCTGCGCAACAGGCCACCTCCGGTCAGCCGCGCCAGGTGCGCAACGGCCGAGGCGGGCGACAGCCCGGCCAGCGCTGCCAATTCCTCCGAAGACTTCGCCGAGCCGTCCATCAACGCCCAGAGCATGGCGGTGCGTTTGGGCTCGGCGAGCAGGCTGGCAATGTGACTGATGCAAGGTGCTGCTTCCATGTGTTCACTCCCTGTTGAACCATTTTTTTTGTGCTGGGCACCAAAGTATAGGGGCGCAGGCAGCCGGTTCCGCGCCGTCTGACAACGCGGATAGGGACAGGATCTGAGTGAAACTTCCTCGGATTTTGGAGGCTATCGCGCAGCGGTCAATCGCTCCGGCCATTGCGCGGTCAAGGTCGCACAGCGCGCCACGAGCATTTCGCGCAGCAGGTTGACGGGTTTGCTCAATTGGGCGCGGTGGGCACAGAGCAGATTCAGCGGCGTTCGCTCGCCCCGCAGCTCCGGCAGGATCACCCGCAGGCGGCCGGCCAACACGTCGGTGCTTACATCCAGCCAGGACTTGTAGGCAATCCCCACACCCGCCACCGCCCAGCGCCGCACCACATCGGCATCGTCACTGAAACGGTCACCGCTCACCGTCAGGCTGATGTCGCGCTTGCCGTCGTGAAAACTCCAATGGTCATGTACGCGACTGCCCAGCATATACAGCAGGCAATTGTGCTGGGCCAACTGCTCCAGGTGGCGGGGTTCACCGTACTGCGCGAGGTAGCTGGGCGAGGCGCACAGCACACGCACATTCTGCGGCGCTACCGGCAGCGCGATCAGGCTGGAGTCTTCGGGTTCGCCGTAGCGCAGGGCGATGTCCACCGGTTGGCGAAACAGGTCGGCAATGCGGTCGCCCAGCAACAAACGCACGGTCAGTTGTGGGTGCTCACGCTGGAATTCATCCAGCCACGCCAACAGATGGTTGCGGCCGAAGTCCGACGGCGCCGACAGTTGCAGCACGCCACTGACATGGTCCTGGCCACTGGCCAATAGCCGGCGACCCTCGTCCAGTGAACCCAAGGCGGCGCGGGCATATTCCAGGAAGCCCTCGCCTTCAGCGGTCAGGCGCAGGCTGCGGGTGGAGCGGGCCAGCAAGCGCGCGCCCAGTTGTTGCTCAATACGTTTCAACGCGGCGCTGGCCACCGCAGGTGACAGGTCCATGACCCGCGCCGCCGCCGACAGGCTGCCCAAGTCCGCCGCGCGCACAAACAACTGCAAATCATCAAAACGCAGCATGATCCCCGCCGATTATCAAAATTATATTGAAACAGACCTCTGTTTTAGCCGCTTTTATCTCGCCGGGAAATAGCCAATTATCTGCCCATCCCGTTCAGCCGCCCATTTTCTGGAGCTTCCATGAAAGCCATTGCCTACTACGCCTCGCTGCCGATCAACGATCCCCTGTCCCTGCAAGACATCGAACTGCCCGAGCCCGTCGCCGGCCCGCGTGACCTGTTGGTGGAAGTCAAAGCCATCTCGGTCAACCCGGTGGACACCAAGGTGCGCCAGAACGTCGCCCCGGAAAACGGCGCCGCCAAGGTGCTGGGTTGGGACGTGGCCGGTGTGGTCAAGGCCGTGGGCAGTGACGTCACGCTGTTCAAGGCCGGCGACAAGGTGTTCTACGCCGGCTCCCTCGTACGCCCGGGTGGCAACAGCGAGTTGCACACGGTGGATGAGCGCATCGTCGGCCATATGCCAAAAAGCCTGGGTTTCGCCGACGCCGCGGCACTGCCGCTGACCGCTATCACCGCGTGGGAATTGCTCTTCGAGCGCCTGCAAGTGCGTGAAAGCAAAGAGGATCAGGGCCAGAGCCTGCTGATCGTGGGCGCAGCCGGTGGCGTGGGGTCGATCCTGACCCAACTGGCCAGCCAACTCACGGCGCTGCGTGTCATCGGCACCGCTTCGCGCCCGGAAACCCAGGCCTGGGCCAAGGCGCTGGGGGCCGACCTGGTGATTGACCACAGCCAGCCGCTCAGCGAAGCGTTGAAACGCGCGGGGGTCGCCCACGTGACCCACGTCGCCAGCCTGACCCAGACCGACCAGCACCTGGACCAATTGGTCGAAGCCCTGCAACCCCAAGGCAAGCTGGCACTGATCGACGATCCCAAGGCGCTGGACGTCAGCAAGCTCAAGCGCAAGAGCCTGTCGCTGCACTGGGAGTTCATGTACACCCGCTCAATGTTCGAGACCCCGGACATGATCGAGCAGCATCACCTGCTCAACCGCGTGGCCGAGCTGATCGACGCCGGCACCCTGGAAACCACAGTGGGTGAGCACTTCGGCGTGATCAATGCGGCCAACCTGCGCCGCGCCCATGCGCTGCTGGAGAGCGGCAAGGCCAAGGGCAAGATCGTACTGGAAGGGTTCTGACAAAGGTCTGTAGGTGTCGTCCATTACTGCTGTGGGTGATGGACGACACCATTAGTCCGACAGTTGACCTTTGTCATATTTGCAAGCGTATTCGGGTTTATATTGGCCGCCTTTGCCACGATTCTTTTACGTGAGGAAGTCAGCAATGAAGATCCTGATAAAAGCGTTAGCAAAATCCCAATGGGAAGTGCGCCTCGACCAGAAGGCCATCACCTTCCACAGTGAGGCCGAGGCCCGCGCCTTTGCCGAGACCCTGCAAGCCCGTATCCAGGCGCCCCACACCATCCCCCTCAACCAGCAACGTTCCGCCGCTGGCTGACCCGCATCTCAGACCTGCGCTTGCGCGGCCCGAGCCCGTTGCAGGCGCTGGGTCGAGACGGCCACCGTCACCGCCAATACACCACACAAGCTGATGACCATGGCCATCGGCATCGCCGTGCCATCGTGCAACAGGCCGACCAACGACGCCGCGCCCGCCGCCACACCAAACTGAATGCAACCGAGCAAGGCCGACGCACTGCCCGCCCGCGCCCCTTGCCCGCTCATGGCGCAGGCCGAGGTGTTGGGCAGAATGCAGCCCAGGCTTGCGATGCAGATAAACAGCGGCACCAGCAGCGGCCACAGCGCATCGGTGTGCAAGGCACTGATCGCCAGCAACGACAGGGCCGCCGCCAGGTACACCCACACGCTGCGCGACAGCAGAAACGCCGGGCCACGCTTGGCCAGCAGCCGGGCGTTCACCTGGGCGATCAAGATAAAACCAGCCGCATTGGAGCCAAAGACCCAGCCGTAATGCTCGGCGGGCACGCCATACAGTTTGATAAATACGAAAGGTGAACCGGCGATGTAGGCAAACATCCCGCCAATCGCAATACCGCCGGTGAGCGCATAACCGAGGTACACCCGGTCCGACAGCAACGACAGGTAGCGACGCAGCGAGCCAGACAATGGCTGGCGCGGCTGATGGGCCGGGAAGGTTTCCGGCAGACCGACGGCAACCGCCACTGCCGCCATCACGCTGAAAAACGTCAGCGCGAGGAAGATCGACTGCCAGCCCCACACCCCAACCATCACCCCACCCGCCAGCGGCGCGAGGATCGGCGCCAGCCCGGTGACCAGCATCAGTTGGGAAAACACTTTGGCCGAGCCCACCGCGTCACATTTGTCGCTGACCACCGCGCGGGAAATCACCATGCCCGCACAACCGCCCAGGGCCTGGACGAAACGCGCGGCAATCAGCCAATCCAGGGACGGCGCATAGGCGCAGGCGAAGGACGCCAAGGTAAACAGCGTGACGCCACTGAGCAGCGGAACACGCCGGCCAAAGCGGTCGGCCAGCGGGCCGTAGATCAATTGGCCAATGGCCAGGCCGATGAAATACACGGCCAGGGTTTGCTGGACATGTTTTTCGTCGGTGCCAAAAGCGATCGCCATGGCGGGGAAGCCCGGCAGGTAAAAATCGATCGCCAACGGCGCGAAGGCGCTCAAGGCGCCCAGGATCAGGATAATGCGCAGGTTCATGAAGGCACCCAAGTGAGTCGGCAGCCCGACAGTCTAGCCGCGCTTGGGTGCCTTGAACATTACGATAGCTCGCTAACTATTGAAAAATCAGGCGAGCTTGGCGCTGTAGCCTTCTTCGGTGATCGCACTGATGATTTGCTCGGCCGACAAACGACTCTCGACCCCGACTTCCTTGGCCGCCAGATCGACCTTCACACTGGCCGCCGGGTCCTGGCTCTGCACCGCCTGGGTGACCGACTTGACGCAATGGCCACAGGTCATTCCTTCAACACTGAATACTTGCATGACATGACTCCTTGATTGAGGGTGGACGCAGTCTCGACCTTGCCATCATGGCAAGGTCAAGCGCCTAAAACATCGGCCGGGCTGGTATTCGCTCGCGCGCTCGGCCAAGCTTGAGCCATCTTTGATTTGAACCACGGAGCATTCGCCATGCGCTGGTCGTTTTTTGCCCTTGCCGGCCTGATGAGCTTGTCTGCCGCCGCACCGATGGCCAGTGCCGCAGAAGACTACGCGGTGTTGATTATTTCCCGGGAACGCCTGGAAGTGCCGACCAATTGCGAAATCGGCCTGTACCTCAATGATCAGCTGGCCGGGCGGCTGTTCCAGGAACAAGCCACCTCGTTCAACCTGCCGGCGGGCAACCTGTCGCTGCGCCTCAAGTTGCTGCCGGGCCAGGCGCCGGGCTGCCTGCCGGGCCTGCTGGCGCCACCGGCGCAGAACATCACCCTGAAGGTCGGGGACGTGCGCAAGTTGCGCATCGCCCAAGGCCCGGACGGCATGTACCTCAAGCCTGCCGCATTGGAATACTAAACACCCTTGACCTTCCCCACAGGTCAAGGTTGATCCTAGGGGCAACTTCTCCTGGAGGACTGCCCCATGAATGGATCGACCACCTTTGACCTGCCCATCAGCGGCATGACCTGTGCCAGCTGTGCCGGCCGCGTCGAGCGCGCGCTGGGCAAGGTGCCGGGGGTGCAAAGCGTCAGCGTCAACCTGGCCAACGAACGCGCCCACGTCGAAGTCGCGGGCCAGATGGACCCCAGCGTATTGATCGCCGCCGTCGACAAAGCCGGCTACACCGCCAGCCTGCCGCAAAGCGAAACCGCCACCGAGGTCGATCAGGCCAAGCGCCTGCACCGCGAGCGCTGGTCGCTGGTGTTTGCGATTGCCTTGGCGCTGCCACTGGTGCTGCCGATGCTGGTGGAACCCTTCGGCCTGCACTGGATGCTGCCCGCCTGGGTGCAATTCGCCCTGGCCACCCCGGTGCAGTTCATCTTTGGTGCGCGCTTCTATATAGCCGCCTGGAAAGCCGTGCGCGCCGGTGCTGGCAACATGGACCTGCTGGTGGCCATCGGCACCAGCGCCGGTTATGGCCTGAGCATCTATGAATGGCTCACCGCCCACCCCGGCATGGCACCGCACCTGTACTTCGAAGCCTCGGCCGTGGTGATCGCCCTGGTGCTGCTGGGCAAATACCTCGAAAGCCGCGCCAAGCGCCAGACCGCCAGCGCCATCCGCGCCCTGGAAGCCCTGCGCCCGGAGCGCGCGATTCGGGTAAGCGGCGGGCGTGAAGAAGACGTCGCCATCAGCGCCCTGACCCTTGAAGACTTGGTGCTGGTCAAACCCGGCGAACGCTTCCCGGTGGACGGTGAAGTGGTCGAAGGCCAAAGCCACGCCGACGAAGCGCTGATCAGCGGCGAAAGCCTACCGGTGCCCAAACAGCCGGGGGACAAGGTCACCGGCGGCGCCATCAACGGCGAAGGCCGCCTGCTGGTACGCACCACCGCCCTGGGTGCCGAAAGCGTACTGGCGCGGATCATCCGCCTGGTGGAAGACGCCCAGGCCGCCAAGGCGCCGATCCAGAAACTGGTGGATAAAGTCAGCCAAGTGTTCGTGCCTGCCGTGCTGGTGCTGGCGTTGGTCACGTTGGTGGGGTGGTGGCTGTACGGCGCGTCGCTGGAAACCGCGATCATCAATGCGGTGGCCGTGCTGGTGATTGCCTGCCCGTGCGCCCTGGGCCTGGCCACACCGACTGCAATCATGGCCGGCACCGGCGTGGCTGCGCGCCATGGCATTCTGATCAAGGATGCCGAAGCCCTGGAACGCGCCCATGAAGTGAGCGCGGTGGTCTTTGACAAGACCGGCACACTCACCTCCGGCGCGCCGAAAATCGCCCACCTCGCCGCCGTGGATGGCAACGAAGCCCTGCTGTTGCAACAGGCCGGTGCGCTGCAACGCGGCAGCGAACACCCGCTGGCCAAGGCCGTGCTGGATGCGTGCAGCGAACAAGGGCTGGACGTGGCGGATGTCAGCGCCAGCCAGTCCCTGACCGGACGCGGCATCGCCGGTACCCTTGACGGTCGGCAGTTGGCCCTGGGCAATCGCCGCCTGCTCGAAGAAAGCGGTTTGAACGCCGGCGATCTCGCCGACTCCGCCAAGGCCTGGGAGGCCGAAGGTCGCACCTTGTCCTGGCTGATCGAGCAAGGCGCGCAACCCCGTGTGCTGGGGCTGTTTGCCTTTGGCGACACCCTCAAGCCCGGCGCGCTGGAAGCGGTACACCTGCTCAAGGCGCAGCACATCAGCAGCCACCTGCTCACCGGCGACAACCGTGGCAGTGCCCGTGTGGTGGCCGAAGCGCTGGGCATCGACGACGTACACGCCGAAGTGCTGCCCGCCGACAAAGCCGCCACCGTCGCCGAGTTGAAAAAAACCGGCGTGGTGGCCATGGTCGGCGACGGCATCAACGACGCCCCGGCCCTGGCGGCCGCCGACATCGGCATCGCCATGGGCGGCGGCACCGACGTGGCCATGCACGCGGCCGGCATCACCCTGATGCGCGGCGATCCGCGCCTGGTGCCGGCGGCGCTGGAGATCAGCCGCAAGACCTACGCAAAAATCCGCCAGAACCTGTTCTGGGCCTTTGTGTATAACTTGATCGGCATCCCCCTGGCGGCGTTCGGCCTGCTCAACCCGGTGCTGGCCGGCGCGGCGATGGCGCTGTCGAGCGTCAGCGTGGTGAGCAATGCCCTGCTGCTGAAAACCTGGAAACCCAAGGACCTGGAGGACCATCGCCCATGAACATCGGCCAAGCCGCACGCCAGAGCGGGCTCAGCGCCAAGATGATTCGCTACTACGAATCCATCGGCCTGCTCAAAGCCGCCCACCGCACCGACAGCGGCTACCGCGTGTACGGTGCCGACGACCTGCACACCCTGGCGTTTATCAAACGCTCGCGGGACCTGGGGTTTTCATTGGAAGAGGTCGGCAAGCTGCTGACCCTGTGGCAGGACCGGCAACGGGCCAGCGCCGATGTGAAGGCGTTGGCGCGCCAGCATATCGATGAGTTGAATCAGAAGATTCTGGAGTTGGGGCAGTTGCGCGATACGTTGCAAGACCTGGTGGAGCACTGCCAGGGCGATCATCGGCCGGATTGTCCGATTCTCAAGGAGTTGGCCTCCGGTAGCTGCTGCACCGGATGATCTACTGACAAAACGCAGAACCCAATGTGGGAGCGGGCTTGCTCGCGAAGACGGTGTGTCAGTCAAAGATATAATCACTGATCCACCGCATTCGCGAGCAAGCCCGCTCCCACATTTTTCAGATCTCCGCTGGCCTGAAAATTACTGCATCCAAGGCGGCGGCGGTGGC
>NZ_QAJM01000026.1 GCF_003852405.1 Pseudomonas sp. KBW05
CCGCTGGCACCTGGCGAATGTAACCTTTGGCGTGGAGTATGCCGACTTGACCCGTTTTGGCGAGACCGTGATGTGGGGCGGCGGCGGCGGCGTCGTTGTGATGTTTGATCGCAATAATTCTCCACGGGGAGGAGCGGATTTCAACGTTGATGGGGATCTGACAATCCGTCGGGACTATTATCCGTGGTTGAGTGAAGCCTTTATTGGCGGCTATAGAAAACGCATCAGTCTTGCCGGGGAGGGCGATATTTATCTGATGTATCGGGCATTACAAGCTCGCAATGTGTACTTCGAACCCGTGTTTCACTCCGACTTCCTAGTAAAGTCAGAGGGCGTAAAGGTTAAGAGCGAGAGGAACTACATTACATTCACCTATCCCGACGGCAGTGTCGTATCCGATCGCCGATCACAACCCGACTTCTTAAAACTCCAAACCCTACGCACCGGCCGCGCCCGCGAGTGTTTTTCCATCATTCGCTACTACAAATGCCCTGACCGCCGCCCCCAACTCTTACCCGAATGGCTCCCTGACCCCGACAAACCCGGCTTCGGCCGTTACTTCATCGCGGACGAATGGGGCAATGAACTGCCGCGTTACCACTATCGCCTGCTCGGCAAGAGCGGTCAGTCATTCCAGGGCCGGACGGATCCTTCGGGGCGCACACAGCCTTTGCCGGACAGCGCCCACCCACCGCTCGAAGTCCAGTTCCCCGAGCGGAAATGGTGACACCGACTATGCGAATCCAGGCACCCGAGCCCGTTGATACCCAGAAGGACCTCGCCATGTTCTCCCGCATGCCCATGCTGTTATGCGCACTGTTTTTTGGCCTAAGCGGTTGCCGTCAGGATTACAGCTTGTCACCGCCTGCCGACAGTGAAAAGGTCTCAGTAACGGTTAAGTTGCCAAAGGAGTTGGCGCTTAGAAGCTTACAGGTCATGTATCGCTCAGCCTCCTGCAAAAGAGCCTCTCGTGGCGCCAGCGGCCAGCCGCTTGAGGAAGATGGTTTTCACAGCATCGATATGCCACTTGAGCGTCAAGGACAAAGTGATCTTTACCAAGCCAGCCTGCCGGTGAATGGGGGTGGTGCTTGCAGTTGGCATTTGAGCAATGTGGTTTTTGGCGTTACTTATGGCATGCCGACTTTTTTTGGTGAGCGAGTAACGTGGGGGGCCGGCGGCGGAGTTTTAGTCAAATTTGATCGTAACCGTTCCATGAGAGGTTCTGGTTCTCCAGTTGTAGTGGATGGCGATTTGACGATAAGGAAAGACTACTACCCTTGGTTGCATGAAAGGTTTTTAGGTGGGTACGCCAAGACCATCAGTTTGGCGAGAGAGGGCGATATTTTTCTGGAGTATCAGGCGTTGCAGGCTCGCCAAGTATACTTCGAACCCATGTTTCACTCCGACTTCCTAGTAAAGTCAGAGGGCGTAAAGGTTAAGAGCGAGAGGAACTACATTACATTCACCTATCCCGACGGCAGTGTCGTATCCGATCGCCGATCACAACCCGACTTCTTAAAACTCCAAACCCTACGCACCGGCCGCGCCCGCGAGTGTTTTTCTATCATTCGCTACTACAAATGCCCGGACCGCCGCCCCCAACTCTTACCCGAATGGCTCCCTGACCCCGACAAACCCGGCTTCGGCCGTTACTTCATCGCGGACGAATGGGGCAATGAACTGCCGCGTTACCACTACCGCCTGCTCGGCAAGAGCGGTCAGTCATTCCAGGGCAGGACGGATCCTTCGGGGCGCACACAACCTTTGCCGGACAGCGCCCACCCACCACTCGAAGTTCAGTTTCCCGAGCGGAAATGGTGAGTACTTCCCCCACTGAAGCAGGCTGAAATTACTCGTGCCAACTTAAACGCACTGTTTGACCCACGGAGTTCAAACCTTATGTCACAAGGACTGGTTTTATTAGGTGATAAGACGACCCACGGCGGAGAAGTGATATCGGCTTCCTCCACAACCATCGTCAACGGCAAGCGAGCAGCGTTGGTTGGCGATAAAGTGCGTTGCCCGCTACCCGGACATGGTGTCAATCGAATTATCGAAGGCTGCCCGGACTGGTCCGAAGAGGGGCGGGCGATGGTGGTCAACGGTTGTCGGAGTGAGTGCGGTTGCCAGGTCATCTCCAGCGCTCCTGATTGTGGGGTTATCTAGTCATGGGCTGGGATCGTCGGACCCCTTTGGGGGTGAAAGCGCCAGTGCCGCCTGTGTTGGGGCGTTGGGTGTTCGCGGCAATCGTGGCGGTGCTGGTCGGTGTGCTGCTGTTTTTGCTGCATGCCGCCGAACGCCTGTGGTTACTGCAAACCCTTGATATCTGGTCTTTGTCCGCTACGCCACTGTTGGCCTGGACCCTGGCGTTTGGTGCAAAGGCCTATACCTACGGCAGCGCGTTGAGCCATTACCGGTTTCTGGAAGAGGAGGCGCAAAACGCGCAGCGATCCTGGCAGGACTGGGCAC
This sequence comes from Pseudomonas sp. KBW05, assembly GCF_003852405.1. GTDB lineage: Bacteria > Pseudomonadota > Gammaproteobacteria > Pseudomonadales > Pseudomonadaceae > Aquipseudomonas. Next base: position 2,470 of record NZ_QAJM01000026.1, read on the forward strand.
AGCGTTACCTGGCGGTGTCCGCCAGTTGTGTGCTGCTGCCGGATCAAGTATCGGCCGGCGTAATGATGCGTTCCTCCTCTGGTTTGCCCCCTCGCACAGGGCTGGTCCTGCGTATTGCGGCGCTGCCCGCGCAGGCGGAGCGGGCCCAGGTCGGATTGCAGCGGTTGATCCAGGCCATCGCGCCCGCGCTTGAGGCATTGCCGCTGGAGCAAGAACTGCGGGTGACCCTGCTGAGTGACGTTGCTCCCGCTCAGTACGATGGCTTACGCAGTGACTGGCAGCGGCTCTGGAGCAGCACGATGAGCCGGACTGCGCCCGCTACGGTCACCTTGGCCGGCGAATTGTCCTACCGCTGGGGCGATGACACGTTGAAGGCCGCCAGTGCCGCCGTTGACCTGCTCCTGGTCCTTCAGGTGCACGGCAAGGGCGCTTACTCCGACGGGCTTGCGGCGCTGCTCCTATGCCCGGACAGCCTGGCACACGCGTTGAAGTTGCCGATAACCGCTGGCTTGTTACGGCCAATGCCACTGGATATCGATGCACCGGAGCGCGAGTTTTCGCTCTTCCTCGAAACCCAACTACAAGCTTGTCAGGCAACGGGCCTCTTGGCCGACGATACGGGCTGGCAGCCACTGATCGGCAAAGTGCTGGCGGCCACAAGCACGCAGGGCGCATCGCTTAAAGCGGATCAGCAATGGATTCTGGAACACCTGTGCGGGCGACCTGGGCCGCTCGGTCACTGGCTGGTGACCGCGCTTGGTGTGGAAATGGTCCGGCATCAGCGTAGGCCTTTGTTGGTGTTGGCCCGAGAAGCGTCGCGGTATTGGGTGGGTACTGTCAGTACAGGGGAGTTGGCATGAACGTATGGAGCAATGCATGGCGCCGCGCCGGCGCCGCAATCTGGATCATTGCACTATTGGCCGTGCTTGCCTGGCTGATCTGGCGATTCGGTACGCCGATAGGTCTGGTGGAGAACCGCCATAAGCTGCTGGTTTTTTTGCTGGTCATCCTCATCGTCATAGCGGCCCGCCTGCTGCCCCGGCTGCTGGCACATCTGAAACGGCAAAGCCACCGCGAGAGAGGACAGGCAGAAAAGGTCTATGCCCCGTCAGAGCAGAAAATCAGCATGCCTCGGCAACCCGCGTTTGACGTTTCGGCCTTACGTGACCGCTTACGTGATCAGCATGGTGTGTTCTGGCGCCGCAGAGTTCGCCTGCTATTGGTCATCGGCGAGCCTGATCAAATCCACGCCATCGCCCCGACATTGGCCAGCCGTTTATGCCTGGAAGGGCAAGGAACCGTGCTGTTGTGGGGCGGTAGTGCTCAGACGATGCTGGATCAGCCTTTCCTGCAGCAATGGGCCGAGCTATGCCGCTGGCGCGCGCTGGACGGTGTGGTCTGGGCGCTGAACAAAACCCAGCTTGCCGATGACACCTTGATGGGCGAGGGCGCACAGCAAGTACAGCGCCTGGCCAATGCCCTACGCTGGCACCTCCCCCTACACCTCTGGCAAATCACCACCCCCCCATTTCCCCAACCCACCCGCAATCGCCAACCCATCGGCTGCCTCCTCCCGCCACGCCTCACCCCCGAGGTATTGGCAAGCAGCCTGGAAAACCTTCTCGACCCTCTGCGTAGCGCCGGTCTGGCGCAGATGCAGGAGGCCTCTCATCATGACTTCCTCCTCCGCCTGTCCCGGGACTTGCAGGCCGAGGGCATTGCCCGTTGGCGCCAGGCCCTGACCCCGCTGCTGGGCGTATTTTCCCGAGGCGTGCCGTTGCGCGGCCTGTGGTTCAGCCCGCCGTTGCCGCCTACCGGGAGCAGCTTCGAGATGGACAAGGCCTGGCAAGGCGTTTTCAGCGACAAACCCGTCAAGCGCCGACTGGGCTGGGGTACCTACCGAATCGCCTACACCCTGACCCTATCCCTGACGCTGCTGTGGACCGCAGGCCTGCTCCTGTCCTTCACCCACAACCGTACGCAGATCACGCGCGTACAAACTGTTCTCCACACCCTGCAAAGCACTCCCCAAGGCGACGCCCAACTACCGGCCCTCAACGATCTGGCCCACGAACTAGCCCGCCTGGACTACCGCGCCGCCCACGGCACGCCTTGGTATCAACGTTTCGGCCTCAATCAAAATCAACTACTGCTGGAAACCCTCTGGCCCCATTACGTCGAAGCCAACAACCGCCTGATCCGCGATCCCTTGGCCGCGATCCTGCACCAGCAGCTCACTGCGCTGCTCAAACTGGCACCGGACAACCCCGGGCGGACAAAGGATGCCTACGCCAAGCTCAAGGCCTACCTGATGATGGCGCGCCCCGAAAAAACCGACGCCACATTCTTGCTCAAAACCCTCAACGCACTTGACCCCGCACGCCCAGGCATGCCGCCCGGCCTGCGCCAGTTCTATGCCGAGCACCTGCCCGCCAACCCATCGTGGCGCATCCCGCTCGACCCCCGCCTGGTCGCGCAAGTCCGGCAGCTTTTGCTGCGCCAGCTGGGCCAACGCAACGCCGAGGCCAGCCTCTACCAGCAAGTCCTCGATGATGCCGTCCATCACTATCCCGCACTGGGCCTGCGCCAATTGGTGGGCGACACCGAGGCCTTCGCGCTGTTCGCCACCGACGCCAGCGTGCCCGGCGTGTTCACCCGCCAGGCCTGGGAAGGGCAGGTGCGTGATGCCATCGACAGGATCGCCGAGGCGCGGCGTGAGGAGATCGACTGGGTACTCAGTGACCACCCCGCTGACCTCGACACTCGATTGAGCCCGGCGCAACTGCGCGAGCGCCTCACCGAGCGCTATTTCCAGGATTACGCCAGCGCCTGGCTGGACATGCTCAACAGCCTGCGCTGGCAGGCGGCGGGCAGTCTTGATGAGGTGATCGACCAGTTGACGTTGATGAGCGATGTACGCCAATCGCCGTTGATAGCGTTGATGAACACCCTCGCTTACCAGGGGCAGGCAGGGGCGCGGACGCAGGCCTTGGCGGATGCGCTGGTGAAGTCCGCACAAAAGCTCATCGGGCAAGACAAGGCGCCGCGGATCGACCCATTGGCCGATGTGCCCGGCAGCCCGCTGGACGCAACCTTCGGCCCGCTCCTGGCACTGCTCGACAAGCGCAACGATGACGGCTTGAGCCTGCAAACCTTCCTCACCCGCGTGACCCGGGTACGCCTGAAGCTGCAACAAGTCAGCACTGCACCTGATCCGCTGGAAATGACCCAAACGTTGGCGCAAAGCGTGTTTCAGGGCCGCAGCATCGACCTCACCGACACCCAGTCCTACGGCAGCCTGCTGGCCGCCAGCCTTGGTGCGCAGTGGGGCGGGGTGGCGCAAACCGTGTTTGTGCAGCCGCTTGAGCAAGCCTGGCAGCGCGTGCTGCAACCCTCGGCGGCCGGGCTCAACAGCCAATGGCAACGCTCCATCGTCAATCATTGGGACAGCGCTTTTGCCCGCCGCTATCCGTTTGCGGCCACTGCCAGCGACGCGTCCTTGCCCATGCTCGGGCAGATGATCCGCGCCGACTCTGGGCGCATCGAACAGTTCTTGCAGCAGCAATTGAGCGGCGTATTACGCAAAGAGGGCAACCGCTGGCTGGCCGATCCGCGCCACAGCCAGGGCCTGCGTTTCAATCCGCAGTTCCTCAGTGCGATCAACCAACTCAGCGAACTGGCCGACGTGCTCTACACCGATGGCGGCATGGGCCTGCGCTTTGAGCTGCAAGGCAAGCCGGTGCGCGATGTGGTGCAAACCCGCTTCATCCTCAATGGCGAAACACATGACTATTTCAACCAAAAGGAAAGCTGGCAGCGCTTCAACTGGCCGGGGCGAGGTGACTATCCCGGCGCCAGCCTGAGCTGGACCAGCGTGCATACCGGCGAGCGCTTGTTCGGCGATTACCCCGGCACCTGGGGCCTGTTGCGCCTGCTGGAAAAAGCCCAGGTCACGCCGCTGGACGATGCCGACAGCCGCTACCGCGTGGTGCTCAAGGCGCCGGATGGCTTGAATCTGGTCTGGCATCTGCGCACCGAACTGCAGGCAGGGCCGTTCGCACTGCTCAAGTTGCGAGGGTTCAAATTGCCCCGGCAGATCTTTCTCCGCGAGCAAGGGATGGACACGCCCTATGCGCAAAACGGGAGCGTGCCATGAGCCTGCAAAACCTGATCGATCGCTGCCTGGGTGAGGCTGACGCGTTGTCCATTGCCCGGGCCGAGGCAGGCCATTGGCAGCCCTGGTTGTTGCCGATCAACGCTGACTGCGCCGTTGGCGAAGACCCGGCCTATAACGACGACTTCCAACGCATGCGCGAAGAGGTTAACAAGCTCTCGGGGGCGGATGCCGAACAGGTTGCCGAGCTGGCGCAGAACTTGTTGCTCCACCATTGCAAGGACCTGCGCGTGGCCACGTACTACTTGTGGGCGCGCTTGCAGCAGGGCGGCGAAGCCGGGCTGGCCGACGGTCTCTGTTTGCTGGCGGCACTGGTGGAACGCTTCGGCGCCGAGGTGTTGCCCACTCGCGCCAACAGCCGCAAGCTGGCACTGGAATGGCTGGCCAGCGCCAAGGTGCTGGACACGCTGTTGCTGTACCCGGAAGTGGTCAAGGCCGAGGCCAGCCGTACCGCCGCGGCGCTGGCCTGGCTGGAGCGGGGCGTGAGTGCGTGGCCGCAGGCGCAGCGGCCGGTGCTGGGCCCGCTCTATGTTGCGTTGACCGCCCGGCTGACGCAGTCCGGTGGCATGGACGCACTGGTGCCGCAGAACAGCGCCAGCCCGGCGTCGCCCGCGCCGATGATCCGCTCCGGTCGTGACCTGCTGGACAGCGGCCGCGCCTTGGCGGGTTACCTGCGCGAGCAACCCCAGGGCTGGCTGGCCGCCCACCGTCTGATGAAAAGCCTGCGCTGGGACACGGTGCATCAGGCGCCCCCGCAAGAGGCCAATGGCAACACCCGCCTGGCGCCGCCGCGGGGGGACTATCGTGCCCAGCTCAAGCGCCTGTACCTGCAACAGGGCTGGAGCGAGCTGCTCGATCAGGTCGAGCGGATCTACGCCGAGGGCGTGAACCATTTCTGGCTCGACCTGCAATGGTATCTGTACCAGGCCCTGAGCCGGCAACCGCCGCCCCAGGATGGCTGGGCGGAGATTGCCAAGCGTGACCTGGGCATGTTCCTTGAGCGCCTGCCGGGGTTGGAAGACCTGCGCTGGAGCGACGCCAGCCCGTTCGCCGATGAGACCACCCGCGAGTGGATCGCCCAGCACGTCTGCGGCAATCGCCCCCAGGCCTGGCTTCCGGTTGCACCCGTCGCGCCAACGACGGACGCCGCCGACATCCTGCTGCTGGAGAGCGAAGCACTGGCCCAGGCCGACAGCGACGGCGTGGACCAGGCCCTGGCCTGGCTGGCGGCTCGCCCAGGCATCAACACCGGGCGCCAGCGCTGGTTGCTGCGGCTGTTGATGGCGCGTGTCGCCGAGCAACACGGCAAGGGCGACCTGGCCATCCACCTGCTGGGCGAACTGGATGCCACCGCGCAACGCCAGGCCCTGGCCGAGTGGGAGCCCGAGCTGCACTTCGAGGTCAAGGCGCGGCTGCTCAAGCTGCTGCGCATCAAAGCCCAGCGCAACGACGCCGACAAACCCAGCCTGGCCCGCCGGATGGAAGCCTTGCTGGCGGCGCTGGTGGTCATCGACCCGGTACGCGCCGCCGTGCTGTGTGGCTGAACGTCAACAATCAGGAGGATAGCGATGGACATGGACAATCTGACACTGCGCTACTTCGACGCCGAGATGCGCTACCTGCGCGAGGCGGGCAAGGAGTTCGCCGACGCGTTTCCAGACCGCGCGGCGCAACTCAACCTGGATCGGCCGGGCGCGCAGGACCCTTATGTGGAGCGCCTGTTCGAAGGCTTCGCATTCTTGATGGGGCGCCTGCGGGAAAAGCTCGACGACGATCTGCCGGAACTGACCGAAGGCCTGGTCAGCCTGTTATGGCCGCACTACCTGCGCACGATTCCGTCGCTGTCGGTAATCGAACTGGTGCCCGAACTGGAACAGATGAAGCGCAGTGAATCCATCGCCCAGGGCTTTGAAGTGCTGTCGCAGCCGATTGGGCCGCAGGGTACCCGGTGTCGTTACACCACCACCCAGGACCTGACCCTGCGGCCGCTGGCCCTGACGACAGTAGGGCGCGGCTACGACGCCGACGGCCGCTCACGCCTGCGCCTGCGGTTTGCCTGCGGGCCGCAAAGCGATTGGAGCCAGATCGACCTGGGCTGCCTGCCGTTGTACCTCAACGCCGACGCGCCGCTGGCCAGCGCGCTGCACCAGGCGCTGACCCTCAATGTCCAAGGGGTGTATGTGCGTTGGCCGGGCCAGACCGAACGTCAACCGCTGGCGGGGCATTTCAGCCCCAAGGGCTTTGCCGATGAGGACCGGTTGTGGCCCAAGGGCGACAGCGCCTTCAGCGGTTACCAGTTGTTGTTGGAGTACTTCGCCTTTCGCGAGAAGTTCATGTTCGTGACCCTGTGCGGGCTGGAGCAAATGCAGATCACACCCGGCACCGCCTGGTTCGAACTGGAAGTGGTGCTGCGCGAGCCTTGGCCGGCCACGTTCGAGCTGAACAGCGAACATATCCGCCTGCACGCCGTGCCGGTGATCAATCTGTTTACGCTGGAAGCGGACCCGCTGACCCTGGCGCCGCTGCAAACCGACTACCTGCTGCGCCCTATGCGGGTCCAGGACGGCCACACGGAAATCTATTCGGTGGATCGGGTCACCGTCTCGGAAAACGCCGAGCGCGAGGATTACGTGCCGTTCACCAGCTTTCGGCACAAGGGCGGCATGTTGCGCGACGAAGCGCCCGAGCGGTATTTCCATTCGCGCCTCAAGCGGGCGCCCAATGGCCTGCACGACACCTGGTTGATCCTCGGCGGCGAGGGCTTCGACAAGGACCGTTTGCTGGCGCACAAAAGCCTGTCGTTGCGCCTCACCGGCACCCACGGCCAACTGCCCCGCAAGGCCCTGCAAAGCACCTTGCTCGACACCGTGGTGCAATCCACCCAGGCCGGCGTGCGCGTGCGCAACCTGTGTGCGCCGACCATGCCCTGTTATCCGCCGAACCGCGACCGCTTCCACTGGCGGGTGCTCAGCCACCTGGGTTCGAACTTCCTGCCGATGCTCGACAACGCCGAAGTGCTGCGCGGCACGCTGGCGCTCTATGACTGGACGGGCAGCGAGCTGAATCGGCGACGCCTGGCGGCGATTGCCGAGGTCCGCCATCACCTGGTGCAGCGCTTTGAAAAGGGCTTCCTGCTACGCGGCGTAGATATCGAAATCGTCCTGGATGCCAACGGCTTTTCAGGGGAGGGCGATATCAGCCTGTTTGGCGAAATGCTCAACCGCTTTTTCGCGCTCTACGCGGATGTGCATTTGTACACCCAGCTCACACTGGTCCTGCAACCCACCGGAAAGTGCCTGCGATGGAACGAGAACCACAATCAACGTATTCCCGGCTGACCGCCAGCGGTTTGCTGCAGGTGCTGCGCGGGCCGGTGGCCGAAGCCAACCTGTACCGGTTTTGCCAGTTGCTGGAGCAGGCCTTGCCCGGCCATCCGCCCCTGGGCAGTACGGCGCATCCGGGCGATGACGCGGTGCGCTTTCGGCCCGACCCCGGCATGGGCTTTCCCGGCGGTGAGTTGCGGGGGATTGAAACGGATGCCGATCACCCCGAACGCCCGGCCACGGTGCGCACCCGCCTGCTTGGCTTGTACGGGGTGGATTCACCGCTGCCGGGCACCTATCTGGATGACATTGCACAACGCCGTGAAGGGCATGAGGCGCTGGAAGCCTTCCTGGACATGTTCAACCACCGCATCTTCACCCAGTTCTATCGGATCTGGCGCAAGTACTCCTACCCGGCCACCTTTGAGCCGGGGGGTGTAGATGCGACCTCACAGTGCCTGCTGGGGCTTATCGGCCTGGGCATTCCCGGCACCGCCGAACAGGTCGGCACGCCGCTTTCGCGTTTCCTGGCCTTGCTCAGCGTGATGCGCCTGCCCACGCGCAATGCCGAAGGCATCCGTGCGTTGGTCAAGTTGCTGGCCCCCAACACCCGGGTGCACGTCACCGCGCATTGGCCCCAGGACATCGTGCTTGCGTGGCCCGCAAGTCTTTGCCCACAGCGTCCGGTGCGCCTGACCCAGCAAGCCCCCCTGGGCCGTGTCGGCCGCGATGCCAACAGCCAGTTGCGGCTGGAAATCAACTCCGACGACCCACAGGAAGCGCGTGATTGGTTGCCAGCGGGCCCGTTGCACAAGGATCTGCTGGTGCTGTTGCGCGTCTACCTGGGGTGGCGCTGTACGGCGAAGCTGCAACTGACCCTGCCGCTGCGCAGCTTGCCGGTACCGCTGCTGGGGCACGCGCCGATCCGGCTGGGCATGACCGCTGTGCTGGGCCTGGGCGCCGATGCCTGGCAAGCGCCAGAGCAGCAGCGCCTGACCATCAACCTGGGCCGCTACCAGGGCCTGTCGATAAACCCTTGCAAGCGGGAGACTCAGCATGTCGCGTACTCTTTTTAGCCTGATCATGCTTGCGCTACCCCTCGGTGGCTGTGGGCTGGTCCAGACCGTGGCCGACGGCACGGCCGCCACCACCCAGGCGATTTTCTACAAGCAGGTGAAAACCCTGCACCTGGATTTCAGTGCACGCGCGGCCCTGAACACCGACGGCGGTGACATGAATGCCTTGTCGGTGCCGACCCTGGTGCGGGTGTACCAATTGCGTGACGACACCGCCGTGGCGCAAGCGACCTACGACCGCTTGCTGGGCGATGACGCGCAACTGCTGGCAGGCGCGTTACTGGACAAACGCACGGTGGTGGTCAAGCCCGAAGCGGGTGCGCCGCTCAGCGTGCCCATGGACAAAGAGGCACGGTTCGTCACGGTGGTGGCGCTGTTTCGCAGCCCGGATACCCGCACAAACAGCTGGCGCCTGACACTGGCCCGCGCCGACCTGAACCCTGACCGGCCACGGGTGATTGAACTGGCGGATAACCGCTTGACCCTGCGCCCATTGGCGGAGGACTGACCGATGGGCGAATCCAACCCGTCCCTGTACGAGTTGCTGTTGCAAAATTTTGCTGGTGAGTTGCCCCTGCATCACGCCAGCGAAGCCGACCAGTACAGCCTGTCAGTCCTGGACAACCTGCAACGCATCCTCAACAGCCGTGCAGGTGCGCTCAGCCATTTGCCCGACTACGGCCTGCCGGACATGAGCCTGATCCTGCAAGGCCTGCCCGCCACGGCCCACAGCCTGATGGGGATCATGCGCGACACCTTGCTCAAGCACGAACCGCGCCTGGAGGCGCTCGCCATTGAGCTGCTGCCCCAGGTGTTGCCGGGGCATCTTGAATACGCCCTGGAGCTGCAATTGAAGGACGGGCAGCACGTGAGTGTGGGCACCACCCTGGCGCCAGCGGGCAAAGTCACGCTCAACCGATAAGGACGGTCGAATGACGGCACTGTTTGAAATGCATATCCAGGTCGGTGGCGACCCACGCCACCGCGCCGAATTCACGGCCGTGCACAGCGAGATGGCAAAGCTCGGCCATCCTGCCCGGCCCGATGTGGACTGGGCAAAAGTCGAGCAAGGCTGCCTGGCGCTGTTCAAGGAACATGGTGTGGAGCTCAATAGCGCGTGCTTCTACACCCTGGCGCGCGGCCAGCGATACGGGCCCGAGGGCGCACTCCAAGGTGTGGTGTTGATCGCGGCACTGAGCGGTGAGTGGTCACGGGTTTGGCCGCCCATGGCCACGGTGCGCGTGGGGCTGCTTGAATGGCTGTTCGAGCATCTGCACCTGCTGTTGCGCAGCCACGCGGTGACGTCGCCAAGCGTTGCCGTGCTGGTGCAACTGGACGCCGAACTGGCGCGTTTGCAAGCGTGCTTGTCTCCTCAGCTCAGTGCGCCGTTGGTGAAATTGGCGGCACTGCGGCAGCACATCAGCCAGATGAGCCAACGCTTGGAACCACCGCCCGCCCCAGGCGAACTACCCTTGGCGCCGGTGGTGGTCCTGCCACCGCCCACCCTGACCACGCGCACATCGCGCCGTGGCCTGTGGCTGTGCGCCGGCGCGCTCGCTATCGCGATGGGGGCTGGATGGCAGCTATGGCGCACGCCCGCGGTGACTGAAACCCCGATGCCCGAACCGATCCGGCTGGACAGCCTGGCGCTGTTCGAAGGCGGCAGCTCAACCCTGAAACCGGGCTCGACCAAGGTCCTGATCAACGCCCTGGTCGGCATCAAGGCCCGGCCGGGCTGGTTGATCGTCATTGCCGGGCATACCGATGGGAGCGGTGCGCTTGAGCACAACCTGGCCCTGTCCCACGCCCGCGCCGCGGCGGTGCGGGACTGGATGCAACGCATGGGCGACCTCGCCGACAGCTGCTTTGCGGTGCAAGGGTTGGCCGCGAGCCAACCGATTGCGAGCAACCAAACCGAGGCCGGGCGCGCGGCCAATCGGCGCGTGGATATTCAGCTGGTGCCGCAGCTGGGGGCATGCGAATAACCTCGGCGCTGCGCCGAATTCCCCTTGTCCCCGCTTCCCATGTCACCTCCGTCCCGCCAAATCCCTTAGTTTTTCACCCCTACCGGAAGCCCTTTCAGGCACCCGGCTGCGTCCGCATTTTTTAATCGATACCCCGAACCAAGCGGCAGCTGAAAACGGACTTTCTCCTCAACCGTGACTTACCAGGCAGGTTACCCCCATGCAGTTCAGCGAATTATTGGCAGTGATTTCCACCCATGCGATCCGGCTGCAACGGGAAGACGACGACCTGATCGTGCTGGGTGACGACGAGGCACTGGAGGAGGGCGTTTGGGACCAGCTGATCGCCCACAAGCCCCGGCTGCTGGCGCTGGTGGCCGAGCATGGCGGCGACTGGCTGAGCCCGGCGTATCGCATCACCCCGGACATGCTCGCGCTGGTCAGCCTCGACCAGGCCGCCCTCGACCGCATCGTCGCCGCCATCCCCGGTGGCGCGGCGAACGTGCAGGACATCTACCCGCTGGCGCCGCTCCAAGAGGGCATGCTCTATCACCACCTATCGGCGCAGCAGGGCGACCCCTACGTGTTGCACGCGCAGTTTGTGTTCGACAGCCGCGCCCGTCTGCACGCCTTTGCCGAGGCGCTGCAATGGGTGATCGACCGCCACGACATCCTGCGCACCTCGATGGCCTGGGAGCGCCTCGACGAGCCGCTGCAAGTGGTGTGGCGCAAGGCGCCACTGGTGTGCGAAGCGGCGCACGTTGACCCACGCAACGTGCGCCTGGACCTCGGCCAGGCACCGCTGTTGCGCCTGGTGTACCGCGAAACCCCCGGCAACGCTCGTGTGGACGCGATGCTGTTGTTCCACCACACCATCCTCGATCACACCGCGCTTGATGTGGTGCGCGAAGAAATCCAGCTGTACCTCGCGGGCCAGCAAGCGCAAGCGGCCGAGCCCGTGCCGTTTCGCAACTACATCGCCCAAGTGCGCAATGGTGTCAGCGAGCAGGCCCATGAAGGGTTTTTCCGCGAGATGCTGGCAGACATCGACGCGCCAACGCTGCCCTTCGGTTTGCAGGATGTGCAGGGCGACGGCCGCGGCATCAACGAAGCGCGCATCCCCGTCGATAGCAGCCTGAGCCGGCGCCTGCGCGCCCTGGCACGTCCGCTGGGCGTCAGCGTGGCGAGCATGATGCACCTGGCGTTCGCCCGTGTCCTGGGAGTGGTGTGCGCGCGCGACGCCGTGGTCTTCGGCACTGTGATGCTCGGCCGCATGGGTGCCGGCGCAGGCGGTGAACGGGCCTTGGGCATGTTCATCAACACTTTGCCGCTGCGCGTGGATGTGGGCGGGCAGGGCGTGCGCGCCGGGGTCCAGGCGACCCATGCGCGCCTCACCACCTTGCTCCAGCACGAGCACGCGTCCCTGGCGCTGGCCCAGCGTTGCAGCGGCGTGGTGGCCCCCGCGCCGTTGTTCAGCGCCATGCTCAATTACCGTCACAGCGCGGCCACGGACATGGCGGCCATCATCGAGGTCGCCGCAGGCATCCAGGTGCTGGGCGCCGAAGAACGCACCAACTACCCGCTGACGGTCAATGTCGACGACCTCGGGGAAGATTTTGCGCTGACGGTGATGGTGCACGCGTCCCTCGATGCCCGGCAGGTTGCCGGTTACCTGCACACGGCCCTCGACAGCCTTGCGGAGGCGCTAGAGCAACGCCCGGATACGCCCTTGGACAGCCTGGCGATCCTCACTCAAGACCAACGCCAGCACCTGCTGCACAGCTTCAATCACAGCCCTGAAGCCTACGCCGACACCCCGCTGATCCACCAACAAATCGAAGCCCACGCCGCCGCCCACCCCGACGCCATCGCCCTGCGTTTCGAACAACAGCGCCTCACGTACCGCCAACTCAACGAACGCGCCAACCAGGTCGCCCATCGCCTGCTGGCCCAAGGCGTGCGTGCCGATGACCGCGTCGCGATCTGTGTGGAGCGCGGCCCGGAGATGATTATCGGCCTGCTGGGCATCCTCAAGGCCGGCGCTGGTTATGTGCCGGTGGACCCGGCCTACCCACGGGAACGCATCGCCTACACCCTGCAAGACAGCGCGCCGCTGGCGGTGCTGGTGCAAGCCAACACCCGCCATCTGGTGGGCGCGCTGGCGCAGATCGACCTCAACGGCCTGCGCGACGAATCCATCGTCAACCCGCGACAGGACTTGAGCCCGGCCAACCTCGCCTATGTGATCTACACCTCCGGCTCCACCGGCCAGCCCAAGGGCGTGATGATCGAACACCGCCAGGTCGCGCGGCTGTTCAGCGCCACGCAGCATTGGTTCGGCTTCAACCGTAACGATGTGTGGGCGCTGTTCCACTCCTTCGCCTTCGACTTCTCGGTATGGGAAATCTGGGGCGCACTGACCCACGGCGGTCAGTTGCTGATCGTGCCGCAACTGGTCAGCCGCGCGCCGGATGAGTGCTATGCGCTGCTGTGTGACGCCGGCGTGAGCATCCTCAACCAGACGCCCAGCGCGTTCCGCCAGTTGATCGCGGCGCAACAGCACAACCCGCAGTCCCATTCCCTGCGCCAGGTGATCTTCGGTGGTGAAGCCCTGGAGCCGGGGATGCTCAAGGCGTGGTATGCCCGCGCGCTCAATGCCGGCACGCAATTGGTCAACATGTACGGCATCACCGAGACCACCGTGCACGTGACCTATCGCGCCCTGGAAGCGGCGGATGCGCAGCGGGTCGGCGTCAGCCCGATTGGCGTGGCCATCCCCGATTTGCAGCTGTACGTGCTGGACGCGCGCCGCGAGCCGGTGCCGTTTGGCGTGGTGGGCGAGCTGTACGTCGGCGGCGCCGGCGTGGCGCGCGGTTACCTCAACCGTGAGGCGCTGACCGCCGAACGCTTCCTCACCGACCCCGCCAGCGGCCAGCGCCTGTACAAGACCGGCGACCTTGGCCGCCGCTGTGCGGACGGCAGCGTCGACTACCTGGGGCGCAACGATGATCAGGTGAAGATCCGCGGTTTCCGTATCGAACTGGGTGAAATCGAAGCCCATCTGGCCACCGCCGAGGGCGTGCGTGAGGCCATCGTCATTGCCCGCGAAGACGAACCGGGCGACCAGCGCCTGGTGGCCTACGTGATTGCCGAGGGCACATTCAGCGCAGGCGCCTTGCGTGAGCACCTGCTGCGCAGCCTCGCCGACTACATGCTGCCCAGTGCCTTTGTGCAACTCGATGCCTTCCCGCTGACCACCCACGGCAAGCTCGACCGCAAGGCCTTGCCCGCACCGGACGCCCAGGCGTTGGCCCGCCGCGACTACCAGGCACCCGAGGGCGCGGCGCAAATCGCCATTGCCGCCATCTGGCAAGACCTGCTGAAAATCGACCGCGTGGGTCGCGACGACAATTTCTTCGAGCTGGGCGGCCATTCGCTGTTGGCGGTCAAACTGATCGAACGCATGCGTCAGGTGGACCTGCGCGCCGACGTGCGCGTGCTGTTCGGCCAACCCACGCTGGCTGCGCTGGCCGCAGCGGTGGGCGACGAGGTGCACGTTCCGGCCAACCGCATTACCGAGGCCAGCACGCGCATTACCCCCGAGATGCTGCCTCTGGTTGATCTGGACCAGGCCGCCATCGACCACATCCTCAACCGCGTGCCCGGCGGCCTGGCCAATGTGCAGGACATCTACGGCCTTGCCCCATTGCAGGCGGGGATCTTGTACCACCACCTGGCAACCACCGAGGGCGATCCCTATGGGTTGCAGGTGCAGTTCAGCTTTGCCGACCAAGCGGCGGTGGACGCGTTTATTCACGCCCTGCACAGCGTGATCGAGCGCCACGACATCCTGCGCACGGCGATCCTCTGGGACGGCCTCGACGAACCGGTGCAAGTGGTCCTGCGCCAGGCGTCGTTGACCGTCGAGCGTATCGACGAACCCCTTACGCAGCTGCAACAACGCTTCGACCCCCGGCACTTTCGCCTCGACCTGTCCCGCGCCCCGCTGATGCACTTCGCCTACAGCGAACAGCAGGGCCGTTTTGTCGGCATCTTGCTGCTGCACCATATCCTGCTCGACCACACCGCCTTGCAGGTGCTGGTGCAAGAAATGAGCGCCAGCCTGGACGGGCGCAGTACGCACTTGCCCGTGGCGGTGCCGTATCGCAACTACGTGGCGCAGGCGCGGCTCGGGGTCAGCCAGGCGCAGCACGAAGCGTTCTTCAGCGCGATGCTCGGCGATATCGACGAACCCACCCTGGCTTTTGGTCTGCACGACGTGAACCTCGACGGCAGCGGCATCGTCGAAGCGCACCTGGCGCTGGAAGCCGAACTGAGCCTGGGCCTGCGCGAACAGGCGCGGCAACTGGGCGTTAGCCCGGCGAGCCTGGTCCACCTGGCCTGGGCGCAAGTGTTGGCGCAGGTTTCCGGCCAGCAGGAGGTGGTGTTCGGCACCGTGTTGCTGGGGCGTATGCAGGGCGGCGAGGGCGCTGACCGGGCGCTGGGCATGTTCATCAACACCTTGCCGCTGCGCGTCAGCCTCGGCGCGGTGGGCGTGCAAGCCGGCGTGCGCGCTACCCACGGGCGGCTTGCGCAATTGCTTGGGCATGAGCACGCGTCGTTGTCCCTGGCCCAGCGTTGCAGCGGCGTGCCGGGTTCGCTGCCGCTGTTCAGCACCTTGCTCAACTATCGTCACAGTGCGGCGGACGACGCGCCGGGCGCCAACCCGTTCGCGGCGCGGGGCATCGAGATCCTCAGTTCCGAGGAGCGCAGCAATTACCCGCTGGTAATCAACGTCGATGACCTCGGCGCAGGTTTTGCGCTCACCGTGCAAGGCGTGGCGACCCTCGACGTGCAACGTGTCGGCCACTACCTGCTCACTGCGCTGCGCCACTTGGTGACGGCGCTGCAACAGGCGCCAACCACGCCGTTGCAAGCGGTGTCGATCCTGCCACCCGCCGAACGTCACCAACTGCTGGTGGACTTCAACGCCACCGCCCGCGACTACCCAGCGCACCGCACCGTGCACGCATTGTTCGAAGCCCAGGCCCTGGCGCACCCCAAAGCCGTGGCGGCGGTGCATGGCCCGTTGTCCCTGAGCTACGGCGACCTCAACCGCCGCGCCAACCGCCTGGCGCACTACCTGATCGGCGAAGGCGTACAGCCGGGTGAAAGCGTGGCGATTGCCCTGCCGCGGGGCCTGGACCTGCTGGTTTGCGAACTGGCGATCCTCAAATGTGCGGCCGTCTACGTACCGCTGGACATCAACGCCCCGGCCGAGCGCCAGGCCTTTATCGTGCAGGACAGCGGCGCCCGCCGGGTACTCGACGACCTCAGCGTGCTCGCGCTGGAGACACAGTCGTCACGCAATCCTGAGCTGGACCAGTCCCCGGAAAGCGTCGCCTACATCCTCTACACCTCCGGCTCCACCGGCACGCCGAAGGGCGTGCAAGTGCCGCACCGCGCGATCTCGCGCTTGGTGCTCAACAACGGCTATGCCGATTTCAATGCGCGTGACCGCGTGGCCTTCGCCTCCAACCCGGCGTTCGATGCGAGCACCCTCGACGTGTGGGCGCCGTTGCTCAATGGCGGTTGCGTGGTGGTGGTCGAGCAGGCGGTGCTGTTGTCCCAGGCCGCCTTCGCCGTGTTGCTAGAAGAACAGGCCGTCAGCGTGTTGTGGATGACTGCCGGGTTGTTCCATCAGTACGCCGATGCCTTGTTGCCGGTGTTCCGCCAACTGCGCTACCTGATCGTCGGCGGCGATGTGCTCGACCCGCTGGTGATCAGCCGCGTACTCGCCCATGGCAAGCCGCAGCACCTGCTCAATGGCTACGGGCCGACCGAGGCGACGACGTTTTCCACCACCTTTGAAATCACCACGGCGGGCACGGCGGCGATTCCCATTGGACGGCCGTTGGCGAACGCCCAGGCTTTTGTGCTGGACGCGCACCAACAACCCGTGCCGCTGGGTGTGACCGGCGAGCTGTACATCGGCGGCGCGGGTGTGGCGTTGGGGTATCTGAACCAGCCGCAACTGACCGCCGAAAAATTCATCGCCAACCCTTTCGGCGACGGCGTGCTGTACCGCACCGGCGACCTCGCATGCTGGCAGGCCGACGGTAACCTGCAGTACCAGGGGCGCAGTGACCTGCAAGTGAAGATTCGCGGTTTTCGCATCGAGCCCGGGGAAATCGAAACCTGCCTCGCCGCCTTCCCCGGCGTGAAAGACGTGGTGGTACTGGCCCGCGAAGACGTGCCCGGCGACAAACGCCTGGTGGCCTACTACACCGCCCCAGAAACGCTGGAAATCCAAGCCCTGCGCGCCCACCTGCAAGGCCGCTTGCCGGACTATATGGTGCCATCGGCCTATGTGTGGCTGGCCCTGTTGCCGCTCACCGCCAACGGCAAGCTCGACCGCAAAGGCCTGCCGGTGCCCGACGCGAGCGCATTGCTCAGCCGAGGCTTCGAGGCGCCGGAAGGCGAAGTGGAAACCTTGCTCGCGCAGATCTGGCAGGACGTGCTCAAGCTGGATCGCGTGGGTCGGCACGATCATTTCTTCGAACTGGGTGGCCACTCGTTGCTGGCGGTCAGCCTGATCGAACGCATGCGCCAGGTCGGCCTGAGCTGCGACGTACGCGTGCTGTTCAGCCAGCCAAGCCTGGCGGCGTTGGCAGCGGCGGTGGGCAGCGGGCGCGAGGTGGTGGTGCCGGCCAATGGCATTGCCGCCGGTTGCGCGCAGATCACGCCGTCGATGCTGACCCTGCTGCAACTGGATCAGCCGGCCATCGAGCGTATCGTTGCGAGCGTCCCCGGTGGCGCGGCGAATGTGCAGGATATCTACCCGCTGGCGCCGTTGCAGGAAGGCATCCTTTACCACCATCTCAGCGCCGAGCAAGGCGATCCGTACCTGCTGCAATCGCGCATGGCCTTCGACAGCCTGGAGCGCTTGCACGGTTTTATGGGCGCGCTGCAACAGGTGGTGGCGCGCCACGACATCCTGCGCACCGGCGTGGTCTGGGAAGGCCTGGACAGCCCGGTGCAAGTGGTGTGGCGTGACGCCCAGCTGAGTGTGCAGGCGGTGGCCCTGGACCCGGCCGACGGCGACGTCATCGCCCAACTGCACGGGCGGTTCGATGCCCGTCACTACCGGCTGGACCTCACCCAGGCGCCGCTGTTGCGCATGGTCTACGCCGAGGACCCGGCCAACGGCCGTGTGGCGGCGATCCTGCTGTTCCACCACTTGGCGCTGGACCACACCGCCATGGAGGTGGTCGGCGAGGAGATGCAAGCGCTCCTGTGCAACCAGGCGGCTGGGTTGCCGGCGGCAGCGCCGTTTCGCAACTACGTGGCCCAGGCGCGCCTGGGTGTCAGCGAGGCGCAGCACGAGCAGTTTTTTCGCGAGATGCTCGCCGACATCGATGAACCGAGCCTGCCGTTTGGCGTGCGGGATGTGCAGGGCGACGGGCGTGATATCGAAGAGGCCGAGCAAGCCCTGGACGCGGCGCTGGCCCAGCGGGTTCGCGAGCAGGCACGCCGTTGCGGCGTCAGTGCGGCGAGCCTGATGCACCTGGCGTGGGCGCAGGTATTGGGGCTGGTGTGCGGGCGTGATGAGGTAGTGTTCGGCACCGTGTTGATGGGCCGCCTGCAAGCGGGTGACGGTGCGGACCGGGCGCTGGGCATGTTCATCAACACCTTGCCGCTGCGGGTGGACCTGGCGGCGAGCGCAACATCGGCAGTCAAGGCGACCCACGCGCGGCTGAGCGCCTTGCTCGGCCATGAGCATGCCTCGCTGGCCCTGGCCCAGCGTTGCAGCGGCGTGGCAGCGGGGTCGCCGTTGTTCAGCAGCCTGCTCAATTATCGCCACAGCAGCCCCGACGCCATGGCCCGCGACGGTCACGGTATCTGGGCTGGCGTGCAGTTGCTGGGCGGCGAAGAGCGCAGCAATTACCCGCTGACCTTGAGCGTAGACGACTTCGGCACAGGCTTTGGCCTGACGGTGCTGGCGCTGCCGCAGATCGGCGCGCAGCGCCTGTGCGGTTACATGCACAACGCCGTGGAGCAGTTGGTGGTCAGCCTGGAAAACGCAACGCCGGCCGTGCTCAGTCAACTGCCGATCTTGCCGGACGCGGAGCGCGACACCCTGCTGCGCGAGTTCAACGCCAGTCAGTCCGATTTCCCCAAGGGCCACACCGTGCACGGCGCCTTCGAAGTCCAGGCTGAACGCCAGCCGGACGCGGTGGCCGTGATGCAAGACGGCGCTTCCCTGACCTATCAGCAGCTCAACCGGCGCGCCAACCAACTGGCCCATCACCTGCTGGCGCTGGGCGTGCAGCCCGACGACCGTGTCGCAATCTGCTGCCGTCGTGGCCCGCAGATGCTGGTGGGCTTGCTCGGCATCCTCAAGGCGGGCGCCGGTTACGTGCCCATCGACCCGGCGTATCCCGCCGAGCGCATTGCCTATCTGCTGCAAGACAGCGCCCCGGTGGCCGTGCTGGCCGAGGCCAGCACCCGCGCGCTGTTGGGCGGATTTGCGCCTGTCGACCTGCATGCTCACGGTCTGGACCAGCCCACCCACAACCCGCAACTCAGCGCGCTGACCCCGGCGCACCTGGCCTACGTGATCTACACCTCCGGCTCCACCGGCCAGCCCAAGGGCGTGATGGTCGAGCACCACACCGTGGAAAACCTGGTGCACTGGCATTGCGACGCCTTTGGCGTGGATGCCCGCAGCCACACCAGCAGCGTCGCCGGGTTCGGCTTTGATGCGATGGCCTGGGAAGTCTGGCCGGCGCTGTGTGTCGGTGCGACCCTGCACCTGCCGCCCGCCGAGGTGGGCAATGAACAGATCGACGCGCTGCTCGCCTGGTGGCTGGCGCAGCCGCTGGACGTGAGCTTCCTGCCGACGCCGGTGGCCGAGTACGCCTTCAGCCAGCAGCTGCTGCACCCGACGTTACGCATCCTGCTGATCGGCGGCGACCGCCTGCGCCAGTTCAATCAGGAACGGCGCTTTGCCGTGATCAACAACTACGGCCCCACCGAAGCCACGGTGGTCGCCACCTCTGGCCGCGTGCGTGCCGGGCAGGCGTTGCATATCGGCCGGCCCATGGCGAACGCCAGCGTCTACCTGCTGGACGCGCACTTGCGCCCGGTGCCGTTGGGCGTGGCCGGCGAATTGTATGTGGGCGGCAGCGGCGTGGCGCGGGGTTACTTGAACCGCCCGGACCTGACCGCCGAACGCTTCCTGGAGGACCCGTTCAACGGCGGGCGCATGTACCGCAGCGGCGACCTGGCGCGCTGGTTGCCCGATGGCAACATCGAGTACCTGGGCCGTAACGATGATCAAGTGAAGTTGCGTGGCATACGCGTGGAGCTGGGCGAAATCGAAAGCCATCTCGCCGCACTCGACGGTGTTGGCGAAGCGGTGGTGCTGGTGCGCGAAGAGCGCTTGATCGCCTGGTTCACCGCCCGGCAACCGCTTGAAATCGAGCACTTGCGCACGCAACTGCAAGCGCAACTCCCCGCCGCCCTGGTGCCGGTGGCCTATGTGCAGGTGCACGCGCTGCCCCTGACCGCCAACGGCAAGCTCGACCGCAAGGCGCTGCCTGAACCAGATCAGGGCGCGTTGCTTAGCCGTGAGTACGCCGCGCCGCAAGGGGCCGTCGAAACCACTTTGGCGGCGATCTGGGCCGAGGTGTTGCAGGTGGAACAGGTCGGCCGGCATGACCACTTCTTTGAACTGGGCGGCCATTCCCTGCTGGCCGTCAGCCTGATTGAACGCATGCGCCAGGCCGGTCTCAGTGCCGATGTGCGCGTGCTGTTCAGCCAGCCGACCCTGGCGGCCCTGGCCGCTGCCGTCGGCAGTGGTCGCGATGTAGAGGTGCCGGCCAATCGCATTTCTGTCGATTGCCAACGCATCACCCCGGACCTGCTGTCGCTGGTTGCGCTGGACCAACAGACGATTGATCAAGTAGTCGCCCAGGTCCCCGGTGGCGCCGCCAATGTGCAGGATATCTACCCGCTGGCGCCGTTGCAGGAGGGCATCCTTTACCACCACATCACGGCCGGGCAGGGCGATCCGTACCTGCTGCAATCGCACCTGGCCTTTGCCAGCCTGGAACGCCTGCAGGCCTTTGCCCAGGCGCTGCAACAGGTGATCGACCGCCACGATATCCTGCGCACCGCCGTGGTCTGGGAAGGCCTGGCGCAACCGCTGCAAGTGGTGTGGCGCAAGGCGCAGTTGCACGTGCAGGCCGGTGACCTGCTGGGCTTTGACCCGCGTCACTACCGCGTGCCGCTGGATCAGGCGCCGTTGATCCGTTTGGTGTACGCCCAGGACCCGGATCAGCAACGGGTGAATGCACTTCTGTTGTTCCACCACATCGCCCTCGACCACACCGCCCTCGACCGCGTGCGCCACGAGATGCAAGCCAGCCTGCTCGGGCAGCCGCAGCCGGTCGGGGACGCCACGCCGTACCGC
This sequence comes from Pseudomonas sp. KBW05, assembly GCF_003852405.1. Lineage (GTDB taxonomy): Bacteria > Pseudomonadota > Gammaproteobacteria > Pseudomonadales > Pseudomonadaceae > Aquipseudomonas. The sequence goes on from NZ_QAJM01000026.1 coordinate 23,484, forward strand.
AACTACGTGGCCCAGGCGCGCCTGGGGGTGAGTGAGCAGGAACACGAACAATTCTTCCGCGAGATGCTCGCTGATATCGATGAGCCGACCCTGCCGTTCGGCCTGCAGGATGTGCGCGGCGACGGCACGGCCATCGAAGAGGCCCAGCAGCACCTGACGCCTGAGCTCAACCAACGCCTGCGGGCCCAGGCGCGCTTGCTTGGGGTCAGCGCGGCCAGCCTGTTCCACCTGGCCTGGGCGCGGGTGCTCGCCAGCACGTCCGGCCAGGAACAGGTGGTGTTCGGCACCGTGTTGTTGGGCCGCATGCAGGGCGGCAAAGGCAGTGATCGGGCGCTGGGCATGTTCATCAACACCTTGCCATTGCGGGTGGATATCGACTTAACCGGCGTACGCGTTGCGGTCAAGCACACCCATGGGCGGCTGAGCGCGCTGCTCGGGCATGAACACGCCTCGCTGGCGCTGGCCCAGCGTTGCAGCGGTGTCGCTGCGCCGCAGCCGTTGTTCAGCGCGATGCTCAATTACCGTCACAGTGACAGCCGGCAGGCGCCGGTGTCCGCGGCCTGGCAGGGCATCGAGACACTGGCCAGCGAAGAACGCACCAACTACCCGTTGACGCTTAACGTGGATGACCAGGGCGACGGTTTCCGCCTGACTGCCCTGGCGGCGACGCCGATTGGCGCGCAACGCTTCTGCGGCTATGTGCAAGTGACCCTGCAGGGCCTGGTGGAAGCGCTGGAGCAGGCGCCGCAGTTGCCGGTCAATCGCCTGCCGGTGCTGGAAGCCCAGGAACGCCAGCAAGTGCTCGGCGCGTTCAACGCCACCGAAGTGGCGTATGACCTCGATCAGACCCTGCATGGCATGTTCGAACGGCAGGTGGCACGTACACCGGATGCGATTGCGGTGAAGGCGGGCGACGTCGCATTGACCTACGCCGAGCTGAACGCGCGAGCCAACCAGCTGGCGCACCACCTGTTGGTGCTGGGCGTGCAGCCGGATTCCCGCGTGGCGATCTGCGTGGAGCGCGGCCTGGACATGGTCGTTGGCCTGTACGCGATCCTCAAGGCCGGCGCGGCCTATGTGCCGCTGGACCCGGCGTATCCGCCAGAACGCCTGGCCTACATGCTGGCAGACAGCGCGCCCGTGGTGGTGTTGGCCCAGGGCTCGACGCGTGGGTTGCTGGGGGCGGTGCCGATGATCGATCTGGAGCAGCCGACCTGGTTGCAGCAACCCCTCGACAACCCGCAGGTAGACGCCGTGGGCGCCTACGTGATCTACACCTCCGGCTCCACCGGCCAACCCAAGGGCGTGATCAACGACCACGCCGGGGTGGTCAACCGCTTGCTGTGGATGCAGGACGCCTATGGTCTCAAGCCCCACGACCGGGTCTTGCAGAAAACCCCGTTCAGCTTCGACGTGTCGGTGTGGGAGTTCTTCTGGCCGCTGTTCACCGGCGCGCGGCTGGTGATGGCGCGCCCCGGTGGGCACAAAGACCCGCTGTACCTGTGCGAAGTGATCGAGGCTGAACAGATCACCACGCTGCACTTTGTGCCGTCGATGCTCGACGTGTTCCTCGCCCACGGCGATGTGCGCCAGGCGGCCGGTTTGGTGCGCGTGATGTGCAGCGGCGAAGCCTTGCCCGGCAGCCTGGTGCGGCGCTTCAAACAGCAATTGCCGGGGATCGGCCTGTACAACCTGTACGGCCCCACCGAAGCAGCGGTGGACGTGACCGCGTGGAACTGCGCGCGCCCCGAGGTGGCGGACAACACGCCAATCGGCAAACCCATCGCCAATACGCGGATGTACGTACTGGACGCGCAGTTGCAACCGGTGCCGCTGGGGATGGTCGGCGAGTTGTTCATTGGCGGCGTGCAAGTGGCACGGGGTTACCTGAACCGGCCTGAACTGACGGCCGAGCGCTTCCTCAAGGACCCGTTCAGCCACGGGCGCATGTACCGCACCGGCGACCTCGGGCGCTTCCTGCCCGACGGCAATCTGGAATACCTGGGCCGCAACGATGACCAGGTGAAAATCCGTGGCCTGCGCATCGAGCTGGGGGAAATCCAGGCGCGCCTGCTGGATCATCCTCAGGTCAACGAAGCGGCCGTGATCGCCCGTGACGAACGCCTCGTCGCCTATTACACCGGCACGCGGGTCGGCGACCTGCGTGAGCACCTGTTGCGGCACTTGCCGGACTTCATGGTGCCCGCGCTGTTTGTGCACCTCGACGCCTTACCCTTGAGCCCCAACGGCAAGCTCGACCGCAAGGCCCTGCCGGCACCGGACGCCGAGGCGCTGAATGCGCGTGAGTACGAAGCGCCCGAGGGCGACACCGAGATTCTGCTGGCGCAACTGTGGGCCGAACTGCTCAAGGTGGAGCGGGTCGGTCGCCAGGACAATTTCTTTGAACTGGGCGGGCACTCGCTGCTCGCCGTGAGCTTGATCGGGCGCTTGCGCCAGGTGGGCATGGAAGCCGATGTGCGCGCGTTGTTCGAACAGCCGACCCTGGCGGGCTACGCCGCAATAACTGAACGAATGGAGATCGTCCTGTGAGCATCCTCGAACTGCTGGCGACACTGAAAACCAAGGATGTACAACTGGCGCTCAAGGGCGAGCAATTGTCGGTGCAAGGCAACAAGCAGGCGTTGAGCGACCCCTTGATCCTCGCCGCCTTGCGTGAACACAAACCGGCGTTGATCGAGCTGCTGAAAGCCGGTGAATACGCGGCCGCCAATGAGGTGCCGGCCAACGCCATCCCGGCCGATGCCGAGCACATCACGCCGGCCATGCTGACCTTGTCCAGCCTGAGCCAGGACGAAATCGAGCGCATTGTCGCCAGCGTCGACGGCGGCGTGGCGAATATCCAGGACATCTACCCCCTGGCGCCGTTGCAGGAAGGCATCCTGTTCCACCATGTGCGCACCGCGCAGGGCGACCCCTATGTGATGCAGTCGCAGTTCGCCTTTGACAGCACCGAGCGTTTCGACGCGTTTGCCCAAGCCCTGCAAGGCGTGATCGAGCGCCACGACATCCTGCGCACCGGGGTGGTGTGGGAGGGCGTGCAGCAGCCGTCGCAAGTGGTGTGGCGCAAGGCGAGCCTGCCGGTGCAGGCGGTTGAACTGGACCCGGCCGACGGCGATATCGCCGCACAACTGCACGCCCGTTTCGACGCGCGCCATTACCGCCTGGACGTGACCCAGGCGCCGCTCTTGCGCCTGGCCTGGGCGGCGGACCCGTCGCAGCAGCGCATTGTCGCGATGCTGCTGTTCCATCACATGGCCCTCGACCACAGCGCCCTGGAGGTGGTGCGCCATGAAATGCAGGCGTTCCTGCAAGGGCAGGGCGGGCAGTTGGGCGCGGCGGTGCCGTTTCGCGACTACGTGGCCCAGGCGCGGTTGGGGGTGAGCGAGCAGGAACACGAGGCGTTCTTCCGGCAGATGCTCGGGGATGTGGTCGAGCCGACCTTGCCCTTTGGCTTGCAGGATGTGCAGGGCGATGGCCGCGGGATCAACGAACTCGACTGGCCGCTAGAGGATGCACTCAACCAGCGCCTGCGCGCCCAGGCGCGGCTGCTGGGGGTGAGCGTCGCAAGCCTGTTCCACCTGGGCTGGGCGCGGGTGTTGAGCGCGCTGGCGGGCAAGTCCCAGGTGGTGTTCGGCACGGTGCTGATGGGCCGCATGCACGGCGGGCACACCACGGAGCGCGCCTTGGGGATTTTCATCAATACCTTGCCGTTTCGCCTGGATGTGGGCGGTGAGGACGTGCGCAGCGCCGTCAAGACCACCCACGCCCGCCTCACCGGCCTGCTGCGCCATGAGCACGCACCGCTGGCCCTGGCCCAGCGGTGCAGCGACGTGCTGGCGCCGACGCCGTTGTTCAGCACCTTGCTCAACTATCGCCACAGCGCCACCGGCAACAGTGAAGCGCAGGCGGCGTGGCAGGGCATCACGACGCTGCGCTCGGATGAGCGCACCAATTACCCGCTGACCCTGAGTGTGGATGACCTGGGTGACGGCTTTATCCTGCGGCTGCTGGCGACCACTGAGGTCGATCCGCAGCGTGTCTGCGCCTACCTGCAAACCACCCTCGAAAACCTGGTGACGGCATTGGAGCAGGCGCCGCTGACGGCGCTTGATCAGGTCGCGGTGGTGCCCGCCGCCGAGCAGCAGTTGCTGCTGGAACAGTTCAACGCCACCGGCGCCGATTTCCCCCAGGGCAGCACGCTGCACGCGCGCATCGAAGCCCAGGCCGCCCTCACGCCGGATGCCATCGCCGTCGTGCAACAAGGTCGGCAACTGACCTATAGCGAGCTGAATCAACAAGCCAACCTCCTGGCCCACCACTTGCTGGCGCTGGGCGTGAAGCCTGACGAGCGCGTGGCCGTCGTCGCCCGCCGTGGCCTCGACACCCTGGCCGGCTTGCTCGCGGTGCTCAAGGCGGGCGCCTGTTATGTACCGGTGGACCCGTCGCACCCGGCCGAACGCCTGCACTACCTGCTCAGCGACAGCGCGCCGGTGGCGGTGCTGACCCAGCAGGCGTTGCTGGAGCGCTTACCGGCCCTCGATGTGCCGGTGATCCACCTCGACCGCTACACCTGGCAGCACCACTCGGCGTGTAACCCCGAGGTAGCGATGACGCCGGCGCACCTCGCCTATGTGATCTACACCTCCGGCTCCACCGGCCAGCCCAAAGGCGTGATGGTGGAACACCACACGGTGGCCAACCTGGTGGATTGGCATTGCCACGCCTTCGACCTGCGCGCCGGGCGCCACAGCGCCAGCGTCGCCGGTTTCGGCTTTGACGCGATGGCCTGGGAGGTGTGGCCGGCCCTGTGCGTGGGCGCGATCCTGCACCTGCCACCGGCCCAGGACGGCAATGAGGACATCGACGCGCTGCTGGCCTGGTGGTGCGCGCAGCCGTTGGATGTGAGCTTCCTGCCGACGCCGGTAGCCGAGTACGCCTTCAGCCAGCGCATCGAGCACCCGACGTTGCGCACCTTGCTGATCGGCGGTGATCGCCTGCGTCAGTTTGGCCGTGGCCAGCGCTTCGAGGTGATCAACAACTACGGCCCCACCGAGGCCACGGTGGTGGCCACGTCCGGAAAGGTCGAGGCGGGGCAGCCGTTGCATATCGGCAAACCTATCGCGAATGCCACGGTGTACCTGTTGGATGAACAACTGCGCCCGGTGCCGTTGGGGGTGGCGGGGGAGTTGTATGTGGGCGGCAAGGGCGTGGCACGCGGCTATCTGCACCGCCCGCAGCTGACCGCCGAACGCTTTCTGCAAGACCCGTTCAACGCCGGGCGCATGTACCGCACGGGCGACCTGGCGCGTTGGTTGCCCGATGGCAACCTTGAGTACCTGGGGCGCAACGACGATCAGGTGAAAATTCGCGGGGTGCGCATCGAACTGGGGGAAATCGAAAGCCAGTTCAACCAACTGCCGAGCGTCCAGGAGGTGGTGGTGCTGGTGCGCGAAGAACGCTTGGTGGCCTACTTCACCGAGAACCCGCAGCTGGACCCGCTGACCGTCGCAGAACTGCGCGCCCACCTGGTGGCGCACCTGCCGGCCGCCATGGTGCCGGTAGCCTACGTAAAACTGCCCGCACTGCCCCTGACCGCCAACGGCAAGCTCGACCGCAAGGCCTTGCCTGCGCCGGACATGGCCGCCGTATTCAGCCGCGAGTACGCGGCGCCTGAGGGCGAGATCGAAACAGTGCTGGCGCAGATTTGGGCCGATGTGCTGCAAGTGGAGCGGGTTGGGCGACGGGATCACTTTTTTGAATTGGGCGGGCATTCGTTGCTGGCGATGCGCATGGTCTCGCAGGTGCGCCAGCGCCTCGGTGTGGAGTTGTTGCTCGGCGACCTGTTCGCCAACGCAGAACTGGCCGCCGTCGCCGACGTGCTGGCCAGCGCCGGGCGCAGCACCTTGCCGGACATCCTCCCGGCCAATCGCGACGAAGCCGTGCCGCTGTCGTTCGCCCAGCAACGCCTATGGTTCCTCGCGCTGTTGGAAGGGGCCAACACCGCCTACAACATTCCCATCGGCCTGCGTTTGCGTGGGCAATTGCATGTGGAGGCGCTGCAACGGGCGCTGGCGCGGATCGTCGCGCGGCATGAAACCCTGCGCAGCCGCTTCGCCCAGCACGGCGACGAAGCGCGGGTGCTGATCCTGCCGCCAGAAGACGTGCTGCCCCTGCAAGTGCAGGACCTGCGCCGCCACCCGCAACCCCAGCAGGCGCTGGAGGCATTGATCCACGGCGAGGCGTCGGCGCCGTTTGACCTGGAGCGCGGCCCGCTGCTGCGTGGGCGTTTGATCGTGCTGGCCGACGATCACCATGTGCTGTTGCTGACCCTGCACCATATCGTCTCCGACGGCGGCTCCATGGGCGTGCTCACCCGCGAGCTGATGGCGTTGTACAAGGCCTTCAGCCTGGGCCAGGCCGATCCGTTGCCGCCGCTGGCGATCCAGTACGGCGACTTTGCCGTGTGGCAGCGCCTGTGGCTCAGCGGTGAAGTGCTGCATCGGCAAAGTGTTTACTGGCAGCAAGCGCTGGCCGGTGCGCCGGTGTTGCTCACCTTGCCCACCGACCGCCCGCGCCCGGCGCGGCAGGACTATGCCGGCAGCAGCGTCGAGGTGCGCCTGGATGAGCGCCTGACCGCTGGGCTCAAGGCCCTGGGCCAACGCCATGGCAGCACGCTCTACATGATCATGATGACGGCGTGGGCATCGTTGCTGACGCGGCTGTCCGGGCAGCAGGAGGTGGTGATCGGCTCCCCCGTGGCCAATCGCAATCGCGTCGAGGTAGAAGGGCTGATCGGCCTGTTCGTCAACACCCTGGCGGTGCGCATCGACACCTCGGGCGAGGTGAGCAGCGAAGTGCTGTTGGCGCGGGTCAAGGCCCAGGCGCTGGCCGCCCAGGCCCATCAGGACCTGCCGTTTGAACAAGTGGTGGAAATCACCCGGCCCACCCGCAGCCTGGCCCACAGCCCGCTGTTCCAGACCCTGCTCACCTGGCAGGACAGCAGCGCGCCGGCCCTGGCCCTCGGCGACCTGGCCCTGGAAGGCATCCTGGAACACAGCCACTTCGCCAAGTTCGACCTGTCCCTGGGCCTGGGCGAAGTGCAGGGCGCCATTCTCGGCGCGCTGGAATATGCGCAGGCCTTGTTCGATGAAGCGACCGTGCGCCGTTATGCCGGTTACCTCACCCGCGTGTTGCAGGCCATGGTCGATAACGATCAGGCGGTGCTGGCCCATGCGCCGTTGGTGGACGAGCGTGAGCGCCAGCAACTGTTGGTTGAGTTCAACGCGACAGCGGTGGACTACAATCTCGAGCAGACCTTGCACGGGATGTTCGAAGCGCAGGTGGCACGCACGCCGCAGGCCATTGCGCTCAAGGCGGGCGACCATGTGTTGACCTATGCGGAGCTGAACGCTCGGGCCAACCAGTTGGCGCATCACCTGCTGGAGCAGGGGGTACAAGTGGATTCGCGGGTGGCGATCTGCGTGGAGCGTGGCCTGGAGATGGTGGTCGGCCTGTACGCGATCCTCAAGGCCGGCGCCGCCTATGTGCCGCTGGACCCGACGTACCCGCCCGAGCGCATCGCCTACATGCTTGAAGACAGCGCACCGCTGGTGGTGCTGGCTCAGGGCTCGACGCGCACGTTGCTGGGCACAGTGCCGGTGATCGACCTGGAGCAGCCGACCTGGTCGCACCAGCCCGTCGACAACCCGCAGGTCAACGCCGTGGGCGCCTATGTGATCTACACCTCCGGCTCCACCGGCCAGCCCAAGGGTGTGATCAACGACCACGCCGGGGTGGTCAACCGCTTGCTGTGGATGCAGGACGCCTACGGTCTGAGTGCCGCTGACACGGTCTTGCAGAAAACCCCGTTCAGCTTCGACGTGTCGGTGTGGGAGTTCTTCTGGCCGCTGTTCACCGGCGCGCGGCTGGTGATGGCACGCCCCGGCGGGCACAAAGACCCGCTGTACCTGTGTGAAGTGATCGAGGCCGAGCACATCACCACGCTGCACTTCGTGCCGTCGATGCTCGACGTGTTTCTTGCCCACGGCGACCTGGCCCGGGCCGCTGGCCTGGTGCGCGTGATGTGCAGCGGCGAAGCCTTGCCCGGCAGTCTGGTGCGGCGCTTCAAGCAGCAGTTGCCGGGCAGCGAGTTGCACAACCTGTATGGCCCGACTGAAGCGGCGGTGGATGTGACCGCCTGGCCCTGCGCGGGCGCTGTTACGCCGGACAACACGCCCATCGGCAAACCCATCGCCAACACGCGCATGTACGTGCTGGACACGCAGTTGCAACCGGTGCCGCTGGGGGTGGTGGGCGAGCTGTTTATCGGTGGCGTGCAAGTGGCGCGGGGTTATCTGAACCGGCCTGAGCTGACGGCCGAACGCTTCCTCAAGGACCCGTTCACCGGCGCGCGCATGTACCGCACGGGCGACCTTGGCCGCTATTTGCCCGACGGCACTATTGAATACCTTGGGCGTAACGACGACCAGGTGAAAATCCGTGGCCTGCGCATCGAGCTGGGGGAAATCCACGCGCGTCTTATCGACTATCTGGGCGTCGATGAAGCCGCCGTGATCGCCCGCGACGAGCGCCTGGTGGCGTACTACACCGGCGTGCGCAGCGAGATCGACGCCCTGCGCGGCCATCTGTTGCAACACCTGCCGGACTTCATGGTGCCGTCGCTGTTCGTGCACCTCGACGCGCTGCCCCTGAGCCCCAACGGCAAGCTCGACCGCAAGGCCTTGCCCGCGCCGGGCGCGGATTCAGTGATCACACGCGACTACGAAGCGCCCCAGGGCGATACGGAAATCGCCCTGGCCAGCCTGTGGGCCGAGTTGCTCAACGTGGAGCGCGTAGGGCGTCACGACAACTTCTTCGAACTGGGCGGGCACTCGCTGCTGGCGGTGAGCCTGGTGGGGCGCATGCGCCGTCTCGGGCTGTCGGCGGATGTGAAAGTGTTGTTTGGCCAGCCGACGTTGGCAGCGTTGGCTGCCGCGCTGGGCGGCGGGCGCGAGGTCGCGGTGCCGGCCAATCGCATTGCGCAAGATTGCACGCACATCACCCCGGGCCTGCTGGCGCTGATCACCCTCGATCAAGCGGCCATCGACCGGGTTGTTGCCTGCATCCCCGGTGGTGCAGCGAATGTGCAGGACATCTACCCGCTGGCGCCGTTGCAGGCCGGCATGCTCTACCACCACCGCGCCGCGCAGGGCAGCGACGACTATGTGCTGCGCGCGCAGTTCGCCTTCGACAGCCGCGCGCGTCTGGACGCGTTTGCCCAGGCCTTGCAGGCGGTGATCCAGCGCCATGACGCGTTGCGTTCGTCGTTCCATTGGGATGGCCTGGAAGAACCGCTGCAAGTGGTGTGGCGCGAGGCCGCGCTGCGCGTCGAAACCGGGCCGTTGCCGCCACGCCTGGACCTGGCCCAGGCGCCGTTGATGCGCCTGGTGTACGTCGAGGAGCCGCAGCGCGTGGTCGCCACCTTGCTGTTCCATCACCTGGTAATGGACCACATCGCCCTGGACATCCTGCAGCACGAAATGCAGGCGTTCCTGCTGGGCACAGCGCACACCCTCGGCGCGGCCGTGCCGTATCGCAACTATGTGGCCCAGACCCGCCTGGGCGTGGATGATCACGCGGCGTTCTTTAGCGAGATGCTCGGCGCCATCGATGAGCCGACCGACGTCGAAGCGCTGGGCGCCGATGAGCATGTCCAGCGGCTGATTGATGCACCGTTGAGCCAGCGCCTGCGGGTGCAGGTGCGGCAAGCGGGCGTCAGCGCCGCGAGCCTGATGCACCTGGCCTGGGCCCATGTGCTGGGCAAGGTTGCGGGCCGCGATCAGGTGGTGTTCGGCACGGTAATGCTCGGCCGCTTGCACGGTGGTGAAGGGGCCGAGCGCGCCATTGGGGTGTTTATCAATACCTTGCCGCTGCGGGTCGATCTGGGGGAGCGCAGCGTACTTGAAGCGTTGCGCGCGACCCACGGGCGCCTGACCCAGTTGCTCAGCCATGAACACGCGCCGCTGGCGCTGGCCCAGCGTTGCAGCGGCGTGCCGGTGGGTACGCCGTTGTTTGGCACGCTGTTCAACTATCGCCACAGCGCCACGCCGGTGGGCAGCGAGGGCTGGCAGGGCATTCAGCTGCTCAAGGCCGAGGAACACAGTAATTACGGCTTGTCCCTGAGTGTTGATGACCTGGCGGACGGTTTCGCCTTGAAGGCCGTGGGGCAGGGCGCGCGGCGTCTCTGCGACTACCTGCACACCGCCGTGGAGCAACTGGTGCAGGCGTTGGAGCACGACAGCGAGGTTGTCATCGGCCACTTGCCGATCCTGTCGATTGCCGAGCGCCGGCAGTTGGCCGGATTCAATGCCACCACGCGCGTGTTTCCGCGGGAGCACACGGTGCAGCGCCTGTTCGAAGCCCAGGCCCAGGCGCGTCCCGACGCGCTGGCCGTGGTGGAGGGCGCGCAAGGGCTGAGTTATGGCGAGCTGAACCGCCGCGCCAACCGTCTGGCCCATCATCTGCTGGGGCTGGGGGTGCGTGCCGGCGATAACGTTGCGCTGCTGTTGCCGCGCTCCGTGGACCTGCTGGTCAGCCAACTGGCCGTGCTCAAGTGCGCGGCTGCCTATGTGCCGCTGGATATCCACGCGCCTGCCGAACGCCAGGGGTTCATGCTGCAAGACAGTGCGGCCGCCTGCGTGTTGACGCGCAGCGATACCGTTGTCGATGGCGCGGTTCAACGGTTGGACCTGGACAGCCTGACCCTCGACCCGCAACCGAGCCACAACCCCGGCCTGTCGCAGTCGTCGGAAAGCGTGGCGTACATCATGTACACCTCCGGCTCCACCGGCACGCCCAAAGGTGTGTTGGTGCCCCATCGCGGCATCACGCGGCTGGTGCTCAACAATGGCTATGCCGACTTCAATGCCAGCGACCGCGTGGCGTTCGCCTCCAACCCGGCGTTCGACGCCAGCACCATGGACGTGTGGGGGCCGTTGCTCAACGGTGGGCAGATCCAGGTGATCGACCACGCCACCGTGCTCGACCCGGTGGCGTTTGGCGCGGCTTTGGCCGAGGTGACGGTGCTGTTCGTGACCACGGCGTTGTTCAACCACTATGTGCAACTGATCCCCGAGGCCCTGGCAGGCTTGCGCATCTTGCTGTGCGGCGGCGAGCGGGCTGACCCGGCGGCGTTTCGCCGGCTGTTGGCGCGGGCACCGGCACTGCGCCTGGTGCATTGCTACGGGCCGACGGAAAGCACCACCTACGCCACCACCCATGAGGTGCGCGCGTTGGCCGATGGCGCCGACAGCGTGCCCGTCGGCCGGCCGATTTCCAACACCCAGGTGCATGTGTTGGATGCGCACTTGCAGCCCGTGCCGTTGGGCGTGGCCGGGGAAATCTGCATCGGTGGCGATGGCGTGGCCCTGGGCTATTTGAATCGCCCGGCGTTGACTGCCGAAAAGTTTGTCGCCGACCCGTTCAATGGCGGCGCGCTGCTGTACCGCACCGGCGACCTTGGCCGCTGGACGGCGGACGGCCTGCTGGAGTGCATCGGGCGTAATGACGACCAGGTCAAGATCCGCGGTTTCCGCATTGAACTGGGCGAGATTGAAGCGCGCCTGGGCACCTTGGCGGGTATCCAGGACGTGGTGGTGCTGGCCCGCGAGGACGTGCCGGGAGACAAGCGCCTGGTGGCGTATTTCACCTGGGCGACGCAGCCCCTGGAGATCGACCAGCTGCGCGCCCATCTGCTCGACCAATTGCCGGAGTACATGCTGCCGTCGGCCTATGTGGCATTGGCAAGGCTGCCGTTGACCGGCAATGGCAAGGTGGATCGCAAAGCCTTGCCCGTGCCGCCGTTGCAGGCGCTGATCAGCCGTGAATTCGAAGCGCCGGCCGATGCACTGGAGCACGCCCTTGCACAGCACTGGGCCGAGGTGCTGAAGCTGGAACAGGTGGGGCGGCATGACAGCTTCTTTGAGCTGGGTGGGCATTCGTTGCTGGCGATCCGGTTGGTGAACGTGTTGGAGGAAGCGGGGTTGCCGGTTTCCCTGGCGGAGCTGTTCCAGCATGCCAATGTCGCCGCCGTTGCGGCGCTGTTGCGTCAGCGTAGCGACGAACCGTTGCGCGATAGTCCGGTGATTACCGTGCGCAGCGCTGGCAGCCAGGCGCCGTTGTTCCTGGTCCACGAGTTCAGCGGTATGGACGTGTATTTTCCGGCGCTGGGCCAGCATCTGCCCGGCGACTATCCGATCTATGGCCTGCCGGGCGTGGCCCTCGGCGAGCCGCACCTGAACAGCATGGAAGGCCTGGCCGCGCGGCTGGTCGGCTTGATCCGCAGCATCCAGCCCCATGGCCCGTATCGGCTGGCCGGCTGGTCGTTTGGCGGCGTGCTGGCCTATGAAGTGGCGATGCAGTTGCTGGGTGCGGATGAGCCGGTCGCGTTCCTCGGTTTGCTCGACAGCTACGTGCCGCGCCTGACCGATCAAGGCAAGGCGCGCTGGAGCGGGGCGGATGCGCTCAAGCGCCAGTTGCTGTTGCAGTGCACGGCGTACTGGAAAAGCCAGGGCCGGGAAGATTTGTTGGCGAGCCTTGGGCAGTTGGACGCGGACCTTGCACAGCTGGACTTTGCCGAGTTGCTGCAACGCTGCCGCGCGGCCGGTTTGCTGCACGCACAAATGGCGGCGGCGACGGATGCCGACTTGGCGAACTATTTGGCACGGGAAGTCGGGCATGGGCATGCGCTGGCGCATTACAGCCTGTTCCCGTTACCGATACCGGTGCATCTGTTCAGCGCGCAAGAGCGCCCCACCGAATTGGCGCGGGGTAGCGATTCGCTCGGCTGGGCAGACGCACTGGCGCCGGGGCAGTTGTGCCAGGTGCCAGTGCCGGGTGATCACCAGAGCATGATGCAGGCGCCGCATATCCAGGCGCTGGGCCATGCAATCACAGAGGCATTGGCGACCTGCGGACCCGTGGCACAGGCGGCACATTCGCCCTTGCTGCGCATTCAGAGCGGGCGTGCCGGGCATGCGCCGCTGTTTTGCGTACCGGGGGCGGGGGACAGCGTCACCGGCTTTGTCGGGTTGAGCGAAGCCCTGGGGCGCGACTGGCCGCTGTTTGGCTTGCAGCCCCGTGGCCTGGATGGCGAGGCGGTGCCCCACAGCCAGGTGGAAGCGGCGGCGCGCGCGAATCTGGCGGCGCTGGCGCAGGAAAGTGCGCACGGCCCGGTGCACTTGGTCGGGCATTCGTTTGGCGGCTGGGTCGCGCTGGAGATGGCGTTGCAGCTGCAGGCGCAAGGGCGCGAGGTGGCGTCGCTCACGGTGATCGACAGCGAAGCGCCGGGCGGCACGGGCCGCGCGTACACGACCACGGCGGCGTTGCTGCGCTTGATCGAGTCGATGCAGCTGGCGGCGGGCAAGTCCTTGGGGATCGAGCCGTTGGACTTCGCCGGGCGCGATGAGGTGGCGCAGCGCCAAAGCTTGCATGCCGGCATGGTCGCGGTTGGCTTGTTGCCGGCGCGGGCCAGCGTGGCGGCGATGGACGGGCCGGCCCGCACCTATGGGGCGGCGTTGCGCACGGTGTACCGGCCGGGCCGGCGCTTTGACGGCGTGGTGCGCTTGGTGTTGGCGCAAGACCCGGCGCTGGATGCGGCCGGCAATCAGCGGGAGCAGGGCTTGATGATCGAAGGCTGGCGCCGCCAGGGCAGGGAGCTGGAGGTGTGGTATGGCGGCGGCAATCACTTCACCTTGCTCAAGGCGCCGAATGTGCAGGGGCTTGCCCAGTGGTGGTTACAAGGTGCGGTGATGCGAGAGGGCGTTTCGTGACGGATGTACACCGAACCCAGTGTGGGAGCGGGCTTGCTCGCGAATGCGTTGGTTCAGTTGGAACATCTTTGACTGACACACCGCTTTCGCGAGCAAGCCCGCTCCCACATTTTTGAACCGTGCCCGCGTTAGAGCGCATTTCACCCCTTGTTTATGGTCATTTATGCACACTTCAAAATTTCGCAAAGCGGGTCTGTTCAGCGTGTTGGCCATTGCCATTGGCCTGATTGTCTACACCGTGCAAGCCCCCGCCGAGGGGCCGCAATACCTCACCGCCACGGCCGAGCGCGGTGATATCGAAAACGCCGTGTTGGCCACCGGCTTGCTGGAGGGCATCAAGCAGGTCGATGTCGGCGCCCAGGTGTCCGGGCAGTTGAAGTCGCTCAAGGTCAAGGTCGGCGACAAGGTGAAGCAGGGCCAGTGGCTGGCGGAAATCGATCCGCAGATTCTGCAGAACACCCTGCGCAAGGCCCAGGTCGATGAAGAAAACCTCCAGGCCCAGCGCCGCGCCACGGCGGCGCAGCTCAAGCAGGCGCGGGCGGTGTATGAGCGCTACAAGGGCTTGCAGGATGACGAGTCGGTGTCGCGCCAGGATTTCGAGAGTGCCGAGTCGACGTTCCAGGTGCAGCAGGCCAACTTGTTGTCCCTGGATGCGCAGATCAAGAGCGCGCATATCCAGATCGACACTGCCAAGATCAACCTGGCCTACACCCGTATCGTCGCGCCCATCGATGGCGACGTGGTGGGTATTGTTACCCAGGAAGGCCAGACGGTGATCGCCAGCCAACTGGCGCCGGTGCTGCTGAAACTGGCAGACCTGGACACCATGACCGTCAAGGCCCAGGTCTCGGAGGCGGATGTGATCCATATCAGCCCTGGCCAGAAGGTGTATTTCACCATCCTGGGCGAGGCCGACAAGCGCTACTACGCCACGTTGCGCGGCACGGAGCCGGCACCGCAGAACTTCCTCGAAACCCAGGCTGCCGGCACGCCCAAGCAGAACACGGCGGTGTTCTACAACGCGCTGTTCGACGTGCCCAACCCCGACCATCGCCTGCGCATTGCCATGACTGCCCAGGTGCGCATCGTGCTCGCCACCGCCCAGGCCGCATTGATCGTACCGGTGGCCGCGCTCGGTGCGCGTAACAACGACGGCCGCTATGCTGTGCGGGTGCTGGACGCCAAAGGTCGGGCGCAGTCCCGCGAGGTGAAGACCGGTATCAACAATAACGTCAAGGTGCAGATCCTCGACGGCCTGACCGAGGGCGACACCGTGGTGATCGGCGACGCCACGCCCGCCGTGGCGGGGAACTGACGGATGAGCCAGCCACTGTTGGAACTCAAGGGCATCACCCGCAGTTTCATGGCCGGCGAGCGTGAATTCATTGCGCTCAAGGGCATCGACCTGACGATCGAGGCCGGTGAAATGCTGGCGATCATCGGCGCATCGGGTTCGGGTAAATCCACCCTGATGAATATCCTCGGCGGCCTGGATTACGCCACGGCCGGCAGCTACAAGATCAATGGCATCGAGACCCGTTCATTGGGCGACGAGCAGTTGGCCGAACTGCGCCGCGACTACTTCGGGTTCATCTTTCAGCGTTACCACCTGCTGACGCACCTGAGTGCGTTGCACAACGTGGAAATGCCGGCGATCTACGCGGGTACGCCGCAAACCCAACGCCACAGCCGCGCGCGGGAGTTGCTCGCGCGCCTGGGCCTGGCTGGCCACGTTAGCCATCGCCCCAGCCAGCTCTCTGGCGGGCAGCAACAGCGGGTGAGTATCGCCCGCGCGTTGATGAACGGCGGTGAAGTGATCCTCGCCGACGAACCCACCGGCGCCCTCGACACGGCGAGTGGCAAGGAGGTCATGCAGATCCTCGCCGAGCTGCACGCGGCCGGGCACACGGTGATTATCGTCACCCATGATCCCAAGGTGGCGGCCAATGCCCAGCGCATCGTCGAGGTCAGTGATGGGGAGATCGTCAGTGACACGCGCAATACCGGACTGGAGCTGCCCAGCGATGCACCGATTGAGCCCAAGCGCAGCGGCGCGCGACGCCTGGTGGCGAGCCTGGGGTTGTTCAAGGAAGCGTTCAACATGGCCTGGGTCGCGCTGGTGTCCCACCGCATGCGCACCTTGCTGACCATGCTGGGGATTGTCATCGGCATCACCTCGGTGGTGTCGATCTCGGCCATCGGCGAAGGCGCCAAGCGCTATGTGCTCAAGGACATCCAGGCGATTGGCAGCAACACCATCGATATCTTTCCCGGCAGCAGTTTCGGCGACAGCCGCGCGTCGGCCATCGAGACGTTGCTGCCCTCGGACGTGGACGCGCTGAACCAGCTGTATTACGTGGACAGCGCCACGCCGGTGGTGGGCCGCCACCTGTTGCTGCGTTTTGGCAATATCGACCTGGATGCGCAGGTCAATGGCGTCAGCGACCGTTACTTCAAGGTCAAGGGCCTGAAGCTTGAAGCCGGCATCGCCTTCAGCGAAAGCGATGCGCGGCGCCAGGCGCAGGTGGTGGTGATCGACCACAACACCCGCCAGCGCCTGTTTGGTGCAAACGTTGACCCGTTGGGCCAGGTGATCCTGGTGGGCAACCTGCCGTGCACTGTGATTGGTGTGACCGCCGACAACAAGAACATGTTTGCCGCAAGCAAAGCGTTGAACGTGTGGGTGCCGTATGAAACGGCGGCGGGGCGGTTGCTCGGGCAGCGCCATCTGGACAGCATCACCGTGCGCATCAAGGACGGCCAGCCGAGCAAGGTGGTGGAAGACAACGTCAACCAGTTGATGCTGCAACGCCACGGCACCAAGGACTTCTTCACCAACAACCTCGACAGCATCATGCAGACGGTGCAGAAAACCAGCCGCTCGCTGGCGTTGCTGCTGTCGTTGATCGCGGTGATTTCCTTGCTGGTGGGCGGCATCGGGGTGATGAACATCATGTTGGTGTCGGTGACGGAGCGCACCCGCGAGATCGGCATTCGCATGGCAGTGGGGGCGCGGCAGTCGGATATTCGGCAGCAGTTCCTGGTGGAGGCGGTGATGGTGTGTTTGATCGGCGGGATCATCGGGATCGCGCTGTCGTATGCGTTGGGTGGGTTGTTTTCGCTGTTTGTGAAGGAGTGGGAAATGGTGTTTTCCCTGGGCTCGGTGGTGACGGCGTTTGCCTGTTCGACATTGATCGGGATTGTGTTTGGGTTTGTGCCGGCGCGGAATGCGGCGCGGCTGGACCCGATTGAGGCGTTGGCGCGGGATTGAGCCGGACGAGATTTTCTGAACAATGAAAGTCAAAAATGTGGGAGCGGGCTTGCTCGCGAAGGCGGCGTGTCAGTCACCGAAAATAGCGACTGATGTACCGCTTTCGCGAGCAAGCCCGCTCCCACACAAGCCCGCTCTCACATTTAGAGATGGGTTGGCTTAGAGGTCTCGGGTGTCTTCTGTTGCATACATCCACCGCAACAACGAATGCCGCCCGCTGATCCCCAGCTTGATCGACGCGCGCTTGAGGTAGCTTTCAATGGTGTTGACCTTCAACGCCAACTGCTCCGCCAGCTCCGGCGCAGTGCGCCCCGCCAGCAGGCCGACGCACACTTCCAGCTCACGCCTGGACAAGGTCAGCCCCGATTGCACCAGGCGTTCTTCGATGCGTCGGCGCAGGGTTTCGATGCCCTGGTTCTGTGCCATTACCGAATCGTTGTCGAGCCGGCACGGTTGGATCGCGGCGATGTGTTTTTCCACCATGGGCAGCAGCAGTGTGGAGAAGTCCTGCAACATGCTGCGTTCCTGGGGCGAGAAATTTTCCGAAGGGTGTGAGCGGTACACCGAGAGCACGTAGCGCACATCGTCCTTGTGGCGCGTGAGGTGCAGTTGGGCGGCGGGTTGCTCTTCACCCATGGCCGCCACTGAGTCGGTGTAGACCGGGCTGATCGCGCGGCGGGTGTGCCCTTCGGAACTGACCCGCAGCTGGGTGATATGGGTGGCGTCCACGGCCAGTTGAGTGAGGATCAGGTCATGCAGCATACGTGGGAAATGGCGACTGCCGGTGCTGGCGATGACGTTGCCTATATGTGGGAACAGATGTGAGTTCATCTACTTCGTCCATGAGTTTCGAGTGCAGGTATTCAGCCATGACGCGACGGGAATCAACTAGTGCGAATACCCCACGATGAGAGCGCTTCCCGCCGAGACGTATGCTAGTACAGCGGGGCGGCGGGAAGGGGATCCAATCCGGATTAATCTAGATTAAAACTGCATAACGGTAGTCGGAGCGATCCGACCACCGATGTAGGAAAGAATAACGTCGGGTCTATGGTCTATTTCAACGCGTGCTCGACCCTGGCGGCGTGGCGCGGTGCTGTGCGCGTGCTTTTGGCCAGCGCCTGGTGCACATCCGCCAACAGGTCGGCGACATCCTCCAGGCCGACCGACAACCGCACCAGGCCTTCGCTGATGCCGTGGTGCGCGCGCTGCTCCGGGGTGTAGGTGGAATGGGTCATGCTGGCCGGGTGCTGGGCCAGTGACTCGGCATCCCCGAGGCTGACGGCGCGGGTGAACAGTTGCAGCGCGTTCATGAAGCGGCGCCCGCCGTCGATGCCACCCTTGAGTTCGAACGCGATCATGCCACCGGGCATTTTCATCTGGCGCTGTGCCAATTCGTATTGTGGGAAAGATCGTAGCCCGGGGTAGGTCACCCACTGCACGGCCGGGTGGGCCTGCAAGGCTTCGGCCACGGCCTGGGCGTTGGCGCAATGGCGGTCCATGCGCAGGGCCAGGGTCTTCAGGCCGCGCATCAGCAAGGACGCATCCTGCGGCGACATCACCGCGCCGGTCAGGTCCTTGAGCCCTTGCAGGCGGATGCGTTGCGCCAGGGCGTGGCTGCTCACGGCAATGCCGGCGGTGATATCGCCGTGCCCGCTGAGGTACTTGGTGGCCGAATGCACCACCACATCGGCGCCCAGTTCCAGCGGACGTTGCAGGTACGGCGTGCAGTAGGTGTTGTCGACCACCACGGTGATATTCGGCTGTGCATGGGCCAGGGCGGCCACGGCGGCGATATCCACCAGTTGCAGGGTGGGGTTGGCCGGGGTTTCGCAGTAGATCATGCGGGTGGCGGGGTTGAGGGCCGCGCGCAGCGCGTCCAGGTCGGTCAGGTCAACGTGGCGCACCTTGATGCCGAACTCGCCGATGCCATGGTGCAGCAGGGCGAAGGTGCAGCCGTAAAGCGTCTGGCTGACGATCACCTCATCACCGGGGCGCAGCAAGGTCCAGAACGTCGCGGCAATCGCGCCCATGCCGGAGCTGAACGCGACGGCGGCTTCGCCGTTTTCCAGGGTGGCCATGCGCGATTCCAGCAGGGCGAGGGTCGGGTTGGAAATACGCGTGTAGAAGTGCCCGTTTTCCTCACCGGCAAAGCAGGCGGCACCGTATTCGGCGGTAGGAAAGGCGAAGGTGGCGGATAGGTAAATAGGCGGCACGAGGGCGCCATGGTGGTCCTGAGGGTCGTAGCCGTGGTGGATGGCGCGGGTGGAAAAGCCGAATGCATTGTGTTTATTGTTCATGTCGGACGCTCCTTATTTCCTACAATGCTATGCTCATAACCACAGATGAACGTTGCAAAGTTTGCTGACATTTCCCACACCAGTGAACGAAAAGCCCATAAAAATAATGATTAGAGGCACGTTATGCCCGTAAGCCTGGACCGTACCGACAAAGCCCTTTTAAACGCGCTGCAAGGCAATGCCCGCCTGACGGTGGCCGAGTTGGCCGACCGCGTCTCCCTGACCACCTCGCCGTGCTGGCGGCGGGTGCGCAACCTGGAGGAGAGCGGGGTGATCAGCGGCTACCAGGCGATCCTGTCGCCCAAGGCGCTGGGGTATGGGGTGACCGCGTTTGTGAACATCATGATGGAGAGCCACACCCAGGAAATCGCCCGCGCGTTTGAACAGCGCTTGTTGGAGATCCCGGAGATTGTGGCGTGCCATAACGTGTCGGGGCGCTATGACTTTTTGCTGGAAGTGGTGGCCAAGGATTTGGAGTCCTTTGGCGAGTTTGCGCGGGAGGTGTTGCAAACGCTTCCGTGCGTCAAAGAGATTTATTCAAGTTTTTCGTATAAGTCGGTAAGGCCGTTGCGGGTGATTCCGTTGCCGGGATAACGCCGTACCGACGCCTTATTCAAGCGGTTACCGAGAGGTATCAGCCTCCTTGAATTTCTTTGGGGTGTAGAGTTGTCGAATGATTTTTTTATCGCCCTCGGAGAGCTCGGTCTTTGGCGGGTACTCTTTCTTGTCTTCGGTGGTGTCGGCGTCGAACTCATAATGCATGATCGAATGTTCATCGTAGTCAGTGACTAGCCGATTCTCCGCCGGCCACTGCCAGACAATATGGTTTTCGATATCGTCGTCTGCAACCCCCGCATTTCTGAATGATTCATACAGGCTTTTCTCGTCGAATTTGATCGTGCGGTCTGGATGTTGATGTTCGTGCTCCAAGCCCAGAGCATGGCCAAATTCGTGCAAGGCGATGTTATGGGCCAGCGTTAAGTCGTCCTGCCTTTTCAAATGCAGAGTGGGTTGGTCTTTGGGTACGAGCTTCGCATCCGTGCCAATGACAGACCAGTCGCCTTTTGTCTGCTCGTCGCCGGAAATTCTGATGTCTCCCTGTTTGCCCGAGACAATGTTGAACTTGAGGGCGGGTGTATGTTTTTCCCACTCCCGTATTGCACTGGTTACGACAGCCCTGCTCCAGATATCGTCGATATCTATCGCAACGGTGAGCACGCCATCAGGCCAGCGCTTGCTGGATTCTGCGATCCCTCTCTTCGAACGTCCTGCCCGCTCGGACTGAGTGCCTTCGTCGGCTGAGGGTGACGGCGCGAAGTAAGGTTGAGGTGGGGTGCTGTTTATCGTGCTCATCATGATCGCTCGTTGGGCTTGGTACCTCGTAGTGGTGGTTTGTACGGTTTGGTTCCTTGGCCTGTGGGCCGTACCTACCCGACTAAGCTAATGCTAAAAAGGTATTTATTACGATTTTTTAAGATCATTTAGATTGGTCGCTCCAACCCAAGACGTTCATGGAGTGAGCCGCCGATGTCGCAGCTTCAGTCAATCACCACCTTGCCGCTGCTGGACTTGTCACAGCTCGACGCCGGCCCCCAGCAACGCCAGCAGTTCCTCGACGAGCTGCGTTCTGCCGCGCGGCATATCGGTTTTTTCTACCTCACCGGCCACGGCATCGACCCGGCGCTGCTCGCCCAGGTGCAGCAGCAGGCGCGGGCATTTTTTGCCTTGCCCGAAGCCGACAAACTCGCTGTGGGCATGATCCATTCGCCACATTTTCGCGGTTATAACCGCGCCGCCTCGGAGATCACCCGCGGCCAGCCAGACCTGCGCGAACAGTTCGATGTGGGCGCCGAGCGCGAGCCGCTGGATGTGCAACAACACCCCGCCGCCTGGGCCCGCCTGCAAGGCCCCAACCTGTGGCCGCAGACGTTGCCCGACCTCAAGCCGTTGGTGCTCGCCTGGCAGCAGGCGATGACGCAAATGGCCCTGCGCCTGTTGCGCGCGTTTGCCCAGGCCTTGTCCCTGCCGGAAAACGCCTTCGATGCGCTGTACGGCAGCAAACCCAACGAACATATCAAGTTGATCCGCTACCCCGGCCGCCATGCGCAGCAAAGTCGCCAAGGCGTCGGCGCGCATAAGGACTCCGGTTTCTTGAGCTTCCTGCTGCAAGACCAGCAAGCCGGCTTGCAGGTGGAAGTGGAAGAGGGCCGCTGGATCGATGCGTCGCCGCGTCCTGACACGCTGGTGGTGAATATCGGCGAATTGCTGGAGCTGGCCAGCAACGGTTACCTGCGTGCCACCGTGCACCGTGTGGTCTCGCCACCGGTGGGCAGTGAACGCTTGTCCCTGGCGTTTTTCCTCGGCGCGCAGTTGGACGCGGTGGTGCCGGTGTACCAGCTCGCCCCCGAGCTGCTGCGTGACGCCCACGGCCCCGAGAGCGACCCGCGCAACCCGCTGCTGCGCGACGTTGGCTGGAATTACCTGAAAGGCCGCCTGCGTTCGCACCCCGATGTCGCCCAACGTTTCTACGCCGACGCCACACTTCCCCAAGCACTGTCCGCCTGATCTGGAGCTCACCCATGTTGAAGAAATCCGCCCTTACCCTGGCAGTGTTGCTGGCCTCATTTCACGTGTCGGCCGCCGATGCCTTGCGCGTCGCTGCCGACCCGATTCCCCACGCGCAGATCCTCGAATACGTGCAGAAACTCGACCCGAGCCTGAAGCTGAAAATCATCGAGATCCCCAGCGGCGTGAACTCCAACGAGTTGCTGGCCCATGGTGATGTGGACGCCAATTACTTCCAGCACCTGCCGTACCTCAATTCCCAGGAGCAAGCGCTGGGGCAGAAATTCACCGTGGCCGCCACCGTACACATTGAGCCGCTGGGCATTTATTCGCGCCGCCACAAAAGCTTCGACCAGGTGCCGGACAAAGGCACCGTCGCCGTGCCGAACAACGTCACCAACCTGAGCCGCGCCCTGTACCTGTTGCAAGCCAATGGCTTGATCAAGCTCAAGCCGGGTTTCAATGATGCGGCCAAGGACCAGGCCACGCCCAAGGACATCGCCGAAAACCCCAAGCACTTGAAGATCCTTGAAATCGAATCGCCACAGATCCCCCGCGCCCTGGATGATGTGGACCTGGCGGTGATCAACGGCAACTTCGCCCTGGAAGCAGGCCTGGAGCCGGCCAAGGATGCGTTGGGCCTGGAAGCGGCGAAGGGCAATCCCTACGCGAATATCCTGGTGACCACGCCGAAACTGGCGCAAGACCCGCGCATCGAGCAATTGGCCAAGGACCTGCGCTCGCCGCAGGTGGCCAAGTTCATTACCGAGAAGTATGCCGGCTCGGTGATCCCGGTGGCGGTCGAATGATCGTCGTCGAGGGCGTCAGCAAAACCTATGCCGACGGCCAGCCGCCGGCGTTGGATAACGTCTCGCTGCATATCGCCGAAGGCTCGATCTTTGGCATCGTCGGGCGCAGTGGCGCGGGCAAAAGCACTTTGCTGCGCTGCCTCAATTTGCTGGAACGGCCGAGCAGCGGGCGCATCCTGCTGGACGGACGGGACCTCACGCAACTCACCGGCAAGGCCCTGCGCGAGCAACGCCAGCGTATCGGCATGATCTTCCAGGGCTTCAACCTGCTGCATTCGCGCAACGTGGCGGATAACGTCGCGGTGCCGCTGGAGATCGGCAACGTGCCCAAGGCCGAGCGCGCGGCGCGGGTCGCCGAGTTGTTGGCGTTGGTGGGGTTGAGTGACAAGGCCCAGGCGTTTCCTTCGCAGCTGTCGGGCGGGCAGAAACAACGTGTAGGCATCGCCCGTGCGCTGGCGGCGCGGCCGGCGTATTTGCTGTCGGACGAAGCCACCAGTGCGCTAGACCCGGAAACCACGGCGTCAATCCTGGAGCTGTTGCGCGACATCAATCGCAAGCTGGGGGTGACCATTGTGCTGATTACCCACGAGCTGGAAGTGGTCAAGGCGATTTGCGACAGCGCGGTGTCCCTGGCCGATGGCCGCGTGGTGGAAAGCGGCACGTTGGTGCAACTGCAAGCCGATCCGGCGTCGCGCCTGGGTCGTTCGCTTGCCCCCAGCCTGCAAGTGGTGAGGGCGGTATGAAGACCGATTGGAACGACATTCTGCAACTGCTGCTCAACGCCACCGGCGAAACCCTGTACATGGTGCTGTTGGCCGGTTTGTTTACCTTATTGATCGGCTTGCCGCTGGGCGTGTTGCTGTTTATCAGCCGACGCGGGGGGTTGTTGCCATTGCCACGCCTGAACCGTGGGCTGGGTGCTGTGATCAACCTCGGGCGCTCGCTGCCGTTTGTGGTGATGCTGATCGCGTTGATCCCGCTGACGCGCCTGATCGTCGGCACCACCCTGGGCAGCACCGCCGCCGTGGTGCCGATCACCATTGGCGCGTTTCCATTTTTTGCGCGCATCGTCGAAACCGCGCTGGACGAAGTGGACAAGGGCCGCATCGAAGCCATCGTGGCCATGGGCGGCGATATCCGCCATGTGATCCTCAAGGTGTTGCTGCCCGAAGCTCTGCCGGCGCTGGTGGCCGGGGTGACGTTGACCCTGGTGATGCTGATCGGCTTTTCGTCGATGGCCGGGGTGATTGGCGGCGGTGGGCTGGGCGACCTGGCGATTCGCTACGGCTACCAGCGCTTCAACAACGAGATCATGGTGGTGACGGTGGTTGTGCTGGTGTTGCTGGTGCAGGGCGTGCAGAGCCTGGGGGATCGTTGCGTGCGCTCGCTGGCCCATCGCCGCTAGCGCGGTGCTTGCGCAGCAGCGCTTCGAACACCTGGTGCACCTGTGGCGCATCACTGTGGGCCACATTGAAGCGCATCGCCTCCGGCAGCGCCGGGTCGTAGCCAAACAGCGTGCCCGGCGCCAGTACCATGCCTTGCTTCAAGGCGTCCTGGGCCAATAGCTCGCCGTTCACCCCCGGCGGCAGGTGCGCCCAGATAAACATCCCGCCTTCATAACCCATCGGCAACACGCAACCGCAACGCTTGAGCCATTGCTCGACGCGCCCGCCGGCCTCCATCAAGCGCTGCTGCATGCGCTTGCGATGCTTGGCGTAACTGCCTTCGCTGAGCATGCGGTACACCACCTGTTCAAACAGCTCCGAGGTGATGCCGCCGCTCATCAGCTTCATGTTGGTCAGGTTGGCGGCCAGTTGCGGCGCGGCCACCACGTAGCTGACGCGGGTGTTGGCGCTGAGGATCTTGGAGAAACCCGACAGGTACGTCACCTGGTCCAGGCCGGCGAGGGCGGCCAGGCGCGGTGGCGGGTTGGGGTGCAGGTCGCCGTAGAGGTCATCCTCGATAATGTGGCACTGGTACTGGCGCGTCAGTTGCAACAGCCGGAACGCCTGGCCGGGGCTGAACGAATGCCCGGTCGGGTTGTGCAGCACGCCTGTGGTGAGGTACAGGCTGGGGCGATGTTCGGCCAGCAGCTGTTCGAGGGCGACAAAGTCGAAACGGTCGGGGCGCCGCTCGATGGTAAGCACTTTGACTCCGTGCAGGGCGAGGTTGGCGTGGAAGTTGAAGTAGCACGGCGCATCGAGCAGCACCGTGTCGCCGGGGCGCGCGAGCAGGCGCATCAGCATGTCCAGGCCCTGCACGGTGTTGGGGGTGGTGATGATTTGCTCCACTGGCACCGACAAGCCTTCGCCGTGCAACTTTTGCTGCAAGGCCTGCCGCAGCGGCAACAGCCCAGCCGGCGTGCCCAGCCCGGCGATGCGCAATGACGGCGCGCGCACCACACTGCGCAGGGTTTGGCGGATGGCGTCGCTGTCCAGCCAGTCTTCCGGCAAGTGCCCGCCACCGGGGCGCAGGTCGCCGTAGACGGTGGCGAGGGGGCGGCGCAGTACGCTGAGCAGGTCCTGGGGCAACAGCTCGACCCAGGCCGATGACGCCGGGCGAGCGCTGTCCACCGCGACGAAATAGCCACGACCCTGGCTGGAGGTGAGCAGGTTGCGCCCGCGCAGGCGGTCGAGGGCTTCATTGAGGGTGAACTTGCTCACGCCCAAGGTCTGGCCCAGTTCCCGTACCGACGGCAACTTGCTGCCCGGCGCCCACTCGCCATTCTCAATGGCTTGGCTGAACGCCTCGACGATCTGTTGCACCTTGGGTATGCCTGGCACAAAGGCGATGGCGGAGACGAACATGGGGCTTCCTTATCTTTGCCGGTGATTTTACCGGTGAAGTTCGGGCGGATTAGGCCGTACTTTACCTGCCTTGCGCAAGGCCGCTTGCCTAGACTGCGAGCCTTCTCCTTCAAGGTCCACGGCCATGACCAGCGCATTGACGCTCTCTTCGTTTCTCTATTTCCTGCTGTTTTGCGCGACCCTGACCTTCAGCCCCGGCCCCATGACCATGCTGCTGTTGAGCCTGGGCTTGAAGGACGGCCTGCGCCGATCGATCCCCGCACAGATCGGCGCCAGTGTGTCGTACCTGATTTCCATCCTGATCTTTGCCGTGGGTTTTTCAGAGTTGATCAAGGGCAATGTCGCGATTACCCAGGGTATCCAACTGGTCGGCGTGGCCTACATCCTTTACCTGGCGTACAAGCAGTGGACCAGCAGCGGCGTGCCACTCGACAAGGCCGGCGCCGTGGAGGGCGCGCGCAGCCTGTTCGGCAAGGGCTTGCTGACGGGGTTTTCCAACCCCAAGGCGATCATCATGTTCAGCGCCGTGTTCCCACAGTTTGCCGGGGGAGGGGAGCACAACTCGGCGTCGGACATCGCCATCCTTGGCCTGACCTTCCTGGTGCTGCAGTTTGCCAGCGGCTGCCTGTACTGCTATTTCGGCCAACGCATCAAGCACGTCCTGGAAAACCCCGCGCGGCGCGTACTGCTGCAACGGGTCACCGCGGTGTTGCTGTTGGGGGTTGCCTTGATGCTGGCGCGGGGCTTTTCCCACTGAGGGCCTTCAGCTTATGAGCGGTAGTGGCGATTTGCCGTTGCCCTGATAGACTCCGAGCATCACCTCAGGATCGCACCCCACCATGGCAGCCGTCGGAGGAAAGGGACTTCCGCTTGCTTCGCGCTTGTACAAATCCCGCACCCTGGGGCTGACACTCGGCTTTGTGTGCGTGGCGTTTGCGATGTACCCGCTGAATCCGCACCCTTGGGTGTGGGCGCTGATGCTGACCAACGCCTTCATTTGGCCGCACGTGGCCTTCCTGATCTCGCGACGCTCCGAACACGCACTGCGCAGCGAGCGGCGCAATTTGCTGATCGACTCCTTTTGCGGCGGCTTCTGGGTCGGCGCCATGCACTTCAACCCGCTGCCCGGTGTGACCACCCTGTCGATGATGACCATGAACAACGTGGCCATCGGCGGGCTGCGTTTCATGCTCGCCGGCTGGCTCGCCCAAGGCCTCGGTATCGGCACCGCGCTATTGGTGTTTGCCCCAGCGTTTATCGGCGTGACCACTCAGGCGCAGCTTTACGCCTGCTTGCCAATCCTGATGTTGTACCCCCTGGCCCTTGGCTGGATCTGCTACCGCCAGGCCGTCACCCTGGCCTCGCATAAACGCGAACTGCTGGCCCTGAGCCGCACCGACAGCCTGTCCGGCCTGCTCAACCACGGCGCGTGGAAAGACCAACTGGAACTCGAATTCCAACGCTGCCGCCGCGGCCAGACCGGCGCCGCCATTGCACTGATCGACATCGACCACTTCAAGACCATCAACGACACCTACGGCCACGTTACCGGCGACATCGTCCTGCGCCGGCTGAGCAAAGTCCTACGCCAGAACCTGCGCGCCACCGACCTGGCCGGGCGCTACGGGGGGGATGAGTTCTGCGTGATCCTGCCCGATATGCCCCTCAATCGCGCCACTGAAGTGATGGACGCGTTGCGGGATCGCTTCAATGCGCTGGCGTATGCGCAGGACCCGACGTTGCGCGCGAGCTTGAGCATTGGGTTGGCGCCTTACCAACTGGGGCATGTGGATTCCACCAGTTGGTTGAATGATGCGGATTTGGCGTTGTATGAGGCGAAGAGTGGAGGGAGGAATCGGGTGAGTTCGGTGCAGGATAGTTGGTTGAGGTCGGTGTAGGGACCTGCTTGCTAGAAGCGAATATAGAGCTCTCTAACGGTTACGTGCTGTAGCTTTTTAGGCAATTGAGTAGCACTTTCATAAATTCCCTTTTGTTGTTTATTTCTTGTTCGAAATATGTGTCGAGTAAATAAAATACGGACTCAAAGTTTTCGTCCGTAGACAGATAGTGTTGGAGGGTGTCTATGAACCACTCTTGCTCATCTTTTCGGTATGAGAGAAATTCTGGCTTGGTTAACGTATCAAAAAGTTCTGAAAGCTCAGTTTTGTTGTTGATGTCTTTCGAGACTATTATTTCTTCTCGCTCTCGATCCTCGGTGTTTTCTATGCTGTAGGTAAATAGCAGGCCTTTGAGTATTTCTAGGTTTGGACCCTTTTTCATTTTCAGAACTCCGTATACGCAGTGATTGGCTTTCCGTCTTGATTTAAATGTACGGTCGCTTTAGTTTGCTTTCCATATTCTAACCCATCTCTTTTATATCCTTCACCGACGACTTTTCCCATGTTCATCGGTTTCTGAATTTCTGCTCGACCATTCAGTTTGAAAATTAAAATAGCGCGATCAATTGTGTTTAATTGGTCTCGGTGGCTGAGGAAGTGTGTAGCGGCACTGGGAAGCCTTGGTTGTCCCGCTCTCCTTCCTCTATCGAAGATCTCAATTTCCCCAGTAGTGGGGTTTTTAGCTGTCTGTACTCGTTCAAGTTGTGATTCTAACGACGTTTGGGCACCGTGCTTTTCTACGAAGTGTGCTCCAGGGATTGATGCCTCAAGTTCCAATAAACGTCGATGAGCGTTTGATTCTGCGAGCTCATCAATTTTCGCCTGTCGCTCCGCACGTGACAGCTGAGGAGTCGTAGGTTCGCCGTGATTAACGCTTTCCGCAGAGGGGCGAACGGTTGTACTCGGTTTGCAACCGTCGCCACTAGGACAAGTGTTCAACCCTAACGGATCAACCCACCCGGTAGGATTAGGCACATACCTATACCCATTGATCCCCCCCGCCAACTTCACCGGGTCCGGCGTCAGGTAGCGACCAATATCGGGATTGTAGTAGCGATGCCGGTTGTAGTGCAGCCCGCTCTCTGCGTCGAAGTACTGGCCCTGGAAACGCATTGGGTTGTCGATTGTTCCGACGTCTAGGCGGGTGATTTCGCCGTAGGCGCGGTAGTGGGCGGACCAGACGATTTCGCCGTTGGGGGTTGTCAGTTCCTGGGGTGTGCCGAGGTGGTCCAGTTGGTAGTGGTAGGGCCGGGTGGCTTTTGGGCCGAAGCCTTCCAGCAGGGCCAGTGGGCGGAAGCTGTTGGGTTCGTAGAGGTAGCTGCGATGGCGATCCGCATGGTGTTCGGCGATCAGCTTGTCGCCTTGCCAGAAGAACTCGGTCGTCAGGTCGTCAACGGTTTTGCTGATGCGCCGGCCAAACGGGTCGTAGCGGTAGCTGGCGGTTTGTCCGTTCGGTGTTGTAACGGCGATCAGCCGATGCTGGCAGTCGTAGCGGTATTCGGTGACGAGTTGGTGGCCTTTGCCGCGTCGCTCGCGGATCAGGTTGCCGAACGCGTCATAGTCGTAGTGCCGATCCCCCTGGATCATCAACCGATTGCCCGCGACGATGTCTGGGCCGGGGCGGTTTTGCATGAGCAGGTTGCCCGCTGGGTCGTGGGCGAAGTGCTCTTGGTTGGAGCGAACTAGGCGATTTAGCGGGTCGTAGCTGTAGTGCTGTTCGCCTTTGCGGGTGTCGAGAATTCGGCTTAGGTTGCCGGTTTTGTCGTAGTCGTATTGGCGACGGTACAGGTGGTTTTGCTGTTGGGTGACGGTGTGGGCGTGCAGGCGCTGCTGGTCGTCGTAGTGGTAGTGGCTGAGCAGTTGGCCTTGTTGGCGCTGATGCTCCTGGCCGGCTTTGAACAGGTGGGAGGTGAGGGTTTCACCGTTCAGTTCGACCGTGGCGAGGTGACCGCCTTTGCCATGGTTGAAGGTGATGCGGTTGTTGTCGGGCAGGCGCAGGTGCTGCAGTTGGCCGCAGGCGTCGTAGCCGTAGCGCAAGGTGCCCCAGCCTTGGTGTTCGGCGGTGAGGCGGTTTTGTCGGTCGTATTCGTAGGCTAACGACCAGTGGCCGTCTTCGACACCCAGGAGGTTGCCTTGGCGGTCGTAGGTGTAATCCACAACTCCGCCATCGGGCAGGGTTTTTCGTACGAGGCGGCCGGCGAAGTCGCGCTCGTAGCGGGTGACGAGCTGACTGCCGTCATCGCCGTATTCGGTTTTTTCCTGCAGGTTGCCGTTGAGGTCGTAGAGGTAGGCCGTGCGCTGGCCGTCGAAGCCGGTTTCCTGCTGGATCAGGCCGTTGGGGTGGTACTGCAACCCATAGATTTCGCCGACTTCGTTTTCGATCTCGGTCAGCAGTAATCGCACGTTGTCGTAGCGGTATTTGACCTGGGTGCCGTCAGCGTTAATCCGCCGACTGATCAGGTGTAGGCCATCGGCGTATTCATAGCGGGTGACGTGGCCCAACTCATCGCATTCAGCGGTGATTTTTCCGTAAGCGTTATAGCTGTATTCCCGCGTGGCACCGCCTGGCAAAACCACACGAATCAACCGACCCACGCTGTCCCACTGGTACTGGGTCAGCGCTCCGTGCTCATCCTCTCGCGCAACTTGCCGGCCAACATCGTCATGGCGATAACGCCTGACGCCGCCATCGGGCAACTGTTCCTCAACCAACTGCCCACGTTCATTCCACACCAGCCGATGGCAGCTGTGATCGGGATACCAAACCCCTGTCAGTTGCCCGTATTGGTTGTAGCTGTAGTCCGTCACATTGCCGTCTGGATCAGTCCT
>NZ_QAJM01000027.1 GCF_003852405.1 Pseudomonas sp. KBW05
CAAGCCAGCTCCCACAGGGGGATCGCGGTGTTTCTGGGGTGGGTTCTTTGCCGCAAGAACGATTTCTTGCGGCGAATAAGATCAGGTTCAGATCACACTAACTAAGTTGTTATCCGTTAGAGCAACCATTACCCATCACATGGTAATTAAGAATATGACGCTGACCCTGCGAATCTTCATATTCCATCTTCACCGGTACAACTTCGCAGACTTCTGGAATGCTGCTCATGGACAATACTTTGGCCACATCCAGGTGGGTGCTGTAAGTGTAGTCTTCAACAATCGGGGTGTTGCGGCTAGCTACGTCAGTCGGGGCTTCGTCGGCCAGGGCGGCGGTGGCGCACAAGCTGCTGAGGGCCATAACTACTAGAGCTTTCATTTCTTTATTTACCTTATTCAGGGCGAAAGGGGTCACGGGGCCTTTGTGAGGCCGCGTGTGTAACTTAGGGTTGGTTGTTTCGGATTAACGTTGCCTTCGTGGGGGCGGTTACGGTGTTAATCACAATGCCTGTGTTGGCGGAAGTGATTCTAGGCCTGCGGGTTATATTCATATACCCGTGCTTTTGATAAACACTGTTGGCGGTTTTTGTAACAATCCCGTGGTAAAGCTTTTTTCATCTTGGCGCAAAGCGCCACGGGCCGCGGGCCAGAGCCGCCAAAGCAGATAGCAGGGCAAAATGTAGGGGCTTGTTACTACCATCGTCGAATGGTTCTATGGGGCAGCCCCGGCTACAACAGGGCATACAAAAACAACTATTGTCACCGAGGTAAGAAAGATGAGTGCGGCTTCCCTGTACCCCGTTCGCCCCGAAGTAGCAGCCAACACGCTGACCGACGAGGCGACCTACAAGGCCATGTACCAGCAGTCGGTGGTCAACCCCGATGGTTTCTGGCGTGAGCAAGCCAAGCGCCTTGACTGGGTCAAGCCTTTCACCGCGGTGAAGCAGACCTCGTTCGACGACCACCATGTCGATATCAAGTGGTTTGCCGATGGCACCCTGAACGTTTCCTACAACTGCCTGGACCGTCACCTCGCCGAACGTGGCGACCAGGCAGCCATCATCTGGGAAGGCGATGACCCTTCCGAAAGCCGCACCATCACCTACCGCGAGCTGCATGAAGAAGTCTGCAAGTTCGCCAACGCCTTGCGCGGCCAGGATGTGCATCGCGGCGACGTGGTGACTATCTATATGCCGATGATCCCCGAAGCCGTGGTCGCCATGCTGGCGTGTACCCGCATCGGTGCGATTCACTCCGTGGTATTTGGCGGTTTCTCGCCGGAGGCCCTGGCCGGTCGCATCATTGACTGTAAGTCGAAGGTGGTGATCACTGCCGACGAAGGTATCCGCGCCGGTAAGAAGATTCCGTTGAAGGCCAACGTCGATGACGCCCTGACCAATCCGGAAACCAGCAGCATCCAGAAAGTCATCGTGTGCAAGCGCACCAATGGCGCGATCAAGTGGAACCAGCATCGCGACATCTGGTACGAAGACCTGATGAAAGTGGCCGGCACGGTCTGCGCGCCTAAAGAAATGGGCGCCGAAGAGGCCCTCTTCATCCTTTATACCTCCGGCTCCACCGGCAAGCCGAAGGGCGTGCAGCACACCACCGGCGGCTACCTGCTTTACGCGGCGCTGACCCACGAGCGTGTATTCGACTACCGCCCGGGCGAGATCTACTGGTGCACCGCCGACGTCGGCTGGGTCACTGGCCACACCTATATCGTTTATGGCCCGCTGGCCAATGGCGCGACCACACTGCTGTTCGAAGGCGTGCCGAACTACCCGGACATCACCCGCGTAGGCAAGATCGTCGACAAGCACAAGGTCAATATCCTCTACACCGCACCGACCGCGATTCGCGCAATGATGGCGTCCGGCACCGCCGCCTGCGAAGGCGTGGACGGCAGCAGCTTGCGCCTGTTGGGTTCGGTGGGTGAGCCGATCAACCCGGAAGCGTGGGACTGGTACTACAAGAACGTCGGCCAATCCCGTTGCCCGATCGTTGACACCTGGTGGCAGACCGAAACCGGCGCCACCCTGATGAGCCCGCTGCCGGGCGCCCATGCGCTCAAGCCAGGTTCGGCTGCGCGGCCGTTCTTCGGCGTGGTGCCAGCACTGGTGGACAACCTGGGCAACATCATCGAAGGCGCTGCCGAAGGCAACCTGGTGATTCTCGATTCGTGGCCGGGCCAGGCGCGCACCCTGTACGGTGACCATGACCGTTTTGTCGATACCTACTTCAAAACCTTCCGTGGCATGTACTTCACCGGTGACGGCGCCCGTCGCGACGAAGACGGCTACTGGTGGATCACCGGGCGTGTGGATGACGTGTTGAACGTGTCCGGCCACCGCATGGGCACCGCCGAGATCGAAAGTGCCATGGTTGCCCACCCGAAAGTCGCCGAAGCGGCGGTGGTGGGTGTGCCGCATGACATCAAGGGCCAGGGCATCTATGTGTACGTCACCCTCAAAAATGGTGAAGAACCGAACGAAGCGCTGCGCCTGGAGTTGAAAAACTGGGTGCGCAAAGAGATCGGGCCGATTGCTTCGCCGGATGTGATCCAGTGGGCACCGGGCTTGCCGAAGACGCGTTCGGGGAAAATCATGCGGCGGATTCTGCGCAAGATTGCCACGGCTGAGTACGACGGGTTGGGGGATATCTCTACCCTGGCAGACCCGGGTGTGGTGGCGCATTTGATCGAGACGCACAAGACCATGAACGTCGCGTAAGGCGCGATAGTCAGAAATAGCCCCGTTCGGTGTAGGCCGGATGGGGCTTTTTTGTGGGATCTCAAAACCAATGGAGATCAAGTGTGGGAGTTGGCTTGCCTGCGATGAGGGTGTGTCAGGTACAGGTGGACCAACTGACAGATTGCTATCGCAGGCAAGCCAGCTCCCACAGTTGGATCGCATTTCAAATGGCGGCCGGTGAGCTGTCTGGCGACCCTGCAAACCATCAAGCCAATAAATATCGGTTTTTCATGTGGGGCATTTCTGAATGTTACCGCCGTCGTCAAATGTGTAACCCAACGCCCAAACATGAGGCAATGTGCTACACCTTTGCCCCGAAAAGCCGCGTTTTAGACACCCCCGCAAATAAGATTAAACGCCAGACTTGCCGTGCTAGAAGGGTTTGCGAATAATAGGCCCGCAATTTGCAGCGTCTACAGGTTTAATGTCTTTTGTCTCTGCATAAAAAACAGGGGCTGTCAATGTGCTGGAACCGCTTTCTCAGTGCTTCTGTAAATTGTTGTCGCATTGAGGAAATATCGGCTTCCGGCCTGTCGTTAGAATGCCGATCACTCGCTCGTCGTCTCCGATGTTGAATCGGTGTAGGACGCAGCACCGCAATTCGGTTTTCCTTAAGTCGCATCGTGGGCCATGGCTCATACTGCTGTTTTGCCCTATACCGATGGAGTCCCAAGATGAAGAAACTCGTGCTGTTGGGCGCCCTGGCGCTGTCCGTGCTGTCCATGCAGGCTTTCGCTGAAGGCAAGCCTCTGAAAATTGGTATCGAAGCGGCTTACCCTCCGTTTGCCTCTAAAGCACCCGATGGCAGCATCGTCGGTTTTGACTACGACATCGGCAACGCCCTGTGCAAGCAGATGGACGTGAAGTGCACCTGGGTCGAGCAAGAGTTCGACGGCCTGATCCCTGCTCTGAAAGTGCGCAAGATCGACGCGATCCTGTCGTCCATGTCCATCACGGAAGATCGCAAGAAGTCCGTGGACTTCACCGGCCGCTATTACCTGAGCCCAGCGCAACTGGTGATGAAGGAAGGCACCACCGTCAGCGACAGCCTGGATGAGTTGAAGGGTAAGAAAATCGGCGTACAACGCGGTTCGATCCATGATCGCTTCGCCAAGGAAGTCCTGGCCCCTAAAGGCGCCACGGTTGTGCCTTACAGCTCGCAGAACGAAATCTACCTGGACGTGGAAGCCGGTCGCCTCGACGGCACCGTGGCCGACGCCACCCTGCTGCAGGACGGCTTCCTGAAGACGCCAGCCGGTAAAGGCTACGCGTTCGTGGGCCCACAGTTCACCGACGCCAAGTACTTCGGTGACGGCATCGGCATCGCCGTACGCAAAGGCGACAAGGAAAACCTCGACCGTATCAACGCAGCCATTGCCGCGATCCGTGCCAACGGTGAGTACAAAAAAATCCAGGACAAGTACTTCGACTTTGATATCTACGGCGCTGACCCTAAGTAAATCGTCCTAGCTGTCTGTCCGAAATGGCGCAAGCAACAGAATTCCTGCGGTTTGCGCCATTTTTTCATCCCCCTTTTCGAGGACCTGAATCATGTTGAAAGGCTACGGGGCCGTCATCCTCGATGGCGCATGGTTGACGCTTCAGCTCGCCTTGTCGTCCATGGCCTTGGCCATTGTTCTGGGTCTGATCGGGGTCGCGTTACGCCTGTCGCCGGTGCGCTGGTTGGCCTGGCTGGGTGACTTGTACTCCACAGTGATCCGCGGGATCCCTGACCTGGTGCTGATCCTGCTGATTTTCTACGGCGGCCAGGACCTGCTCAACCGCGTCGCGCCGATGCTGGGCTACGACGACTATATTGACTTGAACCCCTTGGCCGCCGGTATCGGCACCCTGGGTTTCATCTTTGGCGCCTACCTCTCGGAAACCTTCCGTGGCGCCTTCATGGCCATTCCCAAGGGTCAGGCCGAGGCCGGCCTTGCGTATGGCATGAGCAGTTTGCAGGTGTTTTTCCGGGTGATGGTGCCGCAGATGATTCGTCTGGCGATCCCTGGTTTCACCAACAACTGGCTGGTACTGACCAAGGCCACCGCGTTGATCTCGGTGGTGGGTTTGCAAGACATGATGTTCAAGGCCAAGCAGGCGGCAGACGCCACCCGCGAACCTTTTACCTTCTTCCTCGCAGTGGCGGCGATGTACCTGGTGATCACCAGCGTGTCGTTGCTGGCCTTGCGTCACCTTGAGAAGCGCTACTCGGTAGGCGTAAGGGCGGCTGATCTATGATCTTCGACTACAACGTCATCTGGGAGGCCATGCCGCTGTACCTTGGCGGCTTGCTGACCACCCTGAAACTGCTCGCCATCTCGTTGTTCTTCGGCCTGCTCGCCGCCTTGCCCCTGGGCTTGATGCGCGTGTCCAAGCAGCCGGTGGTCAACGGTGCGGCCTGGCTGTTTACCTATGTGATCCGCGGCACGCCGATGCTGGTGCAGCTGTTCCTGATCTACTACGGCCTGGCCCAGTTCGAAGCGGTACGCGAAAGCTTCCTGTGGCCACTGCTGTCCAGCGCCACCTTCTGTGCGTGCCTGGCGTTTGCGATCAACACCAGTGCGTACACCGCCGAGATCATTGCCGGTAGCCTCAAGGCCACGCCCAATGGCGAGATCGAAGCGGCCAAGGCCATGGGCATGTCGCGCTACAAGCTGTACCGCCGCATCTTGCTGCCGTCGGCCCTGCGCCGCGCGCTGCCGCAGTACAGCAACGAAGTGATCATGATGCTGCAGACCACCAGCCTGGCCTCCATCGTCACCCTGATCGACATCACCGGTGCCGCGCGCACGGTGAACGCCCAGTTCTACCTGCCGTTCGAAGCCTATATCACCGCTGGTGTGTTCTACCTGTGCCTGACCTTTATCCTGGTTCGCCTGTTCAAGCTGGCCGAGCGCCGCTGGCTGAGCTACCTGGCTCCACGGAAGCATTGAAATGGAACGTATCGATCATCTGTTGCCCTGGGGCCACCTGGGCTGCGAGCGCCAGCTGAGCGTGTTCCGCTTCGGCCGTGGCGAGCGCAAGGCCTATATCCAGGCCAGCCTGCACGCCGATGAATTGCCCGGCATGCGTGCCGCCTGGGAGCTGAAAAAGCGTCTCGCCGAACTGGAACAGCAAGGCGCCCTCAACGGCGTGATCGAGCTGGTGCCAGTGGCCAACCCGATGGGCCTGGGCCAGTTGCTGCAAGGCAGCCACCAGGGGCGTTTCGAGGTGGGCAGCGGCAAGAACTTCAACCGTGATTTCGCGGAGTTGAGCGAACCGGTTGCCGCGCTGCTCGACGGCAAGTTGGGGGACGATCCCCACGCCAACGTGCGCCTGATCCGCCAGGCAATGAGCGCTGCACTCAACGCATTGCCCGCGCCAACCAGTCAGCTGCAAGGCATGCAGCGCATCTTGCTCAGCCATGCCTGCACCGCCGATGTGGTGCTCGACCTGCATTGTGACTGCGAAGCCGCACTGCATATGTACGCGCTGCCCCAGCACTGGCCGCAGTGGCGCTCACTCGCGGCGCATTTGAATGTGAAAGTCGGCCTGCTGGCGGAAGACTCCGGCGGCAGTTCGTTTGATGAAGCCTGCTCGACGCCTTGGTTGCGGTTGTCCGGATTGTTCCCGGATGCACAGATCCCCCTGGCGTGCATGGCCACTACCCTGGAATTGGGCGGGCAATCTGATACGGGCCGGGACGCTGCAATCTTCCATGCCGAAGGCATTCTGGCTTTTCTCGCCGAGCAAGGCCTGATTCAAGGCGAATGGCCTGCGCCGCAGCACGAACCGTGCGAGGGCATGCCATTCGAGGGCACGGAAATGCTGTATGCGCCCCATGCTGGCGTGATCAGTTTCCTGTGCACCCCGGGCTGTTGGGTTGAAGCGGGCGAACCGATTTTTGAAGTGATTGATCCCTTGTCCGATCAGGTCAGCATTGTCTGCGCCAGCACGGCCGGGGTGTTGTTTGCCGTCGAACGGCTGCGCTATGCCCAAGCAGGTTTTTGGCTGGCCAAGGTGGCGGGGCGTGAAGCCCTGCGCCATGGCAATTTGCTGAATGACTGACCCACTGTTTTTGTGAGAACCGACCGCATGTACAAACTTGAAGTCCAAGACCTGCATAAACGCTATGGCAGTCATGAAGTGCTCAAAGGCGTGTCCCTGGCCGCCGCGGCCGGTGATGTGATCAGCATCATCGGTTCCAGTGGTTCGGGCAAAAGTACCTTTTTGCGCTGCATCAACCTGCTGGAGCAACCCCACGCCGGCAAGATTCTGCTCAACAACGAAGAGCTGAAACTGGTGGCCAACAAGGACGGCGCCATGAAGGCCGCCGACCCTAAACAGCTGCAGCGTATGCGTTCGCGCCTGTCCATGGTGTTCCAGCATTTCAACCTGTGGTCGCACATGACGGCGATTGAAAACGTCATGGAAGCGCCGGTGCACGTGCTGGGCATGTCGAAGAAAGACGCCCGTGAAAAGGCCGAGCACTACCTGGCCAAAGTCGGCGTGGGCCATCGCAAGGATGCGTTCCCCGGGCATATGTCCGGTGGTGAGCAGCAGCGTGTGGCGATTGCCCGTGCCCTGGCGATGGAGCCGGAGGTGATGCTGTTTGACGAACCCACCTCGGCCCTCGACCCGGAACTGGTTGGCGAAGTGCTCAAGGTGATGCAGGACCTGGCCCAGGAAGGCCGCACCATGGTGGTGGTGACCCACGAAATGGGCTTTGCCCGTGAAGTGTCGAACCAGTTGGTGTTTTTGCACAAAGGCATCGTCGAAGAACGTGGCAACCCGCGTGAAGTGCTGGTGAACCCGCAGTCCGAGCGTTTGCAGCAGTTCTTGTCCGGTAGCTTGAAATAATCAAGGCTGCTTTTGTGCACTGAAGTAGTGCATGCTCCACAATCTTGAGGCTGGCCCCAATCCCTGGTGGGAGCTGGCTTGCCTGCGATAGCGGTCTATCAGAAACAGCTTTGCCCACTGAACCACCGCCATCGCAGGCAAGCCAGCTCCCACAGTTGGAAACTCATCAGCTTTAAAGATTTGTGTGGGTTTACGGGCTAGCATTAGCCCACCCCTTCATTACCGTTCTTCGCTTCGGATAGCCCTCCATGACCGCCCATCGCATTGGTTTCCTGATTTGGCCCAGCACAAAAGCACTAACGCTTGCGCTGGCTGAGGAGGCCTTGCGCGTTGCTCAGCGGGTGCATCCCGATGTGGTCTACGAACTGTCGTTCCTGCTCGCCGAGCCTGCCACCGATGGCGCCTGGCAACTGCCGGGCGAGCCGTGGGCGGGCAAGCTGGAAGGCTTCCAGAAACTGTTTCTGCTGGCGGACGAACCGCCGACCGCCATTGCCTCCCAACTGAGCACCGCCCTCAAGCAGCTGGTGCGGGCCGGGTGTGTGATCGGCGGGCTGTCCGCCGGTGTATACCCGCTGGCCCAGCTCGGTCTGCTCGACGGCTACCGCGCCGCCGTGCATTGGCGCTGGCAGGACGATTTCGCCGAGCGCTTCCCCAAGGTTATCGCCACCAGCCATCTGTTCGACTGGGACCGCGATCGCCTCACCGCCTGCGGTGGCATGTCGGTACTCGACCTGTTGCTGGCGGTACTGGCTCGTGATCATGGTGCCGAACTGGCCGGTGCGGTCTCTGAAGAGTTGGTGGTTGAGCGCATCCGCGAAGGCGGCGAGCGCCAGCGCATTCCACTGCAAAACCGCCTCGGTTCCAGCCATCCCAAGCTGACCCAGGCGGTGTTGCTGATGGAGGCCAATATCGAAGAGCCGCTGACCACCGACGAAATCGCCCAGCACGTGTGCGTGTCGCGACGACAACTCGAGCGCATCTTCAAGCAATACCTCAATCGCGTTCCCAGCCAGTACTACCTGGAATTGCGCCTGAACAAGGCGCGCCAGATGCTCATGCAAACCAGCAAGTCGATCATCCAGATTGGCCTGTCGTGCGGCTTCTCCTCGGGGCCGCATTTCTCCAGCGCTTACCGCAATTTCTTTGGCGCCACCCCCCGTGAAGACCGCAACCAGCGGCGCAGCAGCAGCCCCTTCGAGCTGTCGTCGGTGCCTGCCGAGCGCGGTTGAGGTGGGCATTCACTCCTCCTGTGGGCGCGGGTTCGTGGTGGGCTGGTCCAACGGCGGTGTCAACGCATTACCTAGCTCATCGACCGTCGCCTCTGCCACCTGGAAGTCAATGCCGGTGCGTTCGTAGTAGGTGCGCAGGTAGGCGATGCTCTGTGCGGACAACGGGTTCCCGCTCAAGTCCGAGTCTTCGTTGAAGGTGGCCATCATCTCCAGCAAATCGCTGGTGAGCTCGCGGATCTGGTTCTGGCTCAGGTCCAGGGTGTGCAGGCTATGGAGTGAAAATACACCCTGGGGCAACTGGCTGAGCCGGGCGTTACGCAAATGCAATGAAGTGATTTGGCTCAGTTGGCTGACATCCGGTGCCAGGGTCAGAGGATTGTTGCTCAGGTCGAGGAAATCCAGCTCCGTCACGTCACCCAGCGTGCGACTGGTGGTTGGCGTGAGGGTGATTGCACAGTCCGACAAGTCGAGGCTGGACAATCGCGGCATGCTGAACACCGAAGTGGGGATCGCACCCAGGTGACAATGATTCAGGCTCAACGATTGCAGCTTGGTGAAGCATTGCAAGGTGCCATCGACTGCGGTGGTACCGCCGTCGCCGGTGTATTGAAACCAGGACACATGCTCGAATCGCGCGCTCAGCTGCGGCAGATTGCCCATGATCGGCGTGTCCAGGATCAGGGCGTGGGTCAGCGCGTCATCCAGGCTTTCTTCATCTTCTTCGCCCTCGCGGCGCCAGGTCTGTTCCAGCAGCGTCTTGAAGTCGTTGCGTAACAGTTGCTGGCGCGCACGTTCTGCTTCATCCAATGGAATATCCAACACAGGGTGGCGCTCGGGCACCGCCAGCATCCACTGTTGCAGGTCGGTGCTGAGTTGGGCGTACTCGGCTTCAAGGCTGGCCAGTGCGCCTGCTACCGACTGCATCGTGCCGGGCAGTTGAAACACGAACCGGTCGGCCTCGCCCGGTGTCAAGGTCGGGTATAGCCTTAGCAGGCGCTGGCGGTCGGCCTCGGGTGCCTGGGCGTTGAAATGCTCCTGCCGTGCCTGGCTGTAGCGCTTGATCTGCTCCAGTGCCGAAGCAGACAGCGGGTTGCCGGACAGGTCAAAAGCCCGGCTCATCGATGCCGGCAGATCGAACAATGGCGCCGGCAGCTGTTCGATGAAGTTGTTGCTCAGGTCCACCCTGTTGCGCGGCACATGGCTGAACAGGCTGGCAGGCACCTCCTGCAAGCCGGTGTTACTCAGCAATACGCTGACCAGATGGGGCAATTGATGAAAATCCGGTATCAGGCCCAGGGGGTTGTGGCTCAGGTCCAGGTATTCCAGGCCCTGCATGCCCTGCAGGGCCTGCACGTGTGCTGGCGACAACGTGAGAGTGCAGCGTTGCAGGCCGAGGAACGTGAGGTTTTGGCGGGCCAGTATCGAGGACGGGATCTGCCCAAGCTTTGCGTTTTCGATATTGAGGATGTCGAGATCGGGGAAGCTCTCGAGAAACCCCTCGGGTCGCAACGCGCGGCCGTTGCCTTGGATGATGAGGGAGCGCACGTGCCTTAAGCGAGTGCTGAGGGTGGGCAGGTCGCCCGACAGCGGTGGGTTGATCACCAGCGAGCGTGCCAGATGAGTTTCCTGCGGTGGTTCTCTGCGCCAGCTTTGTTCCAGTAATTGCCGCAACGCTCGGCGCCGAGCCCGTTCCAGGTGGGGAAGTCTCGGCACTTCGGCCCAGGTGCTGAGTTCCTGTTGCAGGGTATCCAGTTCTGCAGCCAGGCGTGCCAATTCAACGCGTCCGGCTTCGATATCGCCGGGCAGGGAGAAAATGAACCGGTTGATCGCGTTGCCGTCGAGCGAGGGATACAGCTGTTGTGCTTCACGGATATCCGCAGGGTGGGCATCGGCCTCCCAATGGGCTCCGTGGGTCTGAAAGTAGGCTTTTATCCGTTGCAGGGTCGGCGTCGACAGAGGGTTTTTCGATAAGTCGAACTTTTGGCTGATGCTCGCAGGTTGTTCGAACAGTGCGTCGGGCAATTCGCTTATCTGGTTTTCGCTCAGTATGGCGGCCTCCAGTTCGGTGCGGCTGAGTATGCCGGGTGGCAGGCGATCGATGCCGGTGTGAGTCAGGTCCAAGGCGACCAAGTCGTGCATGGCTTCCACGCTGGGTACCTGGCCCAAGGGGTTGTGGTCGAGTGCGAGGGTCTGCAGGCGTGTCATAGAGGCCAGTTCAACCTGATTGGCCGTCGTCAGTACAACGTTGCAATCGCTCAGGCTGAGGGTGTTCAGGTTGGGCCAGGTATGCACCTGCAAAGGCAGGCTGCCGAGGGGAACGTTGCGTACATCCAAATGGCGCACCTGATAAAAGCTGGCCAGAAATGCCTGCGCACCTTGGTTGGTACGTGCGCCGACCAGGGACAGTAATGACACATGCTCAAAGTTGGCCGTCAGGCTGGGCAATGGCCCGATGATCGGCAGGTTGAGTCGCAGGCAATAACCATCGCGTGTCGGATCATCGAAGTAGCTGTCGATTTCGCTCTCCCGGCGCCAGGCCTGCTCGATGCATTGCGCCATATGCCGGCGATTGCGCTGGTCGTAGCGGCGCTCGCCCGCCGACAGGGCCTGACCGGTCAGTGGGTGCTGGTTCGGCGTGGCGTCGCGCCACGCGGCGAGGTCATGTTGCAGTTGCCGATATTCCTCGGTCAGGGCTGACAGGCGATTGGCCGCGCCACCCGGCTGGCGTTCCAGGTGCTCGAGGAGGGTGCGCAGCCGTGCGTTATCAAGGCGTGGGTACAGCCGCCCGGCACGTTCCAACAAGGTCGGTAGTTGCTGGGGCGGCGCCGGTAATGCGGCGTAACCGTCGTTGTTGCCCAGCAGGCGCAACGTTTCCCGCGTTGGTGGCTTTGGCACGCCCTCATCGAGCACTGCCCGCAGCGCTTCGCGGGGCAGGGGCTGTTGGCGCAGGCGACGCTTGAGTTCGAGGCTGTCGGTGACCTGGATATTCAACGCATTGCGCTGAGCGTCGGGCAGGGCCTTGAGGATGGCGCTGTACAGGTCGGTCTCACCGAACAGCGGGCCGCTGCCGTTGTAGGGGACATAGCGGCCGTCGAGGGTGCGCACCAGTGTCCGGACGATACGGGCGTCCTCAGGCCCGACGCTGTTCCATACCTCGCCTTGCAGCGAGTAATGCCGCGCCACCAGGCGTATGTGCGCCGACCAGCCGGGGAGCAGTTTCAGTGAGTTCATGGCCAGGCGATCGGTGTCCAGGCTGCCCGCCGCCACCAGATGCTGGCCCTCATAGGCGCGGTTGAGGCGTACCTCCTGCCACGCCGCACGTGCGAGTTCGGCCAGGCGCGCAGGGGTGCGTTGTTGGTCGAGGGCCTGCAGTTCTGCGCCAGTGGCATGGCTGAGCAAATGCTCGGCCACCTCGGTCGGCAGGCTCGGCGCCGCGTCTATCAACCGTCGCGTCCCATGGTCCGAGGTTTGTTGCAGCGGCCTGTAGCGTGAGTCGAACAATTGCGCGCGTTCGCGTTCGGCGATGTCCGCCAGCCGGCGGCGCAAGTGCTTGACGCGGGTTTGCAGGCTCAATTGCGGGTCGCTGGCGCGCTCGCCGAATGAGGCGCGGATTTCGTCGGCCGTGAGGGCCTCGAGGACGGTTTTGAGCAAATCGCCGTTGCTCAGCTGAGCCTCATGCACCTGCACCACGGGGCGGTGGTTCTCACCGAAGCGCCACACAATGTTGCCCTGGGCATCGAGAAAACGCAGGGCCTTGGAGGCAGGCCAATAGCCGTAGCTGGTGAGCAGTTGCAATTGATCCTGCGGGTCGATGGCGTGATAGACCGCTGGATCATCGCTGCGCAGTTGTTCGATCAGCTGACCGATGGCGCGGTCGATGCGCAGCCGTGTCAGGGTATCGGCAAGCAGCGGCGGCAGGGGGTCGCCGTTAAGGTGCATCCTGCGTAAGGCAGCCTCTTCGACACCGCTCAATTGCAGGGCCAGGGCGCGATCGCTATCGCTGAGTGGCTGCGCGCGGTGGCCCAGGCGCTGTAGAAGCGTCGGCTGGTCCCAGTGCTGGGGGTGCTCAAGTTCCGTGTGCCACGCACCGGCGCCGTTGTGGGTCAGGGCGGGGCGGTAGGCGTCCGTTCGGGTGGGATGTTTGATGACGTACTGCTCGGTGCCGGTGACCTTTTCCACGGCATAGTGCTTGCCTGTCAGCGCCAGGATGTCTTCGTCGCGTATGCGCAGCAGCCCCAGCCGGTCATGGCCGAGGCGGGCCGGCACGTTGAGGGTTTGCTGGTAAGGCTCAAGGTCCGGTTTCCAGTAGCGGGTTTTGCCACCGGCCAGGGTCACGGGCTTGAAGCCGTCGATGAATGCGCGCACGTCCTGCGGTAACAGCTTGCGCAACTCGCTGGCGCCAATGGTACTGCCGGCGGCGAACGCACCGGCTTGCACCAGTGTTTCGAGCACGCTCATCAGGTGGCTGAACGCCTCGGTGCGCAGGCCTTCAGCCCAGTCGACGATGCCTTCGAAGGCGTCATCCAGCAGTTGGTACGCCATGTAGCCCAGCATCAGTTCGCCGAGGCCGGGAATGAACGGCGCCGCCACCAGCAGCACGGCGTTGAGAATCGAAGACGCGACGTTGACCAGCGCATCCCATCGTGCCCAGCGGGCATTGCGGTCTGCATCGGCGGTGGGCACCGCACGCGTACGTGCGTCGTTCAGCAGTTGGTTGAGCCTCTGTTGGTATTGGTGCTGCCACAGGTCGCCACCGATCGCCGATGCGGCAAATTGCAGCTTGGGCGCTGCACTGGGTTCTTCGCGCCAGGGCGCCAGGCCGCTGCCGGGTTGGGGCGGATGCCAGGTGATTGTGGCCAGGCGTTGGGTGAGACCGGCGAAAAACACGCCGAGCTGGTCATGGGGGATGAAGCGGCTGAAAAAGCGCTGGTAGGTCTCCTCGCGCAACTGTTGCGTCAGCGCTCGCTGGAAGGCCCGGGCCGAGGCGTACTCCTTGAGCGGGTGCTTTGGGTCGTCAGGGATGTAGGCCAGCAGGCGCTGCACGGTACGGGTCTGTTCCAGGTCTGGCGCGAACAGCAGGATGCCGGTGAGCGGCACGTCCATCATGCTCAGGGCGTGACAGCGCAACGGCAGGCGATTGAAGGTCACGCCGGGGTGATCGGCAAGCAGGTTTTCGATCGCCAGGGCGTAGTCCGCCTGGATGTCGCCTTGTAGGCGCGCCAGTTGCAGCGACGCGCGCAGGTTGGCCTTCTGGCTGGCTACAACCTTGTGTTGCAGCACGGCACTGGCGAGCGGTTCATCCAGGCCCAATTCGGTGCGTAAATGGCGAGCGTAGCGGGCGCCGATATCC
This sequence comes from Pseudomonas sp. KBW05, assembly GCF_003852405.1. GTDB lineage: Bacteria > Pseudomonadota > Gammaproteobacteria > Pseudomonadales > Pseudomonadaceae > Aquipseudomonas. The sequence goes on from NZ_QAJM01000027.1 coordinate 14,175, forward strand.
AGCTCGCGACACAGGCCAATGAAGGACGCAATCGGCATCACCTGCTTGACCGCCGGCACGGTGTCGAACTGGCCACTGCCGGAGGGGCGGGTGATATAGCTCGACTGCGCCTCGTAGGCGTCGGGGCGGGTCTCCTTGAGATCAAAATTGTGCAGCGCCGCGTCCAGCAGCGATACGGTCAAGGTGCGTGCACCACCGGAGCCGATGGCCGGGAACCAGGGCAGGTGCTGAGGAATGTAGAGGCGCAGGAACAGCGTATCGGTGTTGACGTCCAGGCTGTAGCGGGAGAGCAGGGCGTCTTCAAGGATCGGCTTGGCGAATGCTTTTGCATCCTGAAGTTTCTCCAGTGCCTGCTCCACGCGGGAGCGGGCTTTCCAGTGCTCGGCTGTCAGCTGCTGTAACTGGCGCTTGTGGGCGGCGGAGGCCGTTGCCATGGCCTTGGCGTGCCTGGGATTGGCGCTGTTCAGGGCGGCCCGACTGCGGGTGGAGGCCTGGCCCAGCCAGTCCGGGAAGCTGTTTTGCAGCGGGGTGTAGTGGGTGTCCGGGGGCCGCGTGTCCTCGGCCAATGGGGGCGAGGTGGAGGTGGTGGTCATGGGATTGATCTCTGGAACCAAGAAAACTGCCAGTAAATCAGCCGCACGAAGGCGCATGAGCTTAGATAGTTAGGGCGCGGCCCCCGCATTCATCCTGCCGCAAACCTGCGCGGCAGTTTAAACTGCGCCTTTGCGACGCTATTTGTCGCATTGGCGTAAACCCGCCAAAAACGGGGGTTGGCGCTATAAGAAGTTGTCGCTTGGCGACAAGGCTGCACTGAAAACTGTCCTTACAATCCCTGCATCGCCCGCCATGTCCAGGCAGGCGTTCCTCTTCAGGAGACTCCGATGTCCGTTGAGCAAGCCCCGGTGCAACGTGCCGATTTTGACCAGGTCATGGTTCCCAACTACGCACCTGCCGCATTCATCCCCGTGCGTGGCCAAGGTTCCCGTGTCTGGGACCAGGCGGGCCGCGAGCTGATCGACTTTGCCGGCGGCATCGCGGTCAACGTGTTGGGCCACGCCCACCCGGCGCTGGTCGGTGCGTTGACCGAACAGGCCAACAAGCTGTGGCACGTGTCCAACGTCTTCACCAATGAGCCGGCCTTGCGCCTGGCGCACAAGCTGATCGACGCCACCTTTGCCGAGCGCGTGTTCTTCTGCAATTCCGGCGCCGAAGCCAACGAGGCCGCGTTCAAGCTGGCCCGTCGCGTCGCGTTCGACCGTTTTGGCAGCGAGAAGTACGAGATCATTGCCGCGCTGAACAGCTTCCACGGCCGTACCCTGTTTACCGTCAACGTCGGTGGCCAGTCCAAGTACTCCGATGGTTTCGGGCCTAAAATTACCGGCATCACCCACGTCCCGTACAACGACCTGGCTGCGCTGAAAGCCGCCGTATCGGACAAGACCTGCGCCGTGGTACTGGAACCGATCCAGGGCGAAGGCGGCGTACTGCCGGCCGAGCTGGCTTACCTGCAAGGTGCCCGTGAGCTGTGCGACGCGCACGACGCGCTGCTGGTGTTCGACGAAGTGCAAACCGGCATGGGCCGCAGCGGCAAGCTGTTCGCCTACCAGCATTACGGCGTGACCCCGGACATCCTCACCAGCGCCAAGAGCCTGGGCGGCGGTTTCCCGATCGCGGCGATGCTCACCACCGAAGCGCTGGCCAAGCACCTGGTGGTCGGCACCCACGGCACCACCTACGGCGGCAACCCGCTGGCCTGTGCGGTGGCCGAAGCGGTGATCGACGTGATCAACACCCCCGAAGTGCTGGCCGGCGTGAACGCCAAGCACGCTCAGTTCAAGGCGCGCCTGGAGCAGATCGGCAAGCAGTACGGCATCTTCACCGAAGTGCGTGGCATGGGTCTGTTGCTCGGTTGCGTGCTGAGCGATGCGTTCAAAGGCAAGGCCAAGGACGTGTTCAATGCGGCCGAGAAAGAAAACCTGATGATCCTGCAAGCCGGCCCGGACGTGGTGCGTTTTGCACCGAGTCTGGTGGTGGAAGAGGCGGATATCACTGAAGGTTTGGATCGCTTTGAACGTGCTGTGAAAGCCCTGACACAAGCTTGATAGACCGTTCGGTGCCCGGTGTTCGGGCCCGAACACAAATTTTGTATGCCGGACTCCTTTGTTGGAGCTGTGAAGATCAAATGTGGGAGCGGGCTTGCTCGCGAATGCAGTGGTTCAGTCACCTCAAATGTTGAATGACACGCCGCTTTCGCGAGCAAGCCCGCTCCCACACTTGACCTCACTGGTTTCAAGATCGTGTCCGGCATTTTTTCCTGCAAGTTTTTCGAGTTAAGGAGTGACACCATGCTGGTGATGCGCCCCGCGCAAATGGCTGATCTGGGCGAGGTACAGCGTCTGGCTGCGGACAGCCCGATTGGTGTCACCTCCTTGCCGGATGATGTCGAACGCCTCAGCGACAAGATCGCCGCCAGCGAAGCGTCCTTCGCGGCCGAGGTGAGTTTCAACGGTGAAGAAAGCTATTTCTTCGTGCTCGAAGACACCGAGACCGGCAAGCTCGCCGGGTGCTCGGCCATTGTCGCGTCGGCCGGCTATTCGGAGCCCTTCTACAGTTTTCGTAACGAGACCTTCGTGCACGCCTCCCGCGAGCTGAAGATCCACAACAAGATCCACGTGCTTTCCCAGTGCCACGACCTTACCGGCAACAGCCTGCTCACCAGCTTCTATGTGGTGCCCGAGCTGGTCGGTTCGCCGTGGTCGGAACTCAATTCCCGTGGCCGCCTGCTGTTCGTCGCCAGCCACCCCGAGCGCTTTGCCGACTCGGTGGTGACCGAGATCGTCGGCTACAGCGACGAAAACGGTGACTCGCCGTTCTGGGACGCCATCGGTCGCAACTTCTTCGACCTCAACTACGCCGCCGCCGAGCGTCTGTGCGGGCTGAAAAGCCGTACCTTCCTCGCCGAGCTGATGCCGCACTACCCGATCTACGTGCCACTGCTGCCGGACGAAGCCCAGGAGGCGATGGGCCAGGTGCATCCGCGTGCGCAGATCACCTTCGACATCCTGATGCGCGAAGGCTTCGAGACCGACCATTACATCGACATCTTCGACGGTGGCCCGACGCTGCATGCACGGGTCTCGGGCATTCGCTCCATCGCCCAGAGCCGCGTGGTGCCGGTGAAGATCGGCGAGATGGCCAAGGGTGTCGGCCGCCAGTACCTGGTGAGCAATGCGTCGTTGCAGGATTACCGCGCGGTGCTGCTGGAACTGGACTACGCGCCCGGCAAGCCGGTGACCCTGGACCTGGCTGCGGCGGAAGCGCTGGGTGTCGGCGAAGGCGCGAGTGTGCGTCTGGTTGCGGTTTAACACAGAGTTTCGCGGGTGGCCTTTAGCGGGCGGCCCGTCTGAGGAGATAGCATGATCGTTCGTCCCGTACGCAGCAGCGATTTACCTGCCCTGATTGATCTGGCGCGCAGCACCGGCACCGGCCTCACCACCTTGCCGGCCAACGAAGAGCGCCTGACCCACCGGGTGGGCTGGGCCGAGAAAACCTTTCGTGGCGAAGCCGGGCGTGGTGATGCCGACTACCTGTTCGTGCTGGAAAACGACGAGGGCCGAGTGGTGGGCATTTCCGCCATCGCTGGCGCCGTTGGCCTGCGCGAACCTTGGTACAACTTCCGGGTCGGCCTGACGGTCAGCGCCTCCCAGGAACTGAATATCTACCGCGAAATCCCCACGCTGTTTTTGGCCAACGACCTCACCGGCAACTCCGAGCTGTGCTCGTTGTTCCTGCACGCCGATTACCGCACCGGCCTCAACGGCCGCATGCTGGCCAAGGCGCGCATGCTGTTTATCGCCGAGTTCCCGCAGCTGTTCGGCAACAAGATCATTGCCGAGATGCGCGGGGTGTCCAACGACGCTGGGCGTTCGCCGTTCTGGGAAAGCCTGGGCCGGCACTTCTTCAAGATGGAGTTCAGCCAGGCGGATTACCTCACCGGCGTGGGCAACAAGGCGTTTATCGCCGAGCTGATGCCGAAGTTTCCGCTGTACAGCTGCTTCTTGTCCGAGGATGCGCGCAACGTGATCGGCAAGGTCCACCCGGACACCGAACCGGCGCTGAGCATGCTCAAGAGCGAAGGCTTCAGCTACCAGGGCTACGTCGATATCTTCGATGCCGGCCCGGCGGTGGAGTGTGAGACCAGCAAGATCCGTGCGGTGCGCGACAGCCAATCGTTGGTGCTGGCCATCGGCACGCCGGGGGACGACGCCACGCCGTTCCTGATCCATAACCGCAAGCGCGAGGAGTGCCGCATCACGGCCGCTCCGGCCCGTCTGGCGGCAGGCACGCTGGTGGTCGATCCGCAGACCGCCAAGCGCCTGCAACTGGTGGTGGGTGACCAAGTGCGTGCTGTTCCGTTGTCTGCTGCTCGGGAGTCGAAATAATGAATTCGCTGTATATCGCAGGTAGCTGGCTGGCGGGCCAGGGTGAGCTGTTTGAGTCGCGCAACCCGGTGACCCAGCAAGTATTGTGGGCCGGTAATGGCGCCACCGCCGAGCAGGTTGAATCGGCTGTGCAGGCTGCACGCCAGGCGTTTCCGGCCTGGGCCAAGCGTTCGCTGGAAGAGCGCATCGGTGTGTTGGAAACCTTCGCCGCCACTCTGAAAAAGCGCGCCGATGAAATCGCCCGCTGCATCGGTGAGGAAACCGGCAAGCCTCTGTGGGAATCGGCCACGGAAGTCACCAGCATGGCCAACAAGATCGCCATCTCGGTGCAAAGCTACCGCGAGCGTACCGGCGAGAAGAGCGGCCCGCTGGGCGACGCTACTGCCGTGCTGCGTCACAAGCCCCACGGCGTGGTGGCGGTGTTTGGCCCGTACAACTTCCCCGGTCATTTGCCCAACGGGCATATCGTCCCGGCGCTGTTGGCGGGCAATACCGTGCTGTTCAAGCCGAGCGAGCTGACCCCGAAAGTCGCCGAGCTGACCGTGCAATGCTGGATCGAAGCCGGTTTGCCGGCGGGCGTGTTGAACCTGCTGCAAGGCGCGCGGGAAACCGGCATCGCCCTGGCGGCGAATCCTGGGATCGACGGGTTGTTCTTCACCGGTTCCAGCCGCACCGGCAATCATCTGCACCAGCAATTTTCCGGGCGCCCGGACAAGATCCTCGCGCTGGAAATGGGCGGCAACAACCCACTGGTGGTGGATGAAGTGGCCGACGTGGATGCGGCGGTCTACACCATTATCCAGTCGGCGTTTATCTCCGCTGGCCAGCGTTGCACCTGCGCCCGTCGCCTGTTGGTGCCGGAAGGTGCGTGGGGCGATGCGTTGCTGGCACGCCTGGTGGCAGTCAGCGCGACTATCGAGGTTGGCGCGTTTGATCAACAACCGGCGCCGTTCATGGGCTCGGTGATTTCCCTGGCGGCCGCCAAAGCCTTGATGGATGCGCAGGAGTTGATGCTCGCCAACGGCGCCGTGGCGCTGCTGGAAATGACCCAGCCGCAGGCTCAGGCCGCGCTGTTGACACCAGGCATCATCGATGTGACCGGCGTCACCGAACGCGAAGACGAAGAACTGTTCGGCCCGTTGCTGCAAGTGATCCGCTACGCTGATTTTGCAGCGGCGATTGCCGAGGCCAACAACACCCAATACGGCCTGGCCGCTGGCTTGTTGTCGGACTCCGAAGCGCGTTACCAGCAGTTCTGGCTGGAAAGTCGCGCGGGGATCGTCAACTGGAACAAACAGCTGACCGGCGCGGCGAGTACTGCGCCGTTTGGTGGGGTAGGGGCCTCGGGCAACCATCGCGCCAGTGCGTATTACGCGGCGGATTATTGTGCGTACCCGGTGGCGTCGTTGGAAACGCCAAGCTTGGTAGTGCCCGCCACGCTGACCCCAGGTATTACGCTGATCTAAATGTGGGAGCGGGCTTGCTCGCGAAAGCGGTGGATCAGTCAATAAATGTGTATTTGACACACCGCATTCGCGAGCAAGCCCGCTCCCACATTGGTCCTGCTGTGTGCTGAAGTAATTTGAAGCCTATAAAAACAGATGTTCGTGGAGCCTCGCCGATGAAATCCTATGAAGTCAATTTTGACGGTCTAGTGGGGCCGACCCATAACTACGGCGGTTTGTCCTTTGGCAACGTCGCGTCCCAGAGCAACAGCCAGCAGCATTCCAACCCCAAGGAAGCGGCGTTGCAGGGCCTGCAAAAAATGAAAGCCCTGATGGACATGGGCTTTGTGCAAGGCGTGCTCGCACCGCAGGAACGTCCCGACGTGGCCGCCTTGCGCAGTCTCGGCTTCAGCGGCAGCGACGCCCAAGTCATCCAGCAAGCCGCCAAGGACGCCATGCCGTTGCTGGTCGCCAGTTGCTCCGCATCGAGCATGTGGGTGGCCAATGCCGCCACGGTCAGCCCAAGCGCTGACACCTTTGACCGCCGCGTGCATTTCACCGCTGCCAACTTGAATTGCAAATACCACCGCAGCATCGAGCACCCGACCACCAGCCGAGTGCTGGGGGCGATGTTTGCCGATCAGAAGCACTTCGCCCACCACGCCGCGTTGCCGGCGGTGGCGCAGTTCGGTGACGAAGGCGCGGCCAACCACACGCGTTTCTGCCGTGAGTACGGTGACGCGGGCGTGGAGTTTTTTGTGTTCGGCCGCAGTGCGTTCGATAGCCGTTTCCCGGCGCCGCAAAAGTACCCGGCGCGCCAGACCCTCGAAGCATCCCAGGCGGTTGCGCGTTTGCACGGCCTGAAGGACGAAGGCGTGGTCTACGCCCAGCAGAACCCCGCGGTGATCGATGCCGGTGTGTTCCACAACGACGTGATCGCCGTGGGCAACGGCGAAGTGCTGTTCTATCACGAGGATGCGTTCCTCAATACCGAACAGATGCTGGCTGAGCTGCAAACCAAGTTGGGCAAGCTGGGTGGCAACTTCCAGTCGGTCTGCGTGCCCCGCGCCCTGGTCAGCGTCGAGGACGCGGTGCGTTCCTACCTGTTCAACAGCCAGTTGCTGACCCGCGCCGACGGCTCGATGCTGCTGATCGTGCCGGAAGAATGCCGCGCCAACGAGCGCGTGTGGAACTACCTGCAAGGCTTGACCGCGTCGGGTGGGTTGATCCGTGAAGTCAACGTCTTCGACCTCAAGCAAAGCATGCAGAACGGCGGTGGCCCGGCGTGCCTGCGTTTGCGTGTGGCGTTGAATGAAACGGAACTGGCGGCGGTGAATCCAGGGGTTATCATGACCGCGCCGTTGTACGAAACACTGACCCAGTGGGTAGGCAAGCACTACCGCGACAGCTTACGGGAAACCGATCTGGCTGACCCGCAATTGCTGCTTGAATGCCGGACGGCACTGGATGAACTGACGCAAATCCTTAAACTGGGCTCGGTTTATCCTTTCCAGATCAATTAACGCCGCACGGCTGAGAGTTATATATATGACCACCGACACCCTGAAACTGATTCTTGAAGACACCGACGGCACCCAGCTGGAAACTTCCTGCACTCGCGTCGCCGTGGTGTGGCAGGGCAAGGAAATCTGGATCCAGCACGACGGCCGTGGCCAACTGCTGATCGGCGTGGACGTGGAAGAAGGCGACGCCGAGTACGCCAACCTGCTGATGCGCCCATTGGCCACCAACCTGATGAGCCTGCAACTGGAAATGGAACCGGCCGACGTTGAAGGTGATGACGACGATCACGTCCACGGCCCAGGCTGCAACCACTAAGGAAGTGTGCTTATGCTCGCCCTCGGCAAACTGCTTGAACTGACCCTCGCCGGTCGTGAACCGGCGCAAAAAATTCAACTGACTGTCGGCGGCGTGCAGATGCGCTGGCTCAGCGAGGGCGCGCTGGAAGTGCGCCCGCCGCAGGGCAAGGACGATGGCGGCGACCTGCTGCTGTCGTCTGGCATCCATGGCAACGAAACGGCGCCGATCGAACTGCTCGACCGCCTGTTGCATGGCATTGCCCGTGGGGAGATCAAGCCCCGCAACCGTATTCTGTTCCTGTTCGGCAACCCCGAGGCCATGCGCCGCGGCGAGCGTTACCTCGAACTGGACGTCAACCGGCTGTTCAATGGCCGTCACGAACAAAACATCGGCCCCGAAGCCATGCGCGCCGCCGAACTTGAACAACTGGCCCGCACCTTCTTCAGTCAACCGGGTCGTTCGCGCCTGCATTACGATCTGCACACGGCCATCCGTGGCTCGAAGATCGAGCAGTTCGCCCTGTACCCCTGGAAGGACGGTCGCCAGCATTCGCGTCGAGAGTTGGCGCGCCTGCGTGCCGCCGGCATGGAAGCGGTGCTGTTGCAGAACAAGACCTCGATCACCTTCACCGCGTTTACCTACGAGCAGCTGGACGCCGAGGCCTTCACCCTGGAATTGGGCAAGGCGCGACCGTTCGGGCAAAACCAGGGCGTGGATGTGTCACGCCTGGAGGTGCGCTTGAAGCAGATCATCGAGGGCAACGAACCGCCAACCGACAGCCTGGACGGCCTGCAGTTGTTCGCCGTGTCCCGCGAAGTCATCAAGCACAGCGACGCGTTCCTCATGCACTTGCCTGCCGATGTGGAAAACTTTTCGCCACTGGACCAGGGCTACCTGCTGGCCGAAGACGTGGCCAAGACGCGTTGGGTGATCGAGGAGCAGGGCGCTCGGATTATTTTCCCCAACCCGAAAGTGAAGAATGGCTTGCGGGCGGGGATCCTGATCGTGCCAACCACCGAGCAAGGCCTGCGTTAATGGTTTCGGTACTGTTTGCGCGGCGGTAGCCCGAGTTCCTTGCGCAGCCCGTTTTCGCTGAACGCTGGCGGGTTGGTGGTCGTGGGTGGAGTGCTTGGGTCATGGTCGAAATCGAACGGCGGCGCTGAAGTCGGCAGGCCTACGGCTTGCAGTTCATGATTGTTCACCCAGTCTCGTGGCTGGGCGCCGTCGATGCCGTCCGGGCTTTCGCCGCGCAGCAATGTGCCGCTGACGTGGTTGTAAGCGTGGCACAGCTCGTGGAACAGGGTCACGATGCTCGGCGTTCCAGGCCTTATATCGGTGGTGTTGTACCAGATGTTCCCGCCGTAAGAGGGTTTGCCTGGCTGGTTGTTATCGATAAAGGGCCAGCTTTCGGTGCCGGGCACAGGCACGAACTGTCCGTTGAGCCTGGGATAAAACTCATGGATGGTCACGGGATGCCCGCTGTGCAGCGCTGCGCGTTCCAATTGCGCCAGCAAGCGTTGACCGGTGGGTGAACTGAGCAGCAGCCTCAGGTCGTCGTTGACCCGCTGGACGAATTGCGCGCTGCCTTGCACGACGACGCCACTGTTGCCCACGGGTTTGGGTTCAAGGTGCACCGCGTGTGACGCCAATTGCCCGGGAGGAAGGTCATCAGGGATGTCCGGGTGCATCATCATGGCGCAGTCGACCGTCAGGTTGCTTTTGAAATTGTAGTACGTGACGTCGTCAGCCTTGAGTCGTGTGACATCGTTGAGCCCGTCGCCGGTGTAGATGACGTTTTTGGCCGGGCCGGCCTTGATCCGATCGTTGCCGGGGCCGCCGCTGAGGATGTTCTGCCCACGCCCACCGACGATATGATCATCACCCTGGCCGCCATCGATGAAGCACGAGCCACTGCCGCCGCTGATGTCGTCTGCGCCGGGGCCACCATAGACGGTCATGTGGGCGTCTTGAAAACCGTGCACTTCGTCGTTGCCATCGCCGGCCTCCACATGGCAGGCGCCGTTGACAACCGCGATGAAGTCATCGCCGGGGCCCGCGTAGAGGGTGGCCGTTTTGGCGGCACTGATTATGCGGTCGTCACCTTCGCCGCTATAGACGAAAACCGGCACAATCACGTTGTCGTCTATATGAATCCGGTCGTTGCCGCCCTGAGTGTCGAGCACCAGCGTTTGTGTGCGCCAGTTGAGGGTGATCTCATAGCGCGATTGATTGACCTGCACCATCAGTGTCAATTGGGCGTCGACGTACGCGGCGGCAAAGATATGGACCGCGTCGGGTGCAGCGAACGTGGTGAGGCAGAGTTGGTCGATGTCTTCATCCCTGAACAACTTGCGCTCGATACGCACCGTTTCATTTTCAAGGATGTCGTGGATTTCGATAAAACCTGGGCCGTCAGGGCGTTCGTTGGTGGGCTCACGCCTGGGGGTTGGGGTGAGTGTATTGGCATTGATGACGTAGACGCCGTCAGCGTTTCGGGTCGTTAACATATCGCGTGTCCCTTGGTTCAAGTAAGAGGTGTGCAGGCCTTACTTAACGCGAGAGGCTCGGTCTTGAAGCGGTAGATATACACGCGGGAATGAAAAAGCCCCGGCAAGCAGGCTTGCCGGGGCTTTTTTGATAACGGGCTGAGAGTGTGTCAGACCGCCAGTTTCTGCTCGCTGCGACGGATCGCACGGACCTTGTGCAGGGTATCGGCGCAGGTGCGTGCAGCTTCCTGGCCCTTGTGCACGAAGTGCTCGTAGAAGAAGGTGTGGTGCTCGCTGCCCGCATGGAAGTGATGCGGCGTCAGGGACACCGAGAACACCGGCACTTCGGTTTCCAGCTGCACCTGCATCAGGCCGCTGACCACCGACTGGGCGACGAATTCGTGACGGTAGATGCCGCCGTCCACCACCAGCGCGGCGGCGACGATACCAGCGTAGCGGCCGGTCTTGGCCAGCAGTTTGGCGTGCAGGGGCATTTCAAAGGCGCCGCCGACTTCGAAGAAATCGATGTCCGATTCCTGGTAGCCCTGGGCGATCATTTCGGCGAGGAAGCCTTTGCGCGATTGGTCGACAATATCCTTGTGCCAGCAGGCCTGGATAAACGCGACGCGCTCGCCGTGGTGGTTTTTGCTTTTGCTGTCGATTGCGGTGGGTTGCATGTTCTGACTCCTGTTTAAGAAAAAAACAGGGCGATATGAATCGAATGGGATTTAAGGGTGCGCAAGACGAGCGGCCCTTAGGTGCCAATCCCGTTCTCTCTTCATCCGGACTATGACCGTCGGCCCCGGGATCACACCGGGTCTGCTGACCTTGTCGCCGTCCTGCGTGAGCAGTTCGAGGCGCCAAGCGCTCGCGGGCTATACACATTGCGTGTAATTACCGCCGGTGGGGAATTGCACCCCGCCCTGAGAACGTTGCCACCAGAACCCTGGCGGCGGAGAGTTTTTATCATGGTTTTTCAAAAACTGCACGGCTGCCGTATCGATAGGCTATATCGGTTTGTTTGGTTGGTATTCGATTGAATATGCCCGGGGCTTGATATTCCGTGGTGTTGCCCGCAGTAATGATCTTCAAAAGGACTTATTCAATCCCCAAGAGGCCTGTTTCATGTCTGTGATCGACCTGCGCAGCGACACCGTGACCCAACCCACCCCCGGCATGCGGGATGCCATGGCCAACGCCGCCAGCGGCGACGATGTGTATGGCGAAGACCCCAGCGTCAACCATCTGGAAGCCGAAATGGCCCAGCGCCTGGGCTTCGCCGCCGCGTTGTTCGTGCCCACCGGCACCATGAGCAACCTGCTGGCGCTGATGGCGCACTGTGAGCGCGGCGAGGAATACATCGTCGGCCAGCAAGCCCATACCTACAAATACGAAGGCGGTGGCGCGGCGGTGCTCGGTTCGATCCAGCCACAGCCGCTGGAGGTGCAGGCGGACGGCTCCCTGGACCTGGACCAGGTGCGGGAAGCGATCAAGCCCGACGACTTCCACTTCGCCCGCACGCGCCTGCTCGCATTGGAAAACACCATGCAGGGCAAGGTGCTGCCCCTGGAGTACCTGGCCAGGGCGCGGGCGTTTACCCGTGAGCATGGCCTGGCGCTGCATCTGGACGGCGCGCGGATCTACAACGCGGCGGTCAAGCTGGGCGTGGATGCGCGTGAGATCGCCGGGTATTTCGATTCGGTCTCGGTGTGCCTGTCCAAAGGCCTGGGGGCGCCGATTGGCTCGGTGTTGTGTGGTTCTACGGCGTTGATCGCCAAGGCGCGGCGTTTGCGCAAGATGGTCGGCGGCGGCATGCGCCAGGCCGGCTCGCTGGCGGCGGCGGGGCTGTACGCGCTGGATCACCAGGTGCAGCGCCTGGCCGACGACCATGCCAACGCGCAATGGCTGGGGGATGAGCTGCGCAAAGCCGGCTACACGGTGGAGCCGGTGCAGACCAACATGGTCTACGTGCAGATCGGCGACCAGGCCCAGGCGCTCAAGGCGTTTGCCGCCGAGCGCGGGATCAAGTTGAGCGCCGCACCGCGCCTGCGCATGGTCACCCATTTGGATGTGAGCCGCGCGCAGATCGAACAGGTGCTGGCGACATTCGTCGAATTTTCGCGCAAATGAGCCTGCACACCGTCTAATTGAACGTTTCAATCGTATAAACACGCTGTACCACCGGCAAAGGGCCGATATAATGCGGCCCTTTGCCGTCGCTCCGTCTGATGATGTTGCGCACTGGCCTTTGGCCGCAGCCTCCGTGGAAGAACCTAATGAAAAGCGCAGAAATCCGTGAAGCCTTCCTTCGCTTCTTCGAAGAGCAAGGCCACACCCGTGTAGCCTCCAGCTCTTTGATCCCAGGCAATGACCCAACCCTGCTGTTCACCAACGCGGGGATGAACCAGTTCAAGGACTGCTTCCTGGGCCAGGAAAAGCGCGCCTACACCCGCGCCACCAGCAGCCAGAAGTGCGTACGCGCCGGCGGCAAGAACAGTGACCTGGAAAACGTCGGTTACACCGCGCGTCACCACACGTTCTTCGAAATGCTGGGCAACTTCAGCTTTGGCGACTATTTCAAGAAAGATGCGATCACCTTCGCCTGGACCTTCCTGACTGGCGTGCTGAAGCTGCCGAAGGAAAAACTCTGGGTCACCGTGTATGCCACGGACGACGAAGCGTATGACATCTGGACCCAACAAATTGGCGTGCCTGAAGAGCGCATGATCCGTATCGGCGACAACAAAGGCGCGCCGTACGCTTCCGACAACTTCTGGACCATGGGCGATACCGGCCCGTGCGGCCCTTGCACCGAGATCTTCTACGACCACGGCGCCGACATCTGGGGTGGCCCGCCGGGCTCGCCGGAAGAAGATGGCGACCGTTACATCGAGATCTGGAACAATGTGTTCATGCAGTTCAACCGCACCGCCGATGGCGTGTTGCATCCGCTGCCTGCGCCGTCGGTAGACACCGGCATGGGCCTGGAGCGGATCAGTGCGGTGATGCAGCACGTGCACTCCAACTATGAAATCGACCTGTTCACCAACCTGCTGAGCGCCTCGGCGGCGGCCATTGGCTGCGCCAACGAAAGCCAGTCTTCGCTCAAGGTGGTGTCGGACCACATCCGTTCCTGCGGTTTCCTGATCGCCGATGGCGTACTGCCGTCGAACGAAGGCCGTGGTTATGTGCTGCGCCGCATCATCCGTCGCGCCTGCCGCCACGGTAACAAGCTGGGCGCCACCGGCAGCTTCTTCTACAAGATTGTTGCCGCGCTGGTTGCCGAGATGGGCGAAGCCTTCCCGGAACTCAAGCAGCAGCAAGGCAATATCGAGCGCGTGCTCAAGGCTGAGGAGGAGCAATTCTCCAAGACCCTGGACCACGGCCTGAAAATTCTCGAGCAGGATCTGGCTGGCCTCAAGGGCACCGTGGTGCCGGGCGACGTGGTGTTCAAGCTGTACGACACCTACGGCTTCCCGATGGACCTGACTGCCGACATCGCCCGTGAGCGCGAGCTGACCATCGACGAAGCCGGTTTTGAGCGTGAGATGGAAGCCCAGCGTGTGCGTGCGCGTTCCGCCAGTTCCTTTGGCCTGGACTACAACACCCTGGTCAAGGTTGATGTGCCGACCGAGTTCACCGGCTACAGCGCTACCGTGGGCTCGGCCAAGATCGTCGCCATTTACAAAGACGGCAAGTCGGTCGATGTGTTGAACGAAGGCGAAGAAGCGGTGGTGGTCCTGGACCAGACGCCGTTCTACGCCGAATCCGGTGGCCAGGTCGGTGACAGTGGCTTCCTGAGTTCGACGTCGGGCCGTTTTGACGTGCGCGACACCACCAAGACCGGCGGTGCGTTCCTGCATCACGGTGTGATGGTGCTGGGCAACCTGACGATCGGTGCGCCGGTCGATACCCAGGTCGATGCCGATGTACGCCACGCCACTGCACTGAACCACTCGGCCACGCACTTGCTGCACGCGGCATTGCGCCAGGTCCTGGGCGATCACGTCCAGCAGAAAGGCTCGTTGGTGGATAGCCAGCGCCTGCGTTTCGACTTCAGTCACTTCGAAGCGATCAAGCCTGAGCAGATCAAGGCGCTGGAAGACATCGTCAACGCCGAGATCCGCAAGAACACCCCGGTGCAAACCGAAGAAACCGACATCGAGACCGCCAAGGCCAAGGGCGCCATGGCGCTGTTCGGCGAGAAGTACGGCGACAGCGTGCGCGTGCTGAGCATGGGCGGCGATTTCTCGGTGGAGCTGTGTGGCGGTATCCACGCCAACCGTACCGGTGACATCGCCCTGATGAAAATCATCAGCGAAGGCGGCGTGGCTTCTGGTGTGCGCCGTATTGAGGCAGTGACAGGCGCTGCGGCCCTGGCCTACCTGAATGCCGCTGAAGAACAACTCAAGGAAGCGGCCAGCCTGGTCAAGGGCAGCCGCGACAACCTGATCGACAAACTGTCCGCCGTGCTGGAGCGCAACCGCGCCCTGGAGAAACAGCTGGAGCAGTTGCAAGCCAAGGCAGCCAGCGCGGCGGGCGACGATCTGTCGGCCACGGCCCTGGACGTCAAGGGTGTGAAAGTCCTGGCGACACGCCTGGACGGTCAGGACGGCAAGGCGCTGTTGGCCTTGGTCGATCAGTTGAAGAACAAGCTCGGCCGCGCAGTGATCCTGCTCGGCGGTGTCCATGAGGATAAGGTCGTTCTGGTTGCCGGTGTAACCAAGGACCTGACTGGCCAACTCAAGGCCGGTGATTTGATGAAGCAAGCCGCTGCGGCAGTGGGCGGGAAGGGCGGTGGTCGTCCGGACATGGCACAAGGCGGTGGTGTAGACGCCGGTGCCCTGGACGCGGCCCTGGCCCTGACCGTGCCGTTTGTCGAGGCAGGTATTTAAGGCACTGGTGGCGGGCCCATGGTCTAGTCATGGGCTCGCGCAGGTGCTGGAAGATTGGTTTATTGGGCGCCCCTTTACGGGCTGAGGCGGCTTAGAAATGGCTTTGATCGTACAGAAATTTGGAGGCACCTCGGTCGGCTCCGTCGAACGAATCGAGCAGGTGGCCGACAAGGTTAAGAAATTCCGTGATGCCGGCGACGACCTGGTGGTGGTGCTGTCGGCCATGAGCGGCGAGACCAATCGCCTGATCGACCTGGCCAAGGCTATCAGCGGAGATCAACCGCCGCTGCCGCGTGAGCTGGATGTGATCGTGTCCACCGGTGAGCAGGTGACCATCGCCTTGCTGGCCATGGCGCTGAACAAGCGCGGTGTGCCGGCGGTGTCCTACACTGGCAGCCAGGTACGCATCCTTACGGACAGCGCACATACCAAGGCGCGCATCCTGCAGATTGACGATCAGAAAATTCGTACTGATCTGAAAGCAGGGCGCGTGGTAGTTGTAGCGGGCTTCCAGGGTGTGGACGAGCACGGCAACATCACCACCCTCGGGCGTGGCGGTTCGGACACCACCGGCGTGGCGCTGGCAGCGGCTCTCAAGGCCGATGAATGCCAGATCTACACCGATGTGGACGGCGTCTATACCACTGACCCGCGTGTGGTGTCCGTGGCCCAGCGCCTGGACAAGATCACCTTTGAAGAGATGCTGGAAATGGCCAGCCTCGGTTCCAAGGTGTTGCAGATCCGCGCGGTGGAGTTCGCCGGCAAGTACAACGTTCCGCTGCGCGTATTGCACAGCTTCAAAGAGGGTCCGGGCACCCTCATTACTATTGATGAAGAGGAATCCATGGAACAGCCGATCATTTCCGGTATCGCTTTCAACCGTGATGAAGCCAAGCTGACTATCCGTGGCGTGCCAGACACCCCGGGCGTGGCTTTCAAGATTCTGGGCCCGATCAGCGACGCGAATGTTGAAGTCGACATGATCGTGCAGAACGTTTCCCACGATAACACCACCGATTTCACCTTCACCGTGCACCGCAACGAGTACGATGCGGCGCTGAAGATCCTGGAGAACACCGCCAGCGAGATTGGCGCCCGTGAAGTGGTTGGCGATACCAAGATCGCCAAGGTGTCGATCGTGGGTGTGGGCATGCGTTCCCATGCCGGCGTTGCCAGCCGCATGTTTGGTGCGCTGGCCAAGGAGAGCATCAACATCCAGATGATCTCCACCTCGGAGATCAAGGTCTCGGTGGTGATCGAAGAGAAGTACCTGGAGTTGGCTGTACGCGCGCTGCATACCGCGTTCGAGCTGGACGCTCCGGCCCGACAGGGCGAGTGATGTAATGCCAGGAAGGCGCGGTTTACCGCGCCTTTCCTTTTTTTGTAGGGCGCATGTTCTTTTGCGTGGGCTCGACAATACTTAGGCGGGTAGGGCTATGGCCATTGGGTTGTAGGTCGAACGCCTTTTTTTTGCAGACTGTTGTTCCTGAACTGAAATGCGTGAGGAGAAAGGTATGCTGATTCTGACTCGTCGTTGCGCAGAAAGCCTGATTATCGGTGATGGCGAAATCACCGTGACCGTGCTCGGCGTCAAAGGCAATCAAGTGCGTATTGGGGTTAACGCTCCGAAAGAGGTAGCGGTCCACCGCGAGGAAATCTACCTGCGGATCAAGAAAGAGAAGGACGAAGAACCAAGCCTTTAATTTTTATCGTTTTTTATGTTTGCAAACGGGGAAGAACGTGGTTAATATACGCCCCGTGTTGCGGAGAGCTGGCCGAGTGGCCGAAGGCGCTCCCCTGCTAAGGGAGTACACCTCAAAAGGGTGTCGGGGGTTCGAATCCCCCGTTCTCCGCCATTATTTGCTTAGTACGTTGCAATCTGGTTTTTTCGTAAGTTGTTGAAAATAAACGAAAAAATAGCTTTACATAGAGATTGAACGGCCTATAATGCGCGGCAACAAATGCACTCGTAGCTCAGCTGGATAGAGTACTCGGCTACGAACCGAGCGGTCACAGGTTCGAATCCTGTCGAGTGCACCATTTAAGAGTCAGTTGCAGCAATGCAGGTGACTTGGCTCCAACCAGTTGTGATCTGGTCTAAAAACACAATCTGCACTCGTAGCTCAGCTGGATAGAGTACTCGGCTACGAACCGAGCGGTCACAGGTTCGAATCCTGTCGAGTGCACCATACAAACAAAAAGCCCGCCTAGTGCGGGCTTTTTGCCGTCTGGGGTTTAAGTAGGATTTATCCCGGGTTTTATCTTTTCTCCTACACCATGTGTTTTCCTTTCGGGCTGCGTCGTCGCAGTTCATAGATCCAGCCGTTGCTCAGCTTTTGCTCGCAAGCGCTTGTTCTTTCCAGTTTTTTAACGTTTAAAGCGGTCGGGCGGTGTATCATTGCGCCCGTCAGCCCCGCCGGGGCTTGTGGAATACCTCCATGGACTTACCCAGTAGTTACTCAGTACCCCGTTTTACCAATCATGAATTGACTGATTGATCCTTCCGGCGTGCCCCGCTGCTGGGAGTGGAGTTCGCCTATGACCGAAGTAGAAGTAAAGAAAACACAAGAAAGCCTGCAGGATCGCCTGGCTCAAGTCATCGAGCTGCTGCAGCGCCAGCGCGTGGTCGAAGACCTCACGCATCGCCAGGTAGGTCCGAACCACGACCGCGTCGAAAACCTGGTTCACCGGCAAAACCTCGTCGAGCTACAACGCAAGCTCGATGACCTGCACTCCGCCGACGTCGCCTACATTCTCGAAGCCTTGCCGCTGGATGATCGACTGACCCTCTGGCAGTTGGTCAAGGCTGACCGTGACGGCGACATCCTCCTCGAAGTATCCGACTCGGTGCGTGAAACCCTGATCGCCGACATGGACGATCACGAGCTCCTGGCTGCGGCCAAGGAGATGGATGCCGACGAACTCGCTGACTTGGCCCCTGAGCTGCCGCGTGACGTCGTGCATGAGCTGATGGAGGCCCTCGACGGCCAGCAGCGTGAGCGAGTGCGCTCCGCGCTGTCCTATGACGAGGATCAGGTCGGCGCCCTGATGGACTTCGAGATGGTCACCATCCGCGAAGACGTCAGCCTGGAAGTGGTATTGCGTTACCTGCGTCGCCTCAAAGAGCTGCCAGGCCACACCGACAAACTGTTCGTGGTGGATTACGAAGGCATCCTCAAGGGCGTGCTGCCGATCAAGCGTTTGCTGGTCAATGACCCGGACAAGAAAGTCGCGGATCTGATGGCCAGCGATACTGTGAGTTTTCACCCGGACGAAGATGCCTACGAAGCTGCGCAGGCATTTGAGCGTTATGACTTGATCTCGGCCCCGGTGGTCGATAAGAACGGCAAGCTGATTGGCCGTTTGACCATCGATGAAATGGTCGACTTGATTCGTGAAGAAAGTGAGACTGAAGTCCTCAACATGGCGGGTCTGCGTGAAGAGGAAGATATTTTCGCCTCGGTCTGGCGCTCGCTGCAAAACCGTTGGGCCTGGTTGGCCGTCAACCTGATCACCGCCTTTATCGCGTCGCGGGTGATTGGCTTGTTCGAAGGTTCGATCGAAAAGTTGGTGGCGCTCGCGGCACTGATGCCGATTGTGGCCGGGATCGGCGGCAACTCGGGCAACCAGACGATCACGATGATCGTGCGCGCCATGGCGCTGGACCAGGTGAGTACGGCCAACTCGTCGCGCTTGCTGCGCAAAGAGCTGGCGGTGGGCCTGATTAACGGCCTGGTGTGGGGTGGGGTGATCGGTGTGGTGGCTTACTTGCTTTACGGCAGTTGGTCGCTCGGCGTCGTGATGACGGCCGCCATGACCCTCAACCTGCTGCTGGCGGCGCTGATGGGGGTGTTGATCCCCATGACCCTGGCCCGCCTTGGGCGCGATCCTGCAATGGGCGCCAGTGTGATGATCACCGCGATGACCGACAGCGGCGGTTTCTTCATCTTCCTGGGCCTGGCAACAATTTTCCTGCTCTGATCCCGTCCTGAGGGGGCAATTCTGCCCCCTTGTTGCATTCCAAACTCAAATTTCAAACAAAAAAAAGCCAGCACTTGGCTGGCTTCGGCTTTCAGTCGTCTATCAATTGGCTTCTGCGGCCGCCTCAACGTCGTGCGCGATAAGCGAGACGAGAGCATTTTGCTGGCGGTGGGAGAGCTGACGAAAACGCTGCAGCAGTTCGCGTTCGTGCAGCGACAGCTCGGGGCTGTCCAGGCGCATGCTCAACTCTTCGCCCAACGCACCTTCCTGAATAAGGCTTTGCTCCAGGCGCGCGATGATTTCGGAGTTCATGCTGCGGTGATGATTGCGAGCCACCTCGGCAATGCGTTCCCGCATTCCGTCTGGCAGACGTACGACGAACTTGTCAGCCGTACGGCTGGAATAAATTGCCTGTTTCAATGGGCGCATATATTTAACCGGTTAGTTCAGGGGAGCGGTTTTTGGAATTGGCCGCAAGCGATGAGAGTTAAGACAAGGCTCACGACCAAAGTTCAACCTGAATTGCAAAGAGGCCGCATCATGCCTCAGATTTGCCAGTTCCTTGGCGTCAATTCTGTGACAAATATTGAACTGCCTAAAGGCTTAATGCCAGCACTGATTTGCTTTTTTGCGGACTGGTTGGAAAACTTTTCGACGAAAAACTTCATCCAGCAATTTTCGCCCACACCCCGGCCACAAAAGGGCTGAAGGGCGCACATCGTATAGCAATGTGGCCTTTTGCCCTTGATTTTAAGACTAGTGGCAATCTGCCGATTTACTAGCGCGAGGCGACATAAGGTAGGCAGTGGGGAGGGGGCTGCTCAGCGCAGCACGGGGTCGAATTTGATCCGCCGGCCGACGATGAGCGTCAGCAAGAGAAGGCTCGCAAACACACCGCTGGCAATGAAGGAGGTGGTTTGCTCGTCCTGGGCGTTGACGTTGACTCCCAGAATGGCAGCGGCCAAGGTCAGGCAAAGGAACAGCCAGGCAGGTTTGCTCATGGGTGTGTCCTCAGAAAACCCAGTGTTCGGCGGAGGGCGCTGGTTGAGTGCCCTGTGTCAGGTGGATGTCGGATTGTGGCTTGGCGGTCATCACGGCCAGTTGCGGGCGCTGTTGCAAGTGGTGCGGCACGGGTTGGTGCAGCTGCGCGGTGTCTTCGCTATTGCCCGATTGGAAGTGGAACATCACCAATGCGGCCAGGGCCACGGTATTGAGAGCTAACAGAAGCGCGCTGTTCATGATCATGTTCTCCGTGGCTGGCGTGGCCAAATGGGTGTTGTAGGAGAAGTATTGCAGAACCCGTGCCAACGTTTTATTTCAATAAAATCAGTAGTTTAGGTTGTTTTTGAGGGTCGGTTTCCTTGCAATTTGCAATGATGGCATTTTGGGGGAGTGCATTTTGCACGATGGCGCCAAGTGCCCGGATTTGCTGGGGGAAGCTGTAGTCGCCCGGGCAGGCAGCGGCCTACACTCAAAAAGCCTACGGACGACATGACAAAACCCACCTCGGCCGTTAACATGCACGCCGTCCGTCGCACTGCCCCTGGCGCAGTGACGGCCATTTGTCCCAGTAGCTCAATTGGATAGAGCATCCCCCTCCTAAGGGGAAGGTTGGCCGTTCGAACCGGCCCTGGGACACCAGATCCAAAGCCCCGCACAGATTCTTCTGGCGGGGCTTTTTTGTGGGCGTTCGTCAAAGAAGCGGCGAACCTTGCCGCCGTTCTGGGTTCACAGCAGGTGCACGGCTTATTTATCGTGATCTGTGTATCTGACAGGCAACCGGGCAGCGTCTGACGGTTAAGCAAAATAATCCCCGGAAACAGTATTTGCTGCCTGTCCGGGCCCGTCACCCAGGACTATCATGCCGATAGCCCTGTCCCTCACTGCAAGGAGCCGCTCGGAACGCCGATGCGCCAGATCTGGAAATCTTTTCGAGCCCTTTATTTCGCCTCCTTGATGATGCTGATCGGCTCCGGCCTGCTCAGTACTTACCTGGCCTTGCGCCTGGCGGCCGACCATGTGGACAGCCTGTGGGTCGGTGCGCTGATGGCGGCCAACTACTTTGGCCTGGTGCTGGGTGGCAAGATCGGGCACCGCCTGATCGCCCGGGTCGGGCATATCCGTGCGTATGCCACCTGTGCCGGGATCGTCGGTGCGGCGGTGCTGGGGCACGGGCTGATCGACTGGCTGCCAGCCTGGATTGTGCTGCGGATCATCGTCGGCCTGGGGATGATGTGCCAATACATGGTCATCGAGAGCTGGCTCAATGAGCAGGCGGACGCCAAGCAGCGCGGTGTAGTGTTCAGTGGCTACATGATCGCTTCCTACCTGGGGCTGGTGCTCGGTCAGTTGATCCTGGTGATGCATCCCCAGCTCGGGCTGGAATTGCTGATGCTGGTCGCGCTGTGCTTTGCCCTGTGCCTGGTGCCGGTGGCCATGACCCGGCGGATTCACCCGGCGCCGCTGCATCCTGCGCCGATGGAGCCGCGGTTCTTTATCAAGCGCGTGCCGCAGTCGCTGAGCACGGTGCTGGGTGCGGGGCTGATCGTCGGTTCGTTCTACGGCCTGGCGCCGCTTTATGCTTCCCAGCAAGGGCTGACGACTGAGCAGGTCGGTCTGTTCATGGGCTCGTGCATTTTTGCCGGCCTGCTGGTGCAGTGGCCGCTCGGCTGGTTGTCCGACCGTTATGACCGGGCCTTGTTGATTCGCTGTTTTGCCTTGTGCCTGGCGGTCGCCGCGTTGCCCTTGGCGATCATGACGCAGGTGCCGCTGGAGGTGCTGTTCGTGGCGGGCTTCCTGTGTTCGCTGGTGCAGTTCTGCCTTTACCCGTTGGCCGTGGCGTTTTCCAACGACCACGTCGAGGGTGATCGCCGCGTGTCGCTGACCGCCATGCTGTTGGTGACCTACGGCGTCGGTGCCAGTATTGGGCCGCTGTTGGCGGGTGTGGTGATGAAGCTCTTCGGCAGTCAGATGCTCTACGCGTTTTTCAGTTTGTGTGCGCTGATCCTGGTGTGGCGCATCCGACCTAAGGCGGTGACCAACTTGCATCAGGTGGATGATGCGCCACTGCATCACGTGGCGATGCCCGACAGCATGTCCAGCTCGCCGCTGGTGGCTGCGCTGGACCCGCGGGTAGACGAGCAGGTGGTGCAGGAGCAGATGCAGACCGCTGTGCCGGAAGAGCCCGAGCCTGAAGACGGGCCGCAGCCACCGGCGGATGAGCCCGCATTCGAGGGGCCGCCGGAGCCTCTGGGGCCGGAAGAGCACCCCCATGACCTGAGCAGGGCGCGCCCCTGAACGCAAAAACGGGCAGATCCCATCAGGATTTGCCCGTTTTTTTGTGGCGTGCTTTAAGGCTTAAAAGTCATCGTCTTTGTCAAAGCGCCGCGCTTCGCGTTGCAGCTGGTACACAAAGCGCTCGACCTGGCGTTGCACCAATCCACTCATGTTGTGGAAGCGCACGCCGGCAAAGGTGGTGTTGATCTTTTCTTCGAAGTGCAGGTAACGCAGTTCGACGGAGGTGGTCATGCTGCCGAAGGGCAGAGCGGCGATAAAGCGATCGTAGACCTGGCCCAGTTGCAGGCGCTCGGAGATGTCGCCTTCAAAGCGCAATTTGCAGCCGGTGGCGGAGATGTCCAGCAGCTTGCCGCTGACCGGCGCCTTGAGTTTCTCGCCGCCCAGCTCGATGTTCACCAGTTGCGCCAGCTTCAGCGCGGCGCGGAAGGCATTGCGGCGCTGATGGTAGACCACCTCGTCCGGCATGCTGCCGGTGTAGATACGGTGGCCGTCTTTTTCGCTGACGCTGTAGGTGCCGTTGCTTTCCCACGCGACGCGCACGCCTTCGTGGAAACCTTCGATACGAAACGGTTCGCCGCTTTCCAGGAAGCGCTCGCCATCGCGCGGGATCATTTCATCCAGTGCCAGGGTCTTGCTGTCCCGGTCGACGTCCACCAGGTAGCTTTGGAAGCGCTGGCTGCGTTCGTGGAAGGTAATGATCAGCGGGTCGTGGCTTTCTTGCAGCATCCGCAGGGTGCCGACAATTTCCAGAGGTGTAGTGAGTACCTTGGGTGGCTGCGGTGTATCTTCCGCATTAAGGGCGTTGAACACGGTTCTTCCATCTCCAGACAAAATACGACTACACGCAAGAACCGGCATTTTGCCAGCATGTAGCGCGCCTTGGATAGGGCGCGCTGTAAACCGGCGTCAGGCTTGGCTGCGGGTGCCTGGTTTGACCAGGCGTGAGGTGGAGCCTTGGGCGTTATACAGGGCCGGTGGCTCGCCGCCATGGAGTATACGCAACTGGTTGGCGGTCGTGGCTTGCTGCAGCTGGATCGACTGACCGTTGAGCAGGTTGGCTTCCTGGCACTGGCTGAGCAGCTCATTGAGTACCTGGCTCTGCGCCAGTAACTCGTCGCCGACGGAGGAATGGCTGGCCAGTTGGGCGAGGCCGTCGTGATCGGTTGGCAGGCCGAGGCTGGCCAGGATCTGGCTGCGCTTCTTGCCATGCTGTTCAAGGAGCACGATGAGCGACTGTTTGCGCGCGAGGATTTCTTCCAGCAGGCGCATATCCCGGCCGTAGAGGGCCAGGGATTCTTCTTTGAGCAGCTCGAGCAATTGTTGCGTCGGCGCCAGATCATCAATGATCAGTTGAAGCAGGGTTTCGTCGTGGTGCATGGCTGGCCTTGGGTTTTAAGCGTCCAAAAGCCCGGCGCAGGCCTTTGCCTAGCGCTCGGCTTCGAAGTTGAGCAGCTTGCTGGCTACACGGTTGCTGTCGACTTTATAGCTGCCATCGGCGATTGCCTGTTTCAACTCGGCCACACGGGCACTGTTGACTACCGGTTGATCGCGCAGCGAGTCAGTGACCTTCTGCAACTGTTGAGCCTCATTGCTCAGGTGTACGGATTCCCCGCTTTGGCTCGCGCCGGCCTGTTCTGCCTTGGCGGGCAGTGGCTGGGACTTGGCTTCTACGCTGTCCTTGGCACCGGTGGTGCGCGTAGAGCCGGGCAATGCCTGGGAATTATTTAAACGGCTGAAATCGATGACCATGATAAAAAAACCTCTGGGTATTTGGACGCTTGCCATGTTTTCGGCCATACCCGGACAAACTTTAGGCTCGATTGACAATAAACCTGCATGCGCACATGTCTGGTACACAGTGTAGGAAAAGCTGGCGCCTGATACCAGTTCTCTATAAAGCCACCTCGACCTGGCCGGGTGCCGTCACCCGTGCCTTGATCACGCGGTTGGAATTGAGGTTCTTGACCCTGATCTGTTCACTCATGCCGCCATTGGACAGCGCTTCCCCCGGCATTTTTACCTGCAAGGCACCGCTGCTGGCGGAAATAACCACCTGGTCACCCTTGCGAATGACCTCGGCCTGTTCCAGGTGTACCAGGGTAATGACCTGGTCGGTGACCACTGGTCGGGTCAGTTTTTGCCCGACTGCCTGATCGACCGAGGTGAGATAGCCCTGGCTGATCAGGCTGATATCACGCTCACGCAGCACAACATCGTCGTAACCGATGATGCCGGTGCGCTTCAGCGGCCGAGCCACCACCACCACGTCGCGGAACAGCTTGACCTGCGCCGGCACGAACACCGTCCACGGCGCAGCGCCCTCGCAGCGTACTTTCACGGTCACGCGGCCAATCGGCTGGGCGGGGCTTTCCAGGGTGGCTGTCAATTCCTTGTCGCACATTGGCATGCGCAGGCGCGGGTCGAGTTGGTTGACCTGGATTTCATAACGTCCGGGCGTCTGGGTGGTCGCCAGATAATCTTCTACAGTGAACTCAAGAAACCCTTGGGTGACGCCGATAAGTAGATCAGGCAAGGTGACGTTGTCCGCGCGGGCCGTGGTGCCCAAGCCCAAGGCAAGCAGCGCCAGCGGTACGCAAAACAAGCGGCAATACCGTGTCAGGTCAAGGTGTCGGGAAACTGTCGTTTTAATATCCATGACCAATAAATAGCAAAGCTCGTGCCGTTTAGTGTTGGGTGCGCGTCACTGCCCTTATAGGTATGGCCAAAGGTTTTAGCGTGGGAGTCAAGGCATGGCAGGAGTAATGGATTCAGTAAACCAGCGCACACAGCTGGTAGGGCAGAATCGCCTGGAGTTGTTGCTTTTTCGCCTGGATGGCAAACAGCTGTACGGCATCAACGTGTTCAAGGTGCGGGAAGTGCTGCAGTGCCCCAAGCTGACGATCATGCCCAAGTCCAGCCCGGTGGTGTGTGGCGTGGCCAACATCCGTGGCGCGACCATTCCGATCCTTGACCTGTCCCTGGCCACGGGCTCGGCAGGTTTGCAGGACCGTGAAAACCCTTTCGTGATCATCACCGAGTACAACACCAAGACCCAGGGCTTCCTGGTGCGCTCGGTGGAGCGCATCGTCAACATGAACTGGGAAGAGATCCATCCGCCACCCAAGGGCACCGGCCGCGATCACTACCTCACGGCGGTGACGCGGGTGGACAACCAGTTGGTGGAAATCATCGACGTGGAGAAGATCCTCGCCGAAGTGGCGCCCACCTCGGAAGCGATTTCCGTCGGTGTGGTCGACGCCGAGACAGCGCACAAGGCGATCTCGCTGCGGGTGCTGACGGTGGACGACTCCTCGGTGGCGCGCAAGCAGGTGACCCGTTGCCTGCAAACCGTCGGCGTAGAGGTGGTGGCACTCAATGATGGGCGCCAGGCGTTGGACTACCTGCGCAAACTGGTGGATGAAGGCAAAAAGCCGGAAGAAGAATTCTTGATGATGATTTCCGACATCGAGATGCCGGAAATGGACGGATACACCCTCACGGCCGAGATACGCAACGATCCACGCATGCAAAAATTGCATATCATCCTGCATACTTCGTTGTCGGGCGTATTCAACCAGGCGATGGTCAAGAAGGTCGGTGCCGATGACTTCCTGGCCAAATTCCGTCCGGATGACCTGGCAAACCGGGTTGTCGACCGGATCAAGGCAGCAGATCACGGCTAGGGGATTTCCCCTGGCGGTCACACGATTTAAGAGGCGGTATCATTGTCTACGGGTAATTTGGATTTCGAACAGTTCCGGGTCTTCCTGGAAAAAGCCTGTGGCATATTGCTCGGTGAAAACAAGCAGTACCTTGTATCCAGCCGTCTCAACAAGCTGATGGAACAGCAGGGCATCAAGTCGTTGGGTGAGCTGGTTCAGCGTATTCAGGGGCAGCCGCGCAGCGGGCTCAAGGAAATGGTGGTCGATGCCATGACCACCAACGAAACCCTGTGGTTTCGTGACACCTACCCATTTGAAGTGCTCAAGAGCAAAGTGCTGCCGGAAGCCATCAAGGCCAGCCCGGGCCAGCGCTTGCGCATCTGGTCGGCGGCCTGCTCTTCGGGGCAGGAACCGTATTCGATCTCGATGTCCATCGACGAGTTCGAGCGGACCAACATGGGCCAACTGAAGGCGGGTGCGCAAATTGTTGCCACCGACCTGTCCGGCACCATGCTCACCAACTGCAAGACCGGCGAGTACGACAGCCTGGCCTTGGGCCGGGGTTTGTCCCAAGAGCGCCTGCAGCGTTACTTTGACCCGAAAGGGGCAGGGCGTTGGGCGGTCAAGGCGCCGATCAAGAGCCGCGTGGAGTTTCGTTCGTTCAACCTGCTCGACAGCTACGCCAGCCTGGGCAAGTTCGACATGGTGTTCTGCCGCAACGTGCTGATCTACTTCTCGGCCGAGGTGAAGAAAGACATCCTGTTGCGCATCCATGGCACGCTCAAGCGTGGGGGCTATCTGTTCCTCGGTGCTTCCGAAGCGCTGAACGGTTTGCCGGATCATTACCAGATGGTGCAGTGCAGCCCGGGCATCATCTATCAGGCCAAGTAAGTCGTACGCGGTAAAAAATGTGGGAGCGGGCTTGCTCGCGAAAGCGCAGTGTCAGTCGATGCATGTATCAACTGACAGACTGCATTCGCGAGCAAGCCCGCTCCCACATTTGTTTTGCGGCAAGCCTTTCAATAGCGGCAACCCGGATTGCCGCTTTACTGGCACCACGCGGAAACCCGTTGCCGCTTTTCTGGCATTGCCGCCCGGCAATCTCCCCGCAAACCCCTGAAATACGGGCCTTCGAAAAACTGGCACACACCTTGCTATAACCCTGCTAACGAACAGCAGGTCAGCCTAAAGGTTTCCGCCATGAGCATCAGCTTCGATAAAGCGCTCGGTATCCACGAACAAGCCCTGGGCTTCCGCGCCCAGCGTGCCGAAGTCCTGGCCAACAACATTGCCAACGCCGATACCCCGAACTACAAGGCTCGGGACCTGGACTTCTCCGCCGTGCTCGCTGCACAGCAGGACAAGACCAAGAACGGCACCTTCGCCTTGAACATGACCAACAACCGTCATATCGAAGCGCAAGGCCTGAGCAGTGGGGACGAGTCGCTGCTGTATCGCACGCCGATGCAGCCGTCGATCGACCAGAACACCGTCGACGCCCAGCTGGAGCAATCGGCCTACGCCGAGAACTCGGTGAACTTCCAGGCCAGCTTTACCCTGCTCAACAGCAAATTCAAAGGGCTGATGTCAGCCCTGCGTGGAGAGTAAGCCATGTCCCTGTCCAGTGTTTTCAATATTGCCGGTAGTGGCATGAGCGCCCAGACCACGCGTCTGAACACCGTCGCCAGTAACATCGCCAACGCCGAGACCGTGTCGTCGAGCATTGACCAGACCTACCGCGCCCGTCACCCGGTGTTCGCCACCATGTTCCAGGGCGGCCAGAGCGGTGGCAGCGATTCGCTGTTCCAGGACCAGGGCAATGCCGGTTCCGGCGTGCAGGTGCTGGGTGTGGTTGAAGACCAGAGCAACCTGGAAGCCCGCTACGAGCCTAACCACCCCGCCGCGAACGAAAAGGGTTACGTCTACTACCCCAACGTCAACGTGGTCGAGGAAATGGCTGACATGATTTCTGCCAGTCGCTCGTTCCAGACCAATGCGGAAATGATGAACACCGCCAAAGCCATGATGCAGAAGGTCCTGACCCTGGGTCAGTGATAAGGGGCGCCAAATAATGGCCATTGTTGATACCACGACCAACACGGCAGTCCAGGACCTTTTCAACACCAAGGTCAAGACCGCCACGAACAACGTTGCGAGCACTGCCACTGCTGCCACGGGCAACCAGTCCCTGGGCAAGGATGCGTTCCTGCAACTGCTGGTCACCCAGCTGAAGAACCAAAACCCGCTGTCGCCCCAGGACAACGGCGCGTTCGTCGCCCAGCTGGCGCAATTCAGCAGCCTGGAAGGCATCAACACCCTGAACGACTCGGTGAATGCGATCTCCAGCAACTTCAGCTCGTCGCAAGCGTTGCAAGCGTCGTCGCTGGTGGGGCGTTCGATCATCACCCAGACCGACAAGGCCCTGGTGGATACCAGCAAGAGCATGACCGGTTCGGTCGCCGTCACGTCGGCGGTGGGCAACGTCTCGGTGAAGATCACCGACAAAGACGGCAATGTGGTGCGCACCGTCGAAATGGGCGCACAGAGCGCCGGTTCGGCCGACTTTATCTGGGATGGCAAGAACGACAAAGGTGAGGTCGCCGCGGCTGGCACTTACACCTTTACCGCCACCACCAAGAATGACAAGGGCGACGCGGTCGTCCTGGCGACTTCGCTGCCAGCCACGGTTACCAGCGTGACCTTGAGCAAGACCGGCGGCGAAATGCTGCTCAACCTTGCAGGCGGCATGGGCAGCGTCAAGCTGTCGCAAATTCAGACTATCGGTACATAGAGCCGGCTAAATACGGCAGAGGGAGAGAAACATGTCTTTTAACATCGGCCTTAGCGGCCTCTATGCGGCCAACAAACAACTGGACGTGACCGGCAACAACATCGCCAACGTCGCGACCACTGGCTTCAAGTCGTCCCGTGCGGAGTTCGCCGATATCTATGCCGCGTCCAAGCTCGGCACCGGCCAGAACACCATCGGTAACGGTGTGAACCTGGCGGCAGTGTCCCAGCAGTTCACCCAGGGTGAAGTGAACGCCAGCGGTGGCATCCTGGACATGGCTATCCAGGGTGGTGGTTTCTTCGTGCAGAAGGCCAGTGACGGTTCGCTGGAATACACCCGTAGCGGCGCCTTCCGTGCCGACAAAGACGGCTACATCACCAACAACACCGGCACCTCGCGCCTGCAAGGTTATGCGGCCGACGAGAATGGCAAGATCACCAAGGGTGGCCTGGTCGATCTGCAGCTGAACCTGGCAAACCTGCCGCCGAAGGCGTCCACCAAAGTGGATTCCAGCAGCAACCTGAACTCCTCGGAGCCGGTCATCGATCAGAGCAAGAAGCCGTTTGATCCACTGAAGACCGATACCTTCACCACGTCCTACAGCACCACGCTGTACGACTCCCAAGGCAACGCCCACCCGATGGTGCAGTACGTGGTGAAAACCGACGCCAACGAATGGCAGTCGTACACCTTGATCGATGGCCGCAACCCTGACGGTTCGCCGCCGACCGGCACTGATCCGAACATGAAAGCGCCTGTGCCTTCGACGTTGACCTTCGACGGTGCCGGTAATCTCAAGAGCATCGTGACCGGCGGTGTGGCTGGCACGACCTTGACCATCAAGGATTGGGTGCCAGGTACGGTGACCGACGGCGTATGGAAGGCCAATGACGCGACGGCGAACAAAGACGGCATTGCGATCAACATGTCCAATGTCACCCAATACAACTCGGCCACCTACCGTAACCCGCCGGTCACCGATGGCTACGCCACTGGCCAGATCACCGGCCTGAAAATCGACGGTAACGGCGTGCTGTTCGCCACCTTCAGCAACCAGCAGAGCAAGGCTATCGGCCAGATCTCCCTGGCCAGCTTCAACAACGAACAGGGCCTGCAACCTGCCGGCGGCACCACCTGGAGAGAGACGTTCGCGTCGGGTCAGCCGGGCTACGACTCCCCACAAGCTGGCACCCTGGGTTCGATCGTGGCCGGCTCCCTGGAGAATTCCAACGTCAACCTGACCAACGAACTGGTGGACCTGATCAAGGCCCAGAGCAACTACCAGGCGAACGCCAAGACCATCTCCACCCAGAGCACCATCATGCAGACCATCATCCAGATGACCTGATGCGGTAGCGCTCAACAAAAAGCCCCTCATACGAGGGGCTTTTTTGTGGGTGATCTCCAGGGCAATGAGGACCAACTGTGGGAGCGGGCTTGCCCGCGATGGCGGTGTATCAGCCAAAGAGGTATCAACTGACAGATAGCTATCGCAGGCAAGCCAGCTCCCACAGGTGATTGCATTGCATAAAAGAGGTCTGTGTCATGCCCATAAAAGAAAACCCCCGGCAAACCCAGGGGGCTTGTCGGGGGTTTCGAGTGAGCGCCTCTCAGCGCTCACTGGCTCAGCTTATTGGCAAGCTTCGCAATCCGGCTCGTCAATCGCGCAGGCTTTTGGCACTGGTGCCGGGCCGGCAGGGGCAGCGAGAACCGAATCATCACCGTGGTTGCCGCTGGATACAGCGTTCAGCTTGCCGGTGTTGATGGTCGATTTCTCGGTGCTGGTCGCAGCCAGGGCACGGAGGTAGTAAGTGGTTTTCAGGCCACGGTACCAAGCCATGCGGTAGGTTACGTCCAGCTTCTTGCCCGATGCACCGGCGATGTACAGGTTCAGGGACTGGGCCTGGTCGATCCACTTCTGACGACGGCTGGCGGCGTCAACGATCCACTTGGTGTCCACTTCGAAGGCAGTCGCGTAGAGCTCTTTGAGTTCTTGCGGGATGCGCTCGATCTGCTGCACGGAACCGTCGTAGTACTTCAGGTCGTTGATCATGACCGAGTCCCACAGGCCGCGGGCCTTGAGGTCGCGAACCAGGTACGGGTTGATCACGGTGAATTCGCCCGACAGGTTCGATTTCACATACAGGTTCTGGTAGGTCGGTTCGATCGACTGCGAGACGCCGGTGATGTTGGCGATGGTCGCGGTCGGCGCGATGGCCATGATGTTGGAGTTACGAATGCCTTTCTGCACACGGGCACGTACCGGCGCCCAGTCCAGGGTTTCGTTCAGGTCAACGTCGATGTACTTCTGGCCACGGGCTTCGATCAGGATCTGTTGTGAATCCAGCGGCAGGATGCCCTTGGACCACAGCGAACCCTGGAACGTCTCGTAGGCGCCGCGCTCGTCGGCCAGGTCGCAGGAAGCCTGGATCGCGTAGTAGCTGACCGCTTCCATGGACTTGTCGGCGAACTCGACCGCAGCATCCGAACCGTAAGGAATGTGCTGCAGGTACAAAGCGTCCTGGAAGCCCATGATGCCCAGGCCGACTGGACGGTGCTTGAAGTTGGAGTTCTGCGCCTGTGGCACCGAGTAGTAGTTGATGTCGATTACGTTATCGAGCATGCGTACTGCGGTGTTGACAGTGCGTTCCAGCTTGGCGGTGTCCAGCTTGCCGTTGACGATGTGGTTCGGCAGGTTGATCGAGCCCAGGTTGCAAACGGCGATCTCGTCCTTGTTGGTGTTCAAGGTGATCTCGGTGCACAGGTTCGAGCTGTGGACCACGCCCACGTGCTGCTGCGGGCTGCGCAGGTTGCACGGGTCTTTGAAGGTCAGCCATGGGTGGCCGGTTTCAAACAGCATGGACAGCATTTTGCGCCACAGGTCTTTGGCCTGGATGGTCTTGAACAGCTTGATCTTGCCCGGGTACTGGGACAGGGCTTCGTAGTACTCGTAGCGCTCTTCGAAGGCCTTGCCGGTCAGGTCGTGCAGGTCCGGCACTTCGGAAGGCGAGAACAGGGTCCACTGGCCGTCGTCGAAGACGCGCTTCATGAACAGGTCAGGGATCCAGTTGGCGGTGTTCATGTCGTGGGTACGACGACGATCATCACCGGTGTTCTTGCGCAGCTCGATGAACTCTTCAATGTCCATGTGCCAGGTTTCCAGGTAGGCACACACTGCGCCTTTGCGCTTGCCGCCCTGGTTGACCGCTACGGCGGTGTCGTTCACGACTTTCAGGAACGGTACGACGCCCTGGGACTTGCCGTTGGTGCCCTTGATGTACGAACCCAGTGCACGCACCGGGGTCCAGTCGTTGCCCAGGCCGCCAGCGAATTTGGACAACATGGCGTTGTCGTGGATCGCGTGGTAGATGCCCGACAGGTCATCCGGCACGGTGGTCAGGTAGCAGCTGGACAGCTGTGGACGCAGGGTGCCGGCGTTGAACAGCGTCGGGGTCGACGACATGTAGTCGAAGGACGACAACAGGTTGTAGAACTCGATGGCGCGGTCTTCTTTGTGCTTCTCTTCAATCGCCAGGCCCATGGCCACGCGCATGAAGAACACTTGCGGAAGTTCGAAGCGGATACCGTCCTTGTGGATGAAGTAACGGTCGTACAGGGTTTGCAGGCCCAGGTACGTGAACTGCTGGTCGCGCTCGTGGTTGATCGCCTTGCCGAGTTTTTCCAGGTCGAAGGTGGCCAGGATCGGGTTCAGCAATTCGAATTCGATACCCTTGGCGATGTACGCAGGCAAGGCCTTGGCGTACAGGTCGGCCATTTCGTGGTGGGTGGCGCTGTCGGCGACGCCGAGGAAGCCCAGGCCTTCGGCACGCAGGGTGTCCATCAGCAGGCGCGCGGTCACGAACGAGTAGTTCGGCTCACGCTCAACCAGGGTACGGGCGGTCATCACCAGGGCGGTGTTGACGTCGGTCAGGGCCACGCCGTCGTACAGGTTCTTCAGGGTTTCGCGCTGGATCAGGTCACCATCGACTTCTTCCAGGCCTTCGCAGGCCTCGGTGATGATGGTGTTCAGGCGGCCCAGGTCCAGCGGTGCAAAGGTACCGTCGGCCAGGGTGATGCGGATCGACGGGTGAGCTTGCACGGCAGCTTCTTCAGCCGGGGTGCGCACGGCGCGCTCTTTGGAGCGGGCGTCACGGTAGATCACGTAGTCGCGGGCCACTTTCTGCTCGCCGGCACGCATGAGGGCCAGTTCGACCTGGTCCTGGATTTCTTCGATGTGGATGGTGCCGCCCGATGGCATGCGACGCTTGAAGGTCGCGGTGACTTGTTCGGTCAGGCGGGCAACGGTGTCGTGGATGCGCGACGAAGCGGCAGCGGTGCCGCCTTCAACTGCAAGAAACGCTTTGGTGATGGCGACGGTGATTTTGTCATCGGTGTAAGGAACGACAGTGCCGTTACGCTTGATCACGCGCAGTTGGCCGGGTGCGGTGGCGGACAGATCCAGGTTCGAATCAGCGGCCTGCGTCACGGAGCCTTGCGGGTTCTCGCGAGTTGTGTCGGTTTGCATGGGGGGTTGTCTCCACGTTCTATATTTGATTGCGAGTGCCAGGCTCTTCCTGCAACACCCGTACCGTTTTCCATATCGGGGAATGGGAAACAGCTGCCATCCGCGTGAGCGGTTTGGTCTACTGAAAATCGATTGGTTCCATGCTGCGCTAGCAATAAAACGCTTGAATTCCGAGCCACTTGTGTGGTTGAGCGATTTGGTCGAAAACCCCACATATAGGGTCTGTCGTGTCGCTGAGGTACAAGATAATGCGTTTCGGAAGGGTTGGCAACGCAGTAACCTGTGGATAACGCTGTGGGTAAAATGTGTATGAAAGGTCCAACCTGCGTGTAGGCCGCATTACTGCTGCGTTACGCCGTTTGTCATGAAATATTTCCGGCTCAAAACAGCTGGGCCATTTTCGAAGGGCGCGAACCCTATCACAAAATATCCCGATCGCCGAATGGATTTCCCGCCTTGTGCTACAGGCCGTCAGCATGGCTACAATCGGCCTCTGTTATGCCCTCAAAAGATTACAAATAAGCTGTGCTATCCCGACCACTTTCTAATAACAACGAGGACCACCCGTGGAGCAAGAAGCCTGGCAAATACTGATCGTCGAGGACGACGAACGATTGGCCGAGTTGACCCGTGATTACCTGGAAAGCAACGGCCTGCGCGTCTCGGTGGAAGGTAACGGCGCCCTGGCCGCGGCGCGGATCATCGCCGAACAGCCGGACCTGGTGATCCTCGACCTCATGCTGCCCGGCGAAGACGGCCTGAGCATCTGCCGCAAGGTGCGCGAGCGCTACGACGGCGTGATCCTGATGCTCACCGCACGCACCGACGACATGGACCAGGTGCTCGGCCTGGACATGGGTGCCGACGACTACGTGTGCAAACCCGTGCGCCCGCGCCTCTTATTGGCGCGCATCCAGGCCCTGCTGCGGCGCAGCGAGCCGACCGAGCCGGCCATTGTCGAAAACCTGCGCCGCCTGCAATTCGGCCCGCTGGTGGTGGACAACGCCTTGCGCGAAGCCTGGTTGCATGACGGCGGCATCGAGCTGACCAGCGCCGAATTCGACCTTTTATGGCTACTGGTGGCAAATGCCGGGCGCATCCTGTCCCGCGAAGAGATCTTCATCGCCCTGCGCGGCATTGGCTACGACGGCCAGGACCGCTCCATTGACGTGCGTATCTCACGTATCCGCCCAAAAATAGGCGACGACCCGATTCATCCGCGTCTGATCAAGACCATCCGCAGCAAAGGCTATCTGTTTGTCCCCGAAGCCGCCGCCGACATGCCGCTGTGAACTCGATCTTCCTGCGCATCTATGGTGGTATGTGCGCGGCCCTGATCCTCGTGGCGCTGCTGGGCGTGCTGGCCCTGCACCTGCTCAACGAAGTGCGCAGCGGCCAGTACCGCGAGCGCCTGGCCCACGGCACCTTTGCGTTGATGGGCGACAACCTCAAGCCGATGAGCCCCATCGAGCGCCAGCGCGCCCTGGCGGTCTGGGAGCGTTTGCTCGGCATTCCCCTGGAACTGCGCAGCCTCAGCGATGCGCAGTTGGACCTGAGCCAGCGCAATCGCCTGCAACGCGGCCAGGTGCTGGTGCAGCAGACCGGCCCCCACGCGGCGCGGGTGCTGCGTTTGGTCAGCGAGCAGGAGTCGCTGGTGTTGACCGGCGAAGTGCAGCAGATCAGCGAGCAATTGGCCCGCGCAACGATTTACCTGCTGGCCGATGAACTGGTGCGCTACCCCGTGGCCGAACAGCCGCAACGTTTGGCCGACATAAAGGAAGCCAAGGGCTTTGGCTTCGAGATGCACTTGTTGGCCCTCGACCAAGCCGATATGGACGACGACCAGCGTCGTCGCGTCGCGGAAGGCGACACGGTGATGGCCTTGGGCAAAGGTGGCGATTCTATCCGCGTGTTTGCCGGCATGGTCGGCACGCCGTGGGTGTTGGAAATCGGCCCGTTGTATCAAATGAACCCTTACCCGCCGCAATGGCTGATCCTGATCGCGTTGATCGGCCTGACCCTGATTGGCTTGATCGTCTATCTATTGGTGCGCCAGCTGGAGCGGCGCCTCAAAGGCCTGGAAGCCGCTGCCACACGGATCGCCAAAGGCAACCTGGAAGTGCGCGTGCCTGCCCGTGGTGCCGACTCGGTGGGACGCCTGGCTGCGGCCTTTAATGGCATGGCCGAGCACTTGCAGCAATTGCTGGCGATCCAGCGCGAGTTAGTGCGTGCCGTGTCCCACGAATTGCGCACGCCGGTGGCGCGCCTGCGTTTCGGCCTGGAGATGGTCGGCGATGCCACCACGCCAGAAGCGCGGCACAAATACCTGGAGGGTATGGACAGCGACATCCAGGACCTCGATGGCCTGGTGGACGAAATGCTCACCTATGCCCGCCTGGAGCAGGGCGCGCCGGAGCTGAATTTCCAGCGCGTTGACCTCAGTGCGTTGCTCGACCAGGTGATCGGCGAATTATCGCCACTGCGCCCGCAGGTCGCGGTTACCCGGGGTATTTGCCTGTCGTCGGCGCATTGGGATGACGCCTGGGTCGAAGCCGAGCCGCGCTACCTGCACCGTGCCCTGCAAAACCTGGTGAGCAACGCCATGCGGCATGCCCAGGGTCAGGTCATGATCAGTTACCAGGTGGGGCAGGTGCGTTGCCGCATCGATGTGGAGGACGACGGCCCGGGTGTGCCGGAAAGCGCGTGGGAGCGGATCTTTACGCCGTTCTTGAGGTTGGATGACAGCCGCACCCGTGCTTCCGGTGGACATGGGCTGGGGTTGTCGATTGTGCGGCGGATCATCTATTGGCATGGCGGGCGGGCGTTGATTGGCAAGAGCAACAATTTGGGTGGCGCCTGTTTCAGCTTGAGTTGGCCCAGGGATCAGGAGAAACCCTGAGATAGCTTTCGCGAGCAAGCCCGCTCCCACATTCGACCTCATTCCAAAGGATGTACTCGGTCAACTGTGGGAGCGGGCTTGCTCGCGAATGCGGTATATCAGGCCCCGATAGCCACCAGACTCAACAACTGCCCATCCGCCACCACAAACTGCCCCACCAACTCCTTGCCATAACACCACTCACTGGACAGATCCGTCAGCAACCGCAACCGCACAGCCCCTGACTCATTCCACTCCACCACCTCGGCATGCTCAAAATAAAAGCGCTTCTGCACAATCGGGTAGAGCGCCTTGAACAAGCTCTCCTTGACCGAAAACGTCAGCGTCACCAGCAACGCGATCTGCTCGCGCGGCACCTCGGCCATGCGCTTGAGCTCGTCGGCAGTGAGGATTTCCCCCGCCAGGCGCTCCGCCCGGTCCAGCGGCATCACATTCTCCAGGTCCATGCCCAGCCCGCGCCACTGCGCCTTGTGCCCGACAATCGCCGCGGCATGCCCGGTGCTGTGGGTGATGGAGCCGCTGATATGCCCAGGCCACACCGGTGCCCGGTCATCCCCGATGGCGGGGATGCAATCGAGCTGATCCAGTTGTTGCAACGCCGCACGCGCGCACAGGCGACCGGCAAGGAATTCGGCCTGGCGCTTGGCTACTGAGCGCTGGATGCTTGGCGGTGGCAGCACGGCGCTGCGCTGGAAGTCGCCTTCGGCCAATAAAGCCGGGTCGAACCGGGTGCTGAGCAGCACCGTGCCGGGCAAGGGGGCGGGCAGCGGCCAATGGGCGTCGAGTGGGGTGCAGCAGGCGGGTAGGTGAGTCATGGGCGGTATTCTGCCGAGTTGATAGGCCAGAGGATAGCCCGCTGTTCAGGGGGAGTTCAGGGGCGCCTGCGTAGTCTGGCTTCAACAGCCAAACGCGTAGAGGTAAGCACCATGACTGCGATGAAAAAGCTGATGTTGGCGTTAACCATGCTCAGTGCCACCTCTGGGGCCCAGGCCGTCGACGGATTCTTTCCGGCATTTGGCAGCGAGAAGACCAAGAAATCCAGCACGCTGATCCAGCGGGTCAGCTTCGAAGACGCGGGCAGCCAGCCCACGCCGTGGGGCCAAGCCTTGGGCTTTACTGCGCCACAACCGGCGTACCGCACCGGCTACGAACACCTGACGGGCCACTACAATGGCACTAAACTGCGCCCGCAAGACCTGCAGGGCCGCTATGATATCCCTCTGTCGGACAGTTGATTTGCTTTGGAGAGCCTTATGAAATTGCTGGTGGTGGAAGATGAGGCGCTGCTGCGTCATCACCTGTTGACCCGCCTGACCGACAGCGGCCACGTGGTTGAAGCCGTGGCCAACGCCGAAGAGGCGTTGTACCAGACCGGCCAATTCAACCATGACCTGGCGATCATCGACCTGGGCCTGCCCGGCATGGGCGGCCTGGACCTGATCCGCCAGTTGCGCACCCAGGCCAAGACTTTTCCGATCCTGATCCTCACCGCGCGCGGCAACTGGCAGGACAAGGTCGAAGGCCTCGCCGCCGGCGCCGACGACTACGTGGTCAAGCCGTTCCAGTTCGAAGAGCTGGAGGCGCGCATGAACGCCTTGCTGCGCCGCTCCAGCGGGTTCACCCAGTCCACTATCGTGGCCGGGCCGTTGATGCTCGACCTCAATCGCAAGCAGGCGTCCCTTGACGAGCAACCCTTGGCGCTGACGGCCTATGAATACCGCATCCTCGAATACCTCATGCGCCATCACCAGCAGGTGGTCGCCAAGGACCGCCTGATGGAACAGCTCTACCCGGATGACGACGAGCGCGATCCAAACGTCATCGAAGTGTTGGTTGGCCGCCTGCGCCGCAAATTGGAAGGCCCGGCGGGGTTCAAGCCGATCGACACCGTGCGTGGCCTGGGCTACCTGTTCAATGAGCGCTGCGTTTGATTCGCTCGCTACGCGTGCGCCTGATGCTGGCGGCCGCCACCCTGGCCGTGCTGTTTATGCTCGGCTTGCTGCCGCCGATGCAGGGCGCGTTCAGCCTGGCGTTGCAGGATTCCATCGAGCAACGTCTGGCGTCGGACGTCACCACGCTGATCTCCGCCGCACGCGTGGAAAACAACCGCCTGCTGATGCCGGCGCAATTGCCCGACGAACGCTTCAACCTGACTGACAGCCGCCTGCTCGGCTATATCTACGACCGCGAAGGCCATCTAGTGTGGCGCTCGCGGGCGACCAAGGAAGAAAACATCAACTACAAGCCGCGCTACGACGGGCGTGGTAATGAGTTTGCGCGGATTCGCGAGGCCAATGGCCAGGAATTCTTCGTCTATGACGTGGAGGTCAAGCTGCTCGGCGGCAAGAGCGCGGCGTTCAGTATCGTCGCCCTGCAGCCGGTGCGTGAATATCAGCTGACCCTCGAAGGCCTGCGGGAAAACCTCTACCTGGGTTTCGGCGCGGCCTTGCTGGTGCTGCTGACGTTGCTGTGGCTGGGCCTGACCTGGGGCCTGCAAGCCTTGCGGCGCTTGAGCCAGGAGCTGGACCAGATCGAAGGCGGCACCCGCGAGAGTCTTTCCGAAGAACACCCGCGTGAATTGCTGCGCCTCACCGGCTCCCTCAACCGTTTGCTCGCCAGCGAACGCGAGCAACGGGCACGCTATCGCGATTCCCTGGATGACCTGGCCCACAGCCTGAAAACCCCGCTCGCTGTGTTGCAGGGCGTCAGCGAAGACATGGCCCAGCGCCCCGAAGACCGCGATCAGGCCTGGGTGCTGCAATCGCAGATCGAGCGCATGAGCCAACAGATCAGCTATCAATTGCAGCGCGCCAGCCTGCGCAAAAGCGGCCTGGTACGCCACCAGGTGCGTCTGGAGCCGGTGTTGCAAAGCCTGTGCGACACGTTGGACAAGGTCTATCGCGACAAGGGTGTCACCGTAGCCTTTGACTTGCCGGACGAGTGCTACGTACCCATTGAGAAGGGCGCTTTGCTGGAGATGCTTGGCAACCTGCTGGAAAACGCCTATCGCCTGTGTTTGAGCGAAGTGCGCATCCACCTGGTGGAAAGCCTCGAAGGCAGCGAGCTATGCATCGAAGATGATGGGCCGGGCGTACCGCCGGACCAGCGTGCACGGATTCTGCAACGGGGTGAACGGCTGGACCGTCAGCACCCGGGGCAGGGGATCGGGTTGGCGGTGGTCAAGGACATCAT
The DNA here is from genome assembly GCF_003852405.1 of Pseudomonas sp. KBW05. GTDB lineage: Bacteria > Pseudomonadota > Gammaproteobacteria > Pseudomonadales > Pseudomonadaceae > Aquipseudomonas. The sequence continues at coordinate 53,611 of NZ_QAJM01000027.1, forward strand.
AGAAAGTTACGGCGCGCGGCTGACCTTGGGGGATTCGCCGTTGGGTGGGGCCGCTTTCAAGATTCATTTTCCGGCGGTTTGATCTTTATTGCTTTTGCTGGCCTCATCGCAGGCAAGCCAGCTCCCACACTTGAATGCATTCACAAATCAAAAATGTGGGAGCGGGCTTGCCCGCGATGAGGCCAGCCTAACCAACACACCTCTAACTCTCCTGCGCCCGATACGCCCCCGGCGTCACCCCCGTCCACTTCTTGAACGCCCGATGAAACGCCGACGGCTCAGAAAACCCCAACTGCTCGGCAATCTCCTGCAACGACAAATTCGCCCGTCCCAAATGATAGATGGCGATGTCCCGCCGCAGCTCATCCTTGAGTGCCTGAAAGCTGGTGCCTTCTTCGCGCAAATGTCGGCGCAGCGTCTGCGGGCTGATATGCAGGTGTTGGGCGACCGCTTCCAGATCCGGCCAGGGCGTCCGGTCGCGGCTCAGCAGGCGGCGTAACTGGCTGCTCAAGCTGTCGCCTTCGTCCGGCCGCGACAGCAGGTCGGCCGGTGAGCGCTCCAGGAAGTGCTTGAGCGTGCGTTCGTCCTGCAACAGCGGCAGGCTCAAGTACCGTGCGGGAAACACCAGGCTGCTGTTCGGTGCGCCGAATACCAGGGTGCAGGGAAACAACAAGTCGTATTCGCTGGCATGGGCCGGCATCGGGTAGCTGAACGTGGCCTGGTGCAGGCGGATGCGCTGGCCGATCAGCCAACTGCCTAGGCGATGCCAGATCACCAGCAGGCATTCACTGAGGAAGTGATCCGGGTCCCATAGTTGTGAGTCGTCCAGGCTCAAGCGGGCCATGTCGCCTTCGCGCGTCAGCTGCCAGCGCGGGCCCTGTGGGAATAGGCTATAAAACAATAAGCCGCGTTCCAGCGCCTTCTCCAGGGTGCGGCAGTGGATCAGCGCGTGGCACATCATGGCGAAGGTGCCGCGTTTGCTCGGGCCCTCGGCGAAGCCCAGGTATTCGTCATCCAGCCCCAGCCAGAGCATTTGCAGCAGTCGGGTGAATTGCTCCGGGGCAATGCGCGCGCGGGGTTCGCTCAGCAGTTCCGGGGTGATCCCCACCTGCTGCAACAGCCCCGAATAGTCGTAACCCGCCCGGCGTGCACCGCCGAGCGCGGCCCGGGCGTAGTGACTGGCGATGGTACGTTCACGCATGCGAAGGCCTCGTCCATGGAGTGGCGGATCTTAGCCATCGGCGGATAAGGCGACAAGGCGGATATCCGCCAAATTGTAGGACGGGATTGGATGAGTGGGCGGAAATCCGCCACCTGATTCGGCGCTCTGGAAGGCGTCTGAAAACCCGCAGCCCTGATGTCTAAAGGCCTTCAGGCGTTTTCAGGAAAGTGGCACGACGTTTGCGATAAGGATTACAGCGCAGGCCTGGACCTACAGGCTTCGCAAACAACAAATCCCTCCAGTGCAGGAGGGTTCGCAATTGAAGTGTCGTGGGCAATGGCGGATCTTTGCCACACGGGACGATTGAGGAACTTTGCAATGACGACTCGTCAGCCAATCTACAAATCCCTGTATTTCCAGGTGATCGTTGCCATCGTAATCGGCATTTTGCTCGGTCACTTCTACCCAGACACCGGCGTGGCCCTCAAGCCGCTGGGTGACGGGTTTATCAAACTGATCAAAATGGTCATCGCCCCGATCATCTTCTGCACCGTTGTCAGCGGTATCGCTGGCATGCAAAGCATGAAATCGGTGGGCAAGACCGGCGGCTATGCGCTGCTGTACTTCGAAATCGTTTCCACCGTCGCGCTGCTGATCGGCCTGATCGTGGTAAACGTCGTGCAACCGGGCGCCGGCATGCACATCGACGTAGCGACCCTGGATGCGTCCAAAGTCGCGGCCTACGTGACCGCCGGTAAAGACCAGAGCATCGTTGGCTTTATCCTCAACGTTATCCCGAACACCATCGTCGGCGCCTTCGCCAACGGCGACATCCTGCAAGTGCTGATGTTCTCGGTGATCTTCGGTTTCGCCCTGCACCGCCTGGGTGCCTACGGCAAGCCGGTACTGGACTTCATCGATCGCTTCGCCCACGTGATGTTCAATATCATCAACATGATCATGAAGCTCGCGCCAATCGGTGCCCTGGGCGCCATGGCGTTCACCATCGGTGCCTATGGCGTCGGTTCGCTGGTGCAGTTGGGCCAGCTGATGATCTGCTTCTACATCACCTGCATCCTGTTCGTGCTGGTGGTGCTGGGCGGTATCTGCCGCGCTCACGGTTTCAGCGTGATCAAACTGATCCGCTACATCCGTGAAGAGCTGTTGATCGTACTGGGTACTTCCTCCTCCGAATCCGCACTGCCACGCATGCTGATCAAGATGGAGCGTCTGGGCGCGAAGAAATCCGTAGTAGGCCTGGTGATTCCAACGGGCTACTCCTTCAACCTCGACGGTACCTCGATCTACCTGACCATGGCGGCCGTGTTCATCGCCCAGGCGACTGACACCCACATGGACATCACCCACCAGATCACCTTGCTGCTGGTGCTGCTGCTGTCCTCCAAAGGCGCTGCTGGCGTGACCGGTTCGGGCTTCATCGTACTGGCTGCCACCCTGTCGGCCGTAGGCCACCTGCCGGTTGCCGGCCTGGCGCTGATCCTGGGTATCGACCGCTTCATGTCCGAAGCCCGCGCACTGACCAACCTGGTGGGTAACGCCGTTGCCACCATCGTTGTGGCCAAGTGGGTCAAGGAACTGGACACCGACAAGCTGCAAAGCGAGCTGGCGTCTGGCGGTACCGGTATCTCGGAAACCCGCGAACTGGACGACCTGGGCGTGGCCGAAGGCCCTGCACCTGCCGTCAAGTAAGGCGCTGATGGCGTGAACTGACGCCCACCGCTACGCACAAACGCCCCGACCTGTTCGGGGCGTTTGCGTTTCTGGCGGTTTTTTTGTTTTACAGTGGGGCATCTGTTTTGCGTGGTAACGCTTGCTGGAGGTTTGATGGACAGCGTGGATCTGAATGTCCTGCGCAGCGTGCTCGAATGGCGCCGTGCCGGACAGCGCGTGGTGTTGTACAGCGTGGTGCAGACTTGGGGCAGCGCGCCGCGTCCGCCGGGGGCGATGCTGGCCTTGCGCGGCGACGGGGTGGTGATCGGCTCGGTGTCCGGTGGTTGCATCGAGGATGACTTGATCGCCCGGTTGTACGACGGCCGACTGGCCGACGATGGGCCTCCCGTGCAACTGGTGACCTACGGTGTCACCCGCGATGAGGCCGCGCGCTTTGGCCTGCCGTGTGGCGGCACCCTGCGCCTGACCGAGGAGCGGGTGGAGGCGTGGGCGTGGGTGGCAGAGCTGCTGGCGCGCTGTGAGGATCATCAGATGGTCGCCCGTGAGCTGAACCTTGCCACTGGCGAGGTCACGCTGAGCGCCGCGAGCAAGGCCGATGCGCTGACATTCGACGGCGAACGCCTGCGCGCCATCTACGGCCCGCGCTGGCGCCTGCTGCTGATCGGCGCCGGCCAACTGTCGCGCTACGTGGCGCAGATGGCACGGCTGCTGGATTTCGAGGTGTTGATCTGTGACCCGCGTACCGAGTTCGTCCACGGATGGGAAGAACAGCACGGCCGCTTTGTGCCGGGCATGCCTGACGAAGCGGTGCTGACTATCCAGACCGACGAGCGCACGGCCATCGTCTGCCTGACCCATGATCCGCGCCTGGATGATATGGCGTTGCTCACGGCGCTCAATTCCGACGCGTTCTATATAGGCGCCCTCGGATCGCGGGTCAACAGCCAGAAGCGCCGTGAAGACTTGGCAGCGCTGGGGTTGTCGGCGCAGGCGATTGCGCGCTTGCACGGGCCGATCGGCGTGTATATCGGCAGTCATACGCCGGCGGAGATTGCCCTGTCGTTGCTGGCGCAAATTGTGGCGATCAAGAATGGTGTGGTGGCGTGACGGTCACGGCGATTGTGCTGGCGGCGGGGCAGGGCAGACGGTTCCGGGCTGAGGCAGGTCAGGATAAGTTGCTCGCGGATTGTGTGGGCCTGGACGGCGTGACGCGGCCGGTGATCGAGCAGGTGTTGTTGAGCCTGCCGGAGCGTATTGTGCAGCGCTGGGTGGTGACCTTGCCGGAGCGGCATGAAGTCATTCGGCTGGCCAGGGCCTATGGTTGCGAGGTGCTACTGCTGGAATCGGCAGGCATGGGTGACAGCCTGGCGGCGGCGGTTGCGGCCAGTGGCTCGGCTGATGGTTGGCTGGTGGTGCTTGGGGATATGCCGTTCATTCGGTCGTCGAGTATTGAGCGGGTGAGTGATGGCGTGAAGGCCGATGGCATCAGCGTGCCGGTGCAGGCGGGGCAGTATGGGCATCCCGTGGCGTTTGGCCGGGCGCTTGCGTCGGGGTTGAAGGCGCTGAGCGGTGATCGTGGGGCCAAGTCACTGTTTGCGCGGGCGGCGGTGCATGAGGTTGTGGTGGATGATCCTGGCGTGCTGTGGGATGTGGACGTGCCGCAGTCCTTGAGCTTCAAACCAATCTGAATGTGGGAACACGGCTTATGTGGGAGCAGGCAAGCCAGCTCCCACATTGGAGCTCTGGTGTCTTTCAGAATGCATAAAAAAGCCCCGCCTGATTGCTCAGGCGGGGCTTTTTAGTTGCTGATGGAATCAGACGAGAGGTTTGGTCTCGTGTTCTGCTTCCTGTGCAGCGGCGGCTGCCGCTGCCTCAGCTTCCTTGCGACGACGGCGCACTTCACGTGGGTCGTTCGGCGCACGGCCGTTTTCGGTCAGGGCGCTGGCCGGAGCGGCTTCGACCACCACGGCGGCGACCTCGGCAACAACTGCCACTTCAACCACTGGCGCAGGCTCGACTACCGGTGCAGGTTCAGCCACGGGTGCAGGCTCTGCAGCCACGACTTCTTCGGTAACCGGAGCCGGCGCTTCTTCTACCACTGGGGCAGGCGCTGGTGCTTCAACCGGAGCGGCGGGTTCGGCGGTCCACTGGAAGGCGGTCTGTTCTTCACGAACTTCGCGCACTTCTGGGGCGGCTTCGACAGCCGGTGCTTCAGCCACTGGCTCAGGCTCAACTACTGGGGTTGGCTCAACCGCAACCACTTCAACTGCTGGCAGGGTTTCCTGAACCGGTGCAACTTCCACTTCGGCAACAACCGGAGCTTCGATCGGGGTGATGGCTTCCACGACTGGCGCTTCAACCACCGGCGCTTCTACCGCTGGGGTTTCGGCGACTGGCGCTTCAACGACGGCGGCTTCTTCGACAGCAGCGGTAGCACGCTCGGCCTGCTCGTGAGCCTGGGCTTCAGCAGGAGCGCTGATGACCGAGCTGGCAACAGCAGCGGTAACGGCCAGGCCGGCAGCCAGTTCGCTGCCAGTGGCTTCGCCGGTAGCGGCTTCGGCGTTCTCGCCGGCTTCTTCCGAGCCTTCGATCACGTTGCCGTTGGCATCACGCTGACGCTCACGACGGTTGCTGCGACGACGCTGGCCACGGGAGCGGCGGCGTGGGCGATCGCCTTCGGCGCCGTCCTGACCTTCTTCCTGCGACTGCTCTTCAGCGGTCAGCACTTCTTCGTCTTCGCTGGCAGCGGCTTGCTCGGCACGTGGCTGACGCTCTTCACGCGGTGGGCGTGGAGCACGTTCTTCACGTGGCGCGCGTTCTTCGCGTGGTTGGCGAGCCGGGCGCTCTTCAGCAACAACGGCGGCGCCTGCAGCGGCAACAGCAGGTGCTGCATCCAGTGGCTCGCGCAGTTCACGTACACGTTCTTCACGCTCGCCCCGTGGCTTGCGATCTTCACGCGGGGCACGTGGCGTACGTGGTGCGCGTTCTTCACGCGGTGCACGTTCTTCGCGGGCTACGGTTGGGGTTTCTTCACGGGCTTCGCGCGGGGCACGTTCTTCACGCGGTGCGCGTTCTTCACGTGGCGCACGCTCTTCGCGCGGCTTGCGTTCTTCGTCACGACGACCGTTGCGGTTACGGCTCTGTTGACGGCCGTTGCGACGCTCTTCGTTGCGTGCTGGACGCTCGGCGGCTGGTTTCTCAACCACCACCGGTGCAGCAGGCTCTTCTTTGGTAGCGAACAGGCTGACCAGCGACTTCACCAGGCCTTTGAACAGGCTTGGCTCAGGCAGGACGGCCGGTGCGGCAACCGGGGCGGCTGCTTCAGCCGGAACCGGTGCGTTGGCACGGGCCGGCGCGGTCTTCACGGCCGCTTCCTGGCGAACCAGAGTGCGGGTCGCAGCGGCTGGCTGGACTTCTTCCACTTCGGCAGCGGCAGCGGCGATTTCGTAGCTGGACTGGCCGCTGTGGGCTTCCGGGCTGTCATCGCGCAGGCGCTGGACTTCGAAGTGCGGCGTCTCGAGGTGATCGTTCGGCAGGATCACGATACGGGCACGGGTGCGCAGTTCAATCTTGGTGATCGAGTTGCGTTTTTCGTTGAGCAGGAAGGCTGCAACCGGGATCGGCACTTGCGCGCGGACTTCGGCGGTGCGGTCTTTCAGGGCTTCTTCTTCGATCAGGCGCAGGATCGCCAGGGACAGCGATTCAACGTCACGGATGATGCCGGTGCCGTTGCAACGCGGGCAGACGATGCCGCTGCTTTCGCCCAGGGACGGACGCAGGCGCTGACGGGACATTTCCAGCAGGCCGAAGCGCGAGATACGGCCGACTTGCACACGGGCGCGGTCAGCTTCCAGGCATTCGCGGACTTTCTCTTCCACGGCGCGCTGGTTCTTGGCCGGGGTCATGTCGATGAAGTCGATCACGATCAGGCCGCCGATATCACGCAGGCGCAGCTGGCGGGCGATTTCTTCAGCCGCTTCCAGGTTGGTCTGCAGGGCGGTTTCTTCGATGTCGCTACCCTTCGTGGCGCGCGCCGAGTTGATGTCGATGGACACCAGGGCTTCGGTCGGGTCGATCACGATGGAGCCGCCGGAAGGCAGTTCGACGACGCGCTGGAAGGCGGTCTCGATCTGGCTTTCGATCTGGAAACGGTTGAACAGCGGCACGCTGTCTTCGTACAGCTTGATCTTGCTGGCGTACTGCGGCATCACCTGGCGGATGAAGGTCAGGGCTTCGTCCTGGGCTTCAACGCTGTCGATCAGCACTTCGCCGATGTCCTGGCGCAGGTAGTCGCGGATGGCGCGGATGATCACGTTGCTTTCCTGGTAGATCAGGAACGGCGCGGAACGATCCAGGGACGCTTCTTTGATGGCGGTCCACAGTTGCAGCAGGTAGTCGAGGTCCCACTGCATCTCTTCGCTGCTGCGGCCAAGGCCGGCAGTACGAACGATCAGGCCCATGTCGGCCGGTGCGATCAGGCCGTTCAGCGCTTCACGCAGTTCGTTGCGCTCTTCGCCTTCGATGCGACGGGAAATACCGCCGGCACGTGGGTTGTTCGGCATCAGGACCAGGTAACGGCCAGCCAGGCTGATGAAGGTGGTCAGGGCGGCGCCCTTGTTGCCACGTTCTTCTTTTTCGACCTGGACGATGACTTCCTGGCCTTCGCTCAGGACGTCCTTGATGTTCACGCGGCCTTCGGGGGCTTTCTTGAAGTATTCGCGGGAGATTTCTTTAAGGGGCAGGAAGCCGTGGCGCTCGGAGCCGAAATCGACAAAGGCAGCCTCAAGGCTTGGTTCGATGCGAGTAATACGGCCTTTATAGATGTTGGCCTTCTTTTGCTCGCGTGCACCGGATTCGATGTCCAGGTCGTAGAGGCGTTGGCCATCTACCAGTGCAACACGCAACTCTTCGGGTTGAGTTGCGTTAATCAGCATTCTTTTCATGTTGTACCGTCGGTTTCCGGGCTGCCGGAAACGGCGTTCGGCACACACGACTTCTCACGGTCGGTGTCAGGTGCGTCAAGAGTGGTTGGCCACTCCAGTGTCCAGCAAATACAGGCCAATTGGGCCGGTATCGCGACGGACGCGTCCTGCTTGTTAGCGGTGGTGACAAAGGCACCACTTCAACAAAAGCTAAGGTCAGGAGGAGGAATCAACCGGCGACTGTGGACGAGATGAAGCGTCTAAATATAAGCCTAGTGCTACACGGTCCGACGGTTGTGCATCTCCACCCTACACGTATCCCTGATAATTCGGGTGCTGCCGCGCGCAGAATCCGCAGCGGGTTGGCATTTACCGTGTTTTCCAATGGGGAGAACACGCTCATGGCTAAACAAGACTGGGTGAGGGCGACTGCGCTCTCACTCAGCTCTTAACAGGCGTTGTTTCCGAAGCATTCGCCATGGTCTGGCTCAAGACTGACTGCACTTTGTGAACTGGCCGTAAATATCGGCGCAAAACGCGAGTATTCACTCTGCTTTCTGCACTCGCTTCAGGCCTCATGTCACCTGCGCTCGTTACAATCCTGAGCTTTCCAAGGTGGCGAAAGCCCCGTAGGACGGCCTCGCGTCCTGATGAATTGCGATGGTCAGGGCCGGCTGTGTGCCGCATGTCCTCTGGCCAGGCCGCTTTTGGCGGCGTTCGCGACTATAGCAGCAATGATTAAGTGCTTCAATTCCATAAAAAATTGTTATCATCGCCGGCATGACGACTACCGCCCCCCAGACCCCCAGCGTCCAGCTGCTTGAGGTCTCGCCGGAATATGCCGGCCAACGCATCGACAATTTTCTCCTGGCCAGGCTCAAAGGCGTGCCCAAGACCTTGATTTACCGCATCTTGCGTAAAGGTGAAGTGCGGGTGAACAAGGGCCGGATCAAGCCCGAGTACAAGCTGCAGGCGGGCGATATCGTCCGCGTGCCGCCGGTGCGCGTGCCTGAGCGTGACGAGCCTGTGCCATTGGCTCAGGGCTTGTTGCAGCGCCTGGAAGCCTCGATTGTCTTCGAAGACAACAAGCTGATCGTAATCAACAAGCCCTGCGGCATTGCCGTGCACGGTGGCAGCGGCCTGACGTTCGGCGTGATTGAAGCCTTCCGTCAGTTGCGCCCGGATGCCAAGGAGCTGGAACTGGTCCACCGCCTGGACCGTGACACCTCCGGTCTGCTGATGATCGCCAAGAAGCGCAGCATGTTGCGTCACCTGCACACCGCCCTGCGTGGCGATGGCGTGGACAAGCGCTACATGGCGCTGGTGCGTGGCAACTGGGCCAGCTCGATCAAGAGCGTGCGTGCACCGTTGCAGAAGAGCAACCTGCGCTCCGGCGAACGCATGGTCGAAGTGGACGAGGAGGGCAAAGAAGCCCTGACCCTGTTCAAGGTGCTGCGCCGTTTCGGTGACTTCGCCACGATGGTCGAGGCCAAGCCGGTGACCGGGCGTACCCACCAGATCCGTGTGCACACGCTGCACGCCGGGCATTGCATCGCGGGCGACACCAAGTATGGCGACGAGGATTTCTCCAGGGAGATCCGCGACCTGGGCGGCAAGCGCCTGTTCCTGCACGCCTACATGCTCACTGTGCCGCTGCCCGATGGCGGTGAATTGAAGTTGCAGGCCCCGGTCGATGAGATGTGGGCCAAGACCGTGGAGCGTTTGAGTGTCGCACCTTGATTACAAGCTGCTGATTTTTGATTGGGACGGCACCCTGGCCAATTCCATTGGCCGGATCGTCGAGTCGATGCATGCCGCGTCGACCCGCTCGGGTTATGCGTTGTGCACGGATCACGCGGTCAAGGGCATCATCGGCCTGGGTTTGCCTGAGGCGATCCGCACCTTGTACCCCGACATCAGCGACGCTGAGCTGATCGCCTTTCGCGAGCACTACGCCGATCACTACATTGCGCTGGAGGCCGAGCCTTCGCCGCTGTTTGAGGGCGTGGTGCAGTCCCTGGCCGCGTTCCGTGCCGAGGGCTACCAGTTGGCCGTCGCCACCGGCAAGGCCCGTCGCGGCCTGGATCGGGTGCTCAAGGCCCACGGTTGGGAAGATTATTTCGACATCACCCGTGCTGCCGATGAAACCGCCAGCAAGCCGCACCCGTTGATGCTGGAGCAGATCCTGGCCCATTGCGGCGTATCGCCGCGCCAGGCGTTGATGGTGGGTGATGCTTCCTTCGACCTGATGATGGCTCGCAATGCTGGCATGGACAGTGTCGCGGTCAGCTATGGTGCCCAGGCCGCCGAGGCCTTGCAGCAATACGAGCCGCGGCTGACGATCGATCATTTTTCCGAATTGCAGGCCTGGCTCGGCCGGGCCCAATAAGTCTTTGCTGGGGTTAATGGCATGAGTGATGAGTGGAAAGCGCCCGAAAAGGCCCAGAGTGGTGACGACAAGAGCTGGAAGCTGCTGGAGAAGACCCTCCTGGCCAGCGTCCAGGAGCAGCGTCGTTCGCGGCGTTGGGGGATTTTCTTCAAGCTGCTGACCTTCACCTACCTGTTCGGCATGCTGGTGTTGTTCAGCCCGCTGGTGGACATGGAGAAAAGCGCCACCCGTGGCAGTCATTACACCGCCTTGATCGAAGTGTGTGGGGTGATTGCCGACAAGGAGTCCGCCAGTGCCGACAATATTGTCGGCAGCCTGCGCACCGCGTTTGAAGACCCCAAGGTCAAGGGCGTGATCCTGCGCATCAACAGCCCTGGCGGCAGCCCGGTGCAGTCGGGTTATGTGTATGACGAGATTCGCCGTCTGCGTGCCCTGCACCCGGATACCAAGCTGTACGCGGTGATTTCCGACCTGGGTGCCTCCGGCGCCTATTACATCGCCAGTGCCGCCGACCAGATCTATGCCGACAAGGCCAGCCTGGTGGGGTCCATTGGTGTGACGGCGGCCGGTTACGGCTTTGTCGGCACCATGGAGAAGCTGGGGGTGGAACGTCGCACCTACAATTCAGGCGAGCACAAATCGTTCCTTGACCCTTTCCAGCCGCAAAAGGCGGATGAAACCCAGTTCTGGCAGGGCGTGCTCGACACTACCCATCGCCAGTTCATTGCCAGTGTGAAGCAAGGGCGTGGCGATCGTCTGAAGGATAAGGATCACCCAGAGCTGTTTTCCGGGTTGGTCTGGTCGGGCGAGCAAGCGTTGCCGCTGGGCTTGATCGATGGCTTGGGCAGTGCCAGCTCGGTAGCGCGCGATGTCATCGGCGAGAAAGAGCTGGTGGACTTCACTGTGCAGGAATCGCCGTTTGACCGGTTCTCCAAGAAGCTGGGGGCCAGTGTGGCAGAGAAGCTCGCGCTGTATATGGGCTTCCAGGGGCCGACCCTGCGCTGAGATTCTGAACCTGTTGTAGATCTAAATGTGGGAGCGGGCTTGCTCGCGAATGCGGTGTTTCAGTCACCTGATGTATTGGCTGACCCACTGCATTCGCGAGCAAGCCCGCTCCCACATTTGCTTTGCGATGTGTTTAAGGGATTTGCACACCCTCGGCCAGCAGCATATCCACCAGTCGAATCAGTGGCAGCCCGATCAAGCTGGTCGCATCCGGCCCTTCGGTACTCTGGAACAGGCTCACCCCTAGCCCTTCAGCCTTGAAGCTGCCTGCGCAGTCATACGGCTGCTCGATCCGCAGGTAACGCTCGATTCGCTCGGCGTCCAGCGCGCGCATCTGCACCGTAAACGGCACGCAGTCCACCTGGCAGTGCCCCGTCTCGCTGTTGAGCAGTGCCAGGCCGGTCAGGAAGCTCACGCGCTTGCCGCTGGCGGCCAGCAGCTGTTCGCGGGCGTTCTCGAAGGTGTGCGGCTTGCCGATGATCCGTCCGTCGAGCGCGGCCACCTGGTCGGAGCCAATGATCAAATGCCCCGGATGAGCGGCGGCAAGGGCGCGGGCCTTTTCTTCGGCGAGGCGTTTGACCAGTTCGACGGCGGACTCATTGGCGCGATGGCTTTCGTCAATATCCGGCGAGCTGCAGATGAACGGCAAGTGCAGGCGGCCGAGCAATTCCCGGCGATAAACCGAGCTGGAAGCGAGTAATAAAGGCAGCATGGGCGTCTCCTCAAGGCAGTCGCGGATTCTAGCGAGGAGTCCAGGTGACGGACAGGGCTGAATTTCCTTTGACATGGCTGGGTGCATCCCTATAATGCTGCGCCTATGTTGAATGACCCGATTCCACCTCACGTTGACCCGCGCAAATTGGCAGATCGTGGCACTTCCCTTCAAGGTGAATTGCTGCTGGCCGATTTGGAGAGACTCTGCGACCCGCTTTCCGACACTGTCGGTACGGTGCAGGCGAAATTCGTTTTTGAACGAGATGAACGTAAATCTGTGGTAATTCACAGCTTTATCGACACCGAGGTCAAAATGGTTTGCCAGCGTTGTCTTGAGCTGGTCACCCTGCCGATTCACAGCGAATGCAGTTACGCTGTGGTGAAGGAGGGTGCGAATACCCAGTCGTTACCGAAAGGTTATGACGTGCTGGAACTGGGCGAAGATCCATTGGATCTGCATGCACTGATCGAGGAGGAGCTCTTGCTCGCCTTGCCCATTGTGCCTGCTCATCATCCGGAAGAATGCCAGCAGCCGGAGGGGCTCGATGACGAGCCCGAACCGAGCGAGGACGAGGTAACGCGGTCCAACCCGTTCAGTGTATTGGCGCAGTTAAAGCGTGACCCAAACGTTTAGGAGTTAATCAATTATGGCTGTTCAGCAGAACAAAAAATCCCGCTCTGCCCGTGACATGCGTCGTTCGCACGACGCCCTGACGGCGAGCACTCTGTCTGTAGAAAAAACCACCGGTGAAATTCACCTGCGTCACCACGTATCGCCAGAAGGCGTATACCGTGGCCGTAAAGTGATCGACAAGGGCGCTGACGAGTAATCACTTGTCTGCTCTAGTCATCGCGATAGACGCAATGGGCGGGGACTTCGGTCCCCGCAGCATTGTTCAGGCCTGCATTGCCAGCCTGTCTGCAACGCCCTCGCTGCACCTGACCCTCGTCGGTCAACCCTCCTTACTTGAAGACTTGATTGCCAGCCATCCGGCGGTGGATCGCGCGCGCCTGACAATTACGCCAGCCAGCGAAACCATCACCATGGATGAAAAGCCGGCGGCTGCCCTGCGTGGCAAGCCTGACTCTTCAATGCGCGTGGCCTTGGAGCTGTTGCGCGATGGCAAGGTGCAAGCCTGTGTCAGTGCCGGCAACACCGGCGCGCTGATGGCGTTGTCGCGCTATGTGCTCAAGACGTTGCCGGGCATTGATCGCCCGGCGATGGTCGCGGCGATTCCGACGCAGAAAGGCTATTGCCAGCTGCTGGACCTGGGCGCAAACGTCGATTGCAGTGCCGAGCATCTGTTCCAGTTTGCGGTGATGGGCTCTGTGGCCGCCGAAGCACTGGGCGTGGCGCGGCCGCGGGTGGCCCTGCTGAATATCGGCACCGAAGACATCAAGGGCAACCAGCAGGTCAAGCTCGCGGCCACGTTGTTACAGGGCGCGCGCGGCTTGAACTACATCGGTTTTGTCGAGGGGGACGGTTTGTACCGGGGCGAAGCGGATGTGGTGGTGTGCGACGGATTTGTCGGCAATATCCTGCTTAAATCCAGTGAAGGCCTGGCGACGATGATCGCCACGCGCATTGAAGCGCTGTTCAAGCAGAGCGTCGCTTCACGCCTGGTGGGTGCTTTGGCGCTGCCATTGATGCGCCGCTTGCAGGCTGACCTGGCGCCGGCGCGGCATAACGGTGCGAGCTTTCTCGGCTTGCAGGGCATTGTGGTGAAAAGCCATGGCTCGGCCGGTGTGGAAGGCTTTCAAAGTGCGATTGCGCGGGCTGTGATCGAGATCCAGGAAAACCTGCCGCAACGCTTGCACGGCCGTCTCGGGGACCTGTTGCCTTAGGCGAATCGGCCCGAAAATGCTTAAATGTGACCGGCCAGTTCAATTGACCATCCAATTTGTCAGTTTCGTGCGCTCCCACCGTAGGCGCGTTCATTTTTGACGACCAGATCATTAGGGGCTTGTTACATGTCTACATCCCTCGCATTCGTCTTTCCAGGGCAGGGTTCGCAGTCCCTCGGCATGTTGGCCGAGCTGGGCGCGCAATACCCGCTGATCCTGGATACCTTCAAGGAAGCTTCCGACGCCCTGGGTTACGACCTGTGGGCACTGACCCAGCAAGGGCCGGAAGAGCAACTCAATCAAACCGATAAAACCCAGCCGGCCATCCTGACCGCTTCGATCGCCCTGTGGCGCTTGTGGCTGGCAGAAGGCGGCGCGCGTCCGGCATTCGTTGCCGGTCATAGCCTGGGCGAATACAGCGCCCTGGTGGCGGCGGGCAGCCTGACGCTCGCGGAAGCGGTCAAGCTGGTCGAGCGCCGTGGCCAATTGATGCAAGAAGCAGTTCCGGCCGGGCAGGGCGGCATGGCCGCTATCCTGGGGCTGGACGACGCCGTGGTGATCGAAGCCTGTGCCGAAGCGGCCCAGGGCGAAGTGGTCAGCGCGGTGAACTTCAACTCACCTGGCCAGGTTGTGATCGCTGGTGCCAAGGCTGCCGTTGAACGCGCCATCGAAGGCTGCAAGGCCCGTGGCGCCAAGCGTGCTTTGCCGTTGCCGGTAAGCGTGCCGTCGCACTGCGAGCTGATGCGCCCGGCAGCCGAGCGCTTTGCCGAGTCCATCGCCGCCATCAACTGGCAGGCGCCGCAGATCCCGCTGGTGCAGAACGTCAGCGCGGCCGTTGCCGCTGATCTCGACACCCTCAAGCGCGACCTGCTGGAGCAACTCTACAAGCCAGTGCGCTGGGTTGAATCGGTGCAGACCCTGGCTGCCAATGGCGCCACCGAGCTGGTCGAGTGCGGTCCGGGCAAAGTCCTGGCCGGCCTGAACAAGCGCTGCGCCGACGGCGTGTCGACTGCCAACCTCAATACCCCGGATGCCTTCGCTGCCGCTCGTGCAGCACTGGCCTGAGCCTTTATTTACGAACTTGGGAGAAGCCTGCATGAGTCTGCAAGGTAAAGTTGCACTGGTTACCGGCGCCAGCCGTGGCATTGGCCAGGCGATCGCCCTGGAACTGGGCCGTCAGGGCGCCGTTGTGATCGGCACCGCCACTTCCGCTTCGGGCGCCGAGCGTATCGCCGCGACCCTGAAGGAAAACGGCGTGCAAGGCACCGGCCTGGAGCTGAACGTGACCAGCGATGAGTCCGTGGCCGCTGTATTGGCCCAGATCACCGCAGAGTTCGGCGCGCCGGCTATTCTGGTAAACAACGCCGGTATCACCCGCGACAACCTGATGATGCGCATGAAAGACGACGAGTGGTACGACGTGGTCGATACCAACTTGAACAGTCTGTTTCGCCTGTCCAAGGGCGTTCTGCGCGGCATGACCAAGGCGCGTTGGGGCCGAATTATCAATATTGGCTCCGTAGTGGGTGCCATGGGCAACGCAGGCCAAGTAAACTACGCGTCCGCCAAGGCCGGTCTGGAAGGTTTCAGCCGGGCATTGGCACGTGAAGTCGGTTCGCGGTCGATTACGGTCAACTCGGTGGCCCCTGGGTTCATCGACACCGATATGACCCGCGAACTGCCGGAAGCACAGCGTGAAGCCTTGCTGACGCAGATTCCGCTGGGCCGTCTGGGCCAGGCTCAAGAGATCGCGAATGTGGTGTCTTTCCTGGCATCCGACGGTGCGGCATACGTGACTGGGGCTACAATCCCGGTTAACGGCGGGATGTACATGAGTTAAATTGTGACGGATCGCTTCAAAAAAATGTCATACGAGCTGTCTAAAATCCGTTATAAAGCTGCAACTTAATTTAGAGGCGGGTGGCCGAACGGGTAGGTGGTGAAGCTTTCAGTTGAAAAGCTGAAAAGGCTTTCTATACACTTACCCACTGGCCAGCTGCCTGAATTTGTCCATTAGGAGTTAAACAAGGTATGAGCACCATCGAAGAGCGCGTCAAGAAAATCGTTGCCGAGCAACTGGGCGTTAAAGAAGAAGAAGTGGTCAACACTGCTTCCTTCGTAGAAGACCTGGGTGCCGATTCCCTTGACACCGTTGAGCTGGTGATGGCTCTGGAAGAGGAATTCGAGACCGAAATCCCGGACGAAGAAGCTGAAAAAATCACTACTGTTCAAGCTGCTATCGACTACGTTACCAGCCATCAGGCGTAATAGTTTTTAGTCGTCGCTTGCTGTTGGGAAAAACCGCACTGCTGTTACAGCGTGCGGTTTTTTCTTTAGCTCTGACGAAAAGTGGTTTTGAAGCGAAGTGTCGTCATTAGAAAAAGGAGAGTGCTGTGTCGCGTAGACGCGTCGTAGTCACCGGTATGGGTATGTTGTCGCCACTGGGTACGGATGTGCCGAGCAGTTGGCAGGGCATTCTGGCTGGCCGCAGTGGTATTGGTCTGATTGAACACACGGACCTTTCTGCCTATTCCACCCGTTTTGGCGGCTCGGTAAAGGGTTTCAATGTCGAGGAATATCTCTCGGTCAAAGAGTCCCGCAAGCTCGACCTGTTCATTCAGTACGGCCTGGCAGCCGGTTTTCAGGCAGTGCGTAACGCCGGCCTGGAAGTCACCGACGCCAACCGTGACCGCATTGGCGTGGCCATGGGCTCGGGTATTGGTGGTCTGACCAATATCGAAGAAACCAGCCGCATCTTGCACGATACTGGCCCCCGTCGAATTTCACCGTTCTTCGTGCCGGGCTCGATCATCAATATGATTTCCGGTTTCCTGTCCATCCACCTGGGTGCACAGGGGCCTAACTACGCCATTGCCACGGCGTGCACCACGGGTACGCATTGCATCGGCATGGCGGCGCGCAACATCGCCTACGACGAAGCCGACGTGATGATTGCCGGTGGCGCCGAAATGGCCGCCTGCGGCCTCGGCATGGGCGGCTTCGGCGCGTCTCGTGCGCTGTCCACCCGCAACGATGAGCCGACCCGTGCCAGCCGTCCGTGGGACAAGGGCCGTGACGGTTTCGTCCTGTCCGACGGTGCCGGTGCCCTGGTGCTGGAAGAGTTGGAGCACGCCAAGGCGCGTGGTGCCACCATCTACGCCGAGCTGATCGGTTTTGGCATGAGCGGTGACGCCTATCACATGACTTCGCCACCGTCCGACGGTGCCGGTGCTGCGCGTTGCATCACCAATGCTCTGCGCGATGCGAAGATCAATGCCGACCAGGTGCAGTACATCAACGCCCACGGCACCTCGACGCCGACTGGCGACCTGGCGGAAGCCGAGGCCATCAAATCGGTGTTCGGCGAGCATGCCTACAAGCTGGCGGTCAGCTCCACCAAGTCCATGACGGGCCACCTGTTGGGCGCGGCGGGCGCGGTCGAAGCGATCTTCAGCGTCATGGCCATCAAGGACCAGGTCGCTCCGCCGACCATCAACCTGGATGAGCCGGACGAAGGTTGCGACCTGAACTTCGTACCGCACGAAGCGCAGCCGATGCCGATCGACGTGACGATTTCCAACTCGTTCGGCTTTGGTGGCACCAACGGCTCCCTGGTGTTCCGCCGGTTCGCCGAGTGATGGAAAGCTGGGTCGACGGTCAGCCAGCGGACAGCGTGCCCCTGAAAGATCGCGGCCTGGCCTATGGCGATGGGCTGTTCGAGACCATCGCCGTCAAGGCCGGGCAGCCTGTGCTGCTCGACCGTCACCTGCAACGTCTCGACGACGGCTGCAGGCGCCTCGCTTTAGTTGCGGATCACGGGGTGATCCGCAACGAAGTGCTGGCCTATGCCGCCGCCCTTGGTGGTGGTGTGCTCAAGTTGATCCTCACCCGCGGCGACAGCCTGCGCGGTTATGGCATCAACCCCGGCGCCTCGGTGCGCCGTATCTTGCAGGGCAGTCCGCCCGCAACCTATCCCCCCGCCCATGGAACCGACGGCATCCGCCTGTTTCCGTGTGCCACCCGTTTGGCCGAGCAACCCTTGTTGGCTGGCCTCAAGCATCTCAATCGCCTGGAGCAAGTGATTGCCCGCACCGAATGGCAGGATGCCGAGCACGCCGAAGGCTTGATGCTGGATGTGTCTGGTCGTGTCATCGAAGGTGTGTTCAGCAACCTGTTCTTGGTGCGCAACGGCTTGTTACTAACCGCTGATCTGACGCGTTGCGGGGTTGCCGGCGTCATGCGTGCCGAGATCCTGGCCCAGGCGCAAACCCTGGGCGTCCCGGTGGCCGTGGCCGACATCAGCCTTGAGCAGTTGCGACAGGCTGACGAAGTCTTTGTCTGCAACAGCGTTTATGGCATTTGGCCGGTGCGCGGCTGCGCTGCGATGAGCTGGCCGGTTGGGCCGCTCACCCGTAAACTGCAGGGCATTGTTCGCGCGCTATTGGATATTTGAGTTGATACGAAAACTGGTTGTACTGCTGCTGGTCGGTGTGTTCTCGGCGGCCTTGCTGTTGGGCTATGGCGCCTGGAAATACGACGCTGCCCTCAAGCAGCCCCTGAACCTGACCCAGGAGCAATTGCTCGACGTACCGGCCGGGGCGACCCCCACCGGTACCTTCAATCGCCTGGAAGCCGACGGTGTGCTCGACGGCGCGTTCTGGCTGCGCCTGTACTGGCGCTTCAACCTAGATGGCCAGCCTCTGCACAGCGGTGAATACCGCATGACCCCCGGCATGACGGCCCAGGGCTTGATCGGCCTGTGGCAGCGCGGCGAAGTCGTGCAATACAGCCTTACCCTGGTGGAAGGCTGGAATTTCCGCCAAGTACGCTCAGCGCTGGCAAAGCATGAAAAAATCGTACAAACCCTGTCGGGCCTGACTGACAGCGAAGTCATGGAGAAACTCGGCCACCCCGGCGTGTTCCCTGAAGGGCGGTTCTTCCCCGACACCTACCGCTTCGTGCGCGGGATGACCGACGCCGAGTTCCTGAAAAAAGCCTACAACCGCCTGGACGATGTGCTCGCCCAGGAGTGGAGCAAGCGCGCCCCAGATGCGCCCTACACCGAGCCCTATCAAGCGCTGATCATGGCGTCGCTGGTCGAGAAAGAGACCGGCGTACCGGAAGAGCGTGGCCAGATCGCCGGCGTGTTTGTGCGCCGCCTGAAGATCGGCATGCTGCTGCAGACCGACCCGACAGTGATCTACGGCCTCGGCGAGCGCTACAACGGCAAGTTGACCCGCGCCCACCTCAAGGAAGCCAACCCTTACAACACCTACATGATTGCCGGCCTGCCGCCGACGCCGATCGCCATGGTCGGCCGCGAAGCGATCCATGCCGCGCTGAACCCGGTGCCAGGCAGCAGCCTGTATTTTGTCGCCCGTGGCGATGGCAGCCATATTTTCTCCGATGACCTGGATGCCCACAATGCCGCCGTGCGTGAGTTCCAACTCAAGCGCCGCGCCGATTACCGCTCCAGCCCGGCGCCCGTGGTAAAACCGGCGGAAGAGGCGGCGCCTGCGGCCGACACGCCCGCCGAGCCGCAAAGCCCGCAATGACTCTGACTAAGGACTGCCTGTGACTGGCTTGTTTATTACCCTGGAAGGCCCCGAAGGCGCCGGCAAAAGCACCAACCGCGATTACCTGGCCGAGCGTTTGCGCGCCGATGGCATCGAAGTGGTGTTGACCCGTGAGCCCGGCGGCACGCCGCTGGCCGAGCGCATCCGCGACGTGTTGCTGGCCCCGGGTGACGAGCCGATGAACCCGGACACCGAGCTGCTGTTGGTGTTCGCCGCCCGCGCCCAGCACCTGGCCGAAGTGATCCGCCCGGCGCTGGCACGCGGTGCAGTGGTGATTTGCGACCGTTTCACCAACAACTTGTTTTTTAAGGCCTGCCGATGTAAACAGGTGGGCTGAACCATCATATTGTCGGCTTAGATCACGTCAGGCCCGTTTTCAATGGGCTCTCGCTGAAAATACTCTCACCCGCAGACTCTTTATAGCCTACGCGTTGTCAGATTGTAAACCAACGTCAATTTGACGCATTTTCCGTCCAAATGTAAACAGAGAAGCGGCCTTCGACCGCTTTTAAGTATTCCGTCGCTCCTTTGAAGGGGCGACGGTGGCCTGAAAGCCAGCAGAACCGGGCTTTTCGTTGTTTACATTAGCTTTAGAACTCCAGATCTAGGGAGATACGTCCTGGCATCCCGCGCTCGTCAGGAACGGGTGACGCAGTGTGTTCTTAGAGATGAGAAGGAGATCGCCGGATGTAAAACCACCAGTAACGTTGCTAGGCGCGCTCTGATCCACGTGATCGCTGGCGCATAGGCAGACTAGCTATACACAGCTTTTCACTGTCACAGCGCTTCACAGTGCCCCTGGCGCCTGCATAAGGCGGGCGATCTACGAGAAGGGAAATAGAACTTAACTGATTACGCTTTAGCTTGGCGGATCTCTATAGCAGATGCAGCGTCCTGCCAAATCTGCTCTCGGCAAATCATATCGCTTGTGATGGCGGCTTCAAGTTAAGTAATTGGTGGTACACATTTATAGCGGTGTCATTGACGTAGCGTATTTCCTCGTAATACCAAGCTGTTGCCTTTGGCATATGCATAATTTTACGACGGAGGTTTCGAGGTCGGCCTATTTCAAAACCTTTGTACTCCAGATTTCTAACGTACTTTTCATATTCGGAACAAAGTTTAGGGAAGTCGTCAGAAGCTGTATAAATCACGATAAATATGGGGCTAGTACCCGTAGAGTTATATCCGCATACCTTATCTAGGTGCTTCTTGATTACGGTTCGATCAATCTTATCGCCTAATCGAAAAGCCTCAATCACGGACACAAGATTTCCATTGCCGTCCTGAATCCATCCGTCAGTTTCACCAACTTGCTGGCCTGAAGCTGACCAGCCCATCCGTGATTGATCATGAACTGTCCATCCAACAAAGTTCATACGTTGCTTAATCAACGATACTAGCCAGTCATTGATCATGTCTTCATCATCCAGCGGTATTACGGAAGATCCGGCATCAGCTTTCTTCCGAAGTAGATTTCCATTTCGTAGCAAGAGCTCATTTCCTACCTGCTCTATTATCTGAAGGAGATAGGTGTCAATCGAATTATTAGGCTCCATCAATATCTGGCTTTGGTCGTTAGCGTTCAGGGCGCGAATTCTCAGCCAGCTAGTTCTAAGGTCAGTTTGTACTGAATTGATCGTAGGGCCTTGGGAAGAAGTGAGCTGAGGCAAGTAATTAGTCTGTTGAGACAGGAGGCTCGATTCGATGATCGATAATTCGTCTATCGCAAAAGGTGGGAGCACGGTCTCATCTGAACGAAGAGTTTGAATGTAACTGAGTGCCTCATGCCGGCGACCCGATCTCGATAAATACTCGGCGCGTTCGGCAGCGAACTGATAGCTATTTCGCTGTCGGGTTGTAGCCATGCCCCAGAACTCGCCGAATTCATTGAGGTGCCTGGTTTTCAAGCAAAGCTGAAGTATGCTGCGTAATTCTTCATCTGGAAGTTCGGACTTTTTTAAATCAGGGCCAGACGTCTTGAAAATAGACGCCCATGTCTTGAAATGCCCTCTAAGCTGTTTGGAAGACTCAGGGGAGGCTGGGGCAGATAAGGCGCTCTTGATAAGGCCTGTGGCATGTTGTAGGGTTGGTGCGGCTTTGACCAGCTGAGCAAACTGTCTAATAGATGTATCGCTATCGATCGTTATGTTGAGACTTGCAATGAGATAGTTTTTAAATTCATTGACTGATCTTACGACCTCCTTGGAGTCGTTTGCTGTCTTGAAGTTACGGATTAGTTCGCGCTTTTCCTTGATGTCGGGCTCTGCGTTGTCAAATATACTTTTCAGTTCTACTTTGTCGGTTAATTCTTCAATCTTGTTTTTATGTGTTTTATGTGCGGAGTTTCTAATGGAATTTAGGAAGTGTTTGGCAATGTCAATATGACCGTTGTTGGCAGCCTTGAGAACAATCTCAAAGATTTCTGGAATCCAGTTCGGTGAATCTTGCTCTATATCCCGACCCTTGATGATGGATTCAATCTGCTCCTTTCGCTGCTCTGGGATTGTTTTCTCCAAAAGCGTGAATAGTGCGCTCAAAGGAGTAATTGCAGGGGCAAGTACGGTAAGAAGATCATAAAATTGATCATCGTTAAACTCGTTTACGGCTTCGCAAAATGTCGGCCAAAGACGAATGGGGCTGTAATCAGAGTTGTCATTGGAGTAGTTTAAAGCGCCAGAATAATGGTCATGTGCGAAACCAAACCGTCTTGTGAGAGAGATGAGTTCTGAGCTAATGTCATTTCTTGTTTGACTGTCTCGGGCTACGGTGAAGAGCTGAAGTAGAACCCGCAGATGTAGTCTCACTGCTGAGTTCAGGTTGCTCGATCTTTCCGCCGATAGGTTTTTTTCTCGATCATCGCAAGTTTCTAGGGCGAATATCCACTTGGCTCGTTGCCCTTTTGTCAAGCATTCATGGAGTTGGCCCCAAGGTAGTTCGTCAACCGCTAATGGGTCATCTCCACCATACCATCGACCATCAAGTCTCTCTTTTAGGGTATTCAAATAGCTTGAAATGAGTACCTCGCAGAGTTTTTTCAAAGCCTCATTGCTTTCTAAGTTTGGATTGGTCTGGGTTAGTTCAATTGCCCAGAATGCTATGATCCACTCTCCTAGAGGAATAGGCTCAAACGCCTTTCGGTTCAATGTGGCGCGTTGCTCGATAATAACCGCTAGAAGCGGGAGATGGTTTTCAATTAAATTATGCTTATCGCCATGCGGTGCTAGGTAGCTTATCGAGGTGATAGCGTTTCGTAGACTTGACAGGCGGGTGTCTGCGATTACTTGTGTGCGAGAACTTCGGGTGATCTCGTGATCGGCGAACCATGCGACCATTTCGCAGATCGAATCAATCGCAGAATGTATGTCTGTGTACTCGAAATGATCCTCGTAAGCCAGGCAATAGATTTCAAGTCCTTGACTCCACACTAAATCTTGCCATATGCGTTCGTATGCAACTTTATCGGAGATAGGACGCCCGACTCTGGAAATATTTTTGTACAGGCCAATTAACCCTATATGATTTGTTGGCCTATGAGAAAGTAGGAAGCACAGGTACGCAGCGTCATGTACATGGGTGAACAAAAGATTTATTAGTTTTGGGGAAGTAGAGGAAATATCAATCAATTTTTTGGTGAGAGGAAAACTAGAATGGCGCGAGTAGATGTTTCTCTCGTGCTTTATAATCAGCCAAACTAGACTGTCGGATACGCGATCCCGATCATGAAAGCCATCCTCGATGGCCTTCCTCGAACCACGTGATTTTTTCGAGTAAAGTATTCTTTGGCTTGCGCACCAAGTTATTTATCACGTCAGCTAGCGGACTTAAGTTTAGTGAGTCGTTATACACGATTTCAGTGGTGGCACTGGCTGTTTGTATCTGTGTCAACGATTCAACGCGGTTGTAGTCGATCGCAATTTCGGCAGCGCAGCCTTCCCAATCTGCACGCAGGCTTTCATCGGTAATTATGTAGTTGAGCGCGCACTCAAGAAATTCGTCTAAATCTACGTGATGGTCGAAGTCAATTTCGAAGACGTACGGCCGGTCAGCCGCCATGCGCATCCTAGTCGTGTACTCTTCAAAGGCTTCTTTAATCTCCGTAATTTCGGTACGTAGCCTCTTCCATACGAAGGTGCCAACGCCGAAGATATCATCATCGCTGATTGAAAGCGTTACGTGATCTTCCGTCAAGGTTAGGTGTGGCTGCAGCAGTACAAGCTGGTCGCGGGTTATTTTGCTTTTAGAAATCCTTAAATGAGGAGCTTCCAGTTCTCCGCCGCGATAAGACACATCGTAAAGAAGGTCGTGAGCGTGTAGTTGGTTGCGCAGTTTTGCGGGCATTTCCGGTGACGTTGTGACGGTACGCTGAACACACAGATTGTTATGTGGGAAACTGATCATCCTAACCTCCTCTAGATCTTTGATGCTGACGGGATAAGCTAGGCAGTAATTGCCACTATCAACGGCTGGCCAAGGTTGCCTGTCCTCGATCAACCCTTTGACTACCTTTCGTGTTAACAGCCGAGGGTAGATAGTCGCTCTGCAGATTAAGTCCGCTAACAATTCATGTATTCGGTTTGGCCGCACTTGCGACGTTACTGCATGGTGATCCTTATAAAGTGTAAGCTTTTTTTCCAAGTCTTTGATTAGCTCGTACGCACTCATCTACTTCCACACTCCATTGTTTTCGTCACGTCACCGGCGCCCGCGCCGAGCTTACTGATGGAGCTTATACCGTCGCACTGGATTTCGTTTTGACAACTCAGGCCATGATTTCGGTTTTTCCGGCTGTCGAATGTCGCTATGTCCGAATAGGTGCTTGTAAGCTCAAGTGTCGTTAGCAGGATCATTGGCCACCCACAGCCGGTCAACGGTCGTCCAAGAACAGCCAAGCTCCCGCGCTGTCTGGGCACGACTGTAGCCCTGAGCTTTCAATCGCTGAACCTGATCCTTCCTCTCCCGAGCTTCTGCCACAACTGGCGCTTCGAGCTTCTGAGGTTCTGCAGGAAGAACGGTATCCGCCAATCCTAGTGCTTCCATTTCAGCGATGGCTGAAAGCATCACCTCGCGAGGAGTCTGGTGTTGACTGGCTGCGATGACTAATCCGAAGAAAGTTGCAGCATTCACCTGTAGGGCGTCAGCTAGGGCTTTCGTGGAGTCCACGGTGGCTGTGGTTTTCGAAGCCTCAAGGTTGCTGACAAACGACTGGGCAACCTCGCTGGCGATCGCGTACTGGTGCAACCCTTTGGATGTGCGTAGTAATTGGAGTACGGCTGCGTAAGGGCGGCGCAGTGACATCTTGGCGACTCTTCAAAAAGAGACGGTATGCCGCGTTTGCCAATCAACATACAAATATATATAGTGATTCGTGTGTTGATTTTGCTGATTTTCCGGCTTGCCGCACCGCGATGCCGACCTCGTCACTGTCAATTGATGCATAACCATGATGGAGCGTTAGCTTGACCGGCCCAGTCCATAGTGACCTTCTTCTGGAAGACAGTGATCTCCGACAGGGCTCTTCAGCTTCAGTGGAAGAGATCGTTGCAACGCTAGCTCTGCGTGTGCCACCCAAGGCTTATTGCCTGGTGGAGGAGTGGACAATCTTTCGAGCCGATCTCACGCCTGCAGAGCTCATGCGTGTTCATGCCGCTGATCACCTACCGCTCATAATGTTTGCCCACAAGGTGGTAGTGGACTCGCGAGCTCGCTTTCAACCTGGCGATTGGGTGCGTTCTAGCATGTGTACTGCTTTCGATGACGGCGTCATGTTCGAGACCAAGAATACGATTTACGTTTTGATGGGGTCGGGGCATGAGCAAACTGCGAGTCTCAAGTCCATTTTTTCCTTCTTCTAATTTCCGTTTTATATGAGCTCTGCAAAGCAAAGGACATCCCATGTTCAGAACACAAGACTCAGATCTTATCGGCGTCCCGGGGATCTTTGGTGAAGGCCTTGCGCATTGGCATAGCGTGTCACGGATTCTCAGAACTCACTGGTACCACCTCACCGTCCGTGTGAGCGAACAGGGGCGAAGCACTGAACTTACTCACATGATTGAGGGTGAGCACAGGTTGCAGAACATGCTCGTGACCCAGAGCGATGAACAAGAGCTAGTCGACGTCCAGGTTATGACTCCGGCTTGGATGAACAGAAGGGTTGGATGGGATATGGAGCGCGTAACAAAAGTAACTCTCGGCTACGACAGTGATTTTGAGGTTTGCCTGATAGAGGTTGAGGGAGGGGCTGTCTACCACAACTCGCATCGTCCAGGCTTTCAAATCGATTCGCTGACAGACCTTCGCCCGATCTTCCTCTCGAACATGATTCGATCAGTCTGAAATTACCAAGATTTGCGCACGATACCAGCGCGTCTGGTTGCGTGCGCAATTCTTGATAACGCCCTACGAACTGCAACTGGAGCGCAATCATGCTCGACACGTTAGACGTCAATTTTCATGGGAAACGCCATACTGATTTCGATCTCACACGAATTATCAAGGCTGAGGCGCAGGGCTTCGATTTACCGGTAACGGCCTATCTGTGTGGAGTTTCAATTAAGGCTCGTGCAGGCATCGGTGTGGTCTTCGGCCACAAGCGTAAAGACCAATATGGTCGGTTTGGTGATGGTCATCTGATCAGGACTTCTGATGTGTTGAAAGTCGAGCGCGAAGGGCGCTTCTGGGTGATGACGACCGAGAATTCGCGCTATGTGCTGGCCACGTTTCAGCGGGGCAATGGTCGTTCAAGCTTACGTGAGTTCTTACGCCTCTCCCGAACGCTCCACCCAACACCTCGGCTTCTGCAGTGATTTTCGTCGGGCTATCGACGATACATTTCCCTGTCCAACCTGATCCTGAGGGCAGGTCATGATCGTCAAGAAGGGCGACGTTATTACTTTGGCCTCAGGGATCTTTGAGTCGTACAACCGTGAGGGGCCATTTATTGCCGTCCATGGTTTCGATATTGATGCGTTTGTTTCGGAGAGGGCTCGTGCGGGCATGACGAGGTTAGAAGTGGATGACCTACTTGAGGACATTCCCGCAATGCTCATTGAGCGAGGGCTCATTGCAGAGTTGCCATGTCGTAGGATCTATCTCGGAGCGATGGGTGAGATCGATATCAAAGCCGAAAAGTGTGACCATAAGGGCACGTTTTGTAGGCCCCTTCGCCCGGGAATCAGGGTGTCTCTGTCGTCTAATACCAGCATTTAGTGGCGTGCCCTGCGGGATGGCTGTCGTGAACCGAGCCTCGTGCCGAGTCTCGACCCTTCGGGCGTCCATCCTCACGCCTCCGGCCTTAGGCCTGCGCGCTCCGCTTGCCAAAAAAGCAGCTAGGCGATCCCAGCAATACGGACGCTGTTTTCCACCAGAAAAATACGTGGACACCATCGCCGTAAATGCTACTGCTCTGAAAACGCATAGGCGGGAAACGTATGATGCTGTGACGTCTACTTGGCCGGTTTGGAGCTTGGCTTCTACCTAGCTTTCAAGTGCGCTGCGTTTATGAGCCGCCTCTCTAAAAGGGCTGAGCATTCCTCAGACACTGAGAATGTCATGCCCTCAGGGTCGCCGGCTGATCACTCTAATCGTTGTCGAAGATCTGCCATCCGTCCTCGAGGGGGAAAATCGGGCTGTGTTGAAATTTTCCAAATGGTGACCGTGCATCATGTGGAAGGAGCGGGAATGAATTCCGGCCATCCAATAACTCTGGGTAGATCTTGAAGATCCTCAGATGGTGCAAAGGGAGCGTCTGAATGTACGCCAGAAGATTGCCTAGGTTGATAGCCACTTTAGGGTTTCCTGGCGCTTGGAGTTCAGCAGTTATTGCCTCCGAGATGTTCCACTCGACTTCGGTGATCTCCATGCCTGGCCGGGCGTCGGGCCAAGACGAGGATAATTCTTTGGCGTGATGGAAGCTTTTATAGCCAAGACCTTTGGCGATAACAGTTAGTGCTTGAGAGTGACTGATGGGCTTCAAGCCGGGCCAGGTTTTGAAGAGAACGCGAGCGGCTTTCTTCAGGCCTGCGTGACGTTCAAGATCAACAGGGAAAACGGGAAGGATCATCGCAAACTCCGGTCGTTAGCGGTGTCGGCTGCCCGCGAATGACGACTGTCGAATGCGTGGTATGGAGGGTGCATCACCTGTGACAAAGTCTTTGCGTGCCGACCGCGCGATTCAGGTACTCGCTTGGTCAGCATGCTACTGATGGCTCGCCAGTGGGTCAATAAGGGAGTCGGTGCTACTGCTCGTTGCCTACGGATGCGCTCACGAGGCCTATATCTCCAACGACGAAATTTCTACCGTAGCCATTCTTCTCCAGCCTCAACACTCTGGCCCTAAAGTCACGGCTCCCTTCACGCCAGGAATATGGATTGACGCGCGGACACGACCTCGGCTACGTAAATTCAGCGTTAATGGACGGTAGTGCTTTCGAAAGCGTTTCCTCCGTGCAGCCATCGAGTAGTAAACAACCTTGCAAACTCTACCGCACCTTTGAAATTCAACTGAGATGACGCATAGGATTTCATGAGCAGGGAGCGGGGCAGTGCCCAGTCCCACTTCTCCTTGATTAGATTCTCGACTCCATCCAGTAACGCCTCAATATCGTCGGGATCCAGTTCCGCAACTCTTGCGAGGGCGTCAGCGACACTTTTTTGTGAGTCGCCGAGCGACAATGCAAGGCCCGAACTCTCGCAAGACAGTCCTACATAGTTGAACATGAGCACTAGAGCGTCGTTGGTTTGGTCGCCACGCCAAGTCAACAAATGAGTTTTCGAGTCAGAGCCGTAGGTGAATTCATGTGCTAGCCCGAGAGATCTGAAGGATTTACGGGCTTCGCTCAACAGCTCCTGCGCTTTGCTATCGATGAAGGGGCAGGGCGTTATTTCAGTCAGTACGGCCCTCATCTCCTCTCTTACATGGTCATGTACCGTCGCACCAAGCCCGTCGAATTGGGGTGGCTGACCGCCTCGAGCGGCGGTTACGACGATCACCTTTTTTTCGATATCTACATCCAGTACGCGCCAACGCCGGCCACCAAAGATAATCCGCTGCCCCTTCATTAGAGGCCGACTGACAGGGATTGACCCAAGCGGCTTGCCCTCGCGGATAAGCCTGAATTCTTCATCGCTGGTGAAGGCGCTATAGAACTCGTAATGGTTGATCAGTCGTTCGCCGACTTCTCCTGGTAGTAGGTAACCTGAGCTGTCCTGCACGATCAGTTTCTTCTCGCCGAGTCCCTTCAGTAGAGCAAAGAAGTCAGGCTTGGAAATGCTTTTAAATGTCCCGCTTTCAACCAGACTACCCCATAGCTGCGCCGCGCTGGCTCCTCCTTGCTGTGCGATTACTGACAGAATTTGTTGTACCAATGTCGAGGCATGCAATCCCTCTGCCCTAGGCGGCTCAAACCAGTTGCCAATCAGCAGCCTGATCATCGCGATGGTTTGGACGAGGTTCTGGCGAAGTAGATCTGATAGCAACGATTGATCTGTAAGCTCACGTTCCTGACAGTACGCCCGTAGCGTAGCGGGTTCATCGTTCCGGCGACCTGACCGACCTAGACGTTGGCGCAGGCTTGCGACTGATGGCGGAGAGCCTATCTGGACGACCGTCTTGATGTTGCCGATGTCTATCCCAAGCTCCAGAGTGGTGGTGCACACGGCGGTTGCTGGCGATGTGCCTGCTTTGAGCGCGCGCTCCGTGTCTTCGCGAAGATCTTTCGAAAGACTACCGTGATGAGGCAGGAATTCGTTCGGCATACCGCTGATTTCACACAGGCGACGTAGGCGGTCTGCGTACCACTCCACCTCCTGCCGGCTGTTCGGGAAGACCAAATTGTTACTGCCACGCAGCACCTTGTACATATGGGCGGCGATGGCATGTCTGGAGCCCGATTCGTCTTCCTCCTCCTCCTCTTCATCTTGATTCTGATCAGGCTCAGCTTTCGGTGCTTCAACGAGGAGCAGCTTTTGCATTGGCGGCATCACGTAGCCGCGCACTTGCACTTGAAGATTCTGGCCGGATGATTTTGATTCAATTACCTGTACCCGCTGAGGATGCCCGGGCCGAAGAAACTCACTTGCTAGCGACATATCTCCCAGCGTGGCGGACAACCCGACTCTCGGTAGAGCCTTTCCGGCGACAAGCTCTACACGCTGCATCAATGACTGGAGCTGCTTACCACGCTCGCTACCAATGAAAGCATGTAGCTCGTCGACCACGATGTAACGCAGGTTCTGGAACAGCCCGGCCAAACTAGAGCCCCTGTTTACGAATAATGCTTCCAGAGACTCAGGTGTGATCAGCAGAACGCCTTTGGGAGACTTGAGGAACTTGTGTTTTTTGCTTGCTGACACATCACCGTGCCATGCCACAACAGGGAGATCCAGTTGCTCACACAGTCGACTCAGTCTGTCCCACTGATCGTTGATGAGTGCCTTCAGTGGGCTGATATAGAGGACAGCACCTGCAGGGTCGGGGTGATTCATCAGGTTTGTGAGGATGGGCAAGAACGCGGCCTCAGTTTTACCCGCAGCAGTTGAGGCGGCGATGATCACGTCCCGGTCAGCTTCGACTAGCGCTGAAATCGCCCATTCCTGGGCGTCCCGCAATGCTGTCCATCCTTGGGCCCAAACCCATTGTTGGACGGCTGGATGCAGGCGCTCGAAAGACGAGGATTCAGAGTTTGAAACTGGTGAGCTCATCGTCTGCCTCGATGCTTAAATCCTGCATGGCGCCATCGTCTTGAGCAATCTGAACAGCGCCTACCAATGCACGCCAGTCCGCGCCGGGGTTCTGCTCCAGTACGGCGAGCAAGTTGATGAACGCCGTAATAGTCGTACGAGGCGTCCGGAAGTAGGCTTCCCCCAATCGTTGATTGCAGTGCGACATGAATGCAGGAATTGCCTCATCTGGCATCAAATACTTGTCCGGGTCGCCGTAGGCATAAACGTTACGCAGCTTTTGAAGCAGTACGTAGAAGTCTTCCGGAGTCAGGCTGCTCAGGCGGATTACGGGCCCGGACAGGTCGATCAATCCAGATTTGGCAAACGTGTTTTCAGCAAGCCGTGACTGCAAGGCGGGGTAGCTGTAAAGCCCGCGACGCGTGTCCATCAAAAACTCTGGCGTACCGCCGAGGACGAAGCCTAGACCCTCAGTGGTGCCTTGTAAGGAATCATTTAAAATCCGCAAGATCTGCTCGTAGTTGGCGTTGCGTGCCTGGGTGTTCGCTAGCTTGTACAGGTTGACAAGCTCGTCCAGACAAATCATGAGGCCGCCAAACCCTGCAAGCCGGACGAACCGCGACAGTAACTTCAACTGATCGTAGACCGATGCGTCATCAATGATTGTTCGGACACCAAGCGCCGCACGAGCATCTGTTCTAGTAGTGAATTCTCCTCGCAGCCATCGAATGGCATCTGCCTTCAGCTGCTCGTCGCCTTGTTCAAACCCTTGGCAGTATTTGGCAATTACGTCGGCGAAATCGTAGCCGTTTACCATCTCAGTGAGTTCGGCCAGAAATTCGCGAATGACGATTTCGCTCTCGACACCTCGCGTTTTGGCTTCAGATTTGGCTTGGGAAATGAATTTCTCAACAATACCCTGCAGCGCGCCACCGTCCGGTTTCGTCCGGGTGGACATGTTTTTAGCGAGCTCGGCATACAGGGAGCGTGCTTGTCCTCCGGATGCATGAAGCCTACGGTCGGGATTCAAATCGGCGTGCATTGTGACCAGCTTTCGCTCCATCGCAATGCCTCTGACAAGGTTGAGAAAAAAGGTTTTCCCCGCACCATATTCGCCTACAACGACCCTAAAAGCGGAGCCGCCGTCAGCTAGTCGATCTATGTCTTTCAGAAGAGCGTCTAGCTCTTTCGCTCGACCCACCTGAATAAGATGTTGGCCCGCACGAGGAACTACACCGGCTCGCAATGACTGGATGACCGCATCGCGATCTTTGGGGCGTATCGTGCTCATAAGGCTAATTCTTCCAGGATATCTGGGTTGATCTCGATGGGGTCATCCCCCTCGGAGACTGGCATGTCGAACCGTTCAAACGCCATGTCGTTGATGTGCTCGAGAGCACCGTCCAGCATGAGTTCCATATCAGTGGCAACATCTTCCAGCTCTTGGCGGCTCCATTCTCGGCGTGACACGATCATTCGTAGAAACGCTGAGTGTTCTGTGTCGAGCCCATGCACAGTCGCCGTATGATCAGTTGGCTGATCCCTGATACTGACCTTCACGATAGGCGGTTCCGGAGATTCATCATTGAATACCTCCGCCAACAATGCTGAAACCGCTGCCGTCTCGCGTTGGAGCTGCGCAATTTTGTCCATGTCCAAATTGAAGCCTTGGGAGGCGTCAGTAATGCTTGACGTACCACCGGCCTGTTTGGCACTAGGCTCGGCACCAAGTGCGGACGCAGCGGAAGAATTCCTAGAAGGGGTGATGGCCGCGCCGTGTAAGTCCCCGTAAAGCAGCTGCGTATCCAGCTCAAGTGTTTTATAAACGCGCTCCAGCAGCCGGACTTCCTGAGGCGAAACGTTTCCGTCAGCTTGAGCGAGATGAGCTAGGAACCCAGCTATGGTGCGTTTGGCGTCGGCACTCAGAGGGCTTAACTTTTTCTTTAGGCTCGCCAGTGTAGGCGGCTGAAGAATTTGGATTTGCAGGTGGGCTTTGAGCCGTTTCTGATGAGATACGCGAAGATGACTCCAGGAATCGATATGCCGCCCTAGCTGGGTCATCTCATCGCCTGAGCTTTCACCATCTACGGCCGCAACCGCGCTTGCCAAATCCAGTGTTACCGCTGCAGCGTGATAGTCCGAAGATGTCCTTAGGCTTCCATCATCGTCACTCGTCGCGAACAATACGATCGTGTCGGAATTTTTGGGAGTACGGCTACCCGATAGTACATCTGGCTCAAAGCCGATATTCAAAGACTCGAGGGCTCTTGCCAAGGCTACAATTGTTCCACGAGGCAGAGCTCCTGAAGATCCAAAGCGACCTGCCAGATCCCCAAAACTCATCACCAACTGCTCATCCCCGGCTTGGAGTTGCAGTTCAGCGATTGCATCCTTCGCCGCTGCCGGCCATAGGGCCACCGGCAGTTGCAGAATACCCTCCAGATTTGAGGCTCCTTCTGGGTTACGACCTAGGTATCTGCTGTATGGGTCGAGGGCTATAGTGCATTCATCCACCATAGCCTGCAGCTTGTTACGCGTTGCCGAAGTAGCGGAAACATCCGGTATATCACCCAACGCAATTTCGGGAGCGCTCAAGCGCGAAGAGGCGGAGCGATAGGCGATTTTGAGCAGAGTCTTATTTTGGGTAAGCACAAGGCCCTTCGGATAAAGGGCTGAATACCGGGCCACGAACAGCTGCGCAAACTGATCCGCGCATCTGCTCACAGCAGTGCGGCGGCTGATGTTAGGGTCTGACTGTACCCATGCCATTGCCCACGCCGCGTTCAGGGGATGTTTATCCAAAGCCATTTGGCCTAATGCCAGTCGTAGCGCAATCGGCAATTCAAAGCCATTCGACTCAAATCGAGGCGGTGCATTCAAGTACATCTGCGGTTCCACATCCATGAGTTGTATGTGGTTGAGCAGATTCGACGCGTAGTTTCGAAACGATGAATTGTCCCCGTAGAGGGTTTTAAGACGCTCAATCTCCGCTGCGATGGTGGGGAGTTCCGAGCGCGCGGCCTCATCTGTAATTGAATCAATGATGGCCCGACGCTCGAGACCGTAAAAAAAGATGAAGACATATCCTATATCCACACTGGGTGCACAGCGGCCCTCGGACAGCCATTGCAGGTACCCACGTCGTGCTGCAGGAGAAATGCCGCTGTAACTCGGCCAATACCCGGTTAGCTTCTCAGTGAGATCCACATGCGCAGCGTGCACAGTCAACTGGCCGTCAATCAACGAGGGCTCTTGGTCAAACGCCCGATCTGCTCTCTCAGTGAAATACACCAAGGCAACCTTAAGGGCCTGTCCGCCGACGGTGATGGTTTCATCTTTTCCAATCCATCGCGCTTTCGGGGTTAGGTTTTTAGGCTTGGGAATCGTGAATTGCTGCTCAGGCGAGCTCACCCTGATCGTATGGAAATCTGAGCCAGCGCGGTCTCCGCTGTTCACATCAACGCTGATTTCAGATTTTTGCTCGTGATTTGACAAGGAGGCGGTCTGACCTAATGAGTCGGCTAGGATATTCGTTTTAAGGCGAGGAGGGCGCTTCGGTGGCGCTGCGGAGTACTTCATTATTAGCCAGATGACGGCAACGATTCCTGCCAAAACTGCGACTGTGAGCCGCAGCTTTGATGGTGCAGCGGCGATGGCCACGACCAGTATCAGTATCAAGATCACCGCGCTCGACATGCCTAGGCTGCTTTTTTGCTTCCGTGCCATCAGGCGCTCCATGAAGTTCGGCTGGCTTATTGGCAGTATCTGCATTTTTTCGATTGGCGCCAAGCATGGCAGTTGATGTAGGTTTATCTCGCCGATGTACCGCAACAAAATTCTCCATAGATTGAGCTAGGTGGAGAGCATCGTCCTTATTTCTGGAATCGCGTAACTTTGTCTCTAACGAAGTCATCGTCGCGGGTTTGCGTGCAGCAGAGGTTTGGCCGCTGCTAAGCCAGGCGCAGAGATGGCCCTCGTACTATGCCAATTCGGCAAACGTCGTACTTCATTATCACATCGGGCCGGATCTTAAAGACGGGGTATCTTTCTACTTCGAAACGTTCGGCTTAATGCGCACTTCGATGAATCGCGGATGAGCGCTTTGGCCGCTATCACTCCGTCGCGATAATCTGACTTTGTAAAGTAGCGTCCGCTTAGGCCGGAGCGCTACCTAGCCTTGACCGTCCACAACTGATCCATTTTGGTCGTGTAGCTCTGACTCATCAGCTCCCGACGCATCGCCCAACCAGGCGCTGCTGGCACACTCGCTACCCGAAGGATTCCCTTTCCCCAGCGGCCATTGATCTCATCCAGAACGCTCATGACCTTGTCTGCCATTACAGGTTGCGAATGAGCGAACAGGTCATCAGTGAACTCGCCAGGCTGCCGTAGATCCATCAGCAGAACCTCCGCCTTACTGTATTTGTAGCCCGGTCGGAAGAGGCGATTGACCGCATCGGTTGCGGCCTTCGTCATGAGTCGCACGTCGTTGGTCGGGTACGGCAATTCCACCAGAGCTCCATTTGCATATTTCGCTTCCTGGGGATTGAACATGCCGGTTCTAATGCTCACACGGATCTTCTTGCATAGCGAGGTTTGTGCTCGGAGCTTTTCCGCCGCGCGTTGTGTATAGGTAGCGACCGCTTCCCTAATCGGCTCAATTTCGGTGAGCCGCGTACCGAACATCCTGCTACAGCAAATCTCCTGCTTGGGAGGATCAGCCTGACCCAACTCCAGACATGGGGTGCCGGCGAGTTCGCGAGCGGTTTTCTCGACCACCACGCTGAATTTTTGGCGAAGCATCCACGGGTTGGCTTTTGCCAAGTCCATCGCGGTCTTGATGCCCAGCGTTTCCAGGTGCGCCTTCATGCGCCTGCCGATGCCCCAGACCTCGCCGACATCGGTGTTGCGCAACGTCCAGTCCCGTTTGAACGGGTCGCAAAGATCGACCACGCCGCCGGTGATATCTAACAGTCGCTTGGCGGTATGGTTTGCGAGCTTCGCCAGCGTCTTGGTGTGAGCAATACCCACCCCGACTGGAATCCCCGTGCACTTGAAAAGAGTGGAACGCATACGTCGCCCAAAAGCAGATAGATCACCTGGGACGCCAGTGAGGTCGGCAAACGCTTCATCGATGCTATATACCTCGAGCGCTGGCACCATCGATTCGATAATCGTCATGACGCGTTCGCTCATGTCGCCGTACAGACCGTAATTACTGCTAAAAGCCACGATTCCATGCCGGCGTAGATGGTCTTTGATCTGGAAGTACGGCTGGCCCATTTTCACGAAAGGCTTCGCGTCGTAGCTGCGCGCAATCACACAGCCGTCGTTGTTGGACAGCACCACAATAGGCGTCTTGGCGAGGTCAGGTCTGAAGACGCGCTCGCAGCTCGCATAGAAGCTGTTGCAGTCGATCAGGGCGAAGACAGGTTCACGTATTGTCATGATCGCGGACGCTGTACTTCACGACACCCCAGATCACAAGCTCATCACCTTCCATGACATGTCTCGCCGGATATTTTGGATTCTCCGACAAAAGCATCACGGCGTTCTCGCGCAGAAGCAGGCGCTTGCAGAACGGTTCCGAATTCAACGCTGCGATGACGATATCGCCACTGACCGCATCAATGCTCCGATCAACCACCACCAGATCCCCTGAATAGATCCCGGCGCCCTGCATACTGTCTCCATCGATCCTTACCAGGTACACGTGCGGTGCACGTATATCGAACAACTCATCGAGGGAAATGTGTTTCTCAATGTGGTCAGCAGCTGGCGAAGGGAACCCCGCAGGCACCTTGGAGGAATAGAGAGGTAGTTTCTTACCGCCAAGTGCGAGTGGGCCGAGGATGGTGATGCTCATGATGCAAGCCTTTTGGAGATTAACTGTACATACATACAGTTAACGATTTGCTACGCTTGCGGTCAATCTCATAAGACAACAATTAGACGGGTGACAGCATGTGCGGACGCTACTCGGTCTACGAATCGATGGATCACTATCTCAAGGAGCTTGCGCCGAAGCAGCTGGTGATCAATGGCTATGACCTGTGGCCCGTCGAGCGGTACAACGTCGCGCCCTCTACGCGGGTGGAAATCATCCCGCCAGCGGCGGACGGCTTGAGTGTCGATAAGGTCAAATGGGGATGGGCGCCGTTCTGGGCGAAGGGAAAGCGTCCTGACCCAATAAACGCGAGGGTCGAGACCGTCATGACCGGGAAGTTTTTCAATGAGCTCTGGCCAAATGGTCGCGTACTCGCGCCGGCGAACGGTTGGTTTGAATGGGTTAAAGACCCCGATGATGCTAAGAAAAAGCAGCCCTACTTCATCACGCTGAAAGAGCAGATTCCGATGTTCTTCGCCGGCCTGGCTGAAGTACACCAAGGCCTGGAACCGGATAATCGCGACGGTTTCGTCATCATCACCGCTGCGAGTGATCAGGGCATGGTCGATATCCATGACCGCAAACCGCTTGTTCTGGCACCTGAGCACGCTCGCGAATGGATTGATCCTGAGATTTCAGTTGAACGAGCGAAGGAAATCGCGATAGACCATTGCCGACCGGTTACCGATTTTCATTGGTACAAGGTTCGCAAAGATGTGGGTAACGTGCGTAATCAAGGCCCGCATCTGATTCAGCCCCTCTCACTGGCCGAAGACGTCGATGACTGATTTCAGTCGCAGTCCAGCGTATCGGCAACTGCACGCCTGCGAATTGAAGTATTGGCATGAGGAGGGGAATAAGGTTTTTCCATGCGCGGCCATCTGAATGTAAAAGCAGCCGGATTAGTCATGGAATTCCCAACGTTTATCCGTACTTGCCGGCTTCAATCGTTGATTGTCCGACCTCAATTCGGGAAGTATTTCACCACCATCGGGTTTGGAGAACTGGCTGGAGTTGGAACGACCCCCTGTGGCCGGAAGTCTACCTGTAACTGTTTATAGGTAAGGTACAGAGCAATGGATAAGACAATCACCGTCGATCAACTGGCTACCACCGACCTAAGGTCAATCAACGAGATATGGCTCGGCGAGACTCATACCCAGCTGTGCCTATGGCGTGGAGAGCAGGTCTTCACCCACGAGATGATGAGTGAGGGCACTCACGATCAGAATGTCCGACGCCTGTGCTTGCAGTTGGTCGATCCTGACGATCAAGCCGCTATTGTCAGCATTGAGTTGATCGTGCGCGAACAGCTAAAAAGAATGGGGAAGGAGGGGGAGTTTTATCCGGCTGAGGAGACCAATACTCATCTATAAGAAAAGGCGCATCGGCCATTCACACGGAATCAATCCAAGACCTACTGTCGCTTGGGAACAGCTTTTAATATCGGCTGGCCGGGTGAAAGACCTCACGAGCAGCTACTTGTAAGTGCGGGCCGTGATTTATCGTGTAACCTTCTTGTATTACTCACATCGAGAATTTCTTATGTCTAAACTCGCTGAATTCCGCCAGCTCGAAAAACACCTCGCAGAGCAGCTCCAAGCGCTCGAAGCCCTCAAAGGTGATGCTGGCCTGAAGCAGGAAATCGAATTTGAAACCAAGCTTCGCGCCTTGCTTGCCAAGTACGGCTACAGCTTGAAAGACATCATAAATCTGCTTGATCCACAGGCAGCTCGTCGTGCGCCAGCTGCCCAGCCGCAATCGGTGACCCGCAAGCCTCGCCAGTTGAAGGTCTATAAAAATCCTCACACCGGCGAAGTCGTAGAAACCAAGGGTGGGAATCACAAGACGTTGAAAGATTGGAAAGCAGAACACGGCTCGTCGACTGTCGAGTCCTGGCTGACAAAATAATTTCGGTTTGAGTACAAAAGGGCCTATTAGGGCCCTTTTTTATTGCTTTTTAGTCAACTTGAGGGTGACTCCATAGCTCTGTTCAGGTTATAGGAGCGGTGCCTCCTTCCCGACTCTTTGCCAAGATATGTGAACTTTAGACACCCGCAAATTTCAATTGCTTGAAAGTACAGCCACCCAGCTACTAGCTGGGAATGCGCTGTTGAATCCTCAAGCCAGGAAGTTTAAACGTGAAGACCTCGCCGCCGAAGAATTCGCTGCGCCGCGCCGTTACCGGCCCGATGCTTTTTCTATTCATTCTCGGCGATGTTCTCGGGGCGGGCGTTTATGCGCTCGCCGGGACAATTGCAGGTGAGGTAGGTGGCGCAATATGGGTGCCTCTGCTCATCGCTCTGTTTTTCGCGATGCTTACTGCAGGTTCCTACGCAGAGTTGGTGACAAAATATCCCCACGCGGGCGCCGCATCGGTTTTCGCAGAGAAGGCGTTCCGATCTCCGCTCATTTCTTTTCTCGTTGGCTTTTGCATGCTATCGGCAGCTGTCACGAGCGCGGCGGGGTTATCGCTAGCGTTCGCGGGTGACTACCTAACGGCGTTCATCCATGTACCGCCTCACATCGCAGCCTTACTTTTCCTTCTGGTTATCGCGCTACTAAACGCGAGGGGAATTAAAGAGTCATTGGGAGCCAACCTGGTGATGACAGTGATTGAGCTGACAGGTCTTCTTTTGGTCGTTGTTGCTGCTGCTTGGTATTTCCGTACTGGCGAAGCGGATTTGGGTCGCAGCCTGGAGTTCAAGCCGGGGATCAGCCCGGTGTTAGCCGTTTTGGGCGCAGCATTGATCGCCTTCTATTCTTTTGTAGGATTTGAAACATCCGCCAATCTCGCGGAAGAAATTCGAGACGTCCGAAAAGTTTATCCGCGCGCATTATTTGCCGCATTGCTAACCGCCGGGGTCGTCTACATGGCTGTAGGCGTCGCGGCATCTTCCGTACTGCCCATGGAAAAACTCGTGGCAACCTCGGCTCCTCTTCTTGAGGTGGTTCGGGCGTCAGGTTTAAACATTCCGCCTCGCGTCTTCGCCTTCATTGCACTGATCGCGGTAGCCAACGGTGCGCTGTTAACCATGATAATGGCGAGTCGTCTTACTTATGGCATGGCCTGTCTAGGACTTTTGCCGACCACTTTGAGCAAGGTGCTGCCTCGGCGACGCACCCCTTGGATCGCGGTCATTGCAACCACTCTCGTAGCAATCGCACTCACGCTTACGGGAACGCTAGCTACATTGGCCGAAACCGTCGTCTTGCTCCTGCTGTTTGTATTTCTCAGCACTAATTTGTCGGTGTTAATCCTGCGCCGTGACGAGGTTGCGGAAAATCATTTTCGGGTGCCGACGTGGGTACCCGTTTTTGCTATCGTCTCGTGCCTGGTACTGCTTAGTCAGCAAAGTCTGGAGACATGGATGCGGGGAGGGGCCATGATCTTGATAGGCAGTCTGCTGTTCGCGTGTTCAAGGGGCGCGCTACCCGCACCAGCGGAGCCCAGCTAACCCATTAAGTGCATTCGAGCCAATTGAAAAAGCGCCGGCGATTGTCATCAAATTATTGGCTAAAACTACTGAGGGGGCGAGTGCGTTAGGCAACTCGCGCTTCTCATGTGAAAGCTTACCTGGAGCGACGAGTGCTCAATGGCGTTGACCAGATATTATGATCACATCGTAAGCAGCGCGCTTCCTGCTCCTTATCGATAGATTGCGCGAAACCGCACTTCACGCAGCAGTAGAGTGCTGAAGCGGGAGCTTGCTGAAATTCAGGTCGATGCTCTTCAGGAAGGACTGATAGCCCAGGGCAGAGATCTTTCTCGTCATGAAAATAAAGACTGAGGTCTCCATCAGTTTCTACTAACCCTAATCTCACTTGTCCTAGATGCTCAACGCCTTGCTGCCTTAGCTCCATCAATAATTCGCTATTTGACATGTTGAGCGTTTCAAATGCTTTCATCTCGAACATTCCGTTGCTTATCACGGTAACCGGCAACCCATCGATCCAAGCTTCAAATTTCTTGCTCTTTGTCATAGCCAGAACAATCATGCGGTAAAGTAGCAAAAGAGTCAGGAAGACTACTACGACCGGCAGTAGTGGCACATCATGATAGAACGATACGTCTCCCGCAGCTGAACCCAGCGTTAGAATTACAACGAGCTCAAATAGCGAGAGTTGTCGTATCCCTCGCCGGCCACTTGATTTTAAAAAAAGAAAGACCGCTAAAAAAGCAAATGTAGCCCGAAAGCCTACCTCTAACAAAAATGAGAGGGGGAATTCATCTATCAACATCCGCTGTATATCAAAAGGTGTCATGATTACCTCTGTGTTATTTTTGTAATGCCTAGGGGTGAGTGATCCTGCAGAAATTAAATGCTTGTTAAATTTAACTGGCACCCTTACAAATCTTTTCTGGTCTAAAATCAGGCTAACCAACTAATCCTGGTTTGAACACAAAAGGGTTTACGAATTCCCCCTTTTTCGTTCAGGTTGTTGGTGACTTGCTGCGTCTGCAGCGCTCTGAGCAGTAGCGCACGTCGTCCCAGCAACGAGCCCATTTCTTTCGCCATGTGAAAGGAAGCCCACAGGTAGCACACGTTTTGACTGGAAGCTCTGACTTTTTCAATAGGCGTCCTTGATATTAAGTTCGTATGCCCATACCTGGTCGAACCGTAAAACGGTGCGCAGCTTAAGCGCAGATCAACAGTCCTGAAACTCGAGACAATAGCTGTCTTTCCATAAACTTAATTTGAGCGTCTTACATAAGTCCTCCAAGACAAGAGGAGAGAGGTCGTGTCTAAGCTTCATCCAGAAAATCGTGAGAATAACTCGACATTCAAAAATTTTAAAATCCAATGGGCTTTGATGAGCGCCTATGAACGCTTCGAGCAACTGGTGGTGCTGACGCTGAGCCTGATCATAGCGCTGGTGATCGTTATCGCTGTGTTGCAACTCTGCAGGAATGTAGTGCCCCTCCTGATAGGAGGAGCTATTGATCCGCTGGATCATAACGCATTCCAAGCGCTATTCGGCTCCATTTTCACAGTATTGATTGCCTTGGAATTCAAGCATTCGATAGTGCGGCCCGCCCTCAGGCGAAACAGCGTCGTGCAGGTGAGAACGGTATTGATGATTGCATTGCTGGCTCTAAGCCGAAAATTTGTCATCCTGGATTCAGCCGTTACTCCGGCTTCAACCATCGCGGCGCTAGGTTTCGCGACATTG
Organism: Pseudomonas sp. KBW05; assembly: GCF_003852405.1. Lineage (GTDB taxonomy): Bacteria > Pseudomonadota > Gammaproteobacteria > Pseudomonadales > Pseudomonadaceae > Aquipseudomonas. Next base: position 94,661 of record NZ_QAJM01000027.1, read on the forward strand.
GTGCTGGGCCTGCTTTGCTGGCTTTTGCGGCACCGCGACCTGTCTGAGTAGCAATTTACTGTACCTGAGCCGCTGACGAATTCGCTCGCTGCAGGCGCGTTCTGCCGTTAGAAAATCGGTTCAGACCTGTGCCTGCCTGAAGCGGTGTGCGCAAGGCTTAACCCGAGAATAGGTGTTGGAAAAATTTTTTCGGAATGCCCTTGAAAATATTTTGGGCGTACCTATTTTCGGTTTTACGCGATGCCGCAAACGGGTCGCGTCTTAAATCACTTGGAGAAAACTCAGGAGATTTTACTATGGCTACTACTCTTTCTTTGGCCCCTCTGTTTCGTCAGTCTGTGGGTTTTGATCGCTTCAACGACCTGTTTGAATCGGCGCTTCGTAGCGAGGCTGGTAATACCTATCCACCTCATAACGTCGAGAAACACGGTGATGATCAATACCGCATCGTGATTGCAGTGGCGGGTCTTACTGAGGAGGACATAGACATTCAGGTTGAAAATGGCGTACTGAACGTTTCTGGTGGAAAACGTGAAAGCGACGAGAAGGTGACTTACCTTCACCAAGGCATCGCGCAACGGGCCTTCCGCTTGTCCTTCCGGCTGGCTGACCATATCGAAGTGCAAGGTGCATCGCTCACTCATGGTCTATTGGCAATCGAGCTGCTTCGAGTGATTCCCGAAGAAGCCAAGCCAAAACGTATCCAGATCGGTACGGCCAGCAAGCCAAACCAGCGTCAGGTAAGCCTGCAATAATTTTGTTCAAGGCGCTCTCCGGAGCGCCTTTTTTCATCTACTTTAATCAACCTCAGAGGCGAGCAAGTGTTGGGGTTCAGCACCCCAAGTAATTCGAGCGCTAGCCTTTGGTTTTCTTCGGGTCGGCGCTCCGAGGATACGTGCGCTCTTCCTGGATCGTACCGTCTTCCTTATGGATCTTCAGCGATGCTGTTTTTCCATCAAGAAACTCAGTAGCAAGCTTTATGATCTCGACCTTTGTAGTGGCCGTTTTCGACGCTCGTTCTGCGCCTTGCTTCTTTAATGCCCAACCATTTTCAGTGGGCGTGATGTGGTAGTTATCCATCTCATTTCTCCTGCAGTTGGTGCTACTTAAGCCCGATGCGTTTGCGCATTTGGGCTGTGATGGTTTGCTTTGTTTTAGGCATATCAGCCCATGGATCGACGTCCAGCTCGCCTAGACGTTGATGGAGGTTTTGTATGTTCCAGACGTTAGCGCCTTTGATCTCTTTTAGCTCATCTCGGAAGATCGGCACTGACACTGGCAGTCCATCACGAGTACGTGCCGAATAGGCGCAGATCGTGGTCGCGCCCAAGCCGTTGCGCAGATAGTCGATGAAGATCCGTCCCACGCGATTTTTGGGGCCAGAAACTGCAGAGAACCGATCTGGAAGCAGATTGGCGATATGTTTAACAATCGAGTGGCTAAAGCTTTTCACCGTGTCCCAGTCTGCTTTCGGCGTCAAAGGGACGACAATGTGGATGCCCTTACCACCGCTTGTTTTCAGGAAAGATTTAAGGCCTAGTTCATCCAGTACCGTCAATGTCAGCTGGGTCGCCTCCACCATGCTTTTCCATGGCAGTGCAGGATCGGGGTCAAGGTCTAGGATAAATCGATCAGGGCGATGTAGATCCTTGGATACGGCGTTCCAGGTATGCAGCTCAATCGTGCTCATCTGAACCGCGCCTATCAGTGCCTCAATGTTGTTGATCAACATCACAGGGTGACCCGTCTCTTCTTTGCCGATGATTTCGATCCCAGGGATTGCCAGACGCTCTGCATTTTTCTGAAAGAATAGCTCTCCGCCGATTCCGTCTGGAGCGCGCACCAGCGCGACAGGGCGATTTAGTAACTGCGGCAGAAGCCAGTCAGAGATGCCAATGTAGTAATCCGCTAAGTCACGTTTGGTCGAGCCGCTACTCGGGTCAATCACGCGCTGGGGATGCGTGAGTCGGATCTTTGTTGACCCATCGTCGCCGGCTTTACGTTTGGCTTTCACTTCAGTCGATTGGTTTTCTTCTGACTTTCTCTCGACTTCTGGGGCAGGGGCCGGGCGCTCTTCGATGATCGACTTTGCAGGTTTATCATTGCGCAGGCCCTGGAATACTGCGTGTCTTACGGAGCCATCCTTTGTGATTTCTGCAAAGGCGACCTCTGCCAGAAGCGACGGCTTCAGCCAATGCACGTCTTTTGCTTCGAATCCGGTGGGAGGGTTTACGACAGCAGGCTTCTTGGCTTCAAGGGGGGTTAACTGTTCGTAGATCGTATTCAGTGTCACCTGGTTGAATCCAGTACCGACTTTGCCAGCGTATTTGAGCTCGCCGCTGTCTACGTCGTGCAGACCCAATAGCAGAGCCCCGAACTTACTGCGCGAACCCTTTGGCTCGGTATAGCCGACGACTACAAACTCCTGTCGACGTTTACATTTGAGCTTGATCCAGTCGCCGCTGCGACGTGATACGTAGGGACTGCCAACGCGTTTGCCGATGAGGCCTTCCATCTGCATTTGGCAGGCGCTGTTCAACAGTGCCTCCGGCGTTTCGGCGAAGTCTTCCGAATACCTAAGTACCTCATCCTCACTGCGCTCCAGAACCTTGGTTAAGGCTTCGCGGCGTTGCTCTACCGGCACCTCGCGTAAATCCATGCCGTTGAGAAAAGGCATGTCGAAGAGGTAGAAAATGATGTTGCCGCTGCGGCCTAGCTCAAAGGCATTTTGGAGAGCCTGAAAATCAGGAACGCCTTGCTCATTGGCAACAACCATCTCGCCATCCAGCCAGCCCGATTCCAATGCGAGACCAGCAATCGCTTCCGCCTGGCGGGGGAGCTTATGAGTCCAATCATGGCCATTGCGAGTGAACAACTGCACTTTACCTTGATCCACCCTAGCCATGATGCGGTAGCCGTCGAACTTGATCTCATATCGCCAATCACCATCCGGGGCGGAATCCACAAGCGTGGCCAGTTCAGGTTTCAGACTATCGGGCAGGTCTGATGGGTGGGCATTGTCTAGCTGTGTGGTTCTCGGCTTAGCGGGCGGAGCAGGGGCCTTCTCGCCAGTTTTTGGTTGGGCCGATTTCCCGGAGCGCTTCTTCTGCACGATAGTGCGCTCGCTGAGTACGCTGTGTGATTCTGCTTTCACGATATCGTAATCGCTTTCTGGTCGAGCGAATTCATCCTGATGTTTGATCAGAAACCACTGCTCCTGTTTGCCAGGGATATGCGTCTTGACCAGGTTCCATATGCCGCCAAGCTTCTCGCCCTGCAACTCAAATTTCAGTCGACCTTTAGCGTAGGCCTGAGCTGGATCAAATAAGGGTTTCCAGATACCGCGATCCCATACAATGACGTCGCCAGCGCCGTAATGGCCTTGCGGTATCGTGCCTTCAAACGTTGCGTAGTCGAGAGGGTGGTCTTCGACGTGTACAGCCAGGCGTTTGGATTTGGGATCGAGCGAAGGGCCCTTGGGCACTGCCCAACTTTTCAGGTTGCCGTCAAGCTCAAGGCGAAAATCGTAATGCAGCCGAGTCGCGTCATGTTTTTGTATGCAAAACTGCAGCGCAGCCGGTTCAACGGTTTTGTTCTTTGCTGGTTTACGCTTTGTCGCGGCGCCCGATGGCTCTGAGGTTGCATCGAAATCACGCTTACGATTGTATTCATCAAGGGTGTTACTGGTTTGCGTTGCTGCTTGCGCGTCGCTTGTTTTTTCCTTTGGCTTCCTTTTTGACCTGGTTTTTCGCGATGAGATCTCAATCCATGTCGGGGCGTGATCGCTGGCATGCTCTTCGCCCCGAACCCATGCATCCACGCCGGCGTTCTTCAAGTGGGGAACAAGCACGGGGTTCAGCAGAAGGTGATCGATGCGCAAACCGGAATTTTTTTGCCAGTGCTGGCGGAAATAATCCCAGAACGTGTAAACCCGCTCCTCCGGATAAAGGTGTCTCACAGAGTCGATCCAACCTTGGCTCAACAGCCTTTGGAAACATTCACGGCTTTCCGGCTGAAGGAGGGCGTCTTTGAGCCATGAGCGGGTGTTGTAGATATCAAAGTCGGTGGGCACGACATTGTAGTCACCTGCGAGAACAACGGGATGTTCGCTGGCTTGTAGTGTTTCTGCATGCGCAATCAGATGCTCAAACCACCTGAGCTTGTAATCAAATTTTGGCCCCGGTTGCGGATTTCCATTTGGAAGATACAGGCACCCGACGATAACACCATGGACAGCAGCTTCTAGGTATCGAGACTGCGTATCGTCTTCAGCCCCGGGCAGGCCTTTGTGAATCAGAAGGGGTTCGGAATCGCGCGCAAGAATGGCCACTCCGTTCCATGCGGCTTGGCCATGGTGGAGCGAACCATAGCCAGCCGCCTCAAGATCTCCCGCCGGGAAAGCTTTGTCCTGAGCCTTCAGTTCCTGCAGACATACAATGTCCGGTCGCTCCTTCTCAAGCCATTGCAGAAGGTTAGGCAAGCGCGCTCCTATGCCGTTGACGTTGAATGTGGCGATCTTGAGGTTCTGCATTGCCTCGATCCTTCAATGTGCCTGGAACCTTCTCATCCGATCAATTGAGAGAGGGATGCGTTCTAAATTCATTCTGAAAGCACTGCAGTAGGATGCGGTTGTACAAAAGTATCGCTGCAGCTCAGTATAAATTCTTGATGTCGTTCTTTTGGAACTAGCGGGGTGATTGAACGTTCAAGAAATTTAGCCGTAAACAATTGATGGGAAGTGTCGAAAATACTAGCCGGAGGCGTACCCATGACCCTGAACCAGCTCATTTTGTTTCTTCCCTCTGCCTTGATCGTCGCCTCGTCGCCTGGGGCGAACAATCTCCTAGCATTCGCCAATGGAAGCATGGAAGGGTTGAGGCCCGCTATCCTCGCCTTGGCAGGTCGGTGTGTAGCGTTCGTGTTCCTCGTCGCAGTAGTAATTGGCGGGTTAGGTGCGGTGCTTGAAGCATCCGAAATTGCTTTCCAGATCATCAAGTGGGCAGGAGTTGCCTATCTCGCCTTTCTCGGTGTGAAAATGATGAGGGGTGGCGGAAAATCCGAAGGTGTGGGCTTAGGAGCATTCGTCCACGCCGATACCTATAGCTTGGTGCGCCGTGAATTCGTCACGGCAATGATGAATCCGAAAGCGATACTTCTCTTCACGGCGTTCGTTCCACAGTTTGTAGTGGCCGATTCGAGTTTCTCGATAACCAACCAACTGCTTTTTCTCAGTGCGATCTACATATCCATTGAGCTCATGGCGGCCACCGGTTGGGCGCTTGCGGGCAGCATTATCCGCTCCCTTCACTCCTCGAGCAGGCAACTCGCGATCTTCAATCGCATAACGGGTGCCACCCTGCTGGGAGCGGCAGTTATGTTAGCAACCGCCAGACGTACTTAGCGCTGGTCTTCCAATAGCTGGCCGGAGTGGCTTATTCGTTTGGGTTCCCTCTTTCGCCTTAACGACAAAAGAGGGCATGCCCTTATTCAGTCGGCGATTCTGTATCTATATAGTCGGGAACCTCGGCGAGCTCGTAGTGGCGTTTCTGGTCTGAGCCTGGCACCGTCTTTGCGGGTAGCGCATCCAGTTTTTGAGGTTGACCAGTTGCCAATGCCCGTTCTACGGCGAGCAGCACTCGAACGTCCCTGAAGCCTTCTTCGCCACAGGGCTCTGGTGTTGAGCCATTAAGAATGCAATCGGAGAAGTACGCCGTCTCGCCTGCAAACTGGTCGACAACGCCATGCGAGTGTTCATTGGTTTGATCACCGACGGTAGCGCGGTAGGTAATACCTACGCCCTCACCATAACCGAAACAGGGAGATGCTTCGATTTCGCCCTCAGTGCCAATGAGCTGGAAACGCTCGCTGCTTGGAAGGGTGTAGCTGATGGTGAATTGCGCCATGCGCTCTTCGGAAAACCTAAGGCACACACTCACCGTATCAGGGGTTCCCAATTTACTGCCGGGTGCGGTCGTACCCACCGCGCTGACCTCGATGGGCTCATCACCAAATAGCTGTCGCACCATATTCAGCGGGTACGGCCCCATATCCAGCACGGGGCCTGCTGCAAAGCCGTTTTGCATCCGATGATTGGATGGTTTCACCGTCTGCGTGAATGTCGACGTGAACAGGCGAGGTCGCCCGAAGTCTCCGGCATGCACGCGCTCGATCATTTCAAGAGTGCCTGGCTCAGAGTGTAGGCGGTAAGCAATCATAAACTTTGCATTCGAGCGTTGCGCCGCTGCGAGCATCGCTTCGCAATCATCCTCGTTCGCGGCCATCGGCTTTTCCAACAGCACATGTATGCCTGCTTCCAAGGCGGGTACTACAAATTCACGGTGCAGGAAGTTGGGCGTAGCGACGTAGACGGCATCAATCTCACCGGATGCCAACAACTCGGGGTATTGCGAATAGCTGTAGCTTTTCAGGTCGTAGCGTTTGGCGAGCTTGTCTGCCTTAATTGGGTCACCCGTTACAAGGGTAGTCATGACGGAATTTTCTGTCTGTCCGATCCCTGGCATAAAGGCACCTTGGGAAATCGATCCGCCGCCGACCACTGCGTAACGAATTTTGCCGTTCAAATCGGGCATGTGAGCCTCCTTGTGTTTAGGCAATCAACGTGTCGCCTGCTAAATGTCGGCCATCGTAGAAGCCTGGAGTTCCATCTACGTGCAGATGGAAACCAGGTACCGATTCAAAATTGTCATTGCAGGCGACGTTTTTCGGGAGCCTACGAGCGAGCGCCGTCGTCAATGGCTGGAGCCATTACGCCAATACCAGTGATGAAATCAGTGTTGATGAGGTGTGTTCGTCGGATCCACTATCTGAAAAACCTCACCCTGACTCCACGCATCCGCGCCTGGCGCAACGACGGGCGTCGGTATGTCCGCTCGAGCTTTCTTCTTCTGCGCGCTATCCAACCTGAATCGACGATCCCGATCTGCAACCATCTGTGGATCCGCTTGCCCGTCTGCTGTAAAGCCCATCATGAGCAGAGGAACGCCAAGGGGCAGGTCTTTATTGAGGTCGGTATGCCAGGTATGCCACGTCTTGCCGTAGGTATGGACGAGTTTTTCCATCAATGCATGCTCGGCTACCTCAGGGATCCCAGGCGCTACGAGCTGACCTGATTTCACTTCGTGAACATGACTGTGCCAAAGCGCTTGTTCGGCTTTGGGAAGACCTGCGAACAATTGTTCGCTGATGATGTACTCGACCCCCATCAGCTTGGCGTCCTTACGATTGCCATCGTAGATCACGCACTGGATAACTTCCTCATTGAGGATAGCGCAGTAATGGTGGGCCTCCATCTGGGCATCCATGTGGCCGTTATAAAAATGGAAGCCGTCCAGGTACGCATTCAATGCGTCTATCGGAGGGCGTGATTGAAGCAAGGCCGCGCCGGCATCAAGGGATTGCGTGGCGGGCGATTTGATATCGCCAGGAGCAACAACATTGGAGTCCGAGTTGTTGCCTGCGCAAGCAGTAAGCAAAGCGATAAAGACTGCGAGAAGGATTGGGAAGACTGCTTTGATAGCAGCCCCATATATGACGCTGTTCATTGACGATTCCTTTCTATCAATTATTCCAAACGAGACGGTTTCGAAGCTGTTTTGAAATTCTTAACTGGCCGCAGTGAGAGAGTGAGATACCCGCGCTCCGTCTCTTGCTGATGACAGCAACTGGCTGTGCTGCACCCATCCTGAGTTCACGGTGTAGCGATTTCAGTCCAGTTAGGTGCCGCAGACTCCTTCCATCTCACGTCTGAAAGGCCATACTGCTCAGCCTGCGGTTTCGACACTAGCTTCAAAGGAGGTCGACCAGGTTTGGGAATTGGAGAAATACCGGCGTCACAGCTTGCCCAGTGCCAGGCATCTGCATTGCGCATCATTTTGGATCGAATGATGAATGACTTTCGCTCGCCGTGGAGCTGGTATTCGATGATGTAGAGATCAGTATTCATAAAGCCTCCGTAACGTCCATAAGGATCGATTCGTTGCATTAGGAAAAATTCCACTCCCTTTTGGCTATTTCGAACGCGTATGGAGTTTTATGAATGTGCGTCACCCAAATCGAAGGTTAAACGGTTCACTTGGAAAAAAATCCGGGCGAGTAAGCACTTTTACGCTACGCGGCTACTCTCAATTGAGCCCTGATTTTCAACGTTGGCTGAAGGAGCCCCTCTGATGATTTCCGCGCTTGAGCTTAGACATATTATTGAATGCGGTTTTCTGCCGCTGTCTTGCCATTGCACCGTCAACCCTGACGGGTCGTTGATGATCAAAGTATTCGAGCCGACCTCTGGTCGTGTTGACCTTCTAGTCACCTCAGTAACAACCAGCGGCCTGAACTCAAGTCGCGCAATCGCGAATTTGATCGGGGAGCTGCGCAGTGAGATGACAGAGCGTTCAGTAAATTTTTCTAAAACAGCCATCGATGAGGGCAGGAAGCCAGAGTTCGTTTCAAAATAGAGAGCCCAGACGAATCAAGGCCCAAGGTGCTGCTAGGGGCGCGCTCTGGGCAGGAAATCGGCTTTCGGGGCTACTGTTTCCCAACCGGAGCAGTGAGCCTGGCGTTTTTGAGGAAGGATATACTCAAGTCTTCCTGAGTGGATGACCAGGCTGTAGTAAGGCAGCTACAGAGATAACCAGTTCGTCCAAAGACCACGGTTTGTGCAGATAGATTGTCGCGGGTGGGATGGTTGTGAGATCAAGTGCATATCCTGAAGTAAGAATCGCTTCAATTGATGGCCACTTGCCTCTAACCATTTCAATAAATTCTGTTCCCTGAATCTGCCCAGGTACGCCGTGATCCGCAATCACCATACGACATTTCTCGTGAGCCTGAAGTAGATAGGTTAGGGCATCATCAGCTGAATCGAACTGCCTTACTGTCGCTCCAATTTCAGAAACAATGTCTACCATCAGCAGCCTTAGCGTGGGATCGTCTTCTACGACGACTATTTCTCCTTGAATCGGTAATAGCCCTTCCCAATTTACTTTCACTTTTAAATGCCCTTAGCCGAGTTATATTCAGCGTTTCCGAAGTCATTCTGAGTGTATTCGCAAACCCCAGTTCTGCCCCGGATCATTAAATTTTAGACAATAATTTTTCTCAGTGCTACAGGCGACCGGCTTTGCTTGGGCTTTTCGCCTAGTAGCCTATTTAGGCTGTCCAATCGCCCATTGCTTGGTCAACCCACCATCCTTACCAAGAACTGGGTCATGTTCGGGAAATGGCAGGGTAGCGATATTCTCAAGCTGCGCTTCGCTAGGAGCTTCACGTCGAATATCTGCGTGCTGGCCAGGTGGGTAAGCACCCACGACGAGAAAGTCTGCGCTAGACCCGAGATTGCAATGACCCGTCCCAGCCGGAAGCAGCAGTACATCTCCTTTTTTCACCTCTACGACTTGCCCATCGGGCCCGCCCAACATTAAGCGTGCTTGGCCACTCACGACACCTAATACCTCATGTCCTTCGGTGTGATAGTGATGGTAGCCGAAGACACCGTCTCGCCATTGGGGAGGCCAGCCATGAGCTGAAAATATCTTTTCAAAAAGTGCTGCCGGATCGTTACCAGTCACAGAGATCGCACTTTCGTAAATGATGACCGGGAGGCGGCGGTTATTGGGTACCCAGTCATTTGGATTGAGCATAAGGGTCTTCAAGGTACTTGCCACTTGGCGAGTATTTTTCATGGAGGCATCTCCCCGGTGGACAAATACATTGCTTGAAAGATATGAACGGAGGGCGGCATGTTCGTTCCTACTTGCGATTGGGCCGAATTGGATTTCATGCCTCACTGTAGAATTGGTCGAAGTCGCACATCCAGATACTTTAAACCTTCTGCATGAGCGCAGTGTCGATTGCTGGAGACACTGTGCCAGGCTGAGGGAATGTCAATGATAGGGATCGTGATACCTGCCCATAACGAAGAAAGGCTTATAGGCGATTGCCTGGACGCCATGGTGCTTGCCGCTGAGCATCCTTCTCTTCAAGGGCAACCGGTTGAGATACTCGTCGTATTGGATCATTGCTCCGACAACACGGGAGCAGTGGTAACAGCGAAGGGGATAACGTCGGTAGAGGTCTGCTTTCGAAACGTGGGTAAGGCAAGAGCCGTTGGGGCTGAGCAGTTACTTAAAGCAGGTGCTCGGTGGCTCGCATTCACGGATGCCGATACCGTTGTACCGCCTGATTGGCTAGCGCGCCAGATTGAGTTTGGAGCCGACGCGGTGTGCGGAACGGTTGAGGTGGACAGCTGGAGTGGATATGGAGAGGCTGTTCGTACCAAGTACCTCGCGCTGTACCAGTTCATCGAGAATCATCGCCACATCCATGGGGCCAATCTTGGACTGAGTGCCGAGGCCTATCGGAATGCTGGCGGGTTCCAGCATTTGATTGCGCACGAAGACGTTCAGCTGATTGCAGACCTCGAGAGGATTGGCGCGCATATCGTCTGGACAGCCACCAACCCTGTGATCACCAGTGCGCGCCGGGACTATAAGTGTAGTGGTGGATTTGGCGACTATCTGGCTTCCCTTATGCCTCCCAATACGCACATTGGAGCCGAGCCTTCCATAAGTCCTGATTCAAGCCTCGGAGCGGGGTGACCTTTGGACTTGATCGATTGGGTGCAATGGCCCGCTATGGTCGTGACCGTCATCTCGGCTTGGTTTAGCGGATCTCAACAACCGCGCCGACGCATGATTGCCTTTTGGGGGTTCATCCTCAGCAATGCGTTATGGGTTGTATGGGGATGGCACACAAATGCTTTCGGACTAATCGTGCTCGAGTGCATTTTGCTGGGTATGAACGCACGCGGGTTCAGGAAAAATCAACGCGGGAGGCAGGCCTCCGGTTGAATCGTCATTACTGGTTCTGAAAGTTCTTTTTACAACCGCGCAAGTTCATCGAACAGAGGCAGATCTGCAGTACGATCAATGCATAGGCCCCAGCGTAAGCACCCCAAATGACCCACAGAACATTACTCAAAATGAAACAGAAGAACCCCGCCATTCTTCTCGCGGGACGTTGAGAGCCAATAAGCCACGCGGCGATAACCGTCACTGCCATAGCTGGCCACTGCACCCAATCCAGATAACTCAAGTCAACCCCTCAATCTCTTATCGATTTAAAAGAGAGAGATTCAATGGCGAATAATTCAGATTTTTTGGGCGATTTTGAGAATGTACCGCTCGTCAGACATGCCTCGAATTTCTTGAACATACGATTTGCTCTCTCGGACAAACTAAACATGTGCTGACGAAAAATCCCTTTCGTCTTGCCTCTGGGAGAATGTAATGAAAGCCATCGTTTACAACGGCCCCCGTGACGTCAGTGTGCAAAATGTGCCGGACGCCAAAATCGAAAAACCTACCGACGCTCTGGTGCGAGTGACTGCCACAAACATCTGCGGATCTGATCTGCACATGTACGAAGGCCGTACTTCTTTTGAAACGGGCAGAGTGTTTGGCCATGAGAATCTGGGCGAGGTCATCGAAGTAGGCTCCGGCGTAGATCGGGTCAAGGTAGGAGATCTGGTATGCCTGCCATTCAACATCGGCTGCGGCTTTTGCGAAAACTGTGAAAAAGGCCTGACGGGGTTTTGCCTGACCGCTAACCCAGGCAGCGCGGGTGCGGCCTATGGGTTCGCTGACATGGGCCCGTATCAGGGGGGGCAGGCTGAACTACTTCGAGTGCCTTATGCAGACTTCAACTGCCTGGTGTTGCCCGAGGACGCGCAAGAACGTGAAGAAGATTACGTCATGCTCTCCGACATCTTCCCGACTGGTTGGCATGCAACCGAGTTGGCAGGCCTCCTTCCCGGGGAAAGTATTGCCATCTACGGCGCCGGCCCAGTTGGTTTGATGGCTGCCCACTCGGCCATGATCAAGGGTGCCTCTCAGGTGTTCGTAGTCGATAATCATCCTGACCGCTTGAAGCTTGCTGCTCAAATGGGCGCTACGCCCATCAACTCGCTTGAGAAAGAGGCGGTGGATCAGATCTTGAACTTGACCCATGGCAAGGGCACTGATCGCGGTTGCGAGTGCGTGGGTTATCAGTGCTGCGACCGCCATGGTCATGAAGCTAATCACCTGACCATGAACAACCTTGTCGCTTCGACCAAAGCGACCGGAGGCATCGGCGTCGTAGGTGTGTTCGTACCCCAAGACCCAGGAGCCAAAAATGAGCTGGCTAAGGAAGGCAAGATGGCTTTCGATTTCGGCGCTTTCTGGTTCAAGGGGCAGCAGATTCGAACGGGCCAAGCCAACGTCAAAGTCTACAACCGTCGCCTGGCTGAGCTAATCCACCATGGCCGAGCAAAACCTTCTCAGATCATCTCCCACCGCCTCAAGCTTGCCGAGGGCCCAGATGCCTATAAGCACTTCGACGCACGTGACGATGGCTGGACGAAGGTTGTACTCAAGCCAGCAGCTTAAACGCCAACCTCCGGCTTCGCCGGCTCCCTTTGGGCCGGCCTCTTCAGTAGAAATGATTCAACAGCTAGCAGGAGAATGATCATGAAAAAGCTATCTATGTGCTTATGTCTATGCAGTGTATTCATGCTTCATGGATGCTTTGACAACGCGGATAACGCCACGAAAGACAATTCCAGTGGCACCAAGTCTTCTGTCCAAATGCAGGAAGGAAAGTCTGACGAGAATAAGTAGGGCAGCTAGGCGGCCCAGGTAGGAGTGAACCTCCTGGGCCAGAGATAGCTACAACAATAAAATGGTGATCGAGATGAATTGCCTGATTTGCGTGGGAGCTGCAGAACGCGTTATGTGCGAAGGCCCGTGGGAAGAGCGTGACTGTCCGGAGTGCGGTCGGTATCGAATCTCAGACGAGCTGATTCTCGTGTTGATGGATCAGGGGCAGATTTTCGATGTGCTTAAAACCAGGCGCTGGCTAGATACGCGGCGAACTGAAGGTTTCCTGCCCTGCATCCAAAGCCCTGAAGGGCTACTGGTTACCGTTGTCGAGCCTACTTCACCTGCGCAAGTGAAGTGAATTCCAGTACGGGGATGGGGGCTGCAACCCCCCCAGAGCATCGAAACGTTATCGGCGAAAACGCATGAATCCGCTGATAAAAAGCCCTGAAGGTGATTGTCGGAAATCAAGGTCGGGATGCTATTTCCTCTAAATGTTGCAATAGGTCTTGAGGATCCTCGTACACCCTCAGGGCTCCCGCTCTTTCTAGCTCGCTAATATCGTAGCCGCCTGAGAGCAAGCCCACACCTGTCGCTTTGCACCGCCTTGCTGCAAGCATGTCCCATATGGCGTCACCAACCACTAAACAGTCCTCAATGGGTACCTTGAGCTTTTGCGCTGCGGCAAGGAAAAGATCTGGATCAGGCTTTCCATATTTGACATCGTTGCGGGTGATTATATTAATGTCGTTAATGTCTAAGCCCAGCGCCTTTAAATTGATCTTGGCTGTAGAAACGCCACCACTGGTTGCGATGCACCACTGTACATTTTCGTGGGTGAGCGTCTTTAGTAGCTCGACTGAACCTGGGAGTGCCGTTATTTGGCTTTTGAGGGCCTCATACGCAGCCGCATGCTTTTTGCTTAAGATTCTTCCTTGCTCATCAGTAATTTCTACACCCGTTTCACGGGACAAGGTTTTTAACATCAGCCCTCCGCTCATACCAATCTTCCGATGAATACGCCACATGGCCAGCGGGATATTCTCGGAATCGAGTGCCTCTTTCCATGCGGCTACGTTCTGGTACACGCTGTCGGTCAGCGTGCCATCAAGGTCGAATATAAAAGATGTTTGAGGTCGCATGGGAATCCTCCAGATTCATTAGAGTTGGCGCTGTGGGTATATTGTTAGGAGCATGCGAGTAAATTGTTACCTAGCAGTTGGCATTCGCTCGACATCCGCAGGGCCGGGTGCGGCGCGATCCCCATCGGGAATCTCATCATCCTCTCGAATAGCTCTCTCATCGTCATGACGGCCCGCATGCCCGCATACAGTTCTGAGACTTGAGGCAGCGACGCGTTCATTATTTCTGGACGATTCGGGTGTTCTAAGGAGAATGGTGGTCGGGGCCGACAACATGGCTTTTTGAATCCGTGTGACGTTTCCTCAGCCCATGCGTCCAGCCAAGTAGCTATAGATGTGAGCTTCGCCTTGGGCGATCTGACGGTTAGTAGACCACTGACGACCGCAATTGCCATTCCGGACGCCATATGCTTGGCGGGAGAGGGCGGTGTTCTTGCCACTTCTACTGCAAACCAGGAGGGATTGCGCGCCGTCGCGTCGTACTATCCTAGTATAGGGCTGTTGAAAACGTTGATCAGGAAAGACGTGACCAAATCGGCCTGTCTATTTTAACGCAATAAAAATTTGAACCGCCCGTGAACGCGCTCACCTAATGATTAGCTTGTGAAGAATTGCACAGGCATTTTGCCAACAACGGCATACTCTGAGAGGTGGTCAACGTGGCTAAAGACGACAAGAAAAGCAAAGGTGAAACTTCGAAAGCCAGCAAGGACTTGAAAGACAAAAAGTCCTCACCAGCAAAAAAATCTGCAGCGGCATCGGCTCTTTCAAAGTCTTCCGAAAAGAAAGACAAGAAAAAAGACTCCGAACCGAAGAAATCTGTAAAGAAAGCTGATAGCAAGCCAGAAAAGGCGAAGAAATCAGACAAGGCAGAGAAACCTGCAAAAAAGAAAAAGTGAGATCTGCTAGGGCTTAACGCCCTAGCTTCCTCAGGATGTGCTGCCTTCGATCAAGGCTAAATCAATAGCGCTTATGGCAGTAAGGCCACGCGTCGAATGTGGAAGTAAAATCTATCTGAGACATTAGAACACCGACTGGATGCAGGGATTATCGCTTAGGATGCGACCTTCGCTTAGACACCGTAGCGCTTGTTCCCACCTGAGGTAATGCAGTACCTACCGCCCCGTGGCCCTATGCAGACTGTTCCAGATGAACAAGGGCAGGAAGATCCGTAGCTCGGGGTTTGCCTAGGTGTCGGCTGAGGTGAAAGGCGTGCAGGGCGAGTTGTTTCCGGCCTGGAGATTCCATAGCAATTCACCGCATTGCAGAGGCTTTTAGATGACAGCCATTTAGCCGGTTGCCCATCGGCGCTTATCCGCACCCAATCATCCTTCCTTTCAAACACCTGCACCTTGTCACCCCTTTTCATGGAAGCAATCACCTTTCCAGCAGGCTGACTCCGGATGTTCAGCTTATCAGCGTTCACATATTGATTGATCAGTTGGGTTTGGAGAGGCAGGGTCTCAGGAAGGGGAGCTGACACCAGGGTATTTGCGGGAGGAGGTGGGTTTGGTTTAGCTGGGCTTGGAGGTGTGTCTTTCTTCCCCATTGCCCATAAGACAGCGATAAGAATTAGAAGCGGGACAAGCCACGGTTGAGATTTTTTGCGCATATCCATTGCCCTCGTTGTGCTCGCCCTGTGCGGGCTGCATTCCTATTGCTCCATTGACGTTACTGCGAGCTGAGCCAAAGCTCCACCTTTTCTAGTTTTCCTATTTCTTGAAGCTTTGACTTCCCAGTATCCAGGAGATCAAGCAGTCGTTGCTTTTCGTCTGCTGACGGAAACCACTCAGCCAATTCAATATTGCAGTGCCTGGACTCACTCAGCGCCCACTTCATGACCATGTCGGCTGTAGCTCGGTAGTGATCGGCCATGAAGAGGCTTTGACCCTCGGTCATCCAGCCCCGATTAGCGAGAAGGTCAGCGGCATTAAGGATGCCTTGCTCGCCGAAAAAAACTGTCGTGTCAGGATAGTGAATACCCGCGAGAGATACCTTGGCTACGCCGGACACTCGGTCAAAGTAGGACAGGTAATGCCAACCACCCGTTGTGCTTCCTGAATGCGGAAAGTTGATGGCTGCTTTCCCTGTAACGTAGTGCTCGCGTGAGACACGTTTGAGATCAAAATCAAAAAGCGGCTGCCTCATGGGAGTTTTTTGAGCCGGGCTAGACCTTGCTTGATATGTCCGGCGTTTTCGCCAATGGTCTCAAGGGCGCCACGGACGTTGTTTCCTACATCCGAATGTCCGTGAGCCTCCACATGGAGGGTCAATTCCATGAGTGCAGCTTCGAGAGCGAGCTGATTTTGGTACATTCTTTCCAGAACGTCTGATAACGAATATTCGCTTGCCATTTTCCCTCTCCTCTCCTTGGAATCATCTGAGCATATCCGTTGTGGCACGACCTAGGGTATCAAGCGCATCTCGCGTAGTTTGTCGAACACATCGAAAAATGCTTGATCGCTCGCTTGGTAGGCAGTGAAGCCCATGGCACGGCTTTTCGACATATCCGTCACTACTTCGATTGGTCGACCGAGGTCTGCATCGGTATGCCATGGGGATATCAGGCGACCAATATCGGATTCTTTCAAGCCGTTCTCCGCGACTATTTGCGTCCATACGGCTTGATCGTCAGCCATCTGCTTCTCAAGAGGGGAGAGTGAAGCGGGATAATCGGCGGCAGGCAAGTCGAAGTAGTCGGCAATTCGGCTCCACATCCATTTCCAACGAAATACATCGCCGTTAGTGACGTTGAATGCTTGATTGGCCGCAGCCGGTGTGGTGGCCGCCCACAGTTGTTGTTTCGCCAACTGCCGGGTGTCCGTCATATCGGTGAGGCTGTCCCACTGCACCCTTGATCCGGGAAACACAAAAGGGCGATTGGTCTGTTTGCAAATCGAGGCATAGACGGCGAGGGTAGTTGCCATGTTCATAGCATTACCTACAGCAACCCCGGTGACGGTATGCGGGCGATGAACGCTCCATGTGAAGCCGTCCTTTTCAGCAGCAACGAAGAGTTCGTCTTCTTGGGCGTAGTAGAAATTCTCAACGTCCAAACGACCCTGCTCTTCGCGGAACGGCGTTTGCGGGAGGCTGCCTTTTCCATAGGCTTCGAATGGGCCGAGGTAGTGTTTCAGGCCAGTGACCAATGCTACGTGCTCGACGCTCTTGGCTGGGCGAATGGCGGTGAGCACATTGCGAACCATGGCGGCATTAACGCGAATGTTTTCGGCCTCCGTGGCTTGCCGTGACCATGTGGTGATGAACACATGAGTAGGTTTCAGATCCGCAAGCGCATCTTCCAGCGAAGCTGGATCTTGGAGATCTGCCGCGACGGGGATCACGCCTTGCGATTGCGACGGGTGCCTCGATAGCGCGGCGACCTGCCACTTGTTGTCGATTAGTAACTGAGTGATGGCGCTGCCGACGATGCCACTGGCGCCCACAACCAAAGCTGTCTGGGTCATACGTTTCTCCTGGATTTAGATTTGGGAGTCCTCCTAAATAACAGAGGTTCAACCTAAACCGGATCCGTACGGGGGGCCGTCGTAAGAGGATGTCGAACACACCTCCCGAACTCCAGTATTGGGAGCGATGGTGTCTCCCGTTTTTAAGCGGACTCTCATGTAGCCCACCTTGCCATCAATATCTCGCCCAAGCAGGGCTTTTGGGCCTACAGTCTTGAGTGTCGCTCATTGCGTAAGGAATACAAATGAACGCGTTGCCTTTAACCTCTATGCCAAAGCACGTCAGCCTGCTGGGTTATGGCGGTCTGTTGCCGTTTATTTTTCTGGCGCTGCTGATCCCGTTCTCTCTCGACTATCGGCCATTGTTTGAAATTGCGCTTGTTAACTATGGCGCAGTCATCCTGAGCTTCGTCGGAGCCTTGCACTGGGGCTTCGCCATGAGCGTGCAAGACATAAGCGCCGAGCAGCGCTCCGACCGGTTTATCTGGAGTGTCATTCCTGCGCTTATTGCTTGGATTGCCACGTTATTGCCAATGCCATTGGGTTGCTTGCTGTTGGTCATCGGCTTTGTTGTCCACCTCCGGCAGGACAGGCAGCTGTTGCGGGTTATGAGCTTGCCCGCCTGGTACCTGCCGATGCGATTACGGCTTACCTTCGTGGCGAGCGTCTGCTTGCTGCTTGCCGCGCTCGTTGAGGCGCTTCATTCGTGAAGTCTCGTGTGCCCGACTCACTTCCATCCAAGCACCGCGTCTGAATTAGGACGAGGCTGTTGGGCCTCTTGGCTCGTGGAAAGGTGACATGGGGTCAGTAGCGAGCGGAGCGCGCAGGCGGGAGGATGGAAGCCCACAGGGCCAAGACTCGGCAACGGCGAGGCTTGGTTCACGACAGCCGTCCTCGCAGAGGCCCGCTCGACATTGGCTCCCTAGAGCGCCTTCAGGAGACGCTCAAGCGTCTGATGCTCCCATGTACTGAGCAACGCAATGGGATCTGTTCCAAACCGATCCCCTGAGCCAAACGACCATCGCCGTCCTTCCGGACTCACGCATTCTTCGCAGTAGTCGAGCGTGCCACAGTCGTTGTAGATCGATATCCGCCAACCCTCGACTCTTACCACGAAATGGCCCGCATAAATCTCATCCCAAGTCGCCTGACTCACCTTGGTCATCGTCCGTCGCTCGAAGGTAACCTCTCGCAATACTTGGCATACCTCTCTTGCTGAGAGCTCAGAGTTATCTGCACTTACTTTCCAGCCAGCGCCGTCCGGGTGCTTGGTCAGCTTGTAGCCAGAGCAGTTAGGCACTTGGTTGGTGATCTCATACTCGCGCCACTCGGCCATTGCCTGGCCATCGATTGTCTTCGGGTTGCGCTCGATCAGCCAAGCCACGGCATTGATAAATTGCCCATGTGAGAACACGGCGATGTCATGAGCAGGATGCTGTGCAAGTCGATATAAGAAAGACTGAGCTCGAGATATAAAGTCTAGGAATGACTCTGCGCCTTCACCATCCGTGAACGCTGGGTCTGAGTTGGCCCAGTATCCCTCCACCCAATCTCGTCTCTGGGCTACGGTCGTGTTGATACACCGTGCGGGCTCAAGATAGGTGAATTCGTGGATTGGCCATATTTCGAAAGGCACTGAAGGGAAAGCAGTCACTGTCTGCATAGCAGTTGCTTGAGCTCTGGAAAACGGAGATGCGACAATCAGATCTGGGGCCTGGGTGAATGACCCTGCCACTAAGCTCGCTTGCTCCACACCCTTGGTCGTAAGAGGAATGGTCGCGTGATCCAAGCTGGCTTCGCCGGCGTTCGCGGCACTTTCTCCATGGCGGATGAGTCTGGTGTGCTTCATAACTGCTTGCACTCACAGTCTAGTGTGTGTCGTGGAGCATCCATTCGCGGGCTTCTAAGAGAGGTCATGACTTGTAGCTGTTGGAAAACTGCTCCAACGATATCAGAGCGCGATGACCATCGGTGCTGCTCGCAAGTGAACAGGGGAATTTAACGCTTGTCTGCAGCAGCCCTGTGGTGATCAGCCATGTACAACCGCCTTCCTACACTAGGAGTGAGTACAATAGAGTCATATCAGACTATCAATTGGCCAATGCTCCGGGGTAACGATTCCAAATGACGCAGGCGGTTTTACGACTCCCCAAGAATGAAGTGGGCCGTGACTTCGTAGTCGGGGATATCCACTTCAAAACGATCGAACTCCATAAGGGGCTTCGCGCGCTTGGCTTTGACAGCTCGATTGATCGCGTCATCGCTGTAGGCGATCTGATCGACCGTGGGCCCGGGATGCTAGATGGACTAAAGCTGCTCGGCGAACCTTGGTTCTTTTGTGTCCAAGGCAATCACGAGCAGATGCTGATAAACGCTTACCGTGAGAACCCACAAGCACGCTACAGCTCCCACGGTGCGGGATGGTGGCCAACGATCGCCGATGAGTCGAAAGGAATGGTGATCGAAAGGCTGGAACATCTCCCTACCTCCATAGAAATTCAGTCCGCACGTGGCCTGGTCGGTGTCGTTCATGCGGATGTGCCGGCAGGGATTTCTTGGCAGGAGTTCGTGGGGAGCCTAGACAATGCTCAGATCGAAGAGATCGCTCTGTGGGGGAGGGAACGGGTCATCAAGCATTATCGTGATGGTGTTCCAGGCATCTGGAGAGTTTGCACGGGACATACGTGGATTCCGAAACCGCTGAGACTGGGGAATTTTCTAGCGCTTGATTGCACGGGAGGAGGGGAAGGCCCTTTGGCAATCTACTGTGTCCAAGAAGACACTATCTATGTTGATGGACGTCCTGTGTCGCTTGATAGCGCAGAGCGCATTTCAGAGCAGCTGCAGGAGCTCGAGAATGTCATCAGTCAGCTTAAGACAGAAGTGAATGGCAACAGATTGATTGAGTCACAGACCCTTAGCCGAAAGGCTGAAGCGTTGGCCAAGCAGGCAAACTCATCGTGGATCACAATGAGAGATGAGGACGCCGAATCTGAGAAGCTCATTAACGCGTTGCACGGGCTTAGCTTACTTACTGGCGAGCGCAGAGGTGCCAAGCTTGATGAGCTGAAGGCAAGGTACAGAGGAACGCAGACGGAGCAGCTGCTTCAGCGGCTTTTCGGCGCCTGATTTACTGCTCTAGACTTCGAAAAATGGTTCTTCAAGACGCTTTCGCCACACAAACCGAAAATATATTTTTCGCGCCCCCTTGAAAGTAAAATTTCAAACCGGAGACCTTATATTTGAAAACAAACAAAAAGCGACGTTCTCCAAAATTCCCCCTTTTTTTCGGCCTGCCTTGAGCTGTGGGGCAATCGACCCGATTGCCTTGATGTTGCTCTATTGGTTTGCGCTCCTTGTGCTTTTCATCTTTTGGCTTCTGTTTTCCGGTTTCTCTGCGTTGGAATGCTTGATGGAGGGCGGCGAAGCCAGTGTTGTGTATGCTGATCGCACCTTTGCGACGTCAGTCGCGGCTACTTTTTGATTCCAAAAGACATCAATTTTTGTCGAAAAAAACCGGCCATGTGCCATCTCCAATGTGTAAGTGATGATCCCGCTTTTCAAGGCGCATTAGTTCGCCGACGTCTGAAAGACTTTGGCCCAGTCGCGACTCACGAGTTCAGAACAAGCATTGGGTGCTCCGCCAAAGCATTGTTGGCAAACCCTCAACATTTCCACCTCAGTACGATACTGAATAGGGTTTCCGAATTCGTCGACCAAAACGCCTTTGGCACCAATCAGCAATGCGTGCCCCGCGACTACGTCATGGGCTGACACCGGATACAGAGACAGTCCGCAAACGCCATCCCCAGCGGCGACCTTAGCCAGTCTGTACGCAATCGATGGCATGGGATAAAAACCTGCCGGCGCACAGAGCTCGCGATTGGTCTGCGGCTTGTTGCCGGCTGCAGCACTCACCATCACCAAGCTTCCGTCCGTCAGCTCCTGCTTTGAGAGGTCTACATATACGGGTTTTCCATTTCTAGCCAGGTGATCCATGCCTTGCGCCCAACTGATGCAGTCTGAATTCTCGGTTGGTGTGACAGGTGCATGTACTACGCCCAAAACGGGATGATTATTGTGAAGCAATCCTACTGAGATGGCCGATCCATCTAGGCCCTTGAGGAAATCACTGGTGCCGTCGTTGGGGTCAACAACCCAGCAGAAAGAGTTGCCGGAAAGTATGTGGCCGGTCTCTTCACCCCACCAATCGCATAGCAAAATTTTCAGCAACTCCTCTCGGAGAAACACCTCAATTTCAACGTCGATTTCAGCTTTATCACCGTAGCCTCTACGGCCTTCCGGACGGACACATTCCTCCGCCAGTAAAATACCTGCCCGCTCCACAACCTTGATCACCTGGGGAAGAATCTGCTGCATTTGTGTGTTGATCATGGCGACCTGGAGAGCTAATGGGCGGAGGAGCGTAGGGGGGATATTTTGTCCGTAAGCAAATAGACGATTCTCCTACTCATCTTACAGGAGCTGCGAACCAAGCCATCGACTAAGACGATCACCTTGAACGTTTTCCAGCTTGTTGATGGCTCCTCTGAGCATTCCGACCATGGCATCTAAATCATGATCGTCCGGAAACCATTCTGACAGCTCGACGTTGCAAAACTCTGAGCGGCCGAGCACCCACTTGAGAACCATATCTCCGGTCGCGCGGAAGTGATCGGCCATATAGATCTGGTGATCGGTCTTCCACCCCCTCCGCTCTAGTTCATCGGTGGCGTTCAAGATGCCCGTGTCACCAAAGCAAAATGCCGTGTCGGGGTAGTGGATACCAGCAAGCGACACCTTGGCCTCACCGACCTCGCTGTTCCAATATGCTAGGTAGTGCCATCCACCCGAAGTGATGTGAGGTCTCGGGAAATTTATGGCTGCCTTGCCGGTGATGAAGTGCTCGTGGATAACCCTACTAAGGTCAAGATCGAAATTACGCATTACTCGACCTTTTGGATTTTCCAGAGGTAGGCCACGACCGCAGCCGTGTCTGCCGTCTGATTAGTGGCAATGAAAAGCGTTTATTCAGCGAAACAAAATTCAACTTGCTGGGAGTTCGTCACTGAACGATGACTTTGGGGCTTTGGAGAGCGAGGTCGCGCTGGCGTCTCGTCACACGACGAAATCGCCAGATTTTTGAGAACTCCCTCATGGCCTAGGCTCGCCAATTCCTCTTGGGTGCGACGCAGCAAAGCGTCAACGGACTCTCCCGACTCAGCGCAAAGAGTAATGGCGACCAGGGTCATAGGACTCACTCTGAGCGGGCCGCTCAAAGCCGTTATCATCTCCAGCGTGGGGCTTGACTGGGCGCGCTCTAGTTTCGAAACGTATGTTCGACTGCTGACTTCCGCAAGATTTTTCTGGGTCAATCCTTTGCCCGCGCGCATCGCTTTTAGCACGGCAGCAAAAGCATTTTTGAGCGTCATGAACACGTTCCTAATCAGCCAGTCTTTTTGAGCGTGGTTGCGCATTTTAGCCATGTGGAGCCAATCACGGTATGTCGATTGGGGTGACTTCGCTCACCAGACAAGGTTGGGGTTCCCGCGCCGCCTCTCTAGCCTCGTGCAGTCTTTGCTCAGCGTACATCGCCGGGTCATCCTCAGGCAGCGGGTAGCCGGCCGCTGATAGCGCCTCTGCTCGCTCTTCGATCAGCACCCGCTCAGGATCTCGAGCGGATTGGTAAGCCCTCCCTTTTGCCCGTTTAGTTTTATCCATTTGCGACTCCTCAGAGGCTGAGTAGAAACCAGAGCAAGTTTTACCAAGGATAGGCTAAGAGAAGTATCAAATTCTTCGGGCCTGTGACACCAAAAATCAGCTGGGAGTATGGTGGCAAGCGGAGCGCGCAGACCGAGAGGCCGACGCGCGAGGATGGAAGCCCTACGGGTCAAGACGCCGGCCTGGCGGGTGGCTTGGTTTACGACAGCCATCCCCGGCAGGGGCGCGCACCAAAACTAACGTCAATCAATCGCCGATCCACTGCTGCATTCGGCTCGTAAGACATAGCACTCCCAACGAGGCTTGATTGCAGCACCGGTACATACCAACATCAGGGTTTCAGCTTCCTAGTTTGGAGGACTTACGAGTCGTAATGACAAAGACACGGTGTACTGCAATGTTCAAATGCCGATGGCCAAGGGGAGGGAGCTTTCGCGGTTAGTAGCGGAGCTTAGAAAGTCAGGTGCTCATCCCGAGCTAGACTCAGTCTTTGAAGAAATACAGCACGAGCTGAGCTCGTCAATTGAGTTCGTGGAGGAGCAACTCTCCGGCGCTGGCGGATTTGGCCGGCGGTCACATTGAAATAGCTCAGCCAACGAAGCCCGCGACCTTAAGCAGAGTTCAGGGTGTCCGCATTACGGAGGAGAACCTAATGTCTAGCGGTGCTGTTGATCAGAATCTGCGTGAACGAGAGAAGCTCAGGAGGAAAGCTTTATGGGCGCTATCCGATCTTCTGCCGGGCGATCCCAAGGCCACTCCATTCGTGTCTATGCTCGACGAAATCGCACGCCAGGATGAAGCCGACAGGTTGCTGAAAGATGTGGCGAAACTAGAGGATCTTCGCGACCTTGTGGTTATCGATCCTCGCTCGAGCGGCCTCCAAATTGTTCGTGAAGAGAGCATTCCGGAACCGTGGCGAGAGCGATTCCTCCAAGCGAGCATCGGATCGACTCGGGTTGAAACAGGCCCTTTCCTTAATGATTTTGAAAAATTTATTAATCTTTGGAAGCACGAAAATCAGCGCCTAGAAGCGTACCGATCAGCTATCGACGAAAAAATCT
This sequence comes from Pseudomonas sp. KBW05, assembly GCF_003852405.1. Lineage (GTDB taxonomy): Bacteria > Pseudomonadota > Gammaproteobacteria > Pseudomonadales > Pseudomonadaceae > Aquipseudomonas. The sequence continues at coordinate 118,705 of NZ_QAJM01000027.1, forward strand.
AGGAAAGCATCTCAAGTTTCTCGAAACGCATCCGTTTGTATTTACAAGAGCAAATATATAAGGCGTTTCCATGAAGCTTCATCCGACTTCAAAAGCATCTTCTGATTTTCGTCTTTGTAGAGAGTTCGACTGCTGGCGCGGCCTAGATTTTGACGAGAAATACAAATGCGCAATCGAAGTGCTACCGTCGGCGCGCATCATGATCGAGCTGGACATCGTGAGGCTCAGTGTCACTCCTGACGTCGCACAAGAGATTTCATCATGCCTGAGAGAAGCACTGGCTATAGGTGGTGATGAGGAAGCTGATCAAGCCGTAGGCGAAAGTCGTCCGACTGGATTGTTCAAGGTTCGCAGATTGATTGGAATACGCGGCTTTCAATACTCGGCTTCTGGCGAGATTGCATTTGAAGATGCGAGCGCAAACGTCTGTGAGGAGTCACTTTCAGGCACCACGTCAATCGTGGTCTGCACAATTGAGGGCGGGGGTTATGAGTTGGTATTTCCTTTTATGTGTTACTCGTTCACTGAAGATGATGCGTTTTGGCTGAGCGACGTCTTGCTTAGCGCCTGCCAAAAAATCACGAAGCCTTAAATCGAAAGATTTCCGCACAGAATGACTGCAATGACAACGTCACGAGGTTGAACAGCCAGGAACAAACTTCATCCATGCTGCCCGTACGCAATCAAGGCAGGTCGTATGCGCCCGGCGCAGCGATTAAGAAAATGCTCAGCAGTTGTTATGGAGCCTCCTTTTCATAGAAGTCGGCGCGAGCTACATAGAGGTGTTCGACTACCACTTACGCCAGAGGGTCAGCTCGTGAAGTAAATACGAGCCTCGCTGGCGTTTGTTCGGTGGCGCAGGAGAGGATGAAAAGCAGGTCAGCCTACTCTCGATGAGGCTCCAAACTGGCTGGCCACCCGGTATCCCTATTTCTTAACCAGATCTTTGTACCTTTCTCGAGAGGCCAGAATCTGGTCTCTGAGCTCTTCAGGATCAATTTTCATGCCGCCCCGAGGGGTGGTCTGCAGCGTCTTCAAGCTGTTCACCGCTTTGATGAATTCTCGTTCTTCAGCCTGTATCCATTCAGGACGTTTGTCTTTCCAAAATGACCATAACATCGGGCTAACCCCACCACTGATTGGATGGAAGCAGTATGTGGGAGCTGCGGGTAATGTCCAAGCCGAGAAGTGACTCAGGTCATCATGCAAGCGGAGCGCGCAGACCAGGAAGGTCGAAGGCATGAGGATGGAAGCCCGCAGGGCCAAGACCCGTCGATAGACGGGGCTTGGTTTACGACAGCCATCCCCAGAGGGGAATGCCCCAAAAATAGCATCTAACGGTTATCGAACCGCGCGCTGATCGTTCGTACGAGAAGCTACACCCATGGCGTAAAGATCATAAGTCTTTCGCAACAACAATTCGTCATCAGACGATACATGCGCATGCATGAAGACTGTCGACAAGAAACGCTTCCGTTCGCCATTGCCAATCTCAGACCAAACCCTTGGTTGCCCTTGAGCATCTGGGACTGCCAAGCGATCAAGAAGGTACTCCTCAAGGCTATGCAACCGATGCAAGCCGTCGATCAAAATATCGCTGCTCTCAGCCATTGCTCGTCCCGAACCCGAATCACACCACTCATTAGTGAGATAGCTTCCGAGATCCCCTCCAGTCCACACAGAAATGATGAACCGAGACTTTTGCCCCAGATTCCAGACTACTGGGCGATGCCAAGATGGAACAGGAATGCCCATTACAAACTCCGCAGCCCAAGGGTACTTCTCGTGTGCAACAGACGGCTCGACCAAGTGTTTTTCCCAGCGAGAAACGAGGATATCAATCGGATATTGGTTGGTGCTGGTTGCCAAAATTTGACGTGGCATTCGGAGGCTGGGATCTGAAATTTCGTCGTCCGCGTAGCGCTGAAATTTGGAAGTCATGAATGTCCTTGGAGGAGGGGAGTGCTAAAGGTGGACGAACCATTGGTGCGGATGAAATGACGCCGCCACTCATCAACGATTGAGATGATCAGTAAGTCACGCTCTGTTGAGATTTCGATTTGCTCACCGTCGACCAGCGCTTGCGCATAGCCCTCAGCGAAGGCTGCAGCTCTGTCAAAGTCGGAAGGGGAGTCAGAGGACGCGATGTAGCTGACTAAGCGCTCCCACGCCCTGCGTTGACGATGACCCTGGGTGGTCTCGGCAAACGGCACGGCGCCTGTCAGGCATCGTGCAAATGCGATCGTTGGTAGGTTCAAAACCGGTTTCTCTAGATGTCATAGATATGAAAAACGGTTCGTTTTTCGAAACCTTGAGCCGTGTAGGAAGTTTTTTTGTGCCGACGCAAACAAGCTGCTGCAGACCACAGCTTTCAACTCTGACTATATGGGGTTAGCTGACCCGCCACATTCGAACTGATCTTGCCGACACCTTACGTTCTTGGATTGAAGAGGCAGGAACGACATTCAGGTCTGACTTGGCTCTGTTCTATTACTACCTTTGGGAAAATGACGTAGCTTTGGCACAAGGTACACCGGCATGCATGAACCAGGTACTTACAGGGAGGAGCAGATGAAGCTATATGGACTGTGAGTTCACACAGCTGAACCGAGATACGAAGCTGATTTCCTTGGCGCTCGTGTCCGAAGCCGGGCACGAGTTTTACGTCGAGCTCACAGATACATATCTAGTGGGGGACTGCAGCGATTTCGTGATCCTGAACGTGCTGCCTCAGCTCAACCTAGCGGCGCACGGGCAAACCTTGGTCGAAGCCCAATTCTCACTGCTCGCTTTCCTGAGTGATCTGGAAGACCCCCTCGAGGTTTGCTCTGATGCTCCAGAATGGGATTGGGATCTCTTCTGCCAACTAGCCTACGTAGATCATCGTTGGCCAGGTAACGTTGCCAATCGCGCGACTAACCTGATCCTACTATTCAGGCATCTCGAAGCGGATGATATCGGCAACGTGACGCTCCCGGAACTTCCACATCACGCGCTGCTGGATGCTCGCCTCTTAGCCGACCTTTATCGTCGACTGACTGCCGGTTCCAAACGAGGCACTGGACATGACTGATGATCTTCGTAACGACAGCCGCCCCCGGAGGGGTACGCCCGACTACTGGAAATGCACAGATTACCGAACAGCTCGTTGATCAAATGACCGAGGCACTACGCCCAACGCGCAAGATCGTATGTTCTGCTCAATGCCACCTCGTCGCCAGAAGACAGCCTCTTAGCAGGCGCTGGTTGCAGCTGTTCGACTTCCGGCCCTCCATGGCATCATCCGGAGGCGTTACCTCTGCGCTCACGCTTGCTGGCCTCAGCTTGTTAGTTACTGATGGGCCTACTAAGCCACGACGGATTCTCAGGAAGAAAGGACTCTCATGTATTTACGTACCTTAGATATTCACGGTTTCAAATGCTTCGGCGTGCCTTTCACAATTGACTTCCACGATGGCCTCAATGTTTTAGTGGGCGAGAACGGAGCGGGTAAGACAGGGGTCATCGCAGCCGTCCGCCAGATCTTTAACGACTCCGAATCGGGCAAACGCCTGATCAACGAGAGAGATTTTCACCGTGGATTTCACGAGGCGGCAGTAGCCGCACAAAGGATTGATATTCGAGCAACATTTTCTGACCTCGATGAGAATGACGCAATCGCTTTCAGGGACTGGTGCGGCAACGAAGAGGAGGCAAAACTCACTTTTACCGCGCTCAATTTAGAATCTCGGGGGAGGTTCAAAAGCCAGCTATATGGCGGGTATGCGCATGCTGCGGCGCTGGAAACCGAAACCCTTGACCTTATTCACTGCATTTATTTACCCCCTCTGCGTGATGCGGAAACAAAACTTCGGGATGGGCGGCAATCCCGGCTAGCCCGGCTGCTGAAGGCGCTCTGCCGCAAGGAACTTAATGCCGCTCGTAAGGAAGGGAAACTGCACCCCTTGGAGGAGCGAGTTGGTGCGTTCAACCAAGAGCTCTCCGCGAGCGACGATTACGCAATCAAGCAAGCGAATGAACGAATTGGGAATAGCTTGAGAGCCGCGTTAGGAATGCACCTGTCCCAGAACACGCTCATTCAGTTCTCGGAAGTGGTCTCAAAGCCTGCGCGCCGCGTCGTTCTTCATCACGGCGGAGAGAGGAGGGACTTCATCTCTCATCAAGAGAAGAATTCATCCCCAGGTATCTTTGAGTGAAAGAGACGCATCAGAGCATAAAATTTGGGACGCCTTCGACATTTGAGATATCGCATTTGCTTGGGGCCCTTCGGCGGAGGGGGTAGGAGCCACATCTTCATTGAGCCACCGCCTGACTCTGGTGTGCGTAGCACGATGTGGCCGTGATTATCGCGAATGTAGCCATTCGCTATAAATCCTAGATGTAAGCCTGGATAGGAGTAGACCGAACCTTCGTGAAAGTAGGCGAGTGGACGGCCACAGTATGCATATAAGTGCTCGTCGTCATCTGTATACGCGATCGGCTTGTGTTGCATATCATAGAAATCTAGGCTCATGAGGCTCTTCATTGCAGCGATGGGAGAACAGGGCACTTGCGTGCCCCGAGCTCTGTTAAGCAGCCAAATTACTTGGATGCTTTAGGGCGAATGACGATACGAAACGGCTGACCGTTTGCACGTCGAATCACTTTCCCGGTTTTGGTGGTGATGGTCATGCGATAGATGACCTCACCTTCCTCGTCGGGCTTTTCGAACATCTCAATCTGGGACATAAAATGTCTCCTGCTGAGGTAGGCTCAAACACAGAACTCGCTCCCTTGCGAAAGGAGCTCACAGGGGCTACCATCGCAAAGCTTTCTTCAACGAAGCGCGAGAGACATCTGGAGTCTGTTCAGACGTCTTTTCCCAAAGGCCGGTCAAGGTGCGAACTTGATCGGCTTTTTTGTTTCTGGCTTTCCATCATCTAGTCCAATGCAGGCTCAGAAGCCTCCTCGTAGCGCTAGTGATGAATATGTATCGGTGCCATTTGCATAGCCTATCATCATCATTTTGATGACGTCAACTGCTCATGTGTTATGCTGGGTGAAAGGTGACGGCTTGACCGACTATTAGATTCTATGGAGATGACATGATTGATTTGAGCGAGTACAGCCAAGCGCAACGGGAGCGCCTGGTGTACATCGATTTCCGCCTCTACTTCACAGGCGCCGTCTCACGGGCGGATCTCATGGATAGGTTTGGCGTAGGTGCCGCTGCTGCCACCCGTGATTTCGCTCAGTACAAGGATGTTGCTCCACAGAATACGGAGCTCGACACGGTCACGAAGCAGTACGTGATACGCGAAAAATTCTCTCCATTGATCGCGCACGCATCTGAGCGAGTTCTCACTGCGCTTTCGCAGGGGTTCGGCTATGGCTTGGATTCATATGAAAAGCCGCTGATCCCCCACGAGTCGGTTTCGTTGCTCAGCAAACCTAAGGTGGAGGTTTTAGCGCCCATCACCAGGGCAATTCACCTCAAACGGGTCGTTAAAATCAGCTACACCTCCGGTTCAGGCCAGTCAGAGCGAACCGTAGTACCGTTCGCTATTGGTTGTGACGGTCTTCGCTGGCACGTCCGGGCGTTTGATCGAAAGCGTAAGAAGTTTGCAGACTTCGTTCTAACCCGAGTGGGGCATGCTGAAATTCAGATGGGGGAGAAAGCTGGAGACGATGAAACGCCCAAGCATGATGATCAATGGAATCGGATGCTCGAACTACCCATTGTTCCGCATCCCGATAAAGACTCTACAGAGATCGTAAAGCGCGATTACGACATGCTTGATGGGGTGCTCAAACTACGCGTGCGCGCCGCAATGGCGGGCTACGTACTGCAGCAGTACCACGTAGATTGTTCTCCAGATCACAGCATCGCGGACAAGGCTTACCGACTATGGCTCAAGGATCCTTTAGCGCTCTATGGAGTTGAGAGCTCCATGTTCGCGCCTGGCTACCAAAGTCCTAATTAATTACCAGCCTAAAGCGCAGCACCGGAGAAAAGCTGTTCGCTATAGGCGCTATCTGTTCCTCACCCGTTGTTGGCCAGTCGATTCAAGAGTGCCCGACTGGTCACCAAAGCTATATGAAGACGCATGGTTGAATGGTCTTCATCCGAAAGGCCTTTATGCGAACCATCTGAGTGCAACATCTTCATCAGCCCGTTGAGCATACCTTTCCCATCTTGGCTCCATTCTGAACGGCTTTCCGATAAAAAACCGCGATTGGCCAACGCTTGAAAACCGTTGTTCAAGCCCGGGTGCGGAGGGAGGTCAGCGGACGCAATCTGCGTTGCTATCTCCAGAATGAGGCTCTCAATGAATGTCCTGATCTGCGCGTTTGCTGCAGCCCAGTCGCCTCTCGTATGCGCGTCTATAGCCTGATCAAGATGACCGCAAGATCTGAGGTAACCAAATCGTTTCAGGTGCTGGTGAACTTGATCATCGCCCGCAGGCAAGTCCACATTTCTTGGCAAGCTTCGCCGTAACCAAGGAGGTGTGCCCTGTCCGCAGTCGCCAGTATCCCAGGAAACAGTGAACCCATCCCGCGCTAGGCAGCGCTCGAATTGTTCCTGTTGCTTATGTACGGAAGGCAAGCTCATGAGCCGAACGGCTTCACGAATCAGGGCTTCGCCATGCGTCATCTGACCTTCTCTAGCCCAGAAAACCAACCCAGCCCGCTCCAAGAGTATCTTATTGAATACAACTCTTTTTTTCGGAACCGACAGCTCACCTCCGAAAGGTACCCACTGATCAAGCTCAAGCCGTTGCACCATCAAATCAAAGCCTGCGTTTGTTCCTGCTTTCTCAATAAAATCCGACGCAGCCAGTAGGTGTGGGCGCTGCTGGTTCTGACACTTTATTCCAATGGTTATGACCCACCTACGCTGGAGGTTCTGACCATCCTTTCCAGTGATTGTGATCCACTACGCTGATGATTCTGGCCCACCCGCCAAGGGTAATATGGATGCAATTTCAAACCGCCTTGACTCCATCAATTGCACGTCGAGAAAATTAGTTCAAACGCCTATGCTGATCTGGGCACACCACATGCGAACACAATGCAGCGCAAAGCTATGCTCGTCGTGCGTATCAGTGATGTTATTTCCGCTTTGGAGGCTTGGTTAAAGGGACATTTTCGAGATGCCGACGAAGCCGTAGTGCATGCCTGCTTACTCCACCTGAGATGCAGCTCACTGACTCGGCTATTTTCGCGGGCGCGAAAATAGCGAAGGGGACAATGCCCCCTCCGCTATCGGTCACTGCGCCTTGACAGCCTGCTTGCGCAAGGACTCGCCCTTGAGCCCAATACGGTGTGAGCGGTGGACGATGCGATCCAGGATGGCCTCGGCCAGCGTGGCGTCGCTGAACATGCTATGCCAGTGTTCCGTAGGGAATTGACTGGTTATGATCAGTGAGCCGGTCTGCATGCGTTGATCGACAATATCCAGCAAGGTATACCCCACAGTGGGTTCTACCGGTGCCAGCCCGAAGTCATCGAGGATTAGCAGGTGGACTTTGCTCAAGGCCGTTCGGTACTTGGGCAGGGAGCCGTCGCCAATGGCGATTTGCAGCTCTTCATAGAGCTTCGAAGCGCTTTTATAGATCACCGAGTAGCCCTGCCGGCAGGCCTGGCTGCCGAATGCACAGGCGAGCCAGCTCTTGCCTGTGCCGGTGGCACCGGTCAGTAGCAGGTTCTGTTGCTGACCGATCCAGGTGCAGCCCGCCAGGCTGGCGATCACTTGCTTATCCAGGCCTCGACTGCTGCGGTAGTCAACATCCTCCAAGTGTGCGGCATAGCGCAACTTTGCCTGTTTCAGCAGCCGAGATAGCTTGCGATTCTCGCGCTCGCTGAGTTCACGATCCACCATCAGGCCCAGGCGATCATCGAAGGGCAGTTCCTGCATGCGCGGCAGTTCAAGCTGGTCGCGGTAGGCCTTGGCCATGCCGGACAGTTGCAGTTGCTGGAGCTTGCTTTGGGTCTGCTGGTTCAGCATGTCGAGCGTTCCTTTTCATCAGCAAAGTAATGGGCACCACGCAGGTTTTCGTGAGCCGGTGTCGAGCTGGGTAAAGCTTTCAGGCCAGGGCGCTTGTCGGGTTGCTCGCGCAAAATGGATTGCAGGCTTTTCAGGGCGAAGGTCTTGATGGTCAGCGCATAGGCGCAGGCCTCCTCCAGTCGGGCATCGCCATGCAAGCGAGCTTCTTTGCGCAAGGCGCTGGCAGCCTTGTGCCCGTTGGCCACATCGGTACGTTCGGTCAGGTGATATTGCAGGTGTCGCAGCAGTGCTGGCCCGACTCGCTCGCCCCAGGCGAGCAATGCGGCGGGTTCACTGTCAGCGTAATACTGGTGGTTCGGCGGCCTGTGCTCCGGTTGCATGCTGATGCCGGAAACATACTGTCGGGGATGACTGCTGACCCGCAGATGATTGTGAAAAACCTCCACGACCTCGCCAGTAGCGCGGACATCCACTTGCTGCTGAACTAATCGGTTCGGTACTGAATAGTGGTGGTTGTCGTACTCCACCAGGTAGTCACTGCGCACCCGTACCTTGAAGCGCCAGTCGGCATGCTCATAGGCGTGGATTGGCAACGGCTGGAGCGCAGGCTGCTCCACCTCAACGAACAGGCTGTGCCGACTACAGCCGGGCTGTCGCTTGAAGGGGCGTTGATTGAATGCCGGTAACAATTCCAGGATGGCCTGATTGAGTTCTGCCAAGCTGAAGAACCGACGGTGACGAAGAGCTGCCAGCAGCCAGCGCTGAACCAGTTTCACTCCGGCTTCCACCTTGCCCTTGTCTTTGGGTTTGCGCGGACGCGCCGGCAGAATGACGGCTTGGTAATGCTGGGCCAGTTGCTGGTAGATCAGGTTGAGCTGAACTTCATCCTTGCCATGCTTGATCACCGCCGCCTTGAGGTTGTCGGGAATCAGTAGGCGGGGTACACCTGCGAAGAAATTGAAGGCCTGCACATGGCAGTGCATCCAGTCTTCAATCCGTTGACTCCACACGGCACAGGCGAAGGTGTAGCTGGAGTAACCCAGCACACCAACAAAGATTTGTGCCAGGCGCGGTTCCGATTGACCTTCCAGATAGATCGGCATGGTCTTGCCGGAAAAGTCCAAAAAGAGCTTGTCGCCAGGCAGATGAAGCTGACGCATTGCCAATGGTTGTTGTTGCAGAAAGCTGCGATAGCTGGCCGTAAACTGCGAATAGGCGATGCCGTCTGGCTCGGTGGCCCGCCATTCACGCCAGAGCAGTTCCAGGGTGACGCAAGGATTACGCATTTCAGAATGCACCCAGTTCCAGTCGGGGCAGGCTTTCAGGCGGAAGCCGTTGAATGGCTTGATACCCAAGCGCTCATAAAGCTGTTCGTCGCTCCATTCAGCAAGCTGACCCACATCGAGGGCAACGTTTTCTAAGTGCCGGCACAAGCGCTTGAGGCTGTTGCGCGAAAGCCCGGTGCTATGAGCGATTTCGCGTGTCGATAAACGTGTGCCATAGTGCAGGCGCACGGCTTCGCGCAGCAGGCGCGGTTCAATCCTGACTCTCATCCATACTCCTTCTTGCCCTGTGGAGGGCGCTTAACGGCAGGCAGTACCTGCCCCTCGGCCTTGACAGCCGATAGAAGGACGCTGAGAATCCACAAGCGTTGAAGGTGCTTATGTCATCTAGAAAAAGGCTCGGAGTTGCTGCTCCGGGCTTTTTTGCGTCCACAGTTTTTCTTGCTCGCATGACCTAATTGATAGCGTGATGTCCTGTAGTTTTCTGGGCTTTAGTGGTCGTGGCTGCCGGATACTCCAGCCTGCGCGGCCAGCCACCGTTCGACCTCCTGCTTGAGGAACAAGCGGCGGCGACCGACGCGAAACGAAGGCGGCATCGGCAAGCCCATGCTCAATCGGTTGCGAGCCGTATGTTCAGAAATTCTGAGAATCTGACTCACCTCCATGAGTGTCATCGTATCCACCGTTATCCCCTTGCCTGAGCTGCAATATCCCGATAACGCATGCTAGGCAGTTGGTGGATACCTAACTACTAGCCAGACTGGACACTTGATTTGCCTCTCTACCTGAACGATGAATTTCTCGATTCTTTCGTATACGAGGATGTGGCGGTTGCCCTCTGGGCAATCAGGCTGCACGCTGCTGACATCGCTGTTACGCCGGCAATCGCGCTGCGACTGATCAGGCAGTATCTACAGCCCTTGATCCCGCCTGAGCATTGCCATGTGCTTTATGGGCAGCGCATAGCGACCTGGAATGGCATCTGGGGAATTTATGCCGAGCTGGGATGTTGCGTTGGCAAGAGCAACACCCCTCTGCTGTTTGAAGTAATGAAGGCAGTGGAGCTTATCCATCACTACACGACTTGGCCGCCAAGGGAGTACACGTTCCCGACTGTCATTGAGGTCACCTACTTCCTCAGCATGTGTACTCAACTGAAGATTTCCGTGCAGAGCCATTTGCGCTTGGAAAATGGCCTGCGACTTGATCCGTTCAGCTTTTGCACGCTGTGTTGGCGGCAGCCATTGCCAGGAAGAAAGCTCTGCGCACACCATTCCCCCAATGTTCCGCTTCAGGATGAGGTCGGAACGAAAGCTGCGGCGGCCCGCTACAAATCAGGCGTTCGCCAAAGAGAGCGGTTCGATAAGGCGGTAAATCGCATCCTGACCAGGGAAGTGACGGAGTTCCATGAAGGGCTCTTTACTCCCGTGGTGCTGTTCCCCGAACAGGGCATTGTGACTTGGCTGACTGAGCGTCGCCCGTTGCTGTGGCAGTTGCTCGGGGAACGACAGCAGCAGCTCAACGATACGAATGCCGTGAGCATGCTGGTTGATCTATTGCACTGTCCTGATGGCCTGCCACCCAAGGCCAATCAAATTTATCGACTTATCAATCAGCATCTGTACGAGCATCCATTACTGATCTGGCCGATGCTAATACGGGCCGAGGGGTGGCATCGCTGCCGCGCGGATGTGCGAGGGCAATGGGGAGGAAAACGCTCTGGAGCAGGGCGTCCTATACGGCTCGAGAGCGAGTCGTTACCTGCTTCTTTATATGCTGATCCACAGAGCTAGCAGGCTGCTGGCTGATAGATGAACTTACAACTGAGCGGGGCAGCGCCTTCCCCAGCTAGGTACGCGACGACAGGATCGTCAAGCGTTCGCGGGCGTGCTCGTGGAGCATTTGTGCCAGATGCGCATCAGTCTGTGGCAGGGGCGTCAGGCAGCGTGATAATACATCGTACGTAGCTCAAAGCCTGTTTGAAGGCGCCCCGTCAGCGGGCGTAGCGAATCACTCAGCGGTGTCAAGCTCCGGAGGGCGCGTACTCCACTTTGGCAAGTTGCTCAGCAAGGCAAGCTACTGGCAGCATGCTGCTCACGCATGGTATGGGACGACCGCAAAAACTGACTGCAACTGCCCGGTTTCACTCAAAAGATATACGACCAATTGCCGATTCAGCTAATCATCCGGGATGCTAAAATAGCTTTTTGGTATGATGGATTTTTGCTATCATTGAATATTGGTTCCGAGACTTTACTCGATGAAAAACAATGGCCCTGTGACTACGAGAGAGCGTGATTTCACCGCCACTCAACGCTTGATCACGACTACGGATACGCATGGCACCATCACCTACTGTAATGATGCCTTCGTCAGCATCAGTGGCTTCGAACGTAATCAGCTGCTGGGAGCCCCGCACAATATCGTGCGCCATCCGGATATGCCAGAAGCGGTATTCGCGCACATGTGGAGTCACCTCAAGGTCGGCAAGGCCTGGATGGGCATCGTCAAGAATCGCTGCAAAAACGGTGACTTCTATTGGGTCAACGCCTATGTGACGCCGATAACCGAAAACGGCCGGGTGACGGGGTATGAGTCAGTACGGGTAAAACCGGATGCCGAGCAAGTGCGCAGGGCCTCTGCCTTGTATGCACGGATGCGCTCTGGAACGTGGAGCGATTCAGCAGGCAAAGCTTCGCGTTTCTTGCGGGTGCTGGCTATGCCTCTGCTTGCCAGCCTACTCGTGCTGGCAGTGTCTCTGCTCATTTCCCCGGCAATTGCCAGCGGTTGCGCAGTGATTGCGTTTTTTGCATTACAGGCTTGGCAAAATCGGCTTTCCGAGCATTTGTTTTTGCGTTTGCAAAATACTGTGCATGGGGCCTTCGATAGCGAACTGATTGCTCGCACCTATACCGACTTGGCTGGTAAACCCGCCCAAATACAAATGGCGTTGATCAGTGAGCGCGCGCGAATTAGCACCGTACTTAGCCGGCTTGAGGATTATGCCGACCATAGTTCAGAGCTGGCCCAACGCAGCGGTCAATTGACCAGCAGCGCCGAAACCTCTTTGCTGGCTCAGCGAAGCGAGGCCGATATGACGGCAACTGCCATGCATGAGATGGCGGCCTCGATTGCCGAGGTATCAGCACATGTTCATCGCACCGCAGATGAGGCGCAGCGGGCTAATACACTGGCTCGTAACGGCTCTGCCGAGGCTGGCAAGACACGCGACGTGATCGAGAACTTGGCACATACGGTGTCCGGGATTAGCGATTCGGTGGAGGCATTGGCGCGCGACACTCAAGCTATTGAACAGGCGGCGGGCATGATTCGGGCAATTGCCGAGCAGACCAACTTGCTAGCCTTGAATGCGGCCATCGAGGCGGCACGGGCCGGTGAACAGGGCCGGGGCTTTGCCGTGGTGGCAGATGAAGTACGAGCCTTGGCATCGAAGACCCAGGAGTCGACCAAGGCTATTCAGGACATCATCAAGACACTGTTGGCGGGGGCGCAGAACGCGGTGACGATAGCCCAGGCCGGCACCCAAGAGGCCGCCGCCGGTGTGCAGCAGGTGATCGCTACCCAGGAGGCGCTGCAAGGAATCAGTAGCGCCGTTGGCTTGATCCATGACATGGGCCAGCAGATGGCGGCGGCATCAGAAGAACAGGCGCATGTCGCCGAGGATATTTCCCGGCAGATCACGCGCATTGCCCAAGCCTCTGACCATAATGCCGAGCTGGCGGGAGAGTCCGCGCAGGTGGGCAACGACTTGAAACAGACATCACATGCCATGCATGCACTGGTTGAGCGCTTCGGTAACTGAAATGAGAAAACCGGGAGAGAACAATCAGGTGCCTGACGGGGCGGAACCGAATACATGGGATGGCCTGGAGTCAGCGCTTGCCGGTGCCATTTTCAATGCCGCTGTAGATGCCATCATGGTCATCAACGCACGCGGTATTCTCCAGGCGGTTAACCAGTCTACACAAACGCTTTTCGGCTTCAGTTCGGACGAGATGCTCGGCAAGAACATCTCCATGCTGATGCCAGCACCGTATGCCCAGGAGCACGACAGTTATTTAAACAACTATTGCTCCAGCGGTGAGCGCAAGATCATCGGCATTGGCCGAGAGGTCACGGGCCAGCGCAAAGAAGGCAGCTGCTTTCCGCTGCATTTGAGCGTCAGTGAGTTCAGTCAGGATGGCCAGCAGTTATTCGTCGGCATCTGCCACGACATCAGTGAGCGCCGCAAGTTCACCGAGCACATTGCCTTTCTGGCCAAATACGACGGGCTTACCGGGTGTGCCAATCGACGTGAGTTTATTGAAGGGCTGTCCAGAGCCATTGAGGCTTGTCAGACCAGTGGGCGGAACATTGCGGTGTTGTTCATCGATCTGGACGGTTTCAAGCAGATCAACGACAACCATGGTCATCAGGTTGGCGACCGCTTGCTCAAGCTCACAGCTGAGCGCTTTCAGAAAACCTTGCGCGATAGTGACTTATTAGGTCGGGTGGGGGGAGACGAGTTCGTCGTCTCTATCATTCTAGATTCCAAAGGGGAAACAGCCTCCCACATCGCCGCACGGTTGATGGAGGCGCTGAAGGAGCCATTCGTCATTGATAATCGGGCACTGAGTGTTGGCGCAAGTATCGGCATCAGCCTGTACCCCGATGACGGTCTGACAGCCGATGAGGTGATGAATGAAGCTGATATCGCCATGTATCAGGCCAAGGTGGAAGGAGGCGGCTGTATTCGCCTATTCGATCAAGCGTTACGTGAACGATCCGAGCAGGTCTATCGCCTGCTCAGTCGCTTGCGCAGGGCCATTTCGCTAGAGCAGTTCGAGTTGCATTACCAGTTGCAGTTCGATATGCAGACCTTGCAGCCGTGCGGCATGGAGGCCTTGCTGCGTTGGCGTGATGGCGTTAATGGCCTGGTGGCACCTGATCAGTTTATTCCTGTAGCACTGGAATACGGCCTGATGCCGACTATTGGACGCTGGGTCATTCGCCAGGCGTGCAAAGACAATATGACGCTAATCGAAACGGGCCTGCTGGATGTGGTGGTAGCGGTCAACATCTGTGCCCCGTTGTTCAGTGAAGCCGGATTCTGCGCGCTGGTTCATCAGTTACTTGTCAGCACTGGACTGCCGGCTGAGCGTTTGGAGCTTGAGATCACCGAAGGTGTGGCAATGAACTCTTCGGCCCAGGTATTGCAGACCTCGGATGAACTGCATGAGGCCGGTATCCGTTTGGCAATGGATGATTTTGGCATCGGCTTTTCGTCGTTGAACCGCTTGAAAAAGTTGCGGTTTGACAAGCTGAAGATCGATCGATCGTTCGTTTCTGGTCTTTTTGAAAGCCGTAGCGATCAAGCTATCGTGCAGGCCATTCTCGGTATGGCCAAAGGACTCAGCATGCGCACGGTGGCTGAGGGGGTTGAAACGGAGGAGCAGCTAGCCTTCCTGCGGGAGGCAGGATGCTCTCAAGGGCAAGGTTTCTGGTTTGCCAGGCCGATGCCACTACCTGAACTAATTGAGTGGTTGCGGGAGCGGCGTTAGCAGGGCAAACACTTGCCGTTGCACCGGCCCCAGTACGCCTCACTGGACATGATCCTATTGATCGCCCGCCTTGAAGTCTTAATCGGCGGCCCCTTGAAGAGTATCTGGGAAGAGGCTCATAACAAGCTTGGCCTTGTTATGAGCAGGCCACGAGCAACTTTACAGGGAACGTTCTCAATCAGGCCAATCACACACCTTTGCATTACTAGCGGCTATACCGCACATACATACGGTGCCAACGGTCATAGGCTTCTGGAGTGTCGTGCCAGAGAGGGCCGATTCGGGCAATTCAGAAGAACACCGTCTCGACAAAGACCTCAACTATCTCTGGCCGCCAGTCACTGTCACTGAATTTGCCCATCAATAACACCTCGATTCATTGCCAGTGATCATCACGCAGCCAATACCGACAAATCCCAACTACAAAAAGCGGCGAGATACTGGCGGCACCTTCGGCATCAAATGAGAACACCGCCTAGCACGCTGAGCGCGCGATTGCATGGGTGCAGCACAGGTACGATTCGTCCCAACTCTTGCCGGTCAAAACCATCAGCGCGGTGGATCACAATCACTGGAAAGGATGGTCAGGATCTCCAGCATGAATGGGCCACAATCTCTGGAACTGAGTGTCAGCATCACTGGAATACACAGTAGGGTCTGGCGAGTGAAATGCAACTGCTCAGACATCATGTGCTCCAATGTTCGTTAGGTATTTCTGCTTTCGAAGTCAGGCGGTGATTCTTGGATTCGGTGATGGCGTGTTTGCGAGCGCTAAGGATCATGCCCCGTTCAGCGTAGCAGTCTGGATAAGCTAATCAGCGTGGGAATTCGCCCTACGAGCCCATCCCATTGTGCAGCTGATACTTGGGTGATCTGACAAGCCCGGGCAAGCGGAGCGCGCAGACCAGGAAGGTCGCAGGCGTGAGGATGGAAGCCCGGCAGGGCCGAGACACGAAGTGGCTCGGTTCACCACAGCCGTCCCGAAGGGCACGTTCTAATGTTGATAAATCAAAGTGCCTTCAGAATCCACTCAAGGTTCTGACGCTCCCAAGTGGACAAAAAAGCAACCGGATCCGTCCCACCACGATCACCTGACTCGAACTTCCAGCGCCTACCCTCAGGAGATACGCACTCCTCACAGTAGTCGAGCTCATCGCAGTCGTTATAAATAGTTAACCTCCAGCCCTCCACGTCCACTACAAAATGGCCGGCATAGATGTCATCCCAAGAGTGCTGACCCGCATTAGTAATGGTGAGGCGTCCGAAGACGACTTCGCGCAGCACCTGACACACCTCCCTTGCTGAGAGCTTTGTGTACTCAGGTACCTGACTTACTTGGTTTGCATGCGCCGCCTCCTTAGCCTCTTTCAGTCGTTGCTCAGCTGCATAGCGGGGTCATCTTCTGGCAGAGGGTAGCCAGCCTCGGAGAGTGCCTTGGCCCGCTCTTCGATTTGCATGCGCTCAGAATCGCGGCTGGCTTGATAAACTCTGCCAGGTACGAGTGGGGTATCGGTCATTCGCCGCTCACCTAGACAGTCGAACTCGTAGTCGACGAGCACGCTCCTTAAACGCGGTCTCACCACCTTCAAGAATTTCGCATACCCGCTCGCGGATCAGTTCATCCTCCAGTCCACCCGATATGTAGGTGATAGGAGGTAACTGCCCGTTACCATGAGGGCCGCATTCAGCGATGATGATTTGGTCGGCATCCGTGTTCACAACTAGGTTGGCGTTGTGCGTCACCATAATTACTTGTCGACTCGACTTGGCGGCCATGAACAATGGGACGAGATCATTGTAGATAGACTTGGGGTCTAGGTTTTCTTCTGGCTGATCAATGATCAGTGGCCGACTGTCTTTCGCATCAAGCGAGAGGTAAAGCAGCAACAGTACAATTCCTCTGGTGCCAGGAGAAAGCTTCTGGATTTCAACACCATCGTAATTTATGGCGTAGCGAACAGAAATGTGATCAGTGCCGTATAACCATTGAGCCAGGCGTTTAGTCCACCGTCGATACTCCGCAATATCCGATGTGGCTACCGGCGCATGCTCAATGAGCTGCTCCTGATAGTTCTTAATAAATTCTCTCAGCGCAAGAAGCACGCACTCGTCATCTCCATGGAGCCAAGGCGTATTCAAAGACTCGAGTACTTTCTCGCGCAAGGTTCCCCGGCCTCTGAAAGGGCCTTTTTTCGAGAGGTTGAGCAACGACTCTCCCTCGGCTGCCCAAGCTTCGATGTCGACAGTTCTGGCTATTGAAAACGAAAGTTTATTAAGAGTCCCTTCGGCACGATCCAATCGCTGTTTGATGGGTGAGTAGAGCTCCTGAAGGACTTGCTCCTCAGCTATCAGGGCAGAGAAAACGCGTTTGTATGACTCGCACCTTTCACTCACCAAAACCTCGAGACGTTGGGAGGCCCCCACATGGTCGTTTAGCTTTTCCCTGCTTGCCCGCAATAGCTCAGTTTCCGTTGTGATTTTTGTAGAAAGCTCTTTGAATCGGTTTGCGGTGTCTTGGTCAATGCTGACCAGCTGCTGTAGGCGATCAATTTCTGCCTCTAGCAACGAGAGACTGCATTCTTCAAGCGTGGCGTCCTCTTCAACATACTCGCTTTGAGGGTCTTCGCTCTGAATCGGTGGAATTCCTATCCATGCATCTCTGTTCTTTTGAGCCTCGAGCAGCATCTTCGAAAGGATCGCTCCGACGTCGCCTTTGTAGTCCCTGAAAAAAGCATTCCACTCATCATCCCCCAGACCACTTTTGGTATGGCGTGATTGGATGTCTCTGAGATCACTGGGCGCCACGACTCGACGAACATTGTTGACCTCATCTTGCATCAGAAGAATCTGCTGCTCTTGGGCCTTGTAATACCTCACATAGCCGGCAACCTTTTCTGAGGCAGCGGTCAGTAATTGCAATCTGGACAATCTGATCTCTGAGCCCTTCGCGACAAGCTTGCTCCTGTCCTCGCCGAGCCGTTTAACTAGCGAATCCTTTTCTTGCACCTGCGTAGTCAGCTGTGACACGAGGCTACGCTTCTCTAGTTCGGTGTTGATTTTTTCTGACAGACTGCCAAGAGATTCCTCCTCTCGACGCCTAGCCTCTCGATATCGCTCGGAACGGATGTCTCTTAGGTCATTGAAACCGATGGCGCCGTCACGCTCGGTGGGGGAGTGTGACTCGTAAATCACCCGTTCGACCTCTGCCAGGAGGCCGTCCGTCATGCCATCGGCTGAGCAGAGTTCTTCCACGAACTGCTGCGACAGATACCGGGCTCTTGGATACACGAATTCATCGTCAGTCGTTTGGTTGAGCGCGCTGGCCTGCGTGTCCCCATTGCACCAAGAGATATTCACTTCAGCATCTTGAAGGTGGTCTTGGGCTCTCACCAAGAACGAGTGCCCTGTGATTGCGTTGCCCCGCGCATCACAACCTGCTGCCAAGATGTCAGCCAGCGCGGTCTTTCCTGATCCTCTTGCGCCTACCACGGCGATCAGGCCCGGGTTCAGAGCCAAGGATGGTGTCTTGAGCCAAGGTGCGTTCGTGATATCGACCTGGGAAATCACCTCTGAGGCATTTCCGTAGGGCGGGGGTTCCTCTCCAATAAAAGCCCTGCCTGCCGGATCGATACAGGCTTGCCGAAGCGTGTCGAAAGCAGGACTTCCCTTGAGCCAGCTAAATCTCTTCCCATCAGGCGCTCCAGTCTTGGCAGTTTGATGGGCATCGCTGCCATGCAGGCAAGGTTTTAAGCCGTTGTATCGCTCAACCAAGCTTTCCGCTGATAAGGCTTTTTTACCCAGCCAAAAATCCCTTTGATTTGGATTCGAGGCAAAAATGACGTGTGCGAATCGCTCGATTTCCTGGCGCAATACTTCATCTGCACCCTCCTTCAATGCAGAGGTTCCGTCATTTTCCTTAGCCGCGACTGCGATGATGATATTGGTTTGTGCCCACTGGTTGTTTTTGAGCTTGTCTTTCAGCTCCTGAAACGAAACCTTGAAGCGCTCGGCGCCATGTCGAAGGGCCGCTTGGTCATCACGTATTTCCGGACTCGCTCGCCTCCCAAGCCTTCTCAAGTCGCTTGGCGTGCACCTAAACTCGTCGTCGAGGGCCTTGAAAGTCAGTGACGCAAGAAAGCGCTCAAGCTCTTCTATATGATTTTCCTCATCGGGGCAGACCAATAGATGAGCGTTGATCCATGATTTCGCAGTCCCCACATCGAAGCGAATTTCGACGTTTGGAAAAAGAAACTCACAGTTTTCAAGCCTGCCAGCCTGCTTGTGTTCAACCAACTGTCTGTAGGTATCAAGCAGGTAATAATCCGTAACCCCGATCGCCCTGATGGGGGGAGATGACTCTTCAAGAGCTTTGAGGTATCCCTCCCAGTCACCTTTGAACTGATCGTTGAGCAACGTGCCCGGCGCGTGTACGTGGGGATCCCATCGAAGCCAGCGAGATCCAGAGGAAAGAGGCTTTGGTTCAGTCTGCATTTTCACATCCTAGTAGGCAGATGGGACACCTATCGCGGTCACACGCCAGGGCAAACTATCTACGCGGGAGCATGGGCTGTCATCGTGTCACTATTTTGGATTCAACCGGCTGTGTCAATCTGAAGCCAACGGCTCGGGTGCCCTAATGCGTGGGCCGGATCTATGGGCACCGAACTATTTACCTTGCAGGGGAGGAGGGGCCGCATATCCAAACGATGCCACCAGCGCTTAGCGTAAGATGGTGTCCTCTGAGGTGGCTCTTCCAGGAATGGGGAAGAGAAGGATCAAACCATTCGGGGGTACCTGAAGTTGGCTGGTACTCGGACGGCAAGCGGAGCGCGCAGGCGCGAGGATGGAAGCCCACCGGGCCGAGACGCCGCTAGCGAGGCTCGGTTCACGACAGCCGTCCCGAAGGGCGCGCACAGCGCCAACAGTTAACGCTTTTCAATCTTCAAGCAAAGTATTTGTTGTCCCAAGAAGCAAGAAATGGCGCCCCAAACAGACCGGAGGATCTATGACTCGTGACGACAAAGACACTGTGTACTGCAACATCCAGATGCCCATGGCCAAGGGACGGGAGCTTTCCAGATTAGTGGCTGAGCTACGATCATCAGGCAATAATCCCGACCTTGAATCAGTCTTCAAAGAAATACAGGACGAGCTAAATTCGTCGATAGAGTTCGTGGAGGAACAGCTGCGGGGTGAGACTGGATTCGGCCGGCGACTATCCTAGGGTGCTGAAGGCTCTAGCACTGAGAAGCGCAGGTGTTCATTGATCAACCTGTGACAGCTCTGTAAGTCTTGAGGCCAACACACTCGCTTGTTTCTGCGTCAAACTAAAACGGCAGTCATCGATGTCCAAGGAAATAATGCCGTCGAGCTCCCTGTCCAAGAAGACTCCATAGCTATTCGTATCGTCTACTGTTCCAACTTCAGGTGTGCCAGGACGAGTGAATACAGCATACGTAATTTCAAGCGATCTATTGTCGAGCGAGGGATCCTTGAAAGTATAAAATCTGTTTGGTGGTAGTTTTATGCTCATGCGTTTTCTCTCTTAAATAAGCCGGCTTAATTGTTAAACGGAAAATCTTGAGAAAACTTGAGGGCTGGCGCAAAAAACGTTTCGCGGCAGATGTTGGCATATCAATCGGTCTTGATACGTTTCAACTGTGCCCTGAAAAATATGCTGCAGGGCCCCAGTCTATAATCCTGGTGCCAGCTATTCACACCGCGCTTGAGTGCCCGCTATGACCGTAAATGTAGACCTAACCAGTCGTGAAATTGCTCGACGAAAAGCGCTCTGGACACTCGCTCACCTGATCCCGGGCGATTCACGTGCGGACGGCATTATTGAAGTCCTTGATGAAATCGCCCTGCAGGAGCACCAGGACGCTTCTTTGCCTCCACCGCACGTCAACTTTGAAGAGTTGCGGGGTTCGGTGACAGTTGAGGCACACCCCATCGGGGTCAGCATTGTCCGTGAGTCATCGATTCCACAGCCTTGGCGGGAGCGATTCCTCAGAGCCAGCATTGGTTCTACCCGAGTAACAGAGGGGCCCTATGCCACCGACTGGCACAGCTTTCTTGAGCATTGGGTAAGCGAGATGCAGCATTTGGAATCGCATCGAGCATTCCTGCGTAGCCGCAATTGATAGCCGACCGACAACTCTGCCCATTCGTCGCGGTGGTATCAACGCTTTGTGGTTAGCTGTGGTATCAGAATTATGCTTCGCCTAGCTCACGATCAACCCTAACTACTATCGATGGTCGGTTGAAACTCAGACGGCAAGCGGAGCGCGCAGGCCGCAAGGCCGAGGCGTGAAGATGGAAGCCCGCAGGGCCATGACCCAAGCCTTATCGCCGGGGCATGGTTCACGACAGCTGGCCCGCGAGGGCACGCCAGCATCAGCTTCCATCCGGCCCAGCGACGCAGCCCAAAACTAATCTGACTTTTTCCCAATACCGGGCAGATATTGGTTCAGCAAACCCGTGAATTCGTGCCCAAACTGCTTTGACAAAGTTGAAAGCAAATCATCAGCCTTTGAAGCCCCTGACTTCGCCTCGAGTACTGATTGCCTGATAGTTTGGGCAGTTACCTGCTCGATGTTCGTCAAAGCTTTAACAGCCCACGCGTGAATGACTTTGTTCACCTCACGTGCGCTCATGGATCGATTAGGATTTGAATCGGATGGGAACAGCCGATCACTTCCTACCAACCTAGCCTTTTTTACATACTGGTGGAGGATGGCTGCCGTGGCGCTTGGTAACATGGTTTGCACGTGCCGTTCGTGAACCTTGAACTGGCGAATAAGCAGGCTTGAGCCAGTTGCGTCACGCTGAATGTCGCATGCTGTGAGCCCACCGAGTTCGAGCGCCCGGATTCCCGTCATTACGACTCCCAGCAGAGCTTGATCACGCAGAGAGCCCTCGCGTCGAACAGCATCTGCAATCAATGTCAGATTTTGGAGGCTGATCGAACCGAAGGGACGTGGGCGGCGGTTTTCGAGCGAAACTTCGCTGCCTAGACCATCGCTCGGTATTGGATCGGTTTCGCCCGCAGCAATCGCCACCCCGTCAGCTGTTTGCTTCTCGCCGGATTCCCCGAAGGCTTTGAGCTTATTGAGCGGAAGCATCAACATCAGACGATTGATTTCAGCGTTATCGATGTTCACAACACCTTTGGACTGGAGGAAGTCCACGACTGACGTCGCAATCCCATCCCTTGCTTCAGACAACGTCGGCGTCGATGTGCCCTGGGTTGTATGATTTGCCGACAGACGAAGATCGTGGAAGTCCTTATAGCCGAGTCCCCGGGCCAAGATCTCTTGTGCTGACATAAGCTTCAGCGGCTCAGGAAACGGCCAGCAGGCGTGAAGCTCTTTAGCAATGCGTTTGAAGTGACGGTTCGTGAGCAGGTCGGAGTGAAAAACAGGTATGCGCATGAGACTTTCCCAATCTTGCGTCAGGGTGTCGGCTGCCCTCTGACGATTGTCGAAAGCGTGCGTGGGGAAGTGAATCAACCTGAGGCCACAATGGGCACTTTGCGAACCGACCGCTCGATCAGGTAAATCGATGTGAACTAAATTAGCACACTTTGCACGTGCGTCTAGAGCCTTTTCAAACGTCCCTAGCTGCAGTGTTTTATGTGACGAGTTGCTCTGCGCTTTACTTGTTAATCATTTGGTTGGTAAAAGGGGGCGGGCTTATGGCTCGGCTTTCTATATCCGGCCTATATAGTTTTGCAGATATGCAATATGTCAATTTATGGCAAATATTTATTTGGTTACATTTTGTTAAGTTTTTTTTCAGAAGTTCGATTTTGGCGACTTGGGAGTCTATTTTTCATTGCCGTTACAATAGAAGCAATGAATGAGGAGAACACATATTTCAAGGTACTTAAATCTTGGAGCTCGATGACCTGCCGAATTACTGTTGCGGCACATTGAGCGGGCACTATTGCGTCGCTGATGAGCCTGGCGCTGAGGATGATACTGCCAGATCCAGCTAACTTTCTTGGCTGCAGAACGCAGGGAGGTTGGACGGTGATCTGATTGCGGTAGCCGCAACATGCAATCGCAGCGTTCGGCTGAAAAAGAGCGCTTCACCAGTCAAGACTTCTAGCAAAATTTATTCGCTCAGAAAGTTTTGCCAGCTGAATAACCGTTAGGGATGCTCCGATCAACT
>NZ_QAJM01000028.1 GCF_003852405.1 Pseudomonas sp. KBW05
GGCAACCAGCTGCCGAAAATCGACCTGACCGTCACCGATCCAGAAGGCCTGAACTCCAACGGTTCCGACCAGCCAGTGGTCAACCTGCACAACGACGCGCCGGTGATCGAAATTGCGGCAAACACCATTGTTGAGGACACTGCCAGCGAAGGCACCGTCGCCGGCACGTTCGTTGCGAAAGACGAAGAAACCCCACGCGACGGCCTGACCATCAGCTTCACGCCAGGCAGCAACACGCAGGGCTACTACACCATCTCCGGCAACAACGTAGTGCTGACCAAGGCAGGCGCCGACTTCGTCAACGCCGGCAACCAGCTGCCAAAAATCGACCTGACCGTCACCGACCCACAAGGCCTGCACTCCAACGGCACCGGCCAACCGACCGTCACCCTGGTCGACGACACCCCAACCGCCATCGACAACCACATCGAAGGCAACGAAGACACCCCAATCGAACTGACTTGGGCGACCTTCGGCGTTCAGGATGAAGACACCACCAGCCCAGGCGTGGTGTTCACCAGCCTGCCGGCCGGTTCCATCGAATACAAAGTCGACGGCGAGTGGGTCAAGCTCACCACGGCCGACCTGAAAACCGACACCTCGGCAGGCAAGGTCTTCACCCAGGCTGACTTCGATGCGCACAACGTGCGTTACAGCCCGGCTGAGAACGAATCCGGCGATAGCAGCTTCGGCGACACCGGCGTGGGCAACAAGCAAGGTGACTACACCGAGCTGAAGTTCCAGGCCACCGACGGCAACACCTACAGCGACACCAAAACCATTACCGTGGATATCCACCCGGTGACGGATGTGCCGGTGCTGACCATCGGCCAAGTGCCAACCGGTTTGACCATTCAAACCTGGACCGGCGGCAACCTGCCGGGTGCCCTGGGCACCAACGGCCAAGGCGTGACCGACTCCAACACCCTGATCAAAGTGATCAACGGCCAAGCCGCCGGTAGCGCAGCCACCACGGGCGTGACCAGCGATGTGAACAACGGCAACGTGGCCGAAGGCACCGCGACCAAAGTGTCCGGCCTGGTTTACCTGGAAGCGGGCAAGAGCTACACCTTCACCGGTACAGCCGACGACAGCCTGGCAATCACCGTGGGCGGCAAGCTGGTTGCTTCCGAGACCTGGAGCCAAGGCAGCGGCATTAACGGGTCGGCCTTCACGCCGAGCGAGTCGGGTTACTACACCCTCGACATCTACCACTACAACCAGAACGGCCCAGGCAACTACAACGTCAACGTGTCGGTCAACAGCGGCCCGTCGGTATCGCTGGGCAGCAGCGGCGTGCAGATCTATACCAGTATCGAAGCGTTGAAAGACGCCGGCATGGTGCTGGGCGATAGCCACGTGGTGAATGGCGAAGGCTATTACACCGGCAACGTCTACAACCACGGCCTGGAAGACACCGCGATCAAGCTCGCGCCGATTGACGTCAAGTTTGTCGACACCGACGGCTCGGAATCCCACAAGGTCGAAATCAGCGGCCTGCCGGAAGGCACCGTGCTGACCGACGGCACCCATACCATCACCTCGACCGGCGCAAACACGCTGTACGACGTGAGCACCTGGAACCTGGGCACCCTGAGCGTTACCCCGTTCAAGGACTCGACCGCCAGCTTCGACCTGACCGTAAAAGCCACGGCCAAAGAGCTGAGCACCGGCGTTGAAGAAGTCACCACCGGCAAGATCAGCGTGGTGGTCACTGCGGTCAACGACGCCCCGGTACTGGGCAACGAATCCACCAACGCGTTCGGCGACACCTACATCGAAGGCAAGCCAGGCGGCTACGTCGCGGCGAACCTGACCATCACCGACGTCGACAACACCACCCTGCAAAGCGCCAAGGTCACGCTGGTCAACCACCTGACCGATGACGTGCTGATCGCGGATGTAAGCAACACCAAGATCACCGTCAGCTACGACAAGACCACCGGTGTGCTGACCCTGTCCGGTGAAGCGACCAAGGCTGAATACCAGGAAGTCCTGCGCTCGGTGCACTTCGCCAGCGAAAGCGAAGACCCAAGCCCGGTCAACCGCAACCTGACCATCACCGTGAACGACGGCCAGGCGGATTCGGCGCCAGTGACCTCCGTGATCTACGTGGTGCCGGTCAACGATGCGCCTGTTGTCAGCTTCGAGAGCACCAAGTTCGTCGAGCAAAAAGGCGCGGTGGCACTGGTTGAAAAACTGAGCATCACCGACGTCGACAACCAAACCTTCAGCAAAGTGGTGGTAACCGTTGATCACCTGGTGTCTGGTGACCTGCTCACCAACGCCGACGTGCTCAAGGCCCTCGCCGTTGCCGGGATCACCATCACCGAAAGCGGCAGCGCCGCCGATGGCAAGATCGTCTACACCCTGACCAGCAACTTGCCGGCCGGCAGCAGCGCCGCCGACTTCATCAAGCTGGTTGAAGCGATCACCTTCCAGGCTCCGGGCAACAACCCGGCCGGTACTGATCGCACCGTGAGCATCGCTGTTACCGATAACGGTGGCGGCAACCTCGACCGTGAGCCGCCAGAAACCAGCACCGCGAATGGCAAGGTCACTGTCGAACTGTTCAACGATGCTCCGACTGCAACCGGTAGCTCTGCAGGCGCCGATGAAGACCACGCGGCCACGATCGTACTGAGTGGCGCCGATGTGGATGGCAAGGTTGCCAACTTCGTCATCACCTCCCTGCCGGAGAACGGCAAGCTGTACAGCGACGCAAGCATGACCACCGAACTCAAGGTCGGTGACTCGGTGCCTGCGGGCGCTGACGGCAAGGCGTTGGTCTACTTCAACCCAACGGCTGACTGGAGCGGCACAACGTCGGTCACCTTCACGGCGGTCGACAATGGCGGTAAAGCCAGCGACGTGACCACTGCGCCAGTGACCATTGCACCGGTCACCGACACCCCGCACCTGGGCCTGCTCGGTGGCGGCGTCGTCAGCGCGATCAACTTCGACAGCGCGAACCTCAACGGTTCGTGGGGCACCGTCGCCGTCGGCAATGCCAACAACGCAGCCGGCACCGGTCCTGCTACCCAGTGGATGACTGGCAACAGCGACGGCAAGGTTGAAATCGGCCAAAGCAGCATCTACGGCGTCGAGACTCCGGGCAACAGCCAGGTCATCGAGCTGGAGAAAAACGCCGGCGACGACTCCAGCCTGTACACCATCATCAAGGCTGAAAGCGGCACCGCATACAGCATCTCGGTTGATTACTCGCCGCGTCTCGGTCACGAGAACGATTCGGTGATCGACGTATTCTGGGGCGGCGTCAAAGTCGGCACCCTGGACACCACCGTTGTTGGCATGAAGACCTACACCTTCGTGGTGCCGGTCACTGCCGACGGTGATGCCAAGCTCGAATTCAAGGCCCCGGCCGGCGATACCAACAACTCCTACGGCGGCGTGCTGGACAACATCAGCGTGACCCAGGTGCTGAACACCGGCCTGGAAGACCACGCGATCAAGTTGTCGGCGATTGACGCCTACGCCACCGACAAGGACGGCTCCGAGACGCTCAAGCTGGAAATCAGCGGCATTCCGGCAGGCGCGACCATTTCTGATGGCGCGGGCCACACCTTTACCGCGACGGCTGGCAATCAAAGCGTCGACATCAGCGACTGGAGCCGAGCCACCCTGGTCTACAACCCGGTGGCAAACGCCTACGGCGTGGTAAACCTGACCGTGACCGCTACTGCGCAGGATGGCGCTGCGGCGTCTAAGTCCGAGTCGATCACGCTGCCGATCAACGTGATTTCGGTCAACGACCTGCCCGTCATCGAAGTGGTCGCCAACGCCCTGGTGGAAGGCCAAGTAGCGGAAGGCACCGTTGCCGGTAACTTCACCGTCAGCGATGTGGAAACCCCGGTTGCCCAGCTGAAAGTCACCTTCACCGGCGACAGCAACAAAGATGGCTACTACACCCTCGTTGGCAATGCCGTGGTGCTGACCCTGGCGGGTGCGAACTTCGTCAACGCCGGCAACAAGCTGCCAGCGATTGATCTGACCGTGACCGATGCCGATAAAGGCAGCGCGCACGATGCGGCTACGCCGGATGTGACGTTGGTTAACGACGTGCCGGTGATCACTGTTGCTCCGGCTACGATTGAAGAGAACTCGGCTGCTGTAGGTACTGTTGCTGGTACTTTCACAGCGACTGACGAAGAGACTCCACGTTCGGGTCTGACCATCACCTTCACTCCGGGCACTAACGACGCTGGCTACTACGCCATCGACGGCAACAATGTTGTGCTGACCAAGGCAGGTGCGGACTTCGTCAACGCTGGCAACCAGCTGCCGAAGATCGACCTGACTGTTACCGATCCAGCGGGCGCGCATTCGAATGGCGAAGGCCAGCCGACTGTCAACCTGCATAACGATGTGCCGGTGATCACTGTTACAGCGAACACCCTGGAAGAAAACTCAGCCGCTGAGGGCACTGTCGCCGGTACTTTCGTTGCTAATGACGAAGAAACCTCACGCGATAACTTGACTATAAGCTTCACTCCAGGCTCCAACGCTGCTGGTTACTACGCCATCGAAGGCAACAACGT
>NZ_QAJM01000029.1 GCF_003852405.1 Pseudomonas sp. KBW05
TTTTGGGCGGTCGAAAAGTACGTGAAGGGCCATTGCAGTGACCTTCAATGCTAAAGTCCACGCCTCGATTTTGTTTTCCCAAGGAAGCCGTTATGCCGGATGCGACGTCTCTCAGCGCTGGATTCATGGTGGTTCATGGCAACCGCCTGGACGAACTGCGCAGCCTGGTCGTCAGTTGGATGCGCCGCTATCCCCTGGCTCCTCTGGAAAACGAAATCGCCCTGGTACAAAGCAACGGCATCGCCCAATGGCTCAAACTGGCCCTGGCCGAAGACCCGGAAGATGACGACATGGGCGGCTGTGGTATCGCCGCCGCAATCGATGTGCAACTCCCCGGCAGCTTCATGTGGCAGCTCTACCGCATGGTCCTTGGCCGTGACGAAATCCCGCTCAAGTCCTTGCTCGATAAAGCCCCGCTGACCTGGCGCCTGATGCGCCTGCTCCCGGAACTCATCGATCAACCTCATTTCGAGCCGCTGCAGCGCTTCCTCACTCACGACACCGACCTGCGCAAGCGCTACCAACTTGCCGAACGCCTGGCTGACTTGTTCGACCAATACCAGGTCTACCGCGCCGATTGGCTCGAGGACTGGGCCGCAGGCAGCCACCAATTGCGTAACGGACGAGGCGAGTCAAAACCCCTAGACCCGGCCAACTGCTGGCAAGCCGAGTTATGGCGTGCGCTGTTGCTGGACGTGGGTGAAGAAGGCATGGCCGAAAGCCGTGCCGGCGTTCATCAGCGCTTTATCGAACGTATCAATACTCTGGAAAAAGCCCCTCCAGGCCTACCTTCCCGAGTGATCGTCTTCGGCATTTCATCGTTGCCGGCCCAAGCGCTGGAAGCCCTCGCCGGCCTCGCACGTTTCAGCCAGGTTCTGCTGTGCGTACACAACCCTTGCCGTCACCACTGGTCCGACATCGTCGCCGACAAAGATCTGCTGCGTAATGAATACAAACGCCAGGCCCGCAAGACAGGCATGCCGGTCACCATCGACCCGCAAACCCTGCACCAGCACGCCCACCCGTTACTGGCCGCCTGGGGCAAACAAGGTCGTGACTACATCAGCCTGCTGGACAGTTACGACGATCCCAACAGCTACCGCGCCGCGTTCCGCGATGGTCGCATCGACCTGTTCAGCGACAGCGAACCCACCACGCTGCTCAACCAGCTCCAGGACGACATCCTCGAACTGCGTCCGCTCAATGAAACCCGCGAGCTCTGGCCGGCTGTCGATCTGGAGCACGATACTTCCATCCGCTTCCACATCGCCCACAGCGCCCAACGCGAAGTGGAAATCCTCCACGACCAACTGCTCCACCGCTTCAGCGCCGACCCCACGTTGCGCCCCCGCGACATCATCGTCATGGTCCCTGACGTCGACAGCTATGCGCCGCACATTCGTGCAGTGTTCGGCCAACTTGAGCGCAACGACCCGCGCTTCATCCCCTTCACCCTCACCGACCAGGGCCAACGCGGCCGCGACCCCTTGCTCATCGCCGTCGAACACCTGCTGAAACTCCCCGACAGCCGCTTCCCGGTCAGTGAAATCCTCGACCTGCTCGACGTCCCGGCCCTGCGCGAACGGTTCGCCATAAAAGAGCGCGACCTGCCCACGCTGCATCGCTGGATCGAAGGCGCTGGCATCCGGTGGGGGCTCGATTCGGAACAACGCGCAGGCCTAGGTTTGCCGAGCGAGTTGGAACAAAACAGCTGGCGATTCGGCTTGCGTAGGATGTTGCTCGGTTACGCCGTAGGCACCGGCGCAGCCTGCGACGGCATCGAGCCCTATGACGAAATCGGCGGCCTCGACGCTGCCCTGATCGGCCCGTTGGTAGCGTTGCTCGATGCACTCAATGATGCGCATAAAACCCTGTCCCAGCCGGCCGCTCCCCAAACGTGGGGCGAACGCCTGCAACGCCTGATGCAACTGTTCTTCCTGCCCAGCAGTGAACACGACGACTACCTGCTCGGCCAACTCGAACAACTGCGCGAAACCTGGCTGGAAACCTGCGAGTCCGTCGGCCTACAGGACGAATTACCCCTCACCGTCGTCCGCGAAGCCTGGCTCGCCGGCCTGGACCAAGGCCGCCTGTCCCAACGCTTCCTCGCCGGTGCTGTCAATTTTTGCACTTTGATGCCCATGCGCGCGATCCCGTTCAAGCTCGTCTGCCTGCTCGGCATGAACGACGGCGACTACCCGCGCGCCCAGCCACCGCTGGACTTCGACCTGATGGGCAGCGACTACCGCCCCGGCGACCGTTCACGCCGTGAAGACGATCGCTACTTGCTGCTCGAAGCCCTGCTTTCCGCCCGCGACCAGCTCTATATCAGCTGGGTCGGCCGCAGCATCCGCGACAATAGCGAGCGCCCGGCCTCGGTCCTGATCGGTCAATTGCGCGATCATCTCGCCAGCGGCTGGCACCACGCCCAAAGCGAGGATCCGTTGCTCGAAGTAATGACCCAAGAGCATCCACTGCAACCCTTCAGCGCCCGCTACTTCCACGAAGGCGATCCGCTGTTCAGCTACGCCCGCGAATGGCAGTTGCTGCACGAAGCAGCCGATGCCGAACCCAAGGCAGAGGAGCTGCCAGAGCACCAACAGGAAGAACCCCTGAGCCTCGGCCAGCTACAAGATTTCCTACGTAACCCGGTCAAACATTTCTTCAGTCAGCGCCTGAAAGTTTTCTTTGAGGCGGCCGAAGTGCCCCTTGCCGATGAAGAACCCTTCGTCCTCGATGCGCTGCAACGCTACAGCCTCAGCGATAGCCTGTTGAGCGCAGCGCTGGCCCAACCCGAACATCTCGACCAAGCCCTCAACGCCCAGGCCCTACGCTTGCAAGGCAGCGGCCTGCTGCCGATGGTCGGTTTTGGCGAATGCCTGCGCAACGAATTGATCGAACCCTTGCCCGACCTGCTGCAACGCTACCAACAGTTGCTGGCCCTCTGGCCGACGCCACACACCGGCGCCGAACCGGTCAGTTTTGAGCATCAAGGCATTCAGCTGGAAGGCTGGATCAGCGGCCTGCACCGGCGCGGTGATGGCGGTTTGCTAAGCGTGACCACCATCCCCAACAGCATCGGTTCGATCAAGACCCGCAAGTGGCATCGCCTGATCCGCCCATGGGTCAATCACGTCGTCGCGTGTGCTTGCGGCCTTTCGTTGAGCACCGGCTTGGTGGCCAGCGATGACACCTTGCTACTGCCGCCGTTGGAAACAAGTACCGCCCGGGAAATCCTCGGCAACCTGCTGCTGGCCTGGCACGCAGGTATGAAAAAGCCGCTGCCGGTCGCGGTCAAAACCGCCTTCGCCTGGCTCGGTCAATCAGACCCCGCGAAGGCTGAAGCCGCCGCCCAAAAAACCTACGAAGGTGACGGCGTAAACACCGACGGCGAGCGTCGCGAAACCCCGGCGCTCACCCGCCAATTCCCCGACTACGCCACGCTCATCGCCAGCGAAGAGTTCGACGGCTGGTGCGAAACCCTGTATCGCCCGCTCATCAACGCCCCATGGCGATCACTCACCAGCGAGGAGGCCAGCGCATGAGCAGCAAACCCTTGGCCCTGGCCTTCCCGCTAAAAGGCAGCCAGCTGATTGAAGCCAGCGCCGGCACTGGCAAAACGTTCACCATCTCGGCCCTCTACTTGCGCCTGGTGCTGGGGAACGGTGGCGATGAGTCCGGCTTTGGCCGCGAACTGCTACCGCCACAAATCCTCGTGGTGACGTTTACCGACGCCGCGACCAAGGAGCTGCGTGAGCGCATTCGCATCCGGCTCGCCGAAGCGGCGCGTTTCTTCCGCAGCGAAATCGACAAACTCGACCCGCTGATCACCGAACTGCGTGACCAATACCCGCCGGAGCAATGGCCCGCCTGCGCCAACCGCCTGGACATCGCCGCACAGTGGATGGACGAAGCCGCCGTCTCGACCATTCACAGTTGGTGCCAGCGCATGCTGCGCGAACACGCGTTCGACAGCGGCAGCCTGTTCACCCAGACCCTGGAAACCGACCACAGCGACTTGCTCGGTGAGGTCCTGCGCGATTACTGGCGGCTGTTCTGCTACCCGATGCACGACGACGCGCTCACCTGGGTGCGCACGAACTGGGGTGGCCCCGCTGCGTTGATGCCACGGGTACGCGCGCTGTTTGGCAGTGAACGCCCCACCGGTGAAACCCGCGACCCTGCCGAGCTGATCAACGCCTGCCTGCAAGAGCGCCGCGAAGCCCTGAGGGAGCTCAAGGCGCCCTGGCAACAATGGGCCATCGAACTACGTGACATCTGCCTACAAGCCGTGGCCGCCAAAACCGTCGACGGTCGTAAGATGCAGGCGCGTTACTTCGAACCGTGGTTCGAAAAGATCAGCGCCTGGGCCGCGGACGAAACCCTTGAACAACTCGACATCGGCACCGGCTTTACCCGCCTGACCCCGGATGGCATGGCCGAAGCCTGGAAGGGCGACCCGCCGCATCACCCCGGTATCGACGCGATGGCCGGCCTCAAGGCCGCCCTCGACGCCCTGCCAACCCCCGACGCCGCCGTGCTGCAACATGCCGCCGGTTGGGTCGGCAAACGTTTCGAAGAAGAGAAACGGCGCCGCGCCGAAATGGGCTTCGACGACATGCTCACCCGCCTCAACAGCGCCCTAAAGGCTGAAGGCGGCGAGCGTTTGGCGAGTGTGATTCGTGAACAGTTTCCCGTCGCGTTGATCGACGAATTCCAAGACACCGACCCGGTGCAATACAGCATCTTCGACCGCATCTACCGCATCGAAGAAAACCACCGCGACAGTGGCCTGTTCCTGATCGGCGACCCGAAGCAGGCGATCTATGCCTTCCGTGGCGCCGACATCTACACCTACCTGCGCGCACGCGAGGCCACCACGGGGCGCCATCACACCCTGGGCACCAACTTCCGCTCCAGCCATGCGATGGTCGAAGCGGTCAACCATGTGTTCCAACGTGCCGAAAACGGGCGTGGCGCGTTCCTGTTCCGCAAGCCGGACGGTGAAAACCCGGTGCCGTTCCAGCCGGTATTGTCCCAGGGCCGCAAAGAGCAATTGCAGGTCAATGGCCAAACGCTACCGGCGATGAACCTGTGGCACCTGCCCACCGACCAGCCGATTTCCAACGCGGTGTACCGCCAACAATTGGCCGCCGCCTGTGCCACGCAGATTGTCGAATTGCTCAACGGCGGGCAGCAGGGCACTGCCGGTTTCCTGCAAGCGGATGACAGCTTCATCGGCGTGCTGCCGTCGGACATTGCCATCCTCGTACGCGACGGCAAGGAAGCCCAGGCCGTGCGCGCCGAACTGGCCGCCCGTGGCGTGCGCAGCGTGTACCTGTCGGACAAAGACTCGGTGTTCGCCGCCCAGGAAGCCCACGACCTGTTGGCCTGGCTCAAGGCCTGCGCCGAACCGGACGTCGAACGCCCGCTGCGCGCCGCCCTGGCCTGCGTGACCCTGAACCTGTCACTGCGGGAACTGGAGCGTCTGAACCAGGACGAACTGGCGTGGGAAACCCGCGTGATGCAGTTCCGTGGCTACCGCGCGATCTGGCGCAGCCAAGGCGTGCTGCCGATGCTGCGCCGCCTGCTCCATGACTTCAAATTGCCGCAAACCCTGATCGCCCGCAGCGATGGCGAGCGCGTGTTGACCAACTTGTTGCACCTCAGCGAGTTGCTGCAACAGGCCGCCTCGGAACTGGATGGCGAGCAAGCGCTGATCCGCCACCTGGCCGAACACCTGGCGCTGTCGGGGCAGGCCGGCGAAGAGCAGATCCTGCGCCTGGAAAGCGACGAGCAACTGGTCAAGGTCGTGACGATCCACAAGTCCAAGGGCCTGGAATACGACCTGGTCTTCCTGCCGTTCATCTGCTCAGCCAAACCGGTGGACGGCAGCCGCTTGCCGCTGCACTACCACGATGAACAGGGCAAACCCCAAGTCAGCCTGCGCGCCACCGCCGAGCTGATCGCCCAGGCCGACGACGAGCGCCTGGCCGAAGACCTGCGTCTGTTCTACGTCGCCCTGACCCGCGCCAAGCACGCTTGCTGGCTGGGCATCGCCGACCTCAAGCGCGGCAATAGCAGCAGTTCCGTGCTGCACTTGTCTGCGCTGGGCTACCTGCTCGGCGCCGGCGCTTCGTTGGGCGAGTCCGCCGCCCTGGCGCGTTGGTTGCTGGACTTGCAGGAAGGCTGCCCCGCCATGCACTACGGGCAAGTGCCCGAGGCGCAAGACATCCTCTTCCACCCGCCACGTAACGAAGCCACGCTGCTCGCACCGCTGCTGCCCAAACGCAAGGCTGCGGAGAACTGGTGGATTGCGTCCTACAGCGCCTTGCGCATTGGCGACAGCATGAGCGTGGCCACGCCTGAGGCGCCGGAAAGCCCACAAGCGCAAAAGCTGTTCGATGACGAGCGCCTCGATCCCGACGCACCCCGCGAAGTGGCGGCGTCCGGTAGCGATATTCACCGCTTCCCACGCGGCCCGAATCCGGGGACCTTTCTCCACGGCCTGTTGGAGTGGGCCGGCGAAGATGGCTTCAACGTCACGCCGCAGGCCATCGAACAAGCCGTCGGCGCGCGCTGCAACCGCCGCAACTGGGAAGGCTGGATCACCACCCTCAGCGGTTGGCTCGGCCAGTTGCTGCAAACGCCGCTGCCGGTGGATAACGACCAGGTCGCCCTCAGCAGCTTGCAGCAGTACCAGATCGAAATGGAGTTCTGGTTCGCCAGCCACAAGGTCGACGTGCTCGCCCTCGACAAACTGGTATGCCAGCACACCCATAACGGCGTCTCGCGGGTTGCCGCCGAACCGGTGCTGCTCAACGGCATGTTCAAGGGCTTTATCGACCTGACGTTTGAACACGACGGTCGCTATTACGTGGCGGATTACAAATCCAACTGGCTTGGCCCCGATGATTCGGCTTACACACCGGAAGCCATGGAACAGTCGATCCTCGATCATCGGTACGACCTGCAATACGTCCTTTACCTACTGGCCCTGCATCGCCAACTCAAGGCACGCCTGCCGGATTATGACTACGACCGCCACGTCGGCGGTGCGCTGTATGTGTTCCTGCGCGGCGTTCAATCCGCCAGCCGGGGCGCGTACTTCACACGTCCGCCCCGTGAGCTGATCGAAAGCCTGGACCTGTTGTTCCAGGGCAAGCCCATCCCGCCCAAGGTTGAGCCCGCCTGGGAACAAGGAGTCCTGTTATGAGCCTGTCGCCCCTGCCGCTTGAGGCGCTGGAACCCCTCAGCCGTGCCGCTGACCTCGTGCAACTGCTTGAACGCTGGGTCGACCGCGGCTGGCTGCGCGCCCTGGACAAGGCCTTCGTCGGCTTCCTGCACGAACTCGACCCCCAGGCCGACCCGGTGGTGCTGCTGGCCGCCGCATTGACCAGTCACCAACTGGGCCACGGTCACGTGTGCCTGGACCTGTTCGAAACCCTCAAGGCGCCGGACTTCGCCCTGTCCTTGCCGCCCGAAGGCGATCTGCAAACCGGTGCAATGTTGCTACCGTCGCAACTGCTCAACGGACTCGACGGCGCCCACTGGTGCGCAGCCCTGGCCGCCAGTCGCCTGGTTGCGCTGGGCGGCGACGGCAGCGAGTCGGCACAAAGCCGTCCGCTGGTTTTGTCCGGCACGCGCCTGTACCTGCGCCGCTACTGGACCTACGAACGGCGCATCGACAGCGCCTTGCGCCGGCGTCTCGCCAGCCAGGAAACCATCGCCGCGGATTTGCCCCAGCGCCTCAATGGCCTGTTCGACCAGCCGCCGCCCGATGGCGTGATCGACTGGCAAAAACTTGCCTGCGCCCTGGCCACTCGCGGTGCGTTCAGCATCGTCACGGGTGGCCCCGGCACCGGCAAGACCACCACCGTGGTGCGCCTGCTGGCACTGTTACAGGCCCCGGCAGTGGAAGCCGGCAGCCCGCTGCGCATCCGCCTGGCCGCGCCGACCGGCAAAGCCGCCGCGCGCCTCACCGAGTCCATCAGCCAGCAAGTGCAGTCGCTGACGGTGCCCGACACCGTGCGCGAAAAAATCCCGACCCAGGTCACCACCGTTCACCGCCTTCTGGGCAGCCGCCCGGGCACGCGGCACTTCCGTCATCACGTGGGCAACCCCTTGCCCCTGGATGTGCTGGTGGTGGACGAAGCCTCGATGATCGACCTGGAAATGATGGCTAACCTGCTGGACGCCTTGCCGCCGCACGCGCGCCTGGTTCTGCTGGGCGACAAGGACCAACTCGCCTCGGTCGAGGCCGGCGCCGTACTCGGCGACCTGTGCCGCGACGCCGAAGCGGGCTGGTACAGCGCCGAGACCCGGCAATGGCTGCAAGCGGTCAGCGGCGAAGACCTCAGCACAAGTGGCTTGCAAGAAGACCTCGATGACAGCCACCCGCTGGCCCAGCAAGTGGTGATGCTGCGCTACTCGCGGCGTTTTGGTGAAGGTAGCGGGATCGGCCAACTGGCGCGCCTGGTCAACCAGCAAAGCGCCGAGCAAGCCCGGCAACTGTTGAATGCCGGCAGTCACGCCGACCTGGCCTGCGTCAGGCTCAAGGGCGAACACGATCACGCCCTGGAACGCCTGGTGCTGGACGGGCAGGGCAGCGACGGTGCCCAGGGTTATCGCTACTACCTCGACTTGCTGCGCAGCGCGCGCCCGGCCCTCGACACCCCGCGCGAAGATGCAGCCTGGACCCACTGGGCGCAGCAACTGCTGCAAGCCTTCGACGCCTTCC
This sequence comes from Pseudomonas sp. KBW05, assembly GCF_003852405.1. Taxonomy (GTDB): domain Bacteria; phylum Pseudomonadota; class Gammaproteobacteria; order Pseudomonadales; family Pseudomonadaceae; genus Aquipseudomonas. Next base: position 8,741 of record NZ_QAJM01000029.1, read on the forward strand.
AACTGCTCTGCGCCGTGCGCAAGGGCCCGTGGGGTGTGGAAGGGCTGAACCTGCGCATCACCGCCGCCTTGCGCAAAGTGCGGCTGATCGACGGCGATGAGCAATGGTACGAAGGCCGCCCGGTGCTGATGACCCGCAACGACTACGGCCTGGGCTTGATGAACGGCGATATCGGCATCGCCCTCAAGCTGCCGGAAAGCGACGGCGGTTCCCACGTGCTGCGGGTGGCCTTCCCACGTAACGACGGCCAGGGCGGCGTGCGCTTTGTACTGCCCAGCCGTCTGAATGATGTGGAAACCGTGTACGCCATGACTGTGCACAAATCCCAGGGCTCGGAATTTACCCACACCGCGTTGATCCTGCCGGACGCGCTGAACCCGGTGCTGACCAAAGAACTGATCTACACCGGCATCACCCGCGCCAAGCGTTGGTTCAGCCTGATCGAGCCCCGCGGCGGCGTGTTTGAAGAGGCTGTGGGGCGCAAGGTCAAACGCTTGAGCGGGTTGATGCTGGAGTTGGACCATGACGCGGAAAAATCTGACTGATAGGTCATTTATGGCGCCATATCGCGGGGGTTTCCATCGCTGTGCTATCGTTGCGGCATCATCTTGAAAAGACCTGAGAGAATCGCTGCATGAAGGTGGCTGGCTCGTCCACAGAGCGTAGTTTGAGCTGGAGACGCATGTTACTGGTGGCGGTTCTTGGCCTACTCGCGCCCCGCGTTTTTGCCCAGGCGCCGAGCCCGGCAGATCACCGCGCCCAGGCGGTGACCCAAGTGGTCCTTGGCATCCTCAGCTATGCCCGTTGGCCGGTGGAGCCGGCGCAGTTGCGCCTGTGCATCGTCGGGCCGACCCAGTACACCGACGACCTGATCAAAGGCACCACCCAGGCCACCGGTCGCCCGGTGCGGGTACAGCGGTTGCTGGCTGACCATCCCGATATCGTCAATGCCTGCAACGCTGTGTATATCGGCAAGCTCAGTGGCGATGAACGCAACCAACTGTTTGCCTCGCTGATCGGGCACCCGGTGCTGAGCATCAGTGAAGGCGGCGACCAATGCACGGTGGGCAGCCTGTTCTGCCTGCGGGTGGGGGATGAGCAAGTGTCGTTCGAGGTCAATCTCGACTCCGTGGCACGCAGCGGCGTGCGCATTCACCCCAGCGTGCTGCAACTGTCCCGTCGTCGGGCGCCCGAGCCATGAGCGCGGTAAACGTGCGCCCGACCCTGCGCTCGGTCATCGGGCGTGGGCATATGATCCTGGCGCTGGTGGCGGTGAGCCTGGCCAGCGTGTCCCTGACCCTGCTCGGCGTGCTGGCGCTGCGGGTGTACGCCGAGCACAACCTGCACCTGATCGCGCGCTCCATCAACTACACCGTGGAAGCGGCGGTGGTGTTCAACGACAGCTCCGCCGCCACCGAAGCCCTGAGCCTGATCGCCTCCACCGAAGAAGTGGCCCGGGCCGAAGTCTTCGACGCCAACGGCAAGCTGCTGGCGCAATGGGTACGCCCGGACACCGGGATGCTCTCGCGGGTTGAACTGGAACTGGCGCATACCCTGCTCGAACAGCCCATCAGCCAGCCGATCCTCCATCAAGGGCGCACCGTGGGCAGCATCCACCTGACCGGTCACGGCGCCAGCCTGCTGCGCTTTTTGCTCAGCGGCCTGGCCGGCATCCTGATTTGCACCGCCCTCAGCGCCTGGGTCGCCCTGCACCTGGCGCAGCGCCTGCTGCGCGGCATCACCGGCCCGCTGCAAAGCCTCGCCGCCGTGGCCCACGCTGCCCGTAGCGAGCGTGATTTCGACCGGCGCGTGCCACCGGCGCGAATCGCCGAACTCGACAGCCTGGGCAGCGACTTCAACGCCTTGCTCGGCGAAATGGAAGCCTGGCAAAGCCACCTGCAAAGCGAAAACGAAACCCTCGCGCACCAGGCCAACCACGACAGCCTCACCGGCCTGCCCAACCGTGCCTTTTTCGAAGGTCGCTTGATCCGTGCTCTGCGCAGCGCCGCCAAACTCAACGAGCGGGTCGCCGTGTTGTTCCTCGACAGCGACCGCTTCAAGGACATCAACGACAACTTCGGCCACGCCGCCGGCGATGCCGTCCTGGTCGCCGTGGCCGAGCGTGTGCGTGCGCAGTTGCGTGAAGACGACCTGGTCGCGCGCCTGGGTGGCGATGAGTTCGCCATCCTGCTGGCGCCCCTGCACAAGCTTGAAGATGCCCAGCGCATCGCCGACAAAATCATCGCCAGCATGGACTTGCCAATCCCGGTGCCGGGCAACACCCAGGTGTTGACCTCCCTCAGTATCGGCATCGCCATCTACCCCGATCATGGCGCCACCCCTGGCACCTTGCTCAATGCCGCCGACGCAGCGATGTACCAGGCCAAGCGCCTGTCGCTCGGCGGCCAGCAAACGGCGGAGCCGGAGAGCCCCGTCGTCAATGTTCAACACAGGAGTTGATCCCTTGTTCTCGACCGCACGTTTTATGTTTATCACCCTGCTGGTGGCACTGCTCGCCCTCGGCGGCTGCCAGACGGCCCCACCCAAAGGCCTGACCCCGGCGCAAGTTGCCGTGCTCAAGCAACAGGGTTTTGAACTCACCGACGAAGGCTGGGCGTTTGGCTTGTCGGGCAAAGTGCTGTTTGGCAGTGACGTCGAAGCGCTCAACAAACCCAGCACCGATATCGTCGAACGCATCGGCAAGGCCCTGCTGGGTGTTGGCATCGAACGCGTGCGCGTGGACGGCCACACCGATGCCTCGGGCAAAGAAGCCTACAACCAGCAACTGTCCCTGCGCCGCGCCAAGAGCGTGGCCAAGGTGCTGACGGGCGTGGGCATGAAGGAAGAAAACATCCAGCTGCGTGGCCTGGGCAGCAGCGAACCGGTGGCGTCGAACACCACGGTGGCGGGGCGTACGGAGAATCGGCGGGTGTCGATCGTGGTGATCGCGGACTGATCCGATTCACCCGATCTCAATCTGAAATGCATTTCAAATGTGGGAGCGGGCTTGCTCGCGAATGCGGTGGGTCAGCCACCGAAAATGGCGACTGATACTCCGCATTCGCGAGCAAGCCCGCTCCCACATTTTTGACCTGTGGTGTGCTTTAGATTCGGTCAGTCTGCAAACCGCATCTGGCGCGTTTCCCCCATCAACAACCCCTGGTTCTGCTCCGTCACCTCGCGGATGTAATCCCACAACAACGTAATCCGTTTCAGCTTCCTCAGATCCTCCCGGCAATACATCCAAAACTGCCGCGTAATCGTTATCTCCTCCCCCAGCACCGGCAACAACCGTGGGTCCTGCGCCGCCAAAAAGCACGGCAAAATCGCCATCGACCGCCCCTGCTGCGCCGCCACGTACTGCGCAATCACGCTGGTGCTGCGCAAACTGGCGCTGGCGCCAGGCACCACATTCGCCAGGTACAGCAGCTCCGAGCTGAAGGCCAAGTCATCCACATAGCTGATAAACGGATGCTCGGCCAAGTCCGCCGGTTTGCGGATCGGTGGGTGTTGGTCGAGGTAGTCCTGGGTCGCGTACAGCTGCAATTTGTAGTCGCACAGTTTGCAGCACACGTAGGGCCCGTGTTCCGGACGTTCCAGGGCGATGACGATGTCTGCTTCGCGCTTGGACAGGCTGATGAAGTGGGGCAGGGGCAGGATGTCCACCGAGATCGCCGGGTAGGTGTCGACAAAATGGCTCAACTGCGGCGTGACGAAGAAACTGCCGAAGCCTTCGGTGCAGCCCATGCGCACATGGCCGGACAGCGCCACGCCGGAGCCGGAGACTTGCTCGCAGGCCATGTGCAAGGTGCTTTCGATGGACTCCGCGTAGCCCAGCAAACGCTGGCCCTCGGGGGTGAGGACGAAACCGCTGGTGCGGGACTTCTCGAACAGCAGGGTGCCGAGGGAGACTTCCAGCGAACTGATGCGCCGCGACACCGTGGTGTAGTCCACCGCCAGGCGCTTGGCGGCGACGCTGGCCTTGCGGGTACGGGCCACTTCGAGGAAAAACTTCAGGTCATCCCAGTTCAGGGAGCCCAGTGACGTGATGTTTTTTTGCATATTGGACCGGCTTTTATGTGCGTTCTTATTAGAAGTTTGCACATCTATACTCCAAAAACAGTCCGAACGCCTCATTCTTCAAGGCGGTTCAACGCCTTGGTTCTCTGCATATCAATAAGAATTGGAGACCCCATGAACGCATCTGCCGATATTTCCGTACAACAGGTCAAGTTGCTGATCAACGGTGAATGGGTCGAGTCCAAGACCACTGAATGGCACGACATCGTCAACCCAGCCACCCAAGAGGTGCTGGCCAAAGTCCCGTTCGCCACGGCCGATGAAGTCAACGCCGCCATCGACGCCGCCCAGCGCGCCTTCCAGACCTGGAAGCTGACGCCAATCGGCGCGCGCATGCGCATCATGCTCAAGCTGCAAGCCTTGATCCGCGAGCACTCCAAGCGCATCGCCGTCGTCCTCAGCGCCGAGCAGGGCAAGACCATTGCCGATGCCGAAGGCGATATTTTCCGTGGCCTGGAAGTGGTCGAGCACGCGTGCTCCATCGGCACCTTGCAGATGGGCGAATTCGCCGAGAACGTCGCCGGTGGCGTCGATACCTACACCCTGCGCCAACCCATCGGCGTGTGTGCCGGGATTACCCCGTTCAACTTCCCGGCGATGATTCCGCTGTGGATGTTCCCGATGGCGATTGCCTGCGGTAACACCTTCGTCCTCAAACCGTCCGAACAGGACCCGCTGTCCACCGTGCTGCTGGTTGAGCTGGCGCTCGAAGCGGGTGTTCCGCCTGGCGTACTGAACGTGGTCCACGGCGGCAAGGATGTGGTGGATGCGCTGTGCACCCACAAAGACATCAAGGCCGTGTCCTTTGTCGGTTCGACCGCCGTCGGCACTCACGTCTATGACCTGGCCGGCAAACACGGCAAGCGCGTGCAGTCGATGATGGGCGCGAAAAACCACGCCGTGGTGCTGCCCGATGCCAACCGCGAACACACCCTCAACGCCCTGGTCGGGGCCGGTTTCGGCGCGGCGGGCCAGCGCTGCATGGCCACCTCGGTGGTGGTGCTGGTGGGCGCGGCCAAGCAATGGCTGCCGGACCTCAAGGCGCTGGCGCAGAAACTCAAGGTCAACGCTGGCAGCGAAGCGGGCACGGATGTCGGCCCGGTGATCTCCAAGCGCGCCAAGGCACGCATCCTGGACTTGATCGAAAGCGGTGTGAAAGAAGGCGCCAAGCTGGAACTGGACGGCCGCGATATCAAGGTGCCTGGCTACGAGCACGGCAACTTCGTCGGCCCGACCCTGTTCTCGGGCGTGACCACCGACATGCAGATCTACACCCAGGAAATCTTCGGCCCGGTGCTGGTGGTGCTCGAAGTCGCGACCCTCGATGAGGCCATCGCGCTGGTCAACGCCAACCCGTTCGGCAACGGCACCGGCCTGTTCACCCAAAGCGGTGCGGCGGCGCGTAAGTTCCAGAGTGAAATCGATGTAGGCCAGGTCGGCATCAACATCCCGATCCCGGTGCCGGTGCCGTTCTTCAGCTTCACCGGTTCCCGTGGTTCCAAGCTCGGCGACCTCGGCCCGTACGGCAAGCAAGTGGTGCAGTTCTACACCCAGACCAAGACCGTCACCAGCCGCTGGTTCGACGACGACACGGTCAACGATGGCGTCAACACCACCATCAACCTGCGCTGATTCCGGGAGACGACCATGAAGATTGCATTTATCGGCCTGGGCAACATGGGCGCGCCCATGGCCCGCAACCTGATCAAGGCTGGCCACGCGCTGAACCTGTTTGACCTGAACCAGACAGTGCTCAAGGAACTGGCCGAACTGGGCGGCAGCATCAGCGATTCACCCCGTGATGCCGCAAGCGGCGCGGAACTGGTGATCACCATGCTGCCGGCTGCGGCCCATGTGCGCAGCGTCTGGCTCGGTGAAGACGGCGTATTGGCCGCCATCGGCAAAGGCGTACCGGCGGTGGATTGCAGCACCATCGACCCGCAAACCATCCGCGATGTCGCCGCTGCGGCGGCCAAGCAAGGCGTTGCAGTCGCCGACGCACCGGTCTCCGGCGGCACCGGCGGCGCCGCAGCAGGGACGCTGACCTTCATGGTCGGCGCCAACCCGGAACTGTTCGCCACCCTGCAACCGGTGCTGGCGCAGATGGGCCGCAACATCGTGCACTGCGGTGAAGTCGGCACCGGTCAGATCGCCAAGATCTGCAACAACCTGCTGCTGGGTATCAGCATGGTCGGCGTCAGCGAAGCCATGGCGTTGGGCGATGCACTGGGCATCGACACCCAGGTGCTGGCGGGGATCATCAACAGCTCCACCGGGCGTTGCTGGAGTTCTGACACCTACAACCCGTGGCCGGGTGTGATTGAAACCGCGCCGTCGTCCCGTGGTTATACCGGTGGGTTTGGTGCTGACCTGATGCTCAAGGATTTGGGGCTGGCGACTGAAGCGGCACGCCAGGCTAAGCAACCTGTGATTCTGGGCGCGGTGGCGCAGCAGTTGTATCAAGCGATGAGTCAGCGCGGGGAAGGCGGGAAGGATTTCTCGGCGATTATCAACAGTTATCGCAAACCTGAAAAACCTTGAATTCATCCTGAACTCAAGGCAACGCTCGATCTTGGTATCGTTTGCGCCGTTTCCAAGAATCTGATCGTTATGGCACGTCGATACGCGAACGCCCTCAAGTACGTGATCTTCCAATCACAGTCGAAAAAGTCGGCGCTGGCTGCATTCGCTGACCAATGGACTGAGTTGGGAGATCAATCACTCGATGCTTCAAAAGTCCGCCTTGATGTCATTGATGCTCGTGCAATTGAGGCCTTCAACCGCTGGGGAGGAGATGCTCAGTTTCCCTGGGAGGATGTTCCTGATTGGAAGGCCTTGGATGTCAAAGGGTTTGATTTGTCCATCTGGCATGACGAGCAGCTATGCGGCCTTTGTTACGCCACACCTCGTGACAGCAAAGTCACCATTAAAATAGTGCTCCTGGAAGGGAGTCCAGATAGTCAACATCCTTTGAAGGGCCTGATTGCCGCGCTTGCCCTTGGTGCCATCGACGCCTATGCGCGTGTCATTGGTTGCTCGTGTATCGAGATTCAGGAACCGCGGCCCGATGCCATGTCTACTTATGCGCGACTTGGCTTCGAATATGACGAAAAGCAGCGCCTTGTGATTTCAGTCGAGCGCTCCTAGTATTGGGCACACATACAAGGCTTACAGAGGCTTGGTCTGATGAAAACGACTACCCGGAAAACAAATGCGCAATTGGTCGCAGATTTTTCTGCCGAGGCTAAAAAGCTTGGTGGATTGATGTCAGCCAATCAAAAGAGATTTTTCAGCATTGCGATTGAACATGGCAAAGACATGGAGCCAGCAGGCCCCTTGGCTGGCAAGAGTCGCTGAGCCGTATGAAAGAAAACCGCCCTTAACGGCGGTTTTTTTGTTTGTGAACTCGACCGACGATTCAATCAAGCAAACACAAAATACTTACGCACTGTCTCAACCACTTCCCACGTCCCCTTCATCCCCGGTTCCACCACAAAGATATCCCCAGCCCGCAGATGAATCGGCTCCAGGCCTTCTGGGGTGATGATGCAGTAGCCTTCCTGGAAGTGGCAGTATTCCCACTTCACATAGTCCACGTACCACTTGCCCGGTGTGCAGATCCAGGTGCCCATGATCTTGCTGCCGTCTTCGCTGGTGTAGGCGTTGAGGTTGACGGTGTGCGGGTCGCCTTCGAGCTTTTCCCATTTGCAGGCATCCAGGACCGGCAAGGGGTGGGTGTCACGCAGTACGGTGATGGGCTTGGACATGATGTCTCCGAGGCAGGGAATGGAAAGATGCACCCTAAGGCCTTGGGCGCAGGGCCAGTGGTCTGAACTCGACATCGGGATGTCCAGAAGCGCAGCCGCCTGCGATTCATCTGACACCCTGAAACCTAATGTGGGAGCGGGCTTGCTCGCGAAAGCGGCGGATCAGACAACACATCTGTGACTGATACACCGCATTCGCGAGCAAGCCCGCTCCCACATGGGTTCTGTGTTGACTGTTGTGTAGTGTGCAGATGACATTTTCAATCACCAATCAGCCATTTCCTCGCAGTAAGTGCGAAAGATTTCCCACTTCGCGCCAGAATTCGCAAGAAAATTCGCAGCAGGCCCTCGTATCATTCACTCCAGTAACCGCCGAGAGCCTTGAAATGAACCCAATAAAAACGTGGTGGGATATCAGCCCGCCCTTGAGTACGGCGACCCCGACCTGGCCGGGGGACACGCCGTTCCAGGAAGAGCGCGTGTGGCAATTCGGCCCGGAGTGCCCGGTGAATGTCGGGCGCATAACCCTGTCGCCGCACACCGGCGCCCATGTGGATGCGCCGCTGCATTACAGCGCGGACGGTGCGCCGATCGGCGAGGTGTCGCTGGACGTGTACATGGGCCCGTGCCGCGTCTTGCATTGCCTGGGCAGCGGCGCGCTGGTGCAGCCGCATCAGCTCGAAGGCCGTGTGGATAACTTGCCCGAGCGCGTGCTGCTGCGCACTTATCCACAAGCGCCGCTCACCGAATGGGATTCGAACTTCACCGCCATCGCCCCGCAAACCATTGAACTGCTGGCCAGCCTGGGCGTGCGTTTGATCGGCATCGACACCCCGTCCCTGGACCCGCAACAGTCCAAGACCATGGATTCCCACAATGCCGTGGCGCGCCATGGCATGGCGATACTCGAAGGCATCGTGCTCGATGACGTACCGGAGGGCGACTATGAACTGATCGCGCTGCCGCTGCGCTTTGCCAACCTCGACGCGAGCCCGGTCCGCGCCATTCTCCGCCCGCTCAAGGAGCCCACGCGATGAGCCAATGTCCCTTCTCTGCTGACTACCAACCGCCCGAAGAATGGCACAACGCCGAACTGAATTTCTCCGAGTCCATGAGCTACGGCGATTACCTGGACCTGGGCAAAGTCCTCAGTGCCCAGCACCCGCTGTCGCCGGACCACAACGAAATGCTCTTCATCATCCAGCACCAGACCTCTGAGCTGTGGATGAAACTGATGCTCCACGAACTCAAGGCCGCCCGCGAACACGTGCGCCTGGGGGAGTTGCCGCCGGCGTTCAAGATGCTCGCGCGGGTGTCGCGCATCTTCGATCAACTGGTACACGCCTGGGCGGTGCTGGCGACCATGACGCCATCGGAATACAAGGCGATCCGCCCGTTCCTCGGGCAGTCGTCGGGATTCCAGTCGTTCCAGTACCGTGAGATCGAATTTATCCTCGGCAATAAAAGCGCGGCGTTGTTGCGGCCCCATGCTCATCGGCCAGAACTGCTGAACGAGTTGAAAGTGGCGATTGCCACGCCGTCGCTGTACGACGAGGCGATCAATCTGATGCTCAAGGCGGGCCTGACGATTGATCCAAAACGCGCCGAGCGCGACCCGACGGCGGCGACGGTACACGATGAATCCGTGGAAGCGGCGTGGCGCGAGGTGTATCGCGATCCGAGCCGTTACTGGGATTTGTATCAGTTGGCCGAGAAGTTTATCGACCTGGAGGATTCGTTCCGCCAGTGGCGCTTCCGGCATGTGACCACGGTGGAGCGGATTATCGGTTTCCAGCCGGGCACCGGCGGCACTGAAGGTGTGGGGTATTTGCGCAAGATGCTCGACACGGTGTTGTTTCCCGAGTTGTGGCGAGTACGCTCAACCCTCTAAACAAAAAAGCCCCGGATCACCGGGGCTTCTTCATTTTGGAATGCAATCAAAACTGTGGGAGCGGGCTTGCTCGCTCCCACATTAGGTTACTGCGCCACGGCTACTTTGCCGTTTTTCACCCGCAACCGATACGCCACATAGATAATCCCCACCCACACCGGCATCGCAAACACCGAATTGCGAATCCCCGGAATCGCCAGCATCACGCTGATGATCACCACCATGAACGCCAGGCACAGGTAGTTGCTGAACGGGAACCAGAAGGTCTTGAACGACGGCGTCACGCCTTGCTCGCCCATGGCCTTGCGGAACTTGATGTGGGTCAGGCTGATCAGCGCCCAGTTGATCATCAAGGACGCAACCACCAGCGCAAACAACAACTCCAGCGCACTGTGGGGCGCCACGTAGTTGACCACCACGCACAGCATCGTCACCAGTGCCGAAATCGCCAGGGCGCGCAGCGGTACGCCTTGTTTGTTCAGCTTCATCAGCGCTTTCGGCGCATCGCCTTGCTCGGCCAGGCCGAACAGCATGCGGCTGTTGCAGTACACGCCGCTGTTGTACACCGACAGCGCCGCGGTCAGCACCACGAAGTTGAGGATGTGCGCCGCGGTGTCATTGCCGATCAGCGAGAAGATCTGCACAAACGGGCTGCCGCTGTAGGCATCGCCCGACGCGCCGAGGGTTTGCAGCAGTTGGTCCCACGGGTACAGCGACAGCAGCACGGTGAGGGCGCCGACGTAGAAAATCAGGATCCGGTACACCACCTGGTTGATCGCTTTCGGGATCACCTTGCGTGGCTCGCTGGCCTCGGCGGCAGTGATGCCCACCAGTTCCAGGCCACCAAACGAGAACATGATGAACGCCATCGACATCAACAGCCCCATGCCGCCGTTCGGGAAGAACCCGCCGTGGCTCCACAGGTTGCTGATGGACGCCTGCGGGCCGCCGGTGCCGCTGAACAACAGGTAGCAGCCGAGCACGATCATGCCGACAATCGCCACCACCTTGATGATCGCGAACCAGAACTCGGCTTCACCAAAGAACTTCACGTTCAGGGTGTTGATCAGGTTCACCGCGACAAAGAACACCAGCGCACTGACCCAGGTCGGAATCTCCGGCCACCAGAACTGGATGTACTTGCCCACGGCCGTCAGTTCGGCCATGCCCACCAGCACGTAGAGCACCCAGTAGTTCCAGCCGGCGAGGAAACCTGCGTAACCGCCCCAGTACTTGTGCGCGAAGTGGCTGAAAGAACCGGCCACCGGCTCTTCGACGATCATCTCGCCGAGTTGGCGCATGATCAGGAACGCGATAAAACCCGCGATTGCGTAGCCGAGGATCATCGACGGGCCCGCCGACTTGAGCACCCCGGCCGAGCCGAGGAACAACCCCGTGCCAATCGCCCCTCCCAAGGCGATCAGCTGAATGTGCCGGTTCTTCAGGCCTCGCTTGAGGCCTACCGGGTTAACCATGTCATCCGCCATTAACATTCCCTTCTACTTGTTTTTCTCAGGGTTGAGTGCACGCCGCATCAGCCCCTCAGAAGTGCTGAGGGGTCAGATATTACTCTGCGTAAACTTTTCGTAATACAGCTGAACGCCAACAAGTGCCTGATCCGCCAGCCATTGCTGGATGGATTCGACCATTGGAGGGGGGCCGCACAGGTACATATCCGCCGAACTGTCCCGCAATTGCGCCAGGTCGAAATGCTCGGTGAGGTAGCCGCGTTTGCCGAGCCATTGCGGCGAGGGCGCGCTGAGGACTTCGGTGTAGCGAAACCCCGGAATTTTCCCGGCATAGGCCTGGATGCGCGCCGCTTCGCACAAGTCCTCGGCGCCGCGTACGCCGTAATACAGGTGCACCGGCTGCTCGCAACCGTTGGCGGCCAGCTCATCAAGCATGCCCAGCAACGCCGACAACCCGGTGCCGCCCGCCACCAGCACCAGCGGCTGGGTCACATGGCGCAGGTAGAAGGCCCCCAGCGGCGCCTCCATCAACAGCTCATCGCCCACTTGGCAGCGTTCGCGCAAGTAGTTGCTCATCACGCCGTCGGGCAGCAGGCGCACTAGAAATTGCAGCTGGGTGCCCGGCCGGTTGGCAAACGAGTACGAGCGCCAACTGTCCGTGCCCGGCACCGCAATGCGTGCATATTGGCCGGGCAGAAAATCCAGCGCCTGGTCCAGCTGTACGTGCAGGATCGCCGTACTGGCCGAGACCTGCTCCACCGCGCTCACCGTCCCGCGTACCTGCACCGGCCCCGGCGCGTTGCACAGGCTCGAATCGAAGTCGAAGTAGAAGGTCGCGTCGGACCTCACCCGCGTCTGGCAACTGAGCATCTTGCGCTGTTGCAGGTCGAGGCTGGACAGGGCTTCTTCGTCCACATAGTCCTGGCTGTAATCGCCGGATTCGCAACGGCCCTGGCAGGTGCCGCACACGCCTTCGCGGCAATCCAGGGGGATCTTGATGCCATTGCGCAGTGCGGCATCCAGCAGGATTTCATGGCTGCCCACTGGAAAGAACAGGGTCTTGCCGTCGGCAAAACTGAACGCCACTTTGTGATTCATTTTCCAGACTCCACACGCTCAACCCTGTGGCGAGGGAGCTTGCTCCCGCTGGGCTGCGCAGCGGCCCCAAAAAGCTTGGGAGCGCTGCGCACTCCAGCGGGAGCAAGCTCCCTCGCCACAAAAAAAGCGCATCGTGGTTAGAGGTGATAGAAATCCAGCACCGAGTTGATCGTGTCGTTGAGCAACAACGCATGCTTGCGCGTGATCAGCCAACTGTCGCCATGGGGCTTGAGGCTATAAGTGGCGTGGCCGTAGAACTGCTCCGAAGTGGCCAGACGATAAAACAGCGTGTGCCAGTTCAACTTCACTTGCAGCGTGCCGTCGGCCTGCTCGGCAATGCGCACGTTATTGATCAGGTGCAAGGTGCGCGGCATCGGCGTCGCCGACGCGGCCTTGCCAGTGCGCAGGCGGAACACGCGGTCTTCCAGGCCCGAGCGGTTGGCGTAATAGATCAGCGACATCTCGCGCTTGGGGTCGCGGGTATAGACGTGTTCCGAGTCCCATTGCGGCAGGTGGAATTCACTGTGGGGGTCGAACAGCTGCACGTAGGCGTCCCAGTCCTGGGCGTCGCACAGCTCGGACTTGCGGTAGAAGAACTGTTCGATCTGGTACTGCAACTGGGCATTCATCACTCCACCTCCCGCAGTGTCAGCGCTTGTTTGTCGAGGCCGTTGAGGAGGAAGCGTTGCCAGTTGCGGTGCTGGTTCACGTAGAGGCCTTCGTGGGTGAATTCGGTACCGGTCATCGCCGGTTGGATGCCGATGGCTTCGCTGTTGGGCGTGGGCCCGGTTTGCCAGCGGTGGCTGCCGCGGGAGATATCGCTCCAGCGTTCCAGCCGGCCCTGGAAACCGCGCTGGGCTTCGCGGAATTCCACGAGGTCGTCTGGCGTGCCCATGCCGGAGACGTTGAAGAAGTCTTCAAACTGGCGGATGCGGTTTTCGCGGTCCGCATCGGACTCGCCCTTCACCCCCAGGCATTGGCTGATGATCTCGGTCTTGTTCCACGCCACCGGGCGGATGATGCGCAGTTGCGAGCTGATCTGGTCGAGAAAGAACAGGCTCGGGTAGATGTTCAGGTTGCGCAGGCGATGCATCATCCATTCGGCTTTTTGCTGGCCATGTTCGGAGGCCAGGCGCGGCATGATGGTGGCGTAGCCGGAGCGCACGCTCGGGTTGGGCATGTCGCTGAACAGCACGCTGTGGCCGTTGTTGAAGGCAAACCAGCCGTCATCGGTATTCGCATCGCCGGCGCCGAGTTTGCTGTAGTCCAGCGTGCTGCCGGAGGCAGTGCCGTTTTCCGTGTTCACCTGCTGGCGATGCTGCACGGTGGCCACGTAGTTGTAGTGCACGGTGCTGACGTGATAACCGTCCAGGCCGTTTTCGTTCTGCAGCTTCCAGTTGCCGTCGTAGGTGTAGGCGGACTTGCCCGGCAGCACTTCCAGCTCACCGCTGGCGGACTGGGCGACCATCATGTCGAAGAACACTTTCGCGTCGCCGAGGAAGTCTTCCAGGCTGTCGGTGCCATTCACATCCAGGCTGATAAACACAAAACCCTCGTAGCTTTCGATACGGGCTTTTTTCAGTCCGCGCGTCGCCTTGTCGAAACCTTCCGGGTATTCCCCCGGCGCCTTGACCTTCACCAGCCGGCCATCGCTCTTGTAGCACCAGGCGTGGAACGGGCAGGTAAATGTGGACTGGTTGCCCTTGCCGACCCGCGTCAACGTGGTGCCGCGATGCTGGCAGGCGTTGATCAGCGCATTCAGGTGGCCCTCGCCGTCGCGGGTGATGATCATCGGCTGGCGCCCGGCGCGCATCGTCACGAAGTCGTGGTTATTGGCCAGTTCGCTTTCGTGGCAGGCGTAGATCCAGTTTTTCTCGAAGATCAGTTCCATCTCCAGGTCGAACAGTTGCGGCTCGGTGAACATGTCGCGGGCGATGCGGAACACCTCGTCCACCGGGCGAAAATCCAGACAACCTTCGATAAACGTTTTCCACTGCTCGACGCTTCTTGCACCACTCATGGGAGGCACCTTTTTGATAGGGGCTAATCGGTGGTTTATTAGAGGCAGTGGGGCAGGGCGCGGGCTATCCGCTTAATCGGGGAAGGTGCGCCGGATAATTGGGCAGCAAATACCCACAGCGGTGCAGGGCGGTGACGTAATGCGCTACTGTCTTGGCGGGCAATTGCCGGAAAAGTCTTACGTTTATCCACATAATCTGCCGGTGCTATCCACTCAGTGGCAATGCCCCCGGCGTGGCGTGGAACTTGCTGTCGATCACTAACAATGACGCGCCGCCAGAGCGCGCAAACGCCTAACCGCCGTGGGTGCATCCTGATGAGCAGCCAAACGATTCAACGTTTCGACCTGGAGGGCGCCCGCAGCTGGATGTCCGGTATCTGTGGGCCCCATCGACTGACCACCGCCACACCCGAGCGCTTGCGCTTCCACCACAGCGCCAATGTGCTCAAGTCCCGCGCCACCACCTTGGGCGTGATCGAATACGGCACCGACGTGACCATCGACATCGAAGACGCCGAGCACTTCAGCAGCTACAGCCTGAGCCTGCCCCTGGAAGGCGAACAGGAGTTGAGCAAGAACGGTGAGTGCCTGAGTTCCAACCGTGACCAAGGCGTGATCATCTCGCCCAACGAGCATCAGGTGCTGGCGATTTCCGGCGACTGCCGCAAGTTGCAGGTGGTGATCACACGGGCGGCGATGAGCGAGTCCCTGGAAGGTTTACTGCAACGCCCTATCGACACGCCGCTGCGCTTTGAGTCGGTGATGGATGCGGTGGAGGGCGCGTCGGCGTCTTGGTGGCGCATGGCGCGCTACTTTATTGCCGAGCTGGAATGCAGCAGTGAATTGTATGAACAGGCGGCGTTTACCCGGGACCTGGAAAGCTCGCTGATCAAGGGCTTGATCCTCGCGCAGCCGAACAACTATTCAGAAGAACTGCGCGATGTACTGGGGGTGAAGTTGCCGCACTACCTGATCCGGGCGCGGCAGTTTATCCACGACAACGCCCGCGAAGCCGTGCACCTGGAAGATCTGGAAGCCGCTGCCGGGGTGTCGCGGTTCAAGCTGTTCGATGCGTTTCGCAAGTATTTTGCCCTGTCGCCCATGGTCTATTTGAAGAAGTACCGGTTGAGTGCGGTGCGTCAGGAGATTCTTGAGCATGGTGCGACGCGGACCATTTCCGAGATTGCCTTGGGCTGGGGGTTTACGCATTTGGGCAGGTTCTCGGCGGAGTACCGCAAGTTGTTCGATGAGTCACCCAGCCAGACACTGCAACGCAAGCGCCTGCGCATTGCCTGAACCTTGTGGAGATCAAAAACTGTGGGAGCGGGCTTGCTCGCGAAAGCGGTGGGTCAGCAATACATGTGCAAGCTGACCCACCGCTTTCGCGAGCAAGCCCGCTCCCACACAAACTCACTCTCACAGGAGAATTGCAGTGTTTGTGAGACCTCAGATCAGTTCTTCCACCAACTGCAAACAATGCCTCAACCCCGGCGACTGATCATTCACCCGTCGGCTGAGGATGATCGGCGACGTCGCCGTGGCCTCCACCACCGGCGTATAGCCAATATCCGCCCGGTGCAGCACCTGCACCGACGCCGGCACCAGCGTCACGCCCATCCCGGCGCCGACCAGGCCGATGGCGGTCTGCAACTCGTTGGTCCACTGCGCTACCTGGAGGCTCAAGCCATGGGCGTCGAACAAGGCGATCACATGGTCGGCATAGCTGGGGCGCGGGTTGCCGGGGTAGAGCACAAACGGCTCGGCGGCCAACTGCGCCAGCGTGGCGGGCGCGGCGAGCAACGGGTGGCCGGCGGGCAGCACGGCCACCAGGCGGTCTTCCACCAACACGCGCTGGACGATGGCCGGATCGTCGATGCGAATCCGCCCGAAGCCCACATCGATGCGCCCGGCCTTGAGCGCTTCGACCTGCTGCAAGGTGGTCATTTCCGACAGGCCCAGTTCCAGCTCCAGCGCCTCGTGGTTGCGCAGGCGGCGGATCAACTCCGGCAGCACACCGTACAACGTCGAGGGCGCAAAGCCGATGCCCAGCCAGGTCTTCTCGCCCTGGCCAATGCGTCGGGTGTTGTCGCACACCTTGTGCAGTTGCTCCAGCAACACATTGGCGTGTTCATAGAAAAACCGCCCGGCCTCGGTCAGCCGCAACGGGCGGCCGCGCTCCAGCAGGATCACGCCCAATTCATCTTCCAATTGCTGGATCTGCCGGCTCAGCGGCGGCTGGGCAATGTGCAGGCGTTCGGCGGCGCGGGTGAAGTTGAGGGTTTCGCCCAGCACCTGGAAATAGCGCAGGTGACGCAGTTCCATGTCAGCTCCCTTCATACCTTGAGAGTATTGTTTGAGACTAATTCTATATTGGAACCCAGAAAAAATGCGGGACAGAATCGACACAAATCTATAAAGAACCCAACGGGTATTGCCATGCCGATTTGCGCCATCGAGTCGATCGAGACGATTATTGTCGATCTGCCTACCATCCGCCCGCACAAGCTGGCGATGCACACCATGCAAAACCAGACGCTGGTAATCATCCGCCTGCGTTGCGCCGACGGCATCGAAGGCATCGGCGAGGCCACCACCATCGGCGGCTTGAGCTATGGCAACGAAAGCCCGGACAGCATCAAGGTCAACATCGATCGCCACTTTGCGCCGCTGCTGATCGGCCAGGATGCGAGCAATATCAACGCCGCCATGTTGCGCCTGGAGCGCAGCATCCGTGGCAACACCTTTGCCAAGTCCGGCATCGAAAGCGCCTTGCTCGACGCCTTGGGCAAACGCCTGAACCTGCCGGTCAGCGAACTGCTCGGCGGCCGTGTGCGCGATGCGCTGCCGGTGGCTTGGACGCTGGCCAGCGGCAACACCGAAAAAGACATCGCCGAGGCCGAGAAAATGCTCGACCTGCGCCGTCACCGCATCTTCAAGTTGAAGATCGGTGCCGGCGAAGTCAGCCAGGACCTGGCCCATGTGATCGCGATCAAAAAAGCCTTGGGCGACCGCGCCAGTGTGCGGGTGGACGTCAATCAGGCCTGGGATGAAGCCGTCGCCCTGCGTGCCTGCAAGGTGTTGGGCGACAACGGTATCGATCTGATCGAGCAGCCGATCTCGCGCAACAACCGTGGCGGCATGGCCCGGCTCAACCTGTCGAGCCCGGCGCCGATCATGGCGGATGAGTCCATCGAGTGCGTGGAAGATGCCTTCAACCTGGCCCGCGAAGGCGCGGCTTCGGTGTTCGCCCTCAAGATCGCCAAGAACGGCGGCCCGCGTGCCGTGTTGCGCACCGCGGCGATTGCCGAAGCGGCCGGCATCGGCCTGTACGGCGGCACCATGCTCGAAGGTGGCATCGGTACCTTGGCCTCGGCCCATGCGTTCCTGACCCTGAACAAACTGGCGTGGGACACCGAGCTGTTTGGCCCGCTGCTGCTGACCGAAGACATCCTCGCCGAGCCGCTGGTGTACCGCGACTTCCACCTGCATGTCTCCACCGCCCCGGGCCTGGGCCTGGCCATTGATGAAGAGCGCCTGGCGTTCTTCCGTCGTGACAAACACTAAGAGGCGCCTGCCATGTTGTTCCACGTAAAAATGACCGTGAACCTGCCGCTGGACATGCACCCCGAGCGCGCAGCCGCCCTCAAGGCCGAAGAAAAAGCCCTGGCGCAGCGCCTGCAACACGAGGGCAAATGGCGCCACCTGTGGCGCATCGCCGGGCTCTACGCCAACTACAGCGTGTTCGATGTCGACAGCGTGCAAGAACTGCACGACCTGCTGATGCAACTGCCGCTTTACCCCTACATGGCCATCGAAGTGAACGCGCTGTGCCGGCACCCTTCGTCGATTCATGAGGACGACCGTTAAGCCTGTTTTCAACACTAATAATTACAAGATGAGGATTGCACCATGTCCATCCGAATTTCCCAGACTGCCCATGCCCAACGGTTTCTCGAAGAAGCCAGCGGCAACCTCAACGACGGCGGCAACCCGCGCACCAAGGCGTTGATCTACCGAATCCTGCGGGACACGGTGAACATCATCGAAGACCTGGAAGTGACCCCGGAAGAATTCTGGAAGGCGGTCAACTACCTCAACGAGCTGGGCAAGAACCAGGAAGCGGGTTTGCTCGCTGCCGGGTTGGGCCTGGAGCACTACCTGGACTTGCTGATGGACGCGGCCGACGAGGAAGCCGGCAAATCCGGCGGCACGCCACGCACCATCGAAGGCCCGCTGTACGTGGCCGGGGCGCCGCTCTCCCAATACGAAGCACGGCTGGACGATGGCACCGACGCGGCAGCGCCGCTGTTCATGCGCGGCCAGGTGCGCGACACCGACGGCAAGCCGCTGGCCGGGGCGATTGTCGATGTGTGGCAGGCCAACACGGGCGGGACTTACTCGTGGTTTGACCCTTCCCAGTCCGAGTTCAACCTGCGCCGCCGCATCGAGACCGATGCCCAGGGCAACTATCGTTTCCGTAGCATCGTGCCGTCAGGCTACGGTTGCCCGCCGACCGGGCCGACCCAGCAGTTGCTCGATCAACTGGGCCGCCACGGGCAGCGGCCGGCGCATATTCACTTCTTTATCTCGGCGCCGGGGCATCGGCACCTGACCACGCAGATCAACCTGTCGGATGATCCATACCTGCACGATGATTTTGCCTACGCGACGCGGGATGAGTTGATTGCCGAGATTCGTTTCAGTGACGATCAGCAGCTGGCGCGGGAGTTTGGGGTAGAAGGGCGGTTTGCGCAGATTGATTTTGACTTTGAGCTGCAGTCCTCGGCTGCGCCGGTAGAGCAGAAACGCATGCAGCGCGTGCGCGCCCTCGAAGACTAAACGCGGTTAAAAATGTGGGAGCGGGCTTGCTCGCGAAAGCGGAGTATCAGTCGCCATTTGCGGTGGCTGACCCACCGCATTCGCGAGCAAGCCCGCTCCCACACAAGCCCGCTCCCACAGGGTTTTGTGGTGTTGCCGCTATTTGCGGATGACCAAGTCAAGCACCTCATCCCGATCCTTGATCTTCTGCAACACAATCTCCGAACGGATATCCATCACCCCCGCTGTGCGGTTCAGGTGGTTCACGATAAAGTCCGAAAAGTGCTTGAGATTGCGCGCTTGCACCCGCAGCACATAGTTGCTCGCGCCGGTGATCACATAGGCACTGGCCACTTCCGGCCAGCCTTGCACCTTCTTGATGAACGTCTCATGCCAATCCTCCACATCCTGGCGCAGGGACAGGTGGACGATGGCTTCCAACTCGATGCCCAACTGCTCGGCATTCAGCACGGCGCGGTAGCCACTGATCACACCCTCGCTTTCCAGCAGGCGCAAACGGCGCAGGCAGGCGGACGGTGACAGCGCGACTTTCTCTGCCAGTTCCTGGTTGCTGATACGCCCATCCTGTTGCAGAAAATGCAGGAGGCGCAGGTCGGTGGCGTCGAGAATCATGCTTAGAATAAATCCGCGTGTTTAGGGGTTTAATTCGAATTTCCTACAGCTTAATTAGCTTGTTACCCAGCACTTTGCACGAAAATTCTCTAAATCTTCGTTCATTATTTGGTTCATCCTTACTTATAAAAACCAGGACAGACCATGACCACCCGAAGCCATTGCCAAACCCTCGACGATCAAGACCCGCTGGCGCCGCTGCGCCAGCAGTTCGCCTTGCCCGACGGCGTCATCTACCTCGACGGCAACTCCCTCGGCGCCCGTCCGGTGACGGCGCTGGCGCGGGCGCAACAGGTGATCAGCGAGGAGTGGGGCAATGGCTTGATCCGCAGCTGGAACAGCGCCGGCTGGGCCGAATTGTCCCAACGCCTGGGCAATCGCCTGGCCCCGTTGATCGGCGCGCGCGACGGCGAAGTGGTGATCACCGATACCACCTCGATCAACCTGTTCAAGGTGCTCAGCGCCGCGTTGACGGTGCAGCGCCAGCGTCACCCGCAGCGCAAGGTGATCGTTAGCGAAGCGAGCAACTTTCCCACCGACCTGTACATCGCCGAAGGCCTGGCCGAGCTGCTGCAACAGGGTTACTCCCTGCGGCTGGTCAACAGCCCGGACGAGTTGCCACACGCCATCGACGCCGACGTGGCGGTAGTGATGCTCACCCACGTCAACTACAAGACCGGCTACATGTACGACATGCAGGCGCTCACTGCGTTGAGCCACGAATGCGGCGCGCTGAGTATCTGGGACCTGGCGCATTCGGCAGGCGCCGTGCCCATCGACCTGCACCAGGCCGCTGCCGATTACGCGATTGGTTGCACCTACAAATACCTCAATGGCGGCCCGGGTTCCCAGGCGTTTGTGTGGGTCAACCCGGCGCTGGTGGACCTGGTGCGCCAGCCGTTGTCGGGCTGGTTTGGGCATACGCGCCAGTTCGCCATGGAATCGGCCTATGCGCCGAGCGCCGGTATTGCCCGTTACCTGTGCGGCACCCAGCCGATCACCTCGCTGGCCATGGTGGAATGCGGCCTGGAGATTTTTGCGCAGACCGATATGGCCAGCTTGCGCCGCAAATCCCTGGCGTTGACCGACTTGTTCATCGCGTTGGTCGAAGCGCGTTGCGCTGCCCACGGGCTGGTGCTGATCACCCCGCGTGAACACGCCAAGCGCGGCAGTCACGTGAGTTTTGAACACCCTGAAGGTTATGCGGTGATCCAGGCCCTGATCGCCCGGGGCGTGATCGGTGACTACCGCGAGCCGCGCATCATGCGGTTTGGGTTTACGCCGTTGTACACAAGCTTTACCGAGGTATTTGATGCCGTGGAGATCCTCGGTGAAATCCTCGATCAGCGCACCTGGGACCAGCCACAATTCAAAGTCAGAAATAGCGTCACCTGACACAACACATATCAACATGTGGAGTGGGCTTGTGTGGGAGCGGGCTTGCTCGCGAAAGCGGTAGATCAGCAATACATGTGCAAGCTGACCCACCGCATTCGCGAGCAAGCCCGCTCCCACAGGGGATCTGCGTCAATATTCAAACCGTGCAATCACAATAATAAAGGGGCACACCACGTGACCACGCCAGACACCGGCTTTGCAGAAATTACCCAACGCGAACTGGGCCTGAGGCGCCAGCTCACTTCCGGCCAGATGAGCATGATCGCCATCGGCGGCGCCATTGGCACCGGGCTGTTCATGGGCAGCGCCTACGCCATCGGTTATGCCGGGCCCAGCGTACTGGTGAGCTACGCCATCGGCGCGTTGATCACCTTGCTGTTGATGGGTTGCCTGGCGGAGATGACGGTGGCCCATTCCACCTCTGGCTCCTTTGGTGCCTACGCCGAGTTCTATATCAGCCCGCTGGCCGGGTTCCTGGTGCGTTATGCCTATTGGGCGGCGATTGTGCTGGCGGTGGGCGCCGAGGTCACGGCGGTGGCGATGTACATGAAGTACTGGTTCGCCAACGTGCCGGAGTGGGTGTGGATCGTGTCGTTTTCCAGCGTACTGATCCTGCTCAACGCCATCAGCGTGAAGACCTTCGGTAACTTCGAATACTGGTTCTCGACGATCAAGATCAGCGCCATCGTCGGCTTCATCATCCTGGCGGTGTACGTGGTGTTCGGTTCCGGCAACCCGGAATACGGCGTGCAGAACTACACGGCCCACGACGGCTTTTTCCCCCATGGCCTGAGCGGTATGTGGATGGCGGTGATCGTGTCAATCTTCAGTTACCTGAGCGTGGAGATGATCGCCGTGGCGGCCGGTGAAGCGGCCGACCCGGAACAGGCGGTGAAAAAAGCCTTCCGCGCCACCATTGTGCGGCTGGTGGTGTTTTACCTGCTGACCCTGGCGCTGATGCTCGCCATCGTGCCGTGGAACCAGGCCGGGCAGACCCAGAGCCCGTTCGTCACGGTGATGCAGACCATCGGCATTCCCGGCGCCACCGGGGTGATGAACTTCGTGATCCTGATCGCGGCGCTGTCGGCAATGAACAGCCAGTTGTATATCACCACGCGCATGATGTTCAGCCTGTCCCGCGCCGGGTTCGCGCCCAAGTCCATGGGCGCCCTGAGCAAGAGCGGCATCCCGTTGAACGCGCTGTTGCTGTCCAGCTCGGGCATTGCCCTGGCGACCCTGCTCAACGTGGTGTACCCGGAAAGCTCGTTCACCCTGATGATGGCGATCTCGATGTTTGGTGCGATCTTCACCTGGTTCATGATCTTTCTCACGCACCTGTTCTTCCGCCGCTATCGCAAGCGCCATGGCGGGCCGAAGCTGTCGTTCCAGCTGCGCCTGTTTCCCTACAGCACGCTGCTGGGCCTGGTGCTGATGGGCGCGGTGATGATCACCACGTACTTCACTGAGGCGTTCAAGATGACCCTGGTGTTTGGCGTGCCGTTCCTGCTGATTCTGTCGGCGGTGTATTACGGGTTCTTCCGCAAGGGGCGGGCCAAGGTGTCAGACAAGGCTCTGGCGTAACCGGGCAGTTGATCGAACGAGCGTGCGGCTAACAACAGGCGGCGACGGGCCCAGTCTTCATTGAGCGGCTGGGTCTTGAAGCGCTGCGCTGCCGGCCACCGCTGCAGTGCGGCCTGGGGCACGATGCCCAGGCCGACGCCGCCGGCGACCATGCGGATCACTCCATCAAAGCCCTCGGCGCGAATCCGTGTGTGCAGGCGAAACCCGGCGTGCAACGCCTGTTCCTCCAGGTACACCGCCAGTGCGCTGCTGGCGGCCAGGCCGACGTAGTCGTGTTGCAGGCTGTCGATAAAGCTCACGCTGCCCACGGCCAGGGGATGGTCCAGCGGCATGATCAACACCAGCGGGTCGTCGCGAAAGGGCTTGGTCTGCAAGCCGTGGGTGTCTACTGCGTCGGAAATAATCCCGAGGTCCGCCGTGCCCTGGCGCAACGCCTGGGTGATGCGCAGGCTGGGCAGCTCTTGCAGGTCGATATCGAGGTTGGGGTGTTCGTGCAGAAAGTCCGCGAGCAATTCCGGCAGGTATTCGCTCAGGGCCGTGGTGTTGCACAGCAGGCGCACCTGGCCTTTGCTGCCGTTGGCGTATTCGGCCAGGTCCTGTTGCAGGTGCTCGGCCTGTTGCAGCAGCAGGCGGGCGTGGCGGGCGAGGGCAGTGCCGGCGGGTGTTGGGGTGACACCACGGCGGCCGCGGTCAAGGAATTCGATGCCCAGTGAAGCTTCCATGGCGCGGATGCGTGCGCTCGCGGCGGCCAGGGACAAATGGCTGCGGGCGGCGCCGGCGGTGATGTTGCCGGTGTCGAGGATGTGCAGGTAGAGGCGCAGGTCGATCAGGTCAAAGTGCATGGTCCGGGTTCTCGGGTGGTTGGGCTGGCCTCTTCGCGAGCAAGCCCGCTCCCACATTCGATCGCATTCTCATGTTGGAACTCGGTCAAATGTGGGAGCGGGCTTGCTCGCGAAGGCGGCATCAGCCTCACACAAAACAAGAGGCTGCCTCAGTATATGGCGAATTCCCAACCCCGCCCCAACCCCGCACAATCAGCCCATGAATACCGTCCTCGCGTTCTACCAAGACATCGGTCCCGCCCTGACCCTGCTGGTGTTCGGCACTTTCCTGCTGGCCGGCACGGTCAAGGGTGTGATCGGCCTGGGCCTGCCCACCGTCGCCATGGGCTTGCTCGGCCTGGCTATGCTGCCGGCGCAGGCTGCGGCGCTGCTGATCATTCCCTCGACGGTCACCAATCTCTGGCAACTGGCGTTCGGTGGCCATTTGAGCGCGTTGCTCAAACGCCTGTGGCCGATGTTGTTGCTGATCGCTCTCGGCACCGGGCTTGGCACCGTGTGGCTGGGGATGGACGGCGGCCGTTGGGTGGTGCACGCATTGGGCGGGGCATTGCTGGTGTATGCGTTGAGCGGTCTGTTCTTGCCCACGTTCAAGGTCAAGCCTGCAAACGAACGCTGGTTGGGCCCGCTGTGTGGCGTGATCACCGGCGTTATTACCTCGGCCACCGGCGTGTTTGTGATTCCTGCGGTGCCGTATTTGCAGGCGCTGGGCTTGAACCGCGATCAGCTGGTGCAGGCGTTGGGGCTGTCATTTACCGTCTCGACCCTGGCGCTGGCCGCCGGGTTGGCCTGGCGCGGTACCCTGGGTGGCGGCGAGATCAATGCCTCGCTGCTGGCGCTGGTGCCGGCGTTGCTGGGCATGTGGCTCGGCCAGGTGGTGCGTCAGCGCATCAGTGCGCAGCTGTTCAAGCGCGTTTTTTTTATCGGCATGGCGCTGTTGGGCGCTCATCTGCTGATCAGTGGTTAACAATCGCCAAGGTATTCGTGCATTTCAGTCAAATGTATTTTGCGGTGCCGCCGCTTATTCCAAGGGGCCGAGGTCGATAGTCTGCGTCCAGACATTTTCAACCTCTTGGATACCCTCCCATGAAAAAAGTACTCCTGCTCAACGGCGGCAAACAGTTCGCCCACTCCGATGGTCGCTACAACACCACCCTGCATGACACCGCCCTGGCCGTGCTGGACCGTGGCGGGATCGACGTCAAGGTCACCCATATCGACGCCGGCTACGACGTGGCCGAAGAAGTCGCCAAGTTCCTCTGGGCCGACGTGATCATCTACCAAATGCCCGGCTGGTGGATGGGCGCGCCGTGGATCGTGAAGAAGTACATCGACGAAGTCTTCACCGAAGGCCACGGCAGCCTGTATGCCAGCGATGGCCGCACCCGTTCCGATGCGTCGCAGAAATACGGCAGCGGCGGCCTGATCCACGGCAAGCAGTACATGCTGTCGCTGACCTGGAACGCGCCGCAGCAAGCCTTCGACGACCCGAGCGACTTCTTTGAAGCCAAGGGCGTGGACGCCGTGTACTTCCCATTCCACAAGGCCAACGAATTCCTCGGCATGACCGGCCTGCCGACCTTCCTCTGTGTGGACGTGATGAAACGCCCGGCCATCGAAGCCGACGTGGCGCGCTACGAGCAGCATCTGGCGCAGGTGTTCAACCTCTCGGTGTAAGCTGCTGCGAACCGATAACGAGGACCGCCCGTGAAAGCCCGATCCGACGAGCTACAAATCTTTGTCAGCGTGATTGAGTGCGGCTCGATTTCCGCGGCGGCGGAGCAGGTCGGGCAGACGCCGTCGGCGGTCAGCCGCACGCTGTCGCGCCTGGAGGCCAAGCTCGACACCACGCTGATCAACCGCACGACGCGGCGCATGGACCTGACCGAAGAGGGCAAGTATTTCTTCGAGCAGGCCAAGGTCATCCTGGCGCAGATGGATGAGCTGGAAGAACGCCTGTCGTCGCGCCAGAAAAACCCGGCAGGACGGTTGCGCATCAATGCAGCCGTGCCGTTCATGCTGCATGGGATCGTGCCGTACATCGCCGAGTTTCGCCGCTTGTACCCGGAAATCCAGCTGGAGCTGAACAGCGATGATTTGATCATCGACTTGCTGGAACAGAGCACCGACATTGCGATTCGTATCGGTGTGTTGGCCGATTCCACCTTGCATGCCCGTTCCCTCGGCTGTACGCCGCTGCATATCCTTGCCAGCCCCGACTACATCGCGCAATTCGGCGCACCGGCCACGGTGGCCGAGTTGGCCGATCACACCTTGCTGGGCTTCACCCAGACCGAAACCCTCAACCACTGGCCGCTGCGCCATGTGGAAGGCGACCGCTGGCTGATCCAACCGAGCGTTTCTGCGTCCAGCGGCGAAACCCTGCGCCAGTTGGCGCTGGAAGGGCAGGGCATTTGCTGCCTGTCGAACTTCATGACCAGCGCCGATATCGACGCCGGCCGCCTGGTGCCGGTGCTGGAGGCGTTCAACAGCGGTTATCGCCAGCCGATCCACGCGGTGTATTACCGCAACTCGCAGTTGGCGCTGCGTATCCAGTGTTTCCTCGATTTTATCCAGGCCAAGCTGGCGCGGTATGCCTGCTGATTCGTGACCTCCGCGCAAGAGTGAATTGGGCGGCAGGGGCTTATTCGTCAAGGATCGGCCCTTGATACTGAGCCCATCACTTACTCAGTCAGGAGAACGCTCCATGAACGTATTCGTTACCGGCGCCGCAGGTTTTATCGGTGGCTCCATCGCCACCGGCCTGGTCAAGGCTGGCCACACCGTCACTGGCCTGGTGCGCAGTGCCGAACAAGCCGCTGAAATGACCGCCTTGGGCATCACCCCGGTGATCGGCAGCCTGGACGACGCGGCCGTATTGACCGAGCAGGCGCAGCAGGCTGACGCGGTGATCAACGCCGCCAGCAGCGACCATCGTGCGGCAGTGGAAACCTTGCTGGCGGCGCTGAAAGGTTCGAACAAACCGTTCCTGCACACCAGCGGTTCGAGCATCGTCGGTGATGCGTCGGGCGGCAAATCCAGCGACGTTATTTATTTCGAAGACAATCTGCCGGAACCGACGGTGGACAAAGCCGCACGCGTAGCCATCGACAACCTGATCCTGGCCGCCGCCAACGACGGCGTGAATTCGGCGGTGATCTGCAACACCTTGATCTACGGCCACAGCCTCGGCGTGAAGCGTGACAGCGTGCAATTGCCGCGCTTGCTCAAGCAGGCGCGCAAGAGTGGGGTGGTGCGCCATGTGGGGCCGGGGCAGAATATCTGGTCCAACGTGCACATTGAGGATGTGGTGGCGTTGTACCTGCTGGCACTTGAGAAAAATGTGCCGGGCACGTTCTATTTTGTCGAAAGCAGCGAGGCGTCGTTTATCGACATGACCACGGCGATTGCCGAAGCCTTGAACCTGGGTCAACCACAGGATTGGCCGTTGGCCGAGGCTGAGGCCGAGTGGGGTTATGAAATGGCCAACTATGGTTTGGGGTCCAACAGCCGGGTGCGTGGCCAGCGGGCGCGGGAGGTGTTGGGTTGGGTGCCGCAGCGTACGTCCGTTGTTGAGTGGATTCGCAACGAGATGGTGTGATGTTCGCTTGATACCGAGTCGCTGCCTTCGCGAGCAAGCCCGCTCCCACATTTGACCGAGTTCCAACTTTGGAATGCAGTCAAGTGTGGGAGCGGGCTTGCTCGCGAAGGGGGCCACTCGGTCTTCCAGACTAGCCCCACCCCGCTCAATTCCGTACCATCCCCAGCCTTATCCCCCGCATTACCCTGGTACCTCATGAACCTCACCCGTCTGCGCGCCGATGCCCTGGCCGGCCTCACCACGTCTTTCGCGCTGCTGCCCGAATGCATCGCCTTTGCCCTGGTGGCCCACCTCAACCCGCTGATGGGGCTCTACGGCGCCTTTATCATCTGCACCCTCACGGCCTTGTTCGGTGGCCGGCCCGGCATGGTCTCCGGTGCGGCGGGCTCGATGGCGGTGGTGATCGTCGCCTTGGTGGTGCAACACGGCGTGGAGTACCTGCTGGCCACGGTGCTGCTGGGCGGGTTGATCATGATCGCGTTCGGCCTGTTGCGCCTGGGCAAGCTGGTACGCATGGTGCCGCACCCGGTGATGCTCGGCTTCGTGAATGGCTTGGCGATCATCATTGCGTTGGCCCAGTTGGAGCACTTCAAAAGCGGTGAGCACTGGCTCAGCGGCACGCCGTTGTACGTGATGATCGGCCTGGTGCTGGTGACCATGGCCATTGTCTACCTGCTGCCGCGCATCACCCGTGCAGTGCCGCCGGCGCTGGTGGCGATCCTTGGCGTCGGCCTGGCGGTGTACCTGCTCGGCCTGCCGACCCGCACCCTGGGCGACATGGCCCACATCTCCGGTGGCCTGCCCACCTTTGCCCTGCCGCAAATTCCCTGGACCCTGGAAACCCTCGGCATCATCGCGCCTTACGCGTTCCTGATGGCCATGGTCGGCCTGCTGGAAACCCTGCTCACCCTCAACCTCACCGACGAAATCACCGAGACCCGTGGCTACCCCGACCGCGAAAGCGTGGCCCTGGGCGCGGCGAATATGGTCTCCGGTGTGTTTGGCGGCATGGGCGGTTGCGCGATGATCGGGCAAACCGTGATCAACCTCAGTTCCGGTGGGCGCGGGCGTTTCTCCGGGGTGTTTGCCGGGGTGATGATCCTGTTGTTCATCTTGTTTCTGTCGCCGTTTATCGAGCGGATCCCACTCGCCGCGCTGGTCGGGGTGATGTTCGTGGTGTCCCAGCAGACCTTCGCCTGGGCGTCGTTGCGGGTCATCAACAAGGTGCCGCTCAACGATGTGCTGGTGATTATCGCGGTGACGGTGATCACGGTATTCACCGACCTGGCCACGGCGGTGTTGTGCGGGATTGTGATTGCGGCGCTGAACTTCGCCTGGCAGCAGGCGCGGGAACTGTATGCCGATGAGCATCTGGAGGCCGATGGCAGCAAGCTCTATCGCCTGCACGGCACGTTGTTCTTTGCCTCGACCACGCCGTTTCTGAATCAGTTCGACCCGGCCAACGACCCGGCCCAGGTGACGCTGGATTGCCGTCACCTGAGCTTTGTCGATTACTCAGCGATTGCCGCGCTGATGACCCTGCGCGAGCGCTACGCCAAGGCCGGCAAGCATCTGCGGGTGCT
The DNA here is from genome assembly GCF_003852405.1 of Pseudomonas sp. KBW05. GTDB lineage: Bacteria > Pseudomonadota > Gammaproteobacteria > Pseudomonadales > Pseudomonadaceae > Aquipseudomonas. The sequence goes on from NZ_QAJM01000029.1 coordinate 37,519, forward strand.
GCACTTGTCGGAGCGCTGCAAGAAGCTGCTCAAGCGCGCCAAGGTGCATCACGACTGATTGAGTGGTGAGCTGGAATACTTGTGGCGAGGGAGCTTGCTCCCGCTGGGCTGCGTAGCGGCCCCAAAAAACTTGGGAGCGCTGCGCACTCCAGCGGGAGCAAGCTCCCTCGCCACAAATAGTTTCATGGCCCGACCAGGTCTTCCAACTCCTGGGCGCGGGTCTGGGTCATGTCCAGCACGCAGCCGGAGCCGTTGACCTGGTCGATGCTGCCACCGGTGGCGCTGCCGGCAAAGGCGCAATTGGCGTCACGGTACTTTATCCACAGGCGCTGCACGTCTTGCAGTTGCTGCTTGCGCGCCCCTTCCTGGGCGGCGAGGGCGGTCTTGTAGGCCGTGTTCAGGCGCTTGTCCTGCACCTTGGCTTCCTTGGCATTGCAATTGACCATGTCGGCGGTGGTGTTGGCGCCGTCCATGCATTTTTTCAGCGCCGCGTTATCGGCCGCCGAAGCGGTGCCGCACAGGGCAAGGAGCAGGGCGCTGGCGGCGAGGGATGTGCGAATCATGGGCGGTTTCCTGGCTGTTAGGGGGTTGCGCATTCTATGACTGGATGGCGACGTTTGAGTTTCCGCCATCCTCTGATCTTCATGTAAGAACACCCCCCGAATTTTCATCAGTGGCCGTCGGGCATATCCCAACGCGACAGCGCGTGTCTGTGGGCGAAAATTACTTTCATAAAAATTGAAAATACTCCTCGGTAATGATTTATGAGTTTCACAACCAATTCGACGTGACCCTTTCCGAGGAGTACCGCATGGCCGCATCACTGGGCTTCGGGCTGTTGGCATACGCTGCCATCGCCATCATTGCTTTGATCGTGCTGATTGCACGTTACCGGCTCAACCCGTTTATCGTCATCACCCTGGTGTCCATCGGCCTGGCGCTGACGGCGGGGATGCCGGCAGACACCATCATGGGCTCCTACGAAGCAGGCGTCGGCAAGACCCTGGGGCATATCGCCCTGGTGGTGGCGCTGGGCACCATGCTCGGCAAGATGATGGCCGAGTCCGGCGGCGCCGAGCAGGTGGCGCGCACCCTGATCAACCGGTTTGGCGAGCGCAACGCGCACTGGGCGATGGTGTGCATCGCGTTCCTGGTGGGCTTGCCGCTGTTTTTCGAGGTCGGTTTTGTGTTGCTGGTGCCGATTGCCTTTACCGTGGCGCGGCGGGTGGGCGTGTCGATCCTGATGGTCGGCTTGCCCATGGTCGCCGGCTTGTCGGTGGTGCATGCGCTGGTGCCGCCACACCCGGCAGCGATGATGGCGGTGCTGGCGTATAACGCGTCGGTGGGGCAGACCGTGCTGTATGCGATTTTGATCGGCATCCCGACGGCAATCATCGCCGGCCCGGTGTACGCCAAATACATCGTGCCGCGCATTCACCTGCCGGCGGAAAACCCGCTGGAACGCCAGTTCATCGAGCGTGAACCGCGCACCCGCCTGCCGAGCTTTGCGCTGACCATGGGCACGATTCTGTTGCCGGTGGTGTTGATGATGATCGGCGGCTGGGCCAACGTGCTTTCCACTCCGGGCAGCGGTTTCAACCAGTTCCTGTTGTTTATCGGTAACTCGGTGATCGCGCTGCTGCTGGCGACCTTGGTGAGTTTCTGGACCTTGGGCATCGCCCAGGGCTTCAATCGCGAGTCGATCCTCAAGTTCACCAACGAATGCCTGGCACCGACCGCGAGCATCACGCTGCTGGTGGGCGCGGGCGGTGGCTTGAACCGGATTCTGGTGGATGCCGGCGTCACCAATGAAATCCTCGGCCTGGCCCACGCTTTCCAGCTGTCGCCGCTGGTGATGGGCTGGCTGTTCGCTGCATTGATGCGCATCGCCACGGGTTCGGCGACGGTGGCCATGACGACGGCGTCCGGTGTGGTCGCGCCAGTGGCCATGGGCCTGGGTTATCCCCACCCGGAACTGCTGGTGCTGGCCACCGGTGCGGGCTCGGTGATCTTTTCCCACGTCAACGACGGCGGCTTCTGGCTGATCAAGGAATACTTCAATATGACGGTGATCCAGACCTTCAAGACCTGGACCGTGCTGGAAACCCTGATTTCAGTGGTGGCGTTCGGTCTGACTTACGGTCTGTCCTGTATTTTGTAATCCGGAGCCCCCATGGACATCCTCTACCAGATCCGCGCCCGCCAGGATTCCTTCAGCGCCGGCGAAGGCCGTATCGCCAGGCTGATGCTCGATGACGTGGGCTTTGCCGCATCGGCCAGCCTGGAAGAGTTGTCCCAACGGGCCGAGGTCAGTACCGCCACGCTGTCGCGGTTTGCCCGCAGTGTCGGTTGCCGCGATTTGCGCGACCTGCGCCTGCAACTGGCCCAGGCCAGTGGCGTCGGAAGCCGCTTCCTCGACCCGGCGGGCAAGCCGGAACAGTCGGCGTTTCATCGGCAGATTCTCGGCGATATCGAGGCGACGTTGCGTCAGCACCTGTCCGGCTTCAACCAGGCGGGGTTTGTCGATGCCGTCAACTTGCTGGGCCAGGCGCGGATGATCCACGCGTTTGGCATGGGCGGCCCGTCGAGCCTGTGCAGCGATGAGTTGCAAGTACGCCTGGTGCGTCTGGGCTATCCGATAGCGGCCTGCCATGACCCGGTGATGATGCGCGTCACAGCAGCAACCCTCGGCCCGGCGCACGCGTTGATCGTGTGCTCGTTGACCGGCCGCACCCCCGAGTTGCTCGACGTGGTGGCGCTGGCGCGCAACTACGACGCGCGCATCATCGCCATCACGCTGGCCGATTCACCCTTGGCGCAGTTGGCCGACGTGCTGCTGCCGCTGCAACCGGCCGAAACCAGTTTTATCTACAAACCCACGGCGGCGCGCTACGGCATGCTGCTGGCCATCGACCTGCTCGCCACCGAGCTGGCGCTGGCCCTGCCGGACGACAACCGGGAACGCCTGCGCCGGATCAAGCTGGCCCTCGACGATTATCGCGGCGGCCCCGACAGCCTGCCGCTTGGAGATTGAAATGAAGTACGACACGTTGATTCGCCAGGCGCTGATCATTGATGGCAGCAACACCCCCGGCTACCTCGCCGATGTGGGGCTGCGTGCGGGGCGCATCGCGGCGATCGGCGACCTCTCGGCAGCGACGGCCGAGCATGAGGTGGATGCCAGCGGCCGCGTGCTGGCGCCGGGTTTTATCGACGTGCACACCCACGACGACACGGTGGTGATCCGCCAACCGCAGATGCTGCCCAAGCTGAGCCAGGGCGTGACCACGGTGATTGTCGGCAATTGCGGCATCAGCGCGTCGCCGGTGAGCTTGCGCAGTGATCCGCCGGATCCGATGAACCTGCTCGGCAGCGCTTCGGCGTTTGTTTATCCGCGTTTCAGCGACTATCGAAAGGCAGTCGAAAACGCCCATCCGGCGGTCAACGTCGCCGCACTCATCGGCCATACGGCGCTGCGCAGCAACCATATGGACGATCTGCACCGCACGGCCACACCGGATGAAATCGCCGCCATGCGCGTGCAGTTGCAAGAGAGCCTCGAAGCCGGTGCGCTCGGGTTATCCACAGGGCTGGCGTACGCCAGTGCCTTCAATGCCGAGACCGATGAGGTGCTGCAACTCACTGAAGAGCTGACGGCGTTTGGTGCGGTGTACACCACCCATTTGCGCAGTGAATTCGAACCGGTGCTGGAGGCCATGGACGAAGCGTTCCAGATTGGCCGGCATGCCAAGGTGCCGGTGATCATTTCCCACCTCAAATGTGCCGGCGCGGGTAACTGGGGGCGTAGTCCACAGCTATTGGCGGCGTTGGAATCGGCGGCGAAAACCCACCCGGTGGGGTGTGATTGTTATCCCTATGCGGCGAGCTCTTCGACCCTGGATCTGAAGCAGGTCACCGATGCGTTTCGTATCACCATCACCTGGTCGACGCCGCACCCTGAACTGGGCGGGCGCGATTTGCAGGACATCGCCGCCGAGTGGGACGTTTCGCTGATGGACGCGGCGCGCCGCCTGCAACCGGCGGGGGCGGTGTACTACGGGATGGATGAGGCGGATGTACGACGTATCCTCGCGCATCCGCTGTCGATGGTGGGCTCGGATGGGTTGCCGGAAGATCCGTTCCCCCATCCGCGCTTGTGGGGCGCCTTCCCACGGGTGTTGGGGCATTTCAGCCGGGATGTGGGGATTTTTCCGTTGCACACGGCGGTACACAAGATGACCGGGTTGTCGGCGGCGCGGTTTGGCTTGGCCGAGCGGGGTGAGATTCGCGAGGGGCATTGGGCTGACCTGGTGTTGTTCGACCCGTTGCGCGTGCGTGATGTGGCTGACTTCAAGGAACCGCAGCGCGCGGCGGAAGGGATTGATGGGGTGTGGGTCAACGGTGTGTTGAGCTACCGCGACGGCCAGGCAAATGGCCAGCGGCCGGGTCGCTTCCTGGCGCGGAGCGGGGATTTGCGTAAGGGTTTTTCGTCTCTATAGTGGTCGCTTTTCATACACGGAGCGGTTGCCATGCACTTAGGAAAAGTCACCCCCATCTTGCGGATCTTCGACGAGACCAAGGCGCTGGAGTTTTACGTCGATTTCCTGGGGTTCAAGGTGGACTGGCAGCATCGCTTCGAGGCGAATTTCCCGTTGTACTTGCAGGTGTCGTTGGGTGAGTGCGTGCTGCATTTGTCCGAGCATCATGGCGATGCGTCACCGGGGGCGGCGGTGCGGATTCAGGCGCAAGGGGTGCACGGTTACCAGCAGCAGTTGGCGGGCAAGGGATATCGTTATGCCAAGCCTGAGGTTGAAGAGACGCCTTGGGGCTCGCGGGAGATGAGCATCAGGGACCCGTTTGGGAATCGGGTGGTGTTTGTTGAAGACGGTGAGGGCTGAGGGGGGAATCGCAGGCAATAAAAAACCGCCTTGGATAAGGCGGTTTTTATCGCAAGCCCAGTTTGCGGCTGGGTCGCGGTTTCACAGGACCATTGACCTGTTGGCGATATTACTGCTGCTCGAAGGTGCTAAGCAAGCCCTAACGATGGGCGGTTTTCATTTCTACAAGCCAAGACAACTTGGTGAATATGCATGTAAAAAACGGCAACAACTTTAAGGATAGTCTGGCGTTGCTTGTCACACCTTGGCTTGGAGGGCTGAGTTAGTATCGCCCTCGTTCCGTGTTCGTCGTGATGTAGATTGGCTGGGTTAGCGCGCAGATATTTGGACCGACCGCCACGGGTTTTGCACCCCGTGCCGGATTCATGCGGAAGGCCCATAAACCCAGCCACCTCACAGGACCATTGACCTGCGTCCAAAGGCCCACATGTTCCGGTAAGTGCGTTGGAGGTAAGGCCCAATTCACGGAGGGCCGAGTATGTCTAAGTTTGCACGACGTACGTGGAACCTCGTAGTGAACTGCCTGCGTGCTTATCACGTGTGGAAGTTCCTGCGGGACAGCTTCGATGACCGTTAAGGTCTGAGAAGTGGAGCCGCCTCGGTGTATACCGAGGCGGCTTTTTGGTTTCTTACACCCGGAAGTGGCTGACCATCTGCTGCAACTGGCTGCCCAAGCGCGCCAATTCAACACTCGACTTGGCCGTCTCATCACTCGCCGTAGCCGTCTGCTCGGACACATCCCGCACATTCACGATACTGCGGCTGATCTCTTCCGCCACGGCACTCTGCTGCTCAGCGGCGGCGGCGATCTGCTGGTTCATCGACTGGATATTCGACACCGTACGGGTGATGTTTTCCAGGGACACGCCAGCCTTGCGCGTCAGTTCGACACTGCTGTCGGTGAGGCTGCGGCTGTTGTTCATCACCGTGGCCACTTGCTGTGTGCCGTTCTGCAAACCGGCGACCAGGCCTTCGATTTCCTCGGTGGATTTTTGCGTACGTTGGGCCAGGCCACGTACTTCGTCGGCGACCACGGCAAAGCCGCGACCGGCTTCACCGGCACGTGCGGCTTCAATGGCCGCGTTGAGCGCCAACAGGTTGGTCTGTTCGGCCACGGCCTTGATCACGTCCATCACGCTGCCGATCTTGTTGCTCTCTTGTTGCAGGTGCGCCATGGCGTCGGTGGAGCGTGCCACTTCGGCGGCCAGGCGTTCGATCTGGGCGATGGCTTCGGCCACCACCTTGTCGCCTTCGCGGGCTTGGCCGTCGGCGTCGGACGCGGCTTGGGAGGCCTGTTCGGCGTTGCGCGCGACTTCCTGCACGGTGGCTGTCATCTCGTGCATGGCGGTGGCGACTTGATCGGTTTCGATCTTCTGGCTGTTCACGCCGGCGCTGGTCTGCTCGGTCACGGCAGACAATTCTTCGGCCGCGCTGGCGATTTGCGTCACGCCGTCGCGGATACCGCTGATCAGCTCGCGCAGGGTCGTGCCCATGCGCTGGATACCTTGTTGCAGCACGCCCAGTTCATCACGGCGGGTGACCTGGATGTTGTGGCTCAAATCACCGGAAGCGATGCGTTCCACCACGGCCAGGGTTTCTTGCAGTGGGCGAGTGATCTGGCGGGTGATGACGATCGCAGCGATAACGCCGACCAGCAGGGCCAGCAACGTGCTGATCAATTGCAGGCTGCGGGCCTGGGCGCTTTCGGCGTCGCGGCGGTCAAGCTGGATGTCGTAGAGCTTGTCGCTGATGTTGACGATATCGGCGCCTTGGGTGGTCATCTCGGCACGGGCGCTGACGATGTTGGCATTGGCGGCCTTGTAGCTTTGCACCGCGGTGCGGTAGGCGCCGAGGGCGGTTTCCAGGGCGGCCAGTGCGGTTTGCTGGTCGGCGCCAAAGACAGCGCTGAGCTTTTTCAAGCCGCCGATGGCTTTTTCGATCTGTGCGGCGGCGCGGGCTTCGGTGTCGGCGTTGACATTATTGGTGTAGCCGCGCACTTCGTAGCGGGCCAGTTGGAAGTCTTCCTTGGCCTGGGTCACGGCCTGGAACTGGGTGAAGCGCTCCGGGCTCTCGGCCATCTGCTGCACGCTGGCATCGAGGGCGTTGATCTGGGTGTTGGCGGTATCGGCTTTGTCACCCATGACCTGGCGCGCGGCGTTGCCGTTACGGTAGGCCTCGCGCATTTTGTTCAGGGACTGCTGGTAGGCGGTGATGACGGCTTTTTGCTCATTGAGCAGTTTGAGGTTTTCCGGGCTCTTGAAGCTGTCCAGCAGTTTCTGTTGCTGGGCGGCGAAGGCGTCCAGGCTGGTCTGGACGTTTTGGGCCACGGTTTCGTCGCCGTTGGCCAGCATGTATTGCAGACGCACGATACGCAGCTTGGTCAGCGAGGCATTGAGCTGGGTGATGTCGCTCATCCAATTGCTACGGTCAATCAGACCGCTCAGGCTGGTCCAGCCGGTGAGGGCCAGGATCGAGGTGAGGACCAGCACCAGGCCGAAGCCCAGGCCCAGTTTGAGGTTGACGCTAATGTTGCCGAACCAGCTATTCATCGAATGCTCCGCAAGGGTGATATCTGTTTGCTGGGAGGTATTGTTGTTTGAGCCAGCCAATGTATGTAGGTGGGTATCGGCGGGAGAGTGTGAATCTGAAACGGTTTATTCAATATGGCGTGGACTGCCGTGAAAAACCGACCAGTGGCGATACGCTGGAGTGGGGGGGGGCAGCGCTCATCCAGCTGCAATATTCTGTGCTAGTCTGCTCGCCCTTTTAGATCAGGATGGCGCGCGAAATCGTGTCGTCCTACAGCGGAGCACCTTCATGTCCGAAGTTAATCTGTCCACCGACGAAACCCGCGTCAGCTACGGCATTGGCCGTCAACTGGGCGACCAACTGCGCGACAACCCGCCACCGGGCGTGAGCCTGGACGCGATCCTGGCGGGCCTGACTGACGCTTTTGCCGGCAAGCCAAGCCGTGTTGACCAAGAGCAAATGGCTGCCAGCTTCAAGGTTATCCGTGAAATCATGCAAGCCGAAGCGGCTGCCAAGGCAGAAGCTGCTGCTGGAGAAGGCTTGGCTTTCCTGGCTGAAAACGCCAAGCGTGATGGCATCACCACCCTGGCTTCCGGCCTGCAATTTGAAGTGCTGACTGCCGGTGATGGCGCCAAGCCAACCCGTGAAGACCAAGTGCGCACTCACTACCACGGCACCCTGATCGACGGCACTGTGTTCGACAGCTCCTACGAGCGTGGCCAGCCTGCTGAATTCCCGGTTGGCGGCGTGATCGCCGGCTGGACCGAAGCCCTGCAACTGATGAATGCCGGCAGCAAATGGCGCCTGTACGTGCCGAGCGAACTGGCTTACGGCGCTCAAGGCGTTGGCAGCATTCCGCCGCACAGCGTTCTGGTGTTCGACGTCGAGCTGCTCGACGTTCTGTAAGACCTGCTGAACCCTGCGGGTGTTGGGCTTGTGTGGGAGCGGGCTTGCTCGCGAATGCGGTGGATCAGTCAGCTTATCTGTAGCTGACACTCCGCTTTCGCGAGCAAGCCCGCTCCCACATAAAGCCCAGCCCTACAGGTTTTGCGTGGATGCTCATGGATGAAACTTGCCATTCAACTCGGTGGCCGGGCGCAACGCTCGGGCATAGCAGAACAGAAACAGATTGCGCACCACCTCCTTCAACACCCCAGGTTCACTCGAACTCAAGCCATTCACGTCCAGGTCGCCCTGGTCTTGCAGCTCGTTGAGCGCTTCTTCTTCCAGCACCGCACAGACTTCACCGGTTTCCCGATGCAGGATGCGCAGGTAAGGGTGTGGGCGGTCGAGCCAGGCATCTATCAAATAAGTCATGGTGGTTCTCCTTGATAAGTTTCAATGAGAATAATTCTTATTCGTAGAATAGCAAGTGCCTATTGGCGGTTTGTGGTTTTTTCTGTGTGGATATTGCGCGGGGTCAAACGGGAGGGCGAAACGCCATCCCGCGGCGGGCGCGGGATGGAAGCAGCAGGTTCAGACCTTGCGGACGAACTCGGACTTGAGTTTCATCGGGCCGATACCGTCGATCTTGCAATCGATATCGTGGTCGCCGTCGCACAGGCGGATGTTCTTGACCTTGGTGCCGACCTTGACCACCAGGGAGGTGCCCTTGACCTTGAGGTCCTTGATCACGGTGATGGTGTCGCCGTCTTGCAGGACGTTGCCCACAGAGTCTTTCTTCACGGTTTCATCGCCGGCTGCTTCGGTCTCGCCATTGGCGGACCACTCATGGGCGCATTCCGGGCAGATCAGCTGGGCGCCGTCTTCGTAGGTGTATTCGGAATTGCATTTCGGGCAGGGTGGCAACGTGCTCACTAAAGCTCCTTGAGAGTCAGGGATGGCTAAAAGTCGCACATTATATAGGGTTTTGTAGGCAGGGCGGGATGGTGAATTGGCAATACAAACCAAAAGTGGGAGCGGGCTTGCTCGCGAAGGCGGTGTGTCAGCCACATATTCGTTAACTGATCCACCGCCTTCGCGAGCAAGCCCGCTCCCACACAAGCCCGCTCGCCACAGAATCTGCGTTAGTGCGTACGCGCGACGGCAAACTCGCTCAGCTCAACCAGGGCATCCCTGTATTCGCTGGCTGGCAGGGCTTCCAGGCATTTGATCGCACGAGCCACGTAGTCACGTGCCAGCTGCGCGGTGTAGTCCAGCGAGCCCGAGGCTTCCACGGCTTCGCGGATGCTTTCCAGGTCTTCGATCCCGCCTTTCTGGATCGCCTTGCGCACCAGGGCAGCCTGTTCCGGGGTGCCTTCGCGCATGGTGTAGATCAGCGGCAAGGTCGGCTTGCCTTCGGCCAGGTCGTCACCGACGTTCTTGCCCAGGGTTTCGGCGTCGCCACGGTAGTCGAGCAGGTCGTCTACCAATTGGAACGCCACGCCCAGATGGTCGCCAAAGGTGCGCAGGGCTTCGGCCTGTTCGGCGGTCGCGCCACACAGCGCGGCGGCGCTATGGGTGGAGGCTTCGAAGAGCATCGCGGTTTTGCCGCGAATCACTTCCATGTAGGTTTCTTCGGTGGTGCTGGCGTCGCGGACCTTGGACAGCTGCAACACTTCGCCTTCGGCGATGATGCGCGTGGCCTGGGACAGAATCTTCATCACCGGCATCGAGCCCAGCTCGACCATCATTTCGAACGAGCGCGAATACAGGAAGTCGCCGACCAATACGCTCGGAGCGTTGCCCCACATGGCGTTGGCGGTCTCGCGGCCACGGCGCATGCCGGACATGTCGACCACGTCGTCATGCAGCAGGGTGGCGGTGTGCAGGAATTCGATGGTAGCGGCCAGCAGGCGCAGGTCATCGCCTTCGCGGCCCAGGGCCTTGCCACACAGCAACACTAATAAAGGACGCAGACGTTTGCCGCCGGCCGACGTAATGTAGTCGCCAATTTTGGAGACCAGCGGCACTTTAGAAGTCAGCTGCTTCTTGATGATGCCATCGACGGCGCTAAAATCGTCCGCGACCGCGCGGTAGAAGGCTTGGGGTTGCATCAGCGACAGTCGCTCCAGAAGGGTTGCGCGGCATGCTAGGACCCTCACCCCCGGGTGTCAAGGCGCGATGGGCGGCCACTTGCAACAGCCATTTACCTTGCGTACAATCGCGCACCCTGAACTTCCTGGGCAGCACCTGCCTTACGCAATTGCATTCGGGACGTCCATCCCATGCAGCCATGCCAGCCAATACCTCTTCTTATAAAGAGCTGGGTGAGCAGGATTATCGGAGAAATACCATGTCGTACGCAGTAATTGTTACTGGTGGCAAGCAATACAAGGTCGCCCCAGGTGAATACCTGAAGATCGAAAAACTGGAAATCGCTACCGGCGAATCCGTTACTTTTGATCGCGTTCTGTTGGTCGCCAATGGCGATGACGTGAACATCGGCGCTCCAGTTGTTGCTGGCGCTACCGTTGTGGCTGAAGTGATCTCCCAAGGTCGTCACGATAAAGTCCGCATCATCAAGTTCCGTCGTCGTAAGCACCACATGAAGCGTATGGGCCACCGCCAGTGGTACACCGAGATCAAAATCACCGGTATTCAGGCTTAATTTCAGCCTAATTCCTCACTAGGAGAATTGACTCATGGCACACAAAAAAGCTGGTGGTAGTACCCGTAACGGTCGCGATTCAGAAGCCAAACGCCTTGGCGTCAAGATGTATGGCGGCCAGAAAATCATTCCGGGCAACATCATCGTGCGTCAGCGCGGCACCCAATTCCACGCCGGTTACGGTGTAGGCATGGGTAAAGATCACACCCTCTTCGCGAAAATCGAAGGCGTGATCAAGTTTGAAGTAAAAGGCGCGTTCAACCGCCGTTACGTGAGCGTTGTCGCAGCTTAATTGCGAGATCGCTGGAAAAGCCCTGTCTTGCGACGGGGCTTTTTCGTTTGTGGAGTGAGTCTCTTGCAAAGCTGTTTGTAATGGGCTCAGGCGCTGGATATGCGGTCGCTGATTGAGGTCGCTGCGCTCATTTTTGCAAGAGTCTTATGTCTTGGTTTCTTAAGCTCGTCCGTGCGGCGAGAGGCGTTTTGTTATGAAGTTCGTTGATGAAGTTTCCATCCGAGTAAAAGCAGGCGACGGCGGTAACGGTTGCATGAGTTTCCGTCGCGAAAAGTTCATCGAAAACGGTGGCCCAAACGGCGGTGACGGCGGTGACGGCGGTTCCATCTACATGATGGCCGACGAAAACCTCAACACCCTGGTCGACTACCGTTACACCCGGCACTTCGATGCCGAGCGTGGCTCCAACGGCGGCAGCACCGACTGCACCGGTAAAAAAGGCGAAGACCTGGTACTGCGTGTACCGGTCGGCACCACCATCATCGACTCGGCCACCCAGGAAGTGATTGGCGACCTGACCAAGGCCGGCCAGAAACTGATGGTGGTGCAGGGCGGCTGGCACGGTCTGGGTAACACCCGATTCAAGTCCAGTACCAACCGTGCACCACGCCAGACCACGCCAGGCAAGCCGGGCGAGCAGCGTGACCTCAAGCTGGAAATGAAAGTACTGGCTGACGTTGGCCTGCTGGGCTTGCCGAACGCCGGTAAAAGTACCTTCATCCGCTCGGTTTCGGCCGCCAAGCCGAAAGTCGCCGATTACCCGTTCACCACCCTGGTGCCAAACCTGGGCGTGGTCAGCGTTGATCGCTGGAAAAGCTTTGTGGTCGCCGACATTCCTGGCCTGATCGAAGGTGCTTCCGACGGCGCCGGCCTGGGGATTCGCTTCCTCAAGCATTTGTCCCGCACCCGTTTGCTGCTGCACCTCGTCGACATGGCGCCGCTGGATGACACCAGTGCACCGGACGCCGCCGAAGTGATCGTCAGCGAGCTGACCAAGTTCAGTCCGGCCCTGGCCGAGCGTGATCGTTGGTTGGTCCTGAACAAGTGCGACCAGATCCTCGAAGAAGAGCACGAAGAGCGCGTCAAGGAAATCGTCGATCGCCTGGAGTGGGAAGGTCCGGTCTACGTGATCTCGGCCATCGCCAAAGAAGGCACCGAGCGCCTGACCCGCGACATCATGCGCTACCTCGAAGACCGTGCCGACCGCCTGGCGGCCGACCCTGTGTTCAAGGCTGAGCTGGCCGAACTCGATCAGCAGATCGAAGACGAAGCCCGTGCCCAGTTGCAGGCTCTGGATGACCAGCGTGCCCTGCGTCGCAGCGGCGTGAAGTCGGTCCATGACATCGGCGACGACGATTGGGACGAAGAAGACGTGGATGATGAAGATGGTCCGGAAATCATTTACGTGCGCGACTGATCCGTTGCGATAAACTTGAACGCCGCTCCTTTAGAGCGGCGTTTTAGTATCCGGGTTTAACGTTATGGGCCGCGCTGGGTCGCGCAGCCCTCAATCTAAGGTTGAAGATGATGCGGAGCAAAGTGACAGGTGCGCAGCGCTGGGTCGTAAAGATCGGAAGTGCGCTGCTGACGGCGGATGGCAAGGGGCTCGATCGCGCAGCCATGAGCGTCTGGGTCGAGCAGATGGTGGCCTTGCATGAGGCTGGCGTCGAGTTGGTATTGGTCTCGTCCGGGGCCGTTGCCGCCGGGATGAGCCGCCTCGGTTGGACCGCGCGACCCAGCGCGATGCACGAACTGCAAGCTGCCGCCGCCATCGGCCAGATGGGCCTGGTGCAAGCCTGGGAGTCCAGCTTTGCCGAGCACGGCCGCCACACGGCGCAGATCCTGCTGACCCACGACGACCTGTCCGACCGCAAGCGCTACCTCAACGCCCGCAGCACCTTGCGTGCGCTGGTGGAGCTGAAAGTCATCCCGGTGATCAACGAAAACGACACCGTGGTCACCGACGAAATCCGCTTTGGCGACAACGACACTCTGGCCGCCCTGGTGGCCAACCTGGTGGAAGCCGACTTGTTGGTGATCCTCACCGACCGCGACGGCATGTTCGACGCCGACCCGCGCAACAACCCCGACGCCCAGTTGATCTATGAAGCGCGCGCCGATGACCCGGCGCTGGACGCCGTGGCCGGCAGCGTCGGCGGTGCCCTGGGCCGTGGTGGCATGCAGACCAAGTTGCGCGCTGCGCGCCTGGCCGCGCGTTCCGGCGCCCACACCATCATCGTCGGCGGGCGCATCGAGCGTGTGCTGGACCGGCTCAAGGCCGGCGAGCGCATCGGCACGCTGCTGTCGCCGGAACGCGGCATGCTCGCGGCGCGCAAGCAGTGGCTGGCCGGTCATCTGCAAACCCGTGGCACGCTGGTGCTGGATGAAGGTGCGGTATCGGCGCTGTCCCAGGGCAACAAGAGTTTGCTGCCGGTAGGCGTCAAGTTGGTGCAGGGCAGCTTCCGCCGTGGCGAGATGGTGGTGTGCGTCGCGCCCGACGGTCGTGAGATCGCCCGTGGCCTGGCCAACTACAGCGCCCTGGAAGCGCAGAAAATCATTGGACAATCTTCTGATGCGATTGTCGGACTATTGGGTTACATGGCGGAACCGGAACTGGTTCACCGCGACAACCTGATCCTGGTCTAACCAAAGGAATACACGATGCGCGTAATGAAGGGATTGCTCGGCCTGCTGCTGGCCATGCCACTGCTGGCCTCGGCTGAAGAGATCGGCCAGGTGTCGACCGTATTCAAATTTGTCGGCCCCAATGATCGGATCGTCGTCGAAGCCTTTGACGACCCCAAGGTCGATGGCGTGACCTGCTACCTGTCGCGCGCCAAGACCGGCGGCGTCAAAGGCGGCCTGGGCTTGGCCGAAGACCGCGCCGAAGCTTCGATCGCCTGCCGCCAGGTCGGCCCTATCCGCTTCAAGGGCGAGCTCAAGGACGGCGACGAAGTGTTCAAGGAGCGCACCTCGCTGGTGTTCAAGACCATGCAGGTGGTGCGCTTCCTCGACAAGAAGCGAAACACCCTGGTTTACCTGGTGTACAGCGACCGTCTGATCGAAGGCAGCCCGCAGAACGCAGTGACCGCGATTCCGATTTTGCCGTGGCCGACCGCTCAGTAGTCCACAGGCGGGTTTTGTAATCGGCGTCTATGATTGCAGGCTTGCGGGTTGTAATCTCGACGAGCCGCTTTGCTAAGAACATGGGATATCTGGAGTTCGTCATGAGTGCTTTCCACGACCTGAAACTCAAAGCTTTGGACGGACAAGAGCTGCCACTGGCGCCCTTCAAGGGCCAGGTGGTGCTGGTGGTCAACGTGGCCTCCAAATGTGGCTTGACCCCGCAATACGCGGCGCTGGAGAACCTCTACCAGCAATACAAGGACCAGGGTTTCACCGTGCTTGGCTTGCCGTGCAATCAGTTTGCTGGCCAGGAACCGGGCAGCGAAGAGGAAATCCGCGAGTTCTGCAGCCTCAACTACGGCGTGACGTTTCCGTTGGGCAGCAAGCTCGACGTCAATGGGCCGGATCGTCACCAGTTGTATCGGCTGCTGGCGGGCGAGGGCGCCGAGTTTCCAGGGGATATCACCTGGAACTTCGAAAAATTCCTGCTGGGCAAGGATGGGCGAGTGCTGGCGCGCTTCTCTCCACGCACGGCACCGGACGATCCCACGATCGTCCAGGCCATCGAAAAAGCCTTGAGTTAACTCGGCCCGACCTGTGGCGAGGGAGCTTG
>NZ_QAJM01000003.1:0-179138 GCF_003852405.1 Pseudomonas sp. KBW05
GATCAAAATCGAAAACCCACACCTGTGGGATGCCGAGATGAAGGAAGAAGCGACCCAGATGATCCTGCAAGGGACCCAGCTGGAAATCGAATACGCACGCGACACCATGCCGCGCGGCGTGTTGGGCATGAACGCAGCGATGATGGAGGACTACCTCAAGTTCATCGCCAACCGTCGTCTGTCGCAGATTGGCTTGAAGGAAGAATACCCAGGCACCACCAACCCGTTCCCGTGGATGAGCGAGATCATGGACTTGAAGAAAGAGAAAAACTTCTTCGAGACCCGTGTGATCGAGTACCAGACCGGCGGCGCGCTGAGCTGGGATTGATTCCGAAGCCAAGCTGCATCAAGAAGCCCTGACTCGTTCAGGGCTTTTTTATGCCCCGTGTTTGGCCATTTCTTGAAGCACATCGCACCAGACACCGCGGTCATAAGGGTTCGGATCGCACCAGCAATGCTGTAGCCTTGTGCCCCTATTGCCATCAGCCATTGATACGCGAGCAAACGCCTGCTGTCACAGCTGATGCACTTCCAAAAAAATTAGATAGGACCGAGGCCAACCCGTGAACCCAGACATGCTCGAAGCCGGCCCCGCTGATGCCAAAGTACTTTCCGTCTTTGACTTCGACGGCACCCTGACCCACCACGACAGTTTTGTGCCGTTCCTCAAGTTTGCCTTCGGCAAGGCTGAGTTCTGCCGGCGCATGGTGAAGCTGGCGGTGCCTGGGCTGCGGTTTTTGTTGCGGCTGACCAGCCGGGATGAGTTGAAGGCGCAGTTGATCCGCACCTTTATGACCGGCGTGGAGAAGGCTTGGGTGCAGCAGCAGGCGCAGGCCTATTGCCAGGCATATTGGAACAAGTTGATGCGCCCGAGCGGCTTGCAGTCGGTGGCGGATGAGTTGAAGTCCGGCGCGGTGGTGACGCTATGCTCGGCGTCACCGGCGCTAGTGTTGCAACCGTTTGCCGATCGACTGGGGATCAAGTTGATTGGCACCGAGCTTGAGGTGGTCGACGGGGTGTTGACCGGCAAGCTCACCGGGAATAATTGCCGGTGTGAAAACAAGGTGCTGCGCCTTGAAGCGGTGTATGGGGACCTGGGGGAGTATCGGCTACGGGCCTGGGGTGATACGCGCGGGGATCGGGAGTTGCTGGCGGCAGCGCAGGATGCGCATTTTCGGCATTTTCATACGAAGAAGAAAAAGCAGGCTCGGTTGCAGCGGTGATACCAGTGGGCGGGGTCGGCAAAGAAGACTGAGTCGATCCCTTCGCGGCCTCGCTGGGGCTCGACACACACATTTGATCGGTATAAGGCTGAAGGTCTGGCACTAGCATGGGGTGCTAGGGGTCTATGGCAGGTCGTTTTTTACAATCAAGCAGAGTTAACAAAAGCTGCTGGTTAAACAGCGCTAAGCCGCAATCCAGTTCTCTACAATCAAGCCATTTACTCGTTTGAACTCAGCTTCGTTGTTAGTCACGAGGACCAGTCCTGAGCTTCTAGCGTGCCCTGCAATATGAAGGTCATTTACACCGATTGGTGTGCCCTTCTTCTCGAGATCAGACCGGATCGAGCCGTAGTGAAAAGCGGCTTTGTCATCGAAATGTACGACGTCGAGCCGAGAAATGAAGTCCTCCACGGCTCGCGTATTTTTCTCAACGAACTGGCTTTTTTCTGCCCCATGCATCAGTTCTGCGAGGGTGATGGAAGAGATCACCATACGTCCCACGTTGGCATTGAATTTTTCCAGTACTTCGATGGGGCGACGCTTGATGATGTAGATCACAATGTTGGTATCAAGCATGTACTTAATCATCAAAGGACTCTCGCTCTTGCTGGGTCTGATCGGCGCGTTCCTCCATAAAATCATCAGATACCGATTGGCTTGCAAGAAAAAAGCTGTCCCAAGTGTTTTCAACCGGCGAGATAATCAGTTCGCGCCCAACGGCGCGGACCTCGACCGTTTTCACACCGGCAGGAAAACGCATGTCAGCAGGGATACGAATGTTTTGCGTCCGATTGTTGGTGAAGATTGTTCCGGAAGACATAAGGAACACCTCTCAGGGGTTGGAAAGACTGGGAAGAATGATAGTTTGCTCACGCTCTATTGCATAGCTCTATAGCAACCATCCGACGAGTGTCTAAAGCTTGAACACGTGATGCGGCCTTAACCCGTACAGGCAAACTGTCGCGTTGACGCAAACGACGAGTTTGACACGTTCCCGAATTGATCCCATTGCCGCCTCGCCTGGGCTCGACGGCTCCTACACTTAGATAGTTTTTATTGCTGATATTTAGGGCAAATCCCGCTATTAATAGCGAAACCACTCACGGACCCGAGCCCCATGAAATTCGACACGGCCTACAGCCTGAGTCTCGATGAAAAACTGTCGATCTACGACGTACGAGATCTGAATTTCGACGAAACCACCAATTTCGACTCCGACAAGGACCGCTTCCTCTGCCCCAACGATGAATGCCGGGCAGCATTCGATTCAGGCAATGCGTTGAGCACCTTCAACGCAAAAAACGTCAACTACCAGCGCACACCGCACTTCAAGAACAAGACCGGCACCCGGCATATCGACGGCTGCCGTTATGCCAGCACGCACAAGGCCGCATCGGGTGAAAGTGACGACGGGCGCGAGGACAATTTCCCATCAGAGTTTGTGCTCACGCGCCGCCAGTATGAGCGCAAAGCCCCCGTCGCCGGTGTTGAAGGAAACACCCCGCAAGATCCAACGAAAGCGCCTTCGAACCGCAGCAGCACTTCCCATAACGCCAGCGAGAGCACTCCAGACAAAACCAGCGTGTTCGCCCACCCGGTGGAATGCTTCGTGTCGAATATCGACGACAAGGACAAGCTTAAAAGCATGCCCTTGAAGATCGGCGACCATACCGCGACCTACTGGGCATTTTTCAAGAAGATCGAATACCTGCAAGATAACAAGGGCCTGATCTACTGGGGCAGGATCAAGGCGATCAAGGACTACACCAGCAGCTTTCGCATCGACTTTGAAAAGAAGGTGTGGCTCGACAAGAAGCCTTACTCGGTGAACGTCTACCTGAGTAAAAAACTGATCGAGAACTACCGCAAGCGCAAGGCGTTCCTGGAGCAGATCAAGGCCGCTGCGGACAGTGAACAGCCGTTGTATTGCTTCTTTTACGGCGTGACGCCGGAGCTGAAACAGGTACCCAGCAAGAAGAATCCCGAACAGACGTTCGGGGTGTTCAGCGTCAACATCGAAAACCTCGACCACCTGATTATTCGGGAAGCGCCAGGGGTGGAATAGCGGTTCACCGAGCGCCCATGAAAAATCCAGTTGATAGACGGTCAAAACAACTGTACAAAAACACAGTATAGTTTGCCCTCCCCCGTCAAACCCTGGAGAAACCCCATGTCCTCCCTGGCAATGAGCTCTTTCGTAGAACAGCAGATCGTCCTGCACCAATTCACCGCCAAGCACAGCGCACAGGCCCGCGCGATACTGGGCTGGAGCCGCGAAGACCTGGCCCGCCAGGCGGGTGTGGCGGTGGAGGCGGTGCAACGCTTCGAAAGCCACGCCGACGTGGAGGACGACATCCGTTTAACCCTGGCGTTTCGGCTGGAAGCCGAAGGGTTGGTGTTCTTCCCGGGGTTTGCGCCGGGATGGGGGATGAATGCACGCAGATCGCCCCCCACCCCTAACGAACCTGCCGAGCCAGGTATTATCTCGCGGCTGATGAGTTCAACAGCGGTATCGGTTGATTCACCCAGCCCTCTACCTAATGGTGCGTAAAGGGCTGGCGCATTGCCTACCGATCAAAGCTGCGGTTTAGTGGACACTTGAGCCGCCTGCTCATACCCATGGGCTACAGCGAGCAATGTGGCTTCGGACCTGTCGGTGCCGAAAAAGTAGGCGCCGGTCGGTAGGCCGTCATCATTCTTTCCAGAAGGCACGGTGATTCCGGGATAACCCGCTATTGCTACGCCGAAGTAACTATTCGTATCGAAATCCGACACCATGGCGTCCAGGTTTTCTTCTTTGATCGGATCGTCCACAGTGCTGCGAAAATCCTGGATGAGTTTGTCCCAACCCTCTTTGCGCTCTTGCGGCGTAAGGCTGGAGGTATTGATTTGCTTGAGCCCTGGCTGGTGGTCCGTCTCAGTGCCATCGCGGTCGTCGTTGAAATGGATCAACTCAGTCAGTGACTTGACAGGTAGCCCCTCGCGCGTGACCAGGTAGCGGTTCAGCTCTTCCTTAACGTCCGAAAGCAGCAGGTCCTCGTACTGCGATGCGTCTGCCAGGCGCAGATTGACCGGTACCAATACCGCGCCTTGCTCGCGAAGCACTTCCAGGGTTTTGCTGAATTGCGGGCTGTTTTCCACCGACAGGCTTTCGCCGTCCTTGGTAAACGTCGCGGGGTAACCAATCCGCTTACCTTTCAACGCACCCGGGACCAGCAATTGGGTGTAATCGATCCCTGACGAGGCTGTCGGACCTTCAGGGTCACTCGACATGGCGTTAAGCATCAACGCAACATCGTGTACCGAACGGGCCATTGGGCCAGGCGTATCTTGCCTCTGGCTAGCAGGAATAATCCCGTCACGATCCAACAAGCCAACACTGGGTTTAAGCCCCACTACGCCATTGAATGCCGCCGGTACGACGATCGAGCCATTGGTTTCGGCACCAACCGCCAAGGGCGCCAACCCCGCCGCAACCGCTGCAGCCGAACCAGAACTGGAGCCGCCAACATCGGCGTCCGGGTGGTGCGGGTTGCGTGTTTGCCCGCCCCGGCTGCTCCAGCCATCAGGCCCCCCGCGAAAACCAGCTAACTCAGTCATATTGGTTTTACCCAGGATCACTGCGCCCTGCTTGATCAGGTAATCGACGAGCGGAGCATTCTTGCCGGCAGGCGTACCCACGAGGCCAAAGGCACCTGCACTGGTTTGCATGCCCGTGGTTTCGATGGTGTCCTTGAGCAAAATGGGAATGCCATGCAATGGCCCGCGAACCTTGCCACTGGCGCGCTCAAGATCCAACTCGCGTGCGGTCTCCAATGCCTCGGGGTTGAGTTCGATCACGGACTTCAATTGCGGGTCCAGCGTACGAATACGCTCTTGCAGAAAACTGACCAGATCAACCGACGTCATCCCGCCAGGCCTGCTCATCTGCTCACCCAGTGCACGAACACTCGCGTATTCGGTACCAGGAGGGACTGGTTTTACAACCATTGGGGAAGGGCCTACCACCGCATGCTGGACAGCGCGCTGGATTAACGAATACATACCATAAGCAAAGCCCACCATAAGCGTCTCCTGAGGTCAAAAAAAACGAAGGATCAGGTCGATCCGTCCGTAGTCTAAAAACCCCAGCCCTCACACGCGGCCAGCCAATGACCACTCACCGCGTGGGAGGATTCAACGCGTCCCGTAGTTATCCACTACATACCAGCAACCTGCTGGCGATACGCCTGAACCAGCGCCGCCAACGAATCCCGCGACCACCTCGCGCCATAAAACCGCAGTTGCACTCCCTCTTCCAACGGCTCGCAGAGGCTGGGATACCCGCTCAGGCATGCATCATGAAACGCGTTGCTCAGGTCGTCGGATACCAGGGCATCAAGGCGATGCCGGGTCACGAGATCATCGATTTCGTTTATGACCTGCAAGGTGAACTCAACGCTGTCGTCCGCACGTTGTGCATCCACCGCAACCAGTTGCGCGCCGGCTTGGCGCAGAGTGTCGAAGGCTCGGCGCAAGGCGCTGCTGTGTTCGACAGGTTCGGCATGACCACCGCGCACATACCGCCCGACAAAACCGATACGCCAACCGGCCAACATCTGGGTAGCGGTGAAGCTGGTGTTGTTCAACACCAGCGGAACTTCCACCATGACAGGCCCTGTGGGCTCGATACCGCTCAGGGCGATAAGTGATAACGAAGGATCCCGCACAGTTCTCACCTGCGGAGGCAACGCGTTGTATCCCGGAATACGTACAGCGCTGTCGGAGTGCTCGGCACCAAAGACGATACCGGAAGGGCTCGCAGGGTTGATTTTCACCGGGGAGGCTGCAGGCTCAAGACAGGCAGGTTCCAGAGAAACTGGCGACACCACCCCAGGCCGACACGGCGTGCCCAGCTGCCATTTTTTCTTACAGTCGAGTTCCATCAGCACCGCCCCCGAAAAATGAAGTTTCCGGGATCATCGCACTCTCAGCTGACACTTGTCGCAGGACTGAAACACCCTGAAAAATCCTTTTTTCCTGCGCACTGCACCTTAGCCAGCGGCCGGTTCCTGCACGCCTTGAGTCTCCACCTCCAACCACCACGCGTGCCCACGCTCAGGCTGACTCAAGCTGAACGCCTGGCCCATCGCCGGCGTGGTGATCGACACATTGCGCTCCCACGCCAGGGCCATGATGCGGTCGAAGGGTTCGTGCCAGGCATGGAACGCCAGGTCGAACGTGCCGTTGTGAATCGGCAGCAGCCAGCGCCCCTTGAGGTCGATATGCGCTTGCAGGGTCTGCTCCGGCTGCATGTGTACGTGGGGCCAATCAACGTTGTAAGCACCCGTTTCCATCAGCGTCAGATCAAACGGGCCGTACTGCTCGCCGATGCGTTTGAAGCCATCGAAGTAGCCGGTATCACCACTGAAGAAAATCCGCCGCGCGCCGTCGATCATCACCCATGAGCACCACAGGGTCTGGTTGCCGTCAAACAAGCCACGCCCGGAAAAATGTTGCGCAGGCGTGGCAACAAAACGCACGCCATCGACCTCACTTCCCTGCCACCAATCCAGCTGCCGCACCTTCGCGGGATCGACGCCCCACTTGACCAGAATGTCGCCCACACCGAGCGGTGCCAGAAACCAGCGGGTCTTCTCGGCCAATTGGACGACAGCCTTGTGATCAAGATGGTCGTAATGATTGTGGGAAAGAATCACTGCCTCCAGCGGTGGCAGCTCTTCAAGGCTGATGGGAGGCTGATGGAAACGCTTGGGCCCGGCCCAACTGAACGGCGAGGCACGCTCGGCGAACACCGGATCGGTGACCCAGAACTTGCCACGCATTTTCAGCAATACGGTGGAATGCCCAAGGCGAAACACGCTGTGGTCAGGGGCGGCCAGCAGTTGCTCACGGGTCAGCGGTTGCACCGGGATCTTGCCCACCGGTCGCGTACTGCGCGGCTTGTTGAACAACATGTTCCAAAAAATGCGCAAGGTCTTGCCAAACCCACCGTGCTGCACGGGAGCGTCGTTGCTGAAGTGGCTGTGTTCCTGCTCGGCAGGCTTA
Organism: Pseudomonas sp. KBW05; assembly: GCF_003852405.1. GTDB lineage: Bacteria > Pseudomonadota > Gammaproteobacteria > Pseudomonadales > Pseudomonadaceae > Aquipseudomonas. The sequence continues at coordinate 7,272 of NZ_QAJM01000003.1, forward strand.
CGCGCCTTGGACGAAGGGGCAACACGGGATGAGATCGTGGCCATTACCAGGTGACTCCTACGGACCGCTCAAAAGTTACACTGCACAGTGTAGTTTCAAGATTGCAACAAAAGCCGGAACAAGTAAACTACCGAGTGTAATTTTCCCGAAAGAGCCCAACAACCGCCATGACTGCCCCTCAACGCCTCACCGACCGCAAACGCGAAGCCATCGTGGCCGCCGCCATCGCCGAGTTTCGCGCTAACGGTTTCGAGGTCACCAGCATGGACAAGATCGCCGCCACCGCCGGCGTTTCCAAGCGCACCGTGTACAACCACTTCCCGAGCAAGGAAGAGTTGTTCGCCGAAATCCTTCACCAGCTCTGGGCCAGCAGCGTCGCGCAACTGGACGTGAGCTACACCAGCGACCGCCCACTGCGCGAACAATTGCGCGGGTTGCTACAGGCGAAGATGACCATGATGGCGGATGCCAATTTCCTCGACCTGGCCAGGGTCGCCATCGCTGCCACCATTCACTCGCCGGAACGTGCGCAAGATATGGTTACCCGCCTGAGCAAACGTGAAGAAGGTTTTACGCAGTGGGTCCGCGCCGCCCAGGAAGATGGCCGGCTCAGTTGCACCGACCCGGCTTTCGCTGCCCACCAGATCCAGAGCCTGCTCAAGGCGTTTGCGTTCTGGCCCCAGATCACCCTCGGCCAACCCACCCTCGACGCCGCCAACCAAGCCAGCGTGATCGAGTCGGCCATCGACCTGTTCCTGGCCGGCTACGAAGTGCGCCCCGCTAAGCCGTTGTAAACCAATCGTCGAAACGACATCACGGGTCGCTTTTGACGCATTCGCCCTCTGTTTTGCGCAAATGGCCTGTAAGGCCACTGATTATTGCGTTGCAAATAACTGACAATAATCAACGTATTATCCGATCAACGGTGAACCCGGGATCGCGCACTGTTGCATCTGCAAAATTGAGCTGACTCAGAATCTATGGAAAACAGACAGGGCAAAGGACTTTCGTTTGCCAAGCGTATCTACAAGCCAAGGATTATTGGCCTGGGCATCGGCAGCATCAGTGTCGCCGCCGCCCTATACCCGCTGGCCATGCCCGGCTGGATCTGGGCGTTCCTGCTGTTCAACGGCTTTGCCTGGGCGCACGTGGCGTATCAACTCTCAACCCGTGCCCAATTCCCCTACCAGGCCGAACAACGCAACCTGCTCTACGACTCGTGTTTCGGTGGGTTCTGGGCGGCTGCCACCCAGTTTACGCCCCTGACCGCCGTGACAATCCTGTCGATGATGGCCATGAACAACGTCGCCGCTGGTGGCAAGCGCCTGTTCCTGCGCGGCCTGCTGGCACAGGCCGTTGGCGTCGCCGCCGCATGGCTATTGTTCGGCGCCCGATTCAATGCGGATGTCAGCCTGCTCCAGGTCTATGCCTGCCTGCCGATGTTGACCCTCTACCCCATGGCCATCGGTACCGTCTGCTATCAATTGGCGATAAAGCTGTCAGAACACAAGCGCGCCCTCAGCGCGCTGAGTCGCACCGACAGCCTCACCGGCCTGCTCAACCATGGTTCCTGGAAAGACCTGCTGCACATCAAGTTCCACAAGTGCCAGCAACAACAGAGCCATGCCACCATCGCCCTGATCGACATCGACCACTTCAAACAGATCAATGACACCCACGGGCACATCGTCGGTGACGCGGTCCTGCGCCAACTGAGCCTGGAACTGCGGCGCAACCTGCGGGAAAACGACTTGGCCGGGCGTTACGGTGGCGATGAGTTCTGTGTGATTCTTCCGCAAATGCCGTTGGAAGATGCCGCGCAAGTGATGGAGCGCATGCGCGAAACATTCGGCAACTACCGCAACCCGCAAATTCCTGAATTGCGCGTGAGCTTGAGCATCGGCCTGGCCGATTTCCAGCCCTGCTTCAGCGATGCCGCCATGTGGCTCAACGCCGCGGATCGTGCGCTGTACGCCGCCAAAGCCAGCGGCCGCAACCGGGTCAATGTCAGCGACTTTCCCGTCGCCCATTCGGCCTAAGTTGTCCTACGACACCTCGTCTGAATTTCCTACCCACCGCCCACGGCGATAGCATAATGCCGCCATTGGTCGCCTCCGGTGAAAAGTGCCTGCCCCTGGCCGAACTTCTGACGCACCGCGCGACTCTGAAGCCGTTGTTCCACCCCTGCTGTCAGCACCCGGAAGCTGACAATGAGCACGTCAACCGTAGCGTCAGGCGCTCTACGGGGGCAGGCGACTTTGCATGGATAACCCCGAAGCTTGCTTGCCCGAGCACCCGAATATGCTATTCAACGCCCACAAAAAAACCATCGCTACCCTGCAACACACGGTGGCGCAACAGGCCAGCCTGCTGGACGCCATCGAGCGCTCCATGGCGGTCATCGAGTTTGACCTGCAAGGCAACGTACTGCGGGCCAACGACAACTTCCTCAAGGCCATGGGCTACCGTGCCGAACAGATCCTGGGCCAATCCCACCGGCTGTTCTGCACGCCCGTATTCGCGCGCAGCGCCGAGTACAGCCAGTTGTGGACGAACCTGCGCAATGGCCAATTCCAATCCGGCACGTTCGAACGTGTGGCGGGCACCGGTCAATCGGTGTGGCTTGAAGCCAGCTACAACCCGGTACGTGACGAGGCCGGCCGCGTGGTCAAAGTGGTGAAGTACGCCATGGACGTCACACCACGCATGCAGGCCGAAAGCGAAGCCAACGCCAAGTTGGATGCCATCGGCCGCGCAATGGCGGTGATCGAGTTCAACCTCGACGGCACCATCATCACCGCCAATGAAAATTTCCTACAGCGCATGGGCTACAGCCTCACCCAGATCCAGGGCCAGCATCACCGCCTGTTCTGCACGCCGGAATTGGCCAACAGTTCGACCTACAGCGACTTCTGGCGACGCTTGAACCAAGGCGAGATGTTCAGCGGCCAGTTCGAACGCCTGGATAAACAGGGCCACACCGTGTGGCTCGAAGCCAATTACAATCCGGTGTACGACGCCAGCGGACGCCTGTGCAAAGTGGTCAAGTTCGCCTCCGACGTCACCGCCATGGTGCAACAGCACAGCGCCGACGCAGCCAGCGCGGCCCAGGCCTATCACATCTCCCTGAGCACCCGCGACATCGCGGAAAAAGGTGCCGAGGTGATACAGCAAACCGCCAGCGGCATGCGGGAAATTGCCGCCGACATTGACGGATCCTCCCAATTGATCGCCAAGCTCGGCGAGCGCTCACAGCAGATCACCGCCATCGTCAATACCATCCGTGGCATCGCCGACCAGACCAACCTGCTGGCGCTGAACGCCGCCATCGAAGCCGCGCGAGCCGGCGAGCAGGGCCGGGGATTTGCCGTAGTGGCCGATGAAGTACGGCAACTGGCGGCACGCACCAGCGGTTCCACCGCCGAAATCTCCAGCATGATCGCGATGATCCAGGACGAAACCCGCCAGGCCATCCACAGCATGGACGGCACCCGCGACCGCGCCGCGCAAGGGGTCGACCTGGCCAACCGCGCCGGCACGGTGATCCTGCAGATTCGTGAAGGCACCAGCGAGGCGGTACAGGCGGTGAGTGCGTTCGCCAATGAACGCGGCGGCAGCTGACCCGATCTTCATGCGTAGGGGCCGAGGGCTCGGTCTATAGTGATTGCCTGTCTCTATGTTGATGATCCGAGCCCGCCATGACCCCAGATAAACCCGAAGTCGACCACCTGCGTTTTCACCGCCCCCACGCCCACCTGGCGCCGACCTTTGGCAACGACACCTTTGCCCTCAAGGCCGAAGCCTTCGCGCGGTTCTTCGGCACACCGACCTTCCTTGGTGCACAGACCGCCATCGTGGTGTTGTGGGTGGTGCTGAACATGACCGGCGTCACGCACTTTGACGTGTACCCGTTCATCCTGCTCAACCTGGCCTTCAGCCTGCAATCGGCCTACGCCGCGCCGTTGATCCTGCTGGCCCAGACGCGCCAGGCCGCACGCGACAAAGCCCAGTCCGACGCCGACGCGCAGCATCGCGAAGCCTTGGCCGTGGCCAACACCGAACGTCAGGCCCAGGCCGCGCAGACCACCAAGCAGTTGCTGGAATTGCTGGAGCAAAACACCCGCCTGACGGAAATGACCAAACAACTGACCGAGCGCATCGAAACCCTGACGTGTGAAATGCACGAGCAGTTCGTACGCAAACCCCAAGACCACTGATGAACCCTTGTGGGAGCGGGCTTGCTCGCGAAGGCGGTGTTTCAGTCACCTGATGTACTGGCTGACCCACCGCTTTCGCGAGCAAGCCCGCTCCCACATTAGATTTGTGTTGTGCTTACGGCCTTGCCCAACTCATCAAACAACGTCACCACCGAGCGCAACGCCCGGCAATCGGGGCGGGTGAGCAGCCACAGCGCCGTATCATGCCCGGCCAACGCCGGTCCCAACGGTTGCAACCCGTCATCCAACAAGAAATCCGGCAACGCCGCCACGCCCAGTCCTGCGCGCACCAGTTCGCTGACCGACAACATGCTGTTGCAGCGGTAACTGAGGCGTACACCCGGCAAATGCTCGCGCCGCCAGACGACCGTCGGGTGATCCGGCAGGAAGTCGTCCGGCGCGATCCACGCCAACTCAGCCAGCTCACGGCCCGCGTGCTGGCGGGCATAAGCCGGACTGGCGCAGACCTGATAGGCGACCTCACCGAGGCAGCGTCCTACAAGATGTTCCGGCGGTGTCTTGGTCAGGCGCAAGGCAATATCTGCATCGCGGCGGCTGAGGTTGGCGAAGTCATTCGAGGTACTCAGTTCCAGGGTCAGCGCCGGGTAATCCGGCATGAACTGCGCCAGCGCCGGCAGCAACAGACCTTGCAACACCGAGTCGGTACAGGTCAGGCGCACGGTGCCGCTGATCACTTCACCGCCCTGCTCCACGCCAATGCGCGCCGCCTCCAGGGCTTGTTCGGCACGCTCGGCCTGCTGCGCCAAGTCCCGGGCCAGGCTGGTGGGCAGATAGCCCGTGCGGTTTTTTTCAAACAGAGTCTGGCCCAGCGCCGCCTCCAGGCGCCGCACCGCGCGAAACACCGTAGACACATCCACACGCAACAACCCCGCCGCGCGCGCCAGGGTGCCACCGCGTACCAGCGCGAGGATCAGCGACAGGTCCGCGTGTTCGATTTGATAGTGCGTTACTGCATTGAACATATGGGTAAATGCCAATATTGATTGCGCTAACGCCAATCTATAGTGCGCTCCAGGACACCACAAGCCATGGGATGCACACGATGATAAGCACGACGCTGAACCTCGCCCTGATCGGCGATTACAACCCTGAGGTGACCGCACACCAGGCCATTCCCGTGGCACTGCAACAGGCAGGCGACTCACTCGGCCTGACGGTTCACCTGCATTGGCTCGACACCGATACACGCCCGTCATTGCATGGCTTCGACGGTTTCTGGTGCGTGCCCGCCAGCCCCTACCGCGACCTCGACGGCGCACTGCGGGCGATCCGTTTTGCCCGCGAGCAGCGGCGACCTTTCCTCGGCACCTGTGCTGGTTTTCAACACGCGCTGCTGGAATATGCGCGCAACGTATTGGGTTGGGCGGATGCCGAGCATGGCGAGTTGGCACCCGACGCCAAACGCGCCGTGATCGCACCTTTGAGCTGCGCGTTGGTGGAAGCTGTCGACAGCGTGCGTTTGGTGCCCTACACCCGTATCGCCGAGGCTTACGGCTCGTTGGATCTGCACGAAGGTTACCGTTGCCGCTATGGGGCAAACCCTGAGTTTCTGCACGCCCTGCTGGACGCAGACTTGATTCCCAGCGGCCACGACTCGAACGGCGACCTGCGCGCGGTGGAATTGCTCGACCATCCGTTCTTCATCGCCACCCTGTTCCAACCCGAACGCGCTGCGCTCAAGGGCATCACCCCGCCGCTCGCCGTGGCGTTGCTCAAGGCTTGCCGGGCGGTGTCGGCATGATCGCCAACACGCCTGCCCCGCCCTACTACGCGGTGATTTTCAGCTCGCTGCGCACCGACGGTGACCACGGCTACGGCGAAGCCGCCACGCGCATGCTAGAACTGGCGCGTAAGCAGCCGGGGTTTCTCGGGGTGGAATCGGCGCGGGAGGATGGGCTGGGGATTACGGTGTCGTACTGGAAAAGTGAGACGGCGATCCTGGCGTGGAAGCAGCACGCCGAGCACCAGGCGGTGCGCGAGCAAGGGCGGGCCCGTTGGTATTCAGCGTTCCAGACACGGGTGTGCAAGGTCGAACGGGCCTACACATTCCAAAACTGAACTGTGGGAGCTGGCTTGTGTGGGAGCGGGCTTGCTCGCGAAGACGGAGTGTCAGGCAACAGATTTATTGGCTGACCCACCGCTTTCGCGAGCAAGCCCGCTCCCACATTTGGATCTTCATAAGGATGAAGATGTGTGGTGACTTAACTGACCAAACTACGCAACGCACTGATCTGCGGAATCTCCACCCGGCGCATATACACCCGCAGCGGCTCGCTGATGTTGATGCGGTCGTCGATATTCTGGTCCAGCAGTAATTGGATACGCTCGCGCGACAAAGTCATGGTGTCGTCCGTGGCCGGCAGCCAGACAAACTCGGCGGTGGGGATGATGCCGTCATCGGCCACGTCCATGCCAAAGGAGTCTTCGCTGAAACGCACGATGTATTGGCCGGTCTTGCGGTTCAGGCCAACAAACCCGTGGAGTTGGTCAGCGGCCTGGCAGATAAGCTCGGAAGTGATGCGCATGGTAAACCTCACTGAAAAGTCCCACTGGGACTGGAAAGATGGTTTACACGCGTGGCAGAAATGGATGCCCTCTAACGGAGCAGCTCTGCGCAAGATTACTGCAATGCACCACAAAAAAACCGAGAAAATTGACGCCCACGCACGTTAATGTCGGTTTGGTGATAGCGCCATTCGCAATCAATTGTTAAAAAGGAGGCCTTCTAAAAGCTACCTCCTCGAAAGGACTTCGCATATGCCTGTCACGTTCACCAAGAGCGCCCTGCTGCTCGCACTGATGCTGGGCCTTGGCCAGGCACAGGCTGCCGACCCGATCAGCCCGGCTGAATTGGCAACCAACGCAGGCATTCCATACCCGGCGGTCATCGCCCACCGTGGCGCATCCTACGACGCTCCCGAATCCACCGCCGCTGCTTACAAAGTCGCCCGCGACCTGGGTGCCGACTACCTGGAAATGGACTTGCAGCGCAGCAAGGACGGCGTGCTGTTCGCCCTGCATGACAACAACCTGCAGCGCACCACCGACGTGGCCACCAAGTTCCCCGAGCGCAAAGACGCGCCGGCCAACGAATTCACCTGGAAAGAACTGCAAACCCTCGACGCTGGCAGCTGGTTCAACGCCGCCTACCCCGACCGTGCGCGCCCGGGTTTTGTCGGCCTGAAAATCCAGAGCCTGGACGACATCATCAAGATCGCCGAAGGCAACCCGCAGCACAAACCCGGCCTGTACATCGAGACCAAGGAGCCCAAGCAATTCCCGGGCATCGAAGCCGACCTGAAAAACAAGCTGTTGGATAAGGGCTGGTTGAGCTCCGCCGGTTCCAAGCTGGGCAAGAGCAACACCGGCGTCGGCCAGGGCAAGGGCCGCGTGGTCCTGCAAACCTTCGAAAAATCCAGCCTGGTCGAGCTGCAGAAAGAAATGCCAAACACCCCGAAAATCCTGCTGTTGTGGGTCGGTGAAGGCAGCATCGAGCCAAAATCCAAGCAGACCTTCGCCGAGTCCGGCGAAACCACCAAGGCCGCCTACTACGCCAAGCAAGAGCCAAAAGACGCCGCCGAGTTCGAGAAGTGGGTAGACGAAGCCAAGAGTCTGGGCGCCATCGGCACCGGTCCTTCGGCGGAGCTGACCGCGCACGGCGATCAAAGCTATTCGGACCTGGTCAAGCCAGAGATGAACAAGCTGACCCACGACAAAGGCCTGCTCGTGCACGTCTACACCGTGGATGAGCCGGTGGACTTCGACAAAGTGATGAAGGCCGGCGTCGATGGCATCTTCACCAACCGCGCCGCCGAACTGTTGAAGTTCTACAAGCGCTGGCCGTCGTCCAGCGTGCAAGACCTGCTGAACGACTATAAGTACTGAGTGAAGGCCGAATGGTCGGGCCGCTTGTGGTTGGGCCGCGACTACGGCCTGATCCTCGGCGAGCTGGGGCGCACCGCGCCCCATGCGCACTATGCGCATCAGGTGATGTGCAGCACGGGCTCACCGATCACGGTCAGCCTGGATGGCCAGGTCACCACGGCCCATCGCCTGTTTATCCCTTCGCGACACACCCACGCCATTCTTGAAACACAGGGCGAGGTAACGGTGTTGTATGCCGAACCTGCCGTGTTTGATATCGCCCCTTTGCTGCACGCGGACCTGTCCCTGGAAGCCTTGCGCCAACTGCCCCGGCGCAGCCTGGATGACCCGCGCCTGGAACGCGCCCTCAGCGCCCTGGATCAACAGCTGGGCGGCAAGGTGTCGGCCCAGGCGTTGGCCGAGGCGGCGCACCTGTCGCTCAGCCAGTTGGAGCGCCTGTTCAGCCATCGCCTCGGCGTGCCCGTGCGCCGCCTGGTGCTGTGGCGACGGCTGCGTGTCGCCCTGCAACTGGCCCTCGCCGGCAACACCTTGACCCAAGCCGCACACGGCGCGGGTTTTGCAGATTCGGCGCATTTCTCGCGGACCATGAAGCAATTGTTCGGCGTCACGGCAGCGGCGTCATTGCGCCAGTTGGATGTGCAACTGCTAGCGTAGCGCGTCAGGCAACGGCGGTTCCTTGCCAGTGCGTACCGGCATAAACGGATCACGCAATTGCGCGCCATAGTCCCGCGGAAAATCCGGGCGGCTGCCAATCCCCAGATCCCCCGGGCCCATGCGGTAGTCATCACGGTAAAACGCCGTGCCCAGCAGCCAATCCCACAGGTTGAAAAACAGGCCGAAATTCACATCCCCGGCGCGGCCGTACTTCATATGGTGGAAGCGATGCACCGGTGCCCAGGCGAACACCCAGCGCAACGGCCCCAGGCGCATATCGACGTTGGAATGCTGCAACAGCAGTTGCACGGCAATCGCCAACGCAAGCAACAGTGCCACGTCCAGGGGAATGCCCAGCAAGATCAGCGGCAGCAGGCCTGCCGTGGCTTCGAGCATTTGGTGCAAGGGATGTTTCATCAAGCCGTTGAAACCATAGAACCGCTGCACACTGTGGTGCACCGCATGCAAACGCCACAACGGCGCGATGCGATGGCTGGCGTAGTGCATCAAGGTGATGCCCGCGTCGGCCAGCACGATGGCCATCAACAGCTGCTGCCACAACGGCCAGCCACGCGGCCAGATGCCATCGAACGCCAGCAACGCCGTGAGCCCCGGCAGGATCAACAGGCCCAAGGCGTTGAGGCTTTCGTTGACCAGCGCGTGCAAGGTGTCGCGGCGGCGATCGCCCAGGCTGCGATTCCACTGCGGTTCGTAGGGCAACCACTGTTCCGCTAGGAACGACACCGCCACCGCCGTGGCAAAGATCAACAGCAGCCACTGCGGCTGGCAGAGTGCCCAACCGATAAAGCCCAGCAGAAATGCCGGCGCATAGATCCAACTGACTAACCGTTTCATCCGAGTCTCCCTTCAAGTGAGGACCCAGCATGAAATCCCGCGCGCCCGGCGGATTGAACAAACTGCGCAACCGCTTGAATTAATTAAGGGTGAATTAAGTTGCGCTGGCTAACCTGAGGCCACTTAAACAGCTCACCCGAAAAGGACACACACCATGAAAACCCTGACCGCTTTGTTCGCCGCCACCGCCTTGACCCTGACCGCCGGCCTCGCCCAGGCCGACGTGCGCCCTGACCAGATCCCAGGCCTGTTGCAGTCCGGTGCGGTGAAGCCTTTCGAGCAACTGAACAAAGCCGCCCTGGCCAAACACCCCGGCGCCACCATCAATGACACCGAACTGGACGACGAAGCCGGTCGCCTGGTCTACGAAGTGGACCTGACCGACACCACGGGCAAAAAGTGGGACGTCAAGCTCGACGCCAAGACCGGCGAAGTGCTGGAAAACAAACTGGATACTTGATCAAAGCGCAGAACCCCATGTGGGAGCGGGCTTGCTCGCGAAAGCGGTGGGTCAGTCAACAACTATGTGACTGAAACACTGTATTCGCGAGCAAGCCCGCTCCCACACAAGCCCGCTCCCACATTTTTTTGTACTCCGTCAGGCACCCAACCGCGCCGTCACCTCATTCAACTCCCCCGACAAACCTCGCAGGTTCAGACTCGCCGCTTCCGTACGCTGCACGTTATCCATATTGGCCGTGGCCACCGTGGTGATCTGCGTAATGTTGCGCGAGATGTCCTCGGCCACCGAAGTCTGCTCCTCAGCCGCCGTGGCAATCTGCCGGTTCATGTCACGAATCGCCTCCACCGCCTCGGTGATATGCGCCAGCATGGCGCCCGCCTGGGTCACCTTCTCGACACTTTCATCGCTGCACGACTGGCCGCTGACAATCGCCTCGGCCGCATCCACCGCGCCGGTTTGCACCGCGTGGATAATCTGGTTGATCTCGATGATCGACGCCGCCGTGCGTTGCGCCAGCGAGCGCACTTCATCGGCCACCACCGCAAAACCACGGCCTGCTTCGCCGGCACGCGCCGCTTCAATCGCCGCGTTCAGCGCCAGCAGGTTGGTCTGCTCGGCGATTGCGCGAATCACTTCCAACACCTTGCCGATGCGCACGCTGTCGGTTTCCAACTGACGGATGATGGTGCCAGTGTTGAGGATTTCGTTGCGCATCTGGCCGATGGTGGCGATGGTGATTTTCATCACTTCGCCGCCTTCGCGGGCCGAGTGATCCGCTTCATCGGCGGCGCGTGAAGCGCTGGCGGCGTGGCGTGCGACTTCCTGGGCCGTGGCCGACATTTCGGTCATGGCCGTGGCCACCTGGTCGGTGCGGTTGAACTGCTCGTGGGTGCCGGCGCTCATCTGCCCGGCGATGGAATTCAACTCGCCGCTGGCGCTGACCAGGTCGGTGGCGCTGCGCTGCAAACGGCTGAAGGTTTCGGCGAGAAAGTCGCGCAAGGTGTTGGCGGCGGCGGCCAGGTGCCCGAGTTCATCCTGGCGACGGCTGGCCACCCGCTCGGCGAATCGGCCGTGACTCAGTTGGGTCACGTAGTCGATCAAGCCGCGAATCGGCAGGATCAAGTTACGGTTGATCAACCACAGGCTGAACAGGCCGATCAACACACCCGACAGCAGCATGATCGCCAGACCGACGATCACCGTGCGCTCGGCGTAGGCACTGATGGCCAGGGATTGTTTCGCACCTTGTTCACGCAGGTCGCTGACCAGCGCGCTCATCTGATCACTCGCAGCACGGTCCACGCCTTTGACGGCGGCGTCGCCGGCCGTCGCATCGCGGCCAGCGGCCACATAAGCGTCGCGGCCTTTCTGGTAGGCCACGCCGAGTTGCTGGTGCTCCTCGCGCAGGGCTTCGATACGGCGGCTCAAGGTGGCATCGTCACGGGTCTGGGCGACCAGCCGGGTGAGGATGCCTTGCACATCACGCTGACGGTCCTGGAACTGGCCCCAGTATTTGTCCATGTCTTGTGGCTGCTTGCCACGCAGCAGGACGTTTTTCCATTCCTGCACTTGCACCTTGAATTGCAGGTTGGCCTCGTCGATCAGCTGTGAGGTCTGCAATGGCCCGTCGATCAAACTGCGATAACTTTGCACCCCGTTGGAGAGGAAGTTGAAACAGGCCAGGGCGATCAACAGCATCGCCAGCAAGCTGCCACCGAGCAGCGACAGGATTTGTGCTCTCAAGGAGGTTCGCAAAACATTCATCGGGGTAAAGCCTCGATACAGGGAATTGGTGCATGCACGCCATAACATCCCTGTCATCAATGGCACCGCCCATCCACAGCGGTTCTACCCGCTTGAATCGGCCGCGCCAGACGCTTCTTGAACGCTTCCTGATAAATGGTCAAATTAATGTCACCGCAGCGAAACAATTAGAAAACTGTCACAAAACTGTCAAATCCACTTGCAATGATTCGCCTACGCGAACCTGTGAAACGTCCTACAGGCCCTTAGTCTGCGAGCCGCCATGAACCACAGCATTGACCACAGCCACCAGGATCCCGATCTGTTTGGCTTGCTTTACGGTTTCCGTTTTCGCCCCGGCGAAAAAGGCGAGCAGATTGATTCGGCCACCGCTCTGCGGGCCTTGCAGCAACCGGCCGACCCGGAAGAATTTTTGTGGCTGCACCTGAACCTGGCCCACGCCGCGTGCGAGCGCTGGATGCAGACCCACCTGGAATTGCCCGAAGAATTCTTCGAAGCGCTGCACGAAGGCTCGCGCTCCACCCGTATCGAACACGTGGACTCGGCCTTGCTGGCGGTGGTCAACGACGTGGTGTTCAACTTCAGCAGCATGGTTTCTTCAGACATTTCCACCCTGTGGGTCTGCGCCCGCAGCCGCCTGCTGGTCAGCGCGCGCCTGCAACCGCTGCACTCGGTGGACAAGCTGCGCTCGTCGGTGAAGGCCGGTGAACGCTTCCGCTCACCGCTGGAATTGCTTGTGCATTTGCTGCGCGACCAGGGCGAAGTGCTGACCCAGATCGTGCGCAAGACCAGCATCAGCGTCGACCATATCGAAGACCAGTTGTTGTCTTCACGCCTGTCCACCAACCGCGCCGAACTGGGCGCCGCGCGCCGCGTGCTGGTGCGCCTGCAACGCCTGCTCGCGCTGGAACCGGGCTCGCTGCTGCGCCTGCTCAACCGCCCGCCGCAGTGGCTGCAAAAGGAAGACGTGAAGGAACTGCGCAAATCCACCGAAGAGTTTGCGCTGATCATCAACGACCTGATGGCCCTCGGCGAGCGCATCAAGCTGTTGCAGGAAGAAATCGCTGCCAACCTCAACGAGCAAAGCAACCGCACGCTGTTTACCCTCACGGTGGTGACGGTGCTGGCGTTGCCGATCAATATCATTGCCGGTTTTTTTGGCATGAACGTGGGGGGCGTGCCGCTTTCCACGGACCCGGAGGGGTTCTGGATTCTGGTGGCGTTGGTGGCGACGTTTACGTTGATTGCCGGGCGCTGGGCTTTCAGAAAGCGCAAAGACTACTGAACTGGAATGCAGTTAAAAATGTGGGAGCGGGCTTGCTCGCGAAAGCGGTATGTCAGTTATAGATAAGTTGACTGACCCACCGCTTTCGCGAGCAAGCCCGCTCCCACACAAGCCCACTCCACATTTAGCGCTGCGGTGTTATCTCGACCGGCGGCATCTTCAATCATTGAAACACTGACATATGGCAGCATCTCTGTAACATTCTGCAATGATCATGAACGACATCCCTCCCACACTGGATGCTCCGGCATGGCCACCCCTTCCCTGACTGCCGCCCCCCACGCCCCCCACGCCTCCCCCGCAGACCCCAAGCCCCGGTTGGACAAGAAACCCAACCTGGTGACGGTGATCATTTTCTTCGCCGTGCTCGCCATGGGCCTGCTGTTCACCGCCTACAGCCTGATGCACGACATGCACGAGCTGGGCACGGTGGTCACCACCTGGACGCCGTTCCTGCTGCTCGGCGTGGCGCTGTTGATTGCCCTGGGTTTCGAGTTCGTCAACGGCTTCCATGACACCGCCAACGCCGTGGCGACAGTGATCTACACCAACTCGCTGCCGCCGCATTTTGCGGTGGTGTGGTCGGGCTTTTTCAACTTCCTCGGCGTGCTGCTGTCCAGCGGCGCGGTGGCGTTCGGCATCATTGCCCTGCTGCCGGTGGAGCTGATTTTACAGGTCGGTTCATCGGCCGGTTTCGCAATGATCTTTGCCCTGCTGATCGCGGCGATCCTGTGGAACCTCGGCACCTGGTGGCTGGGCTTGCCGGCCTCGTCGTCCCACACCCTGATCGGTTCGATCATCGGCGTCGGCGTGGCCAACGCCCTGATGCACGGGCGTGACGGCACCAGCGGGGTGGACTGGGCCCAGGCGATCAAGATTGGCTATGCGTTGCTGTTATCGCCGCTGATCGGCTTTGGTTTTGCAGCGCTGCTGTTGCTGGCCCTGCGCGCCTTTGTGAAGAACCGCTCGCTGTACAAGGCACCGAAAGGCGACACCCCGCCGCCGTGGTGGATTCGCGGCATGCTGATCGCCACCTGCACCGGCGTGTCGTTCGCCCACGGCTCCAACGATGGGCAAAAAGGCATGGGCCTGATCATGCTGATCCTGGTGGGCACGTTGCCGATGGCCTACGCGCTGAACCGCACCATGCCCGCCGAACAGTCGTTGCAGTTCGCCGCCGTGGCCGAAGTGACCCAGGTCGCCCTGGTGAAAAGCGCGCCGCAAGTGTTGGCGGGCGATCCACGGCCGATCCTCTCGACCTACGTGCGCACCAAGGAAGCCACGCCGGAATTGGTGCCAGCCCTCGCCGCCCTCGCCGGGCAGATCGGTGAAGAAGTCAAAGGCTACGGCTCCCTGGCCAAAGTCCCTGCCGAAGCCGTAGGCAACGTGCGTAACGACATGTACCTGACCAGCGAAACCATTCGCTTGATGGACAAGGGCAAGGTCGGCAACTTCGATGCCGACACCCAAGGCAAGCTGCAACTGTTCAAGCAACAGATCGACAACTCCACGCGCTTTATCCCGCTGTGGGTGAAGATCGCCGTGGCCATCGCCCTCGGCCTGGGCACCATGGTCGGTTGGAAGCGCATCGTGGTAACCGTAGGCGAGAAGATCGGCAAGACCCACCTGACCTACGCCCAGGGCGCCGCCGCGGAAACCGTGGCGATGCTGACCATCGGCGCGGCAGATATGTATGGCTTGCCGGTGTCCACCACCCATGTGTTGTCGTCCGGTGTGGCCGGGACCATGGTGGCGAATGGCGGTGGGTTGCAGATGAAGACTATCCGCAACTTGCTGATGGCGTGGGTGCTGACGTTGCCTGCGGCGATTCTGCTCTCGGGTAGCCTCTACTGGCTGTTCACCAAACTCTTCTGACACAACACTATTCAAACTGTGGGAGCTGGCTTGCCTGCGATGGCGGTGGATCAGTCAACAAATCTGTTGAATGTTAATCCGCTATCGCAGGCAAGCCAGCTCCCACAGTTTTATCCGGCGAACAACCCGGTCATCATCTTCACCCGCTTTTTGTAGACCCGCCGCGCCTCCAGCGCCTCTTCCAGGCTCACCGCCACAAACCCCGCCCGCTGGTTCGGCTGCATCTGCCCGATCAAGTCCAGGTCGGCACTGATGACCGTGCCAATCATCGCGTAGCCACCGCCCGACACCGCATCCCGATGCAGCACAATCGGCTCCAGCCCCGCCGGCACCTGGATCGAGCCAATCGGGTAGCAACTGTCGACAATATTCGACGGATCCGAGCCCGCGCCAAACGGCTGCTCCCGTGGCTGAAAACTCAGCGCGCTGCCGCCCTTGAAGCGATAGCCGATGCGGTCTGCCTCTGAACCCACGGTCCAGGGTTCGGCAAAAAAGCTGCTTTTCGCCGCCTCGCTCAAACGCTCGTAATACAAGCCTGGCACCACCCGCAAGGTCACATCACCGCCGACCGAACGGCGCAGGGCCATCGGCAAACTGTTGCCGGCACGCCCCGCTCCACTCGCCGCGCCGGCTGGCAACACATCGCCCTCTTGCAAGCGCCGCCCGTGGAACCCACCGAGCGCACCCAGGGTGTAAGTCGAGCGACTGCCCAGCACCACCGGCACATCGATGCCACCCGCCACCGCCAGGTACGTGCGGGCGCCGGCCTTGGGAAACTCAAAGCGCAGCACCTGCCCGGCACGCACCTGGAACGCAGTGTCCTGGTGCACCACTTCACCGTCCAGGCGCGGCGACATCAACGCGCCGCTGAGGGCCACCAAAGCGTCCTGTTGGAATTCCAATTCCGGGCCGATCAACGTGCACTCCAGGCCGGCCGCACCAGGCGGGTTGCCCACCAGGTGGTTGGCCGCGCTCAGTGCGTACTGGTCCAAAGCCCCCGAGGGCGGGATACCCAGGTGGTAATACCCTTCGCGGCCAAGGTCTTGCACCGAGGTGGCGAGGCCGGGTTTGAGGACCTTGATCATGCCAGCGCCTCCTGCAGGGTTTTCGGGTAGCCGATGGGGTCGGCCAGAAAGGCGTCGAGGGAAAATTCCACTGGGCGAATACGCAGGTCGAAACGTCCTGCGTCCACCTCGGCGACGGCCCGGTCGTAAGCGTCACGGTCCATCGGTTTGAACTGCACGATATCGCCGGGGCGAAAGAACACCATGTGCTCCTTGAGGTACGCCAACTCCTGCGCCGGGTCGTAGATCGGTGCCGGGGTCACGCCGAACATCTGGTAGCCGCCGGCGCCGCGCACCGAGTAGATGCAGCCAAAGCAGCCGCCATGGCCGAGGGTCAATTTTGGCGTGTCGGTGCGCGGGCGCAGGTATTTGGGCACCTGCAATTGGCGCTCGCGCTCGACCATCTGGAACATGAACGGCAAGCCCGCGACAAACCCCACCATCGACACAAACCACGGCGCACCGCTGTGGGCGGCGATAAACGCCTCCACATCGGCCAGGCCATTGATGCGCGCGGCGTACTCCAGGTCGGTGCCGCTGGGGTCTTGATGGCGGTCGCGAAAGCGCATCAACGTCTCGTGGGTCCAGGGGTCGTTGTACAGCACCGGGATCTCGATAATGCGCGTGTGCAAGGTGCGCTCGGCCACGGCCTGGGCTTCGGCGCTTTGCACGGCGTCGAGCAGCACGTGGGGCGCGATGCGGTCGGGGTCGAAGCGGATCTGGAACGAGGCATTGGCCAGGCACACATCCAGCACGCCTTCCAGCGCCAGGCGCTCCACCGCGCGGGTCACCGCCATGCCTTTGAAAAAGGCCTCCAGGGACATGCTGTCGCTGACTTCGGCAAACAGGTGTTCATCCCCGCCGAAGCTGTAGCGGATGGGGGTTGTTTCAGCCATGTCTGTTCCTCTTGGAATCATTGTAGAAAGGCAGGCGAAAAAAAAATAATGGGGCGATCTTATTCTGCGGTTTTGACCGTAATGCCCGCGTGGTCCAGGGCTTCGCGGGTGGCCTCGACCAACTCCAGCGCACCGGGGGTGTCGCTGTGCAGGCAGATGGAATCAAATTCGATAAACAGGTCTTCGCCTTCGACGGTGCGCACCAGTCCGGTCTGACAAGCCCGTAGGACTCGCGCCGCGACCGTCGCAGGATCCAGCGCGCGCACCGTGCGGGTAAACACAATGGAGCCGCTGAGATCGTACTCACGATCCGCATAGAATTCGCGCACCACCGGTTGCCCCAACTCCTTGGCCACGCGCCAGATCACCGAGTTGGGCATGCAGTACAGCAACAGCGTCGGCTCGATGATTTGCAGGTTTTGCACCAACAGGCGCGCGGCTTCTTCGTCGCGGGCCAGGTGCATGTAGAGCGCGCCGTGGGGCTTGATGTGTTGCAGGCTCATGCCCTGAGCGCGGGCGATCTCCCGCAGGGCGCCGAGTTGGTAGAGGATGTCGTCGACCAATTCCTGGGCCGGCGCATTGATATGCCGACGGCCAAAGCCCACCAGGTCGCGAAAGCCCGGATGCGCGCCGATGGCCACGCCCAGTTGCTTGGCACGCTCGACGGTGCGGCGCATGGTGCCGGGGTCGCCGGCGTGGAAGCCGGTGGCGATATTGGCCGAGCTGATGTAGGCCATCAGCTCGGCGTCAACGCCATCGCCGATGGTCCAGGGGCCGAAGCCTTCGCCCATGTCCGAGTTGAAATCCACTGCCTGCATTGGAGTCGCTCCGCCTAAGTGATAGCAGAAAGTAGGCTGCGGCTTGACCCCTTGGGAAGATCTATTATCAGATGGGCCATCTTCTGAAAAACAGATATTGCTATGTCCCTGACCTTGCGCCAAGTCCGCTACTTCGTCGCCACCGCCGAGATCGGCCAGATCTCCCAGGCGGCGATTCACCTGAACATCTCCCAGTCGGCGGTGACCACGGCGATCAAGGAGCTGGAAGGCATGCTCGGCGTGCAACTGTTTGTGCGCTCGGCCCAGGGCATGAGCCTGACCGACGCCGGGCGGCATTTTCTCAACCGTGCCTATGTGATCCAGCGCAGCGTGGACGACGCCCTGAACAGCCCGCTGCCCGACTACCGCGCCAGCGGCGAACTGCGGGTGGCCGCCAGCTACACGGTGCTCGGCTACTTCCTGCCCCACCACTTGCAGCGCATGGAACACTGGCACCCGGACGTGACCATCCAGGTCTTCGAGCAGGAACGCCAAGCCATCGAACAGGGCCTGCTGGACGGCCAATTCGACATGGCCGTGGTGCTCACCGCCAACCTGACCCACGCGGATATCACCTCGGAGATCCTGTTCAACTCTGAGCGCCGCCTCTGGCTGCCCAGCCATCACCCCTTGTGCGAGCGCGGCACCGTGAGCCTGGCGGATGTCGCCCAGGAGCCCTACATCCTGCTCACCGTCGATGAGGCCGAACACAGCGCCATGCGCTATTGGGAACAGGCCGGGCAAACGCCCCAGGTGCGGCTGCGCACCAGTTCGGTGGAAGCCGTGCGCAGTATGGTCGCCAATGGTAGCGGCGTGGCGATTCTATCGGACCTGGTACACCGGCCCTGGTCGCTGGAAGGCAAACGCATCGAAACGCTGACCGTTACCGACCCCGTCACACCGATGAGCGTCGGCCTGGCCTGGCACCGCGAGCGCGCGTTCACCCCGGCGATGCAGGCGTTTCGCGACTACTTCCACGACGCCTTCCTCGCCCCGCAACAGTTGTCGGCACGCCGCTAGAGTGCGCCTTGCAACAGCGCGGCCAGCCAATCCATAAACACCCGCACCCGCAGCGGCAAATGCCGTTGGCCGGCGTACAGCAGCGACACATCCAACGGCGGCGCCGGGTAGTCGGGCAAGAACGCCACCAATTCGCCGCTGGCCAGCAACTCGCGAATGCCCAAGGCCGGCACCTGGGTAATGCCAAACCCGCCCAGGCACGCCACGCGGTACGCATCGGTGCTGTTGACGGTAACCCGTCCGGCCATGGCAATGCGGTGCACCTTGTTGCCTTGCTGGTATTCAAACCCTGCCGAGCGGGAACCCAACGGCCGCACGTAATGCACCAGTTGATGGTGGGCAAGGTCGGCCAGCGTCGTAGGCACGCCGTAACGTTGCAGGTACGCCGCGCTCGCACAGTTGATCATCGGCAGGCTGCACAGCAGGCGCGCCACCACGCTCTGGTCTGGTTGTGCGCCGACCCGCAGCACACAGTCGAAGCCTTCGGCGAGCAGGTCGGCCTGGCGGTCGGTGCTGCTGATTTCCAGCTCGATCAGCGGGTGCGCGTCCATGAACTCCGGCAGGCGCGGCAGGATCAATTCCCGCGCCATCACGTTGGGCATGTCCACCCGAATACGCCCGCTCAACTGCGCTTCGTCCTGGCGAAACAGCCCTTCCAACTCCTCCATGTGCGCCAGCAGATCCTTGCTGCGTTCGTACAGCACGCGCCCGTCCTGGGTCGCCTGCACCTTGCGCGTGGTGCGTTGCAACAGGCGCGCGCCGAGCAGTTCTTCCAGCGCTTGCACGTGCTCGGACACAGTGGATCGTGGCAGGCCAAGGCTCTCGCCGGCGCCGGTAAAACTCGACAGTTCGGTGACGCGCACAAAGGTGCGCAGCAGCTCCAGTTTGTTCATGGGATTGTTCGCCTTATCCGGCCAGTGATTCCGGTATAGCGCTGTTTATCACGTTATGGTCGGACAAATACACTCAATCCCACAGACAACCTGAGAGGACTGCACCATGACCCGTAAAATCGCATTGATCACCGGCGCCAGCCGCGGCCTGGGCAAAAGCGCGGCGCTGCACCTGGCGGCACAGGGCGTCGATATCATCGGCACTTACCACAGCGCGGCGGCCGAAGCCCAGGCGGTGGTCGAGCAAATCCAGGCCCTGGGCGGCCGCGCCGCGATGCTGCAACTGGATGTGAGCCAGAGCGCCACCTTCAATGATTTTGTCGGCGAAGTCGCCGGCGTGCTCAAGGATGTGTTCGCACAGGATCACTTCAACTTTCTGATCAACAACGCCGGTATCGGCGCCCACGCCAGCTTTGCCGAAACCAGCGAAGCGCAGTTCGACCAACTGGTGGCGATCCAATTCAAGGGCCCGTTTTTCCTCACGCAAAAGCTGCTGCCGCTGATCCGTGATGGCGGGCGCATCGTCAATATTTCCAGCGGCCTGGCGCGGTTCAGCCTGCCGGGCTATGCGGCGTACGCGGCGATGAAGGGGGCGATGGAAGTGCTGACCCGCTATCAGGCCAAGGAGCTGGGCGCGCGCGGGATCACCGTGAATATTCTCGCCCCCGGCGCCATCGAGACCGACTTCGGCGGCGGCGCCGTGCGGGACAATGCGGCCCTCAACAGCATGGTCGCCAACAACACGGCACTGGGACGTGCCGGGTTGCCGGACGATATCGGCGGGGCCATTGCAACCTTGCTGGCCGATGGCAGCAACTGGATCACCGGTCAGCGCATTGAGGCTTCGGGCGGGATGTTTCTTTGACCGCCTGGAGCTTGTCGCGCAGCGCGTCATAGGCCCAGTGATAGACATAGGTGTACGGCAGGAAGAACAGCAGTACGCCGATGTCGAGGATAAACGCGTCCAACAGGCTGATGTTCAGCCACGCGGCAATCAGCGGCACGCACACGATGATCAGCCCGCCTTCAAACATCAGCGCATGCAGCACCCGCGTCCAGGCGTTGTTGGCCAGTTGCAGGCGCGCCTTGAGGCGGTCGAACAGGCTGTTGAAAATGATGTTCCAGGTCAGCGCCAGCAAGCTGATGCCCAGTGTCACCGCGCCCATCTCCAGCGCCGGCCGGCCGGTGATCCACACCAGCAACGGCGTGCAGATCAACAGGGCCAGGCCTTCAAAACCGAGGGCTTGGCCAACACGTTCAGAAATCGATTTGGTGGGGTTCATGGTCTGGCTCCGTGAGTGAAGATGGTTGCCATGATTACCCCTGGACTCGATACTTCATAACCAATAACCATCGAGATAGGCGATAGTCATGGCGTCCAATGAAGTGCTGCAGGCGTTTGTGCAGGCCGCCACCCAAGGCTCGTTTTCCGCGGCGGCGCGCAAGCTGGGCAAGAGCCAGTCCACCGTCAGTGCCGCCGTGGCGAGCCTGGAGATTGACCTGGACCTGATGCTGTTTGACCGCAGCAGCCGCAAGCCCACCCTGACCGCCGCCGGGCAGGTGTTGCTGCAACGTGCCGAGCAGGTGCTGGAAGCCAACAGCCGTTTGGAATTGGCGGCGAGCCAGTTGTCCCAGGGCCTGGAGCCGAAACTGACGATTGCCATGTCGGATACCTATCAATCCGACCGTTTTGAGGTCGCCCTCAGTGCGTTTGAACAACGCTACCCGGACCTTGAGCTGGAATGCCTGATCGCCGAATGCGAAGACTTGATCGCCCTGGTGCAAAGTGGCCGGGCGCAAGTCGCTTTTATCGAAAAACAAGAGGTGTACCCGCCCGACCTGACCGGCGCGCCCGTGGAGGAACGCACGGAAATCGCCCTGTATGTCGCGCCCAAGCACCCCTTGGCAATGCTGCAAAACATCCCCGCCGACACCCTGCGACAACACCGTGAACTGCGCCTGGCGAGCATCATCAATCCGAATGAAACCCGCGCCAGCGGGCGGGTGTGGTCGGCGCCGAGTTACCTGATGCTGATGGAGATGGCCCAGCTCGGATTTGGCTGGGCGCCGCTGCCGCGCTGGCTGGTGGAGCGCTTTGATGGTGGCCAGTTGGTGGAGCTCAAAGCCCGCAGTTGGCCGCGTTCGGTGGCGGTGGATGCGCTGTGGTCGCGGCACCACCCGCCGGGGCCGGCGGGGAGTTGGTTGCTGGGCAAGATGCTTGAGTAACCCCTGGCGGGTTATGCCGCCGACAGCTGCGGCGGGCGGTTGGCCTGGAAATATTCGTGCAGAGCACGTAATGCTGGCAACTCCAGTGCTTGCGCGGCGAAACACAATCCCACTCGACGTGTAGGTGCGGGCAGGTGCCATTCGCGAATGACTACGCCAGCCCGCTCCGCCGCGATCGACTGCGGCAACATCGCCACGCCCACCCCGGCCGCGACCATATGCAGCGCCTGGGTCAGGGACCCGGCATGCCCAGCCACCGCTTGCGGCGAGCGGCCGTACATGGCCATCAAGCGCTGGTGTGAATCGTGTTGCGGGCAGGTAATCCAATCTTCAATCGGCGCCCATGCCTGTTCTTTGCTCGACTGCGCCATGGGGTGTGCGGCAGGCAACACCATCACGTAGGACTCTTCCCAAAGCGGCAGGAACAACTCGTCCTCGCAGCACATTTCCTCCACAGCCAGACGCCCTTGGCCTGCGCAGCCTTCCTGCAAAGTCAGCAACAAGCCCGGTAGGCCTTGGTGCGCCATGCGCAGGAAGGTTTCGATCTGGCTGTCGGCGATATCGCCCTCCACACCCAGCTCCAGGGCGATGCGATTCTCGCGCCCGCGAAACAAACGGCTTAACGCCTCGGCTTCGGCCACCATGCGCCGCGCCTGGGGATACAGCACCCGCGCCTCGGCACTCACCGCCACACCCCGTGGCTGACGCACGAACAACGCCACGCCCAGCTCGTCTTCCAACTGCTTGATGGTCACCGACAAGGTCGGCTGGCTGATAAACAAACGCTGGGCTGCCGCGGTGATATTGCGCTCTTCAAAGACCGCGAGAAATGCCTTGAGGTGACGCACATCCATAGTTAAATCCGATGACTGACAGAGAAATAAGGCATTTTTCAGCCTTGTCGGCGGTAAATATACTGCGACCACCCGTTAGTTATCGATTTTTCTTATCTCAGGAGTTCATGCATGAGCAAGCCACTGATCATCATCACCGGCGCCAGTTCCGGTATCGGCGAAGCCACTGCCCGCCGGTTGTCGGCCGCCGGCCACCCGCTGTTGCTGTTGGCACGTCGTATTGATCGCCTTGAGGAGCTGGGCCTGCCGAACACCTTGAACCGTGGCGTCGACATCACCGACCGCGCCGCCCTGGTCGCCGCCGTCAAAGAAGCCGAAGCCCGATTCGGCCCGGCCGATGCGCTGATTAACAATGCCGGCGTAATGTTGCTGGGCGCAGTCAGCGAGCAAGACCCGACGCAGTGGGAACAGATGCTGGATGTGAACGTCAAGGGCCTGCTCAACGGTATCCACGCCGTGGCGGCTAGCATGGTTGCGCGTAAAGCCGGCACCATTATCAACGTCAGCTCGGTGGCCGGGCGCAAGACCTTCCCGAATCACGTGGCGTATGTGGGCACCAAGTTTGCCGTGCATGGGATTTCGGAAAACCTGCGTGAAGAATTGTCGCCCAGCAATGTGCGCGTCATCACCATCGCCCCTGGCGCGGTGGAAACCGAATTGCTCAGCCACACCACTGACGAAGCGATCAAGACCGGCTACCAGGCCTGGAAACAGGACATGGGCGGCACCGTGCTCAGCGCCGATGATGTGGCCTCGGCGATTGCCTATGCCTACCAGCAGCCGCAGCATGTGTGCATTCGCGAGATCGTGTTGGCCGCTACCCGCCAGCAGCCATAACCCAGATAACTGCAAACCACTCGGTCCCACATTTTGATCTTCATTGTTTGAATGATTTGAGTTCGGCCAGGCGTTGTTCGAGGAAGCGTTTTTCTGGCGCCTGCTGGGTCAGTGACAGGGCTTTTTCATACGACATGCGCGCTTCTTCAACACGCCCCAGTTGCCGGCAAAACTCCCCGCGTGCCGAGTGCGCCAGGTGATAATCGAGCAACTCGCCACGCGCCAGAATCCCCTCGACCTGTTGCAGCCCCGCCAAGGGTCCATCGCGCATGGCCAGTGCCACGGCGCGGTTCAGTTCGATCACTGCCGACGGCAGCATCCTGAGCAACACATCGTAGAGCCCGACGATCTGCGGCCAGTCGGTTTCTCCCGCACTGGGCGCTTCGGCATGCACGGCCGCGATCGCCGCTTGCAGGCAATAGGGCCCAAAGCGCCGAGTGGTCAAAGCGTGCTCCACCAGTGCACAGCCTTCTTCGATCAAGGCGGCATCCCACAGCGAGCGGTCTTGCTCATCCAGCAATACCAACTCCCCGCTGGCCGTGGTGCGCGCCGGGCGGCGGGATTCATGCAACAGCATCAACGCCAGCAAGCCCATGACTTCGGGTTCGGGCAGTAACTCCATCAACAATCGAACCAGGCGAATGGCCTCACGGGTCAAATCCTCGCGAGTCAGGTCCGCCCCGATGGACGCCGAATAGCCCTCGTTGAACACCAGGTAAATCACCCGCAACACGCTGTCCAGGCGCTCGGGCAATTCGTCCCGGGACGGCACTTGATAAGGGATCTTCGCCTCGCGGATCTTGCCCTTGGCCCGCACAATGCGCTGGGCGATGGTCGCCGGCGTGGCCAGGTAAGCCCGGGCGATTTGCTCGGTGGTCAGGTCGCAGATCTCGCGCAAGGTCAGCGCCGCCTGGGCGTCGGCCGCCAGTGCCGGGTGGCAACAGGTGAAGATCAGGCGCAGGCGGTCATCTTCCACGTGTTCATCGCTCCAGTCTGCCGCTTCCAGTGCATCGGCCTGCGCCTGCAGCAACGGGGTGAACCGCGCCTGGCGGCGCAGACGGTCGATGGCCTTGAAGCGCCCGGTCGACACCAG
Organism: Pseudomonas sp. KBW05; assembly: GCF_003852405.1. Classification (GTDB taxonomy): domain Bacteria; phylum Pseudomonadota; class Gammaproteobacteria; order Pseudomonadales; family Pseudomonadaceae; genus Aquipseudomonas. The sequence goes on from NZ_QAJM01000003.1 coordinate 31,992, forward strand.
CCAGGCGCGTGGATTGTCCGGCACACCGTCCAGCGGCCAGCGCTGCACCGCTACAAAAAACGCTTCGTGCAGGGCTTCTTCGGCCAGGTCGAAATCACCCAGCAAGCGAATCAACGTCGCAAGGACCCGGCGTGATTCGCTGCGGTAAATGGCCTCGACCGACAGGTTCAATCGGGCATGCCCTGGGTCACCAGGGTGACCAGCCGATCCAGGCTCTGGCCCCAGCCATCATGAAAGCCCATGGCTTCGTGGGCCTGCTTGTCTTCGGCACTCCAGTGCATGGCGCGGGCGGTGTAAAGCGTCTTGCCGTCGACCTCTTCAAAGGTGACTTCGGCACTCATGAACGGCTTGCCCGAAGGTATCCAGCCGGGCATGAAAGCATCGGTAAACACCAGCCGATTGGGCGCATCGATTTCCAGGAATACACCCTGGGTCGGGTACTCGGCACCGTCCGGCGCCCGCATCAAGGTGCGAAACAAGCCACCGACCCACAGGTTCATTTCGCACTCGGGGGTGGTCATGCCGTGGGGGCCCCACCATTGCTGGAGCAAAGCGGGTTCGGTCCAGGCGCGGAACACGCGGCTGCGCGGCGCATCGATCATGCGGCTGATGGACAATTCAAACTCGGCAGGTTGCATGGACATGGGGTAAACCTCTTGAGTCTTGGGGTTGTTGTAGTCAGAGATTCAATTCACGTACGGGGCGCACTTCCACACTGCCGACCCGGGCGGCCGGAATGCCACCGGCCACCTGGATCGCTTCATTCAAGTCACGGGCCTCGATCAGGTAGAAACCGGCGAGCTGCTCCTTGGTCTCGGCAAACGGTCCGTCGGTGATCGACAACTTGCCATTGCGCATACGCACGGTGGTAGCGGTGGTCACCGACTCCAGTGGCTCGGCGGCCAGCATGCGACCGCTGGCCTGAACGGACTGCGCATAGGCGAAGCACTCCGGGTCTGCCGGGCTGTCCGGCGAGGTGTGCAGCACCTGTTCGTTGCTGTAGATCAGGCACAGATATTTCATGGCGTTCTCCGTTTTCGGACTACTGACTATAGATCGCGCAGGTCAAGGTTTCAGGTCGAACAGACCGGCGCCGGTCTCCATATCGAACGGCGCGGACCAATGCTCATGCACCACTTTCCATTGGCCATCGATGCGCTGGTAGCCAGCGCTGACGCGCATCCAGCAGGTCTTGAGCACTCCGTCCGGGCCGGTGCCCCCACAGTGGGCCAGCCAGTGGGCAAAGGCGCTGTCTGCTCCGGCAACGATATGCAGCTCATGAAAGTCGAACACGCCGGGGCCAGGGCAGAACTCCATACACGCCTGCCAATGTGCCTGGTAGGCAGCCTTGCCCTTGAATTGCAGCGCGCCAACGGCATCGAACGCGATGATATCGTCGGCGTAAAAGCTGACAATCTTCTCGACGTCCTTGGCGGTGACAGCTTGTTTCCATTGTTCGATCAGGGTGTTGATAGCAGTACTCATGGCGATACTCCTTGGGGTAGAAACCATCACGGAAGACACCGTTAGTCGAATGGCCCACCGGCAAATCGACAAGCCCCTTAAAAATAATTTCGCCCCCGGCAAACCCGCTAGAATCCAGGCCTCTTTGTAGGATTTCGGATACGCCCCCGATGGAAACCCGCCTCGCCCTTTATGAGACGCTGAGCCTTGCGCAGAAACAGCAACTCGACACCCTGCAAGTACACCCCGAGCAACTGGCGTATTCCGGCGATATCTACTGTGCGCTGAACAGCTTGCTGGTCAATCCCCATCCCGACGCCATCAAAGGCTTCGCCCTGCTCGCCGACGAAACGCCCGTGGCCTTCCTGCTGCTCAAACGCCCGCCCTGCCTGCCCCATTGGGCGGATGAACACAGCGCGACCTTGCATGCGTTGCAGGTGGATCGGCATCAGCAAGGGCGTGGTTTCGGCAAAGCGTGCTTGCAGGCGCTACCCGCAGCTGCATTGCAGGCGTGGCCGCAAATCAGGGGGTTGGAGTTATCAGTGGACGCCGACAATGAGGCGGCGATGGGGCTGTATCTGGGGCTTGGGTGGATGGACAACGGGGAGGCATACCGAGGGAAAATCGGGTTTGAGCGCAGGCTGAGCTGGGTATTTGATCGGAGCAGCCTTGACACATCAAAAATGTAACGTATACATGACTTAACCATATAAAAGTAATGAATATATGACATGGACACTTCGATTATCACCCAACGTCTTGGTGAGCAAGTGCGCGCCATGCGCCTCAGTCGAGGCTACAAGCAGGCGGAACTGGCGAAGCTTGCGGGCATAACGCGTCAAAAACTGATCGAAATTGAACAGGGAAGCCCTTCGGTTTCAATGAATGCCTATGCCCGTGTGATTGCGGCGCTGGGCAGTGAACTCAAATTGGTGCCTGTAACCCTGCCGACACTGGAAGAATTGGGAGACCTGTTCAATGAATAACCCCAGCTTGCGCGTGCATACGCCTCAGGGTGAAAGCGGCAGCGTCTTGATGAGTGCCGACGACTATCTGTTTCGCTACAGCGACAAAGCTCTGGCAAACAGCGCAGTCAGCCTGTCGATGCCAGTGCGGGCAGAAGAATATCGTCGCCGGGAGCTTCACCCCATTTTCCAGATGAACCTGCCGGAAGGTTACGTGCTGGAGCAACTGCGCAATCGTCTCGCCAAGACCGTGAAAGTCGACCCGATGTTGCTGCTGGCGCTGTCCGGCAGCAGTGCGCCGATTGGTCGGGTATTTGTGTCTTCGGATCAGGTCAACGAATTGATCCTGCGCAATGGCCCGCCCACCACCGGGGAAAATCTCGATGAGATTCTGGCCTGGGACGGCGCCGAAGATCTCTTTGCAGACCTGGTCGATCGCTACATCCTGCGGGCGGGTATTTCCGGTGTACAACCCAAGGTGCTGGTACCGGAAAAGCCTCAAACACCCGAACAGAAATTCACCTCCAAGACAGACGACCTGATTATCAAGAGTGGGCGTGAAGAGTTTCCCGGGCTGGCCATCAATGAATACCTGTGCATGTCCATTGCGCGGGATGCGGGCTTGCCGGTACCGCCGTTTTACCTGTCGCAGAACCATAAGCTGTTCATCATGCGGCGCTTTGATAGGGACGAGCAGCTCAACCCGCTAGGTTTTGAAGACATGACCACGCTGATGGGGCTTTCTGCGGAACAGAAATACAGCAAAAGCTACGCCGCCATCGCCAAGGCCGTGCGCCTGTTCTGTGCGCCGGTGCAGATCCGTAGCTCGCTCGACCAACTGTTCGACAGTGTTGCCCTGAGCTGCATCGTAGGTAACGGCGATGCTCACCTGAAGAATTTCGGTGTGCTCTACAGCGATCCGGTGAAATTCGATACACGCCTGGCGCCGGCCTACGACATCGTGAATACCACTGCGTACATTCCCGAAGACTCACTGGCTCTGGACCTGGCAGGCAACAAATCACTATTTGCCTCGCGCCTGGGCATCCTTGAGTTTGCAAAAACCTGTGAAGTCGAACACCCCGAAGCTCGACTTCAAGCGTTGCTTCAAACCCTTGAAGTCGTGCTCAAGCGCGAAGATGAATACTGCCGATTAGCGCCTGCCGTTGCCAAGGCCATACGCGAATCGGCGCAGGGCTTCCAACTCACCTTTGGTGGCTGAACGCCCTGTGGTGAGGAAGGTTTACTTGTCGCCCACCGGCAACCAGATCTCCACCGTCCCGGTGCCTTTGCGCACGTCAAAGTCGGCGCTGTAGCGCTCGAAATCCGCGCCCACCACCCTGTAGCCCGAGTGCGGCAACCACTCGAACATGATGCGTTCGTACGTTTGCTCAAGCGCCTGCACCGGCCCGTAATGCGGGAACACGGCGTAGTTGAGCGGTGGGATTTCGATGTATTCGAAGTTGCTCGGCACATCGGCTTTGCCAGGGACTTCGACGCCGGCCATGTAGTCGAATTCGCCATGTTTGGGGTTATGGCAAACGCCATAGGTCACTCCGCCGACGCGCTTTTTGATGTCTTTGATGCAGGTATCAAACAACTCCCACAGCTTGGGAATATCGCCCACGGTGGCCTTCGAATAACGCCCTTGTACACCGGCAATCACCAGCGCCTTGCCCGCTTCCATGCGTGGCTCCAACGGTTGTTTTATCTGCTGATCCATACGAACAGTCTCCTTCTTATAGGGAACAAACCCGCATCGAGTATAGGGGCATATCCGCGCTGTACTCCAAGCAGAAAATTTTCCTACGCATCTGGACAACTGGCCATCATCGCCCGTATTGTCTGCCCGCAGGCCACCGCAGTGGCCGACGTCGCTCGGACGGTTCCGGGCGCTTACGTACCTCGAGGCAACAATGGCAGACCAAGGTTCGCCGCGCCGCTTTGCGCGCATAGATCGACTCCCCCCTTACGTTTTCAATATCACAGCCGAGCTGAAGATGGCTGCGCGTCGGCGCGGCGAAGACATCATCGACTTGAGCATGGGCAACCCCGACGGCCCCACGCCGCCGCACATTGTCGAAAAGCTCGTGCAAGTGGCCCAGCGTGAAGACACCCACGGCTATTCCACCTCCAAAGGCATTCCGCGTCTGCGCCGGGCGATTTCGCGCTGGTACAAGGACCGCTATGAAGTGGACATCGACCCCGAGTCGGAAGCCATCGTGACCATCGGTTCCAAGGAAGGCCTGGCGCACTTGATGCTGGCCACCCTGGACCAGGGCGACACCGTGCTGGTGCCCAACCCGAGCTACCCGATCCACATCTACGGTGCCGTGATTGCCGGCGCCCAGGTGCGCTCGGTGCCGCTGATCCCCGGCGTGGATTTCTTCGCCGAACTGGAACGGGCGATTCGCGGCTCGATCCCCAAGCCGAAGATGATGATCCTCGGCTTCCCGTCCAACCCCACCGCGCAGTGCGTGGAGCTGGATTTCTTCGAACGCGTGATCGCGCTGGCCAAACAGTACGACGTTCTGGTGATCCACGACCTGGCCTACGCCGACATCGTCTACGACGGCTGGAAAGCCCCGTCGATCATGCAGGTGCCGGGCGCCAAGGACATTGCGGTGGAGTTTTTCACCCTGTCCAAGAGCTACAACATGGCCGGCTGGCGCATCGGTTTCATGGTGGGCAACCCGGAACTGGTCAACGCCCTGGCGCGCATCAAGAGCTACCACGACTACGGCACGTTTACCCCACTGCAAGTGGCGGCGATTGCTGCGCTGGAAGGTGACCAACAGTGCGTGAAGGACATTGCCGAGCAGTATCGTCAACGCCGCAACGTACTGGTCAAGGGCCTGCATGAGTTGGGTTGGATGGTGGAGAATCCGAAGGCGTCGATGTACGTCTGGGCGAAGATTCCCGAGGCGTATGCCGCCATGGGTTCGCTGGAGTTTGCCAAGAAGTTGTTGCTGGAGGCGAAGGTGTGCGTGTCGCCGGGGATTGGGTTTGGCGAGTATGGCGATGATCATGTGCGCTTTGCGCTGATCGAGAACCAGGACCGGATTCGGCAGGCGGTGCGGGGGATTCGCGGGATGTTCAGGGCGGATGGCCTGGTTACCAAGGCCTAACGCGATCCCTCTGTAGAAATGCGATAAAAATGTGGGAGCGGGCTTGCTCGCGAAAGCGGTGAATCAGTCACCAGATTCGTTGACTGACACTACGCATTCGCGAGCAAGCCCGCTCCCACATTTGGATTGGGTTTGCACCCTACCTTTGTGGTGTGGGTTACACCACCAACGACAACAGCATGATGAAGATCAGGGCCACGACGGACAGAATCGTCTCCATCGCCGTCCACGTCTTGAACGTCTCCGCCACGGTCATGTTGAAGTACTGCTTCACCAGCCAGAACCCCGCATCGTTGACGTGCGACAAGATCAACGACCCCGCCCCCGTCGCCAACACCAGCAGCTCACGGTTAACGCCTGGGATCATGCCCACCACCGGCACCACGATGCCCGCGCCAGTAATGGTTGCCACGGTTGCCGAACCGGTTGCGATACGAATCACCGCCGCCACCAGCCACGCCAGCAGGATCGGGTTGATCTGCGCGTTCACCGCCATATGGCCGATCACGTCGCCCACGCCGCTGGTCACCAGCATCTGCTTGAAACCACCGCCGGCACCGATGATCAGGATGATCGCGGCGGTCGGCGCAAGGCTGGCGTCGAGCAATTTGAGGATCTGCTTGGAGTGAATGCCCTGGCGATGGCCAAATGTGTACAGCGACAGCAGCAACGCCAGCAGCAGCGCGGAGATCGGGTGACCGATCATGTCCATCCAGTTGCGCACGATATGGCCGTCAGGCAAGCCGATATCCGCAAAGGTTTTCAGCAGCATCAGGAACACCGGCAGCAGCACAGTGATCAGGGTGATGCTGAAGCTCGGCAGGTTCTTGTGTTCCGACTCACGGGCCAGTTGGTCCACCAGTTCCTGGGACGGGTTGCCCGGGATGTACTTGGCGATGAACGTACCGAAGATCGGGCCGGCGATGATGGCCGTCGGCAGCGCGACGATCAGGCCGTACAGGATGGTCTTGCCGATGTCCGCGCCAAACACGCCGATGGCCAGCAGCGGGCCCGGGTGCGGTGGCACCAGGCCGTGCACCGCCGAGAGGCCGGCGAGCAGCGGGATGCCGATCTTGATCAGCGACACGCCGGTGCGGCGCGCGACGATGAATACCAGCGGGATCAGCAACACAAAACCGATCTCGAAGAACAGCGGGATGCCCACCAGGAACGCGGCGAACATCATGGCCCACTGGACCTTTTCCTTGCCGAAGGCGCGGATCAGGGTCTGCGCGATCTGATCGGCACCGCCGGATTCGGCCATCATCTTGCCGAGCATCGTGCCCAGCGCGAGGATGATGCCGACAAAGCCGAGCACCCCGCCGAAGCCGTCCTGGAACGCCTTGATGATCTTGTCCACGGGCATGCCCGAGGTCAGGCCGAGGAAGCCGGCCGCGATGATCAGTGCAATGAACGGGTGCACCTTGAACTTGGTGATCAGTACGATCAACCCGATGATAGTGACCACTGCATCAAGCAGCAGGTAAGACTCATGGGACATGCCAAACATGGGGGGTCTCTCCTGTTTGTTGTTGTTATTAAAGCGGGTGTTGAATTTCCTGCCGGGGATAGCGCTATCTTTTCCGGCAAAAAATCACTTGGAAGGTTCGAAGCCGTGTTGCAGCCACCAGGCATGGGTCTGCTCGGCCAACGCCTCGACACTGTCTACGCTGGCGTTGAGGGCCAGGGTCAGCGGCTCGCCCACGGGCGACTCAAGGGTGGCGAACTGGCTGTCGATCAGGCTGGCCGGCATGAAGTGGCCGGGGCGGTGGGACACGCGGTCGGACGCCACTTCACGGCTCAGCTCCAGAAACACGAAACCCAGGCCCGGCGCGGCTTCGCGCAGGTGGTCACGGTATTTCTTCTTGAGGGCGGAGCAAGTCAGTACCGGGTGTTCACCGGCTTTTAGCGAACGGCGCAATTCATCGCAGAGGATGTCGAGCCAGCCGGCACGGTCGTCGTCGTTGAGGGGGTGGCCGGCGCTCATCTTTTCGATGTTCGCGGCAGGGTGAAAGCTGTCGCCTTCAATCGCAGTGGCGCCGTTCAGACGGCACACGGCCTCGCTGACGCTGGTCTTGCCACAGCCAGCAACACCCATGATGACCAGGGCAGTAACAGGTTGACTCATGAAACACCTCAGGACGCAGATAGCGCTACCTTTGCACGCTGTAAGGCTAGTGCAAAAACAGGCTTTTCCCGCGCCGTCTTGTCTTTTTTTATGGAGTGACGCGTGCATCCGCTCCAAGCGTTTGAACCCGGATCAGGCAACCCGAAATTCAAGAATTTGCAGCCTTTTGGAGACAGCGCTACCTTAGTGCCTCGATTTTTGTTTGGCAAGCCGCCTGATGACCTCCAAGAACGATAAAAAATTGCGCACCACGGGTCGCCCGACCCTTAACGAAGTCGCCCGCCTCGCCGGCGTCAGCCCCATTACCGCCTCCCGCGCCCTGCGCGGCATCAGCACCGTGGCCACCGAACTGGTGGAAAAAGTGCAAAAGGCCGCCAGCGAGTTGAACTACGTGGTCAACCCCGCCGCCCGCGCCCTGGCCTCGGCCCAGAGCCATTCGGTGGTGGTGATCGTGCCGTCATTGTCCAACCTGCTCTTTATCGAAACCCTCGAAGCCATCCACCAAGTGCTGCGGCCCAAGGGCTTTGAAGTGCTGATCGGCAACTCCCACTATTCCCGCGACGAAGAAGAAAACCTGCTGCGCAACTACATGGCCTACCAGCCACGGGGTTTGCTGCTGACCGGCTTCGACCGGACCGAGAGCGCCCGACGAATGGTCGAGGCCAGTAATGTGCCGTGTGTGTACATGATGGACCTGGACCCGAATGCCGGCGTGAACTGCGTGGGTTTCTCGCAATTGGCGGCGGGTGAAACGGCGGCGGCGCACCTGCTGTCCCGTGGGCGCAAGCGCCTGGCTTATATAGGTGCACAACTGGACCAACGCACCTTGCTGCGCGGCGAAGGTTTCCGCCGCGCGCTGCAACAGGCGGGTATGTACGACCCGGCGCTGGAATTGCTGACGCCGCGCCCCTCCTCCGTGGGCCTCGGCGGCGAACTGTTCCTGCAGATGCTGGCCGCCCATCCCGACGTGGATGCAATCTTCTTCGGCAACGACGACCTGGCCCAAGGCGCACTGCTCGAAGCCCTGCGCCACGGCATCAACGTGCCGGCGCGCGTCGCCGTGCTGGGTTTCAACGACCTGCCCGCTTCGTCGTTCATGGTGCCGCGCCTGAGCAGCATCAGCACCCCGCGTGAAGCGATTGGGCGGCGTTCGGCGGAGCATCTGTTGACGATCATGGCGGGCAACAAGGTGGCCAAGCCGGTGGTGGATATGGGCTTCGAGTTGCAGGTGCGCGAAAGTACCTGACCCTCTAAAGCCAGCTCCCACATCTTTTTTACCGTGCCCACTTGGAAATATCGCGGTCGGCTCCTGCCCCTGCTAGATTGGCGGCTCTCCACCGCAAGGAAAGCACCATGGGACACTCTCTGAAAATCTTGGGCCGCACGTCCTCCATCAACGTGCGCAAAGTGCTGTGGACCTGCCAGGAACTCGGCATCGACTACCACCGCGAAGACTGGGGCATCGGCTACACCCCCACCCAATCCCCCGAGTTCCTCGCCCTGAACCCCAACGCCCAGGTGCCGGTACTGATCGACGATCACGGTGTGCTGTGGGAATCCAACACCATCTGCCGTTACCTCGTCGGCCTCTACGAACGCCATGACCTGCTGCCCGCCGAACCCGCGCCACGGGCACGCGTCGAGCAATGGATGGACTGGCAAGCCACCGAGCTCAACCCGTCCTGGGGCTATGCCTTTCACGCGCTGGTGCGGCAGAACCCCGACTACCAGGACCCGCAGCGCATCCAGGCCGGCGTGCAAGCCTGGAACAGCAAGATGGGCCTGCTCGAACAACAGCTGACCAAGACTGGCGCCTTTGTCGCCGGCGATGAATTCACCTTGGCCGATATCCTCGTTGGCCTGTCGGTACACCGCTGGCGCAACGCACCCCTGGAGCATCCGCCCTACCCAGCGGTCGAGGCGTATTACCAGCGCCTCAGCCAGCGCCCAGGTTTCCAGGCCTTCGCCCTCGACGGCCATAACTAAAACAAGGACAACACCGTGAAAGGACTCAACGTACTGCTCACTGGCGCTTGCGGCAGAATCGGCAAGACGTTTTTCGAAGCCTCGAAAGACCGCTACCGCTTCACCCTTACCGACCGCATCACGCCGGATTTTGCCCTCGGCGAACACCGTTTCGTACACGCCGACCTCAGCGACAAAACCGGCCTGGCGGCGCTGCTCGACGGTATCGACGTGATCGTGCACCTGTCGGGCATCCCCCACGCCAGCGCCTCGTTCGACGAATTGCTGCCGAACAATATCCTCGCCACCACCTACCTGTTCGAAGCCGCCGTGGCCGCCGGGGTCAAGCGTCTGGTCTTCGCCAGCAGCGCGCAGACCATCGAAGGTTACCCGGTGGACCGCCAGATCGTTCCCGGCATGCCGGTGATGCCCGCCAACCTTTATGGCGTGAGCAAATGCTACGGCGAGGCGCTGTGCGCCTACTACGCAGCGAAAACCCCGCTCTCGACGATTGCCCTGCGCATCGGCGCCTTCGAGTTCGTCGAAACCCACGACCTCAACAACGCCCGCGACCTCAGCGCCTGGCTCAGCCCGCGCGATGCGGTGCAGCTGCTGCAACGCTCGGTGGAAGCCGAAGGCGTGAAGCACCTGATCGCCCATGGGATTTCCAACAACCGCTTCAAGCGCCTGGATTTGAGCGAAACCACACGGGTGTTGGGTTATCAGCCGCAGGATGATGCGTTCCAGACATTTGAAATCCCGATCACCTACTGAGGCACCGACGGCAACGGTTGGCCGCCAACAGGCCAACCGTTGCCGCAATCACCGCGCCATCCCCAATGAAACCGGGGGTTTCACACCCGGCACGCTATTTGCTCCACCTGTGGCACACAGACATTCCCCCAGGTGACCGATCATGCTGGTTAACAACAACACCCAAGCCGTGACCACCGTGCAGCAGCTCAAGCGCTCCGACATGGACCCGGCCAACGCCGCCGCCAGCGCGCTGTACAGCGGCGCCCTGCAAGCGGCGCAGCAAAGCGTAACCGTGCCGGCCGCGCAGAAGGAACTGGACAAGGCCGCCGACCGCATCGACGAAGCCTTCGCCAAGACCCGCGTGCAGTTGCAAGCCAGCACCACGGATGTGCCGGCGGTCAACGCCACGTCTTCGGCCCGCGCGGAATTCACCGACTACATGAGCAAATCCCCGGCCGAGCGCATCCGTGAGCAATTGCTCAAGGAACAAGGTTTGACCGAGGCGGATGTGCAGGGCATGTCCCAGGAAAAGCAGGACGCGATCAGCAAGCAAGTGGCGGAGCGCGTGAAGCAGCAGCAAGAGCAGCAGGTCGTCGCGAAGGCCACTGACCCGGCGCAGGCTGTGAAAGCGACCCTGGCGGCTATTTAAGCCAAATGTGCAATGGCTGTTGCCAGTTGATTAAGGGTTAACACTGTACCTGTGGCGAGGGAGCTTGCTCCCGCTGGAGTGCGAAGCGCTCCCAAAATCTTGGGGCTGCTACGCAGCCCAGCGGGAGCAAGCTCCCTCGCCACAGGTTACTTTTATCCCTTCCACATTCTTGGCCTGCTGCCAGGTTATTGCAGTTGTAACGTGGAATTGAACTGACTGATCGCATCCACCACATGCTTTGACCCTTCCTGAATTTCCAGGATCACCTGCCCCGCCTCGTTCGCCAGCTCCACCCCCAGCCCCGTGCGGCTCAAGCTCGACTGCATGCTCGACACCGCACTCAGCGACAGGTCGTGGTTCTTGCGCACCACATCGACAATTTCCACCGTCGCCTGGCTGGTCCTGGCCGCGAGGCTGCGCACTTCATCGGCCACCACCGCAAAGCCGCGCCCATGCTCACCGGCGCGCGCTGCTTCGATGGCCGCGTTGAGCGCGAGCATATTGGTTTGCTCGGCGATGCTGCGGATGGTCTGCACAATGGCGCCGATGATGTCCGACTGCTTGCTCACCGCGTCGATGCTTTGCGCCGCCTGGTTCAAGTCGTGGGAAATCTCTTCAATGATCTGCACGGTTTGCTGCACCACCTCCGAGCCTTTGCGCGCGCAGGCGTCGTTTTGTACCGAGGTGGCGTGGGCCGAATCGGCAGCATTGCGCAAGGTAGTGACCTGATCGGTGATGTCGCTGGCAAACTTCACCACTTTGTACAGGCGCCCATTGGTGTCGAAGATCGGGTTGTAGGACGCTTCCAGAAACAGCGTCTTGCCGTGTTTGTTTCTGCGTTCAAAGCGGTGGGAATGGTATTCGCCACGGTTGAGAGAAGCCCAGAACGCCTTGTAGGCCGGCGACTCCACTTCGCTGCGATGGCAGAACATGCTGTGGTGCTGGCCGATGATTTCGTCCAACGAGTACTGCACCGTGCGCAGGAAGTTGTCGTTGGCGTTGAGGATCTGCCCCTGTGGGGTGAACTCGATCACCGCCATGGAGCGGCCGATGGCATCGATCAGGCTTTGGTTTTCGTGTTCATGGTGAACCCGCGCGGAAATATCCGACGCCACCTTGATCACGCTCCGCACCTGCTTGTCGCTGTCCAGCACGGGCATGTAGCTGGCTTCCAGCCACACTTCCTGGCCGCGCTTGTTCAGGCGCATAAAGGTGCCGCTGATGGCCTCGCCCCGCGCCAGGTCGCGCCAGAGCTTGGCGTAGGGTTCGCTGTGGGTGTAGGCCTCTTCGCAAAAGATCCGATGATGTTTGCCGCGAATCTCCTCGGCGCTGTAGCCCATGGTTTTGCAGAAGTTGTCGTTGGCATCGAGGATCACGCCATTGCGGTCAAACTCGATCATCGCCATGGAACGGCTGATGGCGGCAAGTTTGGCGTTGGCTTCGGTAAGGGCGCAGGAGAAACGTTCGATTTCTTGCAGGTCGGATTTGTGATGGCGGTTGAACATGGTCAGATCACCCTTGATTCCCGGCGCCTGTCGGCGCATTCCATTCATCAGTTGGATACTGCTGGCAAACCTTGCATGGGGAACAACCATCCGAATCGCTTTATATGCCAAGCGTCATAACGGTTCTGGGTGAGCATAGACAGGGCTTGGCGCTATGCAAGGCCACTAGTCAGCCAGCATTTTTAACAATGCATGGGCGGCAGGTGATGGCGGGCAGGTTTGCGAGGCCACCAAGGAAAATTCGCGGTGCACCGGAACGGCCAGCGGCATCACGCGCAGGCCTTGGCGCTGGGCCGGCAGGGTCATTTCCGGCACCAGGGTCACGCCAACGCCTTCACGCACCAGGCTGAAGGCGCTGCTCCACTCGCGCACTTCCACGCGGATATCCGCCAGGGCCAGCCCGGCCTCGGCGCCCAGGCTGCGGGCGTTGGCAGTGCAGCCGCCCGTGGCCAGTACAAAGGGTTGCTGCAACAATTCCGCAAGCGTCACTGTGGCATCGGCCGACCGTTGCGCCAGCGCATGTTGCTGCGGCAACACCGCCAGCCAGTTGTCACGCCCCAGCACCGTGGCATTGCGCTCGGGCTTGGGGTTGAGCACCACGCCGAGGTCGATCAGGCCGGCGTCGAGCAAGGTGTTTACTTCGTTGTCGGTGACTTCCAGGGTGGTGACTTCGATCCCTGGGTACAGCTGGGCGAAACGCTGCAACAGCGGCGTGACAAACGTCGCCAACACCATGGGAAAACTCGCGATGCGAATACTCCCACGCAGCATGGGCTTGGCCTCGTCCACGGTGCTGCGAATGGCCTGCAAGGCGCCAAGCATCACCCGCGCCTGCTCGATCACACTCAGCCCCAGCGCCGTGGGCAAGGTGTTGCGCGGCGCGCGGGTAAACAGCTGCGCCCCCAAGGTGGCCTCCATGCCGGCCATGGCCTGGCTGGCGGCAGACTGGGTCATGCCCACGCGCTCGGCGGCGGCGGTGATGCTGCCGTGGTCGGCAACGGCCACCAGCAAGCGCCAGTGCATCAGGTTCATCATGGCAGTAGCTGTCCTTATGGCAGGGACTGAAGGTTTAATTTTACCCACGGTGCCATGGCCGCGAGACTGGCGCAAATCCCCTGGAGCTGCCCACGATGAAACTGTATTACTTCCCACACGCCTGTTCCCTGGCACCGCATATCGTCCTGCGGGAATTGGCGCTGCCGTTCGAGCTGGTGCGGGTGGATAACCAAGCGAAAACCACAGCCAATGGCGAAGACTTCCTGCAGATCAACCCCAAGGGCTATGTGGCGGCGCTGCAACTGGACAGCGGCGAAGTGCTGACTGAAGCCAGTGCGATCCTGCAATACCTGGCCGACCTCAAACCCACCGCCGGCTTGGCCCCGGCCAATGGCAGCTGGGCGCGCGTGCGCTTGCAGGAATGGCTGAATTTTATTGCCACCGAGATTCACGGCGGGCTGGCGGTGTTCTTCAACGCGGCTATCCAGGGCGAAGTGCGGGCGATGTTCCAGGCCACGCTGTTCAAGCGGTTGGCGATTTTGGAGCAGACGTTGGAAGGCCAGGAGTATCTGCTGGGTGCGCAGTATTCGGTGGCGGATACGTATTTGTTCGTGGTGCTGCGCTGGGCGGCTTTCCACGATATTGACCTGGGCGCATGGCCGGCGTTGGCGGCGTTTCAACAACGGATCGGGCAGCGGCCAGCAGTGGTTGCGGCATTGGCTGCCGAGAGCCAATAAGAAGCTACACCACACACTACTGTGGGAGCGGGCTTGTGTGGGAGCGGGCTTGCTCGCGAAGGCGGTGGGTCAGACAGAACATCTGTGCCTGATACACCGTATTCGCGAGCAAGCCCGCTCCCACACAAGCTCGCTCCCACATTTGACTCGAGGTGGCTCAGAGCGCAGCGTTGACCTTGGCCGCCACCTCCGCTGGCACCCACTGCTGCCACACCTGCGGCTGCTCCTTGAGGAATGCCAAGGCCACCTGGCGCGGCGATGTGCGCTTCTCGCTCATGTCCGCGAGGATGCCGTTGAGTAGATCAATCGGCAGGTCGACCTTTTCAAAGAAACTCACCAGCTGCGGGTACTGCGCCTTGAACGGCGCCGACACGCCAATCGCCAGCTGCGCCGGCATTGAGCGGGTGCCGATGGGGTTGGGGTTTTTCGCGTCGGCCAGCGTCTTCCAGGCGTCGGCGTTGAACGCCGGTTCTTCCAGCTTGATCAGCTTGAAGCGCCCCAGCAGGGGCGTCGGCGACCAGTAGTAGAACAACACCGGCTTGCCGCGCCGGATCGACGAGGCCACTTCCGCATCCAGCGCCGCGCCGGAGCCTGTGCGGAAGTTGACGAAGCTGTCGGTCAGGCCGTACGCCTTGATCTTCTGGCTGTTGACGATTTCCGAGGTCCAGCCGGTGGGGCTGTTGAGGAAGCGCCCGCGGCTCGGGTCTTCGGGGTCGCGGAACACGTCCTTGTAGCGCGCCAGGTCGGCCACCGACTTGAGGTCCGGCGCCAGGGGCTTGATGCCGCGCGCCGCGTCGCCCTTGATCACGTATTCGGGCACCCACCAACCTTCGGTGGCGCCTTTGACCGTGTCACCGAGGCCGAACACTTTGCCTTCGCTTTCAGCCTTGACCCACGCCGGACTGCGCCCGGCCCATTCTTCGCCGATCACCTGGATATCGTCCTTGGCCAGGGCGGCTTCGAGGCTCACGGTGCTGCCGGGTAAGGTATCGGTGGGCAGGCCGTAGCCTTTTTCGACGATCAGGCGCAGGACTTCGGTGATCAGGCTGCCGCTTTCCCACGTGATGTCGCCGAAGTGGATCGGCGCGGCGGCGTGTGCCGGCTGGGCCAATAGCGTCAGTGCGAGCAGCGAGCCACCCAGTAGGTTTTTCAGTCTTTTCATGCAGAACCTCGTGTTGATGATCGTTCCCCCGCAAGCGTGGGAACGAGCGGTGGACCGGTTAAAAGTCATAACTGAGTCGCGTGTAGTAAAACGCCCCTTCCGGCGCCGCCGGCGACAGGTAGCTGTACTGTTGGCCCGGGGTCTGGCGCAGGCGGCTGTTGAAGTCGTCGGGCTTGCTGTCGAACAGGTTGTTCACGCCCACTGACACGCGTAGCTGTTGGCTGAACGCGTAGTTCACGTCCAGGTCGGTGGTCCACTGCGCGCTGAAGGTCTGGTCGTAACGGGCGTTGGCCTCAGACGCCGCGTATTTGCGGTATTTGCCGTAGCGGGTCTGGTTGAGGGCGATCGTCCATTGGTTGAGCTTGTGCACCGCGCCAAACACCAGTTTGTCCTCGGGATAACCATGCTCGATAAACCCTCGGGCTTCACGGGTCAGTACTTCGAAGCCGTTGGGGTTCTCGTGGACTTTCTCGATGGTGGTCCGTGCCTTGGTGTAACCCGCCGACAGGTTCAAGTCACCGAACTGTGCGAGGCCCAGGTTGTACTTGCCGACGATATCGACGCCACGGGTGCGGGTGTCTGCGGCGTTGGTCATGAACTGCGCCCAGGAATACTGGCCGTAGCCGGCATTGGTGAGAATCTGCTCGGCCAACGGCCCGGAAATACCACCGCTGAACACCAGCCGGTCGCGGATCGCGATCTGGTAGGCATCGATGGTCAACGACGCATGCTCGCTAGGACGCAGCACCAGGCCGAGGGAGTAGTTGGTGGACTTCTCCGGCTTGAGCGGCTGCGCGCCAAGGGCCCGGGCTGCCGGGTTGTCGGCCGGCAACATGCGGGTCAGCACCGGGTTGCCATTCACATCCAGGTTGGTGGTGGTGGTCCACGACGTGCCGATCTGCCCCAGGCTCGGCGCATGGTAGGCGTTGTTGATCGTGCCGCGCAGCGCCACTTGCGGCGTGAAGTCATAACGCGCCGAGAGCTTGCCGGTGGTGGCCGAGCCAAAATCCGAGTAGTGCTCGGTGCGCCCGGCGAGGCCCACTTGCAGCTGGTCGGTAACCTGGTTTTCCAGGCCGAAATACACACCGCCCACATCGCGCTTGAAGGTGCCAGCATCGTCCGGGGTCAGGCCGGACGCCTGCACTGCGCCCACCTGCACGTTGTCGATGCCGCCGTAGGAGTAGGAATCGTAGTCGCCGGCCTCCAGACGGTATTGCTCGTGACGGTAGGCCACTCCGGCAGAGACGGTCAGCGGATGACTGGACCAATTCACATCAAGGTCTTTGGCGTAGTCGAGGGCGAGGTTGGTCTGCTCGTTGACCAGGGTGGCGACGTTGAACTTGGTCGGGCTGTTGGCGCCGTAGCTCGGGTTGACGGTGTTGAAGGCCAATTCATCGTGCTCGTCGCGCCCGTAGGTGGCACTCAAGTCGAAGCGGCCGAGACTGTCGTCTTCATACCGGGTGCCCAGCGTAATGGCGCCGTCTTCATAGCGGTAGCGGTACTTGGGAATCGTGCCGTTGGGGTAGATCGACGCCACGTTGTTGGGGCTGCTCGCCAGCAGCGGCGGCGTGTTGTTGACCGACGTGTCCTGGCCGAATGTGGCGAAACTGTAGACGCGCCACTGATCATTCAGGCCGATCTCGGCATTCGCCGCCAGGTTGTATTTATCCCGCCCGGCACCACCCCAGCGCGGGTCTTGCACGCGGCCGTCGGCCACATATTTGTCGCCGATATCGTCGGGCTTGTTATTCAGCGTGTTGAAGCTCAGGGTCAGGAAGCCATCCCCCGGCAAGCCCACGCCGTACCAGCCATCGGTGGTCTTGCTGAAGCCATCGCCCTGGGCGTATTTGCCCAGCTGGGTGTTGATGCCACCACCGCTGTCGCGCTCCTTGAGCACGATATTGACCACACCCGCCACCGCATCGGAACCGTATTGCGCCGAGGCGCCATCGCGCAGCACTTCGACGTGGTCGATGGCGCTGATGGGGATCATATCCAGGTCCACCGGCTGCGCACCGATAAACGGCACGCCGCCGGAAATGTTCACCACCGCCGAGGTGTGCCGGCGCTTGCCGTTGATCAGCACCAGCGTCTGGTCAGGCGACAGACCACGCAGGGACGCGCCCTTGGGGTCCTGGCCACGGGTGGCGCTGTTGTTCTGCGGAAAGTTGAACGACGGCAACAGTTGGAACAACGCCTGGTTGAGACTGGTGGCACCGGTTTGCTTGAGTTCTTCAGCGTTGATCACATCCACCGGCGCGGCGCTGGCCAGGGCAGTGGCGTCACTGCGCCGGGTGCCAATGGCGACCACGCGGTCCAGGGTCGGCGCCTGGGCGGCACGGGTTTGCGCCTTGACGTTGCTATCCGCGCTCTCCTTGATGATGAACGCACCGTCCGGGCTCACTTGGACCTGTAGGCCGGTGCCCTTGAGCGCGGCGTCCACCGCCTGCTGCGCCGACAGCGAACCGTCCACGCGGGCCGAGGAATAGTCGCCCAGTTGCGGCGTAAACGAGATCACCTGGCCGCTTTGGCGGCTGATGTTCAGCAGCACTTCATCCAGCGGGCCAGGGGCGATGTGGTAGACCTGGCGCGTATCGGCGGCGCTGGCGGCGAACGACCACAACAGGCTGGCCAACGGCACCAGGGCAAAGGTTCGAAGCGGCACACGGTTGAACTGACTCACTTTGGCTCCCCCCAAGAGAACGCGATAACGCTGCTCCCCGCAGCGCTTACGGGAGTGATGTGAAATAGCGCGGGGAAAACTTGCAGATCGTTTGGTTATGTCCTTAGAACCTGCCCACATTGGTTGGCGTCGTTGCGACAGTCAGGTGGCACTGACGGTTACCCATAACCCTGTGCGCCGAGTGATGCGGATCGGCAAGGTGCGCGCCAGGGTGTCGAGGATCTGCTCGGGGTTGTCCAGGCGGTACAGGCCGCTGACGCGCAGCTCGGCCACTGCCGGGTCCAGGCGCAGCACGCCGCGGTGATAGGGGCGCAGCGCCTCGATGACCTCCGTCAATGGGCGGTCGCGCACTTGCAGGAAGCCCTCCACCCAGGCCGTGGCGCCGGAAGCACTGGCGGCTACCGGGCCGAAGCCGTCGCGATCGAAATGCACTTCATGGCCCGCCGCGAGTTGCAGGCGTTCGCCGCGCTGGCTGTCGATTTCCACCGCGCCATTGAGCGCGACCACTTGCCCCTGCCCTGCCCGCTCACGCACCAGGAAACCGTTGCCGTAGGCCCGCAGGCGGGTCTGTTCGGTCTGGATCAAAAAGGGCCGCATGCGGTCGCTGGCGACCTTGGCCAGCAACTCACCCTCGCGCAAGCGCACCAGGCGTTGTTGTGGGTCAAACAGGATGTCGGCCGCGCTTTGCGCGTTGAGCAGCAACTCGCTGCCGTCAGCCAGCGTCACCGTACGCCGTTCGCCGGTGCCGGTGCGGATGTCCGCCGTGAGCTGCGTCAGGCCCGTGGGCTTGGCCAACAGTGCCGCGCCGACCGCCACGCCCGCACCGACCAGCACGACTTGCAACACGTGGCGCCGACTGGACGGTGCCTCCAGCGCCTGCTGCAAGACTTTGCCGCTCACGCCTTGGGCCTGAGGAACCTGGAACACACCGAGGCTCACTTCCAACTGCCGGCACAACGCATCGTGGCGTGGGTCGGCCGCACGCCATTGTTCATAACGCTGCCAGTCCCCCGCCGTGGCCTGGCCGGAGCGCAACAGCACATACCAACGCGTGGCGCTGTCGATCAGTGCGTCGCTCATTCCAGGCACAACCGCAGGCAACGGTTGAAGGCACGGGTCATGTAATCACTGACCGAGCGCTGGGAGATACCCAATTCGGCGGCGATTTGCGGGTAAGTCAGGCCATTGAGCTGGGACAGCAGGAAGGTCGCCTTGACCTTGGCGGGCAAGCCGTCGAGCAACTGGTCGATGGCTTGCAGGGCTTCGAGCATTTGCGCCAGGTCTTCGGGAGACGGTGCGCTGCAGGTCTCATCGTGATCGAGGGCATCAAGGTAGGCGCGTTCCAGATCACGGCGGCGCCACAGCTGGTACATCAGGCGCTGGGCGATGGTGGTGAGCAAGGCGCGGGGCTGGCGGATCGGCAGCCGGTCCGGCGACGTCAGCAGTTGGACGAACGTGTCGGCCGCAATGTCTTCGGCATGGGCGCGGGAATCGAGGTGGCGGTGCAGGCGGCCGCACAGCCAGTCGTAATGGCTGCGGAACAATCCGCCCACGTAATCGCTGTGAGAACTGTCGGCGCCGGACATAGTGGCTCCATCTGAGTAGGTTGCGCGTTATGTCCGGTGTTCCGGTGGGGCGATCCTAGCAAGGCTGCTTATTCTTTTATAATATTTAAAAGGTATTTTTATATAACTTTATTTAAGCACCAAGTAGCCGGCACTGGCGGCTTGCTGCTGGTAGTCCAGGAGCACTTGGTAGTCGTCTTCGCTGGCTGGCAAGACTTCCCGCACCCCCAGGGTTTCCACGACCTGCGGCAAATCCTGCAACGCCAGGTTCATCGCCTCACGAATCCTTGCGACCTGCGCATCGCTCAAGCCCAGCGGGCCGATATAGGGCAGCGTCGGGCTCGGCGCGCTGCGGGTGACGAGGCGCAGCCCTGCGACTTCGTCAGGGGCGAAGCGCGCGAGGTAGTCGTAGGTGACGCTGTCGATGGCGCCGAGGTCAGCGCGGTTTTCCCGCAGCCAGCGCAAGCTCTCGCGGTGGGCGCCGCTGATGGCGACGCTGGCAAAGAAACGGCCGTCGCGTTGCCAAGGGGCCAAGCGTTCGCGCAGCAGGTTCATGCCGCTGTTGGAGTCGTGGCCGTTGATCACGCCACGGCTGTTGTAGAAATCGGCCAAGGTGCTGCGCGGGTTGTCGGCCTGGGTCAGCAGCAGGCTGCAATGTTCACCCTGGCTGCTGTGGGCGAGTTCATAGCGGGGACGGCCAATGACGCGGACCTGGCCGCGCAGCTGGGTCATCAGCGGATAGCCGCAGGTTTGGCTCACAAGCAGTTCGGGGGCAAGCCACAGGCTGCGCAGGTCCAGATGATCGGCGTTGCGACGTTTGAGACCCAGCCGTTCGAAGATACGCGCCAGCCACTCTTGGTTGGCGTGTTGGATTGGCTCGGGCGCCACATACATCAGCAACTCGGCGTAGTGCTCACTCATGCTTGTCTCTCATGCAAAAGGATGGCGCGGGCTGTCGATGGCCTTGAGGGCGTGGCGGCTGATCAACTGCCCGTAGCCCTGCACCAGGAAACCACCGCTGCGCGCCAGCCACTGCTCGCGGCGGGCACGGTAGACCGTGGGCAGAAAATACCAGGGCAGCTTCGGCAAGTCGTGGTGCACCAGGTGCAGGTTGTTATTGAGGAACAACCAGGACCAGGGCCAGGCCGCTTCGTTAAGCACGGTACGTTGCTCGGGTTGCGGGTGCGGGCGATGTTCATAGTAGGAACGGATCGACGCCAGGGACAGCGCCGGCACGCTGACCAGCAGCAGGTAATGCCACACCGACAGTGCGCTGTAGTGGGCGATGAAACCCAGCATCAACAGGGTGATGGCGCCATGGGTCAACCACATCGGCCAGGCCTGGGGCAGGCGCCGCCATTCATGGCGCGTCAGGCGTGCTATTGCCAACGGCGCAGCCAAGAGGACGCGACCGAGTAGGGTCTTGGTCAACCAATGGATGCCGCGTTCGAACAGTGAGCTGTGGTCCCACTGCTGTTGGTTGAGGTAGCGGCTTTCCGGGTCGATGCCCGGCAGGGTCAGGTCGTCGTCGTTGTGGTGCAGCAGGTGGCTGTCGCGGTACAGGGTGTAGGGGTACCAGACGGCGAACGGCGCGTAACCGAGGAGTTTGTTGAGCAGCAGCGAACGGGTGGGATGGCCGTGGAGCAATTCGTGCTGCACCGACAACCACAGCGTCACCAGCGGGATCAGCAATAGGATGCTCAGCCACAGGCCCAGCCAATGGCTGCCAAGGATCACGGCAAACCAGCCGGCATACACGCCGATCAGCAGCAGCCAGGTCGGCCATTCGGTCTTGGCGGTGAAGCTGTGCGCCAGGGCTTGGATTTCCTGGCGGTGGTTCGGGTCAAGGTAGTGGGCCATCGTCAGCTCAGAGCAGGTGTTTCCTGCTCTGTGCCGTGACGCGGGAAAATCTTGCAGATCATTTGGTTCTAAGTTTGGAACTCAATGGCCGAACAAGCCGCTCTCGGACTTCTTGGCTTTCTTGTCGGCGCGTTTTTCATCGGCGGTCTTTGCCGGTTTTTTCTTCGCGGCTTTCTTTGAATCCATACCTTTGGCCATGATGCATGCTCCACTGACAGTGAATGTAACAGTGGGTATACCACCTATTGCCCGGCAGAAGGCGCTTATAATCGCGCCCCCTTTCTCACGCCTCCTGAACACCATGCCCGAGTTGACCATCGATCTGCTGGCAGAGCCCCTGTGGCCGCTGCTGAACAAGTTTTATCGCAGCCACAATTCGTCGATGAAGGCGCTCAAGGGCGGGCGTTTGTGGGTCGCACGCGATGGCGAGATCGTCGCCGGCCTGTGCCTGACGCCCGTCGTGGGCGGGCAGTGGTTGACTGGGGTTTTTGTCGACCCGGCGTATCGCGGCCAGGGCTTGGCGGCGAAGTTGATTCTTCAAGCGGCTGCGGAGGGTGAAGGCACGCTGTGGTTGCTGTGCCATCCGGATCTGGAGGGGCTTTACCAGCGCATGGGTTTTACCCAGGACACGCTGCTGCCCCAATCCCTCAGCGAACGGCTGGTGCGCTACAAGCGCAACAAGCCGATGATCGCCATGGGCTTAGAACGTTTGGTGAGGTCGACCGCGGATAATGTGTGATCGGCCGATCGAGGGCCCATGCTAGCCTCGGCGGCACAGTGGCCCACTTTTCGGATGATCATGAAAACGACGTTTGCAGCGCTGTCCCTTACCGCCCTCCTCTTCCCGACTTTCAGCCAGGCCGCCGACGCGCCCATCAGCGCCCAGCAGTACGCCAGCGTGCTCGCCGGCAACTGGCGCGACCCGGCCAACAGCGCCCGCGATGGGTATCGCCACCCACAGCAGACCCTGGCGTTTTTCGGCCTGGGCGCCAAACAGACGGTGATCGAAATCACCCCCGGCGGCGGTTGGTACAGCGAACTGCTGGCGCCATTACTCAACGATCACGGGCACTATGTCGCTGCCGTACAAGCCGCGAGCAGCAGTGCCTACGCGCGTACGTCCGAAGAAAACCTGAAGAAGAAGTTTGCGGCGGACCCGGCGCGGTATGGCAAGGCACAGGTGGTCGAGTTCGAGCCCAAGGCGCCGGTGTTTGGCCAGCCGGGGTCGGCGGATGCAGTGCTGACTTTTCGTAACGTGCATAACTGGGTGGAGGCAGGCACCGCGCCAGCCACGTTCAGTGCGTTTTATGCCGTGTTGAAACCGGGTGGTGTGCTGGGCGTGGAAGATCATCGAGCCAAGGACGGGGCGGATCTTGCGGCGATCAAGGACACGGGTTACCTGACCACGGCCCAGGTGGTGAAGCTGGCCACCGATGCCGGGTTCAAGCTGGCGGCGCAGAGTGAAGTGAACGCCAACCCGAAGGACACCAAGGATTACCCGGCCGGGGTGTGGACGTTGCCGCCGACGTTGCGGTTGGGGGAGCAGGATAAGGCCAGGTATGTGGCGATTGGCGAGTCGGATCGGATGACGTTGCGGTTCGTCAAACCTGCGAAATAACCCGAACTGAACGCGGACCAAATGTGGGAGCGGGCTTGCTCGCGAATGCGGTGGATCAGTCAACTTATGTGTGGCTGACACACCGCATTCGCGAGCAAGCCCGCTCCCACATTTGGATCTCTGTATTTCTGGGGGTTAATCGTCGGCAGTGGGATCCATGTCGGGAAACATCACTTCGATAAAGCCGAACTTAGTGAAATCGGTGATCCGCGACGGGTACAACCGCCCGATCAGGTGATCGCACTCGTGCTGCACCACCCGCGCATGGAAACCCTCGGCAATCCGTACGATCGGCTCGCCCTTGGGGTCGAAACCTTCGTAGCGGATCTGCTGGTAACGGTTCACCGCCCCGCGCAAACCGGGCACGGACAGGCAACCTTCATAGCCCTCTTCCAGCACCGGACTCAACGGCGTGATCAGCGGGTTGATCAGGATGGTCTGCGGCACCGGCGGCGCGTCCGGGTAGCGTTCGCTGGCCTCGAAACCAAAGATCACCAGTTGCAGGTCAACGCCGATCTGCGGCGCGGCCAGGCCAACACCGCCGACGTGTTCCATGGTCTGGAACATGTCGTCGATCAATTGCCACAGCTCGGGGCTGTCGAACATTTCCGGGGGCACCGGTGGCGCGATACGCAGCAGGCGCTCGTCACCCATTTTCAGGATTTCACGGATCATCGATCAGACTTCATCAGTGGTGGGCTTGGAGTGGTCCCGGCCGAGGCCCGAGACATGTTGTTTTTCCTGCGGCGGCTCATCGAAATCCTTGGCACCCGGCGCCTTGCCTTCGGCCGACATGTGTTCGATCACCGCATTCATTTCCGCCCCCAGCAGCAACACCGCGGCGGAAATATAGAAGTACAGCAGCAACACAATGATCGCACCGATACTGCCATACATGGCGTTGTAGTCGGCGAAGGTTTTTACGTAGTAGCCAAAGCCCAGGGACGCGACGATCCACACCACCACCGCCAACACGGAGCCTGGGGTGATAAAGCGGAATTTCTGCTTCACGTCGGGCATCACGTAGTACATGAGTGCCACAGCGAACATCAGCAGGATCACGATCAGCGGCCAACGCAAGATGGTCCACAGGGTGACCACGAACTCCTGCATGCCGATCTGCCCGGCCAGCCACTCCATCACTTGCGGACCAAGCACCATCAATGCGGCGGCGGCCAGCAGCATGCCGGCGATACCCACGGTGTAGAAGATCGATAGCGGAAAGCGCTTCCAGATCGGCCGGCCTTCGACCACGTCATAGGCGGCGTTCATCGCGCTCATCATCAGGCGTACGCCGGCCGATGCGGTCCACAGGGCAATCACGATACCCACCGAGAGCAGGCCGCCCTTGGATTGCTGCAACTGGTCGATCACCGGGTTGACCTGCTCCAGGGCCTGGGGCGGCAACACCAGCTCCGACTGCAGGCGCAGCCAGGTGAAGAAATCGGGCAGGTGCAGGAAACCAATCAGGGCGATGAGGAACAGCAGGAAAGGAAACAGCGAGAACAGCATCTGGTAGGCCAACGCCGAGGCGTAGGTGGACATCTCGTCATCGACAAACTCTTTGACGGTGCGCACCAGTACTTTGTGGAGCTTGAGGCCGTTGAGGACCGGAAAAATCATAGCGTCTCCTTTCGCCGCAAAAAATTGAGTTCAAGGGCGACTCAGGGGCCGTTTTCTACATCAAGGTAGCTTATTTGGCGACCTTGAAACAATTTCGAAACTTTAACTGCATCCGGTGACATAAAAACGGCCATCCGTGGATGGCCGCTTTCGCTGCTCAAGTACCCGCCTATTTGACGGCTTTCTTGACGGCGTCCTTGGTGTCGCCAATGGCTTTTTCGACCTGGCCTTTCTTTTCCTGCACCACGCCTTCAGCGCGCAGTTTGTCGTTGCCGGTGACTTTGCCGACGCCTTGCTTGATGTTGCCAATGGCTTCGTCTTTCAAACCTTTTGCCTTATCCGCTGTGCTGCCCATGGTATTTCTCCAGAAGAACAATCAAGGGTTTTGGTCATTACCTAGAGATTGACCCGGCGCTGTCCGGCAGAGTTTCAATTATTTTTCGAGGGGCATTTCATCGCCAGGCGCAGGTTTGGCTTTATGTTTTGCGGCCAACCCACGAGAATGCCCGGCACATTCAGGCTATAACGCTGAATAACAGATCCCGTAGGAAGGTTATGAAACTCAATAAAGCACAGGCCATCGCCCGCAGAAACACCGAACTGGGCGGTGCCGTACTCGGCGTCAACAACTGCCACTTCACCGACCTGGACAGCAAGCGCAACATCTGGTGGTTCGACCTGCCGGTGGTGCGTATTGGCGTGGGCCAGTACGAGTGGATTCACCTGTTGATGCATAACGCCGAGACCGACCAGTTGCTGCACCTGAAGGTGCCGACCGTGTTCCTGCGTGAGCACATCGAAGGGCTGGTGGTGCGTAATGCGAACAAACGCAAGCCGGAGATTACCCTGGAGCTGAGCGCGGACAAGGATTCGTTCTTGAAGGATGTGCGGCCGGCCGGTGCAGGCATCAACTTCGCGCAATTTTCCCTGTAAAAACCGAATCGAAATGTGGGAGCGGGCTTGTGTGGGAGCGGGCTTGCTCGCGAATACGGAGTGTCAGTCGCAGATGTTTTGACTGATCCACCGCCTTCGCGAGCAAGCCCGCTCCCACACAAGCCAGCTCCCACAAGGGATTGCATTTCAAGGCAAGCCAGTCGGCCGGCATTAAAAAACCCCGCATTCGCGGGGTTTTTTATTGGGTTACTTCTTCAGGCCGAGCTTCTTCAGCTCTTCATCACGCAACTCGCGACGCAGGATCTTGCCCACGTTGGTCGTCGGCAAGGCATCGCGGAATTCCACGAGCTTGGGCACCTTGTAGGCGGTGACGTTGGCACGCATATGCTCCATCACCTGGTCCTTGGTCAAGGTGGCACCCGGCTTGACCACGATGAAGATCTTGATGATCTCACCGGACTTCTCGTCCGGCACACCGATGGCCGCGCATTGCAGCACGCCCGGCAGGCCGGCCAGCACGTCTTCCAGCTCATTGGGGTACACGTTGAAGCCCGAAACCAGAATCATGTCCTTCTTGCGGTCGACAATGCGCATGTAGCCGTCCGGCTGGATGATCGCGATGTCGCCGGTCTTCAACCAGCCTTCGCTGTCGAGCATCTCGGCGGTGGCGTCTTCACGCTGCCAATAGCCCTTCATCACCTGCGGCCCCTTCACGCACAGCTCGCCGGTTTCGCCCAGCGGCAGCTCGGTGCCATCATCGGCGATGACTTTGCACACGGTGGACGGCACGGGAATGCCGATAGTGCCGATCTGGATATGCTGGATCGGGTTCACGGTCGCCACAGGGCTGGTTTCGGTCATGCCGTAGCCTTCGCAGATGCCACAGCCGGTCACGTCCTTCCAACGCTCGGCGGCTGCCAATTGCAGGGCCATGCCGCCCGACAGGGT
The DNA here is from genome assembly GCF_003852405.1 of Pseudomonas sp. KBW05. Lineage (GTDB taxonomy): Bacteria > Pseudomonadota > Gammaproteobacteria > Pseudomonadales > Pseudomonadaceae > Aquipseudomonas. Next base: position 58,638 of record NZ_QAJM01000003.1, read on the forward strand.
GACTTTCAGCGCAGAGAAATCCAGCTTGCGGAACGCCTCGTTGTTGCACAGCGCCACGAACAGCGTGTTCAGGCCGACAAAGCCGCTGAACTTCCACTTCGACAGTTCCTTGACCATCGCCGGCAGGTCGCGCGGGTTGCTGATCAGGATGTTGTGGTTGCCGATCAGCATCATCGCCATGCAATGAAAGGTGAACGCATAGATGTGGTACAGCGGCAGCGGCGTGATCAGGATCTCGCAGCCTTCATTGAGGTTGGAGCCCATCAGCGCCTTGCATTGCAGCATGTTGGCGACCAGGTTGCGGTGGGTGAGCATCGCGCCCTTGGCTACGCCGGTGGTGCCACCGGTGTATTGCAGCACCGCGACATCGCCGCTCGCCGGGCTGGCATCGCTGACCGGTTGGCCGTGCCCCTTGGCCAGCACGTCGTTGAACTTGATCGCGTCTGGCAGGTGATAGGCCGGGACCATTTTCTTCACGTACTTGATCACGCTGTTGATCAGCAAGCGCTTGAGCGGCGGCAACAGGTCGGCGACTTCGGTGACGATCACGTGCTTGACGGCGGTCTTGGGCACGACTTTTTCTGCCAGGTGCGCCATGTTGGCCAGGCAGACCAGGGCCTTGGCGCCAGAGTCGTTGAATTGGTGTTCCATTTCCCGCGCGGTGTACAGCGGGTTGGTGTTGACCACGATCAGGCCAGCCCGGATAGCACCGAACACGGCGACCGGGTATTGCAGGACGTTGGGCAACTGCACGGCGATGCGGTCGCCGGGCTTCAAGTCGGTATGCTGTTGCAGGTACGCGGCAAACGCGCCGGACAGTTCGTACAACTCACCGTAGGTGATTGTCTTGCCCAGGTTGCTGAAAGCCGGTTTGTTGGCGAAGCGCTGGCAGGACTGCTTCAGTACCGCCTGAATATTTGGATACTCGTCTGGATTGATCTCTGGAGCAATCCCGGCGGGGTACTTATCCTTCCAAAAGTCTTCGTTCATGGAAGCCCACTCCTCAGCGACGCGAATTCATCATCGCATTTGATGCGATTATTATTGGTGTATGTTTTTTTAGGTGAATCTGGCGCTTTCAAGCAGGCCGAGACGTCACAAAGCGCGCCGAGAGTAGCAGCTTTGCCAAGGGCCGCCTAGAGCCAAACGCAGGCCCCACAGTCATATTCGCGACTGTCCTACAATATTTGGTCACACTATAAACAACACCTAATTACCCCAAAAAAATGCTCTGGAATAGGCCTTTCAGGACAACACAAAGCAAATGTGGGAGCGGGCTTGCTCGCGAAAGCGGTGTGCCAGTCACCCAATATGTCGACTGATACACCGCTTTCGCGAGCAAGCCCGCTCCCACATTTTTTACCCTATTTCAAATCAGGCGATGTCGCGAAGCTCACGCCGCAAGATTTTCCCTACAGGCGTCATCGGCAACGACTCACGCAACACAATATGCTTGGGCACTTTGTACCCCGTGAAGTTGGTCTTGCAGTACGCCTTCAGTTCCTCAAGGCTCACGCCCTGGGCGCGCGCGACCACGAACAGCTTCACCGCCTCCCCCGTGCGCTCGTCCGGCACGCCGATCACCGCGCAGTTGGCCACCGCCGGGTGCGCCATCACCACGTCTTCGATCTCGTTGGGGTACACGTTGAAACCCGAGACGATGATCAGGTCTTTCTTGCGGTCGACAATGCTCACAAAACCATCGGTGTCGATCACCGCAATGTCACCGGTCTTGAGCCAGCCTTCGGCATCGAGGGTCTCGGCGGTGGCGACCGGCTGCTGCCAGTACCCCTTCATCACCTGCGGGCCCTTGATGCACAGCTCGCCCCGCTCGCCCAGGGGCAGCTCGCGACCTTCATCATCAATCACCTTCATCGCCGTGCCCGGCACCGGAATACCCACGGTGCCCAGCCGCGATTGGCTGCCGTAAGGGTTGGTACTGGCAACCGGCGAGGTTTCGGTCAGCCCGTAACCCTCGCCGATGGAACAACCCGTCAGCGCCTTCCAACGCTCAGCCGTGGCCTTGACCAGCGCCGTGCCGCCGGAGTTGGTGATCTTCAGGTGGGAGAAGTCCAGGGTCTTGAAGTCCGGATGATCCATCAACGCCACAAACAATGTGTTCAAGCCCAGCAGGCAAGAGAACCGCCACTTCTTCAGCTCCTTGATAAAGCCGCCGATGTCCCTTGGGTTGGTGATCAACACGTTGTGGTTGCCGGTCACCATCATGCACATGCAGTTCGCCGTGAACGCATAGATGTGGTACAGCGGCAGCGGCGCGATCATCACTTCCTGTCCTTCGCGCACCAAGGGCTGGCCGTCGTCGGTGACCTGGGACATGCACGCCCGCGCCTGCTGCATATTCGCCACCAGGTTGCCGTGGGTGAGCATCGCGCCCTTGGCCAAGCCGGTGGTGCCGCCGGTGTATTGCAGCACGGCGATATCATCCAGGGTCACCGGATGGCGGGTCACGCCCAGGCCTGCGCCCATGCGCAAGGCGCGCTTGAATGAAACAGCCCGCGGCAGGCTGTAGGCCGGGACCATCTTCTTCACCTTGTCCACCACGGTGTTGATCAGCCAGCCTTTGGCGGCGGGCATGAAGTCGCCCATCTTGGCTTCGATCAGGTAGTCGATCTCGGTGTCGCCGCACACCTCCTGCACCCGCGAACCGAACAGGTTGAGGTAGACCAGCGCACGCACACCGGCGTCCTTGAACTGGTGGCGCATCTCGCGCGGGGTATACAGCGGGTTGGTATTGACCACGATCAGCCCGGCGCGCAAGGCACCGAATACGGCAATCGGGTAATGCAGCACGTTGGGCATCTGCACAGCGATGCGCTCGCCGGGCTTGAGGTCGGTGTGCTGTTGCAGGTAGCCGGCGAACGCCGCGCTCTGGCGCTCCAGCTCGGCATACGTGAGGGTGATGCCCATGTTGCTGAACGCCGGACGGTCGGCAAAGGCCTTGCAGGAACGTTCGAAGACTTCGATTACCGACTTGTAGGCCGTGAGGTCGATGTCATTGGGGACGCCTGCGGCGCGTTTGTCATTCCAGAAATCAGGTTGCATTATTCTTGTCCTCTTACCTGAGTGTGTCCGGCCGCTTTTGCAGTGCTATATAAAGCGGAGCTTGGGGGACGTTAGCAGTTATGGCCAAACTGGCAAATATGCCAAACCCTGTCATTGATTGTATGAATCTCGCCTCTGATGCGTAGGCAGATACCCCGCCCCTCAATGGATGAGCTATACACTGCATCGACCCCGAGCAAAGGAAGCGCCATGAACCACAGCACCTTCTGGCTGACCGCGAATGACCGCAGCCGCCTGTACGTCAATCAATGGCTGCCGGAAGGCCAGGCCAGGGCGATTATCATGCTGTCCCACGGCATGGCCGAGCACAGCGGGCGTTATGCACGCCTGGCGGGCGCCTTGTGCGCAGCGGGCTACGGCCTGTATGCGCTGGACCAGCGCGGCCACGGCCGCACCGCCGATGAAGGCACCCTGGGCCTGTACGCCGAAAAAGATGGCTGGAACAAGGTGGTGGGCGATCTCGCCAGCCTCAACCAGCACATCGGCCAGCAGCAGCCGGGCCTGCCGATCATCCTGTTGGGGCACAGCATGGGCAGCTATATCGCCCAGGCCTACCTGCTGCACCACAGTGCCAGCCTGGACGGGGCGATTCTCAGCGGCTCGAATTTCCAGCCGGTGGCGCTGTACCGTGCCGCACGGCTGATCGCGCGGATCGAGCGCGCGCGCCAGGGCTTGCGTGGGCGCAGTGCGTTGATCGAGTTCCTGTCGTTCGGTTCATTCAACAAAGCGTTCAAACCCAACCGCACCGCTTTCGACTGGCTCAGCCGCGACCCGGATGAGGTGGACAAGTACATCAACGACCCACTCTGCGGTTTCCGCTGCACCAACCAGCTGTGGATCGACCTGCTCGGTGGCTTGCAGCAGATCAGCAAAGCGTCCAATCTCGCGCAGATCGATCCGGGTCTGCCGATCCTGGTGACCGGCGGCGAATGTGATCCGGTGAGTGAGGGCAAGCGTCTCACAAGCTTGGCCAGCGCCCTGCGCGAGGCCGGCTGCCAGCAGGTACAACTGACGATTTACCCGCAGGCGCGCCATGAAGTGTTCAATGAAACCAACCGCGATGAAGTCACCGCGGATGTGCTGACGTGGCTCGACCAGGCCCTGACCCTGCACAGGCCGGCCCGCTGCGAGTAATTTTTGCTTTAAAATCAGCCGATTAAATGACCGATTAGCCACAGGATGCACCTTTAGATGACCCAGGTAACCAACACCCCGTACGAAGCCCTCGAAGTCGGCCAGACCGCCAGCTACAGCAAATTGGTGGAAGAGCGCGATATCCAGCTGTTCGCCGCGATGTCCGGTGACCACAACCCGGTGCACCTGGACGCCGAATACGCCAAGGCGACCATGTTCAAGGAGCGTATCGCCCACGGCATGTTCAGCGGCGCCCTGATCAGCGCGGCCGTGGCCTGCGAACTGCCTGGGCCGGGCACTATCTATATCGGCCAGCAGATGAGCTTCCAGAAGCCGGTGAAAATTGGCGACACCCTGACCGTGCGCCTGGAAATCCTCGAAAAACTGCCGAAGTTCCGTGTGCGCATTGCCACTCGCGTGTTCAACCAGCGGGATGAGTTGGTGGTGGATGGCGAAGCAGAGATCCTGGCGCCGCGTAAGCAGCAGGTTGTAACGCTGACCGAATTGCCACCGATCAGCATTGGCTGATCTCGATCCAAAGATTCATACAAAACCGAATGTGGGAGCGGGCTTGTGTGGGAGCGGGCTTGCTCGCGAAAGCGCTGGGTCAGTCAATGAAGCAGTGACTGAAAGACCGCATTCGCGAGCAAGCCCGCTCCCACAAAGACCACTCCCACATTTGTAACTGGGTAAGGCTTACGACTGAGCGCGAGCCTGGTTACGCAGTGCCTTCACCTGGTCGTGGTTGCGTTGTACGCCGTGGTACTGACGCTCAACCAGGTCACGAATGCCCAGCAGGTTGTGCTTGTTGATCTTCTCGATCGCTTCCTTGTAAGCCTTCAGCGCGTGGTCTTCACCGCGCTCGGCTTCGTTCAATACAGCCTCTTCATCTTTACCGGTAAGCATCGACTTCACGTCGACCCAGCCACGGTGCAGTGCGCCGGCAACGCTGCCGGAATCTTCCGGATCACCGCCCAAGGCACGTACGGCGGTTTTCAGCTCAGCGGCGGCAGTCGCGCAATCGGCGGAACGCTTTGCAAACAGGGCTTTGAGTTCTGGGTGCTTGATGTCTTCAGCGCACTCCTTGAAACCCTTTTGGCCGTCGATGCTGGTCTCGATCAGGTCGTTCAGTACGGAGATCGATTCTTTATTGATGTCAGTCATTTTTCAATTCCTTGTACGGGTTAGAAGGTTGTCTTAATGGTTGCAGCGCCCGTGCCAGGTTTTACAAAAACAAATTAGTCTTTATTTTCAATAAGTTACGATAAATTGAACCATCTGTATGTACGTTATTTGCATGATCTGTCATTTGGCCTTCATGCAGAATGCCTGTATTTTCCAGGGTCTCGATACAAACACCTGAGCCTTCATGAACCCCGAAAAACTCGAACTGCTGATCACCCGCCAAATGCCCTTCGGCAAGTACAAAGGGCGGATCATCGCCGACCTGCCCGGCCCCTACTTGAACTGGTTTGCCCGTGAAGGTTTCCCCCACGGCGAGCTGGGTGGGCTGCTGGCATTGATGCAGGAAATCGACAGCAACGGCCTCTCTGAATTGCTCGAACCGCTGCGCGCCAAGCACGGTAAACCCGCCCCTCGCCATTGAGAACCCCGCCATGCCAAGGAATGCCAATAACGAACACCACTGGCACACCATCGCCCAGCGCTATGAGCTGGAGCCCGGGCCGATCAACCTGGAAAACGGCTACTTCGGCCGCATGAGTCGCGCCGTGCGTGCGCAGTACCTGGAGCAGGTGGCGTTTATCAACCGCAGCAACTCGTGGCATGTACGCCAGCGCTTCGAGCAGGGCGAAAACGTCGAAATCCGCCGCCAGTTGGCTGAGCTGATCAATGTCGACCCCGAGTCGGTGGCCTTTACCCGCAACGCCACCGAAGCCTTGCAGTCGCTGATCCGCAACTACAACCGCCTGCAACCGGGCGATCAGGTGTTGATCAGTGACCTGGAGTACGACACGGTCAAAGGCGCCATGCGCTGGTTGGCCGGGGTTCGCGGCGTGGAGGTGATCGAACTGTCCCACGCACACCCGGCCAGTTTCGACAGCCTGGTGCAGACTTATCGTGATGCATTCGCCCAGTACCCGCGTTTAAAGCTGATGGCGCTGACCCACGTCACCCATCGCACTGGCCTGGTGATGCCCGTTGCAGCGATTGCCAAGGCCGCGCGCGAGCATGAGGTGGACGTAATCCTCGATGGCGCCCACGCCTTGGGCCAGATCGACTTCAACCTCGCCGAACTGGGTATTCAATTCGCCGGCTTCAACCTGCACAAATGGATCGGCGCGCCGCTGACCCTGGGCTTTCTGTACGTCGCGCCCGAGCGCCTGGCCGACATCGACCCGGACATGGGCGAGTTTCACTACCCGCTCAACGATGTGCGCGCACGCACGTCCTACAGCACGCCGAACTTTCCGGCCCTGATGACCTTGCCGATGGTGTTTGCAGAGCACCGTGCCTTGGGTGGTTCGGTGGCCAAAGGTGCGCGGGTCAATTACCTGCGGGACCTGTGGGTGAGCCAGGTACGGCCGTTGGCGGGAATTGAGGTGCTGACGTCGGATGATCCACGGCTGTATTGCGGGATCACGGCGTTCAAGTTTGTAGGGCGGGATCAGCAGGCGATGGCAGATCGTTTGCTCAAGGACTACAACCTGTTCACCACCACACGGGTGGGTGCGGCGTTTGGCACCTGCATTCGGGTGACGCCGGGGTTGGTAACGTCAGCGGCGGATATCGCTGCTCTGGTGCACGCAATTACCGAGTTAAACGCAGATTAAACTGTGGGAGCGGGCTTGCTCGCGAAAGCGGTGGATCAGTTGATACATGTGTATCTGATGCACCGCTTTCGCGAGCAAGCCCGCTCCCACACAAGCCCATTCCAACCTATGGATGTGTGCGGGCATGAAAGGTGTTTTTCAGGCAAAAAAAAGCGGTACACCGACCAAGTGCACCGCCAAAAATGCCGTTAAGCACAGCAACAACGATTCGATAAATCAGTCCAGCAGCGCCAGCGCCTCGGCGGTGACTTCCTGGATACGCGCCCAGTCGCCGTTCTTGATCCACTCAGGATCAAGCATCCAGCTACCGCCCACGCACATCACGTTTTTCAACGCCATGTAGTTCTTGATGTTGGCCGGGCCAACACCGCCAGTCGGGCAGAATTTCACTTCGCCGAACGGGCCGCCGAGGGCCTTGATCGCCGCGACGCCGCCGCTGACTTCCGCCGGGAACAGCTTGAAGCGGCGATAACCCAGGCCATAACCTTCCATGATGCCGGAAGCATTGCTGATGCCCGGCAGCAGCGGGATCGGGCTGTGTACCGAGGCTTCCAGCAGGTCGCGGGTGATACCTGGGGTGACGATAAACTGCGAACCGGCGACTTCCGCCGCTTCGAGCATATGGCGATCCAGCACGGTGCCAGCACCGGTGCACAGTTCAGGACGTTGCTCGCGCAGGACCTGAATGGCCTTGAGGCCGAACTCGGAACGCAGGGTCACTTCCAATGCGGTCAAACCACCGGCTGCCAGGGCATCGGCCAGCGGCAGGATGTCCTGTTCGCGGGCGATGGTGATCACCGGCAGGATCCGCGCCTTGGCGCAGAGGCTGTCGATCAAGGCAACTTTATCCGCCATGGACACGGTCGGTTGAGGGCTTTTCATAGCGGCTGATCCTTGGCTCATGGGCACCAGTAAATCTCTAATGTAGGTTGCAAAAACGCGCGAATCGGCATGGCAGCAACGTCGTCACTGGCCAGCGCGGCGCTCAAGGTGGTCAATTTCGAACTGCCGGAAATCGACAGCACGGTGTAGTGCGCCGTGGCCAGCAGTGCGCGACTCATGGTCAGGCGCTGGTGCGGCACGGTGGGCGCCAGCATCGGCCAGCAACGGCGGGTACCGTCGGGCTTCAAGGCTTCGGCAAGGTTCGGGCTGTTGGGGAACAGCGACGCGGTGTGGCCGTCATCGCCCATGCCCAGCACCAGCACGTCAATCGCCGGCAATTCAGCCAGCAGGCGATCTGCCTGCAAGGCTGCGTCTTCAAGGTTGGCCGCAGCGCTGTAGAGGCTGAGGAACTTGGCCTTGGCCGCCGGGCCTTGCAGCAGGTGCTGCTTCAACAGGCCAGCATTGCTGTCGGCGTGTTCCACCGGCACCCAACGTTCGTCGGCCAGGGTGATGGTCACCTTGGACCAGTCCAGGCCTTGCTTGGCCAGGTGCTGGAAAAACGCCACGGGGCTACGGCCACCGGACACCACCAACGTCGCTTCGCCACGGGCACTGATGGCCGCGCGCAATTGCTCGGCCACATCATTGGCCAGGCCTTCCGCCAACAGCACCGGCGTGCGGTACTCATGGGGCGTGACGCCCTGGGGCAGTTTCAACTCAGATATCGCCATACCACGACCTCCCATCCCGCGTGATCAGTGCAATGGAGCTCATCGGCCCCCAGGAACCCGCCGCGTACGGCTTGGGCGCATCGCCGGATTTTTTCCAACCGGCGATCAACTGGTCACACCACTTCCACGCGGCTTCGATTTCATCTTTGCGCACAAACAGGTTCTGATTGCCGCGCATCACTTCCAGCAACAATCGCTCGTAGGCATCGGGAATCCGTGCGCTGCGATAGGTGTCGGAAAAATTCAGTTGCAGTGGGCCGCTGCGCAGTTGCATGCCCTTGTCCAGGCCTTGTTCCTTGGTCATCACACGCAAGGAAATACCTTCGTCCGGTTGCAGGCGGATGATCAGTTTGTTGCTGATCTGCAAGCGCTGCTCGGGAGCGAAGATGTAGTGGGACGGTTCCTTGAAGTGGATAACGATCTGCGACAACTTTTGCGGCATGCGCTTGCCGGTCCGCAGGTAGAACGGCACGCCGGCCCAACGCCAGTTGCGGATATCGGCACGCAGGGCGACGAAGGTTTCGGTGTCGCTCTGGGTGTTGGAATTCTCTTCTTCCAGGTATCCAGGCACCGGCTTGCCAGCGCTGTAGCCGGCGATGTACTGGCCGCGCACCACTTGGGTGGTCAGGCCTTCCGGGCTGATGGGCGCCAGGGCCTTGAGCACCTTGACCTTCTCGTCACGGATGCTGTCGGCGGACAAGTCGGCCGGCGGGTCCATGGCGATCAGGCAAAGCAGTTGCAGCAGGTGGTTCTGGATCATGTCCCGCAGCTGGCCGGCCTTGTCGAAATAGCCCCAACGGCCTTCGATACCGACCTGCTCGGCCACGGTGATTTCCACGTGGGAGATGTAGTTCTGGTTCCACTGGGTTTCGAACAGGCTGTTGGCGAAACGCAGGGCGATAAGGTTCTGGACGGTTTCTTTGCCCAGGTAGTGGTCGATGCGGTAGGTGCGATTCTCCGGGAAGAACTGCGCCACGGCGTCGTTGACCTTGCGCGAGGACTCCAGGTCGGAACCGATGGGCTTTTCCAACACGACGCGGGTGTTTTCCGCCAGGCCAGCCTTGGCCAGGTTTTCGCAGATCGCGCCGTACACCGCCGCCGGGGTGGCGAAGTAGGCGATCAGGCGTTGCTCGCTGCCGACTTTTTCCGCCAGGGCGGCGTAGTCGTCAGCGTTCTTGAAGTCCACATGCACGTAGGTCAGGCGCGCCAGGAAACGCTGGGCGATGGTTTCGTCCAGTTCCTTGCCGACGTAGCTGCGCAGTTCTTTTTCGATATGGGCCAGGTGCTGTTGCTCGGTCCCGGCTTCACGGGCCAGGGCCAGGATGCGGGTGTCGTCGTGCAAGAGCCCGGCGCCATCGAGTTGATAGAGGGCAGGAAATAACTTGCGCAGCGCCAGATCACCCAAGGCGCCAAACAGGGCAAAGGTGCAGGGTTCTACGGTTATCGAAGGCATGATGTTTGTTCTTTTATCAAGTTAAGCTACAAATACCTTTTTTCAAGGCATCACTCAAGGAAAAATGTAGTAATAACCACAACATTTTCCCGAAATACGCATTCCGAGTGGTGGTGTTCAGCTACCCTCAGTAGGATAGGCCACCGCAAAAGACCACTGGTCGATTGGTTGCCACCCTTTATTTGCATCGTCGCCCGAAGGAAAGACTGAATGGACCGCGTGCGAAATCTTCTGGAACAGATCCAGAACCGCCTCGAAGAATTGAACAAGGCCGAGAAAAAAGTCGCCGAGGTCATCCTGCTCAACCCACAGCAGGCGACCCGCTTCTCTATCGCCGCCCTCGCCCAAGCCGCCTCGGTCAGTGAACCGACGGTCAACCGTTTCTGCCGTTCGTTCGGCGTCAGCGGCTACCCTGAACTGAAACTGCAACTGGCGCAAAGCCTGGCCAGTGGTGCGGCGTATGTCAGCCGCGCCGTGGAAGCCGATGACAACCCTGAGGCCTATACGCAGAAGATCTTTGGCAGCGCCATTGCCTCCCTGGACAGCGCTTGCCAGGCACTGGACCCGAACCTGATCAGCAAGGCCGTGGACCTGTTGATCCAGGCGCGGCAGATCCACTTCTTCGGCCTTGGCGCTTCGGCACCGGTGGCCATGGATGCGCTGCACAAGTTCTTCCGCTTCAACCTGTCGGTCACCGCCCACGCGGACGTGCTGATGCAGCGCATGATCGCTTCGGTGGCGCATACGGGCGAGCTGTTCGTGATTATTTCCTACACCGGGCGTACCCGCGAGTTGGTGGAAGTGGCGCGTATCGCCCGTAGCAACGGTGCCTCGGTGCTGGGCGTAACCGCCGAGAACTCACCGCTGGCCAAGGCCAGCACAGTGAGCCTGAATATCCCGTTGCCGGAGGATACCGACATCTACATGCCGATGACCTCGCGGATCATTCAGTTGACGGTACTGGATGTGCTGGCGACCGGCATGACCTTGCGCCGAGGGGTGGATTTCCAGCCGCATCTGCGCAAGATCAAAGAGAGCTTGAATGACAGCCGGTATCCGGTTGGGGATGAGTTCAACTAAGGCTGGAATCTCGACCAGCAGTACCGGCCCCTTCGCGAGCAAGCCCGCTCCCACATTCGACCGCATTCTCATGCTGGAACTCGGTCAAATGTGGGAGCGGGCTTGCTCGCGAAGGGGCCATCAGCAACACCGCTAAACCCCAGCCCTAGCCTGCAAACTAAGGTGCGCCCGCTCCCCCGGCGCCAAACTGGCCGCGGCCATCGCCGACTCCACACACACAAACCCCGACGCCTCGTTGAAGCTCACGCCCAACAGCGGCCGGCTGCCCGGATGCCACACCACCGTGTCGGCGCTGTCGCCGGTATCGATGCACAGCTCTCGCTGCCAGGCATGGTCCTTGAGCTGCAATTCCCCATCATGCTGGAACACCCGCTGGCACCCACCGTCTACCCGTAACTCGCCTTCCTGCTGGCAAGCCTGGCGGCTGAGCTGGTCATAGCCTTGCGCGCCGTCGAGCCCAGACAGCGCTATCTCATCGACATGACCAATACGCCAGTAGGCATGCAAAGCATGGCTCAATTGGCACGGCAGCTCGTCCTGATGCTCGGTGCTCAGGCGCAGTTCCAGGGTTTCGCCCAGGTGCGCGTGCAGGTCCACCTGCCAGTCGCACAGCTGCAGTTGCCAGTGCAGGCGCACGCCATCGTCGTCGGTGCTGCTGTCGAGCAGTTTCCAGTCGATCAACCGCGCCCAGCCATGGGACGGCCACGCGTTCTCGCTGGGGTGACGGCCATACCACGGCCAGCACACCGGCACGCCGCCCCGGATGGCGCCGACCTGCGGCCACTTCGCCGCGCACCACAGCCAGGGTTTTTGCCCAGTGGGCTGAAAGTGCAACAGTTGCGCACCCTGGCGACTGAACACCGCCTGGCACAGCGGATGGTCGATCACCAACACGTCACGCATCTGGAAGCGCTCCCAGGCAAACACAGGGCGTTCACGCAGGGATTTGAAAAAGCGTTGCAGCGGTTGCTCATGCATTTGCCACAGTCCTGAATGTCTTTGTAGGGGCTGGCCTGCCAGCTCCCACAGGGAGATGTGCTCCCCTTCCCCAAAAAAAAGCGGATAGCCATGGCTACCCGCAAAATGCGCACAGAGAGAAGGAGCTTATCGCAACAGCGTTAGAACGTAGACTGAATTTTCAGGCCGGCCACCAACGCGTTGTCGACTTTATCCACGCCGCCAGGTTGCACGACGTATTGCAGGTTAGGACGCACGGTCAGCCAGTTGGTGACGTGGAAACCGTAGTTGATTTCGAAGTTGTACTCGGTCTCGCGGATCGGCCGGTACAGCGGGTTGTCATAGTCGCTCACACCATTGGCGATGTTGAGCAACTCAGCGTCTTTCTTCACGTCCTTGTTGACGTGCAGACGCGCCGCGCCAATACCGACGTCGTCTTTTGGACGCGCATCGAATGGGCCTTTGTACACCAGCATCAGCGACTGGTAGTTGTCGACGGTGTTGGTTTCCTTGTCGTGGAACGTGGCGTTGGCCGCGATGTTCAGACCACGGGAAGCGTCGCCGTTGTGCGTGGTGAGTTGCTGTTGCGCAACGAACCAGTAGCCTTTCTTGCTGCTGCGGGTACGGTAGTCGGCGCCGCTGGTCGCTGCGTCGCCGCCATTGACGTCTTCACGCACGTCAGAGGCATCGGCCGCGCTCTTGTAGTAACCCACACGGTATTCGCCTGGCAGGTTGTTGACCTTCGGCGACCAGACCAATTCCACCGGGATCACGGTGCCCTTGGTGCCGCTGCCGCTGAGCTTGAAGCCGTTGCCGTGCTCCAGCTGCGACGGGTTCTGGTTGTAGGCACCGATTTGCGCGTACAGCTCAGGATTGATGTGGTACTTCACGCGGATCGCGGCCTGGCTGACCGGCCAGTTGTACCAGGTGCTCACGTAGTTACCGACTTGGGAGCCGCAGAACGACAGGTTCTGGAAGTCGCATGGGAAGGTGTTGAAGTCTTCGCCTTCGCCGAAGTAGCCGAGTTTCACGTCGAGCTTGTTGTCGAACATCTGGTGCTGGATCCAGAACTGGGTCAGACGCACCATGTGGCCACGGCCGTAGACTTCCATCGACGAGCTCAGCGTGCCGGCACGTGGGTCGCCGATGCGGTCGTTGGAGATGTTCTGGCCATTACGGTTGGTCAACTGGATCTTGGCCTGGGTGTTGTCCCAGCCCCACAGCTTTTCCAGGTCCAGGGCTACACCCAAACCAAACTGGTCGGCATAGCGACCGGTCTTGTCGTTGTTGTAGCCGCCGTGGGCGTTGTAGCCCATTTCGCCTACGTAGTCAGCCTTGATATCGATACCTTGCTCGATCAGCTTGGTCCGTTCGCCGCCCCAATCGCCGGTCATCCACTTGGAATCGGCGCTGAATGCTTCGTCCGCCATCGCATTGGCGGACAAAACCAGGGCTGCTGCCGCTGACAGTTGGCAGATCAGCCGGGTAGTGTTGTGTTGCTTTTTCATCCCTACATCCTCGTCTTTATTGTTATTAAACTGTTTTTATCTAACGTGGTTTACTTTTTTTATCTAAAACAACAACTTATCTGCTTCAGCGGCCTTTGAATTGGGCCACATTGTCGGCATGCCCCTGTGCAGGCGATGAAGAAGCAGTGCCCAGACGCTCACCGGTACTGGCGTCGAACAGCAATACCTTGGATGGATCGAATTGCAGGGTCAGGGTCTCGCCCACCTGCGGTGCCACATCGGGCGCCAGGCGGCAGCAGACCTTGGTGTCATTGAGTTGCACGAACACCAGGGTGTCCGGACCTGTGGGTTCGGTGACTTGTACTTCGGCGCGGATGCTCGACGCACTGTCGCCCTCGCCCGCCGCCAGCATGATCTGCTCCGGGCGCAGGCCGAGGATCACGTCGCGGTCTTCAAGGCCGGCATCGGTCACGTTCAGCGCCAGTTCGCAACGGGCCTGGCCGCTGTCGAGCACGGCCACCAGGCGACCGTCCTTGCGCTGCAGGCGCAGGGGCACGAAGTTCATCGGCGGCGAGCCGATAAAGCTCGCCACGAACTGGTTGGCCGGGTTGTTGTAGATGTCTTTCGGCGTGCCGAACTGCTGGATGATGCCGTCCTTCATGACTGCCACTTTATCGCCCAGGGTCATCGCTTCGATCTGGTCGTGGGTCACGTAGACGGTGGTGGTTTTCAGACGCTGGTGCATCAGTTTCATTTCGGTGCGCATCTCGACGCGCAGCTTGGCGTCGAGGTTGGACAGCGGTTCGTCGAACAGGTAGATCTTCGGCCGACGTGCCAGGGCGCGGCCCATGGCCACACGTTGCTGTTGGCCACCGGAAAGCTGGCCTGGCTTGCGGTTGAGCAGGTGTTCGATCTGCAACAGCTTGGCCACGCGCGCCACTTCGGTATCGATGTCAGCCTGGGGCATCTTGCGGATCTTCAGGCCGAACTCGATGTTTTCGCGCACGCTCATGGTCGGGTACAGCGCGTAGGACTGGAACACCATGGCGATGTCGCGATCCTTGGGGCTCATGCCGCTGACGTCCTGGTCGCCGATCATGATCGCGCCGCCGGTGATGGTCTCAAGGCCGGCGATGCAGTTCATCAGCGTGGATTTGCCGCAACCCGAAGGGCCGACCAGAATCAGGAATTCGCCTTCCTTGATCGACAGCTCGATGTTCTTCAAGGTGTCGGGCAGGCCAGGGCCATAGGTCTTGTTTACATTGCGAAGTTCAAGCGTAGCCATGATTACCCCTTGACCGCGCCGGCCGTGAGGCCGCGCACGAAATACTTGCCTGCGATCACATAGACCAGCAGGGTCGGCAGGCCGGCGATCATCGCCGCTGCCATATCCACGTTATATTCCTTGGCCCCGGTGCTGGTGTTGACCAGGTTGTTCAGCGCCACCGTGATGGGCTGCGAGTCGCCGCTGGAGAACACCACGCCGAACAGGAAGTCGTTCCAGATCTGGGTAAATTGCCAGATCAGGCAGACCATGATGATCGGGGTGGACATCGGCAGGATGATTCGCCGAAAGATAGTGAAAAATCCTGCGCCATCCAGCCGTGCAGCCTTCACCAGTGCATCGGGAATGCTCACGTAATAGTTACGGAAGAACAGCGTGGTGAACGCCAGGCCGTAGACCACATGGATAAACACCAGGCCGGTGGTGGTGCTGGCCAGGCCCATCTTGCCGAGGGTGAACGACGCCGGCAGCAGCACGGTCTGGAACGGCAGGAAGCAGCCGAACAACAGCAGGCCGAAGAACAACTGCGAACCTTTGAAGCGCCAGAACGACAGCACATAACCGTTCAACGCGCCGATGGCGGTAGAGATCAGTACGGCCGGCACGGTGATCTTGATCGAGTTCCAGAAGTAGCCGTCTACGGTGGCCCAGGCCTTGACCCAGCCAATGCCGGTGACCACGGTCGGCCAGCTCAGCAGGTTGCCGTTGCTGATGTCATCCGGGGTCTTGAAGCTGGTGAGCAGCATCACCACCAGCGGCACCAGGTACAGCAGCACGGCGAGGATCAGCACCGCATAGATCGCGACGCGACTCAGGCTGATGGCAGGTTTGGAGGCGAGACTAGTCATTACGTTTGGTCCTCAGCTCGGAGTAGAGGTAAGGCACGATGATCGCAAGGATCGCACCGAGCATCAGGATGGCACTGGCCGAACCCATGCCCATCTGGCCACGGCTGAAGGTGAACGAGTACATGAACATCGCCGGCAGGTCGGACGAATAGCCCGGGCCACCGGCGGTCATCGCCGCCACCAGGTCGAAGCTCTTGATCGCAATATGCGCCAGGATCATCACCGCACTGAAGAACACCGGGCGCAGGCTAGGCAGCACCACGCTCCAGTAGATGCGCGGCAGGCTTGCGCCGTCGATCTGCGCGGCACGGATGATCGACTGATCAACGCCACGCAGGCCGGCGAGGAACATCGCCATGATAAAACCCGAGGCTTGCCACACCGCGGCGATCACCAGGCAGTAGACCACGCGATCCGGGTCGATCAGCCAGTCGAGACGGAAGCCTTCCCAGCCCCAGCCCCGCAGGAGTTTGTCCAGGCCCATGCCCGGGTTGAGCAGCCATTTCCAGGCCGTACCGGTGACGATCATCGACAGCGCCATCGGGTACAGGTAAATGGTGCGGATAAAACCTTCGCGGCGGATACGCTGGTCGAGGAACACCGCCAGCAGCACACCGATCACCAAGGTGATGCCAATAAACATGCCGCCGAACAGCGCCAGGTTCTTGCTCGCGACCCACCAGCGGTCGTTGTCGAACAGGCGCTCGTATTGCGCCAGGCCCGCCCACTTGTAGCTGGGCAGGAAGGTGGACGTGGTGAACGACAACACAAACGTCCACAGGATGTAGCCGTAGAAGCCCACCAACACGATGAACATGCTCGGCGCCAGCACCAATTTCGGTAGCCAGCGCTGCAGTGCATCGAACGGCGAGGCTTTGCTGAACACAGCAACAGAACTCATGGGGAAATCCAATACAGGTAAAAAGGACTACAGGAACAAGCCTTGAGGGGGGCCAGGGAGTTCCCCCCTCAAGGTCAACCGTTACTTGGCAGACTTGATCGCAGCGCCCAGTTTCTTGGCAGTGTCGGCCGGGTCGGCTTTCGGGTCGTTGAGGAAGTTGGTCACGACATCAAAGAACGCACCTTGCACCGCCAGGTTGGTGGCCATGTTGTGCGCCATGCTTGGCTGCAGGCCGCCGGTCTTGGCGTCGGCCAGGAAGTCCTTGGCGGCGGTCTGGGCGCAGGAGTCGAAGCCGAGCTTGTCCATTTCGTGGAGCATATCGTTGCGCACCGGGATCGAACCCTTGTTGATGCTGAACACTTTCTGGAAGTTTTCACCCAGCACGACTTTGGCAATGTCCTGCTGGCCGGCAGCAGTGCCTTTGTCTTTCTGCTTGAACACCGCCAGGGAGTCGATGTTGTAGGTGAAGGCTTTTTCAGTACCCGGGAAGGCTACGCACTCGTAGTCCTTGCCAGCGACTTTCTTCGCGGCAGTCCACTCGGACTTGGCCCAGTCACCCATGATCTGCATGCCGGCCTTGCCGTTGATGACCTTGCCTGCTTCGAGGTTCCAGTCCTGGCCTTTGCCGTCGACGTCCATATAGGTCGCGACTTTCTTCAGTTCGGTGAGGGACTTGACCATTTCCGGGCCGGTCAGCGCGGCGTTGTCCAGGTCCACCAGGGCTTTCTTGTAGCCATCGGCACCCATCACAGACAGAACGACCGCTTCGAACACGGTGCTGTCCTGCCAAGGCTGACCACCGTGGGCGAGCGGAATGAAGCCCGCGGCTTTCAGCTTGTCGCCGGCTGCGTAGAATTCTTCGAGGGTTGTCGGGTTCTTGGTGATACCGGCTTTCTTGAAGACTTCCGGGTTGATCCACAGCCAGTTCACGCGGTGGATGTTGACCGGTACGGCGACGTAGTCACCGTCGTACTTCACGGTATCGGAGACTTTCTTGTCGAGCAGGGAGTCCCACTTTTCTTCTTTGGCGACGTCTTTGAGCACGTCGGTGTCGAGCAGGCCAGTGGACGCCCATTCCTGGATGTCGGGGCCTTTGATCTGGGCAACGCCAGGCGGGTTGCCGGCGACTGCGCGGCTTTTCAGCACGGTCATGGCCGTGGCACCACCGCCACCGGCGACGGCGCCGTCTTTCCAGGTGAAACCGTCTTTCTCAACTTGGGCCTTCAGGACATCTACAGCCGCCTTTTCACCGCCAGAAGTCCACCAATGCACCACTTCAACCGTACCTTTGGAGTCGGCGGCAAATGCAGTGAGGGGAAACAACGAGGCAATGGAAATAGCGACGGCGAGGCGATTAATCGCGTTCATCTGAGTACCTTTTTTTGTTGTTATGCATGCAAGTCTAGAGCTTGCGCTGCACGGAGTTTAAACATGGATTTTTGCGACGCAGGTAACAAAGGGACGTACAAATGTCACCAGCTGGTGACATAACACCCGTCCCCAATCGCACTGGCCATGCTGGGTGCCAAGGGTAGCGCAGGCAGCACGACCGCTTGCCAGGCATGGTACAGGTCCGGCTTGCCGCCCCAGATGGTGCTGCTGGGTTGGTTGTGCGGGCTGAGTTCGTGGTGCCAGCTGCCGTGGATGCGGTCGATGAAATGGGTTTCGCAGAATTCCCAGAAACGCCGATACCAGGTTTCGTAGTGCAGCTCGCCGGTGCGTTTGAGCAAGGCCTGGGCGGCGGCGCTGGCTTCGGCGTGGGTCCAGTGCAGGCGCTCACGCACCACCGGGTGGTGGTTCCAGTCGAGGGTGTAGACGATGCCGGGGGCGCCATCGACGGCCCAGGCGTATTCGCAGGCGCTGGCGAACAGGCCCTTGGCGTCGGTCAACAGCCAGTCCGGCGTGGCCAGCCCGGCTTGCTGGCGCGCGGCTTCCAGGTGCAACACCAGCCGCGCCCACTCAAAACCGTGGCCGGGGGTGATGCCGTAGGGGCGGAAGCCATCGGCGGGGTTGTCTTGGTTGTAGTCGAGTTGGGGTTGCCATTGGGCGTCGAAATGCTCGATCACCATGAATTGGTTACTGGCAGCGTGGGTGTGGATCACCCGCTCGACGATCCGCAGCGCGCGGTCCAGCCAGCGTGTTTCGCCGGTCACATCGGCCAGGGCGAGGAACGCTTCGGTGGCGTGCATGTTGCTGTTGGCGCCGCGATAGGCTTCGACCCCGCTCCAGTCCTGGGCGAAGGATTCGAGCATCACGCCCTCCTCTTCACTCCAGAAGAATTGGTCGATGATGTGGGTCGCGTCGTTCAGAAGATTGTGCGCACCGGGAGCACCCGCGACCACGGCTGAACTGGCGGCCAGGGCGACAAAGGCGTGCAGGTAGGCCGCCTTGCCACGGTTGCCATCGAGGGCGTGGGGCGTGGCGAACCAGCCGCCGTGTGCCGCATCCTTCAGCGGGCCACTGAGGGCCGCGACACCGTGGGCTACCAGGTCGGCATAACCCGGCAACCCCAGGGCGTGGGCCATGGCGAAGCTGTGGGTCATGCGGGCGGTGTTCATGGTTTCGGCGTGGGCATCGGCTGGCAGTTGGCCGTTGTCGTCCAGGTTGCCGAAACCGTCGGGCAGTCGCGAAGCCTTGGCGAACGCCAGCAGGCGCTGACCTTCGGCAGCCAGCCAGGCGTGATGGGCAGGCGCGTTCAGCCAACTGCTGGCAGGCAGAGGTTGGGTGGTCATGGGTGGCCCTTATTATTGTTTGTGGGATGACCGGAGTCTAAACAAGGGGGCCTGGGGGGCAAGTAACGAAGGGGATGGGAAATGTCACCGAGCAGTGACACTTCTTCAACTCTCGGCCCCAATACAACTGTGGGAGCAGGCAAGCCAGCTCCCACACAAGCCAGCTCCCATCGGTTGAGACTCTCCTGGCAGGCAGTCACTGGCTCAGCGGTATGACCTTCGCCGGTTCACTGAGCCGTTGGTGCAGGTTCTGTACCTGGCTCTGCAAAGTGGTGATGTTGCGGGTGGTCTGGATGCGGAACACATCGAACTCTTTGTTGGTCGGCGCATCGCTGTTGGCCGGCTGGTTGTCCTGGGCACTCTTGAGCACCAGCAGGTCCTGCTCCAGACGGGCAATGGCCGCACTTGGGTTACCTTGTTTTTTCAGCGCGGCCACATCGGCCACCAGTTCCTTGAACTCGGCATCGCGTTTGGCCGCATCACCTTGCGCCGCTTTCAGGGTGGCCACGGCGTCGGTCAAGGCCTGGACCTGGCCTTGCAGCTTGCTGTTGGCACTCGACAGCTCGGTGGTGCTAGCGCTCATTTGTGCCAGGCGCTTGTCCAACTCGGAGGCCTGGCCGGCCACGCCAACCTGTTGCTTGCCCTGTTCCAGCAACTGGGTTTCCAACTGGCGGATCTGCAATTTCAGCGCTTCGCTGCCGTTGTTCACACTGGCTTCACTGGCGACGACCTTGCCGGAAATATCCTGCAGGCGCCCCGCCGCTTCTTCACTGATGCGCGCAAAGCTTTCCTGGGTCGCGACCAGTTGCTGACCCATCAGGGAAATCTGCTGGAAGCTCCACCAGGCCAGGCCGGCAAAGGCGATCAGCAACGCGCCGATCAACGCCCACAATGGCCCGGTGCTGGCGCTCTTGACCTTGACCACGGGGGTGTTGCGCGAGCGCACGGACGTGGCGGGAGTCGGTTCGAAATCGTCGTCATCCCCCAGGTCGGCCCGCAGGCTGGGAACGTTGTCGAAATCGTCTTTAGCATCGTTACGCATGAATCAACCCTGAATCGGTGAGGTGGCGAGCGCCGGGAGTATAAACCGCTGTCCTGTTGCTCTGATCGACCCGGAACCACGAATTCGGTTCCCGATGTGTTGCCTGTTGTGACCTTACTTCAGCCCCGGATCCTGGGCCTTCCACCAACCGCAGAACTCGTCAAGGGCGGTCCACAGGCTAACCTTGGGCTCGTAGTCCAGATAATGCCTGGCACGGCTGATATCGAGGGTGAAATCTTTGTTCATCACCTGCATGCCCAACCGCGACAGCGCGGGTTCCGGGCGCCCCGGCCACATCGCGCAGAACGCTTCGTTGAGCGCCGCCACGCTGTAGGACAAGCCGTAGGACCGGTAACGTTTCACCTGCGGCAATTCCATCTGGCGCATCACGTAGTTCACCACATCCCACACCGGCACCGGGGTGCCGTTGCTGATGTTGTAGGCCTTGCCCAACGCCGAGCCGGTGGCGAGCAAACTGCTGAGCAACGCTTCGTTGAGGTTGTGCACACTGGTGAAATCGACTTTGTTCAAACCGTCGCCAACGATGGCCAAGCGGTTCTTGCGCTGCATTTTCAGCAGGCGCGGGAAGATGCTCATGTCGCCGGCGCCGGTGACAAAGCGCGGGCGCAGGGCCAGCACTTCAAGGCCGAACTCCTGGGCACCAAAGACTTTTTGCTCGGCCAGGTATTTGGTCGCGGCATAAGGGTGCTTGAAGCGCTTGGGCACTTGCTCTTCGGTCAGGCCCAAATGGTCGCGGCCATCAAAATAGATCGACGGCGACGACAGGTGGACCAAGCGCCCGACACGCTGTTTAAGGCAGGCCTCGACGACATTTTCGGTCACTAGCACATTGCCTTGGTGGAAGTCCTGATACTTGCCCCACAGCCCGACGGCGCCGGCGCAATGCACCACGGCTTCAACGTCGCGGCACAGGTCACGCACCAGGTCGGCATCATTCAAATCACCCTGGATAAACTCGGCGCCGCGCCGGACCAGGTGTTCCACACCTTCGGCACGCCGCCCGTTGACCCGTACGTCCAGGCCTTGCTCCAGGGCGAAACGCGCAAAGCGCCCGCCAATGAAGCCGCTTGCGCCGGTGACCAGAATTTTCATGTATTACTCCGTGCTCTTTCGTTTTTCATCGCTGTTGCCTTGACGCGCGCCATCACTCCAACGGCACCAACCATTGGCCGCACGCCTGGGCCAGATGGTCGGTCAACAAGCCCAAGAGTTGCCCGCCACTGCGCCAATGATGCCAGTACAGCGGCACATCGATGGGCTTATCTGGCAACAACTCCACCAATACGCCCTTTGCCAGCTGGTCGCGCACCTGCAATTCCGGCACCAGGCCCCAACCGAGCCCGGCCTCAGTGAGGCGGATAAAACCTTCGGACGACGGGCATAAATGGTGTTCGAAACCGCCGTCCACGCCGAGAGACGCCAGGTAGCGGTGTTGCAGGAAATCATCCGGGCCAAACACCAATGCCGGCGTGCGCGCCAGTTGATCGGCGCGTACGCCCTCGGGAAAGTGCCGGGCGATAAAGGCCGGACTGGCCAGCGCACGATAGCGCATGGCGCCGAGCAACAGGCTACGGGCCCCGGCCACCGGGCGTTCGCTGGCGCAGATACACGCCGCCACTTCACCGGCGCGCATGCGCTTTAGGCCGACGGTCTGGTCTTCCACCACCAAGTCCAGCAACAGGTGTTGCTCGGCACAAAACACGCTGACCGCCTCGGCCCACCAGGTGGCGAGGCTGTCCGCATTCAAGGCGATGCGCAGGCGTTCAGGCATGCCCTCTGCGTCCAACGCCGGCACCTGGCTTTGCAGGTCACGCTCCAGCAGGCGCACCTGCTGCACATGGTTGAGCAGGCGCCGGCCGATGTCGGTGGGCGTCGGCGGCGTCGTGCGTACCAGCACCGGTTGGCCGATGCGCGCCTCCAGCAATTTGATGCGCTGGGAGATCGCCGATTGCGACACCCCGAGCACCTGCGCACCGCGCTCGAAGCCGGCCTGTTCCACCACCGCCGCCAGGGCGGAAAGCAATTTATAGTCGAACATCAGTTTCTCTAATGAGCGATCAGCAATATTGGTTTTTCTTATACAGCTTAAGCCATGAAAATGACCAGCATTGCTTCTCTCTATTTAAGGAATCTCACATGGCTGGCGAAACCGCTCTGGCAACCCTGATACGCAGCATGAGCCCGCACTTGAATGACGGTGAGTATGTGTTCTGCACCCTGCCCGACCAGCGCATCCCGGCGGGTTGCGAGGTGATCGGCAGTTTCCGTGAACAGGAAGGCCTGACGGTCATCCTGGAGCGCCAGCAGGCGGAACAGGCGGGCTTGGCCTTTGACTACGTCGCCGCGTGGATCACCCTGAACGTGCATTCGGCCCTGGAAGCCGTGGGCCTTACCGCTGCGTTCGCCAGTGCGCTGGGCCAGGCCGGTATCAGTTGCAATGTGATTGCCGGTTATTACCACGATCACCTGTTCGTTGGCCGCGCCGATGCCGAACGCGCGATGCAGGTATTACGGCGACTGGCGGCGGGCGCGGAGTAAATCCTATGTGGCAAAGCTATGTAAATGGCCTGTTGGTGGCCCTCGGCTTGATCATGGCCATTGGCACCCAGAACGCGTTTGTGCTGGCGCAAAGCCTGCGCCGTGAGCATCACTTGCCCGTCGCAGCGTTGTGCGTGGTGTGCGACGCGTTATTGGTGGCCGCCGGGGTTTTCGGCCTGGCCACGGTGCTGGCACAAAACCCGCTGCTGCTGGCGATTGCCCGCTGGGGCGGCGCGGCGTTCCTGTTGTGGTACGGCACCCTGGCGCTGCGCCGGGCGTTTTCCAGCCAAAGCCTGGCGCAGGGCGGCAACCTCAAGACCCGTTCACTGCGTGCCGTGATGCTCAGCGCTTTGGCGGTGACCCTGCTCAATCCCCACGTCTACCTGGACACGGTGCTGCTGATCGGCTCACTCGGCGCACAGCAAACCGAACCCGGCGCCTACGTGGCCGGGGCGGCCAGTGCGTCGTTCCTGTGGTTCGCCACCCTGGCGCTCGGCGCGGCATGGCTGGCACCGTGGCTGGCGCGGCCGGCCACCTGGCGCCTGCTGGACCTGTTGGTGGCGGTGATGATGTTCAGCGTGGCCTATCAATTGATCGCCGCGTAGGGAATATTCCAAAACGCTCTGGAACCTCTATCCCACACAGTTGTTGCGTGGTTTTGCCGCACCCCCGGTGCTATGATCCAGCCCCTGCGCCGCAAAGAGTACAAACTCCCCGGCGCTTGTTTGGCCGCCCGTGATCGGCCTTGCGCTCACCGCAACTGACCTGATTAGGAGAATCATCATGGCTTTCGAATTGCCGCCGCTGCCCTACGCACACGATGCCCTGCAGCCGCACATTTCCAAGGAAACCTTGGAATTCCACCACGACAAGCACCACAACACCTACGTCGTGAACCTGAACAACCTGGTGCCAGGCACCGAGTTCGAAGGCAAGACCCTGGAAGAGATCGTCAAGTCTTCTTCGGGTGGCATCTTCAACAACGCCGCTCAGGTCTGGAACCACACCTTCTACTGGAACTGCCTGGCGCCAAACGCCGGCGGCCAACCAACCGGCGCGCTGGCTGAAGCCATCAACGCTGCGTTCGGTTCGTTCGACAAGTTCAAGGAAGAGTTCACCAAGACGTCCGTCGGCACCTTCGGTTCCGGTTGGGGCTGGCTGGTGAAAAAGGCTGACGGTTCCCTGGCCCTGGCCAGCACCATCGGCGCCGGCAACCCGCTGACCAATGGCGATACCCCGCTGCTGACCTGCGACGTCTGGGAACACGCTTACTACATCGACTACCGCAACGTGCGTCCAAAGTATGTGGAAGCGTTCTGGAACCTGGTCAACTGGAAGTTCGTGGCTGAGCAGTTCGAAGGCAAGACCTTCACTGCCTAAGCAACGCTTGCAGTAGAAAGAGCCCGGCGAATGCCGGGTTTTTTTGTGGGCGATGGAACCGTACGACGCAACCCGGCCACCCAGGCAGGGAGAGGAATTCGCTTCTCACCCCTGTCGGAGAAATTACGATGTCTATCGGAGTCCTAGCAGCAATCCCCGTGGTCGGCGAGTTTTTCAAAGCCGGCGCAGATTTCGCCAAGTCGGCCACTTCCCTTGCCCAACCCTTCGCCGATGTCCTGGCCAAAGCCCTGGGCAATGCACTGGAACCGCAAAACAAAACCGTGGACTTCTCGGCCACGCAAGACACCGAAAAGCGCAAAGTGACGTTCGCAAGCTGATCACGCAGGCGGATGCGAATCCGCCTTCCTCCTCCCATCCCTCCCGCCGACAGCATCAAACCTGCGTTTACCCCCAATGTTCCTTTGACTGCCATCACGAGATTGCCAATACTCATGGCATATTGAGGCTACCCGCATGGAACAAGGAATAACCCTTTGAAGCTGGAACTCAAAAACAGCTTGTCGGTGAAGTTGCTACGGGTCGTGCTGCTGTCGGCATTGGTCGTGGGTGTGGCGCTCAGCGTGGCGCAGATCGTGTTTGACGCCTATAAGACGCGCCAGGCCGTGGCCAGCGACGCCCAGCGCATCCTCGACATGTTCCGCGACCCCTCGACCCAAGCCGTCTACAGCCTTGACCGCGAGATGGGCATGCAGGTCATCGAGGGCCTGTTCCAGGATGACGCCGTGCGCATGGCGTCCATCGGCCATCCCAACGAAACCATGCTCGCGGAAAAAAGCCGCGCCTTGCAGCAATCCCCCAGCCGCTGGTTGACCGACCTGATTCTGGGCCAGGAACGCACGTTTACCACGGCATTGGTGGGCAAAGGCCCCTACAGCGAATATTACGGCGACCTGAGCATCACCCTCGACACTGCCACGTACGGCAAGGGTTTCATTGTCAGCTCGGTGATCATCTTTATATCCGGGGTATTGCGCGCCTTGGCCATGGGCCTGGTGTTGTACCTGGTCTATCACTGGCTGCTGACCAAGCCGTTGTCGCGGATTATCGAACACCTCACGTCGATCAACCCGGACCGCCCCAGCGAACACAAGATCCCCCAGCTCAAGGGCCATGAGCGCAATGAATTGGGACTGTGGATCAACACCGCCAACCAGTTGCTCGAATCCATTGAACGCAACACCCACCTGCGCCACGAGGCCGAGAGCAGCCTGCGGCGCATGGCGCAGTACGATTTCCTGACCGGTTTGCCCAATCGCCAGAAGTTGCAGGAGCAACTGGACAAGATCCTCATCGACGCCGGCCGCCGGCAGCGCCGCGTGGCGGTATTGTGTGTGGGCCTGGACGACTTCAAAAGCGTCAACGAACAGTTCACCTACCAGGCTGGCGACCAACTGCTGCTGGCCCTGGCCGACCGCCTGCGCGCCCACAGTGGCCGCCTCGGCGCCCTGGCCCGCCTGGGGGGCGACCAGTTCGCCCTGGTGCAGGCCGACATCGACCAGCCCTACGAAGCCGCAGAACTGGCGCAAAGCATCCTCGACGACCTGGAAGCCGAGTTCGCCCTCGACCACGAGCAGATCCGCCTGCGCGCCACCATCGGCATCACCTTGTTCCCGGAAGACGGCGACAGCACCGAGAAGCTGCTGCAAAAAGCCGAGCAGACCATGACCCTGGCCAAGAGCCGCTCGCGCAATCGCTATCAGTTCTATATTGCCAGCGTGGACAGCGAGATGCGCCGTCGCCGCGAACTGGAAAAAGACCTGCGCGACGCCTTGAGCCGCAACCAGTTTCACCTGGTGTATCAGCCGCAGATCAGCTACCGCGAGCATCGCGTGGTGGGCGTCGAAGCGCTGATCCGCTGGCAACACCCGGAGCACGGCCTGGTGCCGCCCGACCTGTTCATCCCGCTGGCCGAACAGAACGGCACCATCATTGCGATTGGCGAATGGGTGCTGGACCAGGCCTGCCGGCAGTTGCGCGAATGGCACGACCAGGGCTTCACCGAGTTGCGCATGGCGGTCAACCTGTCCACCGTGCAATTGCACCACACCGAGTTGCCGCGGGTGGTCAACAACCTGATGCAGATCTACCGCCTGCCGCCGCGCAGCCTGGAGCTGGAAGTCACCGAGACCGGCCTGATGGAAGACATCAGCACCGCCGCCCAACACCTGCTGAGCCTGCGCCGCTCCGGGGCATTGATCGCCATCGACGACTTCGGCACCGGCTATTCATCCCTCAGTTACCTGAAAAGCCTGCCGCTGGACAAGATCAAGATCGACAAGAGCTTCGTCCAGGACCTGCTGGATGACGACGACGATGCCACCATCGTGCGAGCCATCATCCAGCTGGGCAAAAGCCTGGGCATGCAGGTGATCGCCGAAGGCGTGGAAACCGCCGAGCAGGAGGCGTACATCATCTCCGAGGGCTGCCACGAGGGGCAGGGCTATCACTACAGCAAACCGCTGCCGGCCCGGGAGTTGGCGGCTTTTTTGAAACAGTCCGAGCGCAATAACGCCGCGATTCTTTGAACCGGGAAAACGATACTGAATATTTCCCGCGTTTAAGCCTTTACACAAAATGCAAATCTTTCGCATTATGTCGCAGTTTTGCGCTCCCCCCGCGCGCCCTATCAACAACCGAAGCAGGATGTTCGCCATGATTCGTATGCCCCTGGCCACCGCCAGTCTGCTGGCCATTGCCATTTCTCTCGCCGGTTGCGGCGAAGGTAAAGACAAGGCCGCCGCGCCACAGGCGCCGACCCCGGCTGCCAGCACTACCGCTCCAGCGGCTGCCACCCCTGCCGGCCAGGTTGACGAAGCCGCCGCCAAGGCTGTGGTCGCGCATTACGCTGACATGGTGTTCGCGGTCTACAGCGACGCCGAATCTACCGCTAAAACCCTGCAAACCGCGATCGACGCGTTCCTCGCCAAGCCAAGCGACGAAACCCTGAAAGCCGCCCGCGCCGCCTGGGTTGCCGCCCGCGTGCCGTACCTGCAGAGCGAAGTGTTCCGCTTCGGCAACACCATCATCGACGACTGGGAAGGCCAGGTGAACGCATGGCCACTGGACGAAGGCCTGATCGACTACGTCGACAAGTCCTACGAACACGCCCTGGGCAACCCGGGCGCCACCGCCAACATCATCGCCAACACCGAGATCCAGGTTGGCGAAGACAAAGTCGATGTGAAGGAAATCACCCCGGAAAAACTCGCCAGCCTCAATGAGCTGGGCGGTTCCGAAGCCAACGTTGCCACCGGCTACCACGCCATCGAGTTCCTGCTGTGGGGCCAAGACCTCAACGGCACGGGCCCTGGCGCCGGCAACCGTCCAGCGTCGGACTACCTGACCGGTGACGGCGCTACTGGCGGCCACAACGAGCGTCGCCGCGCTTACCTGAGCGCCGTGACCCAACTGCTGGTCAGCGACCTGGAAGAAATGGTCGGCAACTGGAAGCCAAACGTCGCCGACAACTACCGCGCCACCCTGGAAGCAGAACCTGCCACCGACGGCCTGCGCAAAATGCTGTTCGGCATGGGCAGCCTGTCCCTCGGCGAACTGGCCGGTGAGCGCATGAAGGTGTCCCTGGAAGCCAACTCGCCGGAAGACGAGCAAGACTGCTTCAGCGACAACACCCACAACTCGCACTTCTACGACGCCAAGGGCATCCGCAACGTCTACCTGGGCGAGTACACCCGCACCGACGGCACCCAAATGACCGGCGCCAGCCTGTCGTCCCTGGTGGCCAAGGCCGACCCGGCTGCCGACAGCGCATTGAAGGCTGACCTGGCGGCGACCGAAGCGAAGATCCAGGTCATGGTTGATCACGCTGGCAAAGGTGAACACTACGACCAATTGATCGCCGCCGGTAACGATGCGGGCAACCAGATCGTACGCGACGCCATCGCCGCCCTGGTCAAGCAGACCGGTTCGATCGAAGCGGCAGCGGGCAAGCTGGGCATCAGCGACCTGAACCCGGATAGCGCTGATCACGAGTTCTGATCAATGCAGCGTTGAAAAAGGCGACCTTCGGGTCGCCTTTTTTATGCACGCACCCTCAGTCACCCCATCCCCCTGTGGGAGCTGGCTTGCCTGCGATAGCGGTGTGTCAGTTAATGAAGATGTTGCTGACCCACCGCTATCGCAGGCAAGCCAGCTCCCACATTTTGATCGGCGTTGCGCCCAAGCCCCGGTTTACATGCTCTGCACCGCAGGTAGAATGGCGCCTCTGCCCAATCACCCGAGCTCACTTCATGGCGTTGCCGACCCTTCGCATCATCGGTTTCATCATCGGCATCTTCCTGATCACCCTCGCGATCGCCATGGTCGTGCCAATGGCCACCCTGGTGATCTTCGAACGCACCCAAGACCTGCCGTCGTTCCTGTGGGCCAGCATGATCACCTTTCTCGCCGGCCTGGCCCTGGTCATCCCCGGGCGTCCTGAACACGTGCACCTGCGGCCACGGGACATGTACCTGCTGACCGTCACCAGCTGGGTGGTGGTGTGCATTTTTGCCGCGCTGCCGTTCCTGCTGACCCAGCACATCAGCTACACCGACTCGTTTTTTGAAAGCATGTCCGGCATCACCGCCACCGGCTCCACCGTATTGAGCGGGCTGGACAGCATGTCCCCGGGCATCCTGATGTGGCGCTCGCTGCTGCACTGGCTGGGGGGCATCGGCTTTATCGGCATGGCGGTGGCGATCCTGCCGCTGCTGCGCATCGGTGGCATGCGCCTGTTCCAGACCGAATCCTCCGACCGCTCGGAAAAGGTCATGCCGCGCTCGCACATGGTGGCACGGCTGATCGTGGCGGCGTACGTGGGCATCACCATCCTTGGCAGCCTGGCGTTCTGGTGGGCCGGGATGGGTTTGTTCGATGCGATCAACCACGCGATGTCGGCGATTTCCACCGGCGGTTTTTCCACCTCCGATGAGTCCCTGGCCCACTGGAAACAACCGGCGGTGCATTGGGTCGCCGTGGTGGTGATGATCCTCGGCAGCTTGCCGTTCACCCTGTACGTGGCCACGTTGCGCGGCAACCGCAAGGCATTGATCAAGGACCAGCAGGTGCAAGGTTTGCTCGGCTTGCTGCTGGTGACCTGGCTGGTGCTCGGCACCTGGTACTGGTGGACCACCAACCTGCATTGGCTGGACGCCCTGCGCCACGTGGCGCTGAACGTGACCTCGGTGGTCACCACCACCGGCTTCGCACTGGGGGACTACAGCCTGTGGGGTAACTTCTCACTGATGCTGTTTTTCTACCTGGGCTTTATCGGCGGTTGCTCGGGCTCCACCGCCGGCGGGATCAAGATCTTCCGCTTCCAGGTCGCCTACATCCTGCTCAAGGCCAACTTGAACCAACTGATTCACCCCCGCGCAGTGATCAAGCAGAAGTACAACGGCCACCGTCTCGACGAAGAAATCGTGCGGTCGATCCTGACCTTCTCGTTTTTCTTCGCCATCACCATCTGCGCCATCGCCCTGGCCTTGTCGCTGCTCGGCCTGGACTGGATGACCGCGCTGACCGGCGCCGCCAGCACCGTGTCCGGCGTCGGCCCGGGCCTGGGGGAAACCATCGGCCCGGCCGGCAACTTCGCCAGCCTGCCGGACGCCGCCAAGTGGATCCTGTCCCTCGGCATGCTGTTGGGCCGGCTGGAGATCATTACAGTGTTTGTGCTGTGTATTCCGGCGTTTTGGCGCCACTGATCGCCGTCGCTTCCAGCAACCGCGCCCGGTACTCGCCGGGCGTGGCATCGAACCAGCGACGAAACGCGCGGAAGAAGTTACTCGGATCGGCAAACCCCAACAGGTAGGCAATTTCCAGCAAGGTCATGCTCGGCTGCGCCAGGTATTGCTCGGCCAACTCGCGACGGGTGTCGTCAAGCAAGGTCTGGAAGCTGGTGCCCTCCTCCTGCAAGCGCCGCTGCAAGGTGCGCTGGGACAGGTGCAGGGTCTGGGCCACCACTTCACGCTTGGGCTCGCCCTGGGGCAGCAGGCGGCACAGCACCTGGCGCGCCTTGTGGGTCACGCGGCTTTCCGAGAAACGCGCCAGGTATTCCCCGGCAAACCGATCATGCAACAGCGCCATGGCTTCGTTGGCGGTGGGCAGCGGCGCATCCATATCGGCGCGCTCGAAAATCAGTGCGTCGTACGGCGCGTTGAACTCCAGGGGGGCATGGAACGCCTGTTTATAGGGCGCCAGATCCTCGGGCTGATCACCTTGCAACAGCACTTTACGGGGTTGCAGGGTGCGTCCGGTGAGCCAGCCGCACAGGGCCAAGGCACTGGCCAGCGAAGCTTCGGCACTTTGCCGGGTCGGTGGCAGATGATCGCCATGCACCGTCAGAATCAGCGCATAGCCTTCGGCTAACAGGCGGAAACTCAGGTCGGCGCTTTCCGCAATGATCCGCTGATAACGCACCAGGCGCATAAAGCCTTCGGCCAGCGTGTTGCTGGACATCAGCGCATACCCCGCGACATGAAACGACGCAGGGCGCACCACTTTACCCATATTCAAGCCAATCGCCGGGTTGCCCGACAGCTCCACCGCTCGCTGCCACAGGCGGGTCATGGAGTCTTGCGGGAAACGCGCATCGGGATCATCCAGGGCGCTGTAGTCCAGGCCCAGTTGCTTGAACAGGGCGCGGCAATCCAGGCCGTCCATCTCCAGTGCCTTGACTATCCCCATCGCCCAGCTTGCAGAAGTTGTTCGTTCGCTCATGGCGTCTTCTTAATGTAAGCAGGCTTAAAACGGCAGCCAGGAATGCCAAGGATACTAAAGTGGCATCTATTGTCACTGGCTGTTACCACTGATCACTCTAGACTCAAATAAGCTCCCCGCCGAACATCTGTTGGGCGGAACAACAATCAAAGGGCCGTTCACTGTGGAAAATGCCAAGCAATTCAACAGCTTCGCTGAGTTCTACCCCTATTACCTGAAAGAGCACGGCAACAGCACCTGCCGACGCCTGCACTTCATCGGCACTACGCTGGTAATCGGCATCCTCGCCTACGCCATTGGTCGGGGTTCGCTGGGCTTGCTGCTGGCTATCCCGATCGCCGGCTACAGCTTTGCCTGGATCGGCCACTTCTTCTTCGAAAAAAACCGTCCGGCGACGTTTAAACACCCGTTCTACAGCTTATTGGGGGATTTCGTGATGTATCGCGACATGATCCTCGGCAAGGTGCCGTTCTAGGCCTGTGACCTCATGTCACTTGCGTTAAAGGATGAAAGTTCCGACATCCGCCGACATAAAATTCTTTTTGTCATTTGCAGTGCTGTATCCTGCCAAGGCTTTTTGAGAGCGCGGAATCACCTGCGATTGAAAAAAACAGACCTTGCGAGGAGCGACGACGATGCACGAGATACCTAATCTCCCCTTCCCAAGCCTGCACGAAACTGAGCAGCCAACACCGCAGCAGGCCGGCGACAAGCAGCCTGAGGCCAAAGAAGCCAAACCAGTCGACAGCGAAAGCCAGGACTGACGCCGTACCAGACCGTGTGGAAAGCGCAGCTTTGAGCGCTTTCCACACTGCCTGAACAGACCCGGAACCCCCTCATGACCGACACCCCAGACACCGCCGTGCTCGACGCTGCCTTGCAGATGGTCGACGTATGGAACCGCCTCAGCGCAGAGAAACAAGCTGTGCTGCTCAAGCGCTTCGGCACCCAGGAAAACGCCTTGGCCGCCCTGGTTACCACCCAACTGCTCGCCCCCTCCCAACCCTGACGTCTTTTTGATCTGACGTTTTTGCGATTTACCGCCCTGCGCGAGCCCAACCACCGGTATCATTAGCAGCCTATCTTTACCTGCTGCGACTGTGGACCTCTCCCATGCCAGATACCCAGCGCCCCATGGCGGTCACGCTGCAAGTTGTTTCCATCGTGTTGTTCACCTTTATCGGCTACCTGAATATCGGCATCCCCCTCGCCGTATTGCCGGGCTACGTCCACAGCGAGCTGGGCTACGGCGCCGTGATCGCCGGGTTGGTGATCAGCGTGCAATACCTGGCCACCCTGCTGAGCCGCCCGTATGCGGGCAAAATCATCGACAACCTGGGCAGCAAACGCGCCGTGGTGATCGGCTTGGCGGGCTGCGGCTTGAGCGGCGTGTTCATGCTGTTGGCGGCATGGTTTGCCAGCCTGCCGGCCATCAGCCTCGGTAGCCTGTTGATTGGCCGCCTGGTCTTGGGCAGCGCAGAGAGCCTGGTCGGCTCGGGCGCCATCGGCTGGGGCATCGGCCGCGTCGGCGCGACCAATACGGCCAAGGTCATTTCCTGGAACGGTATCGCCAGCTACGGCGCCTTGGCCGTCGGCGCGCCGCTGGGGGTGCTGCTGGTCAGCCATCTCGGGCTGTGGAGCATGGGCGTGAGCATCATCCTGCTGGCGATCATCGGCCTGCTGCTGGCCTGGAAGAAGGAACCCGCGCCCATCGTCGCCGGCGTGCGCCTGCCGTTCATGAATGTACTGGGCCGCGTACTGCCCCACGGTTGCGCCTTGGCGCTGGGTTCCATCGGTTTCGGCACCATCGCCACCTTTATCACCTTGTATTACACCACCCAGCACTGGGACAACGCCGTGTGGGCCCTGAGCCTGTTCGGCGCCAGTTTTATCGGCGCACGCCTGCTGTTCGGCAACCTGATCAATCGCATCGGCGGCTTTCGCGTGGCAATTGCCTGCCTGTCCGTGGAAATCCTCGGCCTGCTGCTGTTGTGGCTGGCGCCGGACGCCAACCTGGCCCTGGCCGGTGCAGCATTGAGCGGGTTTGGCTTTTCCCTGGTGTTTCCGGCGCTGGGCGTCGAGGCGGTCAACCTGGTGCCAGCGTCCAGCCGTGGCTCGGCGGTGGGGGCTTACTCGCTGTTCATCGACTTGTCGCTGGGGATAACCGGCCCGTTGGCCGGCGCGGTTGCGGCAGGCTTCGGCTTTGCGTCGATCTTCCTGTTCGCCGCCCTCGCCGCCCTCGGTGGGTTGCTGCTGAGCGTCTACCTGTACCGGCAAGCGCCCAAGGCCCGTGAGGCGCGCGGCGACTAGAAGTCGACCTTGCCGCGCCCGGCCTTGATGGTGCCGCGCTTGGTCTTGGACTCCAGTCGACGTTTTTTCGAGCCCAGGGTGGGCTTGGTCGGGCGGCGCTTCTTCTCGACCTTGGTGGCACTGAGGATCAACTCCACCAGGCGCTCCAGCGCATCCGCGCGATTCTGCTCCTGGGTCCGATATTGCTGGGCCTTGAGCACCAGCACGCCTTCGCTGGTGATACGGCTGTCGCGCAGCGCCAGCAGCCGCTCCTTGTAGAACTCCGGCAACGACGACGCCGGAATATCAAAACGCAGGTGCACCGCGCTCGACACCTTGTTGACGTTCTGCCCACCGGCGCCCTGGGCGCGAATCGCGGTCAGCTCGATCTCGGCATCCGGCAGCTGCACATTGTTGGAAATCACCAGCATCAATCAAAAATCCTAGGCAACGGACAAGCCCAACTCGGACAACAACATCGACGCCTGGGCTTTGGAAATCACGGCGCCTTTGAACAGTTTGGCATCATTGAGGCGAAACCCGCTCAAATCCGCACCCCGCAGGTCGGCACCGGCAAAGTTGGCACCGTTGATACGGGCGTGGGCGAGGCTGCAGTCGATCAATTCAGCCTTGCGAAAGTCTGCATCCGACAAATCGCTGTCGGAGAAATCCAGGTTATTCAGCACCGTGCGCGCAAACGACAACCCGGACAGGAAGGCACTGTTGAGCCGGGTCTCGCTGAAACTCAGGCCCAGGGACGCACAATGGGTGAAGTTGGCACCGGTCAACTTGCAGTGCTCGAAACTCGCCTGGGGCAACTTGCTGCGTTGCCAGCGGGTGTTGTTCAGGTCGCAACTGTGGAACTGTGCTTCCAGCAGGTTCGCCGCTTCGAAAATCGCGAGGCTGGCGCGGCAGCTTTTCCACTGGGTGCCTTCCAGGCGGGAGCCGAGGAAGGAGGTCTGGACCAGGATGCAGCGTTCGAAGATCCAGTGATCGAGCACCATGCGCGACAGGTCGGCACCGCTCAGGTCCACGCCGACCAGGCGCAAGGGGCCGCTGTGCTGGTCGATCAGATCTTCCAGCTCAGCGCGTTGCAAGGTGCCGCCGTCGATGTCGGTGTGGTGCATGGGGCCTCCGAGCCTGTAGCAAATTAAAACAAGGCGCGAGTCTACCCCGTCAACGCCAACAAAAAACCCGGCAAAGCGCCGGGTTTTCTGTTTACGGGAAGGTCCTTACTCCATAACTGTCCCCGTTGCGCTCAGGGCTGCCTGCGCCTTGCGCTTGTTCTTGACCCAGTAACACACCGCCATAAACGCCACCCACACCGGGATCGCGTACACCGACACCTGGATCCCCGGGATCATCAGCATGACCACCAGGATAAACGCCACGAACGCCAGGCAGACATAGTTGCCGTACGGGTACCACAGCGCCTTGAACAGCGGCACCTGGCCGGTGCGGTTCATGTGCTGGCGGAACTTGAAGTGGGAGAAGCTGATCATCGCCCAGTTGATCACCAACGTGGCCACCACCAGGGACATCAGCAGTTCCAGCGCGTGTTGCGGGATCAGGTAGTTCATCAGCACCGCCACCACGGTGACCGCCGCCGAAGCGAGGATCGAGCGCACCGGCACGCCGCGTTTGTCGATCTTCGCCAGCGCTTTAGGCGCATCGCCCTGCTCAGCCATGCCCAGCAACATGCGGCTGTTGCAGTAGGTGCCGCTGTTGTACACCGACAGCGCCGCCGTCAGTACCACGAAGTTGAGGATGTGCGCCGCAGTATTGCTGCCCAGCATCGAGAACACCTGTACGAACGGGCTGCCGCTGTAGGCATCGCCGGAGGCGTTAAGAGTGGTCAGCAGGCTGTCCCACGGCGTCAACGACAGCAGCACCACCAGGGCACCGATGTAGAAGATCAGGATGCGGTAGATCACCTGGTTGATCGCTTTCGGGATCACCGTGCGTGGCTGGTCAGCCTCGGCAGCGGTGAAACCGAGCATTTCCAGGCCGCCGAAGGAGAACATGATGATCGCCATGGCCATCACCAGGCCGCCCACGCCGTGGGGGAAGAAGCCACCGTGTTCCCACAGGTTGCTCACCGAGGCTTGCGGGCCGCCGCTGCCGCTGACCAGCAAATAGCTGCCCAGGGCGATCATGCCGACGATGGCCACCACCTTGATGATCGCAAACCAGAACTCGGCTTCACCGAAGACTTTGACGTTGGCCAGGTTGATCAGGTTGATCAGCACGAAGAACGCCGCCGCCGAGACCCAGGTCGGGATCTCCGGCCACCAGTAGTGCACGTATTTACCGACAGCCGTCAGCTCCGACATGCCCACGAGAATGTACAGGATCCAGCAGTTCCAACCCGACAGGAAGCCGGCGAAACCGCCCCAGTACTTGTGGGCAAAGTGGCTGAAGGAACCGGCCACCGGCTCTTCGACGATCATCTCGCCGAGTTGGCGCATGATCATGAAGGCGATAAAGCCGCAGATGGCATAGCCCAGGATCATCGACGGACCGGCGGATTTGAGCACCCCGGCCGAGCCGAGGAACAGGCCGGTACCGATGGCGCCACCGAGGGCGATCAACTGGATATGACGATTTTTCAGGCCGCGTTTCAGCTCGCCTGAAGAGGAATGGGGTCCACTCATGAAAAGGGTCTCACGCAAGGTTTGATGATGTTGAATGCACGTCGCTCGCTCGAATCTCGACTCAAGCAGCGCCGCTCAAACCCCAGCGCAGGCACCAGGAATACAGCGTGTTTATATCGGTCATGCGTCACCTGTTTGTTTTTATCTGTGACGAAATCGAACCCGTCCGGCTCGTGGCCAGGCGGAGTGATCAGGGTAGGCAAACCCTGGGTCTTGGCCTTTTGCGTGGGTACGCAAGGGGGGTCACAGTAAAACGCGGCGGATTGTACACGCAGACAAGCTTTAGGCCGAGCGTTGTTGTTGAGGATCAGAACTGTCAGGTAATCCTTACAACTTTCCCCACCCCAATAAACACGCCACCAAGTCGTAAACTATTCGTTACGGAGCGGAATGCAGACGTTACAGACACTGGAGATCTAGTGTGGGAGCGGGCTTGTGTGGGAGCGGGCTTGCTCGCGAATGCGGTGGACCAGTTATAGATGTGTTGGCTGACACACTGCATTCGCGAGCAAGCCCGCTCCCACATAAGCTTGCATCCACATAAGCCCGCATCCACAGGTGTTATTGCATTTCAGATTCAAAGCCAAAAAAAAAACGCCAACCCGGAGGTTGGCGTTTTCAGGCAGCGCTTAACAAATCACTGCGGCTTCTTGCGACCAAAACCAGGACGCT
Organism: Pseudomonas sp. KBW05; assembly: GCF_003852405.1. Classification (GTDB taxonomy): domain Bacteria; phylum Pseudomonadota; class Gammaproteobacteria; order Pseudomonadales; family Pseudomonadaceae; genus Aquipseudomonas. The sequence continues at coordinate 95,320 of NZ_QAJM01000003.1, forward strand.
GACCCGAACCGGCCGGGGCGCCACGGCGCTTGCCCGACGGCTCGTCCGCGACCAGTTTCGGGCCAGGGCGCTTGTTCGCCGCTGGCTTGGCTGGGCGCTTGGTGCTGGCGTTGTCGGCTGGGCGCTCGGCTTCACCACGGTTGCTGCGACCACCGGCCGGGGCCGGACGCGGCGTGCGTGGAGCACGTTCGCCTTCCTGGCGCGATGGCGCGGTTGGGCGACGCTCGCCTTCGATGTGCGGCTGACGGGAGATACGCCCGCCAGTGGCCGGTGCATCCAGCGCCGGGCGCACGGTACGCGCAACGCGCTCGGTACGCGCAACAGGACGCGACGATTTACGCTGCATACGCTCAAGCTTGTCTTTGCTCTTGGCGTTCATCTGCGGCATGGCCACCGGCGTCAGGCCGACTTCGGCACTGAGGATGTCCACTTCGTACTGGCTCATTTCGCGCCAGCGGCCCATCGGCAGGTCGGAGTTCAAGAACACCGGGCCGAAACGCACGCGCTTCAGGCGGCTGACCACCAGGCCCTGGGATTCCCACAGGCGACGTACTTCACGGTTACGGCCTTCCATCACCACGCAGTGGTACCAGTGGTTGAAACCTTCGCCGCCTGGAGCCTGCTTGATGTCGGTGAACTTGGCCGGGCCGTCTTCCAGCACCACGCCGGCTTTCAAGCGCTCGATCATCTCGTCATCGACTTCGCCACGTACACGCACGGCGTATTCGCGGTCCATCTCGTAGGACGGGTGCATCAGGCGGTTGGCCAGTTCACCGTCGGTTGTAAACATCAGCAAGCCGGTGGTGTTGATGTCGAGACGACCGATGTTGATCCAACGGCCTTCTTTCGGCTTAGGCATCTTGTCGAACACGGTCGGACGGCCTTCCGGGTCGTCACGGGTGCAGATCTCGCCGTCGGGCTTGTTGTACATGATCACGCGGCGCACCGATTCGGCGGCCTCTTCACGCTTGATGACCTTGCCATCAATGGTGATTGCATCGTGCAGGTCGACGCGCTGGCCGAGGGTGGCCTCGACGCCGTTGACCTTGATGCGCTTCTGGGTGATCCAGGCTTCGACGTCGCGGCGCGAGCCCACGCCGATACGCGCCAGCACCTTTTGCAGTTTTTCACCTGCTGGGCCGATTTCCTGGCTGTCGTTCTGGTCTTTGTCGTTCATCTTAAGCACCTCCCGGTGGGTCGATTCAGGCGTGGCCTGAAGAGTGTTGAAAGCGGGGTCTTGGCCGAAGAGGTCGGCGAAGGGTCGCGAATCATACGCGTATGGCGGGCGTTGCGCATCACAGACTAGTCGATAAAGGTAAAGTCACCTGCCTTGCGCCGACCAGTGGCCCACAGCAGGTCAACATGTGGGAGCGGGCTTGCTCGCGAATGCGGCGTGTCAGTCACCACTTAAGTCAACTGATAGACCGCTTTCGCGAGCAAGCCCGCTCCCACAAGGGTTTCAGCGGTGTTTGTGAGATTGAGTCAGTCTTCAAACTCGCGGCGTTCAGCCTCGATGGCTTCGGCCAGCGCACGGGCTTCCGCTTCTTCGTCGCTCAAGGCCGGCTGTTCGAGGGCGGCGACAGCGGCCAGGAGTTTTTCGCGGGCTTCGGCAACGCCGAGGATGTCTTCCTCAGGCTCAGGCTCGGGTTCAGGCTCAGCACTTTCCGGGGCCTCAGGCTCGACAGCACCATCACGCAGCAAGTCATCAAAGTCAGTCTTGATGCCCTGCTCCATGTCGTCCAGTTCCAACAGCAACGTGTGGAAGCTGGTTTCGTCCTTCGGCTCTTCCGGCTCGGCGCTGGCATCGGCCAGCTCTTGCAAGCTGGCAGGCACCGGCGCGTCGTCGAAGTCCAGCACCGGGTCCGGCTCCATCTCGCGCAACTCGGCCAGCGGCGGCAAATCATCGAGATTCTTCAGATTGAAGTGGTCAAGAAACACCTTGGTGGTGGCAAACATCGCCGGTTTACCCGGCACGTCACGGTAACCGACGATGCGAATCCACTCGCGCTCCAGCAGCGTCTTGACGATATGACTGTTGACCGCCACACCCCGCACGTCCTCGATCTCGCCCCGGGTGATCGGCTGGCGATAGGCGATCAGCGCCATGGTCTCCAGCATCGCCCGCGAATAACGCTGCGGGCGCTCTTCCCACAAGCGGCCGACCCAAGGGGAAAATTTCTCACGGATCTGCAGGCGATAACCCGACGCCACTTCCCGCAGCTCAAAGGCGCGGCCGTCGCAGGATTTGCGCAGGATCTCCAGCGCCTTCTTGAACACCGGCGGCTCGGGGCGTTCGGCTTCTTCAAAGAGTTCGAACAGGCGTTCCAGGGATTGCGGCTTGCCCGAGGCCAGTAGAAACGCCTCCAGCAACGGGGCCAGTTCGCGGGGTTCAGTCAGATTCATCGATTCAGCTCTTTATTCGGCTCGCGCCCGCACGTGGATAGCCGCAAAAGGCTCATTCTGGACCAGCTCGACCAAGGATTCCTTGACCAGTTCAAGCACCGCCATGAAGGTCACCACCACCCCCAGGCGCCCTTCTTCTTTGGTGAACAGCTCGACAAACGGCACAAAGCCACCGCCCTTGAGGCGTTCCAGCACATCGCTCATGCGCTCGCGGGTCGACAGCGCCTCGCGGCTGACCTGATGGCTTTCAAACATATCGCCACGGCGCAGTACTTCGGCCATGGACATCAACAACTCTTCCAGGCTCACATCCGGCAACAATTTGCGCGCGCGGGCCTCGGGGGCATCCAGCTTGGGCACCACCACATCGCGGCCGACGCGGCTCAAGCCGTCGATACCTTCGGCAGCGGCCTTGAAGCGTTCGTACTCTTGCAGGCGGCGGATCAGTTCGGCGCGCGGGTCGTCTTCCTCGGCTTCCACCGTCTCCGAACGCGGCAGCAGCATGCGCGACTTGATCTCGGCGAGCATGGCGGCCATCACCAGGTACTCGGCGGCCAGCTCCAGGCGCACCGACTGCATCAATTCGACATAACCCATGTACTGGCGGGTGATTTCCGCCACCGGGATGTCGAGGATGTTGATGTTCTGCTTGCGGATCAAATACAACAGCAAGTCCAGCGGGCCTTCGAAGGCTTCGAGGAAGACTTCCAGCGCGTCCGGCGGAATGTACAGATCCAGCGGCATCTCCATGACCGCCTGGCCATAGACCATGGCAAACGGCAGTTCCTGCTGGGCGCCGGCCTGGGGATCAACGGTTTCCACGGCGGACATTCAGGCCTCGACCATGAACGGCGCCGGGTCACCGCAACCCACGCGGATCACTTCGGGCTCGCCGTCGGCCAGGTTGATCACGGTGGAGGCTTTGTTGCCGCCGAAACCACCGTCGATGATCAGGTCGACCTGTTTTTCCAAGAGCTGGCGCATTTCGTACGGATCTTCCAGCGGCTCGCTGTCACCGGGCATGATCAGCGACACGCTCATCAACGGCTCACCCAGCTCCGCCAGCAACGCCAGGGCAATGGGATGCTCGGGCACCCGCAGGCCGATGGTGCGTTTCTTCGGGTGCAGCAACAGGCGCGGCACTTCGCGGGTGGCGTTGAGGATAAAGGTGTAGGGCCCCGGCGTGTGCGCCTTGAGCAGGCGGAAAGTACCGGTGTCGACCTTGGCGAACAGGCCCAACTGGGACAGGTCGCTGCAGATCAGCGCGAAGTTGTGCTTGCCGTCCAATTGACGCAGGCGTCGTACACGCTCGACCGCGCCTTTGTCGCCGATCTGGCAACCGATGGCGTAGGACGAATCCGTTGGATAGATCACCACGCCACCGGCGCGAATGATCTCCACGGCCTGTTTAATCAGGCGCGCCTGGGGATTCTCCGGGTGAATCTGGAAGAATTGACTCACGTGTTCTACCTGTTCAGACGGTGGCAGTAATGGGGTCATGCTTGAATCGCCCCGACAAGAGCGGCAGGTCTTCAGGTACCTGGCGATACTCGCCGATTTCGGACCACCCACCTGGGCCATGAAAATCACTGCCGGCGCTGACCAGCAGACCAAATTCGCGGGCAAGAATAGCCAGGCTGCCGACCTGTTCAGCGGGTTGATGCCCATTGACCACTTCGATCGCGTGGCCGCCTGCTCCAATATAGTCGCTGATCAGCTTGCGACGCTTGCTGCGGGTGAAATCGTAATGCCACGGGTGCGCCAGGCTCACCCAGGCCCCGGAAGCGCGCAAGGTCGCGACGGTGTCTTCGAGGGTCGGCCAGTGTTGCTTGACGTCGCCCAGCTTGCCGGCGCCCAGCCATTTGCGGAAGGCCTCGGCGCGGTCCTTGACGAACCCCTCACGCACCATCCAGTCGGCGAAGTGCGGGCGGGCCGGCGCGTTGCCACTGTCGCCCAGCTCCTGCTGGATCGCACGGGCGCCGTCGAGGGCATTGGGCATGCCTTTGAGGCTGAGTTTGCGGCTGATTTCTTCGGAGCGCAGCCAGCGGCCATCGTGCAAAGCGGCGATGGCGGCCACCAGCGGCGCGGCGGTTTGATCGAAACCGTAGCCGAGCACATGAATGGTGGCGCCACCCCAGGTGCAGGACAATTCCACGCCGTTGACCAGCTGCATGCCCAGCGCCTGCGCCGCCGTGCGGGCCTCGTCGAGGCCTTCGAGGGTGTCGTGGTCGGTCAACGCCAGGACTCGCACGCCTTTTTCAAACGCCCGCGCAACCAGTACCGCGGGCGCCAGGGCGCCGTCGGAGGCCGTGCTGTGGCAGTGCAAATCAACATTCACGGGGATGTGTAACCTCAAGTCAGCTGGCGCTTTCGCTACCTAGGATGTTTGTTATTATGCCGCCACATCCAGCTTCTGGCTCTTACTGTGAAACAATTCATCGACTTCATCCCGCTGTTGCTGTTTTTCATCGTTACCAAAATCGACCCCCGGGTCATCGATATCGCCGGTCACCCGGTGTCATTCGGAGGCATCTACAGCGCCACCGCCGTCCTGATCATCAGTTCTATCGTCGTCTACGGCGCCATCTTCATCTCCCAGCGCAAGCTGGAAAAAAGCCAATGGCTGACCCTGGTCGCCTGCCTGGTCTTCGGCGGCCTGACCCTGGCCTTCCACAGCGAAACCTTCCTTAAATGGAAAGCGCCGGTGGTCAACTGGCTGTTCGCCCTGGTCTTTATCGGCAGCCACTTCATCGGTGACCGCCTGCTGATCAAGCGGATCATGGGCCATGCGCTGACCCTGCCGGAGCCGGTATGGACGCGCTTGAACGTCGCCTGGATCGTGTTCTTCCTGTTCTGCGGCGCCGCCAACCTGTTCGTGGCCTTTACCTTCCAGGACTACTGGGTCGACTTCAAAGTGTTCGGCAGCCTGGGCATGACCGTGTTGTTCCTGGTCGGCCAGGGCATCTACCTGTCGCGCCACCTGCATGACACCGCCCCTACCACGCCAAAAACCGAGGACTGACATGCTCTACGCCATCATTGCCACCGACGTCGCCAACTCGCTGGAAAAACGCCTGAGCGTGCGCCCGGCCCACGTCGAGCGCCTCAAGCAGCTGCAAGCCGAAGGCCGCCTCGTCCTGGCCGGCCCGCACCCGGCCGTAGACAGCAATGATCCGGGCGACGCCGGTTTCACCGGTAGCCTGATCGTCGCCGAGTTCGCTTCGCTGGCAGACGCCCAGGCCTGGGCCAAGGCCGATCCGTATATCGCCGCCGGCGTTTATGCCGACGTCGTGATCAAGCCGTTCAAGCAAGTCCTGCCTTGACCCGAGCCTGTGCCGGACCGATTGCGTTCGGCACACGCCTAATTGCTCATTATTCTCGGTAACCTGCCGACAACGATCTGAATATTCGTGTGGAATCAGGAGTTCCGATGCGCTTACGTCAGTTGTGTCTGTTGGCAGTGTTAATGATCGGGGCTACGGCCCACGCGGAAGAAACCTCGAACACCGGCAATTCGACGCCCCTGTCGTTGAGTGCCGGCAGCCAGATCAGCGAGTTGCAGCAACGCTTGAAAGACAGCGAGCGGCAACGTGAAGAATTGAGCAAGCAACTGCAAAACGCGGATGCTGCCCGCGAAAGCGCACAATTAAGTCACCTTCGCCAAGAGAACCAACGCCTGTCCCAGCAACTCAAAGAGACACAGGGCGGTGCCTTGACCCGTTGGCTGACCGAGCAACAACAGTGGTTTGTCACCGGTGGGGCCGTCGCACTGATCGCCTTGCTGTGCGGGATCTTCGCCAGCGGTGGGCACCGTCGCCGTCGACAATGGCTAAATTGAGTGAGTCATGAGCGAGCTGTTACTGATAGATGATGACCAGGAGCTCTGTGAGCTGCTGACCAGTTGGTTGAGCCAGGAAGGCTTCCAGGTGCGCGCCTGCCATGACGGCTTGAGCGCGCGTAAAGCCCTGGCTGACACGGCACCTGCCGCCGTGGTGCTGGATGTGATGCTGCCCGACGGCAGCGGCCTGGAGCTGCTCAAGCAATTGCGCAGTGATCACCCGGACTTGCCCGTGCTGATGCTGTCGGCCCGGGGCGAACCGCTGGACCGCATCCTCGGCCTCGAACTCGGCGCCGACGACTACCTGGCCAAGCCGTGCGACCCTCGCGAACTCACCGCCCGCCTGCGCGCGGTACTGCGCCGCAGCCACCCCGCCGCCGTGTCTACGCAGATGGAACTGGGTGACCTGTGCTTCAGCCCGGTGCGCGGCGTGGTCAGCATCGACGAGCAGGAATTCACCCTCACCGTCTCCGAAAGCCGCCTGCTGGAAGCCTTGCTGCGCCAGCCCGGCGAGCCACTGGACAAACAGGAACTGGCGCAGATCGCCCTGGGTCGCAAGCTGACCCTTTACGATCGCAGCCTGGACATGCACGTCAGCAACCTGCGCAAAAAGATCGGCCCACACCCGGATGGCCGGCCACGGATCGTGGCGTTGCGTAGCCGCGGTTACTACTACGCCCCCTGAGCATCAACACTATTCCTGTGGAGCGAGCTTGTGTGGGAGCGGGCTTGCTCGCGAAGACGGAGTGTCAGGCAACATATTCATTGGCTGATCCACCGCTTTCGCGAGCAAGCCCGCTCCCACACAAGCCCGCTCCCACATTTTATCTCATCTGCCTTGCTGGTTTTGTCAGCTCCCGCCAAACTCCTCTTTACCCAAGCTTTACGCTCCCCTGACTGCCGCTGACCTTCATCTCCGTAATCTACTTACATCCGGACTCACCGGAATAGAGACAGGAGAATCACCATGCGCAAGACCCTTATCGCTTTGATGTTCGCCGCTGCCCTGCCAACCGTTGCCATGGCGGCAATGCCCGACGGCCGCGGCCCGATGGGCGGCCCGGAAGGCCACATGATGGGCGGCCCGGGCCACGGCGGTGAACACGGTCCGCGTGGCAAAGGCGGCCCCTTCAGCCAGCTGGACTTGAGCAAAGAGCAGCGCGAGCAAATCGGCAAACTGATGGGCGACCAATGGCACGCTCGCAAAGACCTGACCAAAAAGTACCTGGACAAACTCCCGGCCGCTGAGCAAAAAGCCATGCAGGACGAGATCGCTGCCGGCAAGCAGAAAACCCAGGCGGATATCCGCGCTGTGCTGAAACCCGATCAGCAGAAGAAATTCGACGAGATCGTCAAGAAACAAGCCGAGCGCCGTGCCGAGTGGAAGGAATTCCAGGCCTGGAAAGCGCAACAGCCGCAAAAAGCGCAATAATGCCCATGCGTTAACGCTTCCAGCCCAGTGGCCACCGCCACTGGGCTTTTCCTGTTTGAGGGTTTCCTGTGCGCTCATTGTTCTGGCGGATCCTGGCCAGTTTCTGGCTGGCCATCGCTCTGGTTGCCGGGTTGTCGATCCTGCTTGGGCACATGCTCAACCAGGACGGCTGGATTCTCAGCCGCCACCCCGGCCTCGCCAACCTGCCCGAAGAATGGGCGCAACTCTACGAATCCCAGGGTGAAGATGCCGCCCAGGAGTTGTTGCAACAGCGCAAGCGCCAGTACCACATTGACGTGCAAGTGCTCAATGAAAGCGGCGAACCGGTGGTGCGCGGCACGTTCCCGCGGCGCTCGGCCGCGTTCGAAGCCCGGCAAAATGACAGCAAGGACGGCCATCTGCCGTGGCGGCGCCTGACCGCCGAGTACACCAGCGAGAAAACCGGCGACACCTACCTGCTGATCTACCGCATCCCCCACCCGGAACTGGACGCCTGGCACCGCAGCAGCCTGTTGTGGCCGCTGAGCGCCCTGGCGATTGCCCTGGTGGTGCTGACGTTGTTCAGCTTGCTGGTGACGCTGTCCATCACCCGCCCCTTGAGCCGTTTGCGCGGCGCAGTGCATGACCTCGGCCAAGCCACCTACCAGCAAAACAGCCTGGCACGCCTGGCCAACCGCCGCGATGAGTTCGGCGTGCTCGCCACCGACTTCAACCGCATGGGTGCGCGCCTGCAAAGCCTGATCGGCAGCCAGCGCCAACTGCTGCGCGACGTCTCCCATGAACTGCGCTCGCCCCTGGCCCGCCTGCGCATCGCCCTGGCCCTGGCCGAGCGCGCCAGCCCCGATGAACGGGAGAAACTCTGGCCGCGCCTGACCCGAGAATGCGACCGCCTTGAAGCCTTGATCAGTGAAATCCTGGTGCTGGCCCGCGTCGATGCCGACAACGCCAGCGCTGAGGACGTCGATCTCGACCCGTTGCTCAAGGCCCTGCAAAAAGACGCCCTGCTCAGCGCACCCGAGCAAAAGGTGCAACTGAGCGGCGACAGCGACCTGCACCTCAAGGGCTGGCCGACCATGATCGAACGCGCCGTGGACAACCTGCTGCGCAATGCCCAGCGCTTCAACCCACCGGAGCACCCCATCGAATTGCATGCCCAGCGCCAGGGCGAGCGCATCCTGATCAGCGTGCGCGACCACGGCCCCGGCGTGGAAGCCGAGCACCTGCACCAGTTGGGCGAACCGTTTTACCGCGCCCCTGGCCAGACCGCTCAAGGCCACGGCCTGGGCCTGGCGATCGCGCGCCGCGCGGCCGAGCGTCACGGCGGCAGCCTGCTCCTGGCCAATCACCCGGGCGGCGGGTTTATCGCCAGTATCGAGTTGCCGCTGGAACCTGGGGTTGCCACACCGACCTGATCATCTCTTATAGTGGCCCTTCTCTTACGGAGGGCCTTTGATGACTGACCTGCTGACTCCCATCCAAGCCGCACTCGCTCTGCCCCACACCCCGTTGGCCTTTACCGAGGCCGGCGCCCTGCCCTCGGCATTTGCCGTCACCGAACTGGCCAGCGCCAGCCTCGGCGCTGCGGGCCAGGCGGTGGCGCAACTGATCCTGCAACAGACCGGGCGTTTGCCCGCCGTCAGCGTGGACCGGCGCCTCGCCTCCTTCTGGTTCTCCTCTTCGATCCGCCCGGTCGGCTGGCAAGTGCCGCCACTGTGGGACCCGGTGGCCGGCGATTACGCCAGCACCGATGGCTGGATTCGCCTGCACACCAACGCGCCCCATCACCGTGCGGCCGCCGAACGCATCCTCGGCAAGGTCGCCGACCGCAACGAGATGGCCAGCAAGGTAGCCCAATGGAACGCCGCCGAACTGGAGCAGGCGATTGTCGATGAAGGCGGCTGTGCCGCGCAGATGCGCTCGTGGCAGGCCTGGCAGGCGCACCCGCAAGGATTGGCGGTGAATGCCGAAGCCTTGGTCCAACGCCAAGCCTTCGAAACCACCACCGACACACCCTGGCTCGGCTCAGTCGCACGGCCACTGGCGGGCATCAAAGTGCTCGACCTGACCCGCGTATTGGCCGGCCCGGTGGCCAGTCGCTTCCTCGCCGGCCTTGGCGCCGACGTGCTGCGCATCGACTCGCCGACCTGGGACGAGGCCGGCGTGGTGCCGGAAATGACCCTGGGCAAACGCTGCGCGCGCCTCGACCTTAAAAGCCCCGAAGGCCGGCAGGTGTTCGAAGCGCTCCTCAAGGACACCGACATTCTGCTCCACGGTTACCGCGCCGACGCCCTGGAACACCTGGGCTACACCGCCAGCGAATTGCAGCAGATCGCCCCGGGCCTGATCGATGTGAGCCTCAACGCCTACGGCTGGAGCGGCCCGTGGCGCAATCGCCGCGGGTTCGACAGCCTGGTGCAGATGAGCAGCGGGATTGCCGACGCGGGGATGGCCTGGAAACACGCGGATAAACCGGTGCCGCTGCCGTTGCAGGCGCTGGATCACGCCACCGGATACTTGATGGCGGCCAGCGCGATCCAGGCCTTGAGCGAGCGCTTGAAAAGCGGACGCGGTGGCTCGGCGCGCTTGTCGCTGGCGCGCACAGCGGCGTTGTTGGTGGAGGCTGGGCACGTGCCGCCGCAACCGGCGTTGCGGGCAGAGCAGGCAGGTGATCAAGGTTTGCTGGTGGAACAGACGGCCTGGGGGCCGGCCCATCGATTGCTCGCACCGGTGACGATCAGCGGCACGCCGTTGCAGTGGGATTTGCCGGCTGGGGAATTGGGGTCACACCGGGCTCAGTGGTGACCTGAGGACCGCTTTCGCGAGCAAGCCCGCTCCCACATTTTGACCGAGTACATCCCTTGGAATGCGGTCAAGTGTGGGAGCGGGCTTGCTCGCGAAGAGGCCCTCACAGCCACCCTCAATCCCCCCGACTCAACGACGCCCACAAATGCTGCGCCGCATACGCCCGCAACGGCCGCCAAGCCTCGGCCCGTGCCAATAGCTGCCGCGCCGAAACCGGCCCGCCCTCCAGTGCTGCCAGGGCATTGATCAAACCAATATCCCCCGAAGCAAACGCATCCACCTCACGCATCTGACGCATGGCGATGTACTGCGCCGTCCAATCGCCAATCCCCGGCAACGCCACCAACCGCGCCACGCCGTCCTTGAGGCTGGCCTTGGGCTCGAACAATTCAGGATCATCCAGCAACGCCTGGGCAACACCGGACAAGGTGCGGCCCCGTGCCTTGGGCATGCCCAAAGCCGCCAGGTCTGCCACCGCCAACACCTGGGCCGTCGGGAACACATGGGTGATGCCTGCGTGTGGCGTCGCCAGTGGCTGGCCATACTGGGCGACCAATTTACCCGCCAGGCGAATCGCCGCCGCCACCGTGATCTGCTGACCCAATACCGCACGGTTCGCCAGTTCCAGGCCGTCCCAGGTGCCCGGCAAGCGCAGGCCAGGACGGGCCGCCACCAGCTGCGCCATCAACGGGTCGCTCGCCAACTGTGGGTTGATCACCTGCGGCTGGGCATCCAGGTCAAACATCCGGCGCAAGCGCCGCTCGATCTCGGGCAAGGCGGCGGCGTGAGGAAAATCGACAGTGGCCTCCAGCCAATCCCCCACCCCCAGCGCCACACTGATCCAGCCATGCTGGCCGCCGACGCTGATGCTACGTCGATACACACCTGCCTCGACCGTCTCCAACCCGCTGATCGCCCGCGCCGACAAAAACCCGATCATCGCTGCCCAATCGTAGGGCGGCGCAAATGCCAGTCTCACAACGTCAATACCCCGCTATACAGCCCATACGCCGCCAGCCCGGCGCCAGCAATCACACAGCTGAAAATGCCCTTTTCCATGTGGGTAAACAACGGCTGGCCCTGCTCACGCTTGGCCAGGGCAAACAGGATCACCCCCGGCGCGTACAGCAGCGCCGACAACAGCAAGTACTTCAACCCGCCGGCATACAGCAGCCACACCGCATACCCGAAGGCAATCAGCGCCACCAGCAAGTCCTTCAAGCGTTGGCCATGGGCGCCTTCGTAGGTCTCGCCACGCCCGCTCAACAGCACCGCATAGGCCGCCGACCACAGGTACGGCACCAGGATCATCGACGAGGCCAGGTAGATCAGGGTGGTGTAGGTGCTGTGGGAAAACAGCGTGATCACCAGGAAGATCTGGATCATCACATTGGTCAGCCACAGCGCATTGACCGGCACCTGATTGGCGTTTTCCTTCTTCAGAAAGGCCGGCATGGTCTTGTCATGGGCGGTGGCGTAGAGGATTTCGGCACAGAGCAATGCCCACGACAGCAACGCGCCGAGCAGCGACACGGCCAGGCCGATGCTGATCGCCATGGCGCCCCACGGCCCGACGATATGTTCCAGCACGCCCGCCAGGGACGGGTTCTGCAATTGTGCCAGCTCAGGCTGGCTCATGATCCCCAGGGACAACACGTTCACCAGCACCAGTAACGCCAGCACGCCGAGAAAACCGATCACCGTGGCCCGGCCCACGTCCGAGCGTTTCTCGGCCCGCGCGGAGTAGACGCTGGCACCTTCGATGCCGATAAACACAAACACGGTGACCAGCATCATGTTACGCACCTGGTCCACCACATCGCCGAGCTGCGGGTTGCCCAGGCCCCAGATATCGCGGGTGAAAATATCCGCGTTGAACGCCACGGCGGCGATCACGATAAACATCAGCAACGGCACGATCTTCGCCACGGTGGTGATCAGGTTGATAAACGCCGCCTCCTTGATCCCGCGCATCACCAGAAAATGCACCGCCCACAGCAACAACGACGCACAGCCGATGGCCACCGGCGTGTTGCCCTGGCCAAACACCGGGAAAAAGTAGCCCAGGGTGCTGAACAGCAACACGAAGTAACCGACGTTGCCCATCCACGCACTGATCCAATACCCCCAGGCCGACGAGAAACCCATGTAGTCGCCAAACCCCGCCTTGGCGTAGGCGTACACCCCGGAATCCAGCTCGGGTTTGCGGTTGGCCAGGGTCTGGAACACAAACGCCAGGGTCAGCATGCCCACGGCGGTAATCCCCCAGCCGATCAATACGGCCCCCACTTCGGCGCGGGCGGCCATGTTTTGTGGCAAGGAAAAAATCCCCCCGCCGATCATCGAACCCACCACCAGGGCGATCAGGGCGCCGAGTCGAAGTTTCTGGGCCGGTTGGGACATGGCGACTCCTGGATAAACAACTGTTTGAGCTGACAACTGTGCACTCAACTAATTAACTCAGCGAGTGTAGCGTTTATTAGAGAAGGCGATAAGGCAGGCAGGCTCATAACCTAAAGGCATGTCGCTTTATGAAGTTTAGGCTTATTTAGATTTTAAATACGGCGACAAATTTAACCCTTATAGCGCTTTGGTGAAACTTCGTTCAAAAAGTTTGCACATCCGTGAAAACGGTCTAGCTTCAAACGTCCATGCCCCTGGCTAAATAATTAATCACAACGGCGAAACCGCTCTGGAAAGCGCCTTCCCGAGGATTTTTACTGCCCAAGAGATTCCATCCTAAGTCATTAATTCACAATGGAATGTGCCAATGAAGTGATCTGAGTCAGCTGTTTGAATAGCGCACAGAATTATTCTGTGGTCTCTCTTCTCCTGCATTGGAGTCACGCAATGTCTGACACTCCCGGAAAACTTAGGCTAGGTGCATTGGTTGCACTTGTCGTGGGCTCAATGATTGGTGGCGGGATCTTCTCTCTGCCACAAAACATGGCCGCCAGCGCCGATGTCGGCGCAGTGTTGATTGGTTGGGTGATTACCGCCATCGGCATGTTGACCCTCGCTTTTGTGTTCCAGACCCTCGCCAACCGCAAGCCCGACCTCGACGGCGGTGTGTATGCCTACGCCAAGGCCGGTTTTGGCGATTACATGGGCTTCTCGTCCGCCTGGGGTTACTGGATCAGCGCCTGGCTGGGCAACGTCGGTTACTTCGTATTGCTGTTCAGCACCCTCGGTTATTTTTTCCCGATCTTCGGCGAAGGCAATACGCCGGCGGCGGTAATAGGTGCCTCGGCGCTGCTGTGGGCCGTGCATTTCCTGGTGTTGCGCGGGATCAAGGAAGCGGCGTTCATCAACCTGGTGACCACCGTCGCCAAGGTCGTGCCGCTGGTGCTGTTCGTGTTGATCGCGCTGTTCGCGTTCAAGCTGGAGATCTTCACCGCTGACATCTGGGGCGTGAAAAACCCCGACCTGGGCAGCGTGATGAACCAGGTGCGCAACATGATGCTGGTCACCGTGTGGGTGTTTATCGGTATCGAGGGCGCGAGCATCTTCTCGTCCCGTGCGGAAAAGCGCTCCGACGTGGGCAAGGCCACCGTGATCGGTTTTATCACCGTGCTGCTGTTCCTGATGCTGGTGAACGTGCTGTCCCTGGGGATCATGACCCAACCGGAACTGGCCAAGCTGCAGAACCCGTCGATGGCCGCCGTGCTGGAGCATGTGGTGGGCCACTGGGGCGCGGTGCTGATCAGCGTCGGCTTGATCATCTCGCTGCTGGGGGCGCTGCTGTCGTGGGTGCTGCTGTGTGCGGAGATCATGTTCGCCGCCGCCAAAGACCACACCATGCCGGAGTTCCTGCGCAAGGAAAACGCCAACCACGTACCGGTCAACGCCCTGTGGCTGACCAACGCGATGGTGCAGCTGTTCCTGATCATCACGCTGTTCTCCGCCAGCACCTACCTGTCGCTGATCTACCTCGCTACTTCGATGATCCTGGTGCCCTACCTGTGGTCGGCGGCCTACGCCCTGCTGCTGGCGGTGCGCGGCGAGACCTACGAAAACGCCCTCAAGGAGCGCAAGAAAGACCTGTTCATCGGCGCCATCGCCCTGATCTACGCGATCTGGCTGCTCTACGCCGGCGGCACCAAATACCTGCTGCTCTCCGCCCTGCTCTACGCCCCCGGCGCGATCCTGTTCGCCAAGGCCAAGCGTGAACTGGGCAAACCGATTTTCACCAATGTCGAGAAGCTGATTTTCGCCGCAGTGGTCATTGGCGCCCTGGTGGCGGCCTATGGGCTCTACGACGGCTTCCTGACCCTGTAACACCTGAATCTTTTTGTTCACTGGAGGATCTGAAATGACCACGGAAAAAGTGAAGTACGGCGTACATTCCGAAGCCGGCAAACTGCGCAAAGTCATGGTGTGCTCCCCAGGCTTGGCCCACCAGCGGCTGACTCCCAACAACTGCGATGAACTGCTGTTCGATGACGTGCTGTGGGTGGCCCAGGCCAAGCGTGACCACTTCGACTTCGTGACCAAGATGCGCGAGCGGGATATTGATGTGCTGGAAATGCACAACCTGCTCACCGATATCGTCGCCATCCCCGAAGCGCTGGACTGGATCCTGGAGCGCAAGATCACCGCCAACACCGTCGGCCTGGGCCTGGTCAATGAAGTCGGCTCGTGGTTGCGCAGCCTGGAGCCGCGCAAGACCGCCGAGTTCCTTATCGGTGGCGTATCCGCCGATGACCTGCCAAGCCAATTCGGTGGCAAGACCATCGAGATGTTCCGCGACTTCCTCGGCCACGCCAGCTTCATCCTGCCGCCGCTGCCCAACACCCAGTTCACCCGTGACACCACCTGCTGGATCTACGGCGGCGTGACGCTGAACCCGATGTACTGGCCGGCGCGACGTCAGGAAACCCTGCTGACCACCGCCATCTACAAGTTCCACCCCGAGTTCACCAACGCCGACTTCCAGATCTGGTACGGCGACCCTGACCAGGAACACGGCGCCTCCACCCTGGAAGGCGGCGACGTGATGCCAATCGGCAACGGTGTGGTGTTGATCGGCATGGGCGAGCGCTCGTCCCACCAGGCCATCGGCCAACTGGCGCGCAACCTGTTCAAGAACAAGGCGGTGGAAAAAGTCATCGTCGCCGGCCTGCCGAAATCCCGCGCCGCGATGCACCTGGACACTGTGTTCAGCTTCTGCGACCGCGACCTCGTGACCATCTTCCCCGAAGTGGTCAACCAGATCGTCGCCTTCACCCTGCGCCCTGACGAAAGCAAACCCCACGGTATCGACATCCAACGCGAGAAATCCAACTTCCTCGACACCGTCGCCGCCGCCCTCGGCCTCAAGGCCCTGCGCGTGGTGGAAACCGGCGGCAACGCCTTCGCCGCCGAGCGCGAGCAGTGGGACGACGGCAACAACGTGGTGGCCGTGGAGCCTGGCGTGGTCATCGGCTACGACCGCAACACCTACACCAACACCCTGCTGCGCAAGGCCGGTGTGGAAGTCATCACCATCAGCGCCGGTGAACTCGGTCGGGGCCGTGGCGGCGGCCACTGCATGACCTGCCCGATCATCCGCGACCCTATCGACTACTAAACGACCATCCACCCGGCGGCGCCTATCCCGCGCCGACCGGGCCGATTACCGAATCCAAGGAGAATCATCATGGCGTTCAACATCCACAACCGCAGCCTGCTCAGCCTGGAACACCACACCCCGCGCGAGCTGCGCTACCTGCTGGACCTGTCCCGCGACCTCAAGCGCGCCAAGTACACCGGCACCGAACAGCAACACCTCAAAGGCAACAACATTGCGCTGATCTTCGAAAAAACCTCCACCCGCACCCGTTGCGCCTTCGAAGTGGCGGCCTATGACCAGGGCGCCAACGTCACCTACATCGACCCGGGCTCGTCGCAGATCGGCCACAAGGAAAGCATGAAAGACACCGCCCGCGTGCTCGGGCGCATGTACGACGCCATCGAATACCGTGGCTTCAAGCAGGAAATCGTCGAAGAACTGGCCAAGTTCGCCGGTGTGCCGGTGTTCAACGGCCTCACCGATGAATACCACCCGACCCAGATGATCGCCGACGTGCTGACCATGCGTGAACACGCCGACAAGCCGATCCACGAGATCAGCTACGCGTACCTGGGCGACGCGCGCAACAACATGGGCAACTCGCTGCTGCTGGTGGGTTCCAAGCTGGGCATGGACGTGCGCATCTGCGCGCCAAAAGCCCTGTGGCCTCACGATGACCTGGTGGGCCGCTGCAAAAAATACGCGGAAGAAAGTGGCGCGCGCATCACCCTCACCGAAGACCCTAAAGCGGCGGTGAAAGGCGTGGACTTCATCCACACCGACGTCTGGGTCTCTATGGGCGAACCGGTTGAAGCCTGGGCCGAGCGCATCGAGCAACTGCTGCCGTACCAAGTGAACGCCGAGCTGATGAAAGCCACCGGCAACCCACGCACCAAGTTCATGCACTGCCTGCCGGCGTTCCATAACAGCGATACCAAGATCGGCAAACAGATTGCCGAGCAGTATCCGCACCTGGCCAATGGCATTGAAGTGACGGACGACGTGTTCGAATCGCCGGCGTGTATTGCCTTTGAGCAGGCGGAGAACCGCATGCATACCATCAAGGCGATTTTAGTCTCGACCCTGGCTGACCTGTAACTGAAGGAATGCGGACCAACCTGTGGGAGCGGGCTTGCTCGCGAAAGCGGTGCATCAGTCAACACATGTATCAACTGATCCACCGCTTTCGCGAGCAAGCCCGCTCCCACATTTTGTCCCGTGTTCACAACGATGGATTCCAGAAGGACACTCTGTATGCGTATCGTCGTTGCACTGGGCGGGAACGCCCTGCTCCGCCGTGGTGAACCCATGACTGCGGACAACCAACGCGCCAATATCCGAATTGCCACCGAACAGATCGCCAAGATCCACCCCGGCAACGAACTGGTCATCGCCCACGGCAATGGCCCGCAAGTCGGCCTGCTGTCGTTGCAGGCGGCGGCCTACACCCAGGTGTCGCCGTACCCGCTGGACGTGCTCGGAGCCGAGACCGAAGGCATGATCGGCTACATCATCGAACAGGAACTGGGCAACCTGCTGGACTTCGAAGTGCCCTTCGCCACCCTGCTCACCCAGGTCGAAGTGGACGCCAACGACCCCGCCTTCAAGAACCCGACCAAGCCCATCGGCCCCGTGTATTCCAAGGCCGAAGCAGAAAAACTCGCCGCTGAAAAAGGCTGGGCGATTGCCCCGGACGGCGACAAGTACCGCCGTGTGGTGGCCAGCCCACGACCGAAACGCATCTTTGAAATCCGCCCGATCAAGTGGCTGCTGGAAAAAAGCAGCATCGTGATCTGCGCCGGCGGTGGCGGCATCCCGACCATGTACGGCGAAGACGGCAAGCTCAAGGGCATCGAAGCGGTGATCGACAAGGACCTGTGCTCGTCGTTGCTGGCGTCGCAACTGGAAGCCGACTTGCTGGTGATCGCCACCGACGTCAACGCCGCCTTTATCGACTACGGCAAGCCGACCCAGAAAGCCATCGGCCAGGCCCACCCCGACGAAATCGAAAAACTCGGCTTCGCCGCCGGCTCCATGGGGCCCAAGGTGCAAGCGGCCTGCGAGTTCGCCCGCAAGACTGGCAAAACCGCCGTCATCGGTTCACTCTCGGACATCGAAGCGATTGTCCAGGGCAGCGCCGGTACACGCATCAGCACGGCAAAGCCTGGCATTACCTACCTGTGAAGTTGAGGAGAAACGCCTATGGCCACCTTTGAACCGGGTCACTTGCACGTCGAACGTCATGCGCTCAATGCCAATGACTACAGCTACAACCTGTGCATCGACTACGAAGTCAGCCAGGACCCCAAGGAAGGCAAGGGCATGCTCTTCAAGCTGCATGGCTCGGTGCAGGGCAAGGACCTCAAGGAAGAGTTCTTTTTACCCAAGGACCAGGCGTTCGACTTTGCCCGGCATGCGATGAACATTGCGCAGAAGTATGGAATGCCGAAGATCGCGGTGCTCAACGGCTCGATGCACAAGCAGTACGACCTGATGTTCGAGGATGTGCGGCATCAGTTGGATGTGAAGCCCGGTGATCCGGTCAAACCCGAACACCTAGAGTAAGAACACCGCAAATCCCCTGTGGGAGCGGGCTTGTGTGGGAGCGGGCTTGCTCGCGAATGCGGTGTATCAGTTGATACATGTGCTGACTGACACACCGCATTCGCGAGCAAGCCCGCTCCCACATTTGGATCTTCACCCAATGTGGGATTTCACCTCTACCCTCGCTCCAAGGCATACTTGCCGCCTCTGCTCTCCAGAATTGCAAATCGCCCCATGCGTATCCACGTCAGCTTCATCGACCGCGTCGGCATCACCCAGGAAGTCCTGGCCCTGCTCGGTGGGCGCAATCTCAACCTGGATGCGGTGGAAATGGTGCCGCCCAACGTCTACATCGACGCGCCGACCCTCAGCGCCGAGGTGCTCGAAGAACTGCGAGATGCGCTCTTCAGCGTGCATGGCGTACAGGCCGTCACCGTGGTGGACATCCTCCCCGGCCAGCGCCGCCACCTGCAACTGGACGCCCTGCTGGCTGCCATGACCGACCCGGTGCTGGCCCTGGACAGCGCGGGCAAGATCCTGCTGGCCAACCCGGCGTTGATCGCGCTGTACGGTCGCGAACCCGCCGGCGAAAGCATCAGTGAATTGTTCAACGACCCGGCGCTGCTGGCGACCTTGCTGGAACATGGCTTTCGCTTGCCGCTGCGCGAGATCAGCGTCAACGGCCAGACCCTGCTGCTGGACGCCACGCCGATCACCGACGCCGGCGCCCTGCTGACCCTCTACCAACCCAACCGCATCGGCGAACAACTGTCGGCGCTGCACCACGACCATGCCGAAGGCTTTGACGCACTGCTCGGCGAATCGCCGGTGATCCGCACCCTCAAGGCGCGGGCGCAGCGGGTGGCGGCGCTGGATGCGCCGCTGTTGATCCAGGGCGAGACCGGCACCGGCAAAGAGCTGGTGGCGCGGGCCTGCCACGCCAGCAGTGCGCGCCACAGTGCGCCGTTCCTGGCATTGAACTGCGCGGCGTTGCCGGAGAACCTCGCCGAGAGCGAGCTGTTCGGCTATGCCCCGGGCGCGTTTACCGGCGCCCAGCGCGGCGGCAAGCCGGGGCTGATGGAACTGGCCAACCAGGGCACGGTGTTCCTCGATGAGATCGGCGAGATGTCGCCGTATTTGCAGGCCAAGCTGCTGCGTTTTCTCAATGACGGCAGCTTCCGCCGCGTCGGCGGCGACCGTGAGGTGAAGGTCAACGTACGCATCCTCAGCGCCACCCACCGTGATCTGGAAAAGATGGTCAGCGAAGGCACCTTTCGCGAAGACCTGTTCTACCGCCTCAACGTGCTCAACGTCGAAGTGCCACCGCTGCGTCAACGCGGCCAGGACATCCTGCTGCTGGCGCGTTACTTCATGCAACAGGCCTGCGCGCAGATCCAGCGCCCAGTCTGCCGCCTTGCGCCGGGCACCTACCCGGCGCTGTTGGGCAACCGCTGGCCGGGCAACGTGCGCCAGTTGCAGAACGTGATCTTCCGCGCCGCCGCCATCTGCGAAAGCAGCCTGGTGGACATCGGCGACCTCGACATCGCCGGCACGTCGGTCGCGCGCCAGAGTGACAACGAAGTCGACAGCCTGGAACAGGCGGTGGAAGATTTCGAGCGCAGCCTGCTGGAGAAGCTTTACAGCAGCTATCCCTCGACTCGGCAATTGGCCAGCCGGTTGCAGACCTCGCACACCGCGATTGCCCATCGCCTGCGCAAATACGGCATCCCCAACAAACCTTAACTGATAAAACGCAGGTCAAAATGTGGGAGCGGGCTTGCTCGCGAATGCGGTGTATCAGTCAGAGATGTATTCACTGACCCACCGCTTTCGCGAGCAAGCCCGCTCCCACATTGGACTGCATTCCAGTTTTTGGTCCAGGAACGACATCGACTGTACTGAAAGCGCTACAGCGTAACGATATCGCTACAACCCTGTTTTTTGCGTGCCATGCAAGGCTTTGATCCACATAGGCTTTTTTTCCTGCGCCCAACTGTAGCGAAATCGCTACAGTCGTATTGCATAACGCTATAACCATTTTTATTAACTTGTTGATTTATAACGATTTAATAACCTTGGCCGCGATCTTGCTAAGCAACTCCCCATTATTCCGTCCACCAGACGAATCTGGCCCCGAGGAGTTTCCATGAGCGAGTTGCGTTTCACTGAAGATCACGAATGGCTGCGCGCCGAAGCTGACGGCAGCGTCACCGTGGGTATCACCGCTTTCGCACAGAACGCGCTGGGTGATGTGGTTTTCGTGCAACTGCCGGAGTTGCAGGCCTACGACAAGGGCGCCGAAGCGTCCACCGTGGAGTCGGTCAAGGCCGCCAGCGGCGTGTACATGCCGCTGACGGGCGAAGTGTTGGAAGTGAACGACAAGTTGAGCGACAGCCCGGAACTGGTCAACGAAGACCCGATGGGCGAAGGCTGGTTCTTCCGCTTTAAACCGGCCGATGCCGACGCGGTAGCTAAACTGTTGGATCAGGACGCGTACGACCGCCTGATCAAAGCCAACGCTGAAGCTTGAGGAGCGCGCAATGACCGTTCAACTGACCACCGCCAACGAATTCATCGCCCGCCACATCGGCCCGCGCCAGGAAGATGAGCAGCAGATGCTCGCCAGCCTGGGTTTTGACTCCC
The DNA here is from genome assembly GCF_003852405.1 of Pseudomonas sp. KBW05. Lineage (GTDB taxonomy): Bacteria > Pseudomonadota > Gammaproteobacteria > Pseudomonadales > Pseudomonadaceae > Aquipseudomonas. Next base: position 116,533 of record NZ_QAJM01000003.1, read on the forward strand.
TGGAAGCCCTGAGCGCCAGCGTGATCCCGGAAAGCATCAAGGGTACCAGCGTGCTCGGCCTGGAAGACGGCCTGAGCGAAGCCGAGGCCCTGGCCAAGATCAAGGCCATCGCCGGCAAGAACCAGCTGTTCAAGACCTACATCGGCCAGGGCTACTACAACTGCCACACCCCGTCGCCGATCCTGCGCAACCTCCTGGAAAACCCGGCCTGGTACACCGCCTACACGCCGTATCAACCAGAAATTTCCCAAGGCCGCCTGGAAGCGCTGCTGAACTTCCAGACCCTGATCAGCGACCTCACCGGCCTGCCGATCGCCAACGCCTCCCTGCTCGACGAAGCCACCGCCGCCGCCGAAGCCATGACCTTCTGCAAGCGCCTGAGCAAGAACAAGGGCAGCAACGCCTTCTTCGCCTCGATCCACAGCCACCCGCAAACCCTCGACGTGCTGCGCACCCGTGCCGAGCCTCTGGGGATTGAAGTCGTGGTCGGCGATGAGCGCGAGCTGAGCGACGTCAGCCCGTTCTTCGGCGCCCTGCTGCAATACCCGGCCAGCAACGGTGACGTGTTCGACTACCGCGCACTGACCGAGCGTTTCCACGCCGCCAACGCCTTGGTAGCCGTGGCCGCCGACCTGCTGGCCCTGACCCTGCTGACCCCACCGGGTGAATTCGGTGCCGACGTGGCCATCGGCAGCGCGCAACGCTTCGGCGTGCCGCTGGGCTTTGGTGGCCCGCATGCGGCGTACTTCTCCACCAAGGATGCGTTCAAGCGCGATATGCCCGGCCGCCTGGTCGGTGTGTCGGTGGACCGTTTCGGCAAGCCGGCCCTGCGCCTGGCCATGCAGACCCGCGAGCAACATATCCGCCGCGAGAAAGCCACGTCGAACATCTGCACCGCCCAGGTACTGCTGGCCAACATCGCCAGCATGTACGCCGTCTACCACGGCCCCAAAGGCCTGACCCAGATCGCCCAGCGCGTGCACCAGCTGACCGCGATCCTGGCCAACGGCCTGACCACCCTGGGCCTGAAGGTCGAGCAGCAGAACTTCTTCGACACCATCACCCTCAACACCGGCGCCCACACCGCCGCTCTGCACGACAAGGCCCGCGCCCAGCGCATCAACCTGCGTGTGGTAGACGGCGAGCGTCTGGGCGTTTCCGTGGATGAAACCACCACCCAGGCTGATATCGAAACCCTGTGGTCGATCTTCGCCGAAGGCAAGGCACTGCCCGCCTTCGCCGAGACTGAAAGCACCCTGCCCGCCGCGCTGCTGCGCCAGTCGCCCGTGCTCAGCCACCCGGTGTTCAACCGTTATCACTCGGAAACCGAGCTGATGCGCTACCTGCGCAAGCTGGCCGACAAGGACCTGGCGCTGGACCGCACCATGATCCCGCTGGGCTCCTGCACCATGAAGCTCAACGCCGCCAGCGAAATGATCCCGGTGACCTGGGCCGAGTTCGGCGCCTTGCACCCGTTCGCCCCGGCCGAGCAAAGCGCCGGCTACCTGGAGCTGACCAGCGACCTGGAAGCCATGCTCTGCGCAGCCACCGGCTACGACGCGATCTCCCTGCAACCAAACGCCGGTTCCCAGGGTGAGTACGCCGGTTTGCTGGCGATCCGCGCTTACCACCAGAGCCGTGGCGATGAGCGCCGCGACATCTGCCTGATCCCATCGTCGGCCCACGGCACCAACCCAGCGACCGCCAACATGGCCGGTATGCGCGTGGTGGTCACCGCGTGCGACGCCCGTGGCAACGTCGATATCGAAGACCTGCGCGCCAAGGCCATCGAGCACCGCGAGCACCTCGCCGCGTTGATGATCACCTACCCGTCCACCCACGGCGTGTTCGAAGAAGGTATCCGCGAAATCTGCGGGATCATCCACGACAACGGCGGCCAGGTGTACATCGACGGCGCCAACATGAACGCCATGGTCGGCCTGTGCGCACCGGGCAAGTTCGGCGGCGACGTGTCCCACCTGAACCTGCACAAGACCTTCTGCATCCCCCACGGAGGCGGCGGCCCGGGCGTTGGCCCGATTGGCGTCAAATCGCACCTCACGCCGTTCCTGCCGGGCCACGCGGCCATGGAACGCAAGGAAGGCGCGGTGTGCGCGGCGCCGTTTGGCAGCGCGAGCATTTTGCCGATCACCTGGATGTACATCAGCATGATGGGCGGCGCAGGCCTCAAGCGCGCTTCGCAGTTGGCGATCCTGAATGCCAACTACATTTCCCGTCGCCTCGAAGAGCACTACCCCGTGCTCTACACCGGCAGCAACGGCCTGGTGGCGCACGAATGCATCCTCGATCTGCGCCCACTGAAAGACAGCAGCGGCATCAGCGTGGATGACGTGGCCAAGCGTTTGATCGACTTCGGTTTCCACGCGCCGACCATGTCGTTCCCGGTGGCCGGCACCTTGATGATCGAGCCGACCGAAAGCGAATCCAAGGAAGAACTGGACCGCTTCTGCAATGCGATGATCGCGATCCGCGAAGAAATCCGCGCGGTGGAAAACGGCACGCTGGACAAGGACGACAACCCGCTGAAAAACGCGCCACACACCGCCGCTGAACTGGTGAGCGAGTGGACCCACCCGTACACCCGCGAGCAGGCGGTGTACCCGGTGCCGTCGTTGATCGAAGGCAAGTACTGGCCGCCGGTTGGGCGAGTGGACAACGTGTTTGGTGATCGCAATTTGGTGTGCGCCTGCCCTTCAATCGAGAGCTACGCATAACCTGAGGCTGTACTCGGTCAAAAATGTGGGAGCGGGCTTGCTCGCGAAAGCGGTGGGTCAATCACAGTTGTATCAACTGACAGACCGCATTCGCGAGCAAGCCCGCTCCCACATTTGACCGAGCCAGGCTTAGAAAAATAATAAGAAACCGGAGAACAACTCATGTCTTTAAGCGTGTTCGACCTGTTCAAGATTGGCATCGGCCCCTCCAGTTCCCACACCGTTGGCCCGATGCGCGCCGCCGCTCGATTCGTCGAGGGCCTCAAGCGCGACCACCTGCTGGGCACCACCACCTGCGTCAAGGTGGAGCTCTATGGCTCGCTGGGCGCCACCGGCAAAGGCCACGGCAGTGACAAGGCCGTGTTGCTGGGCCTGGAAGGCGAACACCCCGACACCGTGAATACCGAAACCGTGGCAGCCCGCCTGGCGCAGATGCGCAAGGACGGCCGCCTGAATTTGCTCGGTGAACACAGCATTGTGTTCAACGAGAAAGAACACCTGGCGATGATCCGCAAACCCCTCGCCTACCATCCCAACGGCATGATCTTTCGCGCCTTCGACGCCGCCAACATCCAGATCCGCAGCCGTGAGTACTACTCGGTCGGCGGTGGTTTTGTGGTGGATGAAGACGCCGCCGGCGCCGACCGCATCGTCGAAGATGCGACCCCGCTGACCTTCCCGTTCAAACACGCCAAGGACTTGCTCGGCCATTGCGCGACCTACGGGCTGTCCATCAGCCAGGTCATGCTGACCAACGAAAGTGCCTGGCGCCCTGAAGCCGAAACCCGCGCCGGGCTGCTGAAGATCTGGCAGGTCATGCAGGACTGCGTGGATGCGGGCTGTCGCAACGAAGGCATCTTGCCCGGTGGCTTGAAGGTCAAGCGCCGCGCGGCAGCGTTGCATCGCCAACTGTGCAAGCACCCGGAATCGGCGCTGCGCGACCCGTTGTCGGTGCTGGACTGGGTCAACCTGTACGCGCTGGCCGTCAACGAAGAAAACGCCAACGGCGGGCGCGTGGTGACGGCGCCCACCAACGGTGCGGCCGGGATTGTGCCGGCCGTGCTGCATTACTACATGCGCTTTATCCCCGGTGCGAATGAAGATGGCGTGGTGCGCTTCCTGCTCACCGCCGCCGCCATCGGCATTCTGTACAAGGAAAACGCGTCGATCTCCGGCGCCGAAGTCGGCTGCCAGGGTGAAGTCGGCGTGGCCTGTTCCATGGCCGCCGGTGCCCTGTGCGAAGTGTTGGGCGGCACGGTTTCCCAGGTGGAAAACGCCGCCGAGATCGGCATGGAACACAACCTCGGCCTGACCTGCGACCCGATTGGCGGGCTGGTGCAGGTGCCGTGCATCGAGCGCAACGCGATGGGCTCGGTGAAAGCCATCAATGCGGTGCGCATGGCCTTGCGCGGCGACGGGCAGCACTTTGTGTCCCTCGACAAGGTCATCCGCACCATGCGCCAGACCGGCGCCGATATGAAAAGCAAATACAAGGAAACCGCCCGTGGCGGTTTGGCGGTCAACATTATCGAGTGCTGACGCCGCAAGGCGCGCCAGCACGTTTTTCAGGAGCTGAACATGTCCACCGAAACCCTGTTGAAAACCCCATTGCACGCCCTGCACCTCGAACTCGGCGCGCGCATGGTGCCCTTCGCCGGCTACGACATGCCGGTGCAATACCCCTTAGGCGTGATGAAGGAACACCTGCACACCCGTGATCAGGCCGGGCTGTTCGACGTGTCCCACATGGGCCAGATCCGCCTCACCGGCGCGAATGCCGCCAAGGCCCTGGAAACCCTGGTGCCGGTCGACATCATCGACCTGCCGGTGGGCATGCAGCGTTATGCGATGTTCACCAACGACCAGGGCGGCATCCTCGACGACCTGATGGTGGCCAACCTGGGTAACGATGAACTGTTCCTGGTGGTCAACGCCGCGTGCAAGGACCAGGACCTGGCGCACCTGCGCAAACATATTGGCGGCCAGTGCAGCATCGAGCCGCTGTTCGAAGAACGTGCCCTGCTCGCCCTGCAAGGCCCGGCAGCGGTGAAAGTGCTGGCGCGCCTGGCACCGGAAGTCACCAAGATGACCTTTATGCAGTTCGCCACCCTGCGTCTGTTGGGTGTGGATTGCTACGTCAGCCGTTCGGGCTACACCGGTGAAGACGGCTTTGAAATCTCGGTACCCGCCGCCAACGCCGAAAGCCTGGCCCGCAGCCTGCTGGCCGAGACCGAAGTCCAGGCCATCGGCCTGGGCGCCCGCGACTCCCTGCGCCTTGAGGCCGGCCTGTGCCTGTACGGCCACGACATGAATGCCGAGACCACGCCGATTGAAGCGAGCCTGCTGTGGGCGATCTCCAAGGCCCGCCGCGCCGATGGCCCGCGTGCCGGTGGTTTCCCGGGTGCCGATCGCATCTTCACCCAGCAGCAAACCGGTGTAAGCCGCAAGCGCGTAGGCCTGCTGCCCCAGGAGCGCACGCCGGTGCGTGAAGGCGCAGAGATCGTTGACGAGCACGGCACCGTGATCGGCAGCGTATGCAGCGGCGGTTTCGGCCCAACCCTCGGCGCCCCGCTGGCCATGGGTTACCTGGACAGCGCGTTCACGGCGCTGGATACGGAAGTGTCTGCGCTGGTACGTGGGAAAAAGGTGCCACTTCGTGTAAGTAAAATGCCATTTGTGCCGCAGCGTTACTACCGTGGTTGATTGACTGTTTCTATAAGTAACGCGGTTGCGTTAACGCGCACTAATTTGTAACGCAACCGCCATAAAACAGTGCATTGACGATAGTCAATTTAATAGGGCACAACCTATAACAAGTGACCAACTCTATCGAATAAGCCGAATCCACCGAGGTGACAAAAGTGTCATAAAGCCGAGCAAACGCTGGGGTTTTGGCAGGGCTTGTATTTTCTCTATTAGTTGGCGTAGAGTTTGCCCACTGTGTTTGCATGGGTCGCATTGAACCAGGACCTGGGCAGTAGCTGAAGTAGTTGCGCTACAACCCGTTCGACGTCTTACTTTCCTGCAATCCAGCACCAGTACTCTTTCATGCGAAAGAGGCTGTCATTAATTTTTAGCGTCAAGGAAATAAGAAAATGTCGGATAGCAAACGTCAGAGCGGCACCGTCAAGTGGTTTAACGACGAAAAAGGGTTTGGTTTTATCACTCCAGAAAGCGGCCCGGATCTGTTCGTGCATTTCCGCGCTATTCAAGGCAACGGCTTCAAGAGCCTGAAAGAAGGCCAGAAAGTGACCTTCGTTTCGGTCCAAGGCCAAAAAGGCCTGCAAGCAGACGAAGTACAAGCAGAAGGCTGATCCTTCCTGCGACAAAAAGCCCCTGACATGACATCAGGGGCTTTTTTATGGGCGTTATTCCGTACTATGGGTTTTTTCTCCAGAGAGCCCCGCCATGTCCAAATCCCTGCTGAGCCCCCAGGGCGAATTTCCCGCCGTTGGCCTGGGCCGTCGACTGGCAGCGATGTTCTATGACTTCTTGCTGTGCACCGCGCTGCTGATCGTCACCGCGTTTATCTACAAGCTGGTGTGGATGGCGTTTATCGGCGAAGCCAGGATGCGCACCCTCACCGAATCCGGCGCGCTGGACGGCGACCCGTTGCTGTCAACGATTCTGTTGTTTGTGGTGTTTGGTTTCTTCGCCAAGTTCTGGACCCATTCCGGGCAGACCCTGGGCATGCAGGTGTGGGGCGTGCGCGTGCAGAACGCAGATGGCTCGCGCATCAGCCTGTGGCAGGCGCTGCTGCGGTTTGTGGTGTCGATTGCGTCGTGGCTGTGCGTGGGGCTGGGGTTTTTCTGGTCGCTGTTTGATAAGCAAAAGCGCAGCTGGCATGACATCTATTCGGATACGCAGCTGGTGCGAATCCCGAAGCAAAAGAAATAATCACAGGCCAGTGAAAATCCAAATGTGGGAGCGGGCTTGCTCGCGAAGGCGGAGTGTCAGTCGCAGGATTCATTGACTGATACACCGCCTTCGCGAGCAAGCCCGCTCCCACATTTTTCACCGAGTTCGCCTCAGGTCAGGCGTTGCCCGCCAACTTCAGCCGCGCCGCCTGGGTGAAATCCAGCATGCGCTTGAGCGGCCGCACCGCATGCGGAATCACCGACGGCTCGACAAAGATCTCATTACTACCCTCACGCAGGCACTGCAACGTACGCTCCAGCGTATTCATCGCCATCCACGGGCAATGCGCGCAACTGCGGCATGCCGCGCCGTTGCCGGCGGTGGGCGCTTCGACAAACACCTTGTCCGGGCACAGCTGCTGCATCTTGTAGAAGATGCCGCGGTCGGTCGCCACGATGAACGTCTTGTTCGGCAAGCGCTGGGCGGCGGCGATCAGTTGGCTGGTGGAACCCACGGCGTCCGCCAGTTCGATCACGGCGGTCGGTGATTCCGGGTGCACCAGGATCGCGGCGTCCGGGTACAGCGCCTTCATGTCTTCCAACTGCTTGGATTTGAACTCTTCGTGGACGATGCACGCACCGTCCCACAGCAGCATGTCGGCACCGGTCTGGCGCTGGATGTAGGTGCCCAGGTGCTTGTCCGGGCCCCAGATAATGGTCTCGCCGTTGTCCATCAGGCTCTCGACGATTTCCAGCGCGCAGCTGGACGTCACCACCCAATCCGCGCGGGCTTTGACCGCTGCCGAAGTGTTGGCGTAGACCACCACCGTGCGCTCGGGATGCTGGTCGCAAAACGCGGAGAACTCGTCCACCGGGCAACCCAGGTCCAGGGAGCACGTGGCTTCCAGGGTCGGCATGAGGATGCGTTTTTCCGGGGTGAGGATCTTGGCCGTCTCGCCCATGAACCGCACGCCGGCGACCAGTACGGTCTTGGCCGGGTGGGCGGCGCCGAAGCGGGCCATTTCCAGGGAGTCGGAAACACAGCCACCGGTTTCTTCGGCCAGGGCCTGGATCACCGGGTCGCAGTAGAAGTGGGCAACCAGCACCGCGTCCTGAGCTTTAAGCTCGGCGGCGATGGCGGCGCGCAGGCTCGCCTCTTCTTCGGCGCTGAGGGCCTTGGGCTGCTTGGCGTCGAGGTGGGCTTGAACCAGAAGGCGTTCGGAAATTTGCGTCATGTTCGCAAGACCTGCAGGCGCAGTAGCGCGAAAGTCGAGTGTACCACCGGCTCTGGAGCCCTTCGGGCGCCGCCGGACGAAGTGTTTTTGTTCATCAAGCACGGGTGAAACAGAAGCTGCGCAAGGCTACAGAATATCCAATCGTTTCAAAAGCCAAATCTGGTATCCAGCGGCACGCCCGTCGGGCAAAAAAAACGGCAAGGCCCCGTGATGGGCCTTGCCGTTTTCATGTTGGCACCGGTCAGAAGCGGTAAGTGACCGAACCCCCAAAGCCGTTGGCGCTGTTTTCGTACTTGGCGTCGTAGGTCAGTTGCAACTGAGGGTTGTTGTCGCGCACCTTGATCGGCTCCTCCTTCAGGTAGGAATAGGCCACGTCAAAGGTCAGGTTATCCACCGGCGTCCAGCCGGCACCCAGGCTGAATACGGTGCGGTCGCCCGTCGGAATGCGCACGGAACGATCGGTGTTGTTGGTCGGCGTCTGGTCCACGGAGAAGCCCGTGCGCAGCACCAGTTGATTGTTGAGCTGGTATGACAGGCCGATCGCGTGGGACCAGGTGTCATGCCAGTGCTGTTCTTCGGTGATGGAATCCAGGCCGGCCAGCTCAGTGGTAATGTCGGACACGCCGGTGTTGTTCACCGTGATCTTCTTCAACTGGCTCCAACGGGTGTAGGTGCTGCCCACGTAGAGTGTCAGAGCATCCGTCAATTGGTGGGTGACCGAGAAGTCCACGGAGGATGGCGTGGTGACGTTCAGCTTGGCGTCATACTTCTGCGGCCCACCGTCCAGCAGGTCGGACAGCACACCCGAAGCGTTGGTATGGCCGCTCAGGTGATAGACCACTTGCGAATGGTAGGTGACGCCAACACGAGTAGTGTCCAGGGCCTGCACCAGAATACCGGCGTTAAAGCCCATCGCGGTGTCATCGCCCTTGATCTTGGCCGTTTCCGTGCCCAGGCCAAACGCAGGCACCTTGGAGTCCAACTCCCCGCTGATTTTGTTGAAGGTCGGGCCGAAACCTACCGAAACCTTGTCGTTGAACGCATAGCTGACCGTCGGTTGCACGGTGATGACCTGAACCTTGCTCTTATTGCCAAAGCCATTGCCTTGGAAGCTGTGTTCATAGTCAGTCACCAGGCCAAACGGTGCGTAGACCCCCAGGCCAAACGCCCAGTGCTCGTCGATCGGCGTCACCAGGTAACCCATCGGCACGGCAATGCCGGGGACCATGTCGCCTTTGTTGGTACCTGGGTTGTCGGCGCCACCCTGGGAGGAACTGGCGTCCTTGATGTTGGATTTGGCATCGAGGTAGGTCGCGCCGATGCTCACTTCATTCTGTTTGATGCGAGCCATACCGGCCGGGTTGCCGAACACTGTACTGGCGTCGTCGGCCGAGGAAGAGCGACCGGCGTAGCCTGTACCCATTGAACTGATGCTTTGTTCATTGAGCGCAAAACCACCGGCGAACAGCGGTGTGGAGGCAAGCGAAATGGCAAGCGCCAAAGCGCTTTTAAGAGTTTTTTTATTCATTATTAGGACTCGAATTGTTGGGCAGCGGTGAGAAAACTACCAACGTTCGAGCGGAGCAATTATGAAGAGTTTTTCATGCGCAAGATTGTCGGACAATCCTATCCATTTCAAAGACTTTGCCCGATTTATCGCTTCTTTTTATGACTTTTTAACCTGATCGTGACCCGCTGGTTTCTGGGCCGACGGGGGCTCAAATCAGCCGAGCATCCAACTCCCCCGCCCAAGCCATCAACGCCGCCAGCAAAAAGAAACTGCCGCAGGCTGACTCGACTTTGTGCTCCGTCGTCGCCGACGTGCGATAGCAATGTCCGTTGAAACGCCCGTCGACAAAGTCATCGCTGCGCACGATCGCCGCCAGCAAACGCCCCGCCTCCTGCTGCAACACCTGCCCATCGGCCAGCTCCAGCGCCTGCGCTTGCAGGGCCAGCGACGCCATGGCCGCCGCGCACGGATCGTGCGGTCCATCGGGCTGCCCCAGGCGGTTGAGCGGTGCGTGCACCGAGCGGCTGCGCAACCAGTATTGGCTGGCGCGCTGGGCATCCTGGTGGAATGGCACACCGTACAGACGCGCACCGACGCCGAGGCCGAGCATGGCCCAGGCTTGCCCACGGGACCAATCGCCCGCAGGGTCGCCAACGTGCCATTGCCCCTGCTCATCAAGGGCATGGCTGCTCCAGGCGCCCGCCGAACCCGCACAGGCACGAAACGAGGTATGCAGGTGCTGGCGCCCCAAACTCAGCAGGTCAGGGGAGTTGCCTAATGCGAACAGGTTTAACGTCGCCGCCAGTGGGTCGATGCTTAAGCTACGATCCCCCTGCGCGCCGCCGCCCATCTCACGGCCCAGGGGGATGCAACCGAGCACCGGATCAAACGCATGGGCCAGGCGCTGTGCGGCCTGTTGCGCCAACTCCGCAGCTTCGGGATCCGCCAATAACTGCGCGCCAAGACCAGCGCCATACCAGAAGATCAAGCTGCGGTGATGGGTATCGCTGTCGAGCTTGTCGCGCAGGCGTTCAGCAATCCTTAGCGCTTGTTGCCGATCCGCCTGGCGCCCGTAATGGACGGCGCGCAGCCACCACAACCCCGCCCAGAAACCACCCAGCCACGAGCCACCGGCCGAGACTTTCCAGGCGCCGTCGTTGTACAGCGGGAAACCCTCGCCACAGACCGCCTCGATCTGCTCCAGTCGAGACAGGATCGCCTCGATGGCGCGCTGCGTCTCGGCACTGTTGAGCGGCCGGTCCAACACTTCGAACGCGCTCATTTGACCACCTGCAAACCCGGCGCCGCGCGCACCCGCGTCAGTACCAGGCTCAGCCCACAGGCCAGCAGCACCACGCCGATGGGCATCCACCAGGACTGGCCGAACACCAGCCCGAACAACGGCGGCCCCAGCGCAAACCCGCCGAAAAAGCCCACCGACAGCAACCCCGCCGACGGCGCCGGCGCGCCGAAACCGGGGTCGCGCAGCACCATGCTCATGGCGATGGCATTGGTCGCCACTGCCGTCAGGCCCATGCCCAGCGCACCGGCCCACAGCAGCCAGTGACGCGCGGGCGTGGCCTGGGCGGTCAGCCACAACGCCACGCTCGCCAACAGCAGCAACACCAGCAACAGCCACGATTCATCGGCCATGCGCGCGCCCAACGGCGTCAACAGCGTGCGCGCAACAATGCCCATCACGCCGAAGCCGGCGATCAAGCCGCCGATGGCCGTGGCCGACATGCCCTGCCCGGCGGCGAACACACCGAGAAAGGTCACGAAGGACGACAACACCACGCCCACGCACAGCTGGATACTCATCAACACAGCCAGGCGCGCCGTCGGCCGCGCTACCCGCAAACTCAGCGGTTTGCGCGCCGATGCCGCTGGCGCCACACGCGGCCCCAACACCGCCAGCAGCAACGCCGGCAGCAGCAGGCACGCCAACGCCCCGCGCCAACCGAAACCCAGCGCCAAGCCCGGCAACAACGCCCCGGCAAACAACGCCGAGACCTGCACCCCGGACTGCTTCAACCCGACCACCGCCGCCTTGAACGCTGGCTCGACGCGCTCGGCAATCAGCAGATTGGTCACCGGGTTGGCCAACGCCTGGGCAATCCCGCACACCGTCAGCGCCAGCACCACACCCGCAAATCCCGGCAAAGCGGCGAGCAGGCTGTAGGAGCACGCCGTGCTCCAGAACAACAACGCCAGGCCACGCCGGCTGCCCAGCCAATTGACCAGCGGCCCGGCCCACAACGACAGCAACGCCGCGAAACCAAAGGTGCTGGTGATCAACCAACCGAGCCACGGCGTCGGCACGCCAAGATCGGCGATCATCAACGGGCCGAGGGTGCCGACCGCGTAGAAGATCAGCATCGGCAGGGCCATGGCGCAGGTCAGCACCACGCGCAACCACAGGCTATGGGTCATCCCCGCGCTCCAACCGACGGCAGGTCGAAGTCCAACCCGTCCACGCCACAGCTATCGAGCAACTGCCGGCCGACCGCACTGATAAGCGCATCGTCGGTGCCATCGAGAATATGCGTGGTGCGCGCGGTGTTGTAGATGCCCGGCAGTGGCGACCACGCGCTCAAGCCTTCGGCGCCCATGATCTGGATCGCCGAATCCGCCGCCGCGCTCAACGCCTGGGACGCCGCGACCTTGGCGATATTCACTTCAACACTGTTGGCCACGCCCGCATCGCGTTTGGCCGCCGCGTCCTGCAACAACAACCGCGCACTGGCGATGGCCTGGTACACGCTGAACACCCGCAGGCGCACCAACTGCTTGTCGGCCAGCCGCGCCTGCTGGCCACGGGCCGAATGAATGCGCGCGCACATCAGGTCGAAACAACGCTGGGCCAAGCCCAGCCAATGCACCGAACGCAGGATGCGCCCCAAGCCCAGGCGCTCCTGCATCAGCGCCAGCCCTTGCCCCGGCTGGCCCAGCACATAGGCCGGCGCCACCGGCACATCGTCAAAGGCCAACTCGCCCTGGCCACTGAAGCGGCCAAGGATCGACAACGGCCGCACCACGCGAAACCCCGGCGCATCCGCTGGCACCAGGAACATCGACAAGCCCTGCGCCGTCTGCGCCACCACCGTGACCAACGCCGCCCGCTCGGCGCGGCAGATAAACCATTTGCGCCCGTTCAAGCGCCACTGGCCGTCGATCAGTTCCGCGTGCGCGGTGATCGTCGCCGGGATCGAACCGATGCTGTCCGGCTCGGACATGCCGTAGCTCGACACCATCGCCCCACTCGCCAACGGTTCCAGGAAGCGCTGGCGCACCGCCTCGCTGGCGTGGCGAGTGAGCATGTGCAGATCCAGGGTGGCGTCATCGCCGAAGATCGCCGGGGCGTATTCCGAACGCCCCTCCTGTTCGGCCACCGCCAGGTAATCGCGCAAGCTGCCAGCGGTGTGCGGATAAAAACTACCCCACAACCCTTCGGCCCGCGCCTGCTCGCTCAGCTCGGCCAGCAATTGCGGATTGCTGGCCAACTCACCTTCCACGGGGATGATGCGCTCATCGACAAACTGCCGTACCCGCTGCGCCTTCAACATGCGATGCCCGCCCCGCTTTCGAGGAACGCCACTTCGGCGGCCAGGGATTTCTTGTCGATCTTGCCCGCTGGCGTCAGCGGCAATTGGCGATAGAAACGCAGGTACTCCGGCAGCTTGTTCACCTCCAGCCCTTGCTCACGCAGGTAGTCGGTCAACTCGCTGAGGGAGAAACGCGCGGCGCCGTCTCGCAAGGTCACGCAGATGCAAACGCGTTGGCCGAGGTCCGGGTCAGGTACCGCCACGCACGCGACGCTGACCACGTCCGGGTGGCTGGTGGCCAGGGTTTCGATCTGCACCGGGCTGATGTTCGCGCCGCCGCGGATGATGATGTCTTTCTTGCGCCCGGCCAAAATCAGGTAGCCATCACTGTCGATGTAACCGAGGTCGCCGGTATTCACCCAGCCTTCGGCGTCGCGGTACTGCGCGTCGAGTTCCGGCGCATTCACGTACTGCATCGGGCTCAACGGGCCGCGCGCCTTGATTTCGCCGACGCTGCCCTGGGGCAATTCCACGCCGTCTTCGTCAAAGATCTTGATCGCACACACCGCCGGGTTCGGCCGGCCGACGCTGTAGAACACCACATCCAGCGCATCGTCCAGGGTGTTGTGACAGTTCACCCCGTCGGCGGAACCGTAGAGGCTGATAAAACCGCAACCGAACGCCTCGACACAGCGGCGCACGGTGACTTCATCGATCAGCGAACCGCCGCAAATCAGCCCGAGCAGGCTGGATTTATCCACCTGCGCCAACCGCGCATCGGCAGCGATACGTTGCAACATGGTCGGCACGCCGAGGATGTGGGTCGGGCGCAATTGGGCGATGGCGTCGATAGCCGCCGCGACATCGAATTGCGGCAACACCGCAATCGAACCGCCGAGCCAGGACAGGCTGCCAAAGGTCGCCGTCGAACCAAACGACGAACCCAGCGGCACCAGGTACAGGCCACGGAACGTACCGCCCTCGGGGTGCACACGTTGCAGGAAGCGCCCGCGCCCGCCAACCAGGGCGTTGTGGGAATAGGCGACCAATTTAGGCTCCGACTCGGTGCCGGAGGACACCAGCAAGCGCACCGGAGAATTCGGGCACACCTCGGGCAATTGCGCTGCGCTCAAGGGCTCGGCCTGGAACATCTGCTCCAGGCTCAGCCATCCTTTGCGCGCCTCGCCTTCGACGATCAGCACGCGCAGCGACAACAACGTCGGGCGCAGGGCTTCGATGACCTGGCACAAATCGATGCCGGCGTACTGCGCCGGCACGATCACCGCCCGCGCATCGCAACGGCGCACCAGGGATTGAATGTCGAGGCTGCCGCGCCCCGGTGGAAACGGCGCGACCACGGCGCCCAGCGCCGCAGCGGCGAGGTCGATGGCGCAACTGCGCCAGCTGTTGGTCAGTTGATACGCCACCACGTCACCGGCGACGATGCCCGCATTGCGCAAACTGGCGGCCATGCGCAGCGCCGCTGCGTGCAGCTCGCCGTAGGTAACGCTGCTGTCGGGTTCGAGCACCGCCGGTTTGTGCGGGTCGCGTTCGGCGTGTTCACGAAACAGTTGGTACACCGAACGGTTGGGGTAAGTGCCGTCCTGTTCCCACACGCTGCGCACAGCGGCGGGAACCAGATCGATAATGCCTGCGTTATTCATCGAAAACTCCAGTGAGCGTTGACCGAGGTATAGGCATTCACGCTTAAACACGTCTTCAATCGCCTGTCTTGAGCCAGGGCTGACAGGTCTTCTACGGCCACCACGGCCGGGATGTCGGCGGCGCCCAGCACCTGTTGCCAGGTAGCGGCGGGTTGCGACGCCAAGGCGCTGCGGATTGCTGCATCGCTATGCAAGTCGCAGGCGAGGATGTTTTCCAGCTGTGCAAGTTGCGCCGGAGTCTGGCAGTCGATGGCCAGCACGCCGTCGGCGGTCGGGTAGACGCCCTTGAGCAGGCTCTGTGTGGGCGCGTCCTGCACCGTCAGCAGGTTGGCGGTGCCCAGCAGCGAGCTATCGACCCGCGCACCCTGGCCGCTAAGGGCACGATGCAGCAATGCCGCACTCACGCCTTGCGCCGCGACCACACCGCCCAGCACATCGAGCACGGTGAACAACGAACCGCCCGGCGTGGCCGAAGCCTGGCCGATCTGTTCGCCGACGCCGGACCAGGCTTGCACCATAAAGTCGGTGCCGGGCAGCGGTTCGCCCGGGCGGTCGTGGCCCCAACCGCCGGCGTAGGCGTACACCAGCGCCGGGTTGATGCGCAGCAGGTCGGCGCTGTCCAAGCCCAGCTCGGCGGCCTTGCCCGGCGCCCAGTTGTGCAGGAACACATCGGCGTCACGCACCCGTTCAAACAGTTCGTCGCGACCGGCGCGGGACTTGATGTCCAACTCCCGCACCTGCTTGTGCCGGTTCAGCGCATCGAAGCGCACCGACACGCCCTCCACACACGGCGGCATGCCGCGCAGCGGGTCACCACCAGGCAATTCGAGGCGGATCACCTCGGCGCCCAACATCGCCAGCAGATGCCCGGCCAGCGGGCCCTGGATACGGCGGCAGGATTCGATCACGGTGAGGCCGCTCAACGGCAACGCCGGGTTGTTCAGGCCACGCAATGGCTGGCCGCCGGCAGCGACGGCAAAGCTCCACGGGCCTTGGGCGATTTGCGCGGGCAGATCCGCATCGCCACGACGCTCGGCGAGGCTGCGCAACGGGCACACCGCCATGCCGCTCAAGGCGCACAACGCGGTGATGCGCGCCATCGACAAGCGCGCCATGGCCTGGCGAAACACCGGCGGCATCGGCGCGACGGCTTTGGCATAGCGCAGCAGGAAGGCTTTCCAGCCCTGTCCGGCCTGTTCGCCGTCGATGCCGACCTGCGCCCAGAAGCGCCGCCACGGCTCGGCGTCGAGGGTTTCCAATTCAAAATACACGCCGTCCGCCGACATGAACGGCGGGCGATTCTTTGCGCACGTCGCCCCCGGCAACAGGTGTTCGGCTTCAGCACCCGCCGTGGCACCGGCCAGGTATTGAGCGATGCTCAACACGCCGGCGCCGGCCATGGCGGTGTCCACGCGGCTGAAATCGCCACCGCGCAGTTGCCCGACGGCTGCGGCCAACACGCCTTGCAGCGCGAGGCTGGCGCCGAGGGTGGAGACGTAATCCACGCCCAGCCCCTGGACCTTGCCGCTGGCCCGGCCGTGCACCGACATCAAGCCGCAGGCCGCTTGCACCGTGTGTTCGGTGGCGCCGGCGGACGTGCCGTCGGCCCAGCCGTGAATCACGCCCTGCACCGACTTGAGGTCAGGGTGATGCAAGCCCATGCGCATGGCATCGCGCTTATCGCTGTCATGGGGCGCCAGGCCCAGCGCCGTCGCCTGGTAGCGCAGTGACGCGGCCAAGCTGGCCATCCCGGCCGGTGCGCCGGTAAACGTGCCGCTGAGGCTACAGCCATGTAGAAGTGCAGACATTCGACATTCGCCAGAAAGGTGAGTGATCGCTGCGCGCGCGACCTCGGGTGAGGTACGCCGCGCCAGCTCTTAGAGATCGCCGCCGCTCAGCCGCCCGCGACAGCCGGCAGGATGGTGATGGCGTCACCGGCCTTGAGCGCGGTGCCCAGGTTGTCGGCGAAACGGATGTCGTCATCGTTGACGTAGATGTTCACGAAGCGATGCACCTGGCCGTCGCCAATCAAGCGATCCTTGACGCCTGGGTATTCGCGTTCCATCTGTTCGATCACTTCCAGAACAGTGTTGCCTTGCACTTCCACGCGCTTCTGATCCTGGGTAAAAGAGCGCAATAAAGTGGGCACCATCACGGAAATCGACATGCAGAACTCCTTGGGCCTTAGTTGGCCCATTGATTAATTTCGGTTTAATTAACGATGTAGATAACTTCTTCAGTCACTTTGCGTTGCACGATACGAAAACTGCGCACTGCAACTTCAACTTCCGGCAATGTTGAAACAATCACGTAGTGCACCGATGGATCACCGGCATAACTCACATCTTCCGCACTGGGGTAGGCCACGCTGGCGGTGTGGGAGTGGTAGATCACCCGGCACTCTTCGTCCCGTTCATCGAGTTCGCGCCACACCGCCAATTGCTGCTTGGGGGCGAAGCTGAAGAACGTTTCGGAGCGCGCCGCGTTGTCCATCGCCACCAGGCGTTCGGCGGTTGGCTCACCCACGGGCGCAGCGATGATGCCGCAGGTTTCCAGCGGGTGATCGCGGTGCGCCTGTTCCAACATGGCCTCCAGCAGGCCGGCACGCAGCTTCAACATGGCCGTCAGTAGCTCGGCAACGTCGGTTCGACATCACGCACCCAGGCCAGCACACCGCCGTCGAGGTTGCGCACATTGCTGAAACCGCGTTGCTGCAATTCCAGCAAGACCGCCTTGGAACGCATCCCGGATTTGCAATGCAGCACCAGGTTGGCGTGCTTGCCGAAACGGGTTTCGATGACCTGCGCGGTGTTCGGGCCCTTGGGGATATGTTGCGCGCCGGGGATGTGCACGATGTCCCATTCGGTCTGTTCCCGCACATCGATCAGCAGCAGGTTTTCCCGCCGTTCGCGCAGGGCGTGCAACTCGCGGGCGCTGATGGACGGGATGTCCGACGGCTGCACGCCGTGGGGCGCCAGCAGGCCGCAGAACGCCTGGTAATCGCTGAGGGCGGTAATCAGCTGACGGCCCGGCGCACGGCGCAGCGGCATTTGGCGGTAGGACATTTCCAAGGCGTCGTAGACCATCAAGCGGCCCAGCAGGCTGTCGCCAATGCCGGTGATCAGCTTGACCGCCTCGGTGGCCATGATCGCGCCAATCGACGCGCAGAGGATGCCCAGCACCCCGCCTTCGGAGCAGGACGGTGCCAGTTCCGGTGGCGGCGGCTCGGGGTAGAGGTCGCGGTAATTGAGGCCGACGCCGCCGGGAGCATCTTCCCAGAACACCGAGGCCTGGCCTTCGAAGCGGTAGATCGAGCCCCACACGTACGGCTTGCCGGCCAGCACGCAGGCGTCGTTGACCAGGTAGCGGGTGGCAAAGTTGTCGGTGCCGTCGAGGATCAGGTCGTACTCGCTGAACAGCTGCACGGCGGTTTCCGGTTCCAGGCGCAGGTTGTAGCAGTTGACCTGCACATGGGGGTTCAAATCGCGGATCGCGGCGGCGGCGCTGTCGACCTTCAATTGGCCGACAGTGGCGACACGGTGGATCACCTGGCGTTGCAGGTTGGACTCGTCCACCACATCAAAATCAATAAGGCCCAAGGTACCGATACCGGCCGCTGCCAAGTACAACAAGGCGGGCGAGCCAAGACCACCGGCACCAATGACCAACACCTTGCTGGTCTTTAAACGGCGCTGGCCGTCCATGCCGACATCGGGAATTAACAAGTGCCGACTATAACGGGTTATTTCGTCGTTACTTAGTTGGGCAAGTGGCTCTACAAGTGCAGGAAGTTTCATCACGAATACCTGTTTCTGAATGCAAGTGATTCTCAAGTAAACACTTGGTTTAATCAATTCAACAAATCAGAACATTCATATTCATAAGGGATATTTTTGTATGCGTTTAAATAAACAGTGGTGAACGGAACACCTGTGGCGAGGGAGCTTGCTCCCGCTGAGCCGCGTAGAGGCCCCAAAATCTTGGGAGCGCTGCGCACTCCAGCGGGAGCAAGCTCCCTCGCCACAAGAAGACAGCCCAGGAAAATCAGCCGAGGAAGGTCGACATGTCCTTGCACACCGCGCTGAACGCCTGCACAA
Source organism: Pseudomonas sp. KBW05 (assembly GCF_003852405.1). Classification (GTDB taxonomy): domain Bacteria; phylum Pseudomonadota; class Gammaproteobacteria; order Pseudomonadales; family Pseudomonadaceae; genus Aquipseudomonas. The sequence goes on from NZ_QAJM01000003.1 coordinate 135,176, forward strand.
AATGCCGCGCCTCGGACTCGCTGAGCACCAGGGGCGGCTGGATGCGCATGACCCGGTTGTTGTTGGCGGTGACGAAGGTCAGCACGCCATGCTCCCGGGACAATTTGCTGACAAAGCGCAGCACGAACATCTCCTCGAAGTTTTTCTCCACCTCGCTGATGGCCTCGTCGATATGCCGCTTGGCCTTGCCCGACAGCATGCGATAAGTGCCCGCCGCGTTGCCCGGCATACGGCTGGCGAACTCGCGCACAAACGCCTCGACGCCGCCCGTGTAGCTGTACTCGAACTCGATGGCGATCATCAGGCCTTGGCCGCGCACTTCACGGATGAACGGGTAGCCGCTGACGGCTTCGCTCAACGCCTCCTTGAGTTGCGTACCGACCCGCTCCGCGTTGCCGGCCAGGTCTTCGTTGGTGATCACATCCAAGGTGGCGAGGGCCGAAGCCGAGGCGAAATTGCCGCCGCCGAAGGTCGAGGTGTGCAAGGCAAAGGTGTCGATGCTGCCGTAGGCGCGGTCCCACAGCGCCGCGCTGGACAGCGTCGCGCCAATCGGCACGGCACCGCCGGAGAGGGATTTGGACAGCACCAGGATGTCCGGCACCACCCCTTCCCACTCGCAGGCAAACAGCTTGCCGGTGCGGCCGAGGCCGGTCTGGATTTCGTCGAGGATCATCACGCAATCGTGGGCCGTGCACAGCGCCCGCACCTGTTGCAGATAACCCGCTGGCGGGAAAATCACCCCGCCTTCGCCCTGGATCGGCTCGAGGATGAACGCGCCGACATCGCCTTGTTGCAGGGCGGTTTCGAGGGCGTGCAGGTCGCCGAAGGGAATCGAATCGCAGCGCGGCAGCAGCGGCTTGAACGGGTCGCGGTGTTTGTCGCGACCGGTCACCGACAGCGCGCCGAGGGTCTTGCCGTGGTAGCCGTTGTCGCAATACAGCACGCGTGGACGACGCATCGCGGCCATCGCCAGTTTCAACGCGGCTTCGATGGCCTCGGTGCCGGAGTTGCTGAAGAACACCCGCTCCAGATCTCCCGGCGCCAGTTCGCTCAAGCGCTGGGCGAGCAGGCTGGTATGCAGCGGCACTGACACGTACTGCACAAAGGTCGGGTGCTGGTTTTGCAGGAATGCCTGCAACGCCTGGTTGACCTTGGGGTGGTTGTGCCCGGTGTTCAGGCAGCCGTAGCCGGCGACAAAATCCAGGTAACGGCCGCCGTCCAGGTCGGTCAGCCAGCAGCCCTCGCCCTGGGTGAACACGCGCTCGATATGGTTGAACTGGTAGAACTCGCGCAGCACCGGGTTGATGTGCTGGCCGAAGCAGCGCAAGGCTTCGGCGCGCAGGTCGGCGGGCGGCGCCACGTCCTGGCGGCGGTGGAAGCGGCGCAGGGGCTGGAAGTCTTCGTCGCGCAGGCGCTCGCCATAGGAAGCCATAGGCGACGGCGAGAAACCGTGCAGCTCGGCGATACGGCCGATTTCCAGGACTTTTTCTTCAGGCAGTTCACGCCCGATGGAGAACGCTTCGGCACGGCCTTCCAGGGCCAGCACCAGGGTTTCGGCGAGGCAGCCGTTGAGGAATTTCTTCGGTGCCAGGCCGAGGTTTTCGGTGCCGAAACGCACCGCGTCGCTGGCCGACACCAGGCCGCCGTCGACGATCAGGATGTCGTTGCGGTCGTGGTTGAAAGCCAGCACATCGCGGGGCAACGCAGCATCGATCACCACCGCGCCGGAGGCCAGGCGATAGGGGTCGATCACCCCGCCGCTGGAGGTGGCGGCGACGTAGAAGCGCACGTCGTCGTAGCAGCTTTCGATCTCGGCGGTGAGGCGCACCTGGGCGTGCATCTCCCCCGGCAGGTAGGCCAGGCTTTCCAGGCCTTGCTCGACACTGCCGCGATGCACCAGGCGCAGGCGGCAACCATGGCGGGCGAGCAGTTTGGCGATGACCAATGCGATGGAGCCGGGGTAGCCGACCACCGCAACTTCGCTGTCGGCGGGATCTACGTCGAGGCGCTGCATGGCTTCCAGCACGTTCTTGTAGGCGGCGTAGGCCGTCAGCGAATTACCGGTGGTGACCGCCACGCCACTGCGCTCCTGAGTCTGCAAGCCACGGTTGCCGACGATGGCCGTGAAGCCCCCCAGGCCCACCAGATGGGCGCCCTGCTCTTTGAGGCTGTTCACACCGTCCAGCACCCGCGCGGCAATGCTGCGCGGCTGGCTGAGCATTTGCTCGGCGGTCAGTGGCAGGTAATGCAGGATGCCTTCGCAAGTGGCGCCGGTGGCGCTGACGATGCGCCCGAAATCGGCGAACGGCACCAGGTTGCGTGGCTGCCACAGTTCGGGCTGATAGCCGCGATCCTGCTCCGCGAGGGTGCGATCGAGCAGGTCGATGATCTTCACTTGGCGTTGCAGCGCGATGGAAGTCGGGTGAGCGATAAAACCGAATTTCATGGGAGCGTGTCCTCTGTGTTTCATTGACGGTTCCAGGCGGTTTCGGAGACCAGGCTCAAGCCGTCGCCTTCCGAGTTGTGGGCCAGCAATACGTCGAAGATATTCAGTTGCCCGGGTTGGGTCAGGGCGTTGCGCAGGTGCGCTTCATCGAAGCGCACCTGCCGCTCGCGGTGCAGGTTGATCGTGCCGATGCGCTGCACGGGTTGCGTCGCGGCGGCGCGGGTGCTGACGGCGACCTGTTGCGCGCCGTTGTGGGCGTAGCGCTTGTCGAGGTAGGTCTGGATCAGCGAGAGCACACCGTTGCTGAGGTAGAACAAGGTCACGTTGCGCGCAGGGTCAGTCAGGCCTTGGGCCAGGCGCGCTTCGATGTCCGGCACCAACGCCCGGGCGCCGTCGCCGACAAACGCCAGCACGTTGCCGCTGCCGGTCATGGCGATATACGGCAAGGCCATCAGGCCGTCGCCCATCAACGCGCGGCCATACCAGCCGGAGAACCCCGGATCGGTGCGCGGCACGTTGCGCAACGCCGAGATGGCGCCACGGCCGACGTCGTACACACCGATGTAGCGGTAGTCGTGTTGCTCGATGAGTTCGCGCACCAGGTTGCCCAGGCGGCGGAAGAAGTAGTTGGAGGTCATCGGCAGGGTTTCGATATGGTCCGCCGCCACGCTTTCGCTGGTGGCGGCCACTTGCGCCAGCTTGGCGCGGCGCAGGGCGAGCACCACGGGTTCGACCTGCAAGCCGCGCTCGATGTGATCGAGGAACACGTCCAGCGGCACGTCCAGCGCCAGGTCGGTGAACGGCGACAAGTGCCGGGGTTCATGGTTGACCTGCACCACCCGCAACTGGCGCTTGAGCTTGCCTTCGGAGAACGGCGTGGCGGCCTGGTCGACCTTGCCCTTGAGGAAGAACACGCAGTGGCTGTGCGGCCCGTTCAGTTCGTGGTCGGTGTGCACGAACTGGTAGACCCGGCGACTGAAACCATACAACGACAAGGGCCCGAGGTAGTTCGGCACCTTGCGACCCTGGTGATACGGACCGACGCTGCCCGGCTGGGTAATGCTGTCGGACAGCGCAATCGCGCCGCGCTCGGCCAGAGCATGCACGCGTTGGCGCTGTTGCTCGCTGAGCTTGCCGCACTGCCAGAGCAAGTGCAGCGGCTGGCGGTTGATCAGGTCCAAGGCCTGGTCCAGCGCTTCGAGTTGCGCGCTGCTTAGGTTTACCTGCGCAGTCGTTGGCAAGGCCGGCAGCGCCACATTCAACGGCACTTGCGGACGCGATTCGAGCACGCCTTGGGTGGCCAGGATAAACACCGGCTCGGCACGTTCGGCGAGCATGGCGAAGGCTTGCTCCAGGCAGGCGCCGATCTCCTCGACCTTGCGGATGAACACCTGGCGCAGACCCTTGGCTTCGATGACCTGGCGTCCGTCGTTGTCGTTGTCGTGGGTGCCCTGGAACGCGTACCAGACGTTTTCCGGGCTGTCGGCGCAGATGATCAGGCCCGGCGCGCCGATGCGCTTGAGGTTGGCCAGGGTGCCACGAAACTCGTCGATCATGCCCGAGGTCACGGTGATCACATAGGCGCGGCCAAACAACTGCCAGCCGGCCATGGCACCCACCGCCAGGCTGTGTTCGTTGCAACCGCTGAGGCAACGCACGCCGGTGCCGGCGACGTTTTGCTGCATCGACTGGATCAGGCCCGCGACCATCGAACCGGTGTAGGCGTGAAAGTCCCAGCGCTCCTGCCAGCGGCTGTGCATAAAGCGCGTGACCTCGGTGGCCAGGCTCACCGACAGCAACGGACCGCTGATGGAACGGGCGAGCAAGCGGTTGAAGTGGGCATGCTCCAGATGGTCGAGGATGATGCGCAGCAGGTCGGCACGGCGCGCAGCGCGGTCGTCGTTGGCCACGCGCAGGTGGCGGTTGCCGCCGACGCGGTTCATCCAGCCGGGCAAGGCCGACAAGGCGCAGTACAGCACGGCCGAATGGGGCGACAGACGCGCATTCGGCGCGGCGGCGATCAGCGCGTCGAACGGATCGTCCATGCCCGCCTCGGCTTGTTCGCCAAGGTCGAGGATGAACAGTTCGTTGGACAACGGCGGGCTTTGCTGACGCAAGCGTGCCTTCGCGGCCTCCACCGAATCGAAGCTCATCAACCACATGTCCGGCAACGCCGCCGCATGCGCCGGGCTGCCTTGCAGGTAGCGCTGGGCCTGGACCATCAGGGTTTCCAGTACCGCATCGCTGCGCGGTCGGGGGCCCAGGGCCTGGTGCATTTCTTCGCAGTCGCCAGCGGTCACGGGCCAGTCAGCGGCATTCGGCAGCGGTTGCAAACCGGCCTGCAAATGCTCGATGACAAACGTCACGTCCTCAATCAGCGGCTGCGCCTGGGTAATCAAGCAGATTCCTAACGTGGCCTTCATGAACCTATCCCTATTCAAATCAAACTGAGGATCAAATGACCGGCCGCTGCGGGTCGCCGGTGGCCAGCGCAATCGAGCGCCGGGCCAGCACGGCAACGCCGCACACCAGGGCCATCGCCAGCGACAGGCCGGCGAGCATGCCGACGTGGCCGCTGCGGTCGAGCAGCACGCCAGCGCCGATCGGCACCAACATGCGCGTCAACACGAACAGGCTGGCCTGCAAGCCGTAGTCGGCGGCCTGGCGATGCTCGCGGGAGAAAAACATCATCAGGGCGAAGACCAGGGTCGATACCGCGCCCATGGCTGTCGCCAACAGGAACGCCGCCGCCACCAGCCAGACCATGTCGGCACGCAGGCCGACAGCGGCGGTCAGTGCTAATAACGAAATCAACGCCCACAACATAAACAGTGGAATCGCGCGGCCCGGGCCGATGCGGTGGATCAACCGCCCGCCGAGCAAGCTGGCCACGGCCCCGACCACGCCGCCGCCGACGCCGGCGATCAGCGCGACTTTCGGCGCGACCATGCCCTGGTCCAGCAGCAGCGGTTTGAGGTACAGCCACGCCGCGCCGACAAACGGAAAACTGGTCAACAGCACCCAGGTCCACAGCCGTGCGCCGGGTTGGCGGAAGTAACCCGACCAGTCGGCCAGCGCCGGGCTGACCGGCGCGCTAGTGGTGCCTTGCGCATGGCCTTCACGCAGCCGGGCCAGGGGCAGCAACGCCAGCAGCAAGCCGCCGGCCATCAACAGGAATGGCGCTTGCCAGCCCCAGCGGCTTTGCACCAGCAACATCACGCCAGCGCCGACAATCGCGCCGAGAAACAGCGCGGCCGAACGGATGCTGCCGGCGCGCACTTGCTCCGATTGCGGCAGCAACTTGATCGCCAGGGCGTTGACCGGGATGTCGGCCCAGGTCGCCAACACCGAGGCGGCGAACGCCAGGCCGAACAGGTACAGCGGATTGCCGGTGATCGACAGTTGGCTGGCCGCCACCAACAACACCGCCAACAACAGGCACAGCAGCATCGCCCAGTTGCGGTAATGCCCACGCTGGAAGCGATAGCGCTGCACGGGCAGTGCCAGCAGGAACTTGAACACCGCCGGCAAGCCGGCCAGTTGGAACAGGCCGATGTCGGTGCCCGACCAACCGTGTTCGCGCATCACCAACGGCAGGCCGAGCAGCAGGTAGATGCTCGGCACCACCAGCACAAAACCGAGCCAGCCGAACAGCAATTGCAGACGCCACATGGAAGGGTTCATGAGGCGCTCCGGCGAGCCACCAGCACCGAGACGGGCGCCACGGCAAAGGCCACTTCGGGGTAGCTGTCGATGTGGCTGAAACCGGCCTGTTGCAAAGCGTCACTCAGGCCGCCCGCCTCGGTGACATGGCGACCGAGCATTTGCATCGACAGGTAATACGGCATGACGCGCTGGGCGTGTTCGGGGTCGGCGGGGATCTCCGCGTGGGCGCTGATCAGCACGCCACCGGGGCGCAATGCCGCGTGGATCTTGGCCAGGGTGGCGGGCAGGTCCGGCACGAAGTGCAGCACCGAGGAACACCAGATCACGTCGTAGCCGTCGCCAATCGGGTCGCTGGCGAGGTTGCCACCGCGCACGCTGAGACGTTGTTCCAGGCCAGCGCGCTGGATGTTGGCGGCGGCCACTTCAACGGTTTTTTCGAAGTCGAAAACTTCGCCGCTGAGCAGCGGGTTGTCACGCACCAGGGCAATCGCCACCAGGCCAGGACCGCCGCCGAGGTCGAGCAGGCGACGTGCCTGGCTGAACTCCGGGATCAGGGCTGTCAGGCGCAGGGCCACGTCAACGGTGACGGCGCGCTGCTCCTGGGCGATTTGCAGGCGCGCGGCGGCGGTCCAGTTGTCGATGGTGGTGGTCATGTCGGTGGGTTGGCTGTCGGGCTGGCCGGCGCGCACTTGCTCGCCCAGTTGGTTGCCGAAACGGCGCATGCCGCGCAGGCGAAAGGTCCAGGCGTCGCCGCAGTAGTCCGTGGCATCGCTGCGCAGGTAATCGCTGGCCACCGGCGTGTTGCGGTACAGCGGCGGCTGGCGTTCATCGCGTTGCAGCAGATCCATGCTCCACAGGGCTTCGAGCCAGAAGCCGGTGTTGGCCGGGTCGAGTTCCAGTTGCCGGGCGATCAGGTGGGCCGAAGTGGGCACTTGCAACAGGTCGAAGAGTTTCCATTCCAGCGCAATGCGCAGGGCGTCGGCGCGTACGGCGGACAGGGTCAGATCCCAGAAAGGTTGCAGGGCATGTGGGGTGGACAGATTCATAGGTTTATCGCTCACAGTTCATAGCTGAGCCGAAGGCCGACTTCACGGCCCGGGCTGTACACGCGGGTGGTGCCATTCAGGTAGCCGACGGCGTCGTAGCGCTTGTCGGCGGCGTTGTTCACGTAGGCGCTGATGCCGTAGTGGCTGAAGTCATAGCCGGCAGTCATGTCGATCAGGCCGTAGCCGCCACGGCTGTATTGGTTGGCGGCGTCGAGGTAGGTCTTGCCGACGGCGCTGACGCCGCCCTGGGCGTACCAGCCGGCAGGCGCGTCGTAGCGCAGGCTGAGGTGGCCGGTGAGGTCCGGCGCGTAGGGGTTGTGATTGCCTTTGTAGTCGTTGCTGCCTTCACTGAACTGCTTGAAGCGCGTGCGGTTCAGGCCCACGGAACTGACCACGCGCCAGTCGTCGGCGACGAGGTAGTCAGCCTCCAATTCAAGCCCGGTGGAGCGCGCGGTGGCGGCGTTGGTGATGTACACCACGCCGGGCTGGATGATCTGCTGCACCTGCATGTCGCGCACGTCCATCAGGTACACGGCGGCCGAGTAGCGCAGGCGTTTGTCGGCGAGCCAGCCCTTGGCACCGAGTTCGTAGGTTTTGACTTTTTCCGGGTCGTAGCCGGGGTAGTTGGCGACGCTGGAGAAGGCGTTGAACCCGCCGGCGCGGAAGCCTTCGGCGTAGCTGGCGTAGACGTAGGCGTCGGGCTGCCATTCATATTGCAGCGCGGCCTTGGGGGTGAAGCGTTGCCAGCTGGCGCTCTGGCGGCTGCCGATGGCCGGGTCGATATGCACTTTGTCTTGCTCGGCACGGGCGCCGAGGGTGAGGGTCCAGCGCTCGGCCAGGGGCATCAGCCATTGGCCGAACAGTGCGCTGGTGTTGCCGCCCAACTGGCTGGCGGTCTCGGTCAGGCGCAGCGGCAGTTTTTGCTGGTAGGACAGGTCGTGGTCGTCGCGGTCGGCATAGGCGCCGAGCAGCCACTGGTTGTCGCGCCATTGGCCTTCAAGGCGCAATTCCTGGGACAGGGTGTTGAAGTGGTAGTCGCGGGCCAGGTGCAGTTGGTCGGCGGGTTGGAAGTCGGTGTCTTGTTGCAGGCGGTCGTAGAAGTCGTTGCGCGCGGTGATGGAGCGCAGTTTCACCCCGGAGTCGAAGGTGTGTTGCACGTCCAGCGACAGGCTGCGGCCGCTGGAGTGGTTCCAGCTCGGCGTGCCGGAGCGCACTTCGCGCCGGGTCGAGCTGGCGGCGCCCCATTGTGAGCCGCCATCGCGGTAGTCCTGGCGGCTGTAGCGCAGGTTGACGTCGGTGGCCAGGGTTGGCGTCCAACGCAGCACCATACGCGCGCTGTGGCGTTCACGGTCATCGGCCTGGCCGCCTTTATAGGCATTGTCGATAAAGCCGTCCTGCTCGCGCCATTGGCCGGACACGCCGGCATATAAGGTACCGGGCACCAACGCCGTGCTGGCATCCGCGCTCAGCGTGCGCAGGTCGCGGCTGCCGGTGCCGGCTTCGATGCGCGCGTAAGGCGTATCGCCGGGCTGGCGGGTGTGGATGCTCAGTACGCCCGCTTCGGCGTTGCGTCCGTACAGGGTGGACTGCGGGCCGCGCAGGATCTCGATGCGCTCGACGCCCAGCAGGTTGTGGTCGAAGCCCTGCCCCATCAGGGTCGGCACGCCATCCACGAGCATCAGCATCGAGGAGGAAAACGCCGTCGCCCCGGAACTCAGGCCACGGACCACCGGCAGGTTGGTGCCGGACTGCCCGAACGGCTGGAAGGTAAAGCCAGGCGTGGTGCGGGCCAGGCGCTCCAGATCGTCGATATTGCCTTTGCGCAGGTCTTCGCCGGTGATCACCGACAGGCTCGCCGGGACTCCTTCCTGTTCCTGCTCGATCTTGTTGGCCGTGACCTTGACCGGTGCCAGTTCGGTCTGTGCCATGGCAACGCTTGCGCCGCCCAGCCAACACACCAGCGCACCGCTGAAAACCCCTGTGTTCAAACGCTTTCCCCTTCAATGAATCGCCCCATGGCCGCGTCGTGGCGATGGCAGTTGATGGGGAAACATGCTATTCATTAATGCGAATGCTTATCATGTATGTCCGTATGGATTTCGGATCAATCCATATGCGAATCGGAGCCAAATCTAGGGAGGGCGTTGAACGTGTCGGCTTTACAAAGGATTTCCCAGTCGTATCGAGTCGCGTCAACGCACTCGCGATTGGTCAGCACGCAAGACTGCGGCTGGATGCGCCAGCAGTTGCCGGAAGAGCTGGGCGAGTGCTATTCGGAACGCCTGACCTTCGACGACGACCTGATGGTGGTGCGTTCGCGCTATCGCCCTACGCGCAATTTGATTGAAGAAACCGTCAGCCCGCACAACCGCCACATGCTGGTGATTACCTTCGGCATGCAGGGTGATTCCGGCTACAAAGGCGCGGATGGCGCTGCGGTGTCGTTCAGGGCGGGCTTTACCACGATCACCTCGTTCCAGCTCAGCCTGGGTGAACGCTGCTATGAGGCGGGTGCGACGGTGTCGCAACTGCGGTTGTTGATTGGCGAGAGCATGCTCACCAAGTACATCGGCGAGCAGCGCACCCAGCAGATCCTCGGCAACGGCAACGTGCGCCAACTGGCGTTCCAGAAGACCTCGGCCGCCAGCGCCAGCCACGCCAGCGCCTTGACCCGCTACCTCAACCACGGCGTGACCGGCACGCTGGACATGCACATCCACACCCTGAGCCTGCTCTCCGAACAGCTCAAGCTGCTGAGCCCCGACACCCTGCCGGAAAGCCTGCAATTCAGCGCCGCCGACATCGAGAAACTTGAGCGTGCGCGCGACATCATGATCGAGCAGATGGACCAACCGCTGACCATCCCCTATCTCTGTGCGGCGGTTGGGCTCAACGAGTTCAAGCTCAAGGAAGGCTTGCACTACCGCTTCAACTCCACCCCGCACCGCATGCTCAACGAGATTCGCATGCGCAAGGCCTACACCCTGCTGGAAAGCGGTTGCCAAGTGGCGCAGGCGGCCTACCAGGTGGGGTACAAATTCCCGAACAACTTCAGCGCGGCGTTTACGCGATTCTTCGGCAAGACGCCGAAGTCAGTGTTTGGCAAACGCCGCTGAGCGCATCAAGGGTGTGTGGCGGGAGCCAGCTTGAAGGCCGCCTGGGCCTTGGCGTTGGTCAGGATGCTGTAGCGCGTGGTGCGCGAGACTTTGTGGGTGAGGAAGCGTTCGAACACCGGGTCGAAGGTGGCGCGTTGCAGGTTCGGCTGCGCCTCCATCAAGTAACGCTCGCAGAGCGCACGATAGGCTTCGAGGGTGACGAAACGCTTGATCCAGAAGTGATAGAAGTAGCCCATCAAGAAACCCAGGCTGAAGTCATGATCGATGACCGAATGGGCGCAGCACTCAAAATCGATCAGGCGTAGCTGGCCGTCCGGGGCGATCAAAATATTCTTGGGGTGCGGGTCCATGTGCACAAACCCTTCGGCGAGCATCTGCGCAAACAATCGGAACACCCGTGGCAGCAACTCACCGGCCTGTTCCGGGTGCGCGACAAGACGATCATCCACACTGCAATGATCATCAAAAAAACCCACCAGCAGGTATTCCTCTTTCAGGAACGGAAAGCGCGTTTTATAGCCGAACCCGGCGACGCGCGGCACGCTGGCGGACTTGGCAGACACGACGGACAGGTTGATGAACTCATTGGTCAAGTCATGCAGGCCGAACACGCGCTTGAGCCCCAGGTAGTTTTGCAGCTGTTTTTTCCAGTGCTCAAGCTTGTTGTGCTTCAACACCCATCGGCGCTCGCCCTCCAGCAGGAAAACGCCGCGGGTGGTTTCGGGTATGTCGAGGGTGGTGTGTTGTTCCGGGGCGGCGAGGAAGCGCTGGACCAGGGTGGATAGTTCAGGCTGGTGGCGTGGGTCGAAATGGAAGGTGATGTCGCCGATGGACTCGGGTTGAAATGCGCGGGTGATGGGGTTGAGGTGACGCATGGGGTCTTCCTGACGTGGGGCTATCGACTTTTGCGAAATGGCCCAGCCAGGTAGACCGCGCTAAATCGCGGGCAAAAAAAAACCCGGAAATCCTCACTTGCGTGGGCCTTCCGGATTTTCTAAACCGCCAAAAATGGTGGGTCGTGTGGGATTCGAACCTACGACCAATTGGTTAAAAGCCAACTGCTCTACCAACTGAGCTAACGACCCGCTGTGTGGTGGCGCGTATAATACTGATTTCTAAGGATTATTCAACACCTTATTTTAAATAAATCAAAAATAACGCGTTGGGTCCGTAATTCCGGCCGCTTGGAAGCCTTCTGCACGCAGTCGGCAGCTATCGCATTTCCCACAAGCACGGCCGTCATCGTCTGCCTGGTAGCAGGAAACTGTCAGCGAGTAATCGACGCCAAGTCTTACGCCAGCCTTGACGATATCGGCTTTGCTGAGGTTTTGCAGCGGCGCCAGGATACGGAAGCCCTGCCCTTCTACACCGGCCTTTGTCGCCAGGTTGGCCATGCGTTCGAACGACTCGACGAACTCTGGGCGGCAGTCCGGGTAGCCGGAGTAATCCACCGCGTTGACGCCGATAAAGATGTCGCGGGCGTTGAGCACCTCGGCCCAGCCGAGGGCCAGGGACAGGAAGACGGTGTTGCGCGCTGGCACGTAGGTGATGGGAATGCCTTCGCTCGGCGCTTGCGGCACGTCGATGCTGCTGTCGGTCAGGGCAGAACCGCCGATGCCGTTGAGGTTCAGGCCGATGACCTTGTGCTCGACCACGCCCATGTCGCGCGCTACACGGGCAGCGGCGTTGAGTTCGGCGCGATGGCGCTGGCCGTAGTCGAAGCTCATGGTGTAGCAGCTGTAGCCTTCAGCTTGCGCCATCGCGACTACCGTGGCGGAGTCGAGACCGCCGGACAGCAGGATTACAGCGCGTTTTTGATCGTTGGTTTGTGCAGTCATGTCAGCGTCCTGGCTCGTCGTTCCAAAGGTATTTGTGCAACTGCAATTGCAGGCGCACCGGTAGATTGTCCGCCACGACCCAATCGGCAAGGTCGCGGGCGTTCAGGTCGTGGTGGCTGGGAGAAAACAGCACCTCGCCTGCGCGACGGTCCAGACCGTATTGGATCAGTTTGGAGTTCGCCCAGTCGTAATCATCACGGGAACAGATAACGAACTTGACCTGATCGTTGGCCGTCAGCAAGTCGATGTTCTCGTAACGGTTGCGGTGCGATTCCTTGGAGTCGGGCGTCTTCAGATCGACTACCCGGCTCACGCGCGGGTCGACCGCGGAAATATCCAAGGCACCGCTGGTTTCCAGGGACACCTCGTAACCGGCATCGCACAATTGCTTGAGCAAAGGAATAGCGTTGGGCTGCGCCAACGGCTCACCGCCTGTCACGCAGACGTAGCGTGGCCGGAAGCCAGCAACCTGTTCGAGGATGTCGTCGAGGGTGCGCACGGTGCCGCCACTGAAGGCGTAGGCGCTGTCACAGTATTGGCAACGCAGCGGGCAACCGGTCAGGCGCACAAATACTGTGGGCAGGCCAGCGGTGCGCGTTTCACCCTGCAACGAGTAAAAAACTTCGGTGATACGTAATGTGTCTTGCATAGTCGCCACGGGCGTAACAGCTAAACAGGCTGTCCGCCTCCGTCAGGCACTTCGAGAGGCCCCGCCAACGCGTAGGCCCCAAGAAGCGTGTTTCATAAAAGGGCGTGGATTCTAACGAAAAAACCCGCGCCAGGCGCGGGTTTCTTCTAAACGGGCAGCTTTGCTTACAAGCGTTGCAGATCCCGTTGGGCCAACTGGGCAGCGGAAGTCCCCGGATATTGGGCAACCACTTGCTGCAGAATGCCTTTGACCTTGTCGGTATGACCCAGGCGGCGTTCTACGTCAGCGAGTTTGTACAGCGAATCCGGCACCTTGGCGTGCTTGGGGTACAACTGGCTGACCTTGGCAAATGCCTGGCCCGCCGCTTGTAGATCACCCTTGGCCAGGTTGACCTCGCCCAACCAGTATTGGGCATTGCCCGCGTACTGGCTGTTCGGGTATTTGCGCAGGAAAGCGCCAAATGCCTGGCTGGCTTTATCGAAGTCCTTGGCTTTGATCAGGTCGAAGGCTGCATCGTAATACAGCTTTTCCTTCGCCGGATCACCCGGTTCGCTGCTCGCGGCAGGGGCTTGGCTGGCAGCGGCCCCTGCTGCTGCACCACCGATAGCTGCGCTAGGCGCACCACCGGCAGAAGAATTATCAGGAGTTGCGGCAGGTGTAACGCCGGCTCCAATACGTCGGTCAAGATCCTGGTAACGCTCCAGGCCTTCTTGCTTCAGCTGACGCACTTCATTTTGCAGAATTTCAATGGTGCCTTGTTGCTGCGCCAATTGATCCTGCATGCGTTGCAGCTGGTTGAACAGTTCGCCCTGTGCCGAGGGAGCGGACGTAGCCGCTCCCCCCGCATAGGCGCCGTTCGTGCCATAACCCGCTGGCGGATAACTGCTCCCGCTATTGTTATAGCCAGAGTTGCTATCTTCCACAGGAACCGCAGCCCACACCGCAAGTGGTGCGAGGCTGAGAGCCAATACAGTCAGAGCACGACGGCACGTTCGCATGACGAATTACTTACGCAGTTCGACGCGACGGTTTTGAGCCCAGGACTGCTCGTCGTGGCCAGTAGCAACTGGACGCTCTTTACCGTAGGAAACCAGTTCCAGTTGGCCTGGAGCAACACCTTGCAGTACCAGGTAGCGCTGAACGGCTTTCGCACGACGCTCGCCCAGTGCCATGTTGTACTCACGAGTACCACGTTCGTCGGTGTTACCTTCCAGAACAACGCGAGCGCCGTTAGCTTTCAGGTCCTTCGCGTGAACGTCCAGAGCGCGCATGGCTTCTGGCTTCAGGTCCGAACTGTCGTATTCGAAGTAGAAAGTGGTGATAGCGCGCAGAGCAGCTTCTTCGCTCAGGGAGCCGTCAACTGCACCAGTGTTAGCGCCGTAACCAGCGTTTGGATCAACAGCTGCGCCTTCACCGGCATTGTCGCCGCCTTTAGACGAGCAACCAACGGCTACGGACAGAGCCAGAGCCAGAGCAGCAAACTTACCAAACTTCAGCATTTCCATCGTGAAACTCCTAATGAACCCCAGTGTGTTAAGTACTTCTTTTTGTAGCGCCGCGTCAGTTCAGGTAAGGGGACCAGGATGGTTCTCTGACTTCGCCTTGAGCGGTAGGAAGTGGGAGCCTTACGCGTCCATTAATGGATACGAGCATCAAGACTCCCCGGCCCTGCTGGCGGGTGGCGTAGATTACCATGGTGCCGTTGGGCGCAACAGTGGCTGACTCATCAAGGTTGGTATCTGTGAGGATTTTTACGGTTCCGCGCTGCAAATCCTGGGCCGCAACCCGGAAATTAGTGAAACCATCCTGACGGTGAATCATCACCAACGTCTTTTCATCAGCCGAAAGCTTCGGATTGGCGTTGTAGTTACCAATAAAGGTCACACGTTCCGCACCACCGCCGCCCACGCTTGCCTTGTAGACCTGAGGCTTGCCGCCACGGTCGGAAGTGAAGTAGATGGTCGAGCCATCTTTACCCCAGAACGGCTCGGTGTTGATACCTGGGCCGCTGGTCACGCGAGAGATCTGGCGCGAAGCCATGTTCATCACGTAGATATCCGGGTTGCCATCTTTGGACAGCACGAACGCCAGGCGCGAACCATCCGGCGACCAGGCTGGCGCACCGTTGAGGCCTTCGAAGTTGGTGATCTGCTCACGACGGCCAGTATCGATGTGCTGGACGAAGATGCGCGGACGCTTCTGTTCAAAGGACACGTAGGCAATGCGCTTGCCATCTGGTGCAAAGCGCGGCGACAGGATCGGCTCACGGGATTGCAGCAGGGTCACGGCGCGAGCACCGTCATAGTCCGAACGCTGCAAGGTGTAGCGCGTGTTGTCTACCGAGAAACGCTCAGCCGTTACATAAAGCAGACGCGTCGAGAAAGCACCCTTGATACCGGTGAGCTTTTCAAACGACTGGTCCGAAATGTAGTGAGCCATGTCCCGCAGTTGTTCAGCCGTGCCCGACACGCTGCCGGTCAAGACCTGCTGCTCGGTGGCCACGTTGAACAAGGTGTACTGGATCTGCAGGCGACCACCGGCTGGCACGATATTGCCGACCATCAGGTACTGCGCGCCCACGGCTTTCCAGTCACGGAACACAACTTCGCTGGCCTGGTTCGGCTGGCTGATCATGTTGCCTTTTGGAATCGGCGCGTAGTAACCGGAGTTGCGCAGGTCGTCACTGACGATCTGGGCCATGTCGTCCGGCAGCACGCTGCCGCCCTGCCAGCCAAACGGTACTACCGCGATCGGGGTGGCCCGATCGCTACCGCTGGTGACCAGGATGTTTTTTTCATCCGCCGCCGCTATCCCTGCCATACAGCAAATAACGACAAGCATTCCTCGAAGAAGGTTTCTCACAAGGCTAGATCCTCAGGTGTGAATGTCATCTTGAATGAACGATAGGGAGCGAAGTCGCTTGGTTTCATTCCCTGCATCTCGGTCAACCGGCCAATGTTCTTGACCGCTGCAACCGCCGAACTGTCGAACGAACCATCGCCACTGGACTTTGCCACGCTGACCGAAGTCACCGTACCGTCCGGCAACATGCCGATCTGCAGCACTACTGTCATGCCTTTGCGTGCCGAAGGTGGACGCGTCCAACCCTCTGCTGCCCGTGCCCGAATCAGGTCGTCGAAACTGCCCGCGACTTCATCACCACGCTCATCGGCCAAGGCTTGCTGACGCTGCGGCGTGTCGGAAAGCAAATCTGCCAAGGCCTGGGCCTTTTTCTCTTCGGCGGATTTACGTGCTGCTTCCTGGGCCTTTTTCTTGGTGGCGTCGGCGGCAGCTTTCTTCTTCGCATCATCGGCGACTTTCTTCTTCGCCTCGTCTGCTTCAGCTTTTTTCTTGGCGTCTTCGGCGGCTTTCTTCTTCGCGTCTTCGACTATTTTCTTCTTGGCCTCTTCAGCGGCCTTTTTCTTGGCCTCTTCTTCGGCAGCTTTCTTGGCTTCTTCTTCAGATTTCTTCTTGGCTATATCAGCCAATTGTTTCTCTTCGGCTTTTTTGGCTTCGGCAGCTTTCTCGGCTTTCTTGGCTTCATCAGCCTTTTTCGCCTCGTCGGCCTTCTTCGCTTCGTCAGCCTTTTTCGATTCCTCGGCCTTTTGAGCCGCCTCTTCTTTCTTTTGTTCCGCAGCAGCCTTCACCGCTTCCTGCTCGACCTTTTTCTGTTCCATCTGTTCGACTTCAGTCTGGCGCGCAGCCGACTTCTGGGCCTCACCCGCAATCTTCTGATTGGTCTGGGTGGTGGCCTGACTTTTCGATTTCAGCTGATACAGGGTCGCCTGCACGATAGGCTTGGCTGGCGGCAGGTCCGGGGTCATGGCAAAGCTGACGAACAGCATGCCAAACACCAGGACGTGCAGGGCAATTGCCCAGACGCTAGGCCAGAAGTAGCTTTCCGAGGCGGACGGCTCTCGCTGCTGCTGCATCAGGGCGCCTCGGTAATCAAGCCAACGTTACCGACGCCGGCCTTCTGCAGCCCGCCCATGGCGCCCATGACAGAGCCGTAGTCGACAACCTTGTCACCACGAATGAACACCTGGGTGTGCTTGCCGCCTTCGTTGCCGGAACGGATGATCTTGGTCACCGCGTCGGTCATCTGCGGCAAGGTCATGGCCTTGTCCTGCTGTTTCTGGGTATCGACTTCGCTGCCAAGGTTCCAGTAGTAGGTCTTGTCAGCCTTGATCGAAATGGTCAGGACCTGGGTGTTGTTGTCTTGCGGCAAGGCTTCGCTGGAAACCTTGGGCAGATCAACCTTCACGCCCTGATTGAGCATCGGCGCGGTCACCATGAAGATAACCAGCAGTACCAGCATCACGTCGATGTAAGGCACTACGTTCATCTCGGCGACCGGCTTGCGCTTTTTGCGAGCTCGAGCGATTAAAGCCATTGTGAATTACCTGCTTATTCTTCGCTGGTGTGCACTTTACGGTGCAGGATCGCCTGGAATTCATCGGCGAAGGTGTAGTAACGACCAATCAGGGTTTCGCTGGTTGCAGCAAAACGGTTGTAGGCAATTACTGCGGGGATAGCAGCGAACAGGCCGATCGCGGTGGCGATCAAGGCTTCGGCGATACCCGGGGCCACGGTGGCCAGGGTCGCTTGCTGGGCCTGGGCCAGGCCGCGGAAGGAGTTCATGATCCCCCACACGGTACCGAACAGGCCGATGTACGGGCTCACGGAACCGACGGTGGCGAGGAACGGCAAGCTTTGCTCAAGCTTCTCTTCTTCACGGGAGATGGCCACGCGCATGGCACGGGCCACGCCTTCCATCACGGCTTCCGGGTCAACGCCAGGCTGCTGGCGCAGACGGGAGAATTCCTTGAAACCGGCGCGAAAGATCTGCTCGACGCCCGAATCCGGGTCCGGGTTGCTGCCCGCCTGGCGGTACAGCTTGGACAGGTCGATACCCGACCAGAAGCGCTCTTCAAAGCTCTCCAGGGCACGTCGACCGGCACGCAGCAGGTTGCTGCGCTGAAAAATCATGACCCAAGAGGTAACCGATGCGGCTACCAGGGTCAGCATCACCAGTTGAACCACGACACTGGCATTGCTGACCAGGCTCCACATGGAGGAATGGTCGACGACGGTAGGTTCCACGCTAAATCTCCTGCTTTGATTGTTTACCCGCGCCGCTTACGCCGGCAAAGGCCGCACGTAGAGCTTCGGGAATGGCCCGGGGTTTCAAACTATTGGTGCGCACACAAGCCACCAGGAACTGCCCCTCACAGAGCAGCGTTGCATCCGTTGCCCGCCTGACCTGCTGTTTAAAGCGCAGGCTGACACGGTTCAATTCGATTACTTCAGCGCTGACCAGCAGTTCATCGTCCAGCCGCGCCGGCGCGTGATAGCGCGCCTCGCTGGAATGCACGACAAACAACAGGTCCTCCCCTGCCAGCTGGGATTGGGCAAAGCCCAGCTCCCGTAGCCGCTCGGTTCGAGCCCGCTCCATGAACTTGAGATAATTGACGTAATACACGATGCCGCCCGCATCGGTGTCCTCGTAATAAACGCGACAGCGATGTGCGAACGACTGATCCCCGTTTTGCGCGCGCATACTCTAGTGCTTACTCCTCAGGTTGCCAATCCGGCTGGGCAACTGTTTTTTCATTCCCTGAAACATTCTCCAGTGACTGACTGACGACACCAGCCACTAGGACAGCACAAACGTCGAATAAATCGACTTGCGTAATGCTTTTAATCGTCCACTGCATCGAGGAATTCGTCTACCACGGGCATCTCACCCAATCGTGACGGAATGTTTAACCCAAAGTGCAGGTAAGCATGCCGCGTCACCACACGGCCCCGTGGGGTACGCATGATGTAACCCTGCTGGATCAGATACGGTTCCAGCACATCCTCAATCGTGTGGCGTTCTTCGCTGATGGCTGCCGCCAGGCTGTCGACGCCCACTGGGCCGCCGTCGAACTTCTCGATCATGGTCAAGAGTAGACGCCGATCCTGGTGATCGAAGCCGTGTTCATCCACATCCAGCAGGTTCAACGCCAGGTCGGCCACGGCTTTGGTGATATGGCCCTTGGCGCGCACTTCGGCAAAGTCCCGTACGCGGCGCAGCAAACGGTTGGCGATTCGCGGTGTACCACGGGCACGACGGGCGATTTCAAACGCGCCTTCCGGGTCCAGCGGCAAGCCGAGAATGCCCGCCGAACGGCTGACGATGGTCGCCAGGTCTGCGGTGCTATAGAACTCTAGACGTTGAACAATGCCGAAACGGTCTCGCAACGGGTTGGTCAGCATGCCCGCGCGGGTGGTGGCGCCAACGAGGGTGAAGGGTGGCAGGTCGAGCTTGATCGAGCGCGCCGCCGGGCCTTCGCCGATCATGATGTCGAGCTGGAAGTCTTCCATGGCCGGGTACAGCACTTCCTCGACGATCGGCGACAGCCGGTGGATCTCGTCGATAAACAGCACGTCGTGCGGCTCAAGATTGGTCAACAGTGCCGCCAGGTCACCCGGACGTTCCAGCACCGGGCCGGAGGTGGACTTGATCGACACACCCATTTCCTGGGCGATGATATTGGCCAGGGTGGTCTTGCCCAAGCCCGGTGGACCGAAGATCAACGTGTGGTCCAACGACTCACTGCGCCCGCGCGCGGCCAGGATAAACAACTCCATCTGCTCGCGCACGGTAGGCTGGCCGATGTAATCGGCCAGGCTCAAGGGGCGGATGGCGCGGTCCTGCACTTCTTCACGGTCGCGCGGGCCGGTGGCCGCGATCAGACGATCTGCTTCAATCACTTAAATCATTCCCTTCAGGGCGCGGCGGATCATGTCTTCGGCACTCAGGTTCTTGTCCTTGATGGCCGACACGGCCTTGCTGGCTTCCTGCGGCTTGTAGCCCAGGGAAATCAGCGCATTGACCGCATCGCTCTCGGCGCTGGCGACCTGGGCCGCTGGCATGTCCGGCTGGTTTGGGACCAGGGCAAACATGCTCGGTACGACTTCCCAGGCCTTGAAACGGTCCTTGAGTTCCACCAGCAGGCGCTCGGCGGTCTTCTTGCCGACACCCGGCACCTTGGTCAGCGCCGAAGTGTCCTGGGCCGACACCGCGCGCACCAGCTCATCCACTTCCAGGCTCGACATCAATGCCAGCGCCAGTTTCGGGCCGACGCCATTGAGGCGAATCAACTCGCGGAAGAAGTCGCGGTCACGCTTGCCAATGAAACCATAGAGCAATTGCGCGTCTTCGCGCACCACCAGATGGGTATGCAGCGTAATCGGCTCGCCGACCGACGGCAGGCGATACAGGGTGGTCATGGGCACTTCCAGCTCATACCCCAACCCGTTGACATCCAGAATCAGGTGCGGCGGCTGTTTCTCAGCCAGGGTGCCGCGCAAGCGTCCAATCACGGTTCAAATCCTTAAAGCTTGAGGGTCAGGCAAAGACCAGACCGGGAAAAACGATTGCGCTGATGCTATCAGAGACGCAGCCGCCCGCCACGACTGCGTGCCGTGCCCAGACCGTGGGGCAGCAGGCTGGAGCGGGTGTGCGCATGACAAATGGCGATGGCCAGGGCGTCGGAGGCATCGATTTGCGGCTTGGCGGTGAGCTTGAGCATGTGCATGACCATCATCTGCACCTGCTCCTTGTTCGCCGCACCGGTGCCGACCACGGCCTGCTTGACCTGGGTCGCGGTGTATTCGGCGATCTCCATGCCCTCCTCGGCACCGGCGACGATGGCCGCGCCACGGGCCTGGCCAAGCTTGAGCGCCGAATCGGCGTTCTTGGCCATGAACACCTTTTCGATGCCCATGGTCACCGGGCCGTAGGTCTGGATCACCTCGCGCACACCGCGATAGACAATCTGCAGGCGCTCAGCCAACTCGCCGGCGCCGGTGCGGATGCAGCCCGAGGCGACGTAGATGCAGCCGCGCGGGGTCTGTTGCACCACGCCAAAACCGGTGATGCGCGAACCGGGGTCGATACCTAGGATTAAAGTCATAACGCCTGCGGGTTGGGTAAAACAAAATTCTTGCGGCCAACATCGAACAACTGTGGGAGCTGGCTTGCCTGCGATGCAGACACCTCGGTGTTTCTGTCAACCCGAGGTGATGCCATCGCAGGCAAGCCAGCTCCCACAAGGATCCTCATTGTGCTCAGGTAAGCTGCTCGGCTACAGATTCCGGGATATCTGCATTGGAATAGACGTTCTGCACATCATCCAGGTCCTCAAGCATATCCAGCAGTTTCAGCACCTTCTGCGCACCCTCCAGGTCCAGTTCGGCACTGGTGGTCGGCAGCATCACGATTTCCGCGTCGGTGCCTTTGAAACCCGCCGTTTCGAGGGCGTTGCGCACGGCATAGAAGCTGGCAAACGAGGTGAACACGTCGATGGAACCATCTTCGTTGGTCACTACGTCGTCGGCGTCAGCCTCCATCGCGGCTTCGATCAGGGCGTCTTCATCTACACCCGGAGCGAAGGAAATCTGCCCCTTGCGCTCGAACAGATAGGCCACCGAACCGTCGGTACCGAGGTTACCACCGCACTTGCTGAACGCATGGCGCACCGCTGCTGCGGTGCGGTTGCGGTTGTCGGTCATGCACTCGACCATCACCGCCACGCCGCCCGGGCCGTAGCCTTCGTAGGTCAGTTCGACCATGTCGTCGGTATCGGCAGCGCCGGCACCACGGGCCACGGCGCGGTCGATGATGTCGCGGCTCATGTTGGCGCCGAGGGCCTTGTCCAGCGCCAGGCGCAGGCGCGGGTTGGAACCCGGGTCACCACCGCCCTGGCGGGCAGCGACGGTCAGCTCGCGGATCCACTTGGTGAAGATCTTGCCTTTCTTGGCATCCTGACGCTCTTTGCGGTGCTTGATGTTCGCCCACTTGGAATGGCCAGCCATAACACAACTCCAAAATTCTGTAGAAACCTTATCAACCCCGCCAGGCGGGATTTGCCTCATGTAACGCAAAGGCGCATCCGAAGATGCGCCTTTTTAGACTGCGTGGAACTCAGTGCGCTTTCACGCCGCAGCCTTACTCAGCCTTCGGCGTCTCGCGCAGGCGGATGTGCAGCTCGCGCAGCGCCTTGGCATCCACCACACCTGGAGCCTGGGTCATGACGTCCGCAGCACTCTGGGTTTTCGGGAACGCGATCACTTCACGGATCGACTGGGCGCCAGTCATCAGCATCACCAGACGGTCCAGGCCGAAGGCCAGGCCACCGTGGGGCGGCGCGCCGTATTTCAGGGCGTCGAGCAGGAAGCCGAACTTCTCTTCCTGTTCTGCTTCGTTGATGCCCAGCAGGCGGAAGACCGACTGTTGCATTTCCTTGCGATGGATACGGATCGAACCGCCACCCAGCTCAGTACCGTTCAAGACCATGTCGTAGGCACGGGACAGAGCGCCAGCCGGGTTGGCTTCCAGCTCGGCCGGCGTGCACTTCGGCGCGGTGAACGGGTGGTGCAAGGCGCTGAAGCTGCCGTCGTCGTTCTCCTCGAACATCGGGAAGTCAACGACCCACATCGGCGCCCATTCGCAGGTCAGCAGGTTCAGGTCGTGGCCCAGCTTGATCCGCAGCGCGCCCAGGGCTTCGCTGACGATCTTGGCCTTGTCGGCGCCGAAGAACACGATGTCGCCGTCAACCGCGCCAACGCGATCGAGGATCTCGTTCAGGTTGTCCAGCGGGATGTTTTTCACGATCGGCGATTGCAGGCCGTCAACGCCATTGGCGCGCTCGTTGACCTTGATGTAAGCCAGGCCCTTGGCACCGTAGATGCCGACGAACTTGGTGTAGTCGTCGATCTGCTTGCGCGGCATGCTCGCGCCGCCTGGCACGCGCAGGGCAGCGATGCGGCATTTAGGGTCGTTGGCCGGGCCGCTGAACACCTTGAAGTCGACTGCCTTGAGCTGGTCGGCCACGTCTACCAGTTCCAGCGGGTTACGCAGGTCTGGCTTGTCGGAACCGTAGCGGCGCATGGCTTCTTCGAAGGTCATGTGCGGGAAATCGCCGAATTCCAGGTCCAGCACTTCCTTGAACAGGTTGCGGATCATTTGCTCGGTCAGGCCCATGATCTCTTTTTCATCGAGGAAGCTGGTCTCGATGTCGATCTGGGTGAATTCCGGCTGGCGGTCGGCGCGCAGGTCTTCGTCACGGAAGCACTTGGCGATCTGGTAGTAACGGTCGAAGCCGGCCACCATCAGCAGTTGCTTGAACAGCTGCGGCGATTGCGGCAAGGCGAAGAACGAACCGGCGTGGGTGCGGCTCGGCACCAGGTAGTCACGCGCGCCTTCCGGGGTGGCCCGGGTCAGGATTGGCGTTTCAACGTCGAGGAAGCCGTTCTCGTCGAGGAAGCGGCGGATGCTGGTGGTCATGCGCGAACGCAGACGCAGCTTCTCGGCCATTTCCGGGCGACGCAGGTCGAGGAAACGGTAGCGCAGGCGGGTTTCTTCGCCCACGTCGGAGAACTCGTTGAGCGGGAACGGCGGGGTTTCCGACTCGTTCAGCACTTCCAGTTCATAACCCAGCACCTCAATGCCGCCGGATGCCATGTTCTTGTTCACGGCACCGGCCGGACGCAGGCGCACCTTGCCGGTGATCTTCACAACGTATTCGCTGCGCACGCGGTCGGCGGCGGCGAAGCTTTCAGCGCGGTCCGGGTCGAACACCACCTGGGCCAGACCATCACGATCACGGATATCGAGGAAGATTACCCCGCCGTGGTCCCGGCGACGGTGAACCCATCCGCAAAGAGTGATTTCCTGACCTTCCAGGGTCTCGTTCAGTTGGCCGCAATAGTGGCTGCGCATCATGGTAGTGGTTTCACTTCTCGTAATTCGAAATTCGGTGGAGGCCTGCCTCGTCACCGTACATTTAAGCCTGGGGACGGATAATGCAGGAGCCTGCGCGTAGAGTTCAACTCAGTCTGCTTTGTCGCCGCCGGCCAGATTCTTCTTCGAGCCGGTCTTGAAGTCGGTCTCGTACCAGCCGCTGCCACTCAGGCGGAAGCCTGGCATGGACAACATCTTCTTGAGTTCCGGCGCGTTGCAGGCTGGGCAATCGACCAGCGGTGCTGCGCTGATCTTCTGAATGGCTTCCAACTGATGACCACAGGAAGCACATTGATAGTCGTACATGGGCATGGCGATGTCTCGGCGATCAGATCATTACTGCGCCACGCCTGCCCATTGGAGAATAGCCCAGGCACACGCAGCAAAGCGCGGGATTATATAGGGTAAATCAAGGCAGCGCAGCCGGCTTTCTGCCCGAAGCACGGCCCGCCTGAGCAGCGGGCCGCGCTCGGGACCGTTGGGTTAGCCAGGGCTCGACGGATCTACGTGGCCCTTCAGTGCGTGAACCACACACACCACCCGGACCAAACCACTGAAGTTCTTCACTCCCCCGTAACGCAAATGCACTTCCCGATCGACGTAAGACAGCAACGCACTGACGGAACAGGCATTGATCCTGGCGATTTCCGTGAGGATGTTCCAATAAATCTGCTCAAGCCGCAGGCACGTGGAAAACCCGTTGAGCCTGACTGATCGGGACAAGGGCCTGGCCAGTCCCATGTCGAAGCCCTTTGCAAAGGGATCAACCTTTATCTTATGGAAACCACCGGCCTCCATCACTCCATTACCCACTCCGCGTGACATACACCTGACACTCCATTGCCAAACAGCAGCCCATGGGGTTGTCCCATGGGACAGTGGGCCTATAAAACAGCAGGAGCACGTGAGCGGCCAGAAGACGCGGAGTTGATAGTTGTAGGACAACGCCAGGAAGCGAAGGGAAACAAGCAAGTGGCGCCAGGGCGGCGCCACAGCGGGTGCGTATCTACTGGTTTTCGAGCAAGGAGCGCAGCATCCACGCGGTCTTTTCGTGAACCTGCATACGTTGGGTCAGCAAGTCGGCGGTCGGTTCATCACTGACCTTGTCGAGCAGTGGGAAGATACCGCGCGCGGTGCGGGTAACCGCCTCCTGGCCCGCCACCAGTTGCTGGATCATCTCTTCGGCGCTGGGCACGCCCTCCTCTTCCTTGATGGACGACAGGCGGGCATAGATCGAATAGGCGCCCGGTGCCGGGAACCCGAGGGCACGGATACGCTCGGCAATGGAGTCCACCGCCAGCGCCAATTCGTTGTACTGCTCTTCAAACATCAAGTGCAGCGTACGAAACATGGGGCCCGTGACGTTCCAATGGAAGTTGTGGGTCTTCAGATACAGTACGTAGGTATCGGACAGCAGCCGTGACAGCCCATCGACGATGGATTTACGGTCTTCTTCACTGATACCAATATCGATTGCCATGTTTTTCCCCTTCAATTGACGAACGTTCATTGATCAGGTGCAGGACCACTCTAGCAAGAGAGTCGGCCTTGTGCAGCCCGAGGCCCTCAACGGGGCATGCGGCAAATTGCCCCTTCTACGCTGTGCTGACCGACGCAGGGCAAGCCGTCGAGCACGTAGGAAAATTCTCAAAATCTCATTCAAAAACGCCCACACCTCTCTAGGACAAGCCTTTGCCGCAGAAATGCCGACGCCATCGCAATACCCTGAAATGCTTGATTTGAGTAGGCACAGCCTTTGCTGTTAAATAGGCGACGTGTGGCTGCCGTTAATGTTTGCGGCACGTTACATAGGCTGATACCCGCGCACGTGCTCAACGCCTCCCATTGTTCAGAAGCGAACCGTGCCAGTCAGCTCTTCCTTGTGATCCGTCTTAACGTGAGTTAATCAAAATGTTGAAAATCGTCCACCTGCTAACGGGCGTTGCAGCGTTGCTGCTGTCCTTTATCCCGAGCCTGCAGCCTGAAAGCCTGCCCTACCTGCAACAACATGACGCTCTGTACCTGGCCTTGTTCGGCCTTCTTAACCTGACGCTGGCACCGGTGATCCCTTACTGGAACAAAGGCACACGTCATCAACTGCAAAACCTGGTCAGCGCGCTGCTGGTACTGAGCGTTGTCGTGCAAACCCTCACCCTCCTGGCGCCCATGCCTGAAGTCGGTGGCCACCCGGCCATCCTGCTCAGCCTGGTGATTGCTGTCGTCGCTATCGTTCTTCACCTGGCGATCAGCTTCTACCGTTCGTCGCCTGCGGCCGCGTCGCAAAACTACGACATGACCAACCGCGATACCGGCACCGTCAAGTGGTTCAACACCTCCAAAGGCTTCGGCTTTATTTCCCGCGATTCGGGCGACGATATCTTCGTCCACTTCCGGGCCATCCGCGGCGAAGGCCATCGTGTCCTGGTGGAAGGCCAGCGCGTGGAGTTCTCCGTGATGAACCGCGACAAGGGCCTGCAAGCTGAAGACGTGATTGCGGCTCTGCCGCGTCGCTGATTTAACCTTCGCAACAAAAAACCGCGATCCAGTGCTGACTGGATCGCGGTTTTTTATTGCCCGGCTATTGATGGAGCGGCATCAATAATGAGGCGGCGGCGCTTCTTCTTCGGAGGTCTCGAACTGCCCGCCCATTTCTTCCTGGCGCTTGAGCAGCGCGGTCATCTGCATTTGCAGGCGTTCGACCGCCCGCTGCTGGGTGACCAGGATGTCATTGAGGGTTTCGATGGTGTCGTCCTGGAAGGCCAGGCGGCTTTCCAGGTCGTTGACGCGGTCTTGCAAATCCATGGTTCAGCCCTGGGTAAAGATAAAGTCGGCAGGCAACAGTTCACGCAGGCGCGCGCGGATGGCCGTCACTTGCGCGTCGGTGTAAGGCCGGGCGGGATGCTTGCCCCATACCGGTGCCGGCCAGGCGGCGTCGTCGCGCTTGCGCACGATCACATGCACATGCAACTGGCTGACCACGTTACCGAGCGCACCAATGTTCATCTTGTCAGCGCCAAGACCTTCGTTCAGCACTTGGGCGAGGGCTGTCGTCTCTTGCCACAAAGTCTGCTGATCGGCGACATCCAGTTGAAACACTTCACTGATAGCGTTGATGCGTGGCACCAGGATGAACCAGGGGTAATTCGAGTCATTGGACAGCAGCAGGCGGCACAGAGGGAAATCCCCAATGGCCAGCGTGTCTTGTTGCAGGCGTTGGTCTAGGGCAAACACCGCGGGCACTCCGTTTGGCAGGTCAGTTTCAGGCGCCCAGCATACCTTCGAATGCGTCCGCCTTCACGGCGAAGACGCCGCCCGGCAAAAAGACCTGCACCTTTTCGATGCAGGCGGATATTTCGACTACGCTAAGTCGGGCTTCAGCGAGGCGCACCAAAATGACTCACTTGTGCCTCATAGAGATCCGCCAATTACCCACTCGATGGGGTGAACCGGTAACGTTTTGCTCTGGGGCACTGTTTACGGATGAATGCACAGGCGTAAAGCCCCAGCGTCAAGCCCAAACCAAACGGCGTAAAAACCCCGTGCTTATGCGGTTTTTACAGTGATTTCACAGTTTTCACGAAAAAATGACATTCGGTTACCGCTTTGTGCACGCTTGTTGCATTCAGACTCATATCGTCGGCAACAACACCGACTTGGAAGTCGGTGTTACGCGATAAAAACAGCAGCGTTTCAATGCATACCGAGGAAGGATCCAAACGTTTAAAAACGTTTGAAAACAGCATTGAAGTTGTCAGTCCCGTTACATTAAGGACTGTGAATTTGCGACATGGATCTAGCAATTTACGACAGCCTCGTAAAGAAGCTGAAAGGAAAGATAGGCAAGTATCGCCAAGTATTGTCAGCGTGATATACCTTTGCGCCGACACAAAAAGAAAGAGCCGCCCAGACAAAAATACAGGTGGGACGGCAGTACTCTTCCTAAAAACCAAAGGAGCAAATCACGATGCGCGTGATGAAGTGGAGCATGATCGCCCTGGCTGTTTCAGCAGGCACCGCACAGTTCGCAATGGCGTCCGACCAGAGCGATTCCAAAGGCTTTGTTGACGACAGTACTTTCAGCATCAACACCCGTTTGCTGAACTTCCGTCGGGACTTCCGCAACAACGATTCCGGCAAGAGCTACACGAACGAGACCGGTCTGGGCTTCAACGGCCTGTACCAATCGGGCTTCACCCAAGGCACCGTCGGTGTGGGTGTTGACGTGATCGGCCTGCTGGGCGTGAAACTGGACAGCGGCAAGGGCCGTAACGGCACCGGCCTGTTCCCGAACGGTTCGGATGGTCGTGCCCAGGATGACTACTCCAAAGGCGGCGGCGCCATCAAGTTCCGCGTATCCAACACCGTCCTGAAAATCGGCGACCAGTACACCACCGCACCTGTGTACGCTTCCGACGACAGCCGCTTGCTGCCGGAACTGCCACAGGGTATCTCGCTGACCAGCACCGAGATCAAGGACCTCAAGCTCGAAGCCGGCCACTTCACGTCCAGCGTCGCGCAGTCCCAGACCTTCAAGGACAGTATCCTCGACTTCCCTGAAACCAGCCGCGGCCTCAAGCAAGCCAACTTCGTCGGCGGCGTGTACGCCTGGACTCCAGAGTTCACAACCAGCCTCTACTACTCCAAAGTCGAAGACTACTGGCGCAAGCTCTACGCCAACGTCAACTGGACCCACGCCCTGAGCGAAGACCAGTCGGTGGCCGTGGACTTCAACATCTACGATACCAAGAGCTCGGGCGAAGGCCTGCAACGCGCCTACAAAGACGACGTGACCAAGCTCGACAACCGTGCATTCAGCTTGCAGGGTGCCTACACCCTCGGCGCGCACACCTTCACCCTGGCGGCTCAAAAAGTCAGCGGCGACGGCGACTACGGTTACGGTATCGATGGCGGCGGCACAATCTTCCTGGCCAACTCCGTTGCCCGTTCCGACTTCAACGCCGAAGGCGAGAAGTCGTTCAAGGCTGGTTACGACCTCAACATGGCAACCTTTGGTATTCCGGGCCTGAGCTTCATGGCACGTTACATCACCGGTAGTGGCGCCAACACCGCTACGACGTCGAACGGCAAAGAGTGGGAACGCGACTTCGAAGCCAAGTACGTGATCCAAAGCGGCCCAGCCAAAGACCTGAGCCTGCGCGTACGTCAAGCGACCTATCGTTCGTCTGACGGCGTCTACTACGGTTCTTCGTCCATCGACGAACTGCGTCTGATCGCGCAATACCCGTTGAACATCTTGTAATTGCCCGCTCAATTACAACGATGACCTAAGGTTTCGACCTTAAATAAAAAGCCGCTCCCTTGCTATAAGGGAGCGGCTTTTTTATTACAGTTTCATTTCAATGCAAGAATAGCTAGCAAGCTAACTAACGAGCCACATCAAAAAGTTTAAACCTGACCTATCGACCAGGTTTAAACACTGCAACGCCTTATTACTTCGCCGCCGTTTCCTGCATCACGCGAATAACCCGCTGTGGAAACGGGATATCAATCCCCGCCGCTTTCAAACGGTCACGTGCAAGTTCATTCAACATGAACACCACATCCCAATAATCCGCCGTCTTGGTCCAGCAACGCAGGGAAACCGTGATGGAACTGTCGCCCAAGGTCGACACCACGGCCACCGCTGCCGGGTCAGCCAGTACGCGCGGGTCTTTCGCCAGCTCCAGCAGCACCTCACGGGCTTTCTGCAGGTCGGCGTCATAGTCCACGCCCACGTCGAACACCACCTTGCGGGTCGGCTGGCGGTTGGTGTTGGTGATGATGCCGTTGGACAGGCTGCCGTTCGGAATGATCACCGTCTTGTTGTCGCCCGTACGCAGCACAGTGTGGAAGATCTGGATACTGTCGACGGTACCGGAAGTGCCCTGGGCTTCGATCCAGTCACCAATACGGAACGGGCGGAACAACAGAATCAGCACGCCACCGGCGAAGTTCGCCAGGCTGCCTTGCAGTGCCAGGCCAATGGCCAGGGTCGCGGCGCCGATTGCGGCAACGAACGAGGTGGTTGCCACGCCGATCATCGAGGCCACGTTGACCATCAGCATCACTTTCAGCGCGATGTTGGCCAGGTTGGTGATGAAGTGTTGCAGCGCCAGGTCCGCATTACGCAGGGCCAGCAAACGCCCCACCCGGTGGGTCAGGATATTTATCAACCACCAGCCGATGGCCAGGGTGAGCACAGCCAGGAATACGCGGCTGCCATATTCCATGATCATCGGAACCCAAGACTGCGACGTCTTGATCAGTTGATCCACTTCAGCGTTCAAATCCATCTACATTCTCCTGTCTAGCGGATGTGCGGCTTTAAATTGAGTACCCAGTAACGCAATTGAGCCCCGTAGGGCTCAAAGGTAGGCGCAGGTTCTGGGGCGTGGGACGTCAAAAACGCCCTCAGGTTCCCCAAATGGCCATCAGTCGCGGAAGTTATTGAACTGCAGCGGCATGTCGAAGGTCTTGGCGCGCAGGGCAGCGATCGCTTCTTGCAGATCGTCACGCTTCTTGCCGGTGATACGCACCTGCTCACCCTGGATGGCCGCCTGGACTTTCAGCTTGGCGTCCTTGACGTGAGCAACGATTTTCTTCGCCAGCTCCTTGTCGATGCCTTCCTTGAGGACGGCTTCCTGTTTCATCAGCTTGCCGGAGGCGTAGGCGTCCTTGATTTCAAGGCACTGCGCGTCGATCTTGCGCTTGACCAGCGACAGCTTGAGGATCTCGATCATCGCTTCCAGCTGGAAATCGGCTTCAGCGGTCAGGTTGACGGTCAGCTCCTTTTCCTTGAATTCGAAGCTGCCCTTGCCTTTCAAGTCATAGCGACGGTCCAGTTCCTTGACGGCGTTCTCGACGGCGTTGGTGACTTCGTGTTTGTCCAGTTCGGATACCACGTCGAACGAAGGCATGTCATTTCTCCAATATAAGGGGCGGGCTCAGTAGAGATGGAGCGCGCCCGAGCTAAAATGCCGGGGCATTATAGCGGTTCTTTCGCCTCATTCACTGCGGGCGACCCTACGGAGCAAAAACTGATGTCGATCACCTGGCATATTCTCGGCGCCGGCAGCCTTGGCACCCTATGGGCTACACGGTTGGCGCGGGCGGGCGTGCCCGTCAGGTTGATCTTGCGCGACAAAACCCGTCTGGCCAGCTACCAGGCCGGGCCAGGGCTGACGCTGGTGGAACACGGCATCGCACACACCTACCCGGTGATCGCTGAAACATCCGATAGCCCGGAGCCAATCCAGCGTCTACTGGTCGCGTGCAAAGCCTACGACGCTCAAGGCGCTGTCGCACAGCTGCAACATCGGCTGGCGCCGGACGCCGAGCTGATCCTGCTGCAGAACGGCCTCGGCAGCCAGGATGCAGTGGCCGCCCAACTGCCCCTGGCCCGCTGTATTTTTGCCTCCAGCACCGAAGGCGCATTCCGCGACGGCGACTGGCGCGTGGTGTTCGCCGGCCACGGCTATACCTGGCTGGGTGACGTAGGCCATCCCACCCCGCCGCTGTGGCTGGAAGACCTGCACGCTGCCGGAATTCCCCATGACTGGAGCACCGACATCCTTACCCGCCTGTGGCGCAAGCTCGCACTCAACTGTGCGATCAATCCGCTGACGGTGCTTTACCAATGCCGCAACGGTGGCTTGCAGGCCCACGCATGCGAAGTCGCGACCCTCTGCGCGGAACTGAGCGAGTTGCTCGAATGCTGCGGCCAACCCGCCGCCGCGCAAGACCTGCACAGCGAAGTGACACGGGTGATCGAGGCGACTGCGGCCAATTACTCCTCGATGTATCAGGACGTGGCCAACGCCCGGCGCACCGAAATCAGCTATCTATTGGGCTATGCTTGCCAGGCGGCGGCCCGTCACCAGTTGAACCTGCCCCATCTGCAACAGTTGCAAGTACGCTTGGTCGAGCAGTTACGCGTACGCGGATTGCCCCAAGACTGAGCCACGCGCTACCCTGCCCGCCTGTCTATCACCTGGGAAAACCCTGATGCCGCTGCGCCAGCGTCTTGAAAATCTACCGGTAGGGCAGAAACTGCTGGCCGCCCTGCTGGTGCTGCTGACCACCGTATTGCTGGTGGCCAACCTCACCTTTATCAGCGCCGCCTACTGGATCTCCCAGGAAAGCATGGCGCCCCAGGCACTCCAGGCCATTGGCCGATTGGTGTCCAACCCCGCCCTGGCGGCCGAAGCCCTTGAGTCCCCGGCCAAAGCCGACGCCTTGCTCAATGAGCTGACCAGCTACTCGCCCCTGCGCGCAGCGGCCTTGTATGACGGCGAAGGCAACCGCCTGGCGCAGATGCAACACGGCGACCGCCTGCATCTGCCCGACCACTACCGGCACATCGAAGCCTGGCGCGTCACCGAGTTTCGCAGCAACCAGATCATCACCCTGCCCCGTCCGGGCCAGCCGTCCGGCCACTTGCTGCTGGTGGCCAGCAGTGAACTGCCGGTGGCGTTTTATACCGGGACCTTGACCGCCAGTCTGGGCATCCTGATTTTCAGCGTACTCCTGTGGCTGATCATCGCCCGGCAGATCAAACGCCTGATCACCCGGCCGATCCACGAATTGGAAGAACTCTCGCGCCAGGTCACCCGCGAAGAGAACTACGCCCTGCGCGCCGGCCGTGGCAACCATGACGAAATCGGCAGCCTGGCCGAAGCCTTCAACACCATGCTGTCGCGTATCGAAGCTCGCGAGCAACAGCTCAAGCGCGCCCGGGACGACTCCCAGGAAGCCTACGACCAGGCCCAGGGCCTGGCCGAAGAAACCCGCCACACCAACCGCAAACTGGAACTCGAAGTCCAGGTGCGCAGCAAGATCGAGAAAAAGCTCACCGGCTTCCAGAACTACCTCAACAGCATCATCGACTCCATGCCGTCCGCCCTGATCGCCCTGGACGAGCAACTCTACGTCACCCAGTGGAACCAGGAAGCCAGCGCCCTCTCCGGCACACGCCTGGACGAAGCGCTGAACCAGCCGATCTTCCTCGCCTTCCAACCGCTCAAACCGTACCTGCCACAGATCAAGGCCACCGTTGAACAGCACACCGTGGAGCGCATCGAGCGCGTCACCTGGATCAAGGACGACGAGCCCAAGCATTACGCCCTGACCTTCTACCCGCTGATGGGCGGTGCCGGGCGCGGCGTGGTGATCCGTATCGACGACATCACCCAGCGCCTGTCCCTGGAAGAGATGATGGTGCAGTCGGAAAAAATGCTCTCCGTCGGCGGCCTGGCCGCTGGCATGGCCCACGAGATCAATAACCCGCTGGGGGCGATCCTGCATAACGTGCAGAACATCCGCCGCCGCCTGTCGCCCGACCTGCCGAAGAACCTCGAACACGCCGAGCAGGCGGGCGTCGAACTGGACGTCATCAACCGCTACCTGCGCAGCCGCGAAGTGCCGCAACTGCTCGACGGCATCCAGCAGGCCGGCGCGCGGGCGGCAAAAATCGTTACGCACATGCTCAGTTTCAGCCGCCGCAGCAATCGACAGATGGCGCCGTGCGACTTGCCCGCGCTGATTGATCAAGCCGTGGAAATCGCCGGCAATGATTTCGACCTGACCATCGGTTTCGACTTCAAGGGCCAGGCCATCGTGCGCCAGTTCGACCCGCAACTGGGCCCGGTGCCTGGTACCGCCAACGAACTTGAACAAGTGCTGCTCAACCTGCTGAAAAACGCTGCCCAGGCCATCCACCTGCGTGAAGACGACCGCGAGCCGGGGCGCATCATCCTGCGCACCCGCCTCAACCCGCCGTGGGCGGAAATCCAGGTGGAAGACAACGGCATCGGCATGAGTGAAAACGTGCGCAAACGTACCTTCGAGCCGTTCTTCACCACCAAGGAAATCGGCCAGGGCACCGGGCTTGGGCTATCGGTGTCGTATTTCATCATCACCAACAACCACAAGGGCCAGATGGAAGTGCACTCCACCCTCGGCCAAGGCACCTGCTTCACCTTGCGCCTGCCCTTGGCCGGCAGCCAACTGCCGCCTTACGAACTGACTCAACTGGAGCAATGACCATGGGCTTTCGCCTGTCGAAGATCTACACCCGCACCGGTGACAAAGGCGAAACCGGCCTTGGCGACGGCCGCCGTGTGCCCAAGGACCACCCTCGGGTCGAGGCGATTGGCGAGGTGGATACGCTGAACAGCCAGCTGGGCTTGTTGCTGGCCAACCTGGAAGAACAGTGCGGTAAACATCCTGAATTGAAGGATGTGATCGAGGTGCTGACCCCCTGCCAACATCGTCTGTTTGACCTCGGCGGCGAGCTGGCGATGCCTGTGTACAAGGCCTTGAATGCGGCCGAAGTGGACCGGCTGGAAGCGGCGATTGATCGCTGGAACGAGGAAGTCGGGCCGCTGGAGAACTTCATCCTGCCCGGTGGCTCGGCGTTGATCGCCCAGGCCCATGTGTGCCGCAGCCTGGCACGCAGTGCGGAGCGGCGGTGCCAGCAGTTGAATGCAATTGAGCCGTTGGAAGGGGTGGGGTTGGCGTATATCAATCGGTTGTCGGATTTGTTGTTTGTGGCGGCGCGGGTGATTGCCCGGAGACAGGGTGTTGCGGAGGTGTTGTGGCAGGCGGCGGCTAAGCCCCATTGATTTGTCAGTGCCTGATCTGACGCCTTCGCGAGCAAGCCCGCTCCCACATTTTGAATGTATTCACAAATCAAAATGTGGGAGCGGGCTTGCTCGCGAAGAGGCCCGTCAGAACACCATCAAACCTCAGGCCAGAATGCCCGGATCCCAGCCA
Source organism: Pseudomonas sp. KBW05 (assembly GCF_003852405.1). Taxonomy (GTDB): domain Bacteria; phylum Pseudomonadota; class Gammaproteobacteria; order Pseudomonadales; family Pseudomonadaceae; genus Aquipseudomonas. The sequence continues at coordinate 169,502 of NZ_QAJM01000003.1, forward strand.
CACCCTGAGCCCCAGCCTCCCAAGCCTGTTCCCGCTCGGCCGGCCCAACCCCACCCAGCAGAAACACCGGCTTGCTGAACCCACTGATCAACTGCGCCGCCTGCTCCCAGCCCAACGGCTGCGCGTCAGGATGAGTCTGCGTCGGCTGCACCGGCGACAGCGTGACGAAATCCACGTCCATCAATTCCGCCAGTGCCAGCTCTTCAGCGTTGTGGCAAGACGCCGCCAACCAGCGATCCTTCGGCAGCGGTCGACCTTTGCTCGCGTACTTGCGCAGCTGCGCCGAGGTCATGTGCCAGCCGGCGGAAGGAAAGTCCCCCAGCCATTCAAACGGCCCCTTGAGCATCAACTGGGCCTTGCCCGCGCACAGCCCAACCGCGTCCACCGCCAGGTCACGGTATTTCGGGTCGTAACCGTTAGGCGCGCGCAGTTGAACCAGCTTGATGCCGCCAGCAATGGCTTTCTGGATGCCACGCAACAGCGTCGGGGTTTCCAGCTCGCCTGGGGTGATCAGGTATTCGGCCGGCAAACGCGCCGCCGCCACAATCGGTGCATTGGCCGCAGGGAACTCGTAGTTCGGCAAGTCCCGAGGGGCGACCCATTCCAGCGGCTGCCCTTCGGCACCGTGAGGCTCACCGGTAAACGCCGACACTTCCCAGACATCCAGCAACACCTGTTTGTCCGGGTAGTCATGCTGCACCTTGATCAACGGCCGCGCCGTGGTGACCTGGATGCCCAATTCTTCCTGCAACTCGCGGGACAGCGCGGTGGCGACCGATTCACCGGCCTCCACCTTGCCCCCGGGAAACTCCCAGAGGCCGCCCTGATGCTGGGTATCGGCGCGGCGCGCCAGCAGAATCCTGCCGTCGACACCACGGATCACCGCTGCTGCTACATGCACTCGTTTCACCGCGCTTATCCTCTTTACGATCAGGTACGGTATTCCGCGTTGATTTTCACGTACTCGTGGGACAGGTCGGTGGTCCAGATGGTTTCGCTGCAATCGCCGCGACCCAACTCGATGCGGATGGTGATTTCTTCCTGCTGCATCACCGCCGAGCCCTGGGCTTCGGTGTAGGTTTCGGCACGGGCGCCACGGCTGGCGATGCACACGTCACCGAGGAACACGTCGATCTTGCTCACGTCCAGGTCCGGCACGCCGGCACGGCCAACGGCGGCCAGGATGCGGCCCCAGTTCGGGTCGGAAGCAAACAGCGCGGTCTTGATCAGCGGCGAGTGGGCCACGGTGTAGCCCACATCCAGGCATTCCTGGTGGTTGCCGCCGCCGTTGACTTCAACGGTGACAAACTTGGTGGCGCCTTCGCCGTCGCGCACGATGGCCTGGGCCACGTCCATGCACACTTCGAACACGGCCTGCTTCAACGCCGCGAACAACGGGCCGCTGGCCTCGGTGATTTGCGGCAGGTTGGCCTGGCCCGTGGCGATCAGCATGCAGCAGTCGTTGGTCGAGGTGTCGCCATCGATGGTGATGCGGTTGAACGACTTGTTGGCGCCATCAAGGATCAGGCTGTGCAACACCTCGCGGGAAACCTTGGCGTCGGTGGCGATGTAGCCGAGCATGGTGGCCATGTTCGGGCGGATCATGCCCGCGCCTTTGCTGATGCCGGTCACGGTAACGGTCACACCATCGTGCACGAACTGGCGGCTCGCGCCTTTGGGCAGGGTGTCGGTGGTCATGATACCGGTGGCGGCGGCCGCCCAGTTATCCACCGACAGGTCATCCAGCGCAGCTTGCAGTGCGCCTTCAATCTTCTCGACGGGCAGCGGCTCGCCGATCACACCGGTGGAGTACGGCAGTACTTGGCTGGCATCGACGCCGGTCAACTCGGCCAACTTGGCACAGGTACGCGCAGCCGCCACAAGGCCTGGCTCGCCGGTGCCCGCGTTGGCATTGCCGGTGTTGGTCAGCAGGTAGCGGATCGTGCCAGCCACGCGTTGCTTGGCCAGGATCACCGGCGCTGCGCAGAACGCGTTGAGGGTGAACACACCCGCGACCGTCGAACCTTCGGCACAGCGCATCACCACCACATCTTTACGCCCAGGACGCTTGATGCCGGCCGAAGCGATACCGAGTTCAAAACCGGCAACCGGGTGCAAAGTGGGCAAAGGACCAAGACCAACAGCCATGAATGCGCTCCTTAAAAATCAGATGATGTGTGTGCCGTCGTTAGCGACGGTGAAATTAATGGCAAAACGCCGCGACGGCAAAGGCCGGTCGCGGCGCGGGGTGTTGCAGTGTCAGGGCGAAATCTTATTCGATCTGGCCGTGGCAGTGTTTGAACTTCTTGCCCGAACCGCAGTAGCACAGTTCGTTACGGCCCAGCTTCTGGTCATTGCGCACTGGCGTCTGAGCCAAGGCCACATCGACCTCTTCGCCCAATACTTCAGGGGCTTCCAGGCCCGGCGCTTCGTCGTGCTGGAACTGCATACGCGCAGCCAGTGCCTCGGCTTCCTGACGCAGGCGAGCCTCTTCCTCGATCGGGTCTTCGCGACGCACCTGAACGTGGGACAGCACGCGGATCGAATCGCGCTTGATCGAATCCAGCAGTTCGGAGAACAAGGTGAACGACTCGCGCTTGTACTCCTGCTTCGGGTTCTTCTGGGCGTAGCCACGCAGGTGGATGCCGTGACGCAGGTGGTCCATGGTCGACAGGTGGTCTTTCCACAGGTCGTCCAGCACGCGCAGTACGATTTGCTTCTCGAAGGTGCGCAGTGCTTCGGCACTCGCCTGCTCTTCTTTCTCGTTGTACGCGGCCAGCAACTCGGCCATCAGTTTTTCGCGCAGGGTTTCTTCGTACAGGTGATCGTCTTCGTCCAGCCACTGCTGAACCGGCAAGTCCACACCGAAATCGCTCTTCAACGCGGCTTCCAGACCGGCGACATCCCACTGCTCAGGCAGGGATTGTGGCGGAATGTGTGCGCTGACGGTGGCGTTGAGCACGTCCTGACGGAAATCAGCGATGGTCTCGCCAATGTTGTCGGCGGCCAGCAACGTGTTACGCATGTGATAGATCACTTTACGTTGTTCGTTGTTGACGTCATCGAACTCAAGCAGTTGCTTACGGATATCGAAGTTGCGGCCTTCAACCTTGCGCTGCGCCTTCTCGATGGCGTTGGTCACCATGCGGTGCTCGATCGCTTCACCGGACTGCATGCCCAGGGCCTTCATGAAGTTCTTCACGCGGTCCGAGGCGAAGATGCGCATCAGGCTGTCTTCCAGCGACAGGTAGAAGCGGCTGGAACCGGCGTCACCCTGGCGACCGGCACGACCACGCAGCTGGTTGTCGATACGGCGCGATTCGTGACGCTCGGAAGCGATCACCTGCAAGCCACCGGATTCCAGCACGGCCTGGTGGCGCTTCTGCCAGTCAGCCTTGATCTGGGCGATCTGCTCAGGGCTCGGGTTTTCCAGCGCCGCGACTTCCACTTCCCAGTTGCCGCCCAACAGGATGTCGGTACCACGACCGGCCATGTTGGTGGCGATGGTCAGCGCGCCTGGGCGACCGGCCTGGGCGATGATCTCGGCTTCTTTTTCGTGGAACTTGGCGTTGAGGACCTTGTGCTCGATGCCTTCCTTGTTGAGCAGGTTCGAGACGTGCTCGGAAGTTTCGATGGTGGCGGTACCCACCAGGATCGGACGACCCTGGGCCATGCCTTCCTTGATGTCGTTGATGATGGCCGCGTATTTCTCTTCGGCCGTCAGGAACACCAGGTCGTTGAAATCTTTACGGGCCAGCGGCTTGTTCGGTGGGATAACCATCACCGACAGACCGTAGATCTGGTGGAACTCGAACGCTTCGGTATCGGCCGTACCGGTCATGCCGGACAGCTTGTTGTACAGGCGGAAGTAGTTCTGGAAGGTCGTGGACGCCAACGTCTGGCTTTCAGCCTGAATGTTGAGGTGTTCCTTCGCTTCGATGGCCTGGTGCAGGCCTTCGGACAGACGACGACCGGGCATGGTACGGCCGGTGTGTTCGTCAACCAGCACAACCTGGCCGTCCTGCACGATGTATTCAACGTTGCGGTGGAACAGCTTGTGGGCGCGCAGGCCAGCATACACGTGGGTCAGCAGGCCCAGGTTGTGCGCCGAGTACAGGCTTTCACCTTCGGCCAGTTCGCCGATCTGGGTCAGCATCTCTTCGACGAACTGGTGACCGGCTTCATTGAGTTCGACCTGGCGGGTCTTCTCGTCGATGGAGAAGTGACCTTCTTTGGTCACCACGCCTTCCACTTCCTCGATGTGCTGCTCCAGGCGCGGGATCAACTTGTTGATCTCGGTGTACAGGCGCGAGCTGTCTTCGGCCTGGCCGGAGATGATCAGCGGGGTACGGGCTTCGTCGATGAGGATGGAGTCGACTTCGTCGATCACGGCAAAGTTGAGTTCGCGCTGGAATTTTTCATCCATGCTGAACGCCATGTTGTCGCGCAGGTAGTCGAAACCGAATTCGTTGTTGGTACCGTAGGTGATGTCGCAAGCGTAGGCAGCGCGCTTCTCTTCCGGCGGCTGGAACGGCAATACGACGCCGACGGTCAGGCCGAGGAATTCATACAGCGGGCGCATCCAGTTGGCGTCCCGGCGGGCCAGGTAGTCGTTCACCGTCACAACGTGCACGCCCTTGCCGGACAGTGCGTTGAGGTAAACGCCCAGGGTTGCCACCAGGGTCTTGCCTTCACCGGTACGCATTTCGGCAATCATGCCTTCATGCAAGGTCATGCCGCCGATCAACTGGACGTCGAAGTGGCGCATGCCCATGACACGCTTACCGGCTTCACGGGCGACCGCAAAGGCTTCGGGAAGCAGCTTGTCGAGGGTTTCACCTTTGGCTATGCGGGCCTTGAACTCTTCGGTCTTGGCGCGCAATTGGTCGTCCGAAAGGGCAACCATCTGCTCTTCGAAGCCGTTGACCAGCTGCACCGTCTTGAGCATGCGTTTGACTTCGCGCTCATTCTTGCTTCCAAAAAGTTTCTTTAACAAAGGCGCAAACATATCGGCAGGTTCTTCCACACATAGGGATGGAGGGCGCACCGTGAGTGGCCCGAGCAGCCCTCACGGCCGCATGCGAACGCGCATTCTACCCGGATTCGTGGGTGAGGAAAGTGGCGTTATTCCCCGATGCTGGCATGGTGCTGTGAGAGGGCTTGTTTAAAATAAGGGCTTTTGCTGGAACTTCAACCCATGGAGCACAGAAGTTACCTATTGATTTCGCAGGTTTTGCCCCGCCGATGCGTTGCGTGGGGGCATTCAGGCGCTTTCTGCTAAGATGGCCGCTCTGTTACTTAAGGTGTCCAATAATGGCATTTCGCCCCCTTATAGCCCGCGCTCCCGGCGCGTTGCTTCGCGAAGCCAAGCCGTTGAAAGCCATCTTTGGCCATGCGCAACGCTTGGGCCATCTGCAACGCCTGCTCGAAACCCAGCTACAACCCGCCGCACGCGAACACTGCCACGTGGCGTCCTGGCGCGAGGGCAACCTGCTGCTAATTGTCACGGACGGCCATTGGGCGACCCGCTTGCGTTATCAGCAAAAACGCCTGCAGCGGCAACTGATGGCCTTTGATGAGTTCGCCAGCCTGATGCGTATCCAGTTCAAGGTCCAGCCGCCCACCGTCCAGCAAGGCGCGGTGGGGCATACCATGGACCTATCGGAAAACGCGGCCGAAACCATTCAGGCAACAGCCGACGGGATCAGCGACCCAGGCCTGCGCGCAGCATTGGAACGGCTCGCCGCCCACGCCAAGCCGAAGGCCTGAACCACTACTTGCGCTTACTGCCGCCGAGCAACGACCCCAACAAACCCCGCACCAGCTGCCGCCCCATCTGATTGGCAGCTTGTTGCATCGCGGATTTCAGCGCCTTGCCTGCCGTGGTGCCCAGGAATGCGCCGGCCTTGTCGGTAAAGCTCGGTTCCTCATCGGCCGGCTTGGCCTCTTCGGTCGGCCCCAACTCTTTACGCGACATCAGCACTTCGTAGGCTGATTCGCGATCGATCGGCTTGTCATAGCGCCCCGCAAGCGGTGAACTGGCGACCAGCGCCGCGCGTTCAGCCTCGCTCAACGGCCCGATCCGCGACTGCGGCGGTGCAACCAATACGCGCTGGACGACTTCCGGCGTGCCTTTTTCCTGCAGCGTCCCCACCAATGCCTCACCCGTGCCCAGCTCGGTCAGCACCGCCAAGGCGTCAAAGGCCGGGTTTGGCCGAAAACCATCCGCCACTGCCCGCAGGGACTTCTGCTCTTTGGTGGTGAACGCCCGCAGGCCATGCTGGATACGTAGGCCAAGCTGCGCCAGCACCGTGTCCGGCAGGTCCCCTGGAGATTGCGTGACGAAATACACGCCAACCCCTTTGGAACGGATCAACCGCACCACCTGCTCCAGGCGCTCTTGCAACGCCTTGGGCGTATCGGCAAACAGCAGATGCGCCTCATCGAAAAACAGCGCCAGCAACGGTTTGTCCGCATCACCGCGCTCCGGCAATTGCTCGAACAACTCCGCCAACAGCCATAACAGGAAGGTCGCATAGACCTTCGGCGACTCATGCACCAGGCGGCTGGCATCCAGCAGATGGATACGCCCCCGACCGTCGCTGGCCGGTTGCAGGATATCTTCGAGTTGCAGGGCCGGCTCGCCAAACAAGGCTTCGGCGCCCTGCTGCTCCAGCACCGCCAGGCGCCGCAGCAATGCCTGGCTGGAGCCGGTGGTCATCAGCGCCGCATCGTCGCCCAGCAGTTCCGGGTGATAACGCAGGTGGTTGAGCAGTGCCTTGAGGTCCTTCAAGTCCAGCAGCAACAGGCCTTCGCGGTCGGCCACCTTGAAAGTCGCGTAGAGCGCGGACTGCTGGCTGTCGGTGAGTTCCAACAAGGCTCCCAGCAGCAACGGGCCCATTTCGCTGATGGTGGTGCGCAATGGATGACCGGACTGCCCGTGGATATCCCACAACGTGACCGGGTAAGCCTTGGCCGTGTAATTAAGGAAGGGCATGCCGGCAATCCGCTCGGCCACCTTGCCTTGCGGGTTGGCTGCGGCGCCCAGGCCACAGAGGTCGCCCTTGATGTCGGCGGCAAATACCGCCACACCCGCGTCGCTGAACGCTTCCGCCAGGCGCTGCAAGGTCACGGTCTTGCCCGTGCCGGTGGCGCCGGCAATGAGCCCGTGGCGGTTGGCCAGGCGCATGGCCTGGGCGATGGGCTGGCCTTCAAGGTCTGCGCCGATCAGGAGTTGCTTGGAGTCGGACATTTTCTCACCCGTGGTTAAGCTTTAGTGCTGCAAGGTCGATATAGACAGATGTGAGACCCACAAAGTCTAAAAATAGGTCAGATCGTTCCCACAGGAGCCAGCGGAACTGTCACAAGCAATAACACACCTTTTTTGACGCTGCCATTCTGCGCATCCCATAAGGGCGCGCATCGGATATCAAGACCTTAGCGGACCCTACAAGCCATGAATAAAAATCTTCGCTTCAGCCACAAAATCCTGCTTGCAGCCTCCCTTATCGTCGTCGCCGCTTTTGCGCTGTTTACCCTCTACAACGACTACCTGCAACGCAACGCAATTCGCAACAACCTCAACAGTTACCTGCATGAAATGGGCGATGTCACCGCCGGCAACATTCAAACCTGGCTCAGCGGGCGCATTGCGCTGGTAGAGAACGCTGCGCAAAACATCGCCATCAACCCAGAACCCAACGTGGTCGCCAGCCTGCTGGACCAGAAAAGCCTGACCTCCTCGTTCATGGCAACCTACGTCGGCGACAGCACCGGGGCCTTCACCATTCGTCCCGACACCAAGATGCCTGACGGCTTCGACCCACGCACCCGCCCCTGGTACAAGGGCGCCCAGACCAGCAACGGTTCAACCCTGACCGAACCCTACATCGACGCGGCGACGGGCAAGTTGATCATTTCCATCGCCACCCCCAGCACCAAGGCCGGCCAGGCCATCGGTGTGGTGGGCGGTGACCTGAGCCTGCAAACCCTGGTGGACAACATTGGCGCACTGAACCTGGGCGGTATGGGTTATGCGTTCCTGGTCAGCGCCGACGGCAAGGTTTTGGTACACCCGGACAAGAACCTGGTGATGAAGTCCCTGGCCGATGTCTATCCAAACAACACCCCGAAAATCAGCAGCGACTTCAGCGAAGTCCAGGCCAACGGCAAGGACAACATCATTACCTTCACGCCGATCAAAGGTTTGCCGTCGGTGAACTGGTACCTGGGCATTTCGGTGGATAAAGACAAAGCTTTCGCCATGCTCAGCGAATTCCGCGCCTCGGCGGTGATCGCGACGGTGATTGCCGTGGTAATCATCATCGCCCTGCTCGGCATGTTGATCCGCGTGCTGCTGCAACCGCTGCACCTGATGACCCGTGCCATGCAAGACATCGCCGATGGCGAGGGTGACCTGACCCGCCGCCTGACCATCCAGAACCACGACGAATTCGGCACCCTGGGCAACGCCTTCAACCGTTTCGTCGAGCGAATTCATACCTCGATCCGTGAAGTGTCCTCGGCCACCGGCCAGGTCAATGAAGTAGCCCTGCGCGTGGTCAGCGCCTCCAACTCGTCGATGCTCAACTCCGACGAACAAGCCAATCGCACCAACAGCGTCGCCGCCGCCATCAACCAATTGGGGGCCGCCGCCCAGGAAATCGCCCGCAACGCCGCACAAGCCTCCAGCCAGGCCAGCGATGCCCGCAACCTGGCGGAAGACGGCCAGCAAGTGGTGGAACGCAATATCAAGGCGATGACTCAGCTATCGGCGATGATCAGCACTTCCAGCACCAATATCGAAGCACTTAACAGCAAAACGGTGAACATCGGGCAGATCCTCGAAGTGATCACCAGCATCTCCCAGCAAACCAACCTGCTGGCACTCAATGCCGCTATCGAAGCGGCCCGTGCCGGGGAAGCAGGACGTGGGTTTGCCGTGGTGGCCGACGAAGTGCGCAACCTGGCCCACCGCACCCAGGAGTCGGCGCAACAGGTGCAAACCATGATCGAAGAGCTGCAAGTCGGCGCGCGGGATTCAGTCAGCACCATGACTGAAAGCCAGCGCCACAGCCAAGACAGCGTGGAGATTGCCAACCTCGCCGGCGAACGCCTGAACAGCGTGACCCAGCGCATCGGCGAGATCGACGGGATGAACCAGTCGGTCGCCACCGCCACCGAAGAACAGACCTCTGTGGTGGAGTCGATCAACATGGACATCACCGAGATCAACACCCTCAACCAGGAAGGCGTGGAAAACCTGCAATCGACCTTGCGCGCCTGTGCCGACCTTGAGCAGCAGGCCGGGCGATTGAAGCAGTTGGTCGGTAGTTTCCGCATCTAACCCATCAAGGCATAGGTATCTACACAACTTTGAGCATTGCTGCTGGACCTGTGGCGAGGGAGCTTGCTCCCGTGACGGCCTGTCAGGCGGTTGAGTTTTGTTGCTTGCACATCGCTCTGAGGTGGGAGCTGGCTTGCCTGCGATGACTATGTGTATGGCGCCGGGGCTTTTGGATCGGAGTACATATCCATTGCTGCGGTCACGGCCACTGACGGTTCCGCTCTTACAGCGGCTCACTTTTGGAAGGACCCAAAAGTAAGCAAAAGGTCCTCGCCCCACCACTCGGCACCT
>NZ_QAJM01000003.1:179159-266032 GCF_003852405.1 Pseudomonas sp. KBW05
TCCGTGGGCCGCCGTCATGGGGCGCCTAAGATCAAAAGCTGAAAAGCCAGAGCCAGAGCCAGAGCCAGAGCCAGAGCCAGAACTTGGGCTTTATCAGGTCTAGTAGTTATGTAGATACCTGTGCTCATCAAGGGCAAGCCGTTACGCTTCGTCGTCTTCGGCCTTGCCCTGCTCACGTTCCCACAGCTCGGCGGCCCCCGGGAATTCGGTACCGTCTTCAGCGTCGAGGTCATCGGGGTCATACCGACTCAAACAACCCTCCCCCAACGTCGCCGGGGCTTTGGATGTGGCTTTGTCCAGCGGATCGCTCATGGTCCACTCCTTAACGGCAGGCAAAGAAAAAGGGCCTGGGACGATTTAACGCCCAGGCCCTTCATTCTTCAATCACAACGCGATGATCAGAACACGACAGTCTTGTTGCCGTGTACCAACACGCGGTCTTCCAGGTGATAGCGCAGGCCACGGGCCAGCACCATCTTCTCAACGTCGCGACCGAAGCGCACCATATCTTCAATGCTGTCGCTGTGGCTGACGCGTACCACGTCCTGCTCGATGATCGGGCCGGCGTCAAGCTCTTCAGTCACGTAGTGGCACGTTGCACCAATCAGCTTCACGCCGCGCAGCGAAGCCTGGTGATAAGGCTTGGCGCCAACAAACGACGGCAGGAAGCTGTGGTGAATGTTGATCACCTTGCCCGCGTACTCACTGCACAGCTCCGGCGGCAGGATCTGCATGTAGCGCGCCAGCACCACGACGTCGGCTTCATGCTGCTTGACCAGGCGGGAAACCTCGGCAAAGGCCGGCTCCTTGTCCTGCGGGTTGACCGGCACGTGGTAATACGGGATGCCATGCCACTCGACCATACTGCGCAGGTCATCATGGTTGGAAATCACACAGGCGATCTCGCAGTCCAGCTCATCACTGTGCCAGCGGTGCAGCAAGTCGGCGAGGCAGTGGGATTCGCGACTGGCCATCAGCACCACGCGCTTCTTCTGCTCGGTGTCGGTGATGTGCCAGGTCATCGAGAACTCTTCGGCAATCGGCGCAAATGCGTCGCGGAAGGCATCAAGACCAAAGGGCAGCGAATCGGCACGAATCTCGTGACGCATGAAAAACCAACCGCTGAGATTGTCCGAGTGATGGCTCGCCTCGGTGATCCAGCCGTTGTGGGAGGCCAGGAAATTACTGACTTTGGCAACGATACCAACCCGGTCCGGGCAAGCAATCACCAGCCGAAAAGTGCGCATTAGGGGGAAACTCCAGAACTTCGCAAAGGCCGCCATTCTAGCGACAACGCAGAAAAACTGCAGTATCCGTTGCGCCCATTCTGAGCGCTCGCCCCGAACACATCCCTTAACAGCGTAAGGTTTTACCACCGTTATATGAACACCTAACTGCAAGATTGAGCAGTTAGGCCTTTTTAAGGAGATTATCTTTGCGGCCTACGCCCTATTAATTAACTCGAACGCAAGGCACTGCCACAAACATTCAACGTAATTCACATAAATACACCCTTAAATGTTTACTTGAGGATTTGGCCTGACTATTATTGGTCCACGTCCTGTCAATCAGCGCTCTACATAAGGTAGTCCACATGTCCCTGATCAACGAATACCGCGCCACCGAAGAAGCTATCAAAGAGCTACAAGCCCGTTTGAAGAATCTGTCGCAAGACGACAAGCTGCAAACTGAACTGGAATTCGAAGGCAAACTGCGCACCCTGATGGGTGAATACTCCAAGTCCCTGCGTGACATCATCGCGCTGCTGGACCCAGAGTCGAAAGTTAAGGCACCACGTGGCGCAGTGAAAACTACCGGCACCAAGCGTGCACGCAAGGTCAAGCAATACAAAAACCCGCACAACGGCGAAGTGATTGAAACCAAAGGTGGCAACCACAAAACGCTGAAAGAGTGGAAAGCCAAGTGGGGCGGTGACGTAGTTGAAGGCTGGGCTACCCTGTTGGGCTAAGCCTCATCGGGCCAAGGCCTGATGCGCAACACATTGAAAACGCCAGCTTGCTGGCGTTTTTTTATGGCCGGCTTTTTAATAACCCGATTACAAATTGAAGCGTGCCGCTAAAGAATCGGCATAATGCTGCCACTGATCCAACACCTGAAGCTGATACGGCGTAGCACTTACCGCCAACTCCAGGCGCGCCTGGTTAAATGCCTCAAGGGTAATCGGCGCCCCCCACTCAGCCTCCGTCAGACGCTGCGCACAGAACAGTTTCCAGCGTTGTTGTTCCTCGCTGTTCAAGGTCTCTGGAAAGTTACGCGCACGGTAGCGAAATAATAATTCGGGTAGCCGATGATCATCGAAAGGCCACGACTGGCTCGCTAATTGTGCCGGCTCGGCGTTGCGCACTTGCTCGCATAAACGACGATCACGATCACCGATAAAACCATCATAAAGCTGCTGCTCCGGGTCATGGGTCGGCGCAAAATCTTCCTCGGCATAAATCGCCGCCAACTTGTCGCGCCAAACTTCCTGTGCGTCAGTTAGCCGCAGCGCACGTGCCTGATAACTGTCCATATCCAATTGCAAACGCTCGCGATCTTGCGCCCGCAGCACACTCAATGGCGCCACCACCGGGCAGCGATTAATGTGCAGCAACTTGAGGGGCACCGGCAACTCACCCTCCGCCAGCTCATCACGCCGTGTGTAAAGGCGCTGGCGTAGCGTCTCGGCGTCAAGGTCCAGCAACCCTTGAGGGTCGAGGCCCAGGTCGCACACGATCAATGCATTGCGATTGCGTGGGTGCCACGCCAACGGCAGTACCACGCCCAGGTAATGGCGTTCAGCAGAAAAGCGCCCGGAAATATGCACCATCGGTTGCAGCAGCCGTACCTGGTCCATTACACGCTGCTTGCTGCGCAGCTCGAACAGCCAGTCGTACAGCTTGGGCTGTTTTTCCCGTACCAGCCGCGCCAACGCGATGGTGGCACGCACGTCGGACAAGGCATCGTGGGCCTGGCCGTGGTCAATGCCGTTGGCCGCGGTCAGGCGTTCAAGCTTGAGCGTGACGCGCCCGTCCTGTTGCGGCCACTCGATACCTTCCGGGCGCAGGGCGTAGGCAGTGCGCACCACATCGATCAAATCCCAGCGGCTGTTACCCCCTTGCCACTCACGCGCATAAGGGTCGAAAAAGTTGCGATACAGGCTGTAGCGCGTCATTTCATCGTCAAACCGCAGGGTGTTGTAACCCGCTCCGCATGTACCAGGGGCTGCCAGCTCCGCGTGTACCCGCGTCATGAAATCAGCCTCGGCCAAGCCCTTTTGCGCGAGGATGTCCGGGGTGATGCCTGTGATCGCACAAGCGGCAGGATGGGGCAGGATATCGTCGCTGGGCTGGCAGTACAGGTTGACCGGCGGCCCGACTTCGTTCAGTTCGAGGTCGGTGCGGATACCGGCGACCTGAAGCGGACGATCGCTGCGCGGGTTGATGCCGGTGGTTTCATAGTCGTACCAGAAAATGGAGGTCACGGGCTGTTCCTGTGCTGATGATGCGCAAAGTCTAGGCGCTGCAAGGCGCTCGAAGCCAGCGCGATATCGCCTGTACAAACATCCAGCAAAAGCTTGAGTGGTTGCTTCCGGCGCCGACACTGCTAGCATCCGTGTCTGCCAGCCACACTGCACTGCCAAGGATCGCGATGCCATCAGCCCCACTGGACACCCGTTACCAGATCGAGACCCCGGAGGGCATCGACCTGCCGCTGCGCCCAGCAGGCCTTGCGCCGCGTGCATTGGCCTTTGCGTTCGACCTGGGCTTGCGCGGGCTGGTCATGGGAATCCTCATCGTCCCCCTGGCATTGCTCGGCAACCTCGGGATCGGCATCGGTTCGCTGCTGCTGTTCCTGGTCAGTTGGTGGTATATGGTGCTGTTCGAAGTGCTCAACCAGGGCTGCTCGCCGGGTAAGCAGGTGATGGGCTTGCGTGTCGTTCAGGACGACGGCACGCCCATCAGTTGGTCAGCCTCGTTGATTCGCAACCTGCTGCGTTTTATCGACATGCTGCCTTTCGGTTATTTTCTCGGGGCAATCAGCTGCCTGCAGCACCCGCATTTCAAACGGCTCGGCGACTTGGCCGCCGGCACCCTGGTGATCTACCACGAACGCCCCCTGCCACGCCCCAAAGTGCCCCAGGCCGCCGCCCTGCGGCTACCCTTTGCCCTGGACCTCAACGAGCAACGCGCCATTCTCGGCTTTGCCGAACGCCAGGGTGAACTGTCCGCCGAGCGGGTTCACGAACTGGCTTCGATCCTCGCGACGCCCTTGCAAGTGTCTCCGGCCCGGGCCGTCGAGCAACTCAACGGCGTGGCCCGTGGCCTGTTGGGGCCGACATGAAACAGAGCCTCTTCGAACACCGTCACCAGCCCCAATGGCAGGCCTTCACGGCACAGCTGGAACAGTTGGAGCAAGGCAAGGCCAAGGCCAGTGACCTGGCCGGCTTCCCTCATCAGTATCGACGCCTGTGCCAACACCTCGCCCTGGCGCAGGAGCGCGGCTACAGCAGCTACCTGGTGGACCCACTGCAGCAACTGGCCCTGCGTGGCCATCAACAGTTGTATCGCCATCGCAGCCAATTGGGGGCGAAGGTACTGAGCTTCGTACTCGCGGACTTCCCGCGCCTGGTACGCGCCCAGTGGCGCTTTGTGTTGGCCGCCAGCCTGCTGTTCTTCGGCAGCCTGGTGGGCGTAGCAGTGCTGGTGTTCCTGTTTCCCGACCTGATCTACAGCATCGTCAGCCCCCAGCAGGTGGCCGAGATGCAAAGCATGTATGACCCCGCTGCCAGCCGTCTCGGGCGGGCCGCCGAGCGCGCGTCCAGTGAAGACTGGATGATGTTTGGCTACTACGTGATGCACAACATCGGTATCGCCTTCCAGACCTTTGCCGCTGGCTTGCTCCTGGGTTTGGGCAGCGTGTTCTTCTTGATTTTCAACGGCCTGATCATCGGCGCGATCTCCGGCCACCTCACCGAAATCGGCTACGGCCAGACGTTCTGGTCATTCGTGATCGGCCATGGTGCCTTTGAACTCAGCGCTATCGCCCTGGCTGGCGCGGCAGGCCTGCAGTTGGGCTGGGCGTTGATCGCTCCCGGACAACTGACCCGTGGTGAATCCCTGAGGCTGGCGGCCCATCAAAGCGTGCAGATGCTCTGCGGCGTGATGGCGTTCCTCCTGATCGCAGCGTTTATCGAAGCCTACTGGTCCTCCACCACCAACATTGCACCGTGGCTCAAATACCTCGTGGGTGCCCTGCTCTGGCTGCTGGTGGCCACTTACCTGATCTTTGCCGGACGGATTCGCCATGCGCCTTAGTAATGCAAGCGTGGTCATTCGCCCTCGCACATCCTGGGAGGCCATGGACCTTGGGGTGCTCATGGCGCAGGAACATCGCTGGCTGCTGATGGGCAGTTGGGCGTTGGTCACATTGCCGATTTTCGCGTTGCTGACAGCACTGCTGTGGAAGTACCCCTCCATGGTCATGTTCCTGTTCTGGTGGTTGAAGCCGGCCTTTGATCGTCTGCCGCTGTATATCCTGTCCAAAACCCTGTTCGCAGAAACGCCCAGTATTGGCCAAGCCGTGCGCCAATGGCCGCGCCTGCTCAAAGGCCAACTGCTGGTCAGCCTGACCTGGCGGCGATTCAGCCTGAGCCGCAGCTTCGCAATGCCCGTCAGCCAACTCGAAGGCCTGGATGGCAAGGAACGCCAGCGTCGTCTAGGCGTATTGCAACAACGCAACGCCGGGGCCGGGCGCTGGTTGACCATTATCGGGATGCACCTGGAGATAGGCCTGTGGCTGGGGTGCATGGCCCTGTTCTACTTGTTCATCCCCCAACAGCTGGAGCTGGATTGGGACTGGCGACGGCTGGCATTGGCCACCGGGTCAGAGGCGCTCTGGCTGGAACACTTGGGCAATGGGTTCTACGCCCTGATCCTGGTGTTCTGGGAACCCATTTACGTGGCGTGCGGTTTCAGCCTTTACCTCAATCGCCGCACCGTGCTGGAAGCCTGGGACCTGGAGCTGGTGTTCCGCCGCCTGCGTCAACGCCTGAGCAGCGCGGTGCCACTTGCACTGCTGGTATTCGTGCTGATCTGCGCCCCTTCCAGCCGCCCGGCGATGGCCGATGAGGCGTCCGCGACCAATCAAGTAAGCACCCAGGCAGCCAGCCAATCGATCAAGGCATTGCTGGATAAACCACCGTTCAAAAACCCGGAAACTGTCACGCGTTATCGCTTCGGCGAAGAAAAGCCCGCCGCTGAAAACAAACCCCGCGGCAACGGCAAGCTGCCGGCCTGGCTGCAAGCATTGCTGGACAACCTCAACAGCAACGCCTTCAAACACATTGCCCAGGGCATGGAAGTATTGCTTTGGAGCCTGTTGGCAGGCGGCATTGCCCTGTTGGTCTGGCGCTATCGCGACTGGCTGCACACCTTTGTCACCCAGCGCCGGCCACGCCAACCCAAACCCGGCAAGCCGCTGCCCACCCAACTGTTCGGCCTGGAGCTGGGCGCTGAAACCTTACCCGACGATATCGCCAGCACCGCTGAGCAACTTTGGCCCACGCAGCCACGGGAAGCGCTCGGCCTGCTCTATCGCGGCCTGCTCAGCCGGCTGTTGCACGACTTCAACCTGCCACTCAAAAGCGCGGACACCGAAGGCCAGGTTCTGGAACGCATTCAAAAGCTGGAACAGCCACAGCTGCTGGCATTCAGTGACGAGCTGACACGACACTGGCAAAACCTCGCATATGGCCATCGCCTTCCCCCGGTCCAGGCTCAACAGCAACTATGCAGTCATTGGCGCGCCCTATTCAATTCGGGAGCGTCCCAATGAACCGGCCATTCTTGTGGGTCGGCTTGCTGCTCGTGGGCTTGCTGGGGCTGGGGAGCTATTTCCTCTGGAGCAACGCCGTCCCCTACGACGAAATCATCGACCACGGCCCCTCTCCAGAAGCCAGGGCCAACCCTTACCTGGCGGCGGAACACTTCCTGCGCCAGCACGGCCTGAGCGTCCAGCATGCCAATGGCCTGGAGCGCCTGGCGACCCTTCCCGCCACGGGCAACAGCCTGTTGTTGCTGGGGGAGCGCAGCAACATGTCGCCTCGCCAGGTCGAACAACTCCTGGCATGGGCCAAGGCCGGCGGCCATCTGTTGTTGGTGGCCGAAGCACTGTGGGACGAAGAAAGCGGCAAAAGCGGCGATTTGCTGCTTGATCGCCTGCATCTCCAGCAAACATTGAGTGACGAACCTGAAGAGCCCGCCCAGGCCCGCAAAAAGCGGGCTCCCGACCTGACAAAGCTCTATGTCGACAACGAAACCGCTCCGGCCTATTTCAGCTTCGACACTGACTTCAACCTCACCGACCCCAAGCACCTGGCGCAGTTTTCCGCCAACAGCGCGAAGTCCAGCCACCTGATGCAACTCAAGCTCGGACAAGGCATTGTGACGGTGATCACCGACAGCGACCTGTGGAAGTACCCGGCAATTGGCAGGCACGACAACGCCTGGCTGTTGTGGTACCTCAACCAAGGCACCGATGTGACCTTGCTGTTCAACAGCGACGTGGATGACCTCTTCACCTTGTTGCTGCGCTATTTCCCCCAAGCCCTGGTGGCGCTCGCCGCACTGCTCGCCCTGGCGCTTTGGCACGCCGGCATGCGGCAAGGCCCGATGCGCGCCCCCGCGCCCAAGGCGCGCCGACAATTGCTGGAACACTTGCAGGCCAGTGCCGATTTCCTGCTGCGCCGCAGTGGCCAGGGTGTCTTGTTGCACGCCTTGCAGCGCGACATCCTGCGCGCCGCAAGGCGTCGCCACCCAGGCTTTGAACACCTCGACACGGCTGAACAGCAGCAAGCCCTTGAACAGCTGACACGCCAACCCTCTCACGTCATCAGTCAGGCCCTCGGCCCACTTCCGGCAAAACGGCTTTCCAGTGCCGACTTCAGCCGCCAGGTGGCAAGCCTGCAAACTCTCAGGAACGCCCTATGAGCGAATATTCCCCGGCACCAGCTCCGACGACCGAAGCCCTGCACCTGGCCAGCCAGCAGGCACAGGCCCTGCGTGTTGAACTGCGCAAGGCGGTGATTGGCCAGGATCAAGTGATCGATGACGTGCTCACGGCACTGATCGCCGGCGGCCACGTATTGCTGGAAGGCGTGCCCGGCCTGGGCAAGACCTTGCTGGTACGTGCCCTGGCGCGGTGTTTTGGCGGCGACTTCGCGCGCATCCAGTTCACCCCGGACTTGATGCCTAGCGATGTCACCGGTCACGCCGTGTATGACCTGCACACCGAGCAGTTCAAGCTGCGCAAAGGGCCGCTGTTTACCCATTTGCTGCTGGCTGACGAAATCAACCGCGCCCCAGCCAAGACCCAAGCTGCCTTGCTCGAAGCCATGCAGGAGCGCCAGGTCACTCTTGAAGGGGAAGCGTTGCCCATTGGTCAACCGTTCATGGTGCTGGCAACCCAGAACCCGATCGAACAGGAAGGCACCTACCCGTTGCCCGAGGCCGAATTGGACCGCTTCATGCTGAAGGTGCGCATGGACTACCCCGATGCCCAGCAGGAGCTGGACATGGTGCGTGAGGTCACGCGCTCATCCCGCGCCGACATGCTCGACGTACAGCCCCTGCGCACCGTGCTGCACGCCGAAGATGTGCTGCAACTCCAGCAGATCGCCAGTGAGCTCGCCCTGGACGAGCAAGTCCTGGACTATGCCGTGCGCCTGGCACGCGCCACCCGCAGCTGGCCCGGCTTGACCATCGGAGCCGGCCCCCGTGCGTCTATCGCCCTGGTGCGCGGTGCCCGGGCCAGGGCCCTGTTGCGCGGCGGCGAGTTCGTCACCCCGGATGACATCAAGAGTTGCGCCTTGGCCGTATTGCGCCACCGGGTGCGTATCGCCCCGGAACTGGACATCGACGGATTGGACGTGGACCAGGTGCTCAAGCAAATGCTCGACCAGATCCCGGCCCCTCGGCAGTGATCCGCCCATGAAACCAACCCGCCTGCTACTGACCTGGCTTGCTGTGCTGCTGGGCCTGAACACCCTGCTGGGCACTGCAGCGGCGTTGCAGCTTGAGGTGCCCGACTCCCTGCACTCGGTCGCCTGGGGGCTGCTGCTGGCGCTCTTGTTGCTGGCATTGCTGGATGCCGCCCGCCTGCGCCGGCGCCCCTCCCCGCGCGTGCAACGGCAGATGCCCGGCAGCTTGGCATTGGGTCGTTGGGGCGAGGTACACCTAAGGTTTGAGCACGACTACCCACAGCCTCTGAGCGTGCACGTATTCGACCACGTCCCCGATGGCCTGGGCGTGGAGAACATGCCCCAATCCATCGAGTTGCGACCCGGCGAGCGAAGTGAGCTGGTGTATCGCCTACGCCCTTTGCGGCGCGGGCATTTCAGTTTCAGCCGTTGCGAAGTGCACCTGCCAAGCCACTTGGGCCTTTGGGCGGCGCGACGCTTTGTCGACGTCAGCGACTCCACCCGTGTCTACCCGGATTTTGCCCGCCTCTACGGTGCGCAACTCCTGGGGGTGGATAACTGGCTGAGCCAGTTGGGGGTTCGCCAACACCCACGTCGGGGGCTAGGGCTGGAGTTTCATCAACTGCGCGAGTTCCGCGAGGGTGACAGCCTGCGCCAGATCGACTGGAAAGCAACTGCCCGGCAACGCACGCCCATCGCCCGGGAATATCAGGATGAACGCGACCAGCAGATCGTGTTCATGCTCGACTGCGGCCGTCGCATGCGTAGCCAGGATGGCGAGCTGTCGCATTTCGACCATGCGCTCAATGCCTGCCTGCTGCTCAGCTATGTCGCCTTGCGCCAGGGTGACGCCGTGGGGTTGTGCACCTTCGCCGGAGAGCGGTCGCGCTACCTGGCGCCGGTCAAAGGCAGCAGCCAGTTGAACCTGCTGCTCAACGCGGTGTACGACCTGGACACCACCCGACGCACGGCCGACTACGAGGTCGCAGCCACCCAATTGCTGGCCCGACAAAAACGCCGTGCCTTGGTGATCGTGGTCACCAACCTGCGGGATGAGGACGATGATGCGTTGCTGAGCGCCGTCAACCGCATCAGCCGCCAACACCGGGTGCTGGTGGCAAGCTTGCGCGAGGAGGTGCTCGATCAACTGCGCCAGGCCCCGGTGCAAACCTTGGATGAAGCCCTGGCCTACAGCGGCGCCGTAGACTACCTCAACACCCGGAATGAACTGCACGACCGCTTGGCCGCCCATGGCCTGTCGGTGCTGGACACCTCGCCATCGGCGCTGGGAGCGGATCTGGTAACACGCTACCTGGGTTGGAAAAAGGCAGGAGTATTCTGAAGCGCCGAGGGCGCAGCCACGGCTGGGGTGGTCCCCTGGCCGTGCCGATTGCGCTCTGGATCTAGGCGGAAGCCTGCACGTGGTCAAAACTGAAGTAGTGCAACAACAGGTTGATCAGTTGCCCATACTCCGCAGGCGCCTGGGACAGGCTGAACCCCGAATCGTAATGCTGTGGATTGATATCTTCCCGGCTCCACAGGCAGGTCGCCGTGAGATCCACTACAAGCACAGAGGTTTCAGGCCCGGGCATCTTCAAGCGTAGCTCGAAGTCGACACCGACCATCATGGGTAATTGGCTGATTAACATCAGCCCGCCTTCCGAGACATTACCTAAAAAGCCGATTGGCTTATCGGTTAGACGGTTAAATACTTGGAGGAAACAAGTTAACTGGTGCCGTTCGATCCGTCGGTCGGTAAACATGGTGAGATCGCCATCCAGTGGCCATGACTCTGGCCGTGCCAGTGATAAGGAACGAGCAACATCGCTCGCTCTCCCTGGATTCCGACGTGACAACAACACGTTTGTCACAGGACAACTGCCGAATCCGGGCCCCACATCCGTTCGAATGAAAACTTGTACAAACGAACATTCAAAGAGTAGCCCAAGACTGGCAGCAGGCCAGCTATTAAATGACGAATATCATCACAAAGACGCTGGACGTGCCTGTGCGGTGCTCGCGCCGGAGTAATGCCCCAGCTGTTGCAAGGTATCGAGCCGCGCGCGAGCACGGTATGCGTACTCGCTCGACGGGTATTGATTGATGATGAATTGATAGGTCTGCACAGCATCGACGAACAGTTTCTGCCGCTCCAGGCATTGCCCGCGCAGCATCGAGACTTCCGGCTGCACGTAGCGTCGGCTGCGGCTTTCACGATCGACCTGGGACAATTCCAGGGTCACGCGCTCGCAATCGCCGACCTTGTAGGCGCGGTAGGCGTTGTTCAAATGGTGGTCCATCGACCAGCGGGTGCAGCCGACAACACTGACGGCCAGGGCAGCAATGAGCAAAATTCGCATGAGGGTTCTCCTGTCTTGTGCAATGTATCGACCCCTCGTCGAAAATCTTCAAGGTTGTTCGTAATCAGCCGCAGCGAAAACAAGTCAATCCTCGATAAGTAGTGCAAACGAACAATGACTACAACGATAGAGCATAGTAGCCTTCCTCAGCGCTTGAACTCAGGAGTCTGTGCATGTCCGTCCGTCGTACCAAAATCGTCGCCACCCTTGGCCCGGCCAGTAACTCGCCGGAAGTCCTCGAACAGCTGATTCTGGCTGGTTTGGACGTTGCCCGTCTGAACTTCTCCCACGGCACCCCAGACGAGCACAAGGCTCGCGCCAAACTGGTGCGTGACCTGGCCGCCAAGCACGGCCGCTTCGTGGCACTGCTGGGTGACCTGCAAGGCCCGAAAATCCGTATCGCCAAATTTGCCAACAAGCGTATCGAGCTGAAGATCGGTGACCCGTTCACCTTCTCCACCAGCCACCCGCTGACCGAAGGCAACCAGCAAGTCGTGGGTATCGACTACCCGGACCTGGTCAAGGACTGCGGCGTCGGCGACGAACTGCTGCTGGACGACGGCCGCGTCGTGATGCGCGTCGACACCGCCACCCCGACTGAACTGCACTGCACCGTGATCATCGGCGGCCCGCTGTCGGACCACAAAGGCATCAACCGTCGTGGTGGTGGCTTGACCGCACCGGCCCTGACTGAAAAAGACAAGGCCGACATCAAGCTCGCCGCCGAAATGGAAGTGGACTACCTCGCCGTGTCCTTCCCGCGCGACGCCGCCGACATGGAATACGCCCGTAAACTGCGCGACGAAGCCGGCGGTACCGCCTGGCTGGTGGCGAAGATCGAACGCGCCGAAGCCGTGGCCGATGACGAAACCCTCGACGGCCTGATCAAGGCGTCCGACGCCGTGATGGTTGCCCGTGGTGACCTGGGCGTGGAAATCGGTGACGCCGAGCTGATCGGTATCCAGAAAAAGATCATCCTGCACGCACGCCGTCACAACAAAGCGGTAATCGTGGCGACCCAGATGATGGAGTCGATGATCCAGAACCCGATGCCGACCCGCGCCGAAGTGTCCGATGTGGCCAACGCCGTGCTCGACTACACCGACGCCGTGATGCTCTCGGCGGAAAGTGCTGCCGGTCCGTATCCGCTGGAAGCGGTGCAAGCCATGGCGCGTATCTGCGTCGGCGCCGAAAAGCACCCGACCAGCAAGACCTCCAGCCACCGCATCGGCAAAGAGTTCGAAAGCTGCGACCAGAGCATCGCCCTGGCCGCCATGTACACCGCCAACCACTTCCCGGGCGTGAAGGCGATCATCGCCTTGACCGAAAGTGGCTACACGCCGTTGATCATGTCGCGCATCCGTTCCTCGGTGCCGATCTACGCGTTCACCCCGCACCGCGAAGCCCAGGCTCGCGCGGCAATGTTTCGTGGCGTGTACACCGTACCGTTCGACCCGGCTTCGCTGGCACCCAATGAAGTCAGCCAGGCAGCCATCGACGAGCTGGTCAAGCGCGGCGTTGTGGAAAAAGGCGACTGGGTCATCCTGACCAAGGGCGACAGCTACCACACCACCGGCGGCACCAACGGCATGAAGATCCTGCATGTGGGCGACCCGCAGGTCTGAGTGATCGGCTGCTGAAAAACAAAAGCCCCGCCATGTGAATGGCGGGGCTTTTTGCATTTCAAACCGGCTGATGTGTTGGCTTGGAGGGCCCCTTCGCGGGCAAGCCCGCTCCCACAGTTAACCGCGTACATCCTGAAGGAACTCGGTCGAATGTGGGAGCGGGCTTGCCCGCGAAGAGGCCAGCCCCATCACCAAAGCTTCATCGCCGAGTGATAAAAGCCGACAACGCCGCCACCGCCTCCGGCGACCTCAACCGCTGGGTAAACAACGCCCCCTCTTCTTCGATCACCCGCCGCAACTGCTCGCGATCCACACTCCTCATCAGTTGCTTGGTCACCTGCACCGCCCCCGGCGCCAGGTCTTCAAAACGTGTAGCCATTTCCCGCGCCTTGGCCAGCGCCGCTTCGCCGCTCGCCAACGCCTCAGTGGCAATCCCCCACGCGGCCGCCTGCTCGCCGCTGAAACCTTCGCCCAACAGCAACAATTCAGCCGCTTTCGCATGCCCCAACAAGCGCGGCAGGATCAGGCTCGAACCAAATTCCGGACACAACCCCAGATTGACAAACGGCATACGCAAACGCGCATCGCGGCTGACGTAGACCAAGTCGCAATGCAGCAACAGCGTGGTACCGATACCCACCGCCGCGCCCGCCACTGCGGCGACCACCGGTTTGCGGCAGTTGAGCAGGCTTTGCATAAAGTGAAACGGTGGGCTGTCGAGGCTGGAGGGCGGTTGCTGAAGGAAGTCGCTGATGTCGTTGCCGGCGGTAAAACACGCGCTGCTGCCCTGGATCAGGACGGCACGAATAGCATCATCCGCATCAGCCTGCTCAAACGCCTCGGCCAACTGCGTGTACATCGCGCGGGTCAGGGCGTTTTTCTTGTCGGGCCGATTGAGCTGCAAGGTCAGCAGCCCACGTTCGCGGTATTGCAGGATGGCGTCGGTCATGGCAATTCTCGCGGCCTTGAAATTCAGCGCTCAACCACGGGGCAGGAACACATCGGCCAGCAGTTGATTGCGCGGCAGGCCCGCCAGGAACAGGCGCTTGGAAAACGCCTCGACCTGGGCCGGGTGCCCGCAGAGTAAGGCCAGGGTTTGCCGCGAAACAAGCCGCAGTTGTGCCAATGCCTGGGGCGCCTGCGCCGCCGTCCACAACTCCACGGTCAGGTTGGAATGCTGGGCGGCCAGCGCAGCCAAGGGCTCGGCCAGGTAATGCCCATCCGCATCATGGGCCTGGTGAATCACGCGGATGGCGCCCTGGTGATCCTGGCGCAACGCCTCGCGCAACACGCCCCACAACGGGCCGAGGCCGGTGCCCGACGCCAGCAGCCACAACGGCCGGGATTGCCAGTCGGGATCGTATTGCAGCGCGCCGCCACGCAATTCGCCCAGACGCAAAACGTCTCCAACCTGCAACTGCCGGGCACGATCACTGAATTCACCGGGCTGACGGCAATCGAGGTGAAACTCCAGGAACGGCTCTTCCTGGGGCAAGCTCGCCAGGGAATACGGGCGCGCCACCTGCCCCGCCCACAACACCAGATGTTGCCCGGCGCGATAACGCAGGCCGCGCTCCGGTTGCAGACGCAGGCGCAGCACCGTCGAGCTCAGCCAATCGGCCCCCACCACCTGGGCGGCCAAACCGTCACGTGTCGGGTCAAAGGTTTCGACCCGCAGATCACCACTGATTTGACACTGGCAGGCCAACCGCCAGCCTTCCTCGCGTTGCGCCGGGCTCAAGGCTTCCGGCTGCCGATCAGACACCTCACCGGCACAGCGCACCAGGCACGCATGGCAACTGCCGGCGCGACAACTGTAGGGCACAGCCACACCCGCCTGGTTCAGCGCATCCAGCAGATTGCTGCCGGGGGCGACCGACCAGTGGCGTTCGCCGACGTGCAGTTCAGGCATATAAAGGTCTCAATCTCAGGGGATGGGCACAGGGAATCATGCCTGCGACAGTTTGACCATAGTCGGGTGTATCGGCCACCGCGCCGGGTTATACTGCCGCGCCTTTTTAGCGTCGCGCCTGCACCATTGGCGTGCCTTGGAAAGGTGGTTCCAGCCGACCGATGCAACACTGGAGCCACCTTTATTGAATGTTCCCTTATAGAGGAGCGCGACTCATGACCGTGATCAAGCAAGACGACCTGATTCAGAGCGTTGCCGACGCCCTGCAATTCATCTCCTATTACCACCCCGTTGATTTCATCCAGGCCATGCACGAAGCCTACCTGCGCGAAGAATCGCCAGCGGCCCGTGATTCCATCGCCCAGATCCTGATCAACTCGCGCATGTGCGCCACCGGCCATCGCCCGATCTGCCAGGACACCGGTATCGTCACCGTGTTCGTGCGCGTAGGCATGGACGTGCGTTGGGATGGCGCCACCATGGGCCTGGACGACATGATCAACGAAGGCGTGCGTCGCGCCTACAACCTGCCGGAAAACGTCCTGCGTGCATCCATCCTGGCCGACCCGGCAGGCGCGCGTAAAAACACCAAGGACAACACCCCGGCGGTCATCCACTACTCCATCGTCCCGGGTAACACCGTGGAAGTGGACGTGGCGGCCAAAGGCGGCGGCTCCGAGAACAAGTCGAAAATGGCCATGCTCAACCCGTCCGACTCGATCGTCGACTGGGTGCTCAAGACCGTTCCGACCATGGGCGCCGGCTGGTGCCCACCGGGCATGCTGGGCATCGGCATCGGCGGCACCGCCGAGAAAGCCGCGGTGATGGCCAAGGAAGTGTTGATGGAATCCATCGACATCCACGAGCTGAAAAAGCGCGGCCCGCAGAACCGTATCGAAGAGATGCGCCTGGAGCTGTTCGAGAAGGTCAACCAACTGGGCATCGGCGCCCAGGGCCTGGGTGGCCTGACCACCGTGCTCGACGTGAAGATCATGGACTACCCGACCCACGCCGCTTCGTTGCCGGTGTGCATGATCCCCAACTGCGCCGCCACCCGTCACGCGCACTTTGTGCTCGACGGCTCGGGCCCGGCGTCGCTGGAAGCGCCACCGCTGGACGCCTACCCGGAAATCGTCTGGGAAGCCGGCCCATCGGCCCGCCGCGTAAACCTCGACACCCTGACTCCGGAAGAAGTGCAGAGCTGGCAGCCGGGCGAAACCGTGTTGCTCAACGGCAAGATGCTCACCGGTCGCGACGCTGCGCACAAGCGCATGGTCGAGATGCTGAACAAGGGCGAAACCCTGCCGGTGGACCTCAAGGGTCGCTTCATCTACTACGTCGGCCCGGTTGATCCGGTGCGCGAAGAAGTGGTTGGCCCGGCTGGCCCGACCACCGCGACGCGGATGGACAAGTTCACCCGTCAGATCCTCGAACAAACCGGCCTATTGGGCATGATCGGCAAATCCGAGCGCGGCCCGACTGCGATCGAAGCGATCAAGGACCACAAGGCCGTGTACCTGATGGCCGTGGGCGGCGCCGCTTACCTGGTGGCACAAGCCATCAAGAAGTCCCGCGTTGTCGCGTTCGCCGAGCTGGGTATGGAAGCGATCTACGAGTTCGACGTGAAAGACATGCCGGTCACCGTTGCGGTGGACAGCAAGGGCGAATCCGTACACATCACCGGTCCTGCCATCTGGCAGAAAAAGATCAGTGAAAGCCTGGCGGTAGAAGTGCAGTAAGCGCTTCCACCGCTCAAGAAGCCACGCAATCGACGTTGATTGCGTGGCTTTTTTTTTGGAACAATCTGAAAGAACAGTGAATCATTGCTGATCGTAGAGGTTAGGCAGGTTGTACGTTACCGTCTCGTTTTCAAAATAGTTAACATAAGCCCAGCCGTTTTCATCGGTTACCTGATGATAGACCTGCCGATCCTTGATAAGAATTACGGGGTGATTGGCCAGTATCTGTTCAGAGTAAGCAGAAGCCACTCGAACACCGTAACGCAAATACGGCGGTGTACCCGGTACTGCCTGGGGACCGAAGGTTTCTGAGAACACCGCTTTATGATGCGCCAACGAGATCGGCAATACCCTTGATGCGATCTCCCACCCGCCAATTTTCATTTCAAGCGCCAACAGCACATCGGCAGCACTTTTTGTGCAATCGAGTGTCCAGGACAACCCACTTTTCTTCATGGCTCGCGGGACACCCTCCAACGGACTCAGGATTACACCGTGATCAACGGGGTCTCCCGCATATACCAAACTCACTTGTTTATCCATCACTTCATCAGAGCGGGGATCCAGCACCAACGTATGCACTGCACCACGGCACAAATAGAGCGTCTGACCCAGTGCCTTACCGCTGAATTTATCCAGTTTGACCTCAATCAGCGACCTCAAGTCATCCGACAATAACAGGCAGGGCAGGTGCCAATCCGACAAAGTCGAGCTGACCCATTTCACGCCACAATGAGTTTCGTCGCCAGAGCTTGATGTAACCGACCAGGACATCGGCTGCCCGTCCACCGTACGCCGCTCTCCCCACGCAGGAGAGCATTCAAGTCCCGAGGCTTCGGCATCCGCCAAGTCTTCCAGCGCGACAGTGGAGCCAATCATCGAACTGTCCCGCACCTCCAGCCTCAGCGAATGGGTCATCCCACGTCGAAATTTCAATTCACTGAGGGCCAGCTTAACCGGCACATCATCCAGGTACATCACGAAGTGTTTCGACCACGGGTTCTCCTGCAGGGCGTTGACCGTAAACCCTACGTGCAGGATGAGATCTGAATGTGTGTCGCTTACCTCGGCCTCAACGGGATGCTCACCTTCTGCATCGGGTGTATATCGATACTCCGCCCACCCCCCGTGCGTCGTTTGCGAGACGACCCACAAACCTTTACGGTCGGCCGTTTCATCAGTGATCCAGCGTACCGTGACCCCTTCTTGCCCTTCGCCGGTTTCAGTGTCGACCACCTGCATACGCAACAGCACGCTCTGGTTTTCGCCCACAACCGGCTGAGACAGAACCGGCCCAACCTCCCCTATCGAGAACTTACCCTTTTTGACCCTAAACTTACGCACGTCCGACCAATCGGAGGCATCTCCAGATTGCACCAATTGCACGCTAACGCCATGCTCCCCCTCTGCCCACCGGGTCGTCGACAACCACCGCCAAGTGCTGCTGGTGTTTGTGAGCGTTGCCAGCAAATCGACCTCATCACCTTCATGACGCAGCAACAACTCTCCTCCTCTAGTGCCTCTACCCGAAATTTCCACGCGGTCCGGCTGAACACCACTGTTTTGGGTTGGCCGGTCGATAATGGGGGTTTGCGGCTTGGGCGAGACAAAGAACCCGTAGGGTTGGCCCCAGGGCGATTCTCTGTCCTGAATGCGTTGCTTAACCTGTAGCTGCGTTGGGCCTGGAGGCAATCGACTCGTCAATACAAGGTCCAGGAACCCATTTTCATCAGCCGATTGCACATGCAATAGCTGATTATCTTTGGCATTGCGCAGGCTGATCAACGCAGCGGGCAGGCCGGCGATTTTTATGCGCGGGCGTGACGGGTTCTGCGTCCCCACATGGGGGAATAAGATGGACGGAGTCTCCAGCTCCGACAGTACGTTAAAGATTCGCTCCACACTTGGCAGGGAACGGACGCCCCCAATCACCTGGTACGCCCGGATTCGGTTCTCACCACTCGGCCAACTTTGGTCAGGCGTAAACGTCGCCTTAAGGCCACTGATGACGATTGAGCCCGCCACGTCATGACCATGAGCATCAATCACGGCAATGCTCGCGTCCTGCGCATGTAAATAGACGATAGTCAGCGCCTGGCGTGATTGCACCGGTTCAGTTGGCGGCACAATCTCCGGTGCGTCGGGCATGAGTCTGAACGAGCAACGCGCACTTTCAACGGTTGGCAGGTCACCCAGCGACAGCGTCACGAAGATCTCATGGAAACCTGGATCAAGCCTCAAAGAGCCCTTAGAAACCCAATGGCCATCCACATCCACATTAACAGACGCGACA
The DNA here is from genome assembly GCF_003852405.1 of Pseudomonas sp. KBW05. Classification (GTDB taxonomy): domain Bacteria; phylum Pseudomonadota; class Gammaproteobacteria; order Pseudomonadales; family Pseudomonadaceae; genus Aquipseudomonas. Next base: position 198,069 of record NZ_QAJM01000003.1, read on the forward strand.
AATTGCCCGCTGGTGGCGTCATTCAATATCATCCGCGCACCTTCCAGCGAGGCCTGGACATGGCCGTATATCGGCTCGTGCAACGCCATCAATTGATTCGGTACTGGGTAATCAATGATCGGCTTCTCAATGGCGGCAGAAAACTCATAGGGGGCACTCCAATCAGAGTCGATCCCATCCACCGTCTGAATTGCATACACCTTGTTCTGCGCCCACCACATTTGATCGGGAATGAACCGACGCACGGAACCGTCACCAACGAAGACGCCCGCTACCGGCGTGCCATTACTGATGAGTCGCAACGAGGTCGAGCCAGCCTCCACCCCCTGCACAGTGAGAGCCTGCAACGGCTTGGCCGGAGACTCTGCGGGGACAATGATTAACGCTTGGGGTTTTACGGCGAACTCACGGAAAGCAGAGAATGGGGAAGCCATGCCGTTGTAGGACTGACGCACCTTGATATGTTGTATTCCGGCCTTGAAACTGCTGCATTTCCCCTCCCAGGACCTGCCAGACACGGGAAAAGACGCCAGTTGATTGTTGTCGAGGTCAAACACAAAAACCGTCGCCCCCGAAGTGCCCTCTCCCGACAGCTCAACAGTTGCGTTGTACTGCGCGCCATGCACGGGTAGACCAATCGTCGGCATAGGGGGATGAACTTTGAAGCGGACTATCTTCCCCGGGTCCGACTGAAATGCCTCAACGACTTGCGCTGCACAAACTTGACTGTCATGCGCCCAGGCGGTATCTGGCGTGAAGTAACGCACGCTGCCCGTGCCCTCGACAGTGCCACGCACCTGAGTCCAAGGATTGAAAACCCTCACCTCATCAGCGCTTGGGTGAACACCTGTGATTTCAATGGGGTCAAACGCGTTGAAAACACTCCCCGGTAGCGTGACGCTCGGCGCATTCACCATAATCGTGAAATCACACAGAGGCCCTGGATCTGACTCAACACCGTTGACGATTTGCTTGAGACGTTTGTGTTTAGGCCCTGGCATTGCCCAGCTATGGATGCCAGCCCAGCGGTTACCGGATGCTTGCCAGGTACTGAGGACGGTACCGTCAAGGTTCAACACCTGGACGGCTGCACCCGGGGCGCAAATACCGCCCATTTCAAACTCGGCATCGTAGTACCCGCCGGGCTTAGGCACTTCGAAGGCCGGAGCAAAGGGCTTGGCGGTAAACCTGCAAGGTTCGCTCGGCAAGGACTCCGCATCATTGACTATCTGTGTTGCGTACACGCTAGTGCTAACCCCGGGCGCCCAATAGTCGATGGGCGTGAACGTGAATGTTCCCGCGCTACCGCTGAAATGGCCGGGGACTTGAACATGACCTTCCAAGTACATGATCAGTTTGCTGGCTGACGGGTCTACGTTCACTACGGTCAACGCTTGTGCCGGCTCGGCAATATCCGCAGGGGGGATGATTTTCAGGGGCATCGGCAGACGGCTGAAGACACAAGGCAGGCTCGGATCGGATGCTATCGAATTCACCGTCTGAATCGCACGAACCGTGTTATTGCCCGTTAACCAATCCCCAGCCGGGGTAAACAGGCGCTCGACGCCTGACCCGGCGAAGCCCCCTGCAATGTTCTTGCCGCCATCATCAACCAGCCGTATCACGCTGCTTGGATACACACCGGTAATTTTCAAGGGGTGTCTTGCCAATATCGGTTTTTCGGGTGGGCTGATTACGGCCATCCGGGGCTTGATATAAAAGGTACGATTATCTGCGGGCTGGGAGTCAACATGGTTTAACACCTGTATCGCCCGAACACTTTGGACACCGGGTGCCGACCAATCATAGTTTGCCTGCCAGCGGCTGCCTGTGACCTCTGCCTCCGTCAGAATATTGCCATCCCGGCCGAGCAAAAAGACCGCAGCACCCGGGCTGCATGAACCAATGACCGGCGCGTCGGATGCCGCCAAGGACTGTTCCCGCGGCTGACCGATCAGCGGCTGAACCGGCCTGGCGGAAAAACTGACCGGGCTGCTGGGATCGGACTGTATGCCGCTGTACATCTGCGTGACCCACACTTGTTGCGCGCCAGGCAGCCAGGCTTTAAGCGGGGTAAATGTGTAACTCGTACCACTTTTACTGAAGGTCCCGTCGACCTGACCCGCGTCATTGTGCATCTTCAGAATGGCTCCGGGAATATGATCCCCGACAATCATCAACGCCTGCTTCGGCAGGATCGGAGGCGCTGCCGGTGCGGTAATGGAAAGCTTGCGCGGCTTGATACTGAAACTTCGCAAGAAGGGCGGGGACAATAGCGCTCCCAGCTTGATGGCGACATTCAGCACATGCTCTCCGGGCAGCAGCGGCAACGCTGTTGAGCTCCAGACGCCGTCGGTATTGGGTATGGCGGTGGCAACCGGGCTGCTGCTTTGGGTGGTGTACAACACCACCGTTGACCCCGGACCGCCATAGCCGTCCCTGCCGGAAAACGCGCCTCCCTGCTCCATGACCTCTTGATGTTCTGGATAGAGAACGGTGAGTTTTTCAAGCGTGGCAAAAAACCTGCAAATACTGCTGGGCGCCGACGGCGCACCATTGAATGTTTGTATCGCGTACACCGAACGAGTGCCCAGCGCCCAGTGTTGTGCAGGCGTGAACGTGCGGTTGGCGGTGGATCCGCTGAAGCTGCCAGCGATGGTTTTTTTGGTGTCCGCGTCATACATCTGCAACGTGGAATTGCCTGGAATGACGTTAGTTATGACCAGCGCCTGTGTGGGAAGCGTCGGTATCGGTGGCTGAGCGATCAGCGGCGCATCAGGTTTGACATCAACCTGAAGTAATTCAGACACGTCTGATCGGTGAGCGTAAAAATTCCTGCCTATGTGCACGGCAGTGAGCATGTGGAAACCTGGGACCCAACGACCAGCAGCAATGGCATACCAACGACCATTCGATTGGACGGTGGCCTCCAGCGGCGGCACGCTTCCCTGGCTGGCCGTGACGCGAACGGTACATCCAGCAAGACCTTTGCCGCCAACTGTGGCGATGCCATCCTCCCCAAAGTTGGCATCTGTCAACTCGGGGGGTAATAGCAGCGTGAACGGAACGAGCTCTGATCTTGTTGACGTGTTATTGAGCCACTGCTCAGCAACCAGTGTCGTCGGATCTCCCGACGTCAAGTCTTGCGTTGGTGTGGTACTCCATTGCCCGTTCGCCACCACTGCCGAGGCAATCACCCTCCCATAATCAGCGTTTTGATAGACCTTGATCGTCGCACCGTTCGCGCCGGTTCCGCTCAGAAGAGGCCGTGCTACTTTGACAAACCCTGGATTGTGCAAGCCAGGTCTCGAAGGCCCCACTGAAAACGACCGTTCCAACGACCAATCGGAAACCGCGCTCGTCAGCGTGCTGCGTTGCCGCGCTTTTATTGTGTAATGACCGGCAGGCCAGGCTCGCTGGGCGGAAACCGACCAGCTACCATTTTCCAAAACGGTCGTAGCCAATTGCACGCCACCCGTGCCATCCGCTAGAAACACCTCAGTCGTCAATCCAGCAAGCCCGCCAACACCACTTACAGTGGGCATTCCAGAAAGAGGCACCGAGACATCAAGTATCTGAGGAGGAAACAGGAGCGAAAAACTGACGGGTTCTGACGGGCTCGAACCCTGAAAATCCAGGTTCTGAAAAGCCTTCAGCGTGATAACTTCCGTCATTGGCAACGCGTCAGTGGGTGTAATTGCCCACTGTTTATTTTTGACGACCGCCGTTCCAAGATCGTTGATCACGTTAGATGTCAAATAAACCGTCGCTCCCTCTTCCCCCGTTCCACTGAAGCGAGGGAACGCTGTCCAGCTGGTGCTGGGTTGCGTAATCACTGGAGCAAGGAGCTCACGCTTTTTCAACCGCTCGGCATAACCCCAGCGACTGGTAATACCAGCATGGTATTCAGCTCGCACCCAATTCAGAGCAGTAATCCCAGGAGGGAATTCCACCACACACTTCATTTCTGACATCCACGCCCCAAACCATACTAATCCGAACGTGTGATTTAACTGCACAGTCACCTTCTTGTCCGCAGAGTCCATATATTCCATTTGAACTTTCCAGGCATGGATGGGAACGCCGACCGTTGCCGCTCGTGCCGTGAATACAAATCTGCGCGGAACAATTGAATCATTCGGGGGATAGATAATATTCGGCTTTTTCCAATGAATGAACAAAGGGCCTATGGCACTTTCATTATCGTTACTTGGTCCAGTGCTGCCTTTGAGCCTTTTCACGGTATCGGCACTCCAATCCATGGCGTCGCCGCCAACAGTGATAGTGCTAGATCTAAACTCATCGAATGACCTGAGGATAACTGTGAAAACTACCAGTTACGACAAACGGTTGTTGATCAATACCGGGTTGCACTGAGAGAAGTCATCGGCTACCTGTCAAGTTTCACAGGTTACAACTACGACCTAGCTGCGCTCTACTGTGTCTCCAGGTACCTGGTTTTCATCCTCTGAAAGGAGCCACGGTCAATGGCCACCAAACAACACACGCTGCTCAGCTCACTGGTTGCCACTGACACCAAGAAGTTGAAAAAAGGCCAGGTCACCTTCAAAACCGCCATGAGCCGGATGGGCATACATTCAGTCTTCGATATCGTGCGCCTGTCCAAAGCGGACTTTGTGAGGCAACTGGCCAAGCTCAGCGGCGTCGATGGTGACCTCGCCTACACCAATGCCCAGGCCTATGCCACGTTGCTGGCAAGGTTGCGACGCGAACAGCTGACGTCGTCAGGCACCTATGAGCCGCAAGCGGAACACAGCGGTATTCGCGCAATGGTGCCTCTTGGGCCGACCTATCCCAAACTCTTCAACGAAAACTGGACGAAATTCTGCAAGGTCGGTGCCCTGGCGGCTGATGACTCGCCGGTGGCCTACCTGAGTGCTCTGAGGGTCTTTGTTCAGCAGTTGGAATCCACCAGCAACGACCCCAAACGCCTGTTGCTGGACTCACGCCGCCCTGATCTGAAGGACTTGCTGATCACCCATGAAAGCACCTTCACCCCGCGCCCTATGCTGGAAATTGTCAATCAGGTGCTGGGGAACAATTTAAGCGCGTACCTGAAAACCCAGGCGGCCGACGCTAGCAAGCCGCTGTACCAAGTGCTGAGCGAACGCCAGTACCCGTTCGAGTTGCCTTACAACTTCTACCACCATCAATGCAAACTGGGGTTGTCTGGGGGAAAACCAAGGCTGGGCGAACTCAATTATCGGGGGAGTTATCTGCTGCCGATCACACAAGCCGACAGCAACGATTACGGCAAGGTGCAATTGCTGACACCGCACGCACAGCACTTATTGACCGGGTTGGGCCCACAGCAACAGAAGCTGCTGATCGCACCAGCGGCGTATAGCACGTTCTATCTCAACCGCGACGATCTGGTGAGTGGGTGGAAAAGCCCTGGCAATTGCCATCTCAGCCCGCATGTTGCATTTGGATCGGGGTATCTGCTGCCTGCGGGACAACCAGATGTCGGGGCCAGCAACCCTTCTGTTACTACCCTGACGAGCTCACATGGGGGGAGAGGCGCGTCTAATACTGTCGCAGTTACCTTTCGAAAAGCAGGGGGGGCCAATCGTAGCGTTGATATGAAGTTGGCAAGCGGTGCCGCCGTCAACAATGACACGTACTATCTAAACCATTTACATATCCCCTCACAGGCTACGCAGTGTCTACATGTCAAGCCGACTACTGGGCTGCCCGATGCCAGCGAAACAGGCTACACCGCCACGTTTAAGGCCGTCCACACCACCGGTACGGTAGCCGCCCCGGTGAGCGTCGCCAGGCGCACGCTCACCTTGTCTGCTGACGCGCAATACACCCCCACTGCTGATGAGAAAGCCTACTTCGCCAAGGTGTTCGGCATGGAAATTACAGGTCCCAATGCCGATGCGCTGGCGGACCTCGATACATTCATGCAACACACCGGGCTGAACGCCGAACAGGTCGAAATGCTCCTATCGCGACACACCTTCGAAGTACGCCTATCCCCCAACTGCCCCAGTAGCAACGCGCAACGGCTGGGTCTGCTCCGCAACCTCGGCCTGCCGTTCCCGCACCCAAACCACTATGGCGCCTGCTACGTCAACGGCAACGGCTCCGATCGATTCGCCCCCGACACATCGGCTGCGAACGTGACCCGGCAGTATGAGCAGTTCGAAAATGCCATGGACCTCGAGTCAGTCGACATCGGCGAAAGCAAATACTGGCACCTGACACTCACTTCCCTGGACCGCTTCGACCGCCTGCAACGCATGATTCGCCTGCAACGCTGGACCCGTATCCCGTTCAACAAACTCGACACCCTGCTCATGTGTGCCATTCGCGCCGAGGGCGCCACCAACCTCGACATGGTGCTCAATAAAAACACGCTGCGGGTACTTGGGGTGTATCACTACCTGAATCAGCGCCACGGCATCGATCCTGAAGAGTTCGGCGCGCTGATGCACCACCTCACCCCCTACACCAACGTGAAAAGTGAACTTTCACTCTTCGACCGTGTGTTTAATTCAATTCGGCTATTCGAAACCCCGCTGGTGCTGGACAGGACCGCTTTCACGGTTGCCGACAATGTCCTTGCTAACCGCATCACCCTGATGCAACTGTGCGCAGGCCTTGGTTTGCAACTCACGCAAGACTCTTTCCTATTGATTGCGGCGCAGACCAGTCGAGCGCTGGCAGGCCTGAAACGCGACCTGGCGACCGTGTCATCCCTGTTTCGCCAGGCGCGGATTGCCCGCCTCTTTGGCTGTACGGTTGCCGAGTTGCTGACCCTGGCCAACCTGCTGGGAGGGCAAAGTTATAAGGACGTACTGGCCAAGGGCACACTGCGCCCGCACGACCAAACAGCTTCCCCGGACATACTTGATGTCCTGATGCAATTGCAGTGGGCCATGGACTGGCTCCACGACAGCCAACAGAGCATTACGCAACTCGAACAGCGGCTGGGCCCGAACATCCCGCTGAACCAACCGCGTTCGTCGCCGGGCAAACGGCCAACGGCAACGGCCGGACCCGGCCCCCTGACGGATGCCTTGAGTGCCCGCCTATCCAAGCTGCAGCACGATACCGAATTCAGCCGAGTCACCGAAACGCAGGTCCTCAAACTGAACCTGCCGACACACAACAATGCGAACACTGTGATCCCCTGGTTCACCCTGCTCACCAGTTGGCACGTTCTGAATAACTCCGGTCTGCTGGTGTCGCTGGACGAATCGCTAGCGCTTACGGATGACCCCAAGGGCTGGCTAGGCGCCAAGTTGGACAAACTGCTGGCCAACGTGACCCTCGGCGACGCAGCCAAGCAGGACAGCAAGGATAAGTTGCTGGCCTTCCTGCTGGATGCCCATGACCGGCAACTTCGGTTATTGCAGGATCTTTTCCAGGAAACCGCCGCGCTGCCAGTTGATCGCACTGTGGCGGTAATTCATTGGGCGAACACGTCGCCCTACGCCGTCCTTGTCGAAGCGTTGACGAAAAGCGCGCTAATGGTCGCACACTTCCAGCGCATTTCGCGGCATGCCGAAATCGCCATGCACTTGCGCTTGAGCAACCGCGCCCTGCGTATGTTCCTCTGCAACCGCGACTGGCTGGGCGGCTACCCCATCACCAACAGCGAACCCACGCTATCCGATCTGTATTTATTTGAGCGCTTCAGCCACTGGTTGAACGGCCAGGACCAACCCGAAGAAGCCCTGCTCAGCTACTTCAGCCTCGCCAACCCGCCCTCCCCCAAGCGCATGACGAAAAAGCTGCAGCTGCAAATCAGTGAGTCCGCCAACGTCGCATTGGCCAAGTTGCTGGGCTGGGCAACGTTAGAAGTCGAGAACCTGACGGCGACCTTGCCGGGTGCGGTGGCCAAGTCTATGCAACACGTGGACTGGGTGCGCCGCTGCCAAGCCGCCTGCAACGCCAGCGGCTTGTCCGCCAAGGCATTGCTGTTGGCAACCGCGATCACGGCCGACAGCAAACTGGATGACTGGAAAGCCGTCGGTGAGGCTGTAGTGACAGCCAACACCCCATCAAACACCACACGGGAGTGACGTTGATGACTTCATTCGACGCTGAACTCAACGAAGGCCAGCGCGATGCCATGCTCGCGCTGTACTTGCACGAGGCCGTGCCAAAGAACCCGTACATCATCGAGCAGGAGCTGGTCGATAACATCAAAACCCCCAACGACCTGTATCAGTACTGGTTGCTGGATGTCCTGGTCAGCCAAGACGTACCCTCCAGCCCCGTGGCCTGCGCCATTGCCAGCCTGCAACAACTGATCAACGGCATGATGATGAACATGTCGCCGGGCTACAGCGACCACAGCCTGAGCCCTGAACAGGTCAGCGCCTGGCAGAACGGGCTTAACCGTTACCCGATCTGGGCCGCAAACCAGCAATTGCAAAACTTTCCGGATATCTATCTGGACCCCACCCTTCGCCAGACCAAGACCGATAGCTTCAAACAGTTGGAGAGCGACATCACACAGGCGCGGATCGAGCCGCAGACGATCCAGTCGGCGGTCCTGGCCTATCTGGGGCATTTTGAGGAAATTGCCAATCTGAATGTCTCTAATGCCTATATTGACGGCGATGACTTTGCCAACAGCCCCTATTACTTGATCGCCCGTTCGCCGGCTGAAAACGCCTATTACTGGCGTTCTCTGGACATGTCTCAGCGCCCGGTGAAAAAAGCTGCGTCGACGCTCAATGAGGTGCCTGCCAAGTTCGATAAGCCGTTTGCCTATGCCTGGCATGATTGGCAAAGAGCCAATGTGCCGATTTCGGACAAAGCGCTGCGACATACAGTTCGCCCCTGCATGTTCAACAACAGACTGTTCATCGTCTGGGCAGAGCTAGAGAAAAAAAAACCGGACCTGATGCCAAGCGCCCCTCCATCCCAAGTCAGGCAAGAAGCCGTTGAACCCTTGCCACTGTTTCGTTTGTACGTGAGCTACAAGAAGTACGACAACACGTGGAGCACGCCACAGGTCCACATTGAATATTCTTGCGACACCCCCAGCCTGATTGTAAAGAGCCCGGAAGACATCGCCGCCCAGACGCAATCGATCGCCGTCTACAACCACTCGACATCCCCAGAATCGTTGGTACTGATGCTCTACAGCGGCTACGTTAAAGGAGAAGATAAAACAGGTGATCGCGACAAGTACGAATTTTTAAGAAGCGTGCGAGTTGACAAGAACTTCAATATGACACCGCTGTTCCCTTCCACCGGAAGTGTTCTTGCGGATAAAACCGTCACGCCCACAACAGAACAAGACTCAAGCAGAAAACATATACTGTTGATTGGTCACACCTTCGCCATCAGCGAAAAAAATCAGGGCCGCTTCCAGTTCAAGTTACCTTCAACCCAGTCAGTGTTTGGTTCAATCGTCGCGGACGCGCCTACCCCTTCGTCAGACTTGTGGAACTACAACAGCTGGCAATCGAAGATCAAAACCGTCGAAAAAGACATTAGCATCGCTTACGACAAGGACCGCTCTGAAATCAATATAACGGTCAAGCTTGAAAGCGCATTTGAGCACATTCGAGCGGAAGTGTTTAGTCTTTACCAAGATGATGCTAAAACCATCACGGTGCTCAGCCTCTTGCTCATATTCGAAGAGTCGAGCTTGCATAAAGGTCGGTATACACTGCTGCCCGGCTCTCAAATCATGGCCGTCAATAACACCTTTTTCGAACAGGACAACGGTCGCTATACCCTCTCATCCAGGGATCTACATTTCATGATCTTTGAATCGAGTGGCAAATATGAGTTTGCTCTGCCACGGGCGCCTGCTAACGCTTCGATATCACTTGCTGGGAAACTCCTGTCAAAATCTGAGCTTGAACATGCAAGAGGTAACAAAGCGAAATTTTGGGTAGCACGCGTCAGCGCACCTCAGGCTGCGCTTACTATCAGCAAACATATGGATAAGGTCTCATCCGGGCCTTTATCCTTTCAATTTTTTGTCGGTCACCCGCAGGACGTGATATCGAACACACTGCCCACAAACTTCACGCAAATAAACAGTTTGACCACATCCAGTGTGGTGCCAAGGCTATCGAAGGATTCAACGCTTCAATACTCCTTTTCCGTCAACCAAAACACCCTTAAACCCGACCTCTGGCAGGTCGTTTGGCCTGAAGACCCAACGAATTTCAGTATCCCGCTGATTTATGGGGTAGTGGTGTATGAGCTTCGCTTTGCTTTTCCACTCCCGAAATACGTACCTGTGGGCTCCTGCTTGAGACCCGTGACTATTACGTGGGGCAGCGAAATTTCCGGTGACCTCCAGATCGCGCCCAGCATCAACAGCCTGACCGATCTCGAACAGGGCGACAGCCCTTCCCTGGGCAAGGCGCAATTCATTGACTTCAGCGGTTCGAGCATTGAGTTCAGCGACGGCTCGACCAGTGAGCCGCGCGAGCCCATTCGCCTGAATACCATCTTCGCGCGGCACTTGATCAACCTCGCAGAGGCAGGCATGGAGCATTTGCTGACCTGGAGCAACCAGCAATTTGCCGAGCCGCCTATCAGCAAAAACGACACCCAGCAAACAATGGATTTCTCCGGAGCGTATGCGTTGTACTTTCTTGAGCTGTTCTTGTACCTGCCGTGGCTGGTGGCATACCGTTTGAAGCAGGAACAGCAGTACGACGAAGCCAAGCACTGGCTGGCATTTCTATTCGACCCCTCACGCCAGACCTCCGAACAGGGGAATGCGGGTTATTGGCAAGCCGTGCCGCTCCAAGAAGCCGTATGGCCTGCCCCGTCAGACCCAAGCGAGGCCATTTGGGATCCGCAAGATCCACATCGAATTGGCCTGAGTTTTCCAGTCCACCTGCGTAAAGCCATTTACGGGCTGTATATCGACATCGAGAGTGACCAGGCCGACGCGGCCTATGCCACGATGATTCCTGACGGGCTGACCGAAGCCAAGCTGCGTTACACCCACATACTCCACCTTCTTGGCGAGCGCCCAGACGTCCGTCAGACAGACGACTGGACACCGATAACGCTCAGTCAACTCAGCACCACGATCAGTATTGATCTGCGTCGTTTTGAACAACAACTGGTAGGGATGCAGTACCATTTGGAGCAACACCCACCTTTGCGTATCGGCCGTGCCCCGGCCTCTGCCCCAGCCCCATTGATCTGCCTGCGCCCCTTTAAGGTGGATCGCTCGCTCTCAAGCCTCGACAACCCCTACCTGCTGCGGCCATTCAACCCTGAGCTGATCAAACGCTGGGAGCGGGCGCAGAGCCGTTTGTACAACCTGCGGCACAACCTCGACATGGCAGGCAATGTCATGGACACGCAGCTGTTCGCCACCCCGATCGACCCACGTGCACTGCTTGCCGCCCGGGCGCAAGGCATCTCCGGAAGCGGCTTGGACCGGTTGCTGAACCCGCAGATCCCCCACTACCGCTTCAGCTTCATGTTCGCCCTGGCCCAAAACGCGGTGGAGAGCGTGATTCAGTTCGGCTCAACCTTGCTTTCGTTGATCGAACGCAAAGAGCAGGCGCACTACCTTGAATTACAACAACGCCAGGCCTGGGACCTGGCCAAGGCGGCCGTGGATATCCAACTGCAACTCAGCAGCGTGGACGATGCGAACAGGGAAGCGCTGAGCGCCGCACAAGCCATTGCACAGGGCCGTGTCGACTATTACGAAAAGCTGACCAATGAAGGCACCAGTTTCCTGGAAAAACTCAGCATCGACTTACGCCTGCGCGCGCGTTTACTGGAGGCCTCGGCCGGTGGTTTTGGCAGTGCAGCGGAGATGCTCAAAATGGTGCCGAACATTTTTGGTTTCAGCGTCGGTGGTGCGCGCATCGAAGGTGCTTCTCAGGCCCCCATTCACGTGCTGCAGGCCACTGCCATAGCCCTCAATGGCACCAGCGACACCCTCGCGGCCTACGAGCAATATCGCCGCCGGGCCCAGGAATGGACCCAGGCGGGTGAGCAGGCGAGACGGGAGGTCGAGCACATCGAGGCACAACGCAAAATGCTTGAGGAACAACACAAAGCCACACGCCTGCAAGTGCGCCAGGCGCAAACAGCGCTGAACCAGGCCAAGGCCACTTACGACTTCCTGCTGAGCAACAACCGCTTCAGCCAGGCGCAGACCTACGAGTGGCTCAACGGCAGGTTCGCCAGTTTCTACGCCAGCGCATTTGCTACCGCGCAATCGACCTGCAAGGCCGCAGAAGCCTGTTGGCAATATGAAACCAGTCGCTACGAGCAGTCCTTTATCCGCCCCGGCGTGTGGAACAACAGCTACCGCGGCCTGGGCGCTGGTGAAGAACTCAAAATGGCGTTACAGCAGATGTATCGCGAATACGTCCAGCAACATGTGCGTGACCTGGAGATTCGCAAAACCGTTTCGCTCAAAGCACTCTGGGAAAAGGACAAGTCATCCTCCATCAATAAACCCTGGGATCAGATCAAGGCCGCACTCGTGGCCGGCAGCTGTGATTTTGAACTGACGCAAAAAATGTTCGATGACGACTACGCCGGGCAAAATCACTATTTGCGCCGCATTAAAACCATCAGTCTGTCCTTTCCTGTGGTCATGGGCCCCTACGAAGATTTGCGCGCCATCCTGGTTCAGCGCAGCAGCCGGGTTGAAATGTCTTCCACCCTTGGCGCCTTGCCCAAAGACAACCTCAGGGTCAATCAACAGATTGCGCTCTCCCGTGGTTTCAATGATGACGGCCAGTTTCAGCTCGACTACCACGATGAACGCTACTTGCCGTTTGAATACACCGGTGCCATTTCTTGCTGGCGTTTGATCTTTCCAAACCCCACGGCGCAGAAAGCAGTCCTGGAGTCAATGACCGATATCATCGTGCATTTCAGCTACACCGCGCGGCCTGGCGGAGGCACATCATGACGCCCAAAGCCCCTCTGCCAATCGACACCCCGACCTTGCCCAAGATGGGTGGCAGCATCCAAAGCATCGGCAAAGGCTGGGGCGCGGTTGGCACCAGCGGCGAGGCGCAGCTGAGTATAGAGTTGCCGATTTCACCCGGACGCGGCTTTGCGCCAGCACTGGGCCTGGCCTACACCAGCCAGGGAGGTAATAGCCCTTTCGGGTTGGGGTGGAGCCTGCCGATCGATGCCGTCAGTGTGCGCACGACGCTAGGCGTGCCGCGCCTTGACGGCACCGACCAGATAACCGGCCCGAATGGCGACGTGTGGATGCCGGAACGTAGCGATGACGGCCGCTTGATTGCCAGGCAGGTGAGCACCTACAACGGCGTGTCCCTGGGCGCCAAGCACAGCGTGGTCCGCCATTGGCCACGGATCGAAGGTGAATTCACACTGCTTGAACACTGGACCAGCGCCGCCGATAACGCAGGTTTCTGGTTGGCCCACAACGCCGACGGCATCCTGCATATCTACGGGAAGACCCCCGACTCACGCCGATTCAATCCCCAGGTGCCCGACCAGGTAGCTGCCTGGTTGATCTGTGAGAGCCTCAATGTGCGAGGCGAACATATCGTCTATGGGTACAAATCCGAACTGGAAGCCCCCACACCGCCCCAGATGCGCGACTACCGCGCCCAGCGCTACCTCAAGTACGTGCGTTATGGCAACGCGACCGCCCATGAGCATTTGTACGCCTGGCAAGCCGACAGCTGGAAACAGCAGCACTGGCACTTTCAACTGGTCTTCGACTATGGGGAGCACGCGGTTGATCCGCAAACCCTGCCGTCCTTTGACGAGCGCCAGCCCTGGGCGTTGCGCAGCGACCCCTATTCGAGCTACACGCTGGGTTTTGAACTGGGCACGCGGCGCCTGTGCCGGCAGGCTCTGCTGTTCCATCACTTTCCCACCGAGCTTGGGGCCGATCCGGTCCTGGTGCAGCGCCTCGTACTGGAACATCGGCCAAACGCCCTGGGGTTCAGCCTGCTGACCGCGACCCATGCCCAGGCCTATGACAGCCTGGGGCAAATCGAACGCCGTCCACCGCAGGAATATCACTACAACAGCTTCGCGCTGGATGTACGGGCTCAAGCCTGGACGCCGTTTGATGCCATGCCCGGCCTCGACGACGGTGAGCAGTATCAACTGGCGGACTTGTACGGCGAAGGCCTGCCGGGAGTGTTATCGCGCCAGGACCAGGCATGGCACTACCGCGAACCGTTGCGCGCTGCCCAAGGTGGCGACGCTGTGCACTACAGCGAATGGAAGCGACTGGAACACGTACCGATCGCCGATACTCGCCAACCGTTTAACCAGTACCTGACCGATATCACCGGCAATGCCAAACTCGACTGGGTCGTGGCAGCGCCCGGACTCAGGGGTTATTTCACCCTGGGGCCGGACCGGGCCTGGTCACACTTCGTGCCTTTCGACGCGTTTCCCAATGAAATGCTCCACCCCATGGCTCGCATGGCTGACCTGGTCGGCAATGGCCCGGCAGACATGGCGCTGATCGGGCCCCGCAGCGTGCGCTTGTATGCAAATCGAGGTGAGACGGGGTTCGCCCCCGCCGTGGATGTCCCCCACCCGCACGACCCGGCCGAGGCGGATGAACTGCCGCTGGCCAGTGATAGCAAAACTGAACTGACCGCGTTTGCCGATGTGTTGGGCAGTGGCAGCACGCAACTGGTGCGTATCCGCCACAATCAAGTCAAGTGCTGGCCGAGCTTGGGCCACGGGCGTTTCAGCAACGGTTTCGAACTGTGCGAGCTGCCATTCGACGCTGCCCAGTTCAATAGCACGCAGGTCCGCCTGGTGGACCTCGATGGCTCAGGCGCGGCGGACTTGCTCTACCTCACACCCAATGCCATCAGGGTCTTTATGAACCACGCGGGCAGCGGTTATTCATCGACCTCAATCGATCTGCCCTGGCCCGCTGGCGTGCAATACGACGACTTGTGCCAATTCAGCAGCGCTGACCTGCAAGGCAACGGGTGCTCCAGCCTGGTGTTGACCGTGCCTCATATGACACCTCGGCACTGGCGGTATGATCTTGCCCACACCAAGCCTTACCTGATGTGTGCGACCTGCAACAACATGGGGGCCAGCAGTCTCGTGGTCTACCGCAGTAGCGCCCAGGAATGGCTTGACGAAAAACAGGAGCAACACAACAAGGGTGTCACCAACCCAGTCTCGCACCTGCCACTGGTGGTACAGGTGCTCAAACAGCTGATCCAACTGGACGAGATCACCGGAAACCGCCTGACCCAAGGGCTGGCTTACCGCGCGGGATACTACGATGGCGTCGAGCGGGTATTTCGCGGTTTTGGACTGCTGTTGCAGACTGATACGCAAGCCTCGGAGGCTGAGCGCGCGACGTCCGGCTTCAGCCCGCCCGTACTGAACAAGACCTGGTTCCATACCGGCCAGCAGATAGATCCGTCCAGGCAGGGTTACAGCACCCACGACCCGCTGGCGGTGCCCCTCAAGCCGACGGTGCTGCACAACTACCACTTCAACGACAAGGCCGCGCAACTGATTGTCGAGCCAACCCCGGACATCGCCAGCGAAATAGCCCGCAGCCTCAGCGGTCTCGTTTTGCGCTCTGAAACCTGCAACGCCGATGACGCCCCGGCAACCGCCGTGCCGTACACCGTCACAGAGCACCGCTATCTGGCGCGCGTGCTGCGCCACAAAAACCAGCATCAACCGTATGCCGTGATCGAGCCGACACGCCTTGAAACCCTCACTTATCAATATGAACCGCAGATCCCTGATGACCCGATTTGCCAACACCAATTGAACCTTGAACGGGACGAGTACGGCCAGGTCACCCATGCTGTCACGCTGTATTACGCCCGGCGCAAGACCGCCGCGGATGCGCCACCGTTCAGCGATGAACACGCGCAACAGTGGTGGCAGGACGCCCATGACGACGCCCAGAAAACCTGGTATCTGACGCAAGAAAAGGCCCAGTTCATTCACCACCTTGGAGCGGCGCAGCCGAACTTTGAAGCCTGGTCCCTGGGCCTGCCGTATCTGCAGCGCAGCAACGCCCTGGTGCTGGAAAAATCGGCACTCAATGCCACCAGTATCCACTATGAAAACCTGCTGGCCTGGACCCAGGACGACGGCGAGTGGGCGCGCCGCGCCACACTCGCCGGCATGTCTCGGCAGTTCTACATGGACCCGCTCAGCGCTCAGCCCTTACCTGCGGGCAAGGCCGCGTTTCAGGCCCTCGCGGCGTACAGCGAAAGCGCCGAGCTGAACGCTGATGCCCTAGAGGCCTACGAGCCACTCAGGGACGCTGACGGCAACCTGCCCTTCGACCTGAAGGCAACACTCGAATCGCCGGAAGTCGGCTACCACATCATGGAGCCTTTCCTTCCCTCGGCACCCCACCGCAAAACCCTGAACAGCGACGATGCCAAGGACTACCTGTGGTCCGTGCATCAGGGCTTCCCCGTGTACGCAGGCCTGGCCGGGTTTTATAACCTGCGCAGCTACCGCGAAACCCGCAGCCATGGCGTTACTCGGCTCACCTATGACCCCTACGAATGCCTGATTACCCAGGTGGAGTTACCCGATCACTGTGCCACTCACGTACGCGACGTCGACTACCGTACCGGGCTGCCAGCCACCCTGGAGGATGCCAATCGCAATGTTCAACAAGCCCACTACAGTGCGTTCGGCGAGCCTTTTATCACCACCTTCTACGGCACTGAGCTAGATAAGAAAACCGGGTTCGCCCAGTTGGACGGCTACCTGCCACCGGCAGACCGCAACCCTGCCATTGCCATTGAGAACAAAGCACAGGCCCTGGGCAACTTCGCCACGGCTGGCTTTTGGGATTTGTTCTGCTGGATGGGCCAAGCCGCTGCCACATCGACACCCGACTGGCTGGCATGGGCAATGGCACAAGGTTTTATCTTGCCCAGCGGGCATTTTTGCGACCGCGCCCGCCGCCACCTGGAGGGTCGGGCCTCTTTGGATAGCAACGAG
Organism: Pseudomonas sp. KBW05; assembly: GCF_003852405.1. Taxonomy (GTDB): domain Bacteria; phylum Pseudomonadota; class Gammaproteobacteria; order Pseudomonadales; family Pseudomonadaceae; genus Aquipseudomonas. The sequence continues at coordinate 215,013 of NZ_QAJM01000003.1, forward strand.
CAGATCCTCAAAGCGCAACTTGATGCAGCGCACCGCGAACCGGTGTACAGCGTCAGCCTCGTAGCCGACCAATTCCCCGACGAGCCACTGCAACCGGTGCAGATACGCGCTAGCATCACCTGCCTGGACGGCCTGGGCCGGGTTCTGCAAACCAAGCAGGAAGTGCCACCTGGGCTGGCGTGGCGGGTGGGCGCAAACGGCGAGTTGCTGCTCAAACCCGACGGCACGCCTGAAGAGGTGCAGGCCCTGCGGCGCTGGCGAATCAGCCAACCGGTCGAGTACAACAACAAGGGCCTGATTGTGCGCGAATACCGTGCCTACTTCGCCGATCAGTGGTGCTACATCAACGACCGCTCAATGCGCGCGCACGCCCTTCACGATCAGCAGTTCTACGATGCAATCGGCCGTCCGACCGTAACGCTGTTGGCCAAAAAGATGCTGCAAGGCAACCCGCCACAGCTCGCGCCACTACGCCGGGAGATCTGGTACTGGCTGTGGACAACGGTGGCTTTCGACGAAAATGACTTGTTTGACGAACCGCCCGTTAAAAAGCGGCACACTTGGCAATCGAAGAGCTGACGCCATGGACGCCACTCGCACCCCCGCCCTCAGCGCTGTCGATAGCCGCGGTTTCAATGTCAGGCAGGTGCAGTACTGCCGGTTGCCGGGCGCCACACAAAGCCAGTTGCGCATACAGCGCCAACACGTCGACGGCGCCGGGCAGATACTCAGCGAGCACGACCCACGGCTTGGCACATCACCGAGCCAGACCAACGTGTACAGCCTGAGCGGCGCACGCCTGCTCAGCCGCAATGTCGACGCCGGTTGGCAGCTGCGCTTGCTCGGTGAAGCCAGGCAGGTGCTGCAAACGTGGGACGAAGGCGCCAGCCACTGGCAAACCGATTTCGACTCACAGCTACGCCCGGTTGCGCGTCACGAGACCGCGCACCAGCAACCCCGGCGAACCCTGGAGCGTCTCATCTATGGCGACAGCTCTGCGCAGTCGGCAAGCCACAATCAATGCGGGCGGTTGATTCATCACTACGATCCCGGCGGTTTGCTGTCTACATCGGACTTTGCATTGACCGCCGCGCCGCTGAAACAGACGCGCAGCTTTGCACTCAGCCTGACACCTGTGGACTGGCCCGCCCACGTGCTGCTTGCGCGTAACGCGCTAGAGCCAACGGCCTATGACACCGCCTGGCGCTACAACGCGCTAGGCGAAACGCTGCTGCAGACCGATGCAAAAGGTCATCGCCAGTTGTCTGCCATTGACGTCGCGGGGCAACTCAAGGCTTTGTCCCTGCAACTCAAGCATGCCTCGGCAGCGCAACTGATCGTGGATAACCTGCACTACAGCGCGACCGGTAGACAGCTGGGATACACCACCGGCAATGGCGTCGTCAGCCAGTTCGACTTCGACCCGGTAGACGGCCGCCTTGCGCGCATCCTGGCAATGAAGGATAAACTCGTGCGCCAGCACACGCTGTATCACTACGACCCCGTGGGCAACCTGACCTCGCTGACGGATAAGCTGCAAGCGACCCACTACGCAGCCAACCACCGGGCAGACAACACTCGACACTTTACCTACGACAGCCTCAACCAACTGATCAGCGCCACCGGCGTTGAAGCCCCTGGAGCCACCACCCACCCACAGCTCCCAGGGCTGATTACGCCGATTGATCTCAGCCGGCGCAGCGCGTATACCCAGCACTACACCTACGACGACGGTGGCAACCTCACCAAGCTGGTGCACACCAGCCCCATCCCTGGCCAAGGCCATACGCGGGTCATGGCGGTTGATCCCTCAAGCAATCGTGTACTGCGTTGGAGCCAAGGTGACGACGCCGTCCAGACGTTCCCGATGACCTACGACGCCAGCGGCAACCTGCACGTGCTGCAACCCGGTGCGCAGCCGTTGACCTGGAACCCGCGGGATCAGTTGGAGCGCGTGGTCATGCTGCACCGTGGGGACGACGAGGATGATTTCGAGCACTTCAACTACGCAGCCGATGGCAACCGGATACGCAAATGGCAGAGCACCCGAGCTGCGTCAATTACCCACATACACAAGGCGCATTACCTGCCCGGTCTCACCCTTCACACCGACGATGGCCGTGAGGAGCGGCACGTGATCAGCCTTCAAGCCGGACTGTGCCAGGTGCATTGCCTGCATTGGCCTGAAGGCGCACCTGCCGGTATTGAGCAAGACACGCTGCGCTTTTGCCTGTCGGACCATCAACAATCCTGCCTGACGGAACTTGACGGTGACGGCCAACTGCTCAGCCACGAAGACTATTACCCTTATGGCGGCACGGCCTGCCAGGCGGCGCGCTCGCAGGTCCATGCCCACTACAAGACCCTGCGCTACAGTGGCAAGGAGCGTGATAGCTGCGGCCTTTATTACTACGGCGCACGTTATTACGCCCCCTGGCTGCTGCGTTGGATCAGCGCGGACCCCACGGGCACCGCTGACGGCCTCAACCTTTACTGCATGGCACATAACAGCCCGGTCACCAAGGTCGACAGCCAAGGTCTGAATGCGGAAATCGCGTACTTGATCGCCGGTGTCTCCCTAGTGGCAGCGGCAGTTGCGGCAGCCGCTTCCTACTTCAGAGGAGCAACGCCTGCACCAGCGCCTGCACCGAAACCTCTACCGTCGGGTATCGATCTGCACCCGACGGAACAGACACGACTACAGGATTTCAACAAACAGGTGCCACACGGGCAACCGCTGGAGGTGAGAAAACTCAACGACGGAGCCGTGTGGGCCTACGTACCGAAAAACCTCCAGCACGCGACTGACCTGTCCAACGCCAGTGACATCAACCTGCAGAAACAAATTGCCAAGGGTGTGTTTCCCTCAATCAAACTGCGCGACGCACCTCCCACCGCAGCGCCAGCCAAAAAAACCGTCGCACCGACGGCCTACTCCCCCTTCGAAGTGGCGGCGACAACCAAGGTTTCCGGCAAGAAAGCCAGCCGGGTGGCCGCCGCGGAAGAAGTCGTGCAACCCATCGCTGCGACAGCCTCCGCCAGACAACGAGGCGCCACGATAGATGCCGAACACTTTTTCAGCAGCCGCCACTTTCTCGAATGGGATACCACCCAACAAGAAAAAATTCGTGGTGTTCTTGAGGAGTTCAGCGCCTCGCTATCTGCCGCCAATTACCATAAATACACTCACGATACCGAGCAGGATCAGAACATTCCCTATCAAATGGGCAAGCCACGCACTCTGCGCGAAATCCACACCCTCGACGTGACCTCCTTTGAAGGCACAGCCGGAGGGCGTGGAGACTGGCGACTGGTGCTGTACCAGATCAATGGCACGTTCTACCCGCAGCGCATGGATCGCCATCGCGATATCGTCGCCAGGGCAAGGAGGTAGGCCATGGTAAACAGCGCCGACCGACACACGCCGACCCTGACCGCTACCGACGCCAGGGGCTTGGCCGTGCGGCAAGTCAACTATCTGCGCGTCGACGCCAGGCAATTGCCCACAGCCCATATCCAGCGTCAGGAATACAGCCCTGATGGCTTGCTGGTCAGGCAGTGGGATGCACGGCCCGGCAAACCCAGGCCTGACCTGGAGCGCACCCACGGCCTCTCGGGAGTGCCACTACTCTCCTGGCACAGTGACGCCGGTTGGCGCATGGAGCTCTATGGCGAGGCCGGGCAGGTTCTGCGGCGCTGGGACCAGCGAGGCGGCCGGCAAACGATTGAATACGACCGCCAACTGCGAACCGTCGCCCGCCATGAACAAGGCAGCACGCAAACTGCCCGTTTGACTGTCGAACGTTTGGTCTATGGCGACAACTCGGCACAGAACGCCCTGCATAACCGGTGCGGCCAATTGATCAGGCATCTCGATCCGGCAGGCAGCCTGGAAATCCTTGACTATGGTTTGGGCGGCGCCCCGTTACATGAGACGCGCAGATACCTCAAGACGCTGGACTTGCCGAATTGGCCAGACCTGCCCGAAGCCCAGAAATCGCTGCTTGAGCCGACCTTTTTTGAAACCCGGTGGGCGTACACCGCCACCGGTGATCAGAGCCGCCAGACCGACGCTCGCCAACATCAGCAGTGTTTTACATTCGATGTCGCCGGGCAACTGGAGTGCATTCAACTCGTGATAAGTGGCTCAGCGCCGCAAACTGTCCTGGAACAACTCGACTACCTCGCCGACGGGCAACTGCAAAAGCACAAGGCCGGCAACGGGGTCATCAGCAGCTGGGCCTTCGACACAGCCAACGGGCGACTTATCGAACAAACGGCAGCGAAGGGCACAACGCGGTACCAACACCTGAGCTACAGCTATGACCCGGTGGGCAATGTAACCCGAATCACTGACGCGAGCCGCGCCACCGAATACTTTTCGGGCCAGCGCATTGAGCCTACGCGTACGTTTTCATACAACTCACGCTACCAACTGATCCGCGCCACCGGCTACGAATCAGCGGCAGCCAGTACCCACCCCGACCTTCCCGAATGGGCCCCGCTCGACAGCCTCGACCAACTGCGCAACTACACCCAAGTGTATGAATACGACCTCAGTGAAAACCTCACGAAGCTGGTGCATACCACCGGCATCACCGGCCAGGGCCATACCGTGGCAATGGCTATCGACGCCACCAACAACCGCTGCCTGACCTGGAGCCAAGGCAACACGGCGCGCAACCGTGCCATGCACTACGACGCCGATGGCAATCTGCTAACGCTGCCTCCCAGCGGAAAAAACCTCGAATGGAACCCCCGCAACCAGTTGCAAAGCGTCGTCCAGATCAGTCGCACAGGCACAACCGATGATCGCGAGCACTATGCCTACAGCGCACAGGGCAATCGCCTGCGCAAATGGCAAAGTACGCGCGCCAGCACGGTGGCCCATACCCGTGAAGTTCGCTACTTGCCTGGCCTCGAAATAAAGCGTGTGGATGATCGTGAGAAATATCACGTGATCAACCTGCACGCCGGTCGTAGCCAGATTCGCTTTCTGCACTGGGTAGAGGACTTGCCCAAGGGCATCGAAAATGACCAGATGCGCTATTGCCTAGGCGACCAACAGGGCTCGACGGTGCTGGAGCTGGACAGTGCAGCTGGCATCATCAGCAATGAAGGCTACTACCCGTTCGGTGGCACGGCCTGGTGGGCGGCGACCTCAGAGGTACAAGCCAGCTACAAGACCATTCGCTACTCCAACAAGGAACGTGACGCCAGCGGGCTCTACTACTACGGCGCGCGCTATTACGCGCCGTGGATGATGCGCTGGGTCAGCCCCGACCCTGCTGGGACGGTGGACGGGCTTAACCTGTACGCCATGGTGAAAAACAACCCGGTGAGCTATATAGACCCCACCGGCCTGGCAAGAGGCCGCCTGGATTATCTGGACCTTGCGTCGGCGCCCTCCCCGCTGTCAGTCAGGCAGGCTGCGCTCTCATCTGATACCTCATTGGCGGACGACTTCGACTCATTTAATACAGCAACCGCGAATATGATGCAGCGTGCCGCCGCGTTTCGCGAAGCAACCCAGGGTACGTCCGGGCAAGAGAAGAAAAACATCATCGCCAGAGAAGGGCTGAAAAATGAAGACAACCCAGACCTACTCCCGCCAAAGGTAGCGCACGCCGGCTACACCAGTTTAAAACATGAACTCGCGGAAAACCTTTTCTTCAACGTGCAAGCCAAGCCCACGAAATTCCCGGGGCTTCGATTTGTTCAAGGCATGAGCGCCAACGAAACGGCAACACGCAAAACCATTCGCCAAACCATGCCGATACCTGGCTTCAATGGCGCAAAAGAGCTGCCCGTCACCCTTGAATCAATCATTGATCATATCGAGGTCACCGACCTGGACGCGATGGTCACGGGCGTCAAAAAACTCTATGGCCAAACTAAGACCACGATGCACCCGTTTACCGAGCAGCGACTGAGGTCCCACATCCAAGACAGCAACTTCCGTCTTCCCGCCCATGCGGGTGTGCCTGGAACCCATGCCGAAGTCCTTGCACAAAACAGCCTCTTGCACCGTTTGGACGCTCAGGGCTCAAGCATCAGCGCTGGGCTGCGCGATACAGCCATGTACACGGTAAGGGTAGAAGCGCCAAACCCTGAGTTCCCGTCATGCGACCACTGCAGCGGGATCGTCTCACCGCTGATCTACATGCTGACTGACCGGACACAGGCCAATCGAATGGCGCAATTGCCCATTGCGCCATTACGCCGCAGACGTTCAATTTGACGTGATGCCGGATGCCGTCCACATGCTATGGTGCGATCCCCGTTACCACCTGTTTTCCATAGCATGATGCCGACATCCCGCACGCTGCGCCTGATGCTGTACACCTTGCTGATCGTCGCCGGAGCCATCGGTGCGGCGACACTCGCCACCCGCCACGCCGAACGCCAGGCATTGGTAGACGACGCCGCCCGCGCCAATCAGCAACTCGCGCTGTACGCCAACTCCCTGCACACCCTGATCGAACGCTACCGTGCCCTGCCCGCCGTGCTGGCACTGGACTCGGAAATGATCAATGCGTTGAAAGGCCCGCTGGATGCCGCTACCCAGGACGTGCTCAACCGCAAGCTGGAGCGCATCAACGGCGCCGCGCAGTCGTCCACCCTGGAGTTGATGGACCGCACCGGCCTGGCCGTGGCCGCCAGCAACTGGAACCTGCCGAGCAGTTATGTCGGGCACAACTATGCGTTCCGGCCGTATTTCAGCCAAACCCGGAGCCAGGGCACCGGGCGCTTTTACGCCGTCGGGGTGACCACTGGGGTGCCGGGGTATTTTCTCTCCAGCGCGGTGGTGGATGAACACGAGCAGTTCCTCGGCGCCATGGTGGTCAAGCTGGAATTCCCCGAGCTGGAACGCGAATGGGCCCAAGGCAACAACCTGCTGTTGGTCAGCGACGCGCGTGGCATCGTGTTTATCGCCAATCAGCCGGGCTGGCGTTATCGCAACCTGCGGCCGTTGTCGGCCACCGATCTGGCCGAACTCAAGGCCACCCGCCAATACGACAAGAAACAACTGGAGCCCCTGGAGACCGAGGCGTTGCAGCGCTTTGACGACAACAGCCACCTGGTGCGCGTCAACGGCCCCGATGGCAAGGCCAACTACATCTGGGAATCCCTGCCGCTGAAAGCCGAAGGCTGGACCCTGCACCTGCTGCGCAAGCCGCAGTTTGCCTTTGAGGACCAACGCAACGCCGGCCTTGCCGCCGCCGGTTCGTGGTTGGCGCTGGTGTTCCTCGTGCTGTTCCTCACCCAACGCTGGCGCCTGGCCCGTTTGCGCCAACGCAGCCGCGAAGAGCTTGAGCAACTGGTGGAAGAACGCACACAAGCCCTGCGTACAGCCCAGGATGGCCTGGTGCAATCGGCCAAGCTGGCGGCATTGGGGCAGATGTCCGCCGCCCTCGCCCATGAGATCAACCAACCGCTGACCGCCCAACGCATGCAGTTGGCCACCTTGCGCCTGCTGCTCGACCACGGTCGCGTGGACGACGCCTACAAGGCCCTCACCCCGCTGGACGAAATGCTCACGCGCATGGCCGCGCTCACCGGCCACCTGAAGACCTTTGCGCGCAAAAGCCCCAGCGGCCTGCGCGAACGCCTGGACCTGGCGATGGTGGTCGATCAGTCCCTGCACCTGCTCGACGCACGCCTGCGCGACGAGTCCATCGGCGTGGTGCTCGACCTGGCCCGTCCGGCCTGGGTGCGCGGCGACGCGATCCGCCTGGAACAGGTGCTGATCAACCTGTTGCGCAATGCCCTCGATGCGATGGCCAACACCCCGCGCAAACGCCTGGAAATTCGCCTGCACGCCGACCAGCAACTGTGGCAACTGACCGTCAGCGACAGCGGCGGCGGGATTGCCGAAGAACACCTCAACAGCGTGTTCGACCCGTTCTTCACCACCAAGCCGGTGGGTGACGGCCTGGGCCTGGGGCTGGCGGTGTCCTACGCCATCGTGCATGAACTCGGCGGACGCCTGATCGCCGGCAACCGTGGTGACGGCGCGGTATTTACCCTGACCTTGCCCATCGCACTGGAGACACCCGACCTATGCTTAACGCAGTGATTGTGGTCGATGACGAAGCCAGCATCCGCACGGCCGTCGAACAGTGGTTGAGCCTGTCGGGCTTTGACGTGCAGCTGTTCAGTCGCGCCGAAGAATGCCTGGCGCAATTGCCCAGGGACTTTCCCGGGGTGATCCTCAGCGATGTGCGCATGCCCGGCCTCAGCGGCCTGGAGCTGCTCGCCGAAGTGCAGCGCCGCGACGCCGACTTGCCGGTGATCCTGCTCACCGGTCACGGCGATGTGCCGATGGCGGTGGAAGCCATGCGCGACGGCGCCTACGACTTCCTCGAAAAACCCTTCAGCCCCGACGCCCTGCTCAACAGCCTGCGCCGGGCGTTGGACAAGCGCGGGCTGATCCTGGAAAACCGCCGCCTGCATCAACAGGCCGATCATCGGTCGCAGTTGGACTCGACGCTGCTCGGCGTGTCCCGGGGTTTGCAGAACCTGCGCCGGCAGGTACTGGACCTGGCGAGCTTGCCGGTCAATGTGCTGATCCGGGGCGAGACCGGCAGCGGCAAGGAACTGGTCGCACGCTGCCTGCATGACTTCGGCCCACGGGCGAAAAAGCCGTTTGTTGCACTCAACTGCGCGGCGATACCCGAGCAACTGTTTGAAGCCGAGTTGTTCGGCCACGAAAGCGGCGCGTTCACCGGCGCCCAGGGCAAGCGCATCGGCAAGCTGGAATACGCCCACGGCGGAACGCTGTTCCTCGATGAAATCGAAAGCATGCCCCTGGCCCAGCAGGTCAAACTGCTGCGGGTGTTGCAGGAGCAGAAACTGGAACGCTTGGGCTCCAACCAGAGCATCCATGTGGACTTGCGCATCATTGCCGCGACCAAGCCCGACCTGCTGGAAGAAGCCCGCGCCGGGCGTTTTCGCGAAGACCTGGCGTATCGCCTGAACGTCGCACAGTTGCGCCTGCCGCCGTTGCGGGAACGGCGCGAAGATATTCCGCTGCTGTTCGAACACTTCGCCCACAGCGCCGGCGAACGCCTGGGCCGCACGGCGCAACCGCTGAGCGGCGCGCAGCTGGGGCGCCTGCTCAGCCATGACTGGCCGGGCAATGTGCGCGAGCTGGCCAACGTCGCCGAACGTCAGGTGCTGGGGCTGGGCGAGCCGGAGCCGGAAGGGATCGAAGCCGGGCAGTCGCTGGCGGCGCAGCAGGAAGCGTTTGAAGCGCATTGCTTGAAGGCGGCACTGACGCGGCACAAAGGCGATATCAAGGCGGTGCTGGCGGAGCTGCAACTGCCGCGGCGTACCTTCAATGAGAAGATGCAGCGGCATGGGTTGGTCAGGGAGATGTTTCTCTAGCGACCTTAAGGGCGCCTTCGCGAGCAAGCCCGCTCCCACAGTTGACCGAGTTCCAACATAAGAATGCAGTCGAATGTGGGAGCGGGCTTGCTCGCGAAGAGGCCAGCCGCCATAAGCGGATTTCCGCTCATCACCCCCAATTCATCAGCAACTTTCCGCTCAAAAAAATCCCCCAACCCTTCTAGACCGGGCCCTCCCCCACCTGGCACAGCTCCTGCTATAGCCCCAGCCAGGCTGTGCCCAGGCACGCTCCATAAAAACAACTAGATGAAGGATCCTTCAATGGATAACTCCAACGCCCTGCCTCTGGGGTCGGCGGCCGCGCCGGCAAAAGAGCGCACCACCTCCAGCCGTATCAAGTCGATCTTCAGTGGCTCCGTCGGCAACATGGTCGAGTGGTACGACTGGTACGTCTACGCCGCGTTCTCGCTGTACTTCGCCAAAGCCTTTTTTCCCGCCGGTTCCTCTACCGCACAACTGATGAACACCGCCGCGATCTTTGCTGTGGGCTTTATCATGCGGCCCATCGGTGGCTGGTTGATGGGCATGTATGCCGACTACAAAGGTCGCAAGGCGGCGCTGATGGCCTCGGTGCTGCTGATGTGCTTCGGCTCGCTGCTGATCGCCCTGACTCCCGGTTATGACACCATCGGCATCGGCGCACCGATTCTGCTGGTGCTTGCACGCTTGCTGCAAGGCCTGTCGGTGGGCGGTGAGTACGGCACTTCCGCCACCTACCTGAGTGAAATGGCGACCAAGGAACGTCGTGGTTTCTTCTCCAGCTTCCAGTACGTGACGCTGATTTCCGGCCAGCTCATCGCCCTCGCGGTATTGATCGTATTGCAACAGACCCTGACCACCGAGCAGTTGTACGCCTGGGGCTGGCGTATCCCGTTCGCTATCGGCGCGCTGTGTGCAGTGGTTGCGCTGTACCTGCGTCGCGGCATGGAAGAAACCGAGTCGTTCACCAAGAAGGAAAAAGCCAAGGAAAGCGCGATGCGCACCTTGCTGCGTCACCCCAAGGAAGTATTGACCGTGGTCGGCCTGACCATGGGCGGCACCCTGGCGTTCTACACCTACACCACCTACATGCAGAAGTACCTGGTGAACACCGTCGGCATGAGCATTTCCGACTCCACCACCATCTCGGCAGCAACGCTATTTCTGTTCATGTGCATCCAACCCCTGGTCGGCGGGCTGTCGGACAAGGTAGGCCGGCGGCCGATCCTGATCGCGTTCGGTATCCTCGGCACCCTGTGTACCGTACCGATCCTTACCACCCTGCACACCATCCAGACCTGGTGGGGCGCGTTCTTCCTGATCATGGCCGCACTGATCATCGTCAGCGGCTACACCTCGATCAACGCGGTGGTGAAAGCCGAATTGTTCCCCACCGAAATCCGTGCGCTGGGCGTAGGCTTGCCGTATGCGCTGACCGTGTCGATCTTCGGCGGCACGGCTGAATACATTGCGCTGTGGTTCAAGAGCATTGGCATGGAGACGGGTTATTACTGGTACGTGACCGCGTGTATTGCGGTGTCGCTGGTGGTCTACGTGACCATGAAAGACACCCGCAAGCATTCGCGGATTACCACGGACTAACAACCTGATGCAGTAGAAAAAACTGTGGGAGCGGGCTTGTGTGGGAGCGGGCTTGCTCGCGAAGGCGGTGTATCAGTCGACATCTTTATCAACTGACAGACTGCATTCGCGAGCAAGCCCGCTCCCACACAAGCCCGCTCCCACATTTTAGTTTTGCAGCGTCTGGCGAGTAGAACCATACCGCCGCTGCGCATACGATGCCCCCGCAATCATCGCCACCAACACCGCCGCCAACACCGCTGACGAGCCAATCGTGCCGAAATCCAGCCCGCCCTTTTCATAGGGTTTGGTGAGGAAGTCCCCCAGCGTTGCGCCAAACGGCCGGGTCAGCACGAACGCGACCCAGAACAACAACACCGACGAGATCTGCGTGAAGTACTTGAGCGCAACAACCACGGCGATGGTCGAGCCGATCAACAACGCGCCGCCGGCAAAACCCAGCCCCGAATCGTCCGCCAGGAAGTCGCCCAACGCGGTGCCCAGGGTGTTGGAAAACAGAATCGCCATCCAGTAGAACAACTCCCCGCGAAAGGTCTGCACCTTGTTCACGTTCAGCGAATCACCGCTGAGGTGCCACATGGCGAAGATAATCATCAGGAACACAATCAGGATCATCGACCCCGTGGCGTAACCCAGGCCCAGGGTGCGGTCCATAAAGTCGGACATGGTCGTGCCAGCCGTGCTGGTAGACAGGATCACGATCCAGTACAGCACCGGGTTGTAGGTTTTCGACCAGAGTTGCGTCAGCAGCGTGACGAGAAACACGCTGATCAGGATCATCGAGCTGAGGGCGTAGCCGACATTCAGGGTCATCGACAACAAATCCCCAGCGGTTTCGCCGAGGGTGGTTGCACAGATTTTCATGACCCAGAACGCCAGGGTGATCTGAGGAAGTTTATTCATGGGGTGGGAGGCTCCGAGGCGCAGTCATTCAATTGCGCGCAGACTGAACGCGGAGCTGTGAAAAATAGGTGGGCGCGGTATGAAAATTCCATATCGTCGATGGAAATTCTCCGCCACGCCTTGCAGTATGGGCGCCTCATTGCACCCGATCGCAGGAACCCCGGCCATGCCCGACGATATTCATTTCTACGAACCCGCCAACGGCCACGGCCTGCCCCATGACCCGTTCAATGCCATCGTCGGCCCGCGGCCCATCGGTTGGATTTCGTCCCACGACAATGAAGGCCGCCTGAACCTGGCGCCCTACAGTTTTTTCAATGCCTTCAATTACATTCCGCCGATCATTGGGTTTTCCAGTGTCGGGCGCAAAGACAGCCTGAACAACATCGAACAGACTGGCGAGTTTGTGTGGAACCTGGCGACCCGGCCGCTGGCCGAGCAGATGAACCAGAGTTGCGCGGCGGTATCGCCTGAGGTGAACGAATTCGAACTGGCTGGACTGACACCGGTGGCGTCAAAGGTCATCAAGGTGCCACGGGTGGGTGAGAGCCCGGTGTCGTTTGAATGCAAGGTCACGCAGATTATTCAGCTGCAACGAGCCGACAAGGAATTGGTGCCGAGTTGGCTGGTGCTCGGCGAAGTGGTGGCGGTGCATATTGCCAAGTGGTTGCTCAAGGATGGCGTCTATGACACGGCGGCGGCCGAGCCGATCTTGCGCGGTGGCGGCCCAGCGGATTACTTTCAGCTCGGGCCGGAAGCGCTGTTCAAGATGTACCGCCCAGGCGCCACCAAACCCTAACTGAAATACAGTCAAAAAATGTGGGAGCGGGCTTGTGTGGGAGCGGGCTTGCTCGCGAATACAGTCTGTCAGTTGATAAAGATGTCGACTGACACACCGCCTTCGCGAGCAAGCCCGCTCCCACACAAGCCCGCTCTCACAGTTCTAGACGGTGGCAGGCGCCCAAGCCAATTGGCCTTCCTCGTCAACGTCGACCAACCGCTCCAACTGCAACGCAGCCGCGTCATCGGCATCCGACGCCGTCTTGAATGTCTGTCCATCAAGGATCTTGTGAAAGCGCGGGGCGCCCATGCCATCCAGTGCCTTCACGGCGACGGCGGCGCTGTAGCCACCCTCTCCCGGCACTACGGCGGAAACGGCTTCGTGGTGGGCAAATTCTTTACGTGCCATGTTGCAGGTCCTGGCCAATGGGAAGTCGGCCATTCTAAACCTGATTCACCCGGCGAGTTGCAGGTACTCGCCATAAGCATTGGCGGCGGATGCATCGGTGAAGGTCTGGAAATCCATGCTGCGGATGACCATGTCGTTCAACAGCTCGGTGAAGATCACCAAAGCCGGCGAGTTGAAGTAGACGCTCATCGCCTGCTCGCTGCTCCAGAAACCTGAGACCAGCCACACATCGGCGTCTACCTGGGACTGCTGCAACGAGAATTGCAGGCAACCCTGAGCCTGGCGGCCCGGTTCGATCAAACTGCTCAAGCGTGCACCGAGTTCGGTGCTGCACCCGCTGCGGGCGCGGATAAAGGCCATATGGCTCGCGGGAATGGGGGTGGACATGTTCGACTCTCCCGTTGAGAAGTGATGCTCGGCAAACACTGTGGGGCGTGTTGCCACAGGATCAAAGATAACGGCGCGGGGCCGGGCGCGGTTAGTCGATTCCTGCCGGCTTATTGCACAATCCTGCGAGAAGCGCAGACAGGCGACCTGGCCCGCTGGATTTATCGCAGGCACAGACTCAGTGTTTCAGGCAGATGACAGGCCTCGTACTTGCCTGATTCACGACTTATCGCAGGATCAGGCAAGGATTGTGCAGAATCGACGTAACACTTTTGCGCAACCCGCCGCTAAGCTGAGCCCATCAAAAAAGCGTGTAGAGGCCTACCCATGTCGTCGCCTGAACATCAGCCCGTTCCCCTCGATGCCGAGATGGAAAAACAGCGCGCCGAACTGGCCAGCATCGTGCACCGGCACACTTGGGAGGACGGTTCCTACGGCACCGCGATCACCTCGCTGTACCTGAACCGCCACAATACGCCGCGCGATTTCATGCCGGTGCTGGTGGAGCCCGCCCTGTGCATCCTCGCCAGTGGCAGCAAGGAAGTGCGCCTGGCCGACGAGATCTTCGCCTACGACCCCCTCAACTACCTGGTGTTCTCGGTCGCCATGCCCGTGGCCGGGCGGATTATCGACGCCACGCCACAAGACCCCAACCTGTCGGTGCGTATCAATATCGACCCGGCGCAACTCACTGCGCTGATCGCCGAAGCCGGGCCGATGGGTGTGCCGTCGCGGCCGACCGCCCGGGGCATGTACGTCGACCGCATCGACCACGCGCTGCTCGATGCGGTGCTGCGCCTGGCGCGCTTGCTGGACACACCGAAAGACATCGCCATGCTCGCGCCGTTGATCAACCGCGAGATTCTCTATCGCTTGTTACGTGGGCCGCAGGGCTATCGGCTGTATGAGATTGCCGTGGCCAACAGTCAGAGCCATCGGGTCAGCCAGGCGATCACCTGGTTGAACGGCAACTACGAACAACCGCTGCGCATTGATGACCTGGCCAAGGAAGTGAACCTCAGCGTCTCGACCTTGCACCACCGGTTCAAGGCGATTACGGCCATGAGCCCATTGCAGTATCAGAAGCAGTTGCGCTTGCAGGAAGCCCGGCGGTTGATGATTGCCGAAGGGCTGGAAGCGTCGGCGGCGGGGTATCGAGTGGGGTATGAAAGCCCGTCGCAGTTCAGCCGGGAATACAGCCGGTTGTTTGGTGCGCCGCCATTGCGTGACCTGGCCAGGCTGCGCCAAAGCATCTGACTCAACAGAGATAAAAATGTGGGAGCGGGCTTGCTCGCGAATGCGGTGGTTCAGTAACAAATTTAGTGACTGACACTCCGCTTTCGCGAGCAAGCCCGCTCCCACACAAGCCCACTCCACATTTTGATCTGCGGCGTTTTTTAGTCCAATCCGCGGGGTAATTGCAGGGTGACCCGCAGCCCACCCTCACGCAAATTCTGCAAACTCACTTCACCGCCATGACTGTGGGCAATATTGCGCGCGATCCCCAACCCCAACCCATAACCCTGCTGCTGCCCGGCCAAGCGGAAGTGCGGTTCAAACACTTGCTCCAAGCGCTGTTCCGGCACGCCCGGGCCTTCATCATCCACATGCAGGATGAACTGCGCGCCATCGTCCTCGATGTGCAAATGGGCGGTCTGCCCGTACTTCAAGGCGTTGTCGATCAGGTTGCCGATGCAGCGCTTGAGCGCCAGCGGTTTGCCCGGGTAGGTGGTCAGCGCGCGGCCGTGCTGGGTCACCCGGCCGTTGCCGTTGGGGGCCAGGTACGGTTCCACCAGGCAATCGAGGACGTGGTTGAGGTCCACGGGTTCGATGTTTTCGTGGATGTCGGTGTCTTTCACGCATTGCAGCGCGCCTTTGACCAGCAACTCCAATTCATCCAGGTCGCGGCCGAACTTGGCTTGCAGGTTTTCGTCTTCGAGCAGCTCCACGCGCAAGCGCAGGCGGGTGATAGGCGTACGTAGGTCGTGGGAAATCGCGCTGAATAATTGGCTACGTTCAGTCAGGTAGCGGCTGATGCGTTCACGCATGGCGTTGAAGGCGCGGCCCACTTCCTCCACTTCGCTGCCACCGCCTTCGGCCACAGGTTCGACGTCGGCGCCCAAGGACATGTCCCGCGCGGCCCGTGCCAGGCGCTTGAGCGGGCGGCTTTGCCAGTGCACCAGCAAGCCGATGAACAGCAACAGAAAGCCGCTGGTGAGCACGATAAACCACACTTGCTGGGACGGCAGGCCCTGTTCTTCCAGGCTGGTGTAGGGCTCGGGCAATAGCGAGGCGATGTACAGCCATTCGCCGGGCGCGAGCTGGATCTGCGTGACCAGCACCGGCGGATTCACCGGTTCCAGGGTCAGTGCGTAATGCGCCCAGGAGCGCGGCAACTCATCGAGCTTGAGGCCGGCATTGAAGATACGCAGATCTTCGGCGCTGACAAATTCCACCGAGATATGCACGTCGGCGCCGAGGGTCTGGCGCAGCACTTCGTCCACCGCCACCAGCACCGCCTGCTTGCGCGGGGTTTCCGGCAACACTTGCATGTCCAGCGGACGGTCATTGAGGGTCACCACAAACCGCGTGCCGCCCATGCTGCGCAATTGGTCGAGGACCAACGGGCGATAGGCCACTGGCAACGAGCGGAAATAACTCACGCTGGCGGTCATCGAATGCGCCAGGCTGCGGGCGCTGGTGACCAGGCCTTCAAGCTGGGTGGCGCGCAATTGCGAGACCCAGATCACGCTCGACAGCGCCTGGGCAAACAACACCACCAGCAAGGTCAGCAGCAACATGCGCCCCAGCAGCGAACGCGGCACCGGAAAACGCCGGCGGCGCTCAGTCACAGGTTCAGTGGGCATTGCCGGCAACCACGCTGGCTGCCAGTTGGTAACCGCTGCCGCGCACGGTGCGGATCAGTCGCGGCGGCTTTTCGGTATCGCGCAGGCGTTGGCGCAGGCGGCTGACGGCCATATCGACGATACGGTCCAGCGGCATCAGGTCACGGCCACGGGTGGCGTTGCCGATGGTGTCGCGGTCGAGGATCTGTTGCGGGTGGTCGAGAAACAACTTGAGCAGGGCAAAGTCGGCGCCGGAGAGGATCACTTCTTCGCCGTCGAGGTGGAACAGGCGGTGGCTGATCATATCCAGGCGCCATTCATCAAACACCAACACGTCGCTGCTGCCCCGTTGCTCCTGGCCGAATTGGGCACGGCGCAACAGCGCCTTGATCCGCGCTTGCAGCTCGCGGGGGCTGAAGGGTTTGCCGATGTAATCGTCGGCGCCCAGTTCCAGGCCGATCACGCGGTCGGTTTCGTCGGAGCTGGCAGTGAGCATGATGATCGGCACCTGCGCCTGGCGCGGATGCTGGCGGATCCAGCGGCAAAGGCTGAAACCGTCTTCGTCGGGCAACATCACATCAAGGATGACCAGATCGCACGGCGCCTCGTTCATCGCCTGGCGGAACCCCGCGCCGTCCGGCACGCCACGCACCTGGAAGCCGGCACGACTGAGGTAGGTTTGCAGCAATTCGCGGATTTCCTGGTCGTCGTCGACGAGGAGAATGGATTTACTGATTACGCTCACGGGGGCCTCCTTGTTGTTATGGCCAAGCTTAAGTCATTTGTTGCCCTTGAGGCCCTCATCGCAGGCAAGCCAGCTCCCACATTTTGACCGTGTGAACCCGGTCAACTGTGGGAGCTGGCTTGCCTGCGATAGGGCCATCACTGCCTACGCAAAAGCCTGTTCAAGCGCCACGCCCGCGCCAGTCAACCCGGAGTAAGGCGCCGTCACCAACCACACCGGAATACCCTTGAAGTAGTCACTCATGCAGCCTTTGTCGCAAAAACTCTTGGCGAAACCACTGTTGATAAAGAAGTCGGCAAACCTCGGTATCACTCCGCCCACGATATACACACCGCCGCGCCCGCCGGTGGTCAGCACGTTGTTGCCGGCCACGCGGCCCAGCCAGATGCTGAACTGGTCCAACACTTCCATCGCCACCGGGTCGCCGGCCAGGCCTGCGGCCGTGATGGCCTCGGGCGTGTCCAGCACCGGCGTGTGCCCATCCACCGCGCAAATCGCCCGGTACAAACGCGGCAAGCCACCGCCGCTCAAGGCGGTTTCGGCGCTGACGTGACCGATTTCCGTGTAGATGTGCTGCCACAGCTGGGTTTCACGCGGGCTGCTCAGGGGCAAGTCGACATGGCCGCCCTCCCCCGGCAGCGCCGCAAAGCGACCGCCACCCAAGTCCAAAAGCGTACCGACGCCCAGGCCGGTGCCCGGGCCGATCACCACGGCCGGGCGCAACGGTTCCGGTGCGCCTTCGCAGACCACACGGAATTCGTCGGGCTTGAGGCGGGTCATGCCCAGGGCCATGGCCGAGAAGTCATTGACCAGCAGCAGCTCATCCACCTGCAAGGTCTTGCAGAACGCGGTCTTGCTCAGGCGCCAGTGATTGTTGGTGAACTTGAATTCATCACCACTCACGGGACCTGCCACCGACAGGCACACCGCGCCAATCGCACCGATTTGCAGGCCTTCTTCCTTGAGGTAAACCTTGATCGCGTCTTCAGGGCTGGCGTGATCCGCCGTGGCGTGCACGCGGATCGAATGCAGCTCCTGGTCCCGCCACAACGCAAACCGCGCGTTGGTTCCACCGATGTCACCGACCAGCGCAAGCTTCACTTAAGCGTCTCCAGGGCAGAGGTAAAGGCGCTGGCGCCCTGCTCTGCGGAGCTTGCGGCCAAGCGCATAAATGCAAACAGCTCGCGACCAGCCCCCACGTTATTGCCCAACAGGCCCGTGGCAGGCGCGCGCGCTGCAAATTCTTCGGCGTCCACCTTAAGCTCCAAGGTGCCCTTCACGCCATCGACGCGAATGATATCGCCATCACGCACCCGCGCCAGTGGCCCACCGCTCTGGGCTTCGGGGTTGACGTGGATCGCGGCGGGGATCTTACCCGAGGCGCCAGACATGCGCCCGTCTGTGACCAACGCGACTTTGAAACCACGGTCCTGCAACACGCCCAGGAACGGGGTCATCTTGTGCAGTTCGGGCATGCCATTGGAGCGCGGGCCCTGGAAGCGCATCACGGCGACAAAGTCTTTTTCCAACTGGCCGGCCTTGAAGGCATCGGCCAAATCCTGCTGATCCTGGAACACCACCGCCGGTGCTTCGACGATTTGATGCTCAAGGGCCACGGCCGACACTTTCATCACACCACGGCCGAGATTGCCTTCCATCACGCGCAAACCGCCTTCCGGGGAGAACGCACGGGCCACCGGGCGCAGGATGGTTTCGTCGAGGCTTTCGATAGGCCCGTCGCGCCAGATCAGCTCGCCGTCCACCAGGAACGGTTCCTGGGTGTAGCGGCTCAGGCCCTTGCCCGCGACGGTGTTGACGTCTTCGTGCAACAGGCCGGCTTCGAGCAGTTCGCGGATCAGGAACGACATGCCGCCCGCCGCCTGGAAGTGGTTGATGTCGGCCTTGCCGTTTGGATAGACGTGGGACAGGGTCGGCACCACCTCGGAGAGGTCGGCCATGTCCTGCCAGGTAAGGATAATGCCCGCCGACATGGCGATGGCCGGCATGTGCAGGGTGTGGTTGGTGGAACCACCGGTGGCGTTGAGGGCGACGATGGAGTTGACCAGGGATTTCTCGTCGACGATCTCGCCGATCGGCGTGAAGTTGCCACTGGCCTTGGTCAGGCGCGTCACCTGATGCGCGGCTTCGCGGGTCAGTGCGTCACGCAGTGGCGTGTACGGGTTGACGAACGACGCACCGGGCAAGTGCAGCCCCATCACTTCCATCAGCAACTGGTTGGTGTTGGCGGTGCCGTAGAAGGTGCAGGTGCCGGGGCTGTGGTAGGACTTCATCTCCGATTCCAGCAGCTCTTCGCGAGTGGCCTTGCCTTCGGCGTAGCGCTGGCGCACGTCGGCTTTCTGCTTGTTGGAGATACCCGATGGCATTGGCCCGCCTGGCACGAAGATCATCGGCAGATGGCCGTAGCGCAGCGCGCCCATCATCAGGCCGGGAACAATCTTGTCGCAGATGCCCAGCATCAGCGCGGCGTCGAACATGTTGTGGGACAGCGCTACCGCCGTGGACATGGCGATTACTTCACGGCTGAGCAGGCTCAGCTCCATGCCGGGCTCGCCTTGGGTCACGCCGTCGCACATGGCGGGAGTGCCGCCGGCGAACTGGCCGACCGAGCCGACTTCGCGCAGGGCTTTCTTGATTTGCTCGGGGAAATGTTCGTACGGCTGGTGCGCCGAGAGCATGTCGTTATATGACGAAACAATTGCCACGTTGGCGGCGTTCATCATGCGCAGGCTGTTTTTGTCTTCGGTGCCGCAACCGGCCACGCCGTGGGCGAAGTTGGCGCATTGCAGCTTGCCGCGCATCGGACCGTCGCTGGCTGCGCCGCGAATGAGCGCAAGGTAAGCCTCGCGGGTGGCGCGGCTACGGGCGATAAGCCGTTCGGTGACCTCAAGAACGCGGGGATGCATGTGTAGAACTCCAGGCTAACGGATGTGGCGACCTGAGTGTCTATGCTGATCAAACGCCCGCTACGCATGGGATGGCAGGGTGTCGTTTAAATCATCGGACCAGTTGATTCAGGTCACTCGTTGTAGATTGAACAAAATATTGCCACTAAAAAGGCTTGTTTTCTATTTTTATGCGAATAATCTTGTAATTCTTACAACAAATCGACGACAGGCACTCTCCAATGACTCTTCGTATCGCAATCAATGGTTTTGGCCGTATTGGCCGTAATGTCCTGCGCGCACTGTATACCCAAGGCTACCGCCAGGATTTGCAGATCGTCGCCATCAACGATCTGGGCGACAGTTCGATCAACGCCCACCTGCTCAAATACGACACCGTACATGGCACTTTCGAAGCAGAGGTTGCCCACGATCAGGAAAGCCTGACCGTCAATGGTGACCGGATTGCCGTCAGTGCCATTCGCAACCCGGCCGAACTGCCGTGGGCTGCCCACAAGATCGACGTGGTGTTCGAATGCACCGGCCTGTTCACTGACCGTGACAAGGCGGCCGCCCATATTACCGCTGGCGCGCGCAAGGTGATCATTTCTGCACCGGCCAAGGGCGCGGACGCGACCGTGGTCTACGGCGTGAACCATGACATTCTGCGCCAATCCCACCAGATCATCTCCAACGCCTCGTGCACCACCAACTGCCTGGCGCCGGTGGCCCAGGTGCTGCACCGCGAACTGGGCATCGAAAGCGGCCTGATGACCACCATCCACGCCTACACCAACGACCAGAACCTCACCGACGTCTATCACACCGACCCGTACCGCGCGCGCTCGGCCACCCAGAACATGATCCCGAGCAAGACCGGCGCCGCCGAAGCGGTGGGCCTGGTACTGCCGGAACTGGCGGGCAAGCTGACCGGCATGGCCGTGCGCGTGCCGGTGATCAACGTGTCGCTGGTGGACCTCACCGTGCAGTTGAAGAAAGACGCCACGGCCGAACAGGTCAACGCGCTGCTGAAAGAAGCCAGCCAGCACTCGAAAATCCTCGGCTACAACACCCTGCCGCTGGTTTCGAGTGACTTCAACCACAACCCGCTGTCGTCGATCTTCGATGCCAATCACACCAAGGTCAGCGGTAAATTGCTGAAAGTGCTGGCCTGGTACGACAACGAGTGGGGCTTCTCCAACCGCATGCTGGATAACTGCCTGGCGCTGTGTAACGCCGAATAACGGCCCAGTAGAGATCCCATGTGGGAGCGGGCTTGTGTGGGAGCGGGCTTGCTCGCGAATGCGGTGTGTCAGTTATAGAGGTTTTGTCTGACACACCGCTTTCGCGAGCAAGCCCGCTCCCACATTTTGTCCTGCGTTAACCTGCAAAAGTGTGCCTTGCAATTTGCGTTGATGATAAGCATTATCATTAACTGCAAATCGGTCTGGTATCACTGTGAGCCAATCTCGCTTCAACCAAGTCTTTCTCACCCAACGGGTGATTCTGCTGCGCACCTTGCAGCGCATGGTGAACAACCACAGCACCGCAGAGGACCTGTTGCAGGAAACCTACCTGCGCGTCACCCGGGCCCTCAGTGAGCGGCCTATCGATCACCTCGAACCTTTCGTCTACCAAACGGCGCGCAATCTGGCGCTGGACCACCTGCGCTCCCGCAGGATCCAGGCCCGCACGTTGCAGGAAGATGTCCCGCTGGACATCCTGCAAAGCGTCGCCGCCCCCATCAGCACGCCCGAAGATGCCACCCAGGCCGAGCAATTGCTTGAGCACTTGAGCGTCAGCCTGGGCCAGTTGAGCGCCCGCCAGCAGCAGATTTTCATCCTCAGCCGCCTGCACGGTTGCAGCTACCAGGAGATTGCCGATCAGTTGGAAGTGTCCTTGAGCACCGTGCAAAAGGAACTGAAACTGATCATGGCCATCTGCGTAGGTGTGGCCGAAAGGTTGGATCGGCCTTAAGCTTCATCCGATTGTGCTGTAGGAAAGATCAATAAAACGTGGCGAAGACCCGAGGAACACCGTGACGGACCCGAATAAACGGCACCCCCATGAGCTGGCTCATGAGGTGTTGCAAGACACGGCTATGGACCAAGCCCTCGATTGGCTGATCGCCTTGCAATGCCCGTTGCCCGGGCAACAGGCCGAATTTGAAGCCTGGCTGGCCAGCGACCCGGCCCACCGCCAAGCGTTCGCCAAGGCCCAGGCCGCCTGGGGTGGCGCGCCAGTGCACAGCGCCGCCGTGGCCCTTGCCGCGCCGCGCAAACCGAGCGCCTGGCGCCGTATCAAACCGCACTGGAAACCCCTGGCCACCGCTGCCGTGCTGCTGATCGGCCTGTTCAGCTTCAGCAACCTGCCGGTGCGCCTGCAAGCCGATCATCTCACCGTGGTCGGCGAACGCCAGCGCCTGCAATTGGACGACGGCTCCAAGGTGCTACTGAACACCAACTCGGCGTTTTCCAGCCGCATCAAGAACCAGCAGCACATCGCTCGCCTGTACCAGGGCGAAGCGTTTTTTGAAGTGGCGCCCAGCCACGGCCTGCCCCTGGAGATCGACGCCGGCCCGGTGCGCGCCAGCGTGCGCGATACCGCCTTCGCCGTGCGCTACCTCAATGGCGAGGCCCAAGTGCAGGTACAACGTGGCGACGTCGACCTGAGCAACACCTTCGACGACGCGCGCGTGCGCTTGAGCGCCGGGCAAAGTATCCGTATCGGCCCCAAGGGCTTCGGCCCGCCCGCCAAGCTGGACGCCAACAAGGACCTGGCCTGGGTCCAGGGCCGGCTGATCTTTGAAAACTGCCCGATGAGCGAAGTGCTCGCCGAGCTGCGCCGCTATTACCCGGGCTGGATCGTCAACAACAACGAGCAACTGGCCAGCGTCGCCGTCACCGGCAATTACCGCCTCGACCAGCCCCTGGACGTGGTGCGCTCACTGGCCCACATCACCTCGGCCAAGCTGTCGGAATACCCGGCGCTGGTGATCTTGAACTAAATGAGAATTATTTTTACTCGATAACCTCTGGCGGTACGTCTCGTCTTAGCCAATGCAACTGATTCCCATTTGTTTCAGTTCGCAACTATAAGATTCGTACTCCGGAGCGCTCTCGATGTCCTCTCGTTTCAACCGCCGGTCTTCCTTGCCCGTGCTGTCCGTGCTGACCGCCGCCATCCTGCTGGCTGGCGCGCCGGCGATGGCCGCCACCGCTGCCGAGCCTGCGCCGCGCAGCCACGGCAACTACAACTTCAGTATCGAGCAACAGCCGTTGGTGTCCGCGCTGAACGCCTTCACCAGCGTCACCGGCTGGCAAGTCGGCCTGCCGGCAGAGCTGGGCCAGGGTGTGTCGTCCCCTGGCGTACGTGGCCCGCTGCCACCGGAAAAAGCCCTGGACCAGTTGTTGGTGGGGACCAACCTGAGCTACCGCAAACTGGGCAACAACAACATCGTCCTGGAAAAACGTGCGGCCGGCGGCACCCTCAACCTGCAGCAAGTGACCATCAGCGCCACCCGCCACGAGCAGGATGTGACCAGCGTACCGAGCACCGTCAGCGTGCATGACCGCCAGGAGCTGGACCGCCTCAACGTCGGCAACAGTCGCGACCTGGTGCGCTACGAGCCCGGCGTCTCCGTGGGCGGCGCCGGCACCCGTTCGGGCAATGCCGGTTTCAACATCCGTGGCATCGACGGCGACCGCATCCTTACCCAGGTCGATGGCGTCGAAGTGCCCGATCACTTCTCCAACGGCCCGTACGCGCAGACCCGTCGCAACTATGTCGACCCGGAGATCGTCAAGCGCGTCGAAATCCTGCGCGGCCCGGCCTCGGCCCTGTACGGCAGCAGCGCCATCGGCGGCGCGGTGAGCTACTTCACCCTCGACCCCGACGACATCATCAAGCCCGGCCAGGACGTCGGCGCCCGCCTGAAGACCGGCTACAGCTCCGCCGACGAAAGCTGGCTGACCTCCGGCACCGTCGCCGGCCGCGTGCAGGACTTCGACGGCTTGCTGCACCTGAGCCAGCGCAACGGCCACGAGACCGAATCCTATGACGGCAACAACGTCACCGGCTTGAACCGCACCGCCGCCAACCCGGAAGACGCGCGCACCACCAACGTGCTGGCCAAGCTGGGCTGGAACTACGGCGATGACAACCGCCTGGGCTTCACCTACGAGAAGTACAAGGACGACCGCGACACCAATCAGAAGAGCGCCGTGGGCGGCCCGTACAACACCGGCTTCAACAGCAACCTGTACCGCGCACGCACCGGCAACGACACCATCAGCCGCGAGCGCTTTGGCCTGGAAAACAGCTTTGCCGTCGACTCGCTGTTTGCCGACCGCATCAAGACCAGCCTCAACTACCAGATCGCCAAGACCGACCAGACCACGGACGAACACTACGTGTCGGGCGCGCGCAATTTGTTGCGCCAACGGGAGACGCTCTACGAGGAAAAACAATGGGTGTTCGACGCCCAACTGGACAAGGCGTTTGCCATTGGCGACACCGACCACGTGGTGACCTACGGCACCACCCTCAAGCAGGCGAAGGTCACCGGCTCACGCACCGGCAGCGCCACCTGCCTGACCGTCAGCACCTACTGCGCAACCGTTGGCGGCCCGAGCACCTTCCCATCGGACAAAGTCGTCCCGGCCAGCGACTTCCCGGACCCGACCATCAACACCTACGCGCTGTTCGCCCAGGACCAGATCACCTGGGGCAAATGGACCTTCCTGCCCAGCGTGCGTTATGACTACACCCAGCTCAAGCCCAAGCTGACCGAGGATTTCCTCAACGCCACCGACCCGAATCGCGTCTACGCCCATGACGACAGCGACAAGACCTGGCACCGCGTGTCGCCGAAATTCGGCCTGACCTACGCCCTGACCGACAACTACACCTGGTTCGGCCAGTACGCCGAAGGCTTCCGCACACCGTCGGCGAAAGCCCTGTACGGCCGCTTCGAAAATATCCAGCAAGGCTACGTGGTCGAACCCAACTCGGACCTCAAGCCGGAAAGCAGCAAGAGCTTCGAAACCGGCCTGCGCGGCAACTTCGAGGAGGGCAACTTCGACGTGGCGGTGTTCTATAACAAGTACCACGACTTCATCAACGAAGACGCGGCACTGCTGTCCCCCACCGGCACCGCGTTCAAGGCCAGCAACATCAAGCGCGCCACCATCAAGGGCGTGGAAGCCAAGGGTCGCCTGAACCTCGACAGCTTCGGCGCACCGCAAGGCCTGTACACCCAGGGCTCGGTGGCCTACGCCTACGGCCGCAACGAAGACACCGGCGAGCCGATCAACAGCGTCAACCCGCTCAAGGGCGTGTTTGGCCTGGGCTACGAGCAGCAAAACTATGGCGCACTGGTTAGCTGGACCCTGGTCAAGAAGCAGGATCGTGTCGACAAGAACACCTTCTTCTCGCCCGACGGCGACACCAGCAAGGCCCCGTTCAAGACTCCAGGCTTTGGCATCGTCGACCTGACCGGTTTCTACAAAGTCACCAACGACGTGACCATCAACGGTGGCCTGTACAACGTGACCGACAAGAAATACTGGAACTGGGACGACGTGCGCAGCTTCGACAGCATTGGCGAAGCCGGTGTGACTGCGCCCGCCAATATCGACCGCCTGACCCAGCCTGGCCGCAACTTTGCGATCAACCTGATCTGGGATATCTGATAGCGCCTGCCTCACCCCGCCGATATTTCCGCGGCGGGGTGAGGTTTTTTTACTGTGCCGCGTCTTCTTGTTCGTCTATTTGATAACGGCTCTCTTTAAGAGCAACAAGGCGCTCCCCCTTCTCAAGGACTTTTTCATGACCGCTTCTCCTACCGCAGAACGCCCAAGCCTGCGCTCCCAGCGCCTGAACCAGATCACCAACGAACCGCACACCAAGCTCGACGCCCTCGTCAAAGCCCACGCGCCGTTCGAAACCCAAGCCAACTTTGCCCGCTTCGTGGTGGCGCAATACCTGTTCCAGTCGGAACTGGTGGCCCTGTACAACGATGCCGAACTGATCAAGATCGTCCCGGACCTGGCCGCACGCTGCCGCGCCGACGCCGCCAAGCTGGACCTGGCCGACCTCGACACCGACGTGCCCGCCCCTGTCGCCGGCGCAGTGAAAGACCCGAGCAAGGCCGAAGCCCTGGGCTGGCTGTTCGTGTCCGAAGGTTCCAAGCTGGGCGCTGCGTTCCTGATCAAACGCGCCGTGGGCCTGGGCCTGAGCGAAACCTTCGGTGCCCGTCACCTGGGCGAGCCGGCCGGTGGTCGTGCTGAAGGTTGGAAGAGCTTCACCCGCACCCTCGACGGCCTGGAATTCAGCGCTGAAGAAGAAGCCGCCGTGGAAAAAGGTGCAGTGGATGCGTTTGTGCGCTTCACCGTTTTGCTGGAACAGGCGTACGCTACGACCCCAGAACTGGCCTGACTCCCAGATTGAAATACAATTTAAATGTGGGAGCGGGCTTGCTCGCGAAGGCGGCAGATCAGTCAACTCATTCTGTGACTGACCCACCGCTTTCGCGAGCAAGCCCGCTCCCACATTTGGCTCTCATTTCAAGCTGATTTTTTGCTTTATCTTTTTTTGCGCAAACCTATGACCGGCAAAACCCAATCCACCTCGAAAATCGCCCGGATCCTCTTCGGCCTGCTGGCCTACGTCAGCCTGGGCATTGGCTTGGTGGCGATTGTCATACCGGGTTTGCCCACCACCGAATTCATCCTGCTCGCCGCCTGGGCCGCCACCAAAAGCTCACCGCGCCTCAGCGCCTGGCTGGAAAACCACCGGTTGTTCGGGCCGATCCTGTTCAACTGGCGCAACGGCAAGATCATCGCCCGCCGTGCCAAGGTCAGCGCCACCGTGAGCATGCTGCTCTGCGCCGGGCTGATGCTGGTGATGCTCGACCATGGCTGGCCGATCTACCTGGCAATTGCCGGGATGAGCCTGGGCAACCTGTGGATCTGGTCGCGCCCGGAGCGGCTCGCACGGCCCGCATAACGCTGCGCGTAGGAGACTTCCTACCGCTCATCGCCTCCCTCTCATGAAACGCCCCTCTGCGCCGATGCCAAAGACATAGCGCCGAATGGACTTGGCCGTGCTCCGTATACCAACAAGTCCATTCGCGAGTGAACCTATGTTCGACACCCTCTCCATCCGCTTGAAAATCGTGCTGTTGTCCGGCCTGTGCCTGTTGGGCGTGATTGCCCTGGTCGTCGGCGTCAACCTGTACGAGGCCGATCAGAACAACCATCTGGTCCGCGACTCAAGCTCGCGAATGCTCACCGACAGCGTGCAGGACTTGTTGCAGGCCAAGGCCGCCGAACAGGCGGTGCAACTGCAGAAAACCTTTGGCGAAAACCTGCAGGCGGTGACCGCCCTCGCCGACCAGGTCAAAGACCTGCGCGCCCTCGCCAGCCAACGTTCGCTGGAGCCCGGCGCCCTGCGTGAAGCCCTCAACCAGAGCGTCAAGACCGCCTTTGAGCGCAACCGCAAGGCCCTGGGCATCTGGCTGTCGTTCGAACCCAACGGGCTGGATGGCAAGGACAGCGAATTCATCAACGACAAGGCCCGCGTCTCCAACGAGAAAGGGCGTTTCTCCACCTACTGGAGCCGCGCCGGCGGCGAAGGCTTGAACACCATCATGGTCGAGGACGACCTGACCAAGACCAGCCTCAACCTCAGCGGCACGCCCTACAACATCTGGTACACCTGCCCACGGGACACCCGCAGCGTTTGCCTGCTGGACCCGTACGCCGATGAAGTGGCGGGCAAGTCGATGCTGATGAGCACCATCTCCCTGCCGCTGATCGTCGACGGCAAAGTCATCGGCGTGGTCGGTATCGACATCGCCCTCGACACCCTGCAAGCCACCACGGACGTCGCGCAAAAAGAATTGTTCGACGGCGCCGCACACCTGGAAGTCCTCTCCAGCACCGGCCTGATTGCAGCCTACAGCGGTGAGCCAGGCCGGGTCGGCAAAAACCTGGTCGACATCCTCGGCGCCGAAGGCAAGGAGATCGTGCAACTGCTGGCCAACGGCACGCGTACGATCCGTGAACAGGACGACACCATCCGTGCCGTGTACCCGGTCAAGCCGATCGCCGATGCCAAATCCTGGGGCGTGCTGATCAAACTGCCCAAACACGTGATGCTGGCTGACACGGAAAAACTGCAAACCCTGCTCGACAAAGCCCAGGACGCCGGTACCTTCAAGGCCCTGCTGGTCGGCGCCGCCGCTGGCCTGCTGGGCTTGCTGCTGATCTGGCTGACCGCCACCGGCGTGACCCGCCCGATCAACAACGTGGCCGCCATGCTCAAGGGCATTGCCAGCGGCGACGGCGACCTCACCCAACGCCTGGCCTATAGCAAAAAAGACGAACTGGGCGAATTGGCAAACGGGTTCAACGCCTTCCTCGACAAGCTGCAACCGACCATCGCGCAGATCAAGCAAAGCATCACCGAAGCGCGCGGCACCGCCGACCAGTCCTCGGCCATCGCACGCCAGACCAGCGAAGGCATGCAGGTGCAGTTCCGCGAAATCGACCAGGTGGCCACCGCCTCCAACGAAATGAGCGCCACCGCCCATGACGTCGCCAACAGCGCGTCCAACGCCGCCAGCGCGGCACGGGGCGCCGATCAGTCGGCGCGTGAAGGCATGTCGATCATCGAGCAAAGCACCCGCGACATCACCACCCTCGCCGAAGAAGTCAGCAAGGCTGTGGGCGAAGTCGAGGCGCTAGCGGTGAACAGCGAGCAGATTGGCTCCGTGCTGGAAGTGATCCGCAGCATTGCCGAGCAGACCAACCTGCTGGCGCTCAACGCCGCCATCGAAGCGGCCCGCGCCGGCGAAAGCGGGCGTGGGTTTGCGGTGGTGGCCGACGAAGTGCGCAACCTGGCCAAGCGCACCCAGGATTCGGTGGAGGAAATCCGCGTGGTGATCGAACGCATCCAGAGCGGCACCCGTGGCGTGGTGGCGACCATGCATTCGAGCCAGACCCAGGCCCAGAACAACGCCGGGCAGATCCATCAGGCGGTACAGGCCCTGGGCAAGATCAGCGATGCGGTGACGGTGATCAGCGACATGAACCTGCAAATCGCCAGCGCCGCCGAACAGCAGAGCGCCGTGGCCGAAGAGGTCAACCGCAACGTCTCGGCGATCCGCACCGTGACCGAGACCCTCACCGGCCAGGCCACCGAATCGGCGGCCATCAGCAGCCAGTTGAATGCACTGGCCAACCAGCAGATGACGTTGATGGATCAGTTCAGGGTTTAGTTCGCAATCCCAAGAAAAATGGAACTCCCCTATGGGTAAGGGGCTTGTGTGGGAGCGGGCTTGCTCGCGAAAGCGGTGGATCAGTCAGAGATGAATTGGCTGACACGCCGCCTTCGCGAGCAAGCCCGCTCACACACTGAGATCACCTTGGCCTTAAAGACCAGGCCAGGCCTGCACAAACGCCGCCACATCTTCCTTCGCCGCCGTCCGCGGCGGGTTCTGCGGCGTACCCAGGTACAGGAAGCCAATCACTTCCTCACCTTCTGTCAGCCCCAAGCCCTTGGCAACGTGGGCCGAGTAGGACAATTCACCGGTGCGCCACACAGCCCCAATCCCCTGGGCATACGCCGCCAGCAAAATACCGTGGGCCGCGCAGCCGGCCGCCAGCAACTGCTCGGACTTCGGCACCTTGAAGTGTTCCTGCAAACGCGCAATCACCACCACCACCAACGGCGCACGCAACGGGCCGTTCTGGGCCTTGTCGATCACGGCTTGCGGGGCGTCGGCGTCTTGCAGGCGCGCGGCCTCGGCCAACAACGTGCCCATCTGTTCACGAGCGGCGCCTTCCACCGTGAGGAACCGCCACGGGCGCAGTTGGCCGTGGTCTGGCGCACGCAGGGCGGCGGCGAACAGCACGTCGCGCTGCGCCTGGGTCGGTGCAGGTTCCAGCAGGCGCGGCACGGAAACACGGTTGAGCAAAGCGTCGAGAGCCTGCATTGGCCACCTCCAGAAAAAAATGTGCGGCCATTCTAGCGGGAATGCAGCGCCCCCCACCAAACGATAATTGCTCTTATTCCTTACGCCCTGCCCTGTTAGACTTTGCCACCTTATTTTTGCCCTTCGTTCAGGAAACTCGATGTCCCGTTGGCTTTTTCGCCTGTCCGCTGCCTTCCTGGCCTTGAGCCTGACTGCCTGCGACGACGCGCCCCGGTTTACCAAGGCCGAGCCGGGTGAATCGCGGGCGGGCGGCGCGGCGACCGTGAACAAGCGCGACCAGAACGCGTTTTCCCTGCCCTCGGCCAACCTGTCACCCACCCGCCGCCTGGATTTCAGCGTCGGCAACAGCTTCTTTCGCAGCCCCTGGGTGATTGCGCCGTCCACCACCACGGCGCGTGATGGCCTGGGCCCGCTGTTCAACACCAATGCCTGCCAGAACTGCCATATCAAGGACGGGCGCGGCCATCCGCCGTTGCCCGACGCGGCGAATGCGGTGTCGATGTTGGTGCGCCTGTCCATTCCGGACACCCCCGCCTACGCCAAGACCATCGAGCAGCTTGGCGTAGTGCCCGAGCCGGTCTACGGCGGGCAATTGCAGGACATGGCCGTGCCGGGCGTGCCGCCAGAGGGCAAGGTGCGGGTCGATTACACACCGGTCAACGTGACGTTCAAGGACGGCACCGTGGTCGAGTTGCGCAAGCCAGACCTGCAGATCACCCAGCTCGGCTACGGCCCGATGCATCCAGATACGCTTTTTTCCGCGCGCATTGCCCCGCCGATGATCGGCCTGGGCTTGCTCGAAGCCATCAGCGACGCCGATATCCTGCGCAACACTGACCCCGAGACGGCCGACCCAGAAGCCATCGTTGGTCGGGCGAATTGGGTGTGGGATGATGCCCAGCACACCACCGTCCTCGGACGTTTTGGCTGGAAAGCCGGGCAACCGAACCTCAATCAACAAAATGTTCACGCGTTTTCTGGTGATATGGGCCTCACCACGTCCCTGAGACCCTTTGATGACTGCACTGATGCCCAAGTCGCCTGCAAACAGGCGCCCAACGGCGATGGCCCCGTTGGCGAGCCGGAAGTCAGCGACAACATCCTGCGCCTGGTGCTGTTCTACACCCGCAACCTCGCCGTGCCGGCGCGGCGTGGCGTCAACACGCCCGAGGTGCTCGCCGGGAAAAACCTGTTCTACCAAGCCGGTTGCCAGGGTTGCCACACGCCCGCGTTCACCACGGCGGCCAATGCCGCCGAACCTGAACTGGCCAGCCAGGTGATCCGCCCCTACAGCGACCTGCTGTTGCACGACATGGGCGAAGGCCTGGCCGACAACCGCAGCGAATTCAAGGCCGGTGGTCGCGACTGGCGCACCGCGCCGTTGTGGGGCATCGGCCTGACCCAGACCGTGAGTGGCCACACCCAGTTTTTGCATGACGGCCGCGCCCGCAACCTGCTGGAAGCCGTGCTGTGGCACGGCGGTGAGGCACAAGCGGCGCAGCAGCATGTGTTGTCCTTTAATGCCGAACAGCGCGCTGCGTTGCTGGCGTTCCTGAATTCTTTATAAGCTTCGCCCCAATTACCGAAGGGAGCTTTACATGTTCCGTCCCAAGTTGTTGTTCACCAGCCTCGCCGCCCTCGCCCTGGGCGCCTGCTCGCCGCAAGACCCACAAGCCGTGACCTCGGCGGCCATCGCCAAGCAAGTGATCCTGCCGACCTACAGCCGTTGGGTCGAAGCGGACCGCCAACTGGCCGTCAGCGCCCTGGCCTACTGCCAGGGCAAGGAAAGCCTGGACACCGCCCGCGCCGACTTCCTCCACGCGCAAAAGGCCTGGGCCGAGCTGCAACCGCTGCTGATCGGCCCGCTGGCCGAGGGCAACCGTTCGTGGCAGGTGCAGTTCTGGCCGGACAAGAAAAACCTCGTCGGTCGTCAGGTAGAACAGCTGGTCACCGCCCAGCCGCAGATCGATGGCGCCGCGCTGGCCAAATCCAGCGTTGTGGTTCAGGGCCTGTCGGCTTACGAATACATCCTCTACGACGCCAAGACCGACATCGCCGACGAAGCACAGAAGGCCCGCTACTGCCCGCTGCTGGTCGCCATCGGTGACCGCCAAAAGGCCTTGGCCGAAGAGATCCTGGCGAGCTGGAACAGCACCGACGGCATGCTCGCGCAGATGAGCAAGTTTCCGAACCAGCGCTACGCCGATTCCCACGAAGCCATCGCCGATCTGCTGCGCGTCCAGGTGACCGCACTGGATACCCTGAAGAAGAAACTCGGCACGCCGATGGGCCGCCAGACCAAGGGTATCCCGCAGCCGTTCCAGGCCGATGCCTGGCGCAGCCAGTCGTCCCTGCAAAGCCTCGAGGCCAGCCTCGCCGCCGCCCAGACCGTATGGGTCGGCGTCGACAACAAAGGCCTGCGTGGCCTGCTGCCATCTGATCAGAAGCCGTTGGCCGACAAGATCGACGCCGCCTATGCCGCGTCGCTGAAACTGTTCGCCAGCAACCAGCGCACCCTCAACGAACTGTTGGGTGACGATGCCGGGCGCCAACAGCTCAACGACCTCTATGACAGCCTCAACGTCGTCCACCGCCTGCACGAAGGCGAGCTGGCCAAGGCGCTGGGCATCCAACTGGGCTTTAACGCCAACGACGGTGACTGATGATGCTCAGGCGACAGGCTTTGGCCGTTGGCAGCGTGCTGCTTAGCGCCCTTACATTGGGTGGCTGGACGCTGTTCAAGCAGAAGGACAAAGGCCCGCTGCTGCTGTCGGCGCGGGATGATGGCGACGGCAAGCACTACGCCGTCGGGTTTCGCCTGGACGGCAAGCAGGTGTTTGCCACCCAGGTCGGCCAGCGCTGCCACGACATCATCAACCACCCGACGCTGCCGATTGCGCTGTTTGTCGCCCGTCGCCCGGGGACCGAGAGCTACCTGATCGACTTGCGCGACGGCACGCTGCTGCAAACCATAACCTCCCATGTCAATCGCCACTTCTATGGCCACGCGGTCATTCACAAGAGCGGCGACTGGCTGTACACCACCGAGAACGACACGTCTGACCCCGGCCGTGGTTTGCTCGGTGTGTACAAGTTCGAAGGCGAACGGCTGGTGCACAGCGGCGAGATTTCCACCCATGGCATTGGTCCGCACCAGGTGTCATGGATGCCCGACGGTGAAACCCTGGTGGTGGCCAACGGCGGCATTCGCACCGAAGCCGAAAGCCGCGTCGAGATGAACCTCAACGCCATGGAGCCGAGCCTGGTGCTGATGCACCGCGACGGCACGTTGATCAGCAAGGAAACCCTCGGCCAGCAGATGAACAGCGTGCGCCACATGGGCATCGCCAGCGATGGCACCATCCTCACCGGGCAGCAGTTCATGGGGCCGTCCCAGGAGCGTTCCGAGTTGCTCGCGATCAAGCGGCCCGGGCAACCGTTCGTGGCGTTCCCGGTGGCCGATGAGCAGTTGCAGGCCATGGGGCACTACACCGCCAGCGTCGCTGTGCACAGCGAGTTGCGCCTGGTGGCGTTGACCGCGCCGCGGGGCAATCGCTTCTTTATCTGGGACATGGACAGCCTTGAGCTGCGCCTGGACGGGCCGCTGCCGGACTGTGCCGGCGTGGGCGCAGCGGCGGATGGGTTTGTCGTCACGTCCGGCCAAGGCCGTTGCCGTTTCTACGACTGCCGCCAAACACCGTTGGTGGCAAAACCCTTGGAATTGCCGGCAGGGCTGTGGGATAACCATCTGCATCTGGTCTGAAGCCAACGCACAAAAAAAGGCCTCGCATTGCGAGGCCTTTTTTATGGGGTTTGAATCGTTTCAACTCTGCGGCCTCATGCCTTGGGACATGCCAAACATAAACAACAGCAACTCATGATCAGGCTTGACCGCCGTACTCGCCTTGGCGACACGCGGCAGCAAGCACTGCGCGCTGCCTTGCACGGCACTGAGGACTTGTGTGCGAGGTTGCTCCCATGCGGCCAGGGCCAGCGCTGCAACGCCCATCGCCCCCACCAGAAACAAACCTCGTGCTATTTCTAGCTTCATCTGGTTAAACCCTTGATAGCGCTGCCAAACGCCGTCTCGTAAAAGTAGCTGAGTTTGTTCCAGTCGGCGCTGTTCCACGACGAATGGCGCCGCAGTTGCTGCATATCGTGGGAAGCCGCGCGATAAGCGGTCAACCGTTGCCGGCATTTCTCGAAATCCAGCAAGGCAATGTCGACGTTGGCCGAGTCGCCAGTACCGGTGACGCGCACAAAGACGTGCTTGGCATACAGGCAACCGTGCTGCCAGCGGCCCTTGTGCATACGCACCAATGTCCCGGCCAACTCCTTGAGCACACGTTCGTGGACCAATTCGCCGTACTGTTCGCGGCCACCGGCGGCGTACCAGTTTTCGATTTCATCGAAGCCGTCCAGGGCCGCCGTCACCAACAGGGCTTTCCATTGGTGCTCTGGGTCGCGACGCGCCCCGCAAAACACCAGGTCCGGCACCCGCACATCGAGTGCGCGCAGGCCCTTGAGTGCGTCACGCTCGCGCAACACAGTCGGGCGCCCGAAGGGATGCAACCAGCTGCGGTAGATATGCCCGGTCTGGCGCTTGCTGTAGAGCAAGCGGCCATTGGGGCCGGTCACCCGCTGCACACCACTTTCACCGCCGCGCCGACGATTGGGTTCCTCGACCCACTCACCCTGCTGGCGCCAGAAAAAATCGAACTTCTCTTCGGGAGCTACATGACTGCCTACTACGCACTCAACTGCCATCCTGTTACCTCTTTCTCAATACATACACTCGCCACATGGCGTAGAGCGGCATGAAGTCCAGAGATTCCTGAACGCGGAAACCGGCCTGCTCGAATTCGTCTTCAACAGTAGCAGCTGGTAACACAAAGCGATTTTGGTAACCGTCCTGCTCACTTTTCCCCTGACGTTTTGCTTCGAGGCGCTTACGTTTCCATGCCTTGAAATTGCCATCGACCCACAGCGAAAGGATCACGCTGTCGCGTGTAACACGCTGAAACTCTCGCAATATCGCTACCCGGTGCGCCGGGTCACCAATGTGGTGCAACAAGCGCATGCAGAAAATGCTGTCCACCGAGTTATCCGGCAAATCGATATCGAAGGCAGATGTCTGCAAGGGCCGTACCCGTTTCACCACATCGGCGGGTTGAGCGGCCATCGCGACCTTCAACATCGACTCGGAATTGTCCGCGCCGATAATCACGCGGTTGGGTTTTTCGGCCAACAGCGGCCAGAAGCGCCCCGCGCCGCACGGCAGGTCCAGCACCAGGCCAGGCTCACCAGCCATGGCCAACGCACCACGGGCCAATTGCTCATCGCGTTTGTGGGACAGCCGGCGCGCCAGATTGTCCTTGTGCTTGAGCAAATATTCCTGGGCGTGCTGATCGTCGTACTTATCGGAAAATTCGAGCTTGATCGGGGTAGACATCAACGGATCTCCAGTTACTGATGCCTACAACCTTAAACATCCAACTGTGATCATCCGGTCAACCCTTTGTGAAAAACTTGTCCTGTCTAATCCCATACATTTCAAGACTTTACCGACACATTCAGTATCATGTAGCCATCTTCGGCGAAAATCAGCACCAGCTTGCCGCAGCATAACGGCAAGCCGGGCCTTCAGGACTTGACCTGGCTCAGCTCAACGTGAAAGCGACAGCCGTTGGGTTCCATGGTGCTCAGGCTGACGCTCCAGCCCTGGTTCTCACAGATCCGTTGCACCAGCGACAGGCCCAGGCCAAGGCCTTCGCCGCGCTTCTCGCTGCCACGCACAAAGGGCTCGAACATGGCTTCGCGCTTGTCTTCCGGGATGCCCACACCTGAGTCCTCCACCACGAAACCTTCCGGCTCCAGTGTCAGGCGGATAAAACCGTGCTCGGTGTAGTGCAGGGCATTGCGCAGCAAGTTACCCATGACGGCGTGCAGGAAGGTGGCGTTGTAGCGCGTATCCAGCGGGTTGCCCGGCTGATAGATCAGCTCCAGGCCTTTGCGTTCGATAGGCTCGCGCCAGAT
This sequence comes from Pseudomonas sp. KBW05, assembly GCF_003852405.1. Lineage (GTDB taxonomy): Bacteria > Pseudomonadota > Gammaproteobacteria > Pseudomonadales > Pseudomonadaceae > Aquipseudomonas. The sequence continues at coordinate 251,014 of NZ_QAJM01000003.1, forward strand.
GCCGAGCAGATCGTCCGCCACCAGCTCCAGCGTGGCCTGGGGCGACATGCTGCCATCGTCGTGCTGGGCGCGGGCGAGCATGAGGAAGGTCTGCACCAGCTCGCGCATTTCTTCACAGGCGCGGGCGATACGTTCCACCTGATTGCGCCCGCGCTGGTCGATGGCCGGGTTTTCCAACAGCAGTTCGCAGGAGCTGGCCAGGACCATCAACGGCGTGCGCAATTCGTGGCTCACATCACTGGTGAACAACTGCTCGCGGGATAACGCCTGGCGCAGGCGTCCCAGGGTGGCGTCGAACGCCACGGCCAGTTCGCCCACTTCATCGGCCGCGTAATCCGGCGCCAGGGGCGGTGCCAGTCCGAGCAATTGGTCGCGGTGGCGCACTTGGCGGGCCAGGCGCACCACCGGTGCCATCACTTTGCGCGCCAGCACCCAGCCGAGGAACACCGCGAGTGCCAGGCTGAGCACAAAGCCCACCAGCACCACGGCGAACAGCACGCGTTCGCGTTCTTCAAAATCGCTTTGATCTTGCAGCAGCACGTAGCGCCGGCCATCCACCACTTCGACCATGGCGTGATATGACAGCGCCTCACGGAACACCTCATGGAAGCCCGGCTCCAAGTGGCGCAAATCCTTGGGCAACTCGAAATCCCCAGGGCCGCCGCTGAAATAAAACAGCTGGTCCGGCTCCGGGCGGTGGTTCCAGTCCTCGACGCTGTCCATCAGCAGCAGGCGTTGCAAGTCACCGCCCAGGCCCGCCGAGATCAGCTTCTCCTCCACCAGGTGTACGGTGGCGACGATGCCCATGGCGAAGGCCCCCGCCACCAACGCACTCATCAAGGCAAAGGCGATGATGATCCGTTGGGCAAGGCTTTGCTTAAACTCCATCACGCCCCTCGGCCAGGCGATAACCGACGCCGTGCACCGTTTGCAGCAACGGCTTGGCGAACGGTTTGTCGATCACTTGGCGCAATTGGTGGACGTGGCTGCGCAGGCTGTCGCTGTCCGGGCAGTCGTCGCCCCACAGGGCTTCTTCAAGGATTTCGCGACGCAGGACGTGCGGGCTCTTTTGCATCAGCACCGCCAGCAATTTCAGGCCGACCGGGTTGAGTTTGAGCAGGCGCCCTTCGCGGGTGACTTCCAGGGTATCGAGGTCGTAGCTCAGGTCAGCCACTTGCAGGGCACGGCGGCCGCCACCCTGGGCGCGGCGCAGCACGGCTTCGATACGTGCGGCCAATTCCGACAGGGCGAAGGGTTTGAGCAAGTAGTCATCGGCGCCGGACTTGAAGCCCTGCAGCCGGTCATCCAGTTGGTCGCGGGCGGTGAGCATGATCACCGGCGTGTCGCGGCGCGCGTCTTCGCGCAGGCGTTTGCACAGAGTGTAGCCATCGATGCCGGGGAGCATGATGTCGAGCACGATCAAGTCGTAATGCTCGGTGGCGGCCAGGTGCAGGCCCGACAAACCGTCCTGCGCACAGTCCACGGTATAGCCTTTGAGCCCCAGGTAATCGGCCAGGTTGGCCAGAATATCGCGGTTGTCTTCAACCAATAGAATTCGCATGGGCAGTGTCTCCGTACGCGGTAACGGCCGTGTTGGCTCGCGCAGCTTAAGGCCAAGTGTGGCTCAGGGATAGGCCTGCAAGGCCCATCGATACAGGTTTTCAACTGATTTATCAGCTGAACGAGTTTTTCACTATAGCTTCACAAACTGACTACAGCGTCAGGCCGAAGATCCCCGCCCATTGATCTTAGGAAAATACATATGGGCTTTCTGAAAACAGCGCCTATGCGCTATTTGCTGTTGGTAACCGGTGCCTGGCTCACCGTTTTCCTGCTCACGCGTGGCGTGTTGCTCATCACTCATCTGGACGAAGTCAGTGGCAACCTGCTGCCGGTATTTGGCGTGGGTCTGCTGTACGACCTGGGCTTCCTCGCCTATGCCGCCCTGCCGCTGGGGTTGTATCTGCTGCTGTGCCCGCCTGCGCTGTGGCGTCGCCGGGGCCATCGCTGGTTCCTGCAAGCGGTGCTGACGGTCAGCCTGTTCGCGATGCTGTTTACCTCCGTCGCCGAATGGTTATTCTGGGATGAGTTCGGCGTGCGCTTCAACTTTATCGCCGTCGATTACCTGGTGTATTCCGACGAGGTGTTGAACAACCTGCTGGAGTCCTATCCGATCGGCAAGCTGCTCAGCCTGCTGGCGATGCTGGCGATTGTGTTGAGCCTGCTCCTGCGCAAGCCCTTCAACGCGGCTATGAACGCACCACTGCCACCCCTGCGTGGGCGCCTGTTGAATGCGTTGGGCCTGTTGGTGGTCGCCGGCCTCAGTCTGCAACTGATAAGCCAGGACAGCCCACGCACCCAGGGCGGCAACGCCTACAACAACGAGCTGGCCAGCAACGGCCCGTATCAGTTCTTCGCCGCGTTCCGCAACAACGAACTGGACTACCCGCAGTTCTACAAAACCCTGCCCACCGAGGTGATCGCGAAGCAACTGCGTGCCGAGCTCAGTGAGCCCAACGCGCGCTTTATCGGCAAAGACCTGCTGGATATCCGCCGGGCCATCGACAACCCCGGCACGTTGCGCAAACCCAACATCGTGCTGGTGACCATCGAAAGCTTCAGCGCCAAGTACATGGGCAGCAATGGCGATGAGCGCAACCTCACGCCGAACCTCGATGCACTGCGCAAGCAAAGCCTGTACTTCAATAACTTCTACGCCACCGGCACGCGCACCGACCGTGGGCTGGAGGCAATTACCCTGGCGATCCCGCCGACGCCCGGCCGCTCGATCGTCAAGCGTATTGGCCGCGAAAGCGGTTTCGCCAGCCTCGGCCAGCAACTCAGCGCCGTCGGCTACGACAGTGTGTTCGTCTATGGCGGACGTGGTTACTTCGACAACATGAACGCGTTTTTCAGCGGCAATGGTTATCGGGTCGTGGACCAGAGCAGCGTGCCAGAAGCGGAAATCTCGTTTAAAAACGCCTGGGGCATGGCCGACGAAGACCTCTATAAACAAACCCTGAAACTGGCGGATGCCGATTACGCCAAGCAGCAGCCGTTCTTGCTGCAACTGATGACCACCTCCAACCATCGCCCCTACACCTACCCGGACGGGCGCATCGACATCAAATCCGGCAACGGCCGCGATGGGGCGGTGAAGTACACCGACCACGCCATCGGTGAGTTCCTTGCCGCGGCACGCCAGAAACCCTGGTTCGATAACACGATCTTTGTGTTTGTGGCCGACCACACCGCTGGCAGCGCGGGCAAGGAAGACTTGCCGATCACCAACTATCAGATTCCGCTGTTCGTCTATGCGCCTAAGCTGATCGACGCCCGGGAAAGCGCGCAACTGGCCAGCCAGATCGACCTGGCGCCGACACTGCTGGGGTTGATCAACCTGAGCTACGAGTCGACGTTTTTCGGCCGCAATCTGTTGCAAGACAATCCACTGCCACCGCGCGTGGTGGTTGGCAACTATCAGCACCTGGGCTTGTTTGACGGCAAGGACCTGGCGATTCTCAGCCCACGCCTGGGCTTGCGCCGCCACGACCAGGCACTGGGTGAAAGCCAGGAGTTGCGGGTGGGCAGTGATGATCCGTTGATTCAGCGGGCGATTACCTACTATCAGGGCGCCAGTTATGGGTTCAAGCAGCAGTTGTTGAGCTGGAAGGGTGCCAAGGAGGCGAGTCCGCAGTTGAGCGAACGCTAAGGCTGGCTTGTGGGGAGCTAGCTTGTGTGGGAGCTGGCTTGTCGGGTCGCCGCATCGCTGCGATAGCATCACTTCGGCTCTACTGATACACCGAGTTGCCTGCATCGCAGGCAAGCCAGCTCCCACATAACCCGGTTCCCACAGTTTGATGGGTGAAGCATTCAAGAGACTGGCCTCAAGCCATAAAAAAGCCCCGCCTGCATCACTGCAGGCGGGGCTTTTTCAGTACGGGGGTAAAGCTGGCTTACATCATGCCGCCCATGCCACCCATGCCGCCCATGTCTGGCATGCCGCCGCCAGCGCCTTCAGCCTTTGGCTTGTCAGCAATCGCAACTTCGGTGGTCAGCAGCAGACCAGCGATAGAAGCGGCAGCCTGCAACGCCGAACGGGTCACTTTGGTTGGGTCCAGGATACCCATCTCAACCATGTCACCGTATTCGCTGGTTGCGGCGTTGTAACCGTAGTTACCTTTACCGTTCTTCACTTCGTTGACCACAACACTTGGCTCGTCGCCGCTGTTGGAAGCGATCTGACGCAGTGGCGATTCAACGGCACGACGCAGAACAGCGATACCAACGTTCTGGTCAGCATTGTCGCCTTTAAGGTCAACCAGGGCTTCCAGAGCACGGATCAGCGCAACACCACCGCCAGGTACCACGCCTTCTTCAACGGCTGCACGGGTAGCGTGCAGGGCGTCTTCAACGCGGGCTTTCTTCTCTTTCATTTCTACTTCGGAACCAGCGCCAACCTTGATCACTGCAACGCCGCCGGACAGCTTGGCCAGGCGCTCTTGCAGTTTTTCACGGTCGTAGTCGGACGAAGTTTCGGCAACCTGAGCGCGGATCTGGGTGATGCGCGACTGGATGTCAGCTTCAACGCCAGCACCGTCAACGATGATGGTGGCTTCCTTGGAGATGGTCACACGCTTGGCGCTGCCCAGGTTTTCCAGGGTGGCGCTTTCCAGGCTCAGGCCGATCTCTTCGGAGATAACGGTACCGCCGGTCAGAACCGCGATGTCCTGCAGCATGGCCTTGCGACGGTCGCCGAAGCCTGGAGCCTTGACGGCTGCGACTTTAACGATGCCACGCATGTTGTTCACAACCAGAGTCGCCAGGGCTTCGCCTTCAACGTCTTCGGAAACGATCAGCAGTGGACGGCCGGCTTTGGCAACGGCTTCCAGTACTGGCAGCATTTCGCGGATGTTCGAGATTTTTTTGTCGACCAGCAGGATCAGCGGGCTTTCCAGCTCGGCAACCATGGTGTCTGGCTTGTTGACGAAGTACGGGGACAGGTAGCCACGGTCGAACTGCATGCCTTCTACAACCGACAGTTCGTTTTCCAGGCCAGTGCCTTCTTCAACGGTGATCACGCCTTCTTTACCGACTTTTTCCATGGCTTCGGCAATGATGTCGCCGATGGAGTTGTCGGAGTTGGCGGAGATGGTGCCTACCTGAGCGATTGCCTTGGTGTCAGCGCAAGGCTTGGACAGGTTTTTCAGCTCGGCAACAATGGCGATGGTCGCCTTGTCGATGCCGCGCTTGAGGTCCATCGGGTTCATGCCGGCAGCGACGGCTTTCAGGCCTTCGTTGACGATCGACTGAGCCAGAACGGTAGCAGTGGTAGTACCGTCGCCTGCGTCATCGTTGGCACGGGAGGCAACGTCTTTGACCAGCTGCGCGCCCATGTTTTCGAAACGGTCTTCCAGTTCGATTTCTTTTGCGACGGAAACGCCGTCCTTGGTGATGGTCGGAGCGCCGAAGCTCTTCTCGATAATCACGTTACGGCCTTTCGGGCCCAGGGTCGCTTTTACTGCGTCAGCCAGGATGTTGACACCGGTGAGCATTTTTTTACGGGCGGAATCGCCGAATTTAACTTCTTTAGCAGCCATGATCGATATTCCTTAAATACTTTGTAGTAACGGGAAAATGAGCGGGGAAATCAGTCTTCCAGAACGGCGAGAATCTCGTTCTCAGCCATGACCAGCAGATCTTCGCCATCAACTTTCACAGTGTTGCTGCCGGAGTAAGGGCCGAATACAACCTTGTCACCGACTTTAACGGCCAGCGCACGCACGTCACCGTTTTCCAGAGTCTTGCCTGGGCCTGCAGCGACGATCACACCGTGGTTGGCTTTTTCAGCAGCCGAACCTGGCAGAACGATACCGCCAGCGGTTTTCTTTTCTTCTTCGCTGCGCTTGATAACGACGCGGTCGTGCAGAGGACGAAGCTTGCTCATTGTCGATCTCTCCTAATTGTGTTTTTCATCGGCCGGTATCAGTACCGGCGGGTTGTATTCCGGCTGTGCCGGTCACGCCTCGCCAAGCAAGACGCGGAAGTCTGTCTGGTGTCGCCACCAGAAACCTTGCGGTGACCGTTACATAAGGGCGCATAAGCTTATTACAAGGGGCCTCGGCGGAAATTTTTTACCTGTGCCGACGCCTGAAAGCAACACGGCACCCGAAGGTGCCGTGCCAGTGAAGCGTTATTTACTGTCGCAGTGTTCGAACTCGCCTTCGATCACATCACCTTCACGCCCCAGCGGTTGGCGCGGGGCCGGGCCGCCACGGGGTTGCAGGTCGTCGGCGAACGCGCGTTGGCGCAGTGCAGCCTCTTCGGCACGTTGGCGCATCTTGCCGGCGAGCAGCTTGCGGGAGAACGGCAGCAACAGCAGCAGGCCGATCACGTCACTGATGAAACCTGGCAGGATCAACAGGCCACCGGCCAAGGCCATCATCAGGCCCTCAAGCATGGTCTGGGCTGGCAGCTCGCCACGATTCAGGCTTTCACGGGCACGCAGTGCCGTGGCCAGGCCGGCGACGCGCAGCACCAATACGCCAAGCATCGAGCCGAGAATAATCAGCAGCAATGCCGGGAAAAACCCGATCGCACTGCTGACTTGAACAAAGACGAACAGCTCCAACACTGGAAATAGCAGAAAGAGCAATAAAAAAGGGCGCATCAACTGGTTCCTCAACGCAAGAATGCCTTGCTAGTCCACCTTAGATGACGTCGCCGTTTCGTGAATTCAAGCGCTGGCTGCAGTTTTTTTCGGCCAGACCTCGGCGTGAGCCAATGAAACCAGGGCTTCGCGCACTTGTGTCGGCGTGTTGCAAGACTCTGCAAAAGGCAGCCAATGCAACGACTGGCCGACACGCAAGTGCATGCCTTCACTGTCGATGCCGGCCAACTGCGCGGGCTCGCGGGTGGGCAAGCCGGTCAACGCGACGTAGTGGGCGATGGCCTTGGTGTGATCGCTGTTCATGTGTTCGATCATGCTGCGCTCAGCCTTGCCGGCAAACGGGTTGGCCAAGGTAAGTTGATCAACCCAGTGAATCGCGCCAAACCCGCCGATGTAGCGATGGCGTACCGGCTTGAGCACCCAGAAATCAAAGTCATGGGCCTTGTGGTAGTTGGCCGAGTCGGGGAAGTAGCGGTAATAACGCTCTGCCGCCGCGTCGATCGCAGCCGGGTCTTCGATCTTCTCGGCTTCCCCCAGGTAGGTCAGGCGCCCTACCGCCTGCACGTCATCCGCCTCGCGCTCGCCGACCAGCAGCGAGCACTTGGGGTCTTTTTGCAGGTTATGGGTGTGCTGGGCGATGCGGCTGATCAGGATCAGCGGCCGGCCCTGCTCGTCAAGGCAGTAGGGCACCACTGAGCCGAAAGGAAACCCGGGCATGGCCTTGGACAGTGTGGAGAGAGCCCCACGGTATTCCTTGAGCAATAGCTCTCGGGCGTTCTTGGCAACCTGTGCGCTCAACGTATGACTCCTCGGGGTATTCAGCCGCCCATACATATGGGAATGGATCTCAACACAAGGTAATCAATATCCGCAGAGGTTGCCAAGCAGGTTTTGTTCGACCTTGTTACCAGGCCACGCCAAAACCAGCGGTGTAGCGGGTCTTGCTCAAGCTGCTGTCGGAATCACCACTGATGATGTCGCGCTCGGCCTTGAGGTTGAGGGACGCCCATTCGGTGACTTTGTAGCGCAGGCCCATTTCCGCATCCAGGGAGTAGTCGATCGGCCCATCGACCGGTTTGCCCAATTCCCCTGTGGTGAAGAATTCAACGGTCTTGCCCACCAGGTAGCGGTTGTAGTTCCACTTCATGGCCAACGAGTAGAAATGGTCTTTGCCGCCCTCGGAATACTCGTAATCGGTGCGGTTGACCAGGGAACCGAGGGAGAACGCGCCCAGTTCATCATCCCAGAACTGGTAGCCCGGGCCGGTACCGACGGTGCGCTGGCGGGACAGGTCTTCAACCTTGTCACGCTTGTAGGTCAGACGGCCCTGCCAGAACCAGTGCTCGGTGATAAACCGGTCCAGGTCATATTCCAGCGCCCAGTTGTCGGTAGTGGTCACGTCATCCTGGAACTCGCGGTTGTACTCGCCCTGCCCGGTGTGGCGCCACAGGCCATGACGCGCGGTGGTCTTGAAGTCGATGTCGTAGTCGTTGGTGTCTTTTTCCGCACGCTTGTAGTCCAGCGCCAGATCGACATTGCCCTTCCACACCAGGTCTTCGATCACCGGCTTGGGCTTGATGATCTGCTGGATGCTGGCCAGGTCGACGGTTTTCGGTGCCTCGCCATTGGCCAGCACCACCTTGCCGTCATCCGCCGCTTTCAACGACTTTGCCTTCTCGCCGGTGTACGCGTCCTGCTTGACCAGCAACTCCTGGTCGCTCTCCAGGGTTTTCACCTGTTTCCAGTCAATCGGGATGGCCCCTGCGTAGTCGGTCTGAATCAGCAGCTTGCCACCGTCGAAGACTTTGATCTTGCCGCTCAGGCGGTCACCGTTCTTCAACCAGACGGTGTCAGCCAGCAAGGGCGTGGAGGCGCTGAAAACAGCAAGGCACAGCAGGGTTCTGGACAACATAAGCGGATTCGGGGCTCAGGATTGGCGAAAAGGGCGCGTTATCGTGTTAGATAGCTAGGACTGACTCAAGGATTAAAATTGAGTTCAATTCTCATCGGCATGTTTACAGACGTTTCTTACAATCAGACCGAAGATACAAACGGATGCGCCCACAGTGAATCAACTCGCCGACACCCCGCAAAGCCCCGCCGAAATGCGCCGCACGGCGCTATACCTGACGCTGGCCCAGGTGCCCGAAGGCTGCGTGGTCAGTTATGGCGAGCTGGCGCACCTGGCCGGACTGGGCCGCGCGGCGCGCTGGGTCGGGCGCACGTTGAGCCAGTTGCCGCAAGACACGCGGTTGCCCTGGCACCGAGTGCTGGCTGCCGGTGGTCGGATAAGTCTGCCGGTGGGCAGTGCCTCGGGCGACGAACAACGTGCGCGTTTACGCAGCGAAGGTGTCAGTATCCTGAACAATCGCGTGGATATTCAGCGTCATGGCTGGCGCCCGGTAGAGCACAGCGGTTAGAGTGCGCGCTTTGTTTTCGCAATCCTGAGGCAGACTCCAGCCCATGCCCCGTAAAACCTGGCGCGCCGCGCTCGCCGCCTATGCCAGCCCCTCGACATTAGTCCTGTTGTTGCTCGGCTTCGCCGCCGGCTTGCCTTACATGTTGGTGTTCTCGACGCTTTCGGTGTGGCTGCGTGAGGCCGGTGTGGCCCGCGAGACCATCGGCTATGCGAGCCTGATCGGTCTGGCGTACGCCTTCAAATGGGTCTGGTCGCCGCTGCTGGATCAGTGGCGCCTGCCAATCCTCGGCAAACTCGGACGTCGACGTTCGTGGCTGGTGCTTGCCCAGTCGCTGGTGATTCTCGGATTGATCGGCATGGGTTTCTGCGATCCGCAGAAACACCTGTCCTGGCTGATAGCTATCGCGGTGGTCGTGGCCTTCGCGTCTGCCACCCAGGATATTGCGGTGGACGCCTACCGCCTGGAAATTGCCGACGACAGCCGCCAGGCCGCCCTGGCTGCCAGCTATATGTCCGGCTACCGCATCGCCGCCCTGCTGGCCACCGCTGGTGCGCTGTTCTTTGCCGAAGGTTTCGGCTCTACCGGTTTCAACTATCAACACTCGGCGTGGCTCGGCACCTATGTGCTGTTCGGCGTACTGATGGTGCCGGCGCTGCTGACCACCCTGTTCATGCGCGAACCCAATGTGCCACTGCGCACCCAGTTGCAGGCCGGGCGCTACAGCTTTGTGCACCAGTTGGTCTCGGTGTTCGTGCTGATTGTGCTGCTGGTGTCGGTGCCGGCGATGTTCACCCAGCTGTACAACACCGATTTCGAGAGCGTGCTGTTCCACGGCATGAGCCTGTGGGACCTGTTGATGGACGACCGCGCGTTCCTGCGGGCCATCCTCTATATCACCCTCACCGCGCTGTGCCTGTCGGCCATGGGCCGCCGCGGCCTGGCGCCGGTGCTGACGCCGGTCAACGACTTCATCCTGCGTTACCGCTGGCAGGCGCTGCTGCTGCTCGGGCTGATTGCCACCTACCGCATGTCCGACACAGTAATGGGCGTGATGGCCAACGTGTTCTACATCGACCAGGGCTTTACCAAGGACCAGATCGCCGGGGTCAGCAAGATCTTCGGCCTGATCATGACCCTGCTCGGCGCCGGCATGGGCGGCTTGCTGATTGTGCGGTTCGGTATCTTGCCGATCCTGTTTATCGGCGGTGTGTTCTCGGCGGGCACCAACCTGCTGTTCGTGGCGCTGGCCGATATGGGCCCGGACCTGCAGATGCTGATTTTCACCATTTCCCTGGATAACTTCAGCTCGGGCATGGCGACCTCGGCGTTCGTCGCCTACTTGTCGAGCCTGACCAACCTGAAGTTCTCCGCCACCCAATACGCCCTGCTCAGCTCGATCATGCTGCTGCTGCCGCGCCTGATCGGCGGGTATTCGGGGGTGATGGTGGAGAAGTTCGGCTATCACAACTTCTTCCTGATCACCTGCCTGCTGGGGGTGCCGACGTTATTTCTGATTGCGTTGCATTGGTTCCAGGAGAACCGGCGGGCGCGGTTGAATCCACCGCAAGAAGACTGACCCTGTGGGAGCGGGCTTGCTCGCGAAGGCGGCGTGTCAGACGACATCTTTATCAACTGACAGACTGCATTCGCGAGCAAGCCCGCTCCCACACAAGCCTGCTCTCACATATTCCTCTGCATTCTGATACCTGTACTCCGGCTGCCCACGCCCGTACAATCCCAAGTCATTTCAAGTCCAAGCAACCGACAACGGCCTACCATGCGTACCAGTCAATATTTGCTCGCCACACAGAAAGAAACGCCTTCCGACGCGGTTGTGATCAGCCATCAGCTGATGCTGCGCGCCGGTATGATCCGCAAACTGGCCTCCGGCCTGTACACCTGGCTGCCCATGGGCTTGAAGGTGATGCGCAAGGTCGAAGCCATCGTTCGCGAAGAAATGAACGCCGCCGGCTCTCTGGAAGTGTTGATGCCGAGCACCCAACCGGCTGAACTGTGGCAGGAATCCGGGCGCTGGGAAGAGTACGGCCCTGAGTTGCTGCGCTTCAAGGATCGTCATGGCCGCGATTTCTGCGCCGGCCCGACCCACGAAGAAGTGATCACCGACCTGATGCGCAACGAGCTGAGCAGCTACAAGCAGCTGCCGCTGAACCTGTATCAGATCCAGACCAAGTTCCGTGACGAAATCCGCCCACGCTTCGGCTTGATGCGCGGCCGCGAATTCATCATGAAGGATGCCTATTCGTTCCACGCTGACCAGGCGTCCCTGCAGGTCACCTACGACCGCATGCACACCGCCTACTGCAACGTGTTCACGCGCCTGGGCCTGAAATTCCGCCCGGTTGAAGCGGACAACGGTTCCATCGGCGGCGCCGGCTCCCACGAGTTCCACGTACTGGCCGAATCCGGCGAAGACGATATCGTGTTCAGCAACGGCTCCGACTACGCGGCGAACATCGAGAAAGCCGAAGCCGTGCCACGGGAAACGTCCCGCGCCGCACCGACCGAAGAGCTGCGCCTGGTGGACACCCCGGAGACCAAGACCATCGCGGCCCTGGTGGAAAAATTCAATCTGCCGATTGAAAAGACCATCAAGACCCTGATCGTGCGCGCCGAAGAAGAGGGCAAGCTGATCGCTCTGGTGATCCGTGGCGACCACGAACTCAACGAAATCAAGGCAGCCCAGCAACCTGGCGTGGCCAGCCCGCTGGTCATGGCCACCGATGCCGAATTGCGCGACGCCATTGGCGCTGGCGCCGGCTCCCTCGGCCCGCTGAACCTGCCGCTGCCGATCATCATCGACCGTTCGGTCGAGCTGATGAGCGACTTCGGCATCGGCGCGAACATCGACGACAAGCACTACTTCGGCGTGAACTGGGAACGTGACCTGCCGGTTCCAACCGTGGCCGACCTGCGTAACGTCGTGGCTGGCGACCCAAGCCCGGATGGCAAGGGCACCCTGGAAATCAAGCGTGGCATCGAAGTCGGGCACATCTTCCAGCTGGGCAACAAGTACAGCCAGGCGATGAACTGCAAGGTGCTGGGCGAAAACGGCAAGCCGGTGATCCTCGAAATGGGTTGCTACGGTATTGGCGTGTCCCGCGTGGTTGCCGCTGCCATCGAGCAGAACAACGACGCAAACGGCATCATCTGGAGCGACACCCTGGCGCCGTTCCAGATCGCCCTCGTGCCCCTGCGCTACGAAACCGAGCAAGTACGCGAAGCCACCGACAAACTGTATGCCGAACTGACGGCCGCCGGTTTTGAAGTGCTGCTGGATGACCGGGACAAGAAAACCAGCCCGGGCATCAAGTTCGCCGACATGGAACTGATTGGCATCCCGCACCGGATCGTGGTCAGTGACCGCGGCCTGGCCGATGGCAATCTGGAATACAAGAGCCGGACCGAAGCCGAAGCCCAACCGTTGCCGGTGGCTGACGTGCTGTCTTTCCTTCAGGCGCGTATTCGTCGCTGAAAACCAGATCAAGAGAAGTCATGTTCAAGCGAAACACCAGAGCCCTGGGGGGCGCCGCCTTGTGCGGCGCCCTGCTGGTCAGCGGCTGCGCCAACCAGATGTCGCAACGCAGTGAGCACGAGGAGCGGGTCGAGCGTAAGTTGCTCGACCACAGCCTGCAGATCGATGTAGGCGAACCTAAAGTGCTGGAGCTGCCGCAACGCCGGGTGCGCATTCACGAGCAGAAGACCTTTGAGGTCACCGAGTTCGAAGTCACCCGTCGTTACGACCGCTACACCCCCTACCAGCCCTGGCGCAAACTCTATGAGATGCCTTTGGGTGCCGTAGCCCTGGTGGCCGGCGCGGGCGCCAACGTGGTGAATATCTTCGCCCTTGGCAACCTGCCGACCAGCGTTACCCGTGACTGGCTGGCTTATGGCGTGGACGGTCTCAACCCGTTCATGAACGTGCAGTCCCATGGCCGAGCGCAACAGAACCTGGCGGGCATTGATGAAGTCCAGCGCGACAAGCGCGTGGAGTATTCGAGCCTGCCCTGGAGCGAGCGCCCGGTACAAGTCACCGCCGGCAAGCAAACCCACGAGCTGAGCACCGATCGCAACGGCGTCCTGCGCCTGAACCTGTTGGACAGCCCGTTTGCCGAGCAGGACCTGAACCGCATCACCACCCTGAAAATCAGCGTGGAAGATGGCCAGGACGACGTACATTCGGACTCGACCCTGGCGATCAGCAGCACATTGCGCGGCAAGCTGCTGGAAGCCCACGGCCTGATCTACGACGACCTGGAAGATGACGAGGTGAACCAGTGGGTGCACCGGGTCAAGCGCTTGTCGGAGTTGGGGTTGGAAGAGGAAGCCAGCGAGCTGGAGCAGAGCTTGATTGAACTGACTCGCAATGATCCCGAGTTGCAGCAGGAATTTTTGCAGGCGCTGACCAAGGATGCAGGGCGACTTGTCGCCGATCCCGGCGCTCGCTGAAGTCTCAAGCCTGCTGAAGATCTAAATGTGGGAGCGGGCTTGCTCGCGAATGCGGTGGTTCAGTCACAAATTTAGTGACTGACACTCCGCTTTCGCGAGCAAGCCCGCTCCCACATTTGGTTTCCGGTTTCTACCAAGAAAATTCGAGCTGTTCGTTGCCGCTGCTTAAATCCAGCAGCCGCACACCAATGCCTAATAGCCGCACCGGCTTCCCACCCCGATTAAACGCCTGCGTCAGCAGCTGTTGATAACTCTCCAGATCCCGCCCTGCCCCCGCCTGTTCCAGGGTCGTCTGGGTAAAATCATGAAACTTCACCTTAACGAACGGCTTGCCCGCACGGTAGCTGCTATCGATACGCGCCATGCGCCCAGCCAGGGTTTCCATCAATTCAGGCAGTTTCGCCAGGCAACTTGAGAGATCCGGCAGGTCCACATCGTAGGTATTTTCCACACTGATGGATTGCCGGCGACTGTCGTTGTGCACCACCCGGTCATCAATCCCACGCGCCAGGCTCCAAAGCCGCTCGCCAAAGCTGCCAAATTCGCGCACCAGCGCCAGCTTGTTCCATTCGCGCAACTGCAAGCAGTCTTCAATACCCAGGCGCGCCAGTTTATCCGCCGTGACTTTGCCCACGCCGTGCAATTTGTTCACCGACAATTGGGACACAAAGTCTTCGACCTGGTCCGGGGTAATCACGAACAGACCGTTGGGTTTCTTCCAGTCACTGGCGATCTTGGCGAGGAACTTGTTCGGCGCCACGCCAGCGGAGACGGTGATGTGCAACTGATTGGAAACCCGGCGCCGGATATCCTGGGCAATGCGCGTGGCGCTGCCGCCGAAGTGCGGGCAGTCGGACACATCCAGGTAGGCTTCATCCAGCGACAACGGCTCGATCAGGTCGGTGTAGTCGCGAAAGATCGTGTGGATTTCCTTGGACGCTTCCTTATAGGCATCCATGCGCGGCTTGACGATGGTCAGGTCCGGGCACAGCTTCAAGGCGTGGCGTGAAGACATGGCCGAACGCACCCCATACGCCCGCGCTTCGTAGTTGCAGGTGGCGATCACTCCGCGCCGGTCAGCCGAGCCACCCACCGCCAGCGGCTTTTGCGCCAGGCTCGGGTCATCACGCATCTCGATGGCGGCGTAGAAACAGTCACAGTCGACGTGGATGATTTTGCGCTGCGTCATATAAACAGAAGGTTGATTCAACGGATGGCCAGTATCGCATCCACCCCTGTATATAGCACCAGTAGTTTGAATCTTCGGCTTGAGCGGTAGGAAAACTCACGGATGAATTTGTTTTCTCAATCGAATTGAGCGCCCCAATAGAGCTGAAACCCTTGGCCAGACTGGCCCAGAGCCATTCACACAAGTGTCTTATAGCGCTAACCGATTGAACCACAAGCGCTTTTTTTCGAATAAGCGGTTGACACCCCGGCGTTCCTCTGTAGAATGCCGACA
>NZ_QAJM01000003.1:266116-266301 GCF_003852405.1 Pseudomonas sp. KBW05
ACATCAAAAAAGGCTACTCGAAAGAGTGGCCTTTTTTGTGCGCGTCTGTTTTTGATTGTCGGACAAAAATCTTTGTCTATCGCGCACTTACCGCTCGCGGCGGTCATTCAACGGCTAATTCACACTTATTTGACCGATACATCTATTAACGGTTGACACCCCGCCGCTTGGCTGTAGAATGCCGC
>NZ_QAJM01000003.1:266386-326597 GCF_003852405.1 Pseudomonas sp. KBW05
ACATCAAAAAAGGCTACTCGAAAGAGTGGACTTTTTTGTATCCGGTGAAAAAGTCCTTCTGAAACAATGGCATGGCATCTTTCATGAAACCGTACACGGTTTGTAGAGTCCATCTCATTGCAAGCTATGCTCAATGCTCAAGCGCTGCCCTCTACGACCAATGGCCGCAGTCGCCGCCCCCGGCGATCCGCGTTAATATTTGTAATTATTTTGTCCATAGGGATTGGTAACTTGGCTGGATACCTCCATCCTGTCGCGCACAATCCACGAGGTGATTGATGCGCGCCAACTCGTCTGAACCACTAGACACCGTCACAGCAGAACAACCGATCGCTCCCGCCCGTTTGCGCTGGCTGGATCTGTTGAGCAAATACCGCCAGCCCATCGGTTTGGCTGTCACGTTGTTGCTGTTCGCAATCGCCCTGATCGCCTGCCGGCACTTGCTGCTGGAGCTGGACCTTTACGCCCTGCATGACTCAATCCTGGAAGTGCCCAAACCCGCCCTGCTCGGCGCGTTTGCTGCAGCCGTCGCCGGTTTCGTCATTCTGTTGGGCTATGAGTTTTCCGGTGCGCGCTATGCCGGGGTGAAGTTGCCGGCCAAGACCCTGGCCCACGGCGGTTTCACAGCCTTTGCCATCGGCAACGCGATAGGCCTGTCGATGCTGTCAGGCGGTTCGGTGCGATACAGACTCTATGCGCGCCACGGTATCGGCGCTTCGGAAGTCGCCCGCATGACCGTGTTCGCCAGCCTGGCGCTCGGTTGCGCCCTGCCCCCTCTCGCAGCGCTCGCCACCTTGAGCAACCTGCCCGCCGCAGCCACCGCGCTGAATTTGTCGGAAGGTTTGCTCGGCGGCGTCGCCGGCGCAGTGCTGCTGCTGTCAGTGGCATTGTGCATCGGCATCTATCGCCGTCGCTTACCAGAGCAACCCTTCGCCGATAACCTGCTGGTCAAGATCGGCCGTCGCACCCTGCGCCTGCCCGGCGCCCGCCTGACCTTCCTGCAACTGGTCATCACCGCACTCGACGTCGCCGCTGCCGCCACCGTCCTTTATATGTTGTTGCCGGAAGCGCCACCCTTCGGCCCATTCCTGCTGGTATACCTGCTGGCCCTGGCGGCCGGCGTGCTCAGCCATGTGCCGGGCGGTGTGGGTGTCTTCGAAGCCATCCTCCTCGCTGCCTTCGCCGACAAACTCGGTGCCGCACCACTGGCCGCCGCCCTGCTGCTGTACCGCATGATCTATGTGGTGCTGCCATTGCTGATCGCCTGCGTGTTTCTGCTGGTCAATGAAGCCCAGCGCCTGTTCCAGACTCAGCAAAGCCTGCGGGTGGCCTCTGGCCTGGCGGCACCGGTGTTGGCCGTACTGGTTTTTTTGTCCGGCGTGGTCCTGCTGTTTTCCGGCGCCACGCCAGAAATCGACTCACGCCTGGAAAACATCGGCTTCCTGATTCCCCACCGCCTGATTGACGCCTCGCACTTTGGCGCCAGCCTGATCGGTGTGTTGTGCCTGTTGCTGGCCCAGGGTTTGCGCCGACGCTTGTCGGCGGCCTGGATGCTGACCATGGTGTTGCTGCTGGTGGGCGCGCTGCTGTCGCTGCTCAAGGGTTTCGACTGGGAAGAAGCCAGTCTGATGACCATGACCGCGATCCTGCTGGCGATCTTCCGCCGCTCGTTCTACCGCGCCAGCCGCCTGACCGAACTGCCGTTCTCGCCGCTGTACCTGGTGGCCAGCGTCTGCGTGCTCGGCGCATCGATCTGGCTGCTGCTGTTCGCCTATCAAGACGTGCCCTACAGCCACCAACTGTGGTGGCAGTTCACCCTCGATGCCAATGCCCCGCGCGGCCTGCGTTCGTTGCTGGGTGCCGCCGTGCTGCTGGTGATCGTGTCGCTGACCTGGCTGCTGCGCACCGCACGCCCGATCATCCACCTGCCGACCCCGGAAGAACTGGAGCGCGCCAGCAAGATCCTGATGGCCTCGTCCCAGCCCGACGGCGGCCTGGCGCTGACCGGCGACAAAGCGCTGCTGTTCCATCCCAATGATGAAGCTTTCCTCATGTACGCCCGTCGCGGCCGCAGCCTGGTAGCCTTGTATGACCCGATCGGCCCGACCCAGCCGCGCGCCGAGATGATCTGGCAGTTCCGCGACCTGTGCGACATCCACCATGCGCGCCCGGTGTTCTACCAGGTGCGGGCGGAAAACCTGCCGTACTACATGGACATCGGCCTCACCGCGATCAAGCTGGGCGAAGAAGCCCGCGTCGATCTGAAACGCTTTGACCTGGAAGCCAAGGGCAAAGAGATGAAGGATCTGCGCTACACCTGGAACCGTGGCACCCGGGACGGTCTGTCCCTGGAGATCCATGAACCGGGCACGGCGCCGATGGATGAACTCAAAGTCATCTCCGACGCCTGGCTGACCGGCAAGAACGTGCGGGAAAAAGGCTTTTCCCTGGGACGATTCAGCGACGACTACCTCAAGCACTTTCGCATCGCGATCATTCGCTTCGAAGGGCGCCCGGTGGCCTTCGCCAACCTGCTCGAGACTTACAACCACGACCTGGCCAGTCTCGACCTGATGCGTGCGCACCCGGACGCGCCGAAGCTGACCATGGAGTTCATGATGGTCGGCCTGATTCAACACTATAAGAGTCATGGCTACGCCCGCTTCAGCCTCGGCATGGTGCCGTTGTCGGGCCTGCAACCACGACGCGGCGCCCCACTGACCCAACGCCTGGGCTCGATGGTGTTCCGCCGTGGCGAGCAACTGTATAACTTCCAAGGTTTGCGCCGCTTCAAAGACAAGTTCCAGCCTGACTGGGAACCCCGTTACATGGCCGTGCCCGCAGGACTTGATCCGCTGGTGGCACTGGCCGATACCGCCGCCCTGATCGCGGGCGGCTTGACTGGATTGGTGAAACGCTGATGATTCGACGTTCCTGGCGGTATGTATTGGTCGCTGTAGTGCTGCTCGCCCTGATCGCAGGGGGTGGCTTTTGGTACTGGAACCGCCCTGCCCCGCAGCCGACCCTGGCGCAGTTGCCCCAGGCCGATGGCTCGGTGATGACGCTCGTCACCCCGAACGGCACGCCTAAAGCCCGCGTCGCGGTGGCCGTGATGGCCGATGAAACCCTGACCGACAGCCAGTTGATCGCCCTGAGCCAGGGCGGCAAGGCACAAATCGTTCAAGTCGTCCTGCCAAAGGATGACTGCAAGCTGCAGGAACAAGCGCTGCAAAGCGCCCTGGTTCAGCTCAAGGGCCCGGCAACGCTGGTCAGCGGCATCGGCCCTGGCGCAGGCCTTGCCTGGCGCTGGCTGGCCACCCAGAACGACGACAAGGCCAATGCCATCTCCGTCGGTTTCGCCCTGGTGCAGGAAGGCTGCAAGGACCCGCTGCCGAAAACCTCGGCCCATGGCAACTGGCTGGTGGCGTGGAACGACAACCCTGACGATGAAAGCGCCAGTTTCGTACGCGACACACCGCGCGCCACCACCAGCATCAGCGACTACGACATTCACTACCCGCAAGTGCTGAACAACGAACTGCGCAAGCAACTGGTGGGTTCGGACAACGGCGGCCTGGCCATCCCGGTGGTCGAAGTACCGGCCGGCCAAGCCAAGGACACCGTGACCCTGTTCCTCTCCGGTGACGGCGGTTGGCGCGACCTGGACCGCGACGTGGCCGGCGAAATGGCCAAGATCGGCTACCCGGTGGTCGGCATCGACACCCTGCGCTACTACTGGCAGCACAAGACCCCGGAGCAAAGCGCCAAGGACCTCACCGAACTGATGCAACACTACCGGCAGAAGTGGGGCACCAAGCGCTTCGTCCTGACCGGTTACTCGTTCGGCGCCGACGTGCTGCCCGCGATCTACAACCGCATGCCGGAAAACGAACAGCAGCGGGTCGATGCGATCATCTTGCTGGCGTTTGCGCGTACCGGCAGCTTTGAAATCGAAGTGGAAGGCTGGCTGGGCAACGCCGGCAAAGAAGCGGCGACCGGCCCGGAAATGGCCAAGCTACCGCCGGAGAAGGTGGTGTGCATCTACGGTGCGGAAGAAGTCGACGAGAGTGGCTGCACCGACAAGACGGCGGTGGGTGAAGCGTTGAAGCTGCCTGGTGGGCATCACTTTGACGAGAACTACCCGGCGCTGGCGCAGCGGTTGGTGGATATCATCGTGAAGCATCAGGCCAAGGACAAAACCGAGTAACTTAAGGCGGTACGCGGATCAAAAATGTGGGAGCGGGCTTGCTCGCGAAAGCGGTGAATCAGTCACAGCAACATTGACTGACACTCCGTATTCGCGAGCAAGCCCGCTCCCACATTTGGTTTTGCGGTGTTAGTTAGATTTAGCGTGGCTCGATGTGCGCAATCATCAGTTGCACCGTCTCATTACCCCGAAACTCATTCACATCCAGCTTGTAGGCCAACTCCACCCACTTCACCGTCGGGTTTGGCCAGACTTCACGGTCCACGCCAAACGCAATGCCATCGAGCTTCACCGACCCGCATTCACTCTTGAGCACCACCTTCAGGTGCCGCTCCCCTACCACGCGCTGCTCCACCAACTGAAACACCCCGTGAAACAACGGCTCAGGAAAGTGCTGCCCCCACGGGCCGGCGTGACGCAGGGCGCGGGCCAGTTCCAGGTGGAACTCTTCCACCGCCAGGGTACCGTCAGACAATAGACGACCGGTGAGGTCTTCCTCACGCAATTGCCGACGCACTTCAGCATCAAAAGCTTCGGCAAACAGTGGGAAGTTTTCCTCGTGCAGTGTCAGCCCCGCCGCCATCGCGTGGCCGCCGTATTTGGCGATCAGGTCGGGATGCTGGCTCGCGACCACCGCCAGGGCGTCACGGATGTGAAAGCCCGGTACGGAGCGCCCTGAGCCCTTGAGCAAGCCATCACCGGCGTCGGCGAAGGCGATGGTCGGGCGGAAGTAACGCTCCTTCATGCGTGACGCCAGGATGCCGATCACACCTTGGTGCCATTCCGGGTCGAACAGGCACAAGCCGAACGGCATCGACTCCACCGGCAAGTCCTTGAGCTGGGCCAGGGCCTCGCGCTGCATGCCTTGCTCGATGGACTTGCGGTCCTGGTTCATGCCGTCCAGTTGTGCGGCCATTTCCCGCGCCGCGGCGACGTCGGTGGTGAGCAGGCATTCGATGCCCAGACTCATGTCATCCAGGCGCCCGGCGGCGTTGAGCCGTGGGCCGAGGATGAAACCGAGGTCGGTGGAGGTGATACGCGCCGCGTCACGCTTGGCCACTTCCAGGATGGCCTTGATCCCCGGCCGTGCACGACCGGCACGAATGCGCTCCAGGCCCTGGTGCACGAGGATGCGGTTGTTGGCGTCCAGGGGCACCACGTCCGCCACGCTGCCCAGGGCCACCAGGTCGAGCAAGTCGCCGATGTTCGGCTGCGGTTTGTGGGTGTACCAGCCCAGGTCGCGCAAACGCGCACGCAGGGCCATCAGCACATAGAAGATCACGCCCACGCCGGCCAGGGCCTTGCTCGGGAAGCCACAGCCCGGCTGGTTGGGATTGACGATGGCGTCCGCCGCCGGCAATTCATCACCTGGCAAGTGGTGGTCGGTGACCAGCACTTGCAGCCCCGCCGCTTTCGCCGCCGCGACGCCTTCGACGCTGGAGATGCCGTTGTCCACGGTGATCAGCAACTGCGGCTCGCGTTGCAACGCCACCGCGACGATTTCCGGGGTCAGGCCGTAGCCGTACTCGAAGCGGTTGGGCACCAGGTAATCCACATGGGCCGCGCCCAGCAAGCGCAAACCCAGGGTGCCCACGGTGCTGGCGGTGGCGCCATCGGCGTCGAAGTCACCGACGATCAGAATGCGCTGGCGTTGCTCCAGGGCCGTCACCAGCAAGTCCACGGCCGCGTCGATCCCTTTGAGCTGCTGATAGGGAATCAACCGCGCCAGGCTTTTATCCAGCTCGGCTTCTGACTGCACGCCGCGAGCGGCATAGAGACGGGTCAACAGCGGTGGCAATTCACCGAGAAACGGCAAGACGGCGGGCAACGGGCGGGGATCGATACGCATGGGGTGAGGAAGGCTTCTCTTCGATACAACGGTTAAACAGGAATAGTGAAAACGATGCAGATCTAATGTGGAAGCTGGCTTGTGTGGGAGCGGGCTTGCTCGCGAAAGCGGTGTGTCAGTCAGTGCATTTTTAACTGATCGACCGCATTCGCGAGCAAGCCCGCTCCCACACAAGCTCGCGCCTATAGAGGTTCAGCCGCGCTCGCCGACCAGCCATTGCAGCTGCACTTCGTGCTGGCCACGGTCGTCGGTGACGAACATGGTGCCTTCGCTGATCATCACATCCCACTTGATCACGCGCGGCATGTCCTTGGCCAGGGTCTCCAGGACCTCCTGCGGCACCGCTGCGATATGCACGTTTTTCAGGTTGTTAGCCACCGGCACCACCTTGCCTTCCCACACGCGCAGGCTGCCGTAGGCCAGCAGGCTGGTGCGCTCGGTACGGCGTGAGCACCAGGTCAGGCGATCTGCATCCGGCTGGCCGACTTCGATCCAATGCAAAACCCGATCATCCAGGCTTTTTTCCCACAGGGCTGGCTCGTCTACATCTGACAGGCCACGGCCGAACGACAACTGCTCGTTGTACCAGAGGGCGTAGGCCAGCAGGCGCACGGTCATGCGTTCTTCGGTTTCCGAAGGATGGCGGGCGATGGTCTGTTTGACGCTCTCGTACACCGAACGATCGAGGTCGGTGAGGTTGAGTTCGAATTTGTAGGTCGTGGACGGCTGGGCCATGAACGGGCTTCTAGAGACAGGGAAAGGCGGCCAGTCTAACCGATGGCGAGGTCATTCAACGAATACTGCGCTGCATCATCCTTATCCATGGGCCGCTCGCCTATGTTAAAAGGCATCACACCACCGTCCCGTGCTTGTAAGGATCCCCATGTCGCTTAATGCCAAACCACTTGCCGGCCTGAAAGTCATCGAACTGGGCACCCTGATCGCCGGCCCGTTTGCCTCGCGTATCTGCGCCGAGTTCGGTGCCGAGGTGATCAAGGTCGAATCCCCAGACGGCGGCGACCCGCTGCGCAAATGGCGCAAGTTGTATGAAGGCACTTCGCTGTGGTGGTTTGTGCAGGCGCGCAACAAAAAATCGCTGACGCTGAACCTCAAGCACCCGGACGGCCTGGCCATCCTCAAGCAGTTGCTGGCGGATGCCGACATCCTGATCGAGAACTTTCGCCCCGGCGTGCTGGAAAAACTCGGTTTGAGTTGGGAGACGCTGCACGCACTGAACCCGAAGCTGGTGATGGTGCGCCTGTCGGGGTTCGGCCAGACCGGGCCGATGAAGGACCAGCCGGGGTTTGGCGCGGTGGGTGAATCCATGGGCGGGCTGCGCTATATCACCGGTTTCGAGGACCGCCCGCCCGTGCGCACCGGGATCTCCATCGGCGACTCGATTGCCGCGCTGTGGGCGGTAATCGGCGCGCTGATGGCCCTGCGGCATCGCGAGGTCAACGGCGGATTGGGCCAGGTGGTGGATGTGGCGTTGTATGAAGCCATCTTCGCCATGATGGAAAGCATGATTCCCGAGTTCGACGTGTTCGGGTTTATCCGCGAGCGAACTGGCAACATCATGCCCGGGATCACGCCGTCGTCGATCCACACCAGCGCCGACGGCAAGCATGTGCAGATCGGCGCCAACGGGGATGCGATCTTCAAGCGCTTCATGCTCGCCATCGGGCGCGAAGACCTGGCCAACGACCCGGCACTGGCCAGCAATGACGGGCGCGATAGCCGTCGTGATGAGCTGTACGGCGTGATTGATCGCTGGGTCAGTTCATTGCCGCTGGAGCAGGTGGTCGAGGCCTTGAATAAAGCCGAAGTGCCCGCCAGCCGGATCTACAGTGCCGAAGACATGCTGGGCGACCCGCAATTTCTCGCCCGGGAAATGTTCCTCAAGGCGCAACTGCCCGGCGGCAAGGACTTCAAGATGCCCGGCATCGTGCCCAAGCTGTCGGACACCCCGGGCAGCTGCGAGTGGGTGGGCCCGCAGTTGGGTGAGCACAATGGCGTGCTGCTGGAGAGCCTGGGTTACGACTCCGCCGCCATTGCCCGTTTGCGTGAGGAAGGCGCGATCTGATGGTGCTTCGGTGCAAACGCGGGTGGGTGCAGTTCTGCCTTGTCGCCTCGATGCTCAGCGGCTGGCCTCTGTCGGCCCACGCCAGCGAGACGTTGACCTGGTTGTTGCGCGACCTGCCACCGCTGACCATTTTCGAGGGGCCGCGCAAAGGCCAGGGCGCACTGGACCAACTGTTACCGATCCTCATCGAACACCTGCCGGACTATCAACATCAGGTCCTGCACGTCAATCGCGCGCGCGGCATACAGATGATGCGCGAGCCAACAACGCTTACCTGCGATCCCTCATTGCTGTGGACGGCGGAGCGAGCCAAATACATCGTGTTCTCCAGCCAGGCATTTGTGGTCGCCAGCAACGGCATCATGATCCGGCATAGCCAGGAGGACACGATGGCGCCCTATATCGTCGATGGCCAGTTTGACCTGCAAGCCTTTTTCGATGCCCCTAAAGCACGGGCGGGCGCCATCGCCGAACGCAGCTACGGGCCGGTCGTCGATCAACAACTCAAGCTGGCCGATGCGCATAAGCTCGCCCTTCATTACGGCAACGATGCCCTGGGCAGCCTCCTGCAAATGCAACGCCTGGGGCGACTGGAGGCGGTGTTGGGGTATTGGCCGGAAATCCGCTATCACGCCATGCAACAGGGCATCCCGGCTGCGGACCTGAGCTTTTATCCGATCAAAGGCTCAGCGCCCTACCAACGCACCCATATCGGTTGCTCGGATACGCCTCGTGGGCGTCAGATCATTCAACGCATCAATCAGGTGCTGCTGGACATCCCACTGGAACAGGTGCAGCAGTCCTACGCTTCATGGCTGGACCCGGTGATGCGCGAGCATTATCTGCGGGATAACCCAAGCTTCTTCCAGGATTCGCCAGAGCCCTGACAATTCGCAGGCAAAAAGAAACCCCGAAGAGTGGGGAGACACTTCGGGGTTAAACGTGGCCTACAAAGACCAGTACAACAAGGCACAAACACCGGAGCACAATGTTTGCTCTTGCTGTTACAAAATCTGACCGGCCATGTTGTAGGAAGTTTCCATGATTAAACAATTCTTCATGCAGCGGCGGCGCTGCGGGTCTGGGCAGCGTTGCGCAACGCCGCAATGACCGAGGGTTCCAGACGCCCTTCGGCAATCTTGATGTCACGCAGCAGGCAATCCACCACATCCACCAGCACGCGTTTATCCATCAACTGTGCGCGGTCCACTTCTCGCTCGACCATGATGGCGCCAGCAGGGTTCTTCACGGTGACCAGGCACTCGTCCTGCACACCGGAGGTGGTCAGCGTAACCTGATAAGGGCTCAGTGCTTCTTCGAGCAATAGGCTGATACTTTCCATCTCGATCACCACTCAATAGTTCAGGAACAATCGGTTCAACGGGAGCTGCATCTATCCTAAGTGACTGTTTGTGACGTAGGAAAGTTCGCTTTATCGTCTTTATGGGGCCGTCAGGGGTGACGGATTCCAGCATGCGCTTGCAACATGACAAGCAAAAAACGGCGCACATAAATGCTTACGCAATGGGCGACTGTTTTGCGGTTTGCCGACGGCTCGGATCAGAGGTGAATCCTATACTCGGTGAGCGCTGGAGACGCGGCTACGCAGATGAAAGCGCATGTCAAAAGGCCCTTATTGCGAAGGATGAAGACGATGTTGGAACACGACAAAGAGCAGGCAGCATTAGAGAAGATTCATGCTGACATATCACGCATCTATGCGGAGCAACGCAAACTCAACGCCGAAGCACACAAGATAACCCGTGAAAATTTCTGGTATCCCTTGGGTGTCGTCATGGCTATGTTTACAGTTTTCACCAGTGTTGTGGCCCTGGCAGTAAAAATACTCGCATAGCTCATTCGCGCCGCCCGGGCCTGCCAAAAACAAAAAACGCCGCTAACCCAAGGAAGGCAAAGCGGCATTTTTGTGCACCGTTAAAACCCTACGTTCAACCATCCCAGGGTTAACAGGCTAGAATCCCCGAATTGCCCGGGGAACCTATCTTGAGAAGCGCACCTGAAAAACCCTTGCGCATCATCCTGGCCGACGACCATCCGATTTTCCTGATTGGTCTGCGGGCGGTCCTGGAGCGCGATGAACAACTGGAAATTGTCGGCGAAGCCAACTCTCCCCAATCCCTGACCCAATTGCTGCAACACTGCGCCTGCGACCTGTTGATCACCGACTTCATGATGCCTGACGAACCCCAGGCCGACGGGTTGCGCCTGATCGACCAACTGCGCCGCCATCACCCGACGCTGCCCATCGTCGTGGTGACCATGCTCAACAATGCAGGGTTGTTTCACGCCATCCTGGAGCTGGGTGTCATGGGCTTGCTGAGCAAAGCCAGCCTCGCGAATGAACTGCCTGAAGCCGTCCGCCAGGTACGCCAGCAGCGCTGCTATGTGGCCCACACCATTCGCCAGGCGCTGAGCGCGCTGGGCACTGATCGATTGCAGTCCCACGAGCAGCTATCGCCCCGCGAGCTGGAGGTGATTCGCCTGCTGGCGAGAGGGCTGACCGTGGGCGAAATCGCGGCACATCTGCATCGCAGCAAGCAGACCGTCAGCGCGCAAAAAGTCAGCGCCATGCGCAAGCTCGGGCTCAGTACCGACGCGTCACTGTTTATCTACGTGCAGGAGCATGGGTTGGCCTGACCTGGCTGCCGATCCACGCTTTCAATGCCTGAGCGTCCATCGGTGGTGCAATCAGGCAACCTTGCAGCCAGGCTGGGCCCAGCAAAGCGACCGCATCACGATCGGCAGGGGTTTCGATTCCCGTCACCACCACGTTCATGCCCATGCGGCTGGCCATGCTCATGGCGCCCGCGACGACAGCCACTTTGCGCTCATCACCGGCCATGCCACAGGCAAAGGCCGGGGGTATTTTCAGCTCAGTGAACGGCAGCTCCAGCAAACGCTGCAAACTGGTGCCGCCGATACCGAAGTCACCGATAGACAACTTGCAACCGATCATCCTTAAACGCAGCAAGCTGCTGACATGCGCGCTGTCGGTGTTCAATCGCGTGGTTTCGACCAACTCCAGCGTCAGGCTATGGGCTGGCACGGCGTGGCGTTGCAGCAGGCGTTGCAGCGCCTGGGGAAAATGCGCATGTTCGAGCATCCGCCCGGGAATGTTCACCGCCACCGGCAAGATCTCCCCCGTGTCCCACGCGATCTGGCTGACAAAGCCCAGGGCCTCTTCCAGCACATGCCAGGTAAACGCCTCCTCCATGCCGGCAAACTCCAGCACCGGCAGGAACTCATGGGGCAGTAACACTCCCCCGTCAGGCAGATACCAGCGCGCCAGCACCTCAACGCCCTGCAATACACCTGCCTGGCAAACGATAGGCTGGAAACTCGCGCTGGCGTAACGCGCGATGGCCACCTGACAGGCATCCACCGAAGGTGGCAACTCATCCAGCTCATTCAAGCCCAGCAGTTGGCGCACCTTATCCCAGGACACGACCTGCGGCCCCGGACGCAAATGTTGCAGGCAAGCCGTCAGCAGTTGCCCAACCAACTGCGCCGAGGCTGGCTTGGGCAAGCACCGGAGGACATTCAGCCCAGCCTGGCGCGCCATGCTGGCGACCCCTTCCAATACGTCAGGTTGAGCACTGCTTAACAGGATCAGCACCTGAGCCTGGCGCAGTTCGCCCAATTCGCGAATCAGTTCAAGGGCATCGCCCTGTTCCAGATAGAGGTCGCAAATGGCAATGTCCACCGGCCCCTTGCTCGCCAACGACTGCCGGGCGGCCTCTACGGTTTCGGCGGTTATTACATTGAAGACACCGTTGGCATTGAGCATCTGGTGCAGGGCCATCAGTTGGAATGGGTGATCTTCGAGGATCAAGACATTGAGGGAGCGCATGGCAAACTCTGAGACGCAGAAGCAAGGTTGCGCAGGCTACGCAAAAGGTCATGCGCGCCCCATAGGACGCGTCCTATTCTTGCGGACTCAAATGGGTGCCCAGCTCAACCCTGAATGCTGCCAGCGCTTCATTCAGCACGCGCCACAGCGCTTCAACCTCGTCAATGCGCTGCTCACGCAGGCAGCCCTCAAGCCCCACACACGCCTTGGCCAGCGGCAGCGCATCCACCAGGCAGCAAATCCCCTTGAGGCGATGCAACGAGGCCATTACCCCTGGAAAGTCCTGACACGCCAACGCCGTCTTGATCCCATCGTGCTCTTGTTCAAGACTCTTCGCCAACTCCTCCAACATGCGCTGCAGGACCGGCCCATCGGCCTGGGTCATCACCTGCAAGGTCTGGATATTGAAGGTGCGCAATGGGGCCAAGCGGGTGAGGACCGTGGCCCACTGCTCAAGGGTCACCGGTTTGACCAACAACTCATCCATTCCCGACGCCAGGCAACGCTGACGCTCATCCTCCATGGCATTGGCGGTGCACCCCACCAGCGCAGTGCGCGATCGTTGCTCTTGGGTTTCAATACCGCGCACGGCTTCGCTCAAGGCGTAGCCGGACATGCCCGGCATATTGCAATCCGTCACCAGCACGTCAAAGGCGTCATCGCGCCAGCGCTGCAAGGCCAACTCCGCCGAGTCGAAGGCCACCACCCGGTGGCCGAGGAATTGCAGTTGCTGAGCCAGCACCAGGCGGTTGGCCGGCAAGTCATCGACGATCAGCACCGACAAACGGCGACCGGCAGCCGGCAGGACCGCCGCAGGCTCAGTTGGCCTGTCGTCGCCTCTGACCCGCTGCAGATACAGGTCAATGCAAATCGTCGTGCCCTCACCTGCCGCGCTGCTCAGGGAGATCGTGCCGCCCATCAACTCCACCAGTTGTTGGCAAATGCTCAAGCCCAAGCCGGTCCCGCCATGTTGAGCCGCCGTCAGCGGGCTGACCTGGACAAACGGCTTGAACACCCGAGCCTGTTGTTCAACACCAATCCCTGGCCCGCTGTCTTCGACACACAGGTGTAGGTATTCAGCCCCGGCGTCATCGCGCTGAGTCACCACGCTGAGGCGGACCTCACCCTGCTCGGTAAACTTCAACGCATTGCCCACCAGGTTATGCATGACCTGCCGCAAGCGCAGCGGGTCGAACCAATAATCCCCTTGCGCCGCTGGGTCGAACGCCAGGGTCAAACCCAGGCCTTTTTTACTCGCCGTCGCCGCAAACAGCCGCTGGATGCCGTCGAAAAAAACCTTCAGGTCTGTGGTCTGCGGCACCAGTTGCAAATGGCCTGCTTCGATCTTGGCCAGGTCCAGGCTATCGCCCATCAACTCAATCAGCTCACGTGCGGAGCGATGCGCCACCTGCAAGGCTTCGGAGACGCGCTTGCCCTCAGCCAGGGCGCGTTCTTGTTCCAACTCAAGCAGGCCGATGATGGCGGTCATCGGGGTGCGAATTTCATGACTGAGGGTTGAGAGAAACGCACTTTTTGCGTAGTTCGCGTCATCGGCGGCCTGGCGTGCGTCCATCAACTGATGCTCCAGGACTTTGCGCTCATTGATGTCGATCCAGCCGCCCAGCAGCCCCTGCAATTGGCCGCGCGCATCGAAAAACGGCACCGTCCATTGGTAAACGTGGAAAGTCCCGCCGTTGAACTCCAGTTGCCGATCAACAAACAACGATTGCTGTGTCGCCAACTGCTCCATGTGCCCGGCATGCAGGCGCGCGGCCGTGGCCTCTGGCAGCACGCCGCTTTCCATCAAGGTCAGGCCCTGGATCAGCTCCCGTCGGGTGGCCAACTGCTGTTCGTAACGGGTGTTACACGTCACCAACCGGCCGGCCAGGTCCCGTACGAAGACCGGGTTGGGCATGCCATCCAGCAGGGCACGCTTAAAGGCCAACTGATCGCTCAACCGTTGCTCGGCCACCAGGCGCTGCTGGATCTGCCGCTTGAGCCGGCTATTCCAGACCAACGACACCAATACACACAACAGCGCCATGGCAACCGTCCAATAGGCCCATGGCGGCACACGTTGCCAAGCCGACGTCGGGATCGGCACCGTGCCCAGCCAGCGCAAACGCAACGCGCTCAACTCTGCCACCGGCATCGCTTCCAAGGCCTTGTTCACAATGCTCAACAGCTCGGGCTGGTCCTTGCGTACCACCAGGCTGTTGGACGACCACTTGCCCTCCACGCTGCGCCCGATGCGCAAGCCGTCGGACGGGTAGCTCTGCACCTCCACTTCATTCTGGATCGTCGCCGCCGCATGCCCCTGGATCACCTGCTCACGGGCCTGGGTATAGTTATCGACGGCGAGAATCTCGATGTCCGGGTGTTCACGGCGAATGAAATTCTCCAGCACATGCCGGGCCGGCAACGCCAAGACCTGGCCAGAGAGCTCACTCAAACTGGCCACTAACGGCGTGTCGCTGCGCTGGACAAACACCCAACCGGCGCCGCCAAAACCATGGCTGAAATCCAGGAATTGCCTGCGCTCCCGATTCTCCGCCAGCGTGGTGTTCATATCCGCCCTGCCCGCTGCCAGTAACTCCAGGGTCTGCGCGGTGGAAGACACCTCCTCCATCACGAACTGCAAGCCGGTCATGCGGGAAATCCGGTTAAGCAGATCGACGTTCAAGCCGACCCATTGACCGTCCTTGTCCTTGAAGATGTACGGCGACTGTTGCTGGGACACCACCACCACATGGGGATGGTGCAACAACCAGGCTTGCTCCTGGGCCGACAACACAATGCGGTCGGCGGCGATGCCCACTCCCAGGCCGGTGGTCCAGCGCGCGAGGATTTCACGTTGTATCGACTCGTCGATACTCGCCAGCGCCCGGTCCATC
This sequence comes from Pseudomonas sp. KBW05, assembly GCF_003852405.1. GTDB lineage: Bacteria > Pseudomonadota > Gammaproteobacteria > Pseudomonadales > Pseudomonadaceae > Aquipseudomonas. The sequence continues at coordinate 281,291 of NZ_QAJM01000003.1, forward strand.
ATGTCCCCCAACAGCGGGTCGGCCGTACGGGAAGCAAAGGCAAAGCCAATCGGCGCCAGCCGGCTCTCCACGTTGATCTGCAAACCGAGGTAAGGACGCAGTGACTTGTAGGCCCGCACAATCACTTCATTGCCGATAAAGGCGTCGGCATCCCCCTGGTTCAACGCTTCCAGGCCACTGTAGAGGTTCGGAGCCAGCATGATATGGCTGGCGGGATAGGCCCGATGCACGTTGCCGACATTGGCATAGCCCTCCAGCAAGACCACCTTCTTGCCCTCAAGGCCTTCGTTCTGCGTGGTGTCGTCGCGACGCACGACGACTACCGAACGATCCGGCATGTAGTCGCGAGTAAACCGCAACCCAGGCACATCCCGCTCATAGCCGTTGGCGCTGGTCAGAATATCGATGGCGCCACTGCGCAAGGCTTCCACCGCTTGCGCCCGCTCAGCGAAGCCCATCACCTGCATAGGCACATCGAGGCGCGCGCCGACCAGGCTCAGGTAGTCGGCGCTGATGCCTTGGTAGCGATTGTGGTCACGGGTGATATCGATCGGCTGGTAGTCATCAATGGAAATGCCGACCTTCAGCGTTCGATGGCTCGCCAGCCATTGCTGCTCGCCGGCCGTCAGCGGCAAGGGCGCCAGCGGGGTGAACGCCGGCACCAGTTTGAACGGCAGGCTGACGGCGGCCAGGCTTGCCGGGGATTGACCAAGCAAGAGCAAACACAGCAGCCACACGCACCTTCGGCTCAATAAACGCACCGGGTTGGTTTCCTCTCTTTTTTAGTCGATTGCCCACTGGAGTATGGCGTGCCCCAATGAAAAAGCCCGTCACGAAGACGGGCTTGAGCAACCTCGCAAAGCCGTTGAATCAGAGCGGCTTGCCACGATTGCCGTGCTGGCTCACAAACGCCTGCACGGCTTTCAGATCATTGGCCAACACGGTGCAACGCTCTTCACGCTCAAACAGGTCTGCCAAATGCGCTGGCAATTCCAGTGCCTTGCCAACACCGGCCTTCTCCACCGCTTCCGGGAATTTGACCGGGTGCGCGGTGCCGAGGATCACCATCGGGATGTCCAGGCTGCGACGGCATTCGCGGGCGGCCTTCACACCGATAGCGGTGTGTGGGTCCAGCAACTCGCCAGTCTGGGCGTAGACTTCGGCGATGGTTTCGCAGGTTTCTGCGTCGTCCACGGCCAAGGAGTCGAACAGCTTGCGGGTTTCAGTCCAGCGCTCTTCTTCAACGCTGAAACCGCCACCGCTCTTGAAGGTGTCCATCAAGCCGGCAATCGCCGCGCCGTTGCGCCCGTGCATGTCGAACAGCAGGCGTTCGAAGTTCGACGAGACCATGATGTCCATCGACGGCGACAGCGTGGCGTGCAGGGTTTCCTTGACGTACCTGTTGCCGCTCATGAAGCGGTGCAGGATGTCGTTGCGGTTGGTGGCAACAATCAACTGGTTGATCGGCAAGCCCATGTTGCGCGCCAGGTAGCCGGCGAAGATGTCGCCGAAGTTGCCGGTCGGCACCGAGAACGACACCGAACGCGCCGGCCCGCCCAACTGCAGCGATGCATGGAAGTAGTAGACGATCTGGGCCATGATCCGCGCCCAGTTGATCGAGTTCACCGCTACCAGACGCGTGCCTTTGAGGAAGCTCTGGTCAGCGAAGCTGTTCTTGACCATTTCCTGGCAGTCATCGAAGTTGCCTTCGATGGCGATGTTGTGGATGTTCTCGCCAAAGATGGTGGTCATCTGGCGACGCTGCACTTCCGACACACGCTGGTGCGGGTGCAGGATGAAGATGTCGACGTTTTCGCAGTGCTTGCAGCCTTCGATGGCGGCCGAACCGGTATCACCGGAGGTTGCACCGATGATCACCACACGCTCGCCGCGCTTTTGCAGCACGTAGTCCAGCAGGCGACCCAGCAGTTGCAGGGCGAAGTCCTTGAACGCCAGGGTCGGGCCGTGGAACAGTTCCAGCACCCACTCGTTGCCGTTCAGTTGGCGCAATGGTGCGATGGCGCTGTGGGAAAACACGCCGTAGGTCTCTTCGAGGATCTTCTTGAAATCCGCATCCGGGATGCTGCCGGTGACGAACGGGCGCATCACCCGGAACGCCAGCTCGTGGTACGGCAGGCCGGCCCAGGACGCGATTTCTTCCTGGGTGAAGCGTGGCAGGTTTTCCGGCACGTACAGGCCGCCGTCGGTGGCAAGGCCTGCCAGCAGGACGTCTTCGAAATTCAGGGCCGGTGCCTGGCCGCGGGTGCTGATGTAACGCATGACTGGCTCCTCTAAAACATTCTCGAACAGGGGCCGCCGCACACACGGGGCCCCTGGAACAAATCGGTTAGTTCAAGTGCTCGACGCGGATGCGCACCACTGGGCCGACCACGCCTTGCAGGGCTTCCAGGGCGGCGATGGCATCGTTGATGTGCTGCTCGAGCACGCGGTGAGTCAGCAGGATCATCGGCACCTGGCCGTTTTGCTCCTCGACTTCCTTCTGCATGATCGACTCTATGTTGATACCGCGCTCCGACAGGATGCTGGCAACCTGGGCCAACACGCCCGGGTGGTCCTGGGCCTGGATGCGCAGGTAGTAGGCGCTTTCGCAGGCCTCAATCGGCAGGATCGGGTGGGCCGACAGCGAGTCCGGCTGGAAGGCCAGGTGCGGCACGCGGTTTTCCGGGTCGCTGGTCATGGCACGAACCACGTCCACCAGGTCGGCGATCACCGACGAAGCGGTCGGCTCCATGCCGGCGCCGGCGCCGTAGAACAAGGTCGAACCCGCAGCATCACCGTTGACCATCACGGCGTTCATCACGCCATTGACGTTGGCGATCAAGCGGTCGGCCGGAATCAGCGTCGGGTGCACACGCAGCTCGATACCGGCTGGGGTGCTGCGCGCGACACCGAGGTGCTTGATGCGGTAGCCCAGGGCTTCGGCGTAGTTCACGTCGGCGGTGGTCAGCTTGGTGATGCCTTCGGTGTAGGCCTTGTCGAACTGCAGCGGGATACCAAAGGCGATGGACGCCAGGATGGTCAGCTTGTGCGCCGCGTCGATGCCTTCCACGTCAAAGGTCGGATCGGCTTCGGCGTAACCCAGGGCCTGGGCTTCGGCCAGCACGTCTTCGAAGGTACGGCCCTTCTCGCGCATTTCGGTGAGGATGAAGTTGCCGGTGCCGTTGATGATGCCGGCGACCCAGTTGATGCGGTTGGCAGACAGGCCTTCGCGGATGGCCTTGATCACCGGGATACCACCGGCCACAGCGGCTTCGAACGCCACGATCACACCCTTCTCGCGGGCCTTGGCGAAGATCTCGTTGCCGTGCACGGCAATCAGCGCCTTGTTGGCGGTAACCACGTGCTTGCCGTTCTCGATGGCCTTGAGCACCAGCTCGCGGGCCACGGTGTAGCCGCCCACCAGCTCGATGACGATATCGATTTCAGGGTTGGTGGCAACGGCGAAGACATCGTTGGTAATCGCAATACCGGTCGTTTCGAACTGAGGCTTTGGCGAACGCGTGGCAATTTGCGCCACTTCAATCCCGCGACCTGCGCGGCGGGAAATTTCTTCAGCATTACGCTGAAGTACGTTGAAGGTGCCGCCACCGACGGTCCCTAACCCACAGATGCCTACTTTGACCGGTTTCACTGAAGAACTCCCCATGAAACGGCCGACGCTAGGTCGGCCGTGGAAAACAGCCGCACGACTGCGGCTTGCAATTAACGACCCGCCGACGTGTCAGCGAGCCTTGATCGTCGATGCTTCGACGATGCTGGTTTATTTGGCACCGAGCGCCAGTTTGGCAACTTGTGGTGCCGGCTGGTAGCCCGGAATCACTTGGCCGTCAGCCAAAACGATGGCCGGTGTACCGTTCACACCGATGGACTGGCCGAGGGCGAACTGCTTGGAAACCGGGTTGGCGCATTTGGCCGCCTTGATTTCCTTGCCATCGACCATCTTGTCCATGGCCGCCTTCTTGTCGGCCGAGCACCACACGGCTTGCAACTGCTCGTCACCCGGCGAGCCCAGGCCCTGGCGCGGGAACGCTACGTAGCGTACTTCCACGCCCAGCTTGTTCAGCGCGGGCACTTCGGCGTGCAGCTTGTGGCAATACGGGCAGGTGGTGTCGGTGAACACGGTGATGTGGGTCTTGGTCTCGCCAATGGCCGGGTAAACCACGGTCTCGGCCACCGGAATACCATTGATCAGCTTGGACACGCCCAGGCGCTCGGCTTTCTCGGTGAGGTTGACCGGCTTGCCGTCTTTCAACTGGAACAGGTAGCCCTGGACGATGTACTGGCCGTCGGCACTGGCGTACAGCACACGACTGCCCTTGAGCTTGACTTCATACAGGCCGGCCATGGGGCTGGCGCTGATGCTTTCGATTGGCGTGTCTAGCTGCAGGTTGGCCAGGCTCTTGCGGATGGTCTGCTCGGCAGCGTCATCAGCGAAGGCAAAGGTGGAAACCAACGCAATGGCTGCGGCGGCAATAATCTGGGTCAAGCGCATGGGAACTCCTGAAGGCAGATGCAGGGACGGGCATTGACGCCGCTTGGAAACACAGGCCTGGGCCGTCCCCTTTGCTAACCGGCAAAGCCTACCACAGTTGGGCGCAAGGGCAGCCCGCAGCGGGACAAATTGGCGGTTTTCAGCCTCGCGGATGGTGCTTGGCGTGCATATCCTGCAAACGCGCACGTGCCACGTGGGTGTAGATCTGGGTTGTGGATAAGTCGCTGTGACCGAGCAGCATTTGTACGACGCGCAAATCTGCCCCGTGGTTGAGCAAATGGGTGGCAAAAGCGTGACGTAATGTGTGGGGCGACAGGCTCTTGCCGATACCCGCGACCTTGGCTTGATGCTTGATGCGGTGCCAGAACGTCTGACGGGTCATCTGCTCGCCACGCTGGCTGGGAAACAGCACATCGCTGGGGCGCCCGCCGAGCAACTCACTGCGCCCATCGCGCATATAACGCTCGACCCATACGATCGCCTCCTCCCCCATCGGCACCAGCCGCTCCTTGCTGCCCTTGCCCATCACCCGCAACACGCCCTGGCGCAGGTTGATCTGTTCCAGGGTCAGACTGATCAACTCCGTCACCCGCAGGCCGCAGGCGTACAACACCTCCAGCATGGCGCGGTCGCGCTGGCCGATGGCTTCGCTCAGGTCCGGGGCGGCGAGCAACGCATCGACGTCGGCTTCCGACAACGACTTGGGCAACGGCCTGCCGAGTTGTGGCATATCGACTTGCAGGGTCGGGTCGAGGGCGATCAGTTTTTCCCGCAACAGGTAGCGATAGAAGCCACGCACACCGGAGAGAAATCGCGCAGTGGAACGCGGCTTGTAGTTCTGCTCAAGGCGCCAGGCCAGGTGATCGAGGATCAGCTCGCGGCCGGCGTTGAGCAGTTCGAGGTTTTTTTCCTGTAGCCAGCCATTGAACAGCGCCAAGTCGCTGCGGTAAGCCTGGCGGGTGTTGTCCGACAGGCCTTTTTCCAGCCAGAGGGCGTCGAGGAAGCGGTCGATCAAGGGGTGGTCGATGGCGGGCATGGGGGCTCAGGCGGGTTTCCGTAGTGTCTGTTAGATCCTATCGCAGGCAAGCCAGCTCCCACAGGGGTTTTGTGTTGGGCTAGTGATTTGTGCCCAACACCGATCAAATGTGGGAGCTGGCTTGCCTGCGATAGCCGCAACTCGGTCTCAAGTCAGTCAACAAACCCAGGCAATACCGGCACCGGCCGCTTGTCCGCATCAATCGCCACAAAACTGAACACGCCCTGGATCGCCCTTTCACGGCCATCGGCACTCATGCTCTCGACAAACACTTCCACTTCAACCTTGAGGCTGGTGTTACCCACTTTGATCACACGGCCGATCAGCTCAACGATGGAGCCGGCAGGGATCGCATGATTGAAGTCGATACGGTCGGTGGAAACCGTCACCAACGGCAATCGGCAAAACCGCGTAGCCGTGATGAACGACACTTCATCCATCCAGGCCAACGCCGTGCCACCGAACAGCGTGTTGTGGTGGTTGGTGGTCGGCGGGAACACCGCCTTGGTCACATGGGTCACGGAAAGGTCGGTGCGGCGCTGGATTTCTTCAAGGCGAGTGGTCATTAACAAATACCGGCAAATAGACAAATTTCAGGCACAAAAAAGCAGCCCGTAGGCTGCTTTTTTCTGCATCGGGAAGCTGGACTTAAGCCAGTTTTTCCTTGATGCGAGCTGCTTTACCGGACAGGTCACGCAGGTAGTACAGCTTGGCTTTACGTACGTCACCGCGACGTTTAACGGCCATGCTGTCGATTTGCGGGCTGTAGGTCTGGAAAGTACGCTCTACGCCAACACCGTTGGAGATTTTACGAACAGTGAAAGCACTGTTCACACCACGGTTACGCTTGGCGATTACCACGCCTTCGAACGCTTGCAGACGCGAACGGTCGCCTTCCTTCACTTTCACCTGAACGACAATGGTGTCGCCCGGGGCAAAGGTAGGGATCTCTTTGGTCATCTGCTCTGCTTCGAGTGCAAGGATGATTTTGTTAGTCATGCTGTGCTCCTAAGGTAAGTCAATGGACCTACCATCGATACGTTGTTAACTATCGTCCCGCGCGAGGATGTATTCCTCGAGCAGCTTCTTCTCTTCTCCAGAAAGCGAGCGGCTTTCCAGAAGATCGGCGCGTCGTTCATAGGTCCGACCAAGGGACTGCTGTAAACGCCAACGCCGGATGTGTGCGTGATTGCCACTTAGCAATACGTCGGGAACACGCTGATCCGCATACACCTCCGGGCGGGTGTAGTGCGGGCAATCCAGCAAACCATCCGTGAAGGAATCTTCCTCCGCGGAGTCCGCATGCCCTAAAGCTCCAGGCAGCAGTCGTGTAACCGCATCTATCAGGACCATCGCCGGCAGCTCGCCGCCAGACAGGACATAGTCCCCAATCGACCACTCTTCATCGACATGAGCATCAATAAAACGCTCGTCAATGCCTTCGTAGCGACCGGCAATCAGGATCAATGCTTCCTCATTCGCCATGTCGCGTACCGCAGCCTGTTTCAGCTGACGGCCTTGAGGGGACAGGTAAATTACCTTCGCCTTCTCCCCGGCTGCGGCCTTGGCCTGGGCCAACGCGTCTTCCAGGGGCTTGATCTTCATCACCATGCCCGGGCCACCGCCAAATGGGCGATCGTCCACAGTGTGATGTCGATCCGTCGTGTAGTCTCGCGGGTTCCAACAGGTGAGCTGCAACAGCCCCTGTTTCACCGCCCGACTGGTGATGCCGTACTCGCTGATGGCGGAAAACATCTCGGGAAACAAACTGATCACTTCAATGCGCAAATTAGCCACGCTTAGAAGTCCGCATCCCATTCCACCTTCATCTCGCCTGCGGCCAGGTCGACGGCCAACACGCATTGCTCCGTATAGGGCAACAGGCGTTCGCGATCATCCAGGCTGCCAGCGCAAGGCTTGACCACCATTACATCATTGGCGCCGGTTTCCAGAAGATGATCGATTTTCCCGAGCAATTGCCCGAGTTGATCAATAACCTTCAGACCTTCCAGCTGGTACCAGTAGTACTCGCCGTCGGTCAATTCAGGGAACAGGTTGCGCGGCACGCAGATCTCATAACCGGCCAGAAGACGAGCTTCTTCACGATCATCAAGACCCTTGAGCTTTGCGACCAGGAACTTGTCGCTCCCGCGTCCACTGACCAGCTCGACCTGTTTCACACTACCTTCGCGCTTGAGCGTCCAGGTTTTGTACTGCAACAGGTTTTCAGTCGGATCAGTAAAGGAATACACCTTCACTTCGCCGCGAACGCCATGAACAGAGTAGATCTTGCCGATAACGATCAAATCATCAGCAACAGCTGGCGTCGCGTTCATATTGCTCAGGCTGCGGCCTTAGCCGAGTCTTTCAACAGCTTGGCAACGCGCTCGGATGGCTGTGCGCCAACGCTCAGCCAGTAGGCTACGCGCTCTTGGTTCACGGACAGACGAACTTCTTGACCACGAGCGATCGGGTTGAAGAAGCCAACTTGTTCCTTGTGAGAGCCGTCACGTGGGTTGCGGCTGTCAGTTACGGTCAAGTGGTAAAACGGGCGCTTTTTGGAGCCGCCAAGGGCAAGACGGATTGTTAGCATGTGAACATCGTTCCTGTAGTCGGTGCTGCAAATCTAAATGCACAGCGGGCATAGGTGCCCGAAAGGCCGCATATTCTAAGGAATATCCGGACTTTTGCAAATGTCTTTTTCTGGCGCCTATCGGCGTGCCATTCAGATCTGCTATAGAGCCGTCGGTTAAAACGGCAAGTCAGCTCCCGCTAACCGCGGGTTTGCTGGAGATCCCACATCCCTGTGGGTCGGAGCACAAGCGTGCTTGCGCTCGAATACTTTACATTTTCGGCATCCCGCCGCCGGGCAACATACCGCCCATGCCGCGCATCATCTTGGCCATTCCGCCTTTTGCGGAGAATTTCTTCATCATCTTCTGCATCTGCTTGTGTTGCTTGATCAAGCGACCGATGTCCTGCACCTGGGTGCCGGAACCCATGGCGATCCGACGCTTGCGCGAACCGCTGATCAGCTCAGGGTCGCGGCGCTCGGCCGGGGTCATGGAGTTGATGATGGCTTCCATCTGCTTGAACTGCTTCTCTGCCGCGCCCTGGGCATTGCCCATTTGCGCCAGATTCACACCGCCGATGTTCGGCAGCTTGTCCATCAGGCCGCCGAGACCGCCCATGTTCTTCATCTGTTGCAGCTGGTCGCGGAAGTCTTCGAGGTCGAAGCCCTTGCCCTTCTTCAGCTTCTTGGCCAGTTTGTCGGCCTTGTCCTTGTCGAGCGTGGCTTCGGCCTGCTCGATCAGGCTGAGCACGTCGCCCATGCCAAGGATGCGCGAAGCGATACGCTCCGGGTGGAACGGCTCGAGCGCTTCGCTCTTCTCGCCCATACCGATGAACTTGATCGGTTTGCCGGTAATGGCACGTACCGACAGCGCGGCACCACCACGGGCGTCGCCGTCGACCTTGGTGAGGATCACGCCGGTCAGCGGCAGTGCATCACCAAAGGCCTTGGCGGTGTTGGCCGCATCCTGGCCGGTCATGGCGTCGACCACGAACAGCGTCTCGACCGGGTTGATCGCGGCATGCAGCGCCTTGATCTCGCCCATCATCTCTTCATCGATGTGCAGGCGACCGGCGGTATCGACGATCACGACGTCGATGAACTTGAGCTTGGCTTCTTTAATAGCCGCGTTGGCGATATCGACCGGCTTCTGGCTCAGGTCGGACGGGAAGAAGGTCACGCCCACTTCGCCCGCGAGCATTTCCAGCTGTTTAATCGCCGCCGGACGGTAGACGTCGGCCGACACCACCATCACGGACTTCTTCTTGCGCTCTTTAAGGAAGCGCGCCAGCTTGCCGGCGGTGGTGGTCTTGCCCGCACCTTGCAGACCGGCCATCAGCACGACGGCCGGTGGCACGGCGCTGAGGTTCAGGTCTTCGTTGGCCGCGCCCATCAGGCTTTCGAGTTCGGCCTGGACGATCTTCACGAAGGCCTGGCCCGGCGTCAGGCTGCGGGACACTTCGGTGCCCACTGCGCGCTCTTTGACCGAGTTGACGAAGTCCTTCACCACTGGCAAGGCCACGTCGGCTTCCAGCAACGCCATGCGCACTTCACGCAGGGTGTCTTTGATATTGTCCTCGGTCAGCTTGGCCTTGCCGGTTACGTGGCGCAGCGTCTGCGAGAGACGGTCAGTCAAGTTTTCAAACATGCGCGTTCCTTTCAGGCCCTACTCATCGAAATGCAGTGGTAGACCGAGGTAATGACGGCCCAGGCTGTGGTAAATCGCTATTAAAAACAGCGCTCGGCGAGCCTGCGGCGTGGGCAGGTCGCGGATTATAGCGAAGACTGCCGCCATGCACACCCGCTGTCTGGCCTGAGAGTCTTTCGTGTTACGCGGGGGTATGCCAAACTCAGCGCCTTTCGGGCTTGCCTAACAGGATTTATGCTCCCTTTGTCACCCAGTTTGCTACCCAGCCTCGCCGCCGCCCTTTTGTACGCCGCTGCGACTCTCTATCAGGGCACTCGTCTGGCCCAAGGCACCAAGGCGGACAAACGCCTGCTGGTCGGCCTTGGCGTCGCTGCCCTGCTGGCCCACGCTGCCAGCCTGTTTACCCACCTGATGACGCCGGTCGGCCTGGGCCTGGATTTTTTCAGCGCGGCCAGCCTGATCGCAGCGGCCGTGATCGCCTTGACGCTGATCGCCTGCTCGCGCATCCCGGTGGAGAACCTGCTCGTCCTGCTATTCCCCCTGGGCGTGCTGACGGTGCTGCTGTCGCAATTCGCCCCCACCGGCACCGTCCAGGTGATCGATGAGGAGCCGGGCATCCTCGCGCACATCCTGCTGTCGATCCTGGCCTACGGCATGTTCACCATCGCGGTGTTCCAGTCCCTGCTCCTGCTGTTGCAGGACCACCAGCTCAAGCACAAGCACCCGTCCGGGCTGATCAAGAACTTCCCGCCGCTGCAAACCATGGAAAGCCTGCTGTTCGGCTTCCTCTGGGCCGGCTGGACGCTGCTGTCGCTGTCACTGATCTCCGGCTGGCTGTTCGTCGAAAACCTGTTTGCCCAACACCTGGTGCACAAGACCCTGCTGGCGTGCCTGGCCTGGGTGGTGTTCAGTGTGCTGCTGTGGGGCCGCAACCGCCTTGGCTGGCGCGGGCACAAGGCGATCCGCTGGACCCTGGCCGGTTTCTGCCTGCTGATGCTGGCCTATTTCGGCAGCAAGCTGGTCCGCGAATACATCCTGCATATCTGACGGGCAGCGATCATGGACAACTTGCCCCTGGGGCCGATGCTCGCGGTAGTCGCCTTGCTGGTGTTATGGGCGGCGCTGTTTACCGCCATCGAAGCCGCACAACAACACCTGCTGGCCCTGCGCCCCGGTACACGCCAGGGTGACAAGGCGGCGGCGCGCCTGAACTTCCCGCGCAACAGCCTGATCCTGTGCAACAGCGTGTGCCGCGCGGCGGTGGTGATCCTCTGCACGCTGCTGGCGATCTACGCCTGGGCGCAAAACGGCCCCTGGCTGGGCTGGATGATTTCCTGCGCGATCCTGCTGATCCTCGCCGACTACCTGCCCCGTGCCCTCGCCACGCGCTATCCGCAGGCAGTGCTGGGCTTTGGCAATACGCTGCTGGGCGTCCCCCTGAAAATCCTTTACCCCCTGGCCTGGCTGCTCAACGGCATCAGCCTGTTGCTGCTGCGCCCGTTCGCCCGCAAGTCCGGCGTGGTGAAAAAGAGCGACGAGCCGCTGCCGGATCATGATGACGAACCCGAGCCCCAGGCCGACGAAGGCCGCACGCCCGGCATGCCGGGCATCCACGCCTTGGACAACATCACCGTCAACGACATCCTGGTACCGCGCAGCGAAGTGGACGGCATCAACCTGGATGACCCGATCGACGAGATCATCGAGCAACTACGCACTTCCCAGCGCACCCGCCTGCCGGTGTTCCACAGCGATATCAACCAGGTCGAAGCCGTGCTCAACACCCGGCAGATCCAACACCTGCTGCCCGACGCCAGCCTGACCAAAGAGGCATTGCTCGCCGCCTGCCACGAGCCCTACTTCGTCCCAGAAAGCACGCCGCTGCAACTGCAACTGCTGAACTTCCACAAGCAACAGCGCCGCCTGGGCATGGTTGTGGACGAATACGGCGAAGTGCTGGGCATTGTCACCCTGGAAGACATCCTTGAAGAAATCGTCGGCGAATTCGAAAACGAACAGGGTGCGGACAACCCTCACATCGAAGCGCAGCCCGATGGCCGCTACATTGTCGATGGCGCGGCGTCGATCCGCGAACTGAACAAGAGCCTGAACTGGCACCTGCCCAGCGACGGCCCCAAGACCCTCAATGGCTTGGTCACCGAAGCGCTGGAGACGATTCCCGATTGCGCGGTGTGCCTGAAGATTGGGCGTTACCGCCTGGAAATCCTCGAGACCGAAGACAACCGGGTCAGCAAAGTGCTGATCTGGCACACCAGCCGGGTGCCTATCGCCGCCTGACTATCTGGCACAACGCGGTAAAAATGTGGGAGCGGGCTTGCTCGCGAATGCGGTGTATCAGGCAACTTATCAGCGACTGACCCACCGCTTTCGCGAGCAAGCCCGCTCCCACATTTGATTTGCGGTGCATCAGTCCCTCTTGTTGTATTTCAAAACCCCTTCCTATAATCCCTGCGGCTTACCAAAGCCCCGCCCGTCCGCGTGCTACCCGCACTTCCAGCGTCCAGGCACCGCTTTACCGTGTCTGACCGGTGTTCGCTCCCATCCCGAGCCGCCCCGCGCACAACCCATGATCCATGGGTGTTCGACCCATAATAATCCGCGTCCAAACGCGCAATCACCGCTAGGGATACCGCCATGAGCACCACCTATAACGAGGCCGCGACAGACGCCGCCCCGACCAACTCGACCGCACGGGTTGCTACGGCCAGCATCGTCGGCACCGCCATCGAGTTCTACGACTTCTATATCTACGCCACCGCCGCCGCGCTGGTGATCGGCCCGGTGTTCTTCCCGCAGACCTCCGGCACCGCGCAGATGCTGGCGTCGTTCCTGACCTTCGGCATCGCCTTTATCGCCCGCCCGCTGGGCTCGGCGTTGTTCGGCCACTTTGGCGACCGCATTGGCCGCAAATCCACCTTGGTCGCCTCGCTGCTGTTGATGGGCGTGTGCACCACGCTGATTGGTTTGCTGCCAGGCTACGACAGCATCGGGGCCTGGGCGCCGATCCTGTTGTGCATACTGCGCTTCGGCCAGGGCCTGGGCCTTGGCGGGGAATGGGGCGGTGCCGCCTTGCTGGCCACCGAGAACGCGCCGAAAGGCAAACGTGCCTGGTTCGGCATGTTCCCGCAATTGGGCCCCTCGATTGGCTTCCTCGCGGCCAACGGCCTGTTCCTGATCCTGGCCATGAGCTTGAGCGACGAGCAGTTCCGCAGTTGGGGCTGGCGTATCCCGTTCATCCTCAGCGCAGCCTTGGTGATGGTTGGCCTGTACGCCCGCCTGAAACTGCATGAAACCCCGGTGTTCGCCAATGCCGTAGCCAAGGAAGCCCCGGTCAAAGTGCCGCTGGTGGAGCTGTTCAGTCAGCACTGGCTGCCGGTGCTGCTGGGCGCGGCGTCGATGGTGGTGTGCTATGCGCTGTTCTACATCACCACCGCGTTTTCCCTGAGCTACGGTGTGTCGACCTTGGGTTATAGCCGCGAGACATTCCTCGGTTTGCTGTGCTTCGCCGTTCTGTTCATGGGGCTGGCCACACCGCTGGCAGCCTTGGCCAGTGATCGCTACGGGCGCAGGCCGGTGCTGATCGTCGGCGCGATCCTGGCGATCCTGTCTGGCTTTACCATGGAGCCCCTGCTGACCCACGGTTCAACCTGGGCCGTGGCGTTGTTCCTGGCGCTGGAGCTGTTCCTGATGGGCGTGACGTTTGCACCGATGGGCGCGATGCTGCCGGAACTGTTCCCGACTCGCGTGCGTTATACCGGCGCATCGGCGGCGTATAACCTGGGTGGGATCGTGGGCGCGTCAGCGGCACCGTTCTTCGCGACCAAGCTGGTGGCGATGGGTGGGCTGAGTTATGTCGGCGGGTATGTGTCGGCGGCAGCGTTGCTTAGTTTGATTGCGGTGCTGTGCCTGAAAGAGACGCGGGATAATGATTTGAACAAGGTCGCCTGATAGACCGCCTTCGCGAGCAAGCCCGCTCCCACATTTAACCGCATTTTCATGCTGGAACTCGGTCAAGTGTGGGAGCGGGCTTGCTCGCGAAGGGCGCGACTCGGTTACAGCTCTACAACAACAGCCTTCGAAGCACGGGTAGCTTTAGCCCGAGCCGCTTCAATCGACTCATCCCGCGCCAACGCCACACCCATCCGACGCTGACCATTCACTTCCGGCTTGCCAAACAAACGCAACGCCGTGTCCGGCTCGCTCAAGGCCGCGCCAAGGTTGGCGAACGCAGTCTGGGTCGACTGCCCTTCCACCAGAATCACCGCCGAAGCCGAAGGCCCGAACTGGCGGATCAACGGAATCGGCAGGCCGAGAATCGCGCGAGCGTGCAAGGCGAACTGCGACAGATCCTGAGAAATCAGGGTCACCAAACCAGTGTCATGGGGCCGCGGCGACACTTCGCTGAACCACACCTGATCGCCCTTGATGAACAGTTCCACGCCAAACAGACCGCGACCACCCAGGGCCTCGGTCACCGCTTTGGCAACGCGCTCGGATTCAGCCAGGGCAATCGGGCTCATGGCCTGCGGCTGCCAGGATTCCTGGTAATCGCCCTTCTCCTGACGATGGCCAACCGGCGCACAGAAGGTGGTGCCGCCAATGTGGCGCACGGTCAGCAAGGTGATTTCGTAGTCGAAGTCGATAAAGCCTTCGATGATCACCCGGCCTTTACCGGCACGCCCGCCTTCCTGAGCGTAATCCCAGGCTGTCTGCACGTCATCGGCGCTGCGCAGCAGGCTCTGGCCCTTGCCCGACGAACTCATTACCGGTTTGACCACGCACGGGAAGCCCAGGTCTTGCACGGCCTTGCTGTAGTCTTCGAAGGTATCGGCGAAGTGGTACGGCGAGGTTGGCAGGTCCAGTTCTTCGGCAGCCAGGCGACGGATGCCTTCGCGGTTCATGGTCAGCGAAGTGGCACGCGCCGTCGGGATCACAGTGAAGCCTTCGGCTTCCAGTTCCACCAGGGTGGCGGTGGCGATGGCTTCGATTTCCGGCACGATGAAGTGCGGCTTCTCGGCTTCGATCACTGCACGCAGGGCGGCGCCGTCGAGCATGTTGATCACGTGGCTACGGTGCGCAACCTGCATGGCAGGGGCGTTGGCATAGCGATCCACGGCAATCACTTCAACGCCCAGGCGTTGCAGTTCGATTACCACTTCCTTGCCCAGCTCACCGCAGCCACACAGCAAAACGCGGGTCGCGGTTGGCGACAATGGAGTTCCGATTCGGGTCATCTCAGGTCCTCAGGGGAGCGGATCATGGGGAGAAAGGCCGGCATTTTACATGAACTGTAAAAATTGGCCTCAGTTGACGACGGCGCGCTTGCGCACGCGCCAGGCCATGACCAGCCACACCACCGTGACCCCGGCGAATTTCGACGCCAGCGCAGTGCCGGCCACGGCCGGGGTGAGTGCGCCGATCAGGCCGAAAAAGATAAACGTGTCGAGGGGAATGCTCAGCGCCGAACTGATCCACAAGCGGTCGTGGAGCGGGCGCTTGGTGATGCTGAACACCAGCCAGTCGATGCACTCGGACACGGCGAACGCCGTGGCGCTGGCAAGGGCGATGGCCGGATCGGACGTTACATACGACAGCACCAACGCCGCCAGCATGGCAACGATTGCGCCGTGGCCGAAGCGGGTTTGCACCATGTCGCGCAGGATAAAGACCAGGCCACCCCAGGCGGACCAGATGACATCCAGGTGCGGGGCGGTGGAGAAGGCGAAGTTGATCAGCACGACGCTGCTGATGTAGGCGATCAGGAAGAGCATGGGAAAGTGGACCTGTGGGTTATGCCGCACAGGGTACTTCACAATTGGAAATATGTCGTCGGGAAGGGCCCCTTCGCGAGCAAGCCCGCTCCCACAGTTGACCGCGTTTTTCCTGTAGGAACACGGTCCAAATGTGGGAGCGGGCTTGCTCGCGAAAGCAATCTATCAGGCGCTAGATTTCCCCGGAACCATAAACACCATCCCCCCCGCCACCGCCCGCTCATGACACAACCCCAACACCACCCGGCGCTCGGCATTGTCCATGCGCCCCCAGCGCGTGATCTCATCCACCGTACGCTGGCAACCGGTGCAGATATCGTCGTCATCCAGCGCACAAATACTCACGCACGGCGAGGCAACGGGGCGTTCAATCGGGTTCATGCTTCCTGCTCAACCAAGTCACGCGCGTAACGCTGCGAGTTATGCACATAGTGCGCGGCGCTGGCTTCGAGCATCTTCTTCTGCGCCTCGGTCAGCTCACGCACCACCTTGCCCGGCGAGCCCATCACCAGCGACCCGTCAGGAATTTCCTTGCCCTCGCCGATCAGCGAGTTGGCGCCGATGATGCAGTGCTTGCCGATCTTGGCGCCGTTGAGGATCACCGCGTTGATGCCGATCAGGCTGTAGTCGTCCACCGTGCAGCCGTGCAGCATGGCGTTGTGCCCGATGGTCACGCCGGTGCCCAGGGTCAGCGGGTAGCCCATGTCGGTGTGCATCACGCTGCCGTCCTGCACATTGCTGTTCTTGCCGATCAGGATCAGTTCGTTGTCGCCACGCAACACCGCGTTGAACCAGACGTTGGCACCCTCCTCCAGCTTGACCTTGCCCACCAGCGTGGCATTGGGGGCCACCCAGCTGTTGGGGTGCGTCTCGACGCGGGCGTCGCCCAGGCGGTATTTCATGGTTTTTCCTCACGGCTCGCCATTCAAACGATGGCTTATTAGATGTTGATGAAGCTTTTCGGTGGCTGGTGCAGGCTGATCTTGGCATCGTCATAGAGCAGGTTGATCAACTCGACGATCATGATGGCTGTCAGGCCCCAGATCTTGTATTCACCAAACCGATAGCTGGGCACGTACCAACTGCGGCCCTGGTAATCGATCCTGTGGGTATGTTCGCGCGGGTCCTGTCGGAAAAACTCCAAGGGCACGCTGAACACGGCAGCAATCTCGGCATCGTTGGCCAGGTACTCGACGTAATCGGGGATAACGCCGACATAGGGTGTCACCCGAATGCCATGCAGGGAGATCAGTGGACTCAACGGGCCAATCACTTCCACCAGGCCGGGCGGCAGGCCGATTTCTTCTTCGGCTTCACGCAGCGCGGTAAAGATCAGGTCCGGGTCTTCGGGATCGCGGCGCCCGCCGGGGAAGGCCACTTCGCCGCCGTGGGTCGACAGGCCACTGGCGCGCAGGGTCAGGATCAGCTCAGGTTCGTCACTGCGGGTAATCGGCACCAGCACCGCGGCCTCGGGGAAACGCCCGTCGGTCTCCAGGGTGTGGGGAGTGTGATTGCTTACCCGGCGAAGTAGCTCGTCCAGCATGAGTCATCTCGGTCTGTTGGCTACCTTGCATCATGCACCAAAGCGTGCGGGCGCCCAACCCCAAAACCCGGGGGGTGTCGCTAAACGACAACTTGTTGCAGCGCCCTGCCCGCCAAGCCAAGATAGACGCACTTTCCAGGAACCCCAGCATGAATTTCTGCAGCCAGTGCGGTAAACCGGTTACCCAACGCATCCCCGAAGGCGACGGCCGCCTGCGTTTTGTGTGTGATCACTGCTCGACCATTCACTACCAGAACCCCAATATCGTCGCCGGCACTGTGCCAGTATGGGGCGACAAAGTGCTGCTGTGCCGCCGCGCCATCGAACCGCGCCTGGGTTACTGGACCCTGCCCGCCGGCTTCATGGAGAACGGCGAGACCGTCGAACAGGCCGCCGCCCGCGAAACCCTGGAAGAAGCCTGCGCCCGCGTGCGCAACCTGAGCATCTACACCTTGATCGACGTGCCGCACATCAACCAGGTGCACATCTTCTACCGCGCCGAACTGGTGGACCTGGACTTCGCCGCCGGCCCCGAAAGCCTTGAAGTGCAGCTATTCGACGAAGCCGACATCCCTTGGTCCGAGCTGGCTTTCCGCACGGTCGGGCGTACCTTAGAATGCTTTTTCGCTGACCGCCGGCAACAGCAGTTCCCGGTGCGCAGCGAAGCGGTGCCGCCGATGATGCCATCGCCCAAATAACACTCCAGGCTGCACCTTTTTTCAGGGAAGTCGTTTTAATGCGTCTGTTGCTCGCCCTTATCTGCCTGTCGTTCGCTACGTTCTCATCAGCCTCCACGGTGGAAACCCTCGGCGGTAAAACCGTCGAAAAAGTCCTGGTCCTCAAGTCCGCCCACCAATTGCAGCTGATCAACGACGGCAAGCCCCTCAAGACCTACCGCATTTCCCTCGGCAAGAACCCCAAGGGCCACAAACTGATCGAAGGCGACCGCCGCACGCCAGAAGGCCTGTACTGGCTCGACTGGCGCAAGACCAGCGACCGCTTCAACCTGGCCATGCACATTTCCTACCCCAATATCAGCGACGCCGCCCGCGCCCGCCGTGAAGGCGTAAAGCCCGGCAGCATGATCATGATCCACGGCACCCCCGACACCGAGGAATACCCAGAGCAGTGGTTCCACACCCTGGACTGGACCGACGGCTGTATCGGCATGCGCAACGTGGACATGCGTGAGGTCTGGAACCTGGTCAAGGACGGCACCCTGATCGAGATTCGTCCGTAATCTCGTACCGTTCGTAAAATAATTCAAAAAAAATCCCCCCTCCCGAACACGTCTGCCGGTGAATACCAGTTCACCGCGTCGGGCTGCGCTGTTGTGCGCGCGATAAAGACCTCTCTAATACCACTTGATACCAGACCCCATTACAGGGCGTTAAAACCTTGGCCTACACCGTTTTGACTGCATTGACATGGTATTTAAGTGGTATTAATTTCCGGCCATTACCGGGCGACAACACTCCAATAACCGCATCGGAAACCCAACAGATGAACCCCATCCTGGCCCTGCGCCCCGACGACACACAATCCACGCCGCTGTACCTGCAACTGGCGCGCAAACTGGAAGCGGCGATCCATGCCGGCCAGTGGACGTCCGAACAGGCGCTGCCGTCGGAACGTGCGCTCTGCGAGCAGTTGAGCATTTCGCGGGTCACCGCCCGCAAAGCCCTGGAAGTGTTGTTTGCCCAAGGCCTGATCCGCCGCAGCCAAGGCTCCGGCACCTTTATCACGCCGCGCCTGGAACAGCCGCTGTCGCGCCTCTCGGGTTTCAGCGAGATGTTGCGCCTCAAGGGCTTTGTACCCAGCTCCCAATGGCTGGAGCGCGACATCACCCCGCCGACCCACGAAGAACTGATCCGCCTGTGCCTGTCGCCCACCGACAAAGTGGCGCGCCTCAAGCGCCTGCGCAAAGCCGACGACACGGTGATGGCAATTGAAATGACCGCCATGCCCGCCGCCATCTTGCCCAACCCACAGGCCGTCGGTAGTTCGCTGTATGAATACCTGGAAGGCATCGGCAAACCCATCGTGCGCGCCCTGCAACATATCCAGGCGATCAACGCCTCGGACGAATTCGCCAAGCTGGTGGGCATCGCCCCCGGCACCGCCATGCTGCTGATGACCCGCGTGGGCTACACCGCCGACAACACGCCGATTGAAATCACCGACACCTATTGCCGCAACGACTACTACGACTTTGTCGCAGAGCTGCGCCGCTATGACTTTGCCGCCGAGTTGCGGCCCTAGAGAACTGCCATGTCCGAAGACAATATCCTCACGCCCCACGGCTGGATGCGCGGCCGCCTGGTGCACGAACACGGCAAGGTGATCGCCATCGAAGGCACGCCTTGCGACCCGGCCGACAACGATTTGCCCTACCTGCTGCCGGGCTTTATCGACCTGCACGTACACGGCGGTGGCGGCAAGGACATCATGGAAGGCTTCGCCGCCTTCGAGACCATCACCCGCACCCATGTGCGCTTTGGTACCACGTCACTGCTGGCCACGACCATGACCGCGCCGGTGGACGAGATCTCCAGCGTGCTCGATCAACTCGGCACCTTTTGCGAGCAACGTCCTACAGGCTGCGCTCGGGTTCTCGGCGTACACCTGGAAGGGCCCTACATCAATCCGGGAAAACTCGGCGCCCAACCCAACTTCGCCCACACCGCGCTGATGGATGAAGTGGAAGCCTACCTGCGCCTGGCGCCGATCCGCGTGATCACCATCGCGCCGGAAATCGCCGGCCATGACGCGTTGATTCGCGCCCTCAGCCAACGCGGCATTCGCATGCAGATCGGCCACACCCTGGGCAGCTATGAAGAAGGCGTCGCCGCCCTCGCCGCCGGCGCCACCAGCTTCACCCACTTGTACAACGCCATGAGCCCGCTGCATCACCGCGAGCCGGGCATCGTCGGCGCCGCGCTGGCCCACGCCAAGTACGCCGAGTTGATCCCCGATTTGCTGCACGTGCACCCCGGCGCCATGCGCGTGGCCTTGCGCGCGATCCCGTGTTTGTACTGCGTCACCGATTCCACCGCCGCCGCCGGCATGCCCGACGGCGAATACAAGCTGGGCAGCCACACCGTGACCAAATGCCTGGGCGGCGTGCGCCTGGCCGACGGCACCCTGGCCGGCAGCACCCTGACCATGGATCAGGCGTTGCGCAACCTGGTGAAAATCGGCCTGCCGATCAGCGAAGCCTCACAACGCCTATCGCAATTTCCTGCGGACTACCTGGGCCTGGAAGAACGCGGCCGCCTGCAACCCGGCAGCTTTGCCGACTGCGTGCGCCTGGACCGCTCCCTGCAACTCACCGACGTAATGGTCGAAGGAGAAACCATTGACTTCAAAAATGCTTGAAGAGGCCCTGGCCTCCTGCGACGCCGTCGCGGCACAGCTGCAACGCCTGGAACCACAGCTTGCAGAAATCGCCGGCCGCCTGCGCCGCCAACCACCGCAAGTGGCGATGACCATTGCCCGCGGCAGTTCGGACCACGCCGCCAGCTACTTTGCCTATTTGGCGATGCAGCACGTGGGCATCCCCGTGGCGTCGTTGCCGATGTCGGTGGTGACCTTGTTGCAGGCGCCGATGAAAGTCAGCGGCCAAGTCGCGTTCGGCTTCTCCCAATCGGGCCAGAGCCCGGACCTGGTCAACAGCCTGCGCCTGCTGCGCAAACGCGGCGCGCTGAGCATCTCGATGGTCAACGCCGAAGACTCGCCGCTGGAAGCCGCCTGCGAGTTTCACGTACCGCTGTGCGCCGGCCCGGAACAGAGCGTGGCGGCGACCAAGAGCTTTATCGCCACCCTCAGCGCCAGCGCGTTGTTGGTCGGCCACTGGAACGGCGAAGCCGACTTGCTGCAAGCCTGCCAGGCCCTGCCCGACGGTCTGCGCGAAGCCGCCAAGCAAGACTGGAGCGCCGCCATCGACGCCCTGCGCGGCTGCCAGCAACTGATGGTGATCGGCCGTGGCGCCGGGTTTGCCATCGCCCAGGAAGCGGCGCTCAAGCTCAAGGAAACCTCGGCGATCCAGGCCGAAGCCTTCAGCAGCGCCGAAGTGCGCCACGGGCCAATGGCCTTGATCGGCGCCGACTACCCGCTACTGGTCTTCGCCCCACGCGGCGCCGAACAGGCCGGCCTGTTGAGCCTCGCCGCCGATATGCGCCAACGCGGCGCCCGCGTGTTGCTGGCCGCACCGGACGATATCGCCGAGCGCGACCTGACCCTGAGCCGAGCCGAACACCCAAGCCTGGACCCGATCCTGGCGATCCAGAGCTTTTACGTCATGGCGGCCGGTCTAGCGGTCGCGCGGGGCATGAACCCCGACCAGCCGCGCCACCTGAGCAAAGTCACCCGCACTCACTGAGTCGGTTGCCGTGTTTTCCTGATGAGTACCGTGCCCATGTCCTACAACAATAATGAATTGACCCTCAGCGCCCCGTTAAGCGGGCCGGTGCTGACCCTGGGCAACGTTCCTGACGAAGTGTTCGCCAGCGGCGCCATGGGCGACGGCATTGCCATCGACCCGCTGAACGATTGCCTGCACGCTCCCTGTGACGGCGTGATCATCCACGTCGCCCGCACCGGGCATGCGCTGACGATTCGCGCCGAAAACGGTGCCGAAGTATTGATGCATGTAGGCATCAATACGGTGGAGTTGAACGGCGAAGGGTTCGCGTTGTTGGTCAAGGACGGCGCGCGGGTGAGCCAGGGGCAAGCGCTGGTGCAGTTCGATCTGGACCGGATTGCGCGGCAGTGCAAAAGCCTGGTCAGCCTGATCATTCTCACGAATGGCGAACACTTTGAACTACGGTCGGTGGCGGGAAAAACCGTTAAGGTCGGTGAGCCGTTACTGCAGATCGTCGCGCGCTCGGCGGCCTCGATTGAGGCGCCTGTGGATAACTCCACTGCGCAAGCCAGCGCCCACGTGCGCATCACTCATCGTGGCGGTTTGCATGCGCGCCCGGCGGCGTTGATCCGCAAGACCGCCCAGGGTTTCAGTAGCCAGGCGCAGCTGCATTTCGCCGGCAAGTCGGCCGCGTGCGACAGCCTGATCGGCTTGCTGGGCTTGGGCATTGGCGAAGGCGACGAGGTGCGTGTCACCTGCCGTGGCAAGGATTGCGAGGCGGCGCTGCAAGCCCTGGTCGCCGCCTTGTCAGTGGCCGTTGGCGAAGAACCCCACGCGCCCATCGTGGCCGCACCTCGCCGCGCGAATAGCGAAGCCGGTGTGCTGCAGGGCGTCTGCGCAGCACCCGGCCTGGTGTGCGGGCCACTGGTGCGCCTGACCGGCATCGACCTGCCGCAAGACACCGGCCAGCATTCAGCCGACGAACAACTGCAACAGTTGGACGTCGCCCTGGAACAGGTGCGCAGCGAAATCCGCAGCACCCTCGCCCATGCCCGCCAGCGCAAGAACGTCGAAGAAGAAGACATCTTCGCCGCCCACCTCGCGCTGCTTGAAGACCCGACACTGCTGGACGCAGCCACCCGCGCCATCGAACTCGGCAGCGCCGCCACCCACGCCTGGCGCGATGCAATCCAGGCCCAGTGCGAGGTCTTGCTGGCCCTGGGCAAACCGTTGTTTGCCGAGCGCGCCAACGACCTGCGCGACCTGCAACAACGGGTGCTGCGTGCATTGCTGGGCGAAGCCTGGCATTTCGAATTGCCGGCCGGGGCGATTGTCAGCGCCCATGAACTCACCCCATCAGACTTGTTGCAGCTGAGCGCGCAACAGGCCGTCGGCATCTGCATGGCCGAAGGTGGCGCGACGTCCCACGTGGCAATCCTGGCGCGCGGCAAAGACCTGCCGTGTGTCGTAGCGTTGGGCAGCGAAGTACTCGACGTGCCCCAAGGCCAACGCGTGGTGCTGGACGCCGCCAATGGCCGACTGGAACTGGCCCCCAGCGCAGCGCGCCACGCCGAGGTGCACCAGATTCGTGACGCGCAGACACTGCGGCGCCAACAGCAACAGACCCAGGCACAATTGCCAGCCCGCACGGTCGACGGCGTGACGATCGAAGTGGCCGCCAACGCCGCCTCCAGCAGCGAGGCCCAGGTGGCGTTTGAAAATGGTGCAGACGGCGTCGGCCTGCTGCGCACCGAATTCCTCTTCGTCGACCGCCGCACCGCGCCGGATGAACAGGAACAACGCCAGGCCTATCAAGCGGTGCTCGATGCCATGGGCGACAAGGCGGTGATCATCCGCACCATCGACGTGGGTGGCGACAAGCAGCTCGATTATCTGCCGCTGCCGGTCGAAGCCAATCCGGTGCTGGGTTTGCGCGGTATCCGCATGGCGCAGGTGCGGCCCGAGCTGCTCGATCAACAACTGCGTGCGCTGCTGCAAGTCTCGCCGCTGGAGCGTTGTCGCATCCTGTTGCCGATGGTCAGCGAAGTGGATGAGCTGCTGCAGATCCGCCAGCGCCTGGATGAGTTATGCGTGGAGCTTGAACTGACCCAACGCCCGGAACTCGGGGTGATGATCGAAGTGCCCGCCGCCGCGCTGCTGGCCGAGCAATTGGCCAAGCACGCGGACTTCCTCTCCATCGGCACCAACGACCTGTCCCAGTACACCCTGGCCATGGACCGCGACCACGCCGGCCTCGCCGCCCGCGTCGATGCCTTGCACCCGGCGCTGCTGCGGCTGATCGCCCAGACCTGCGCGGGCGCAGCCAAGCATGGCCGTTGGGTTGGCGTGTGCGGCGCCCTCGCCTCCGACCCACTGGCCACGCCGGTGCTGATCGGCCTGGGCGTCAGCGAGCTGTCGGTGAGCCCGCCGCAGATCGGCGAAATCAAGGACCGCGTCCGCCACCTGGACGCGGCGCAATGCCGGCAACTGAGCCAGGGCCTGCTCGACCTGAGCAGCGCCAAGGCCGTGCGCCAAGCCTGTCAACACCACTGGCCGCTGAGCTGAAAACAACAAGAATAGGGAGACACGCCATGTACCAACACTTTATCGAAGGCCTGCAACGCCTCGGCCGCGCGCTGATGCTGCCGATTGCGATCCTGCCCATCGCCGGCCTGCTGCTGCGCCTGGGCGACACCGACCTGCTGAACATCGCGGTGATGCACGACGCCGGGCAGGCGATCTTCGCCAACCTGGCGCTGATCTTCGCCATCGGCATTGCCGTGGGTTTCGCCCGCGACAACAACGGCACGGCGGGCCTGGCCGGGGCGATCGGTTACCTGGTGATGATCTCCACCCTCAAGGTGATGGATACGAGCATCAACATGGGCATGCTCGCGGGTATCGCCAGCGGCCTGATGGCGGGCGGGCTGTATAACCGCTTCAAGGACATCAAGCTGCCAGAGTACCTGGCGTTCTTCGGTGGGCGACGCTTTGTGCCGATTGTCACCGGGTTCTCGGCGGTCGGGCTGGGGGTGATCTTTGGCTTGATCTGGCCGCCGATCCAGCACGGCATCAATGGTTTTGGCGTGTTGCTGATGGAGAGCGGCAGCCTCGGTGCGTTCGTGTTTGGTGTGTTCAACCGCCTGCTGATCGTCACCGGGCTGCACCATATCCTCAACAATATGGCGTGGTTTGTGTTTGGCAGCTTTACCGACCCGCTGACCGGCGCGGTGGTCACCGGCGACCTCACTCGCTACTTCGCCGGCGACCCGAAAGGCGGCCAGTTCATGACTGGCATGTTCCCGGTAATGCTGTTCGGCCTGCCGGCGGCGTGCCTGGCGATGTACCGCAATGCGCTGCCAGAGCGACGCAAGGTGATGGGCGGGATTTTCCTGTCGATGGCGCTGACCTCGTTCCTGACCGGGGTGACCGAGCCGATTGAATTTGCATTCATGTTCCTCGCGCCGTTCCTGTACCTGATCCATGCGCTGCTCACCGGGCTGTCGATGGCGGTGACCAACCTGCTGGATATCCACCTGGGCTTTACCTTCTCCGGTGGGTTTATCGACATGGTGTTGGGTTGGGGCAAGTCCACCAATGGCTGGTTGGTGGTCCCGGTGGGGTTGGCGTATGCGCTGATTTATTACAGCGTGTTCAGCTACTGCATTCGCCGGTTCAATCTGAAGACGCCGGGGCGTGAGGATATCCAGGTGGTGCAGGCCGAGGTGATGACCGATAACCAGCGGGCCAGCGCGTACATCCGTGCATTGGGCGGTGCTTCGAACCTGTTGAGTGTGGGCGCGTGCACGACGCGCCTGCGCCTGGACATGGTGGATCGCAACAAAGCGGTGGATACAGAGTTGAAAGCATTGGGCGCCATGGCCGTGGTTAGGCCTGGGAATGGCGGCAGTTTGCAGGTCGTGGTCGGGCCGATGGCCGATAGCATTGCCGATGAGATTCGCTTGGCCATGCCTTCATTTGTCGCCAGTGCGCCGGTGATCGTTGCGCCTGTGGATAAGCCGGTGGCGGTGAATGTGCAGGAAGCCGAGAAATGGCTGAATGCCTTGGGTGGCCGGGCAAATGTGCGGCAGTTGGAAGCGGTGGCGATGACGCGGTTGCGGGTGGAACTGGGCGATGACTCGGTATTGTCCGAAGCGGATCTGACTGCACTGGGTTGCCAAGGTGTGAGCCAACTGGACAGCGGTGTTTGGCACTTGCTGATTGGTGACAAGGCTTCGGGATTGGGTGAGGCGTTGGAGCGGTTGGTCAGTGGTCGGCAGGTTGGGGCTGGGGCTTAAATCCTGGGTGCCTGAACTGCCGCATTCGCGAGCAAGCCCGCTCCCACATTTTTGATCTGTGAATACGGTCAAATGTGGGAGCTGGCTTGCCTGCGATGAGGCCCTCACAGCCAACAAAAAACCCGCTGGCCAAACTGGCCCAGCGGGTTTCTTGTTTTTGCAGCCTGCGAATCAAAAATCCGCCAACTGCCACACTTCATACGCCGGTGTCTCATACGGGTGGCTGAATTTCAAAGCAGCCACGACAGCCACAATCAACTCATCCGCCACCACCAGCTCCACCTTCCATTCTTCAACCACTTCAACCTGGCCCACCTGCCCGATAAACGGCTGGCTGCCGTCCATCGCGCGGAATTGGCCCTGGCCCAGCACTTGCCAAGCGCAGCTGTCGTAACTGCCGATGCGCCCGCCGCCAGCGGCAAAGACGGCGGTTTTCACCGTCTCCACATGGCTGTCGGGCACAAAGAAGGCGAGCTTGTACACCGTCTTAGTTCACCCACACGCGAGCGTTACGGAACATGCGCATCCAGGCGCCGTCTTCGTTCCACTCTTCCGGGCGCCACGAGTTCTGCACGGCGCGGAATACACGCTCCGGGTGCGGCATCATGATGGTGACGCGACCGTCGCGGCTGGTGAGGCCGGTGATCCCGCGCGGCGAGCCGTTCGGGTTGGCCGGGTAGGTCTCGGTGACTTTGCCGTGGTTGTCGACGAAACGCATGGCCACGCAACCGGACAGGTCGGCTTCCAGCAGCGCTTCTTCGCTTGCGAACTCGGCATGGCCTTCACCGTGGGCGATGGCGATTGGCATGCGCGAACCTGCCATGCCTTGCAGGAAGATCGAGTTGGATTCCTGCACCTGCACCATGGCGACACGGGCTTCGAACTGCTCGGAACGGTTACGCACAAAGTGCGGCCAGAACTCGCTGCCCGGGATCAGTTCGCTGAGGTTGGACATCATCTGGCAACCGTTGCACACACCCAGGGTGAAGCTGTCGTTACGCTCGAAGAAGCCTTGGAACGCGTCGCGGGCACGGCTGTTGAACAGGGCCGACTTGGCCCAGCCTTCACCGGCACCCAGCACGTCGCCGTAGGAGAAACCGCCGCAGGCCACCAGGCCTTTGTACTCGTTGAGGTCAACGCGACCGGCGAGGATGTCGCTCATGTGCACGTCGATCGCATTGAAGCCCGCACGGTCGAATGCGGCCGCCATTTCCACCTGGCCGTTGACGCCCTGCTCACGCAGTACCGCAACCTGTGGGCGGATGCCTTTCTTGATGTAAGGCGCGGCGATGTCCTGGTTGACGTCGAAGCTGAGCTTGGTGCTCAGGCCCGGGTTGTCTTCTTCCAGGATCACGTCGAATTCCTGCTCGGCGCACTCAACGTTGTCGCGCAGACGCTGGATCTGGTAGCTGGTTTCGGCCCACTGGCGTTGCAACAGACGGCGCTGGCCGGCAAACACGGTGTCGCCGTTGAACGAGATGTTGATCTCGCCGTTGTTGATCGGCTGGCCGATCACCGCCACGCAGTCATCCAGGCCGGCAGCGCTGAACTGCGCAAGTACGTCTGGGGTAGCGTCCTGGCGAACCTGGATCACCGCACCCAACTCTTCGTTGAACAGGATGCCGTTGATCTCGGATGCATCCTCGGCAACGCTGTCGAGCACGATGTTCAGGCCGCAGTGACCGGCGAAGGCCATCTCGACCACGCTGGTCAGCAAACCACCGTCGGAACGGTCGTGGTAAGCCAGCAGGTGGCCGTCGGCGTTGAGGCCCTGGATCACGGCGAAGAAGGCCTTGAGGTCTTCAGCGTCATCGACGTCCGGTGCCTGGCTGCCGAGCTTGCCATGGGTTTGCGCGAGGATCGACGCGCCCATGCGGTTCTGGCCACGACCCAGGTCGATCAGGATCAGGTCGGTGGTGCCCTTGTCCATGCGCAGTTGCGGGGTCAGGGTCTGGCGGATGTCGGTGACCGGT
Organism: Pseudomonas sp. KBW05; assembly: GCF_003852405.1. GTDB lineage: Bacteria > Pseudomonadota > Gammaproteobacteria > Pseudomonadales > Pseudomonadaceae > Aquipseudomonas. The sequence goes on from NZ_QAJM01000003.1 coordinate 309,029, forward strand.
GCGAAACCGGTAACGATCAGCGACAGCGGCGAGGTGACGCTCTTGTCGGTGCCGTCTTCGTTCCAACGGGTGGCCATGGACATGGAGTCCTTGCCCACCGGAATGGTGATACCCAGCTCCGGGCACAGTTCCATGCCGACCGCTTTGACGGTGTCGTACAGCCGCGCGTCTTCACCTGGGTGACCGGCAGCGGACATCCAGTTGGCCGACAGTTTGATGTCAGACAATTTACCGATACGCGACGCGGCGATGTTGGTGAGGGTTTCACCAATGGCCATGCGGCCCGACGCCGGGGCGTCCAGCAGGGCCAGCGGCGTACGCTCGCCCATGGCCATGGCTTCACCGGTGTAGACGTCGAAGCTGGTGGCGGTGACGGCAACGTCGGCCACCGGAACCTGCCACGGGCCGACCATTTGATCACGGGCCACCAGGCCGGTGATGGTGCGGTCGCCGATGGTGATCAGGAAGCTTTTGCTCGCCACGGCCGGGTGGTGCAGCACGCGCTCGATGCTGTCGGCCAGTTCCAGCTTGCTTGGGTCGAAGTCATCGCCCAGCTCGGCTTCACGCACGGCGGATCGGTGCATACGCGGGGCTTTGCCCAGCAGCACTTCCAGCGGCATGTCCACCGGGCTGTTGCCGAAGTGGCTGTCGGTGACGGTCAGTTGCGGCTCGGCAGTGGCTTCGCCGACCACGGCGAACGGGCAGCGCTCGCGTTCGCAGATGGCCTGGAAGCGTGCGAAATCTTCAGCACCAACGGCCAGAACATAACGTTCCTGGGATTCGTTGCTCCAGATTTCGTGCGGGGCCATGCCCGGCTCGTCGTTTGGAATGTTGCGCAGTTCGAAACGGCCACCGCGGTCGCCATCGTTGACCAGTTCCGGGAAGGCGTTGGACAAACCGCCCGCGCCGACGTCATGGATGAAGCTGATCGGGTTCTTGTCACCCAACTGCCAGCAACGGTCGATGACTTCCTGGCAGCGACGCTCCATCTCTGGGTTTTCGCGCTGTACGGAAGCAAAGTCCAGGTCCGCCGAGCTGGTGCCGGTGGCCATGGAGGAAGCGGCGCCGCCGCCCAGGCCGATCAACATCGCCGGGCCGCCGAGCACGATCAGCTTGGAGCCGACCAGGATCTCGCCTTTCTTGACGTGTTCTTCGCGGATGTTGCCCATGCCGCCAGCCAACATGATCGGCTTGTGGTAGCCGCGCACTTCATCGCCACGCGGGGTGGTGATGGACTGCTCGAACGTACGGAAGTAGCCGGTGAGGGCCGGACGACCGAACTCGTTGTTGAACGCGGCGCCGCCCAGCGGGCCTTCGATCATGATGTCCAGCGCGGTGACGATGCGCTCAGGCTTGCCGTACGGCACTTCCCACGGCTGTTCGAAGCCCGGGATCTGCAGGTTGGACACGGTGAAACCGGTGAGGCCCGCCTTTGGCTTGGCGCCACGGCCGGTAGCGCCTTCGTCGCGGATCTCGCCGCCGGAACCGGTGGCTGCGCCCGGGAACGGGGCAATCGCGGTCGGGTGGTTGTGGGTCTCGACCTTCATGAGGATGTGCACCGGCTCCTGCACCGCGCCGTACTGGCGGGTTTCAGGGTCCGGGAAGAAACGGCCAGCGACGGAACCGACGATGACCGAAGCGTTGTCTTTATAAGCCGACAGAACGCCTTCGCTGTGCATCACGTAGGTGTTCTTGATCATGCCGAACAGGCTTTTTTCCTGGCTTTGGCCGTCGATGTCCCAACTGGCGTTGAAGATCTTGTGACGGCAGTGCTCGGAGTTGGCCTGGGCAAACATCATCAGTTCGATGTCGTGCGGGTTGCGCTGCAAGCCGTTGAAGGCGTTGACCAGGTAGTCGATTTCGTCGTCGGCCAGGGCCAGGCCGAGTTCGGTGTTGGCCTTCTCGAGGGCGGCGCGACCGCCACCGAGCACGTCAATCGCGGTCAGCGGCTTGGGTTCGGCGTGGCTGAACAGGCCGGCAGCCTGTTCCAGCTGGCTGACGATGATCTGGGTCATGCGGTCGTGCAGGCTGCTGGCGATCAGCTCGGCTTCGGCATCGCTGAACTGGCCAGCGACATAGAAGGCAATACCACGCTCCAGGCGCTGGATTTTCTCCAGGCCGCAGTTGCGGGCGATATCGCTGGCCTTGCTCGACCAGGGCGAGATGGTGCCGAACCGTGGCAGAACCAGGAACAAGCGGCCGGTCGGCTCTTGAACGGGAACGCTTGGGCCGTACTTCAGAAGGCGTGCCAGCACTTGCTGTTCGTCGGCGGTCAAGACGCCGGTGGTTTCGGCGAAGTGAGCAAATTCAGCATACAGGCCTGTAACCGCTGGAACCTTCTGGCTCAGTTGTTCAAGGAGTTTGCTGTGGCGAAAGGCAGAAAGGGCAGGAGCGCCGCGCAGGATCAACATCTTCGGGACAGCCTCGGGAAGGGGTGTGCTTTGAGGCCGTGCATTCTAGCGTAAACCGTCGCCAACGGCACCCGAAACGGCACCGCTGGCGGCTGCCGAACGTCAGTTGGCCGGCTTTGCACGCTATCGGGGCAAAATCCGCGGTCGGTCGCGCAGTTATTTTAACCGTCACAATCCCTCGCCAAGCCCCATTTCTGCGGGCTGCAGCACGCTTTTCCGGCGTCTAGCAGACAACGCCAATGCTGTCGAGATATGGCGCCGTGGGCCGTTTGCGTATACTGCGCAGATGTTCTCCCCAACTGCTTTGCGCCCGCGATGTGCCAAATGGCTCTTCGCAACCGGACTCTTCCTGCTGCTCAGCGCCTGTGTTGATAAACCCAGCACGCTCGAGCGAATCAAGGAGGATGGCGTATTGCGGGTGATTACCCGGAACAGCCCGGCGACTTATTTCCAGGACCGCAATGGTGAAACCGGTTTCGAATACGAACTGGTCAAGCGCTTTGCCGATGACCTGGGCGTCAAGCTGGAGATCGAGACCGCCGACAACCTCGATGACCTGTTCGGCCAGTTGGGCAAGACCAACGGCCCGGTGTTGGCTGCCGCTGGCTTGGTCAGCAGCGAGCAGCGCCAGCAGCAGGTACGTTTCTCCCATCCTTACCTTGAAGTGACCCCGCAGATCATCTACCGCAACGGCCAGTCTCGCCCGACAAACGCAGCGGACCTGGTGGGCAAGAAGATCATGGTGCTCAAGGGCAGCACCCACGCCGAACAACTGGCGGCGCTTAAAAAGCAGAATCCTGCAATCGAATACGAAGAGTCCGATGCCGTTGAGGTAGTCGACCTGCTGCGCATGGTGGACGAGGGGCAAATCGACCTGACCCTGGTGGACTCCAACGAAGTGGCGATGAACCAGGTGTACTTCCCCAACGTGCGCGTGGCGTTCGACCTCGGCAACGCCAGCAACCAGAGCTGGGCCGTGGCCGCCGGTGAAGACAATAGCCTGCTCAACGAAATCAACAGTTACCTGGACAAGGTCGAGAAAAACGGCACCTTGCAGCGCCTGAAAGATCGCTATTACGGGCACGTTGATGTACTCGGTTATGTAGGTGCCTATACCTTCGCCCAGCATTTGCAGCAGCGCCTGCCCAAATACGAGAAGCACTTCCGCGCCTATGCCAAGGAAGAAAAGGTCGATTGGCGCTTATTGGCCGCCATCGGCTATCAGGAATCGCTGTGGCAACCGGCGGTCACCTCCAAGACCGGCGTGCGCGGCCTGATGATGCTGACCCAGAACACCGCCCAGGCCATGGGTGTGTCCAACCGTCTGGACCCCAAGCAAAGCATCATGGGTGGCGCCAAGTACCTGGCCCGGATCAAAAGTGAACTCGACGACAGCATCGCCGAGCCGGATCGCACCTGGTTCGCCCTCGCCGCCTACAACGTCGGCGGCGGCCATCTGGAAGATGCGCGCACCCTGGCCAAGCGCGAAGGCTTGAACCCGAACAAGTGGCTGGATGTGAAGAAGATGCTGCCACGCCTGTCGCAGAAGCAGTGGTACAGCAAGACCCGCTATGGCTATGCCCGTGGTGGTGAGCCGGTGCACTTTGTGGCGAACATCCGGCGCTACTACGACATTTTGACCTGGGTGACCCAGCCGCAGTTGGAAGGCAACCAGGTGGTCGAAGGCAACTTGCATGTGCCGGGTGTGGATAAAACCAAGCCGCCCGAAGACAACCCGAAACTCTAAGACGACTATCTTTCGAACACTGCAAAACCCATGTGGGAGCAAGCCCGCTCCCACATTTGAATCTCCATTGGGCTTAGAGGCCGGTGAGCAGATGCACCACCCCGCCCGTCAGCACCATCACCCCCGGCACACCCGCCGCCTGCAACGCCGCATCATCCAACTTCGTCCCATCCTGCAACTGCACCCGCACCCGCGTCAGCGCAACCCGCTGCTGCGACTTGAGGTTATCCGCGCCACCCAATGCCTTCAGCACCTGCGCCGACAACAACCCCGGCGTTGCCACCGTCTCGGCCACCAGGTCCGGGGTCAAGGCCTTCCAGAACGCCCGCTGTAATTTCTCGAACATGCTCAAAGCTCCACGACAGATGAGGTTTCAACGGTAGCCGCGTGGTACTGGCGCAGGGCCTCACGCACTTGGGCGGCTTCTTCCAGGCCCAGCACCTGGCGGGCGATGATCTGGCAATCGGTCAGGTCCAGCTCGCGCACGGTGGCCTTGATGGTGGGGATCAACGGCACGCTGACCGACAACTCATCCACCCCCATCCCGATCAACACCGGCACCGCCAGCGATTCGGAGGCCAACGCGCCACACACACCGACCCACTTGCCATGGGCATGGGCGGCCTTGACCGTGGTGGCGATCAGGCGCAGTACCGCCGGGTGAAAGCTGTCGGCCTGGCTGGCCAGGCGCGGGTGGTCGCGGTCCATCGCCAGGGTGTATTGGGTCAGGTCATTGGTGCCGATGGAGAAAAAATCCACATGGGGCGCGAACACATCCGCCATCAGGGCGGCGGATGGGACTTCGATCATGATGCCCAGCTTGGGCAGCTCGGTGAGCCCCAGCGCCAGCGCTTCCTCTTGCAGAATTTGCCGCGCCTGGTGCAGCTCCGACAGCAGGCTGACCATCGGCAACATGATATGCAGGCGCGCAAAACCCGCGCTGGCGAGGATCGCACGGAACTGTTCGCGCAACAGTTGCGGGCGTTCCAGGCACAGGCGAATGCCGCGCAGGCCGAGGAAGGGGTTGGTCTCGGCATCCATCGGCACATAGGCCAGCGGCTTGTCGCCACCGACGTCCAGGGTACGCACCACCAAATTGCGCTCGCTGCCCAGGGCACGGGCGATATCGGTGTAGGTCGCCGCTTGTTCTTCGGGGCTTGGCGCGCGATTGCGGTCCAGGTAGAGGAATTCGGAGCGCAGCAGGCCGACGCCCTCGCCGCCCAACGTCAACGACTGCTCGACCTCATGTAGCGAGGCGACGTTGGCGCTGACGTCGACGTGATGACCATCGCGGGTCGTCGCCGGTAAAGCAGCCTGCGCCACCTCGCGCTGACGTCGCAGGATGTGCTGTTGACGTGCCGTTTCCAGCTGTTCGATTTCCGCCAGGTCGGGGTCCAGGTGCAGTTCGCCTTTGTCGGCGTCCAGCAGCACCTGCTTACCGTTGGCGAGTTCCAACACCTGCACCGGCACGCCGCAAATTGCCGGCAAACCCAGGGCACGGGCAAGGATCGCGACGTGGCTGGTGGCACCGCCACCGACGGTGACAAATCCCAACACCTTGCGCGTATCCAGGCTGGCAGTTTGTGAGGGTGTGAGTTGATCAGCGATCAGGATCGCACGCTCCGGCAAGTCCCAGGCGCTGTCTTGAAGGCCAAGGATCAGTTTGAGCACGCGCTGGCCGACATCGGCCAAGTCCGCCGCACGTTCGGCGATCAGCGCATTGCCCAGGCCCTGGAACAGTTTGACGGTGGCCAGCGTGGCGCTGTTCCAGGCAAAGGCGGCGCTCTTGCCTTGCGCCAGCAGGTCGTGGGCATGTTCCAGTAAGGTCGGGTCTTCGAGCAATTCTTGATGAGCGCGGAAAATCTGCGCCTGGGCGCTGCCGCTGGCCTTGTCTTGCAAGGCTTGCAGGGCTTCGCTTGCCGCCAGCAGGCCGCGCTGCAAAGCGCCACGCTCAGCCGCTTCACCGCTGCCCGGTTCCGTGATGTTCAGCACGGGTTCGGTCACTTGCACCACTTGGCCAAACGCCGAGCCCGGCGATGCGCACACGCCGCGCAATAACGTCGACGACGACACCGGCTCAATCACTTCAGCCGGTGCCGCAACCGTCTCGCCGCAGCCTTGCGCCAGCAATTCGACCAAGGCCTTGATCGCGGCGTCGGCATCCGTTCCCGCCGCGCTCACTTGCAGGGTGTCGCCCTGCACGGTTTGCAGGGCCATGATCGCCACCAGCGACTTCGCGTTGGCGCTCTGGGTTTGCTTGTGCAGGTAGATGCTCGCGTTGAAGCCTTTCGCCGCCTGGGCCAATACCGCCGCCGGACGCGCGTGCAGGCCATTGGCGTTGGGCAACGTCAGCGGCTTGGAGAACAGTGCATCACCCTCCTCCTCATCCACTGCGTCAACTGCCGCGCCTGGGGATAACTGCATCAATGACTGGCCTACCTCGACCAGACCGTTCGCCAGCAAGGTGAACGGCTCGCCGCTGACTACCAGCATCAGGGTCAGCAAACTGCGCGCATGCAGCGCCACGTAGTCGGCATCGAATTCGATCAGCGCTTGCCCGGCCTCCACCTGCTGGCCTTCCTGCACCAAGCGGGTGAAGCCTTTGCCTGCGAGGTTCACGGTGTCCAGGCCGATGTGCAGGAGCACCTGCACGCCGTGGTCGTTGGTGATGCTGACGGCATGCCCACTGTCCTGGATATTGCTGATCACCCCGGCCAGCGGCGCGCAGAGGGTCTGCGAAGTCGGGTCGATGCACAGGCCGTCGCCGATCAGGCGGCTGGAGAATACCGGGTCGGGCACCGAGTCCAGCGCCAGCAGCACACCGGACAACGGTGCCAGCAGTTCCAGGGGGTTGGATGGGGTCATGACTTCACCTGTTGTTGTGTTCTGTAAAAATCATAGGGTGGAAACATATTTCAGATTCAGCGAGGGCCCCTGTGGGAGCCGGGCTTGCCCGCGATAGCGGTACATCAGACAAAACACTGCTGGCTGACACACCGCCATCGCGGGCAAGCCCGCTCCCACATAAAGCTCATCCACTTGAGTCCGCGTTACTTCCACCAGTATTCGACTTGCACACCAAAGTTCGACCCATGCCGCGCCGTACCGTACGACCCCGTATCGGACAACGCCGAACCCGCCGCCAGCTCATTCGCCGCACGCTTGGCCGCTTCGTTCCAGGTTGCATAGGTGTAGTACAAACGCACTTCCGGGCGCGCCCAGAAATCCGGGCCTTTGGGCGACCAGGTCGGGGCAAAGGTAAATTTGCTCAGCTTGCGCGTGCCGCCGCTGGCATCAACTTGATCGTGCCCAAGCTCGGTCACCAGCTTGAACTGCTCGCTGATGGCATACGCCGGGCGCACGCCGAGGGACATCCAGGTCTGGTCCTGGCTGCCGGGGCGAATATCCTTCTGGTACACCGCCTCGATCTGCCCACCGAAACGTGGGGTCACCTGCCAGTCGAAAAACTCCACGGCGCGATAACTTTTGCTGCTCTTGTCCAGGAAGGTATCGCCGGTATAACCGAGCCCGGTGCCGGGGCCTTCGCCGTACTGCAAGGCGAACTTGTTCTTGCCGCCGAGGAAGGGTTTTTGCACGTGCTGTGCGGTGATCGCCCAACCGCTGTTGGTGTCGCGCCCGCCGGCTTTTTCGATGTAGCTCAAGCCCAGCTCCAGCTCGCCGCCGGGGTTGGTCTTGAAGCCGGCGACGTTGAAGTCGTGACGGGTGGCGTATTCCTTCTGGTACAGGTTGTCCTTGCGGGAAATCGCGTAGCTGTACTTGAGGTCGCCGATCAGCACGTCCTCGATACCGCCGCCCGTGGCGCTCTGGTTCCAGTAGTAGAAGTCGGAGATATGGATGTCGTTACGCTTGTAGTAACGCCGCCCGGCCCAGATCGAGCCGCCGTTGAGGCTGGGCAGGTTGGACCACTGCGCATACATCTGCGGCATGCGCGCCGAGCCGTTGTTCTCGCCCTGGAATTTCAGCTCGCGGTCGTACTTGTTGTACAGCGACGCCATCGCATCGACGCTGAGCACCGAGCCGTCGTCGAGGGTCAACAGGTCTTGGCGCAATTCCAGCTCGGCGTATTGCTCACATTCGTTGCCCAGGCGGTATTTGGATTGCGCCCCCGGCAACTGGAAACATTGCTGCGGGCCGCTGCCCGTTGACGTCCCCGCGCCACTGCGCAAGTAACCGGCAAATTCCAGGGCCTGAGCGCCAAAGGGCAGGCTCAGACAGGATGCAACGAGGCCCAGCTTTATAGTTGTTTTCATGAAGCACTCCGATATTTTTATTATGGTTTTTGCAGCGCCCCGTGCTCCCACACGGGGGTACAACGGGTCTCAATCCTTGAGGTGCAGCACAAACGATTCGTACGGGCGCAACACCACCGTCGCGGTTTGCCGTGGGCAGTCGGGGTAGTTGCTGATCAACAGGCGTTGCTCGGTTGCCGCGTTGATCACGTCAGCGGGCAGTTGGATTTCGCACGGCGTGCCATAGAAGTTGTTCAACACCAGCAGGCGCTCGCCGTGGCCTTCGCGCAGGTAGGCCCAGACCTGAAGGTGGTCGGCCAGGAGTTGGCGGTAAACACCGTGCTGGATCAGCGGTTCATGGCGACGCAAGGCGATCAGCGCGCGGTAGTGATGCAGCACTGAATCCGGGTCATCCAGTTGGTTTTCGACATTGATGGTCGAGGCGTTGGCCGGGATACCAATCCACGGCTCGCCGGCGCTGAAACCCGCATTGGCCCCGGCATTCCACTGCATCGGCGTACGCCCGTTATCCCGCGACTTCTGCATGATCGCGGCCATGCTCGACGCCTCGGACTCACCCGCATCACGCTTGAGGCGGAAGATATTCAGGGTCTCCACATCGCGGTACTGCTCGATGCTGTCGAAGCCCGGATTGGTCATGCCCAACTCTTCGCCCTGGTACACATACGGCGTGCCCTGGAGGAAGTGCAGCGCGGTGGCGAGCATCTTGGCCGAGACCACGCGGTACTTGCCGTCATCACCAAAGCGCGAGACCACCCGTGGCTGATCGTGGTTACACCAGAACAACGCGTTCCAGCCGCCGCCGGCCTGCATGCCCAGTTGCCAGTCGGAAAAGATCTGCTTGAGTTGGAGAAAATCGAAGTCGGCTTTCACCCATTTTTGCAGGTTCGGATAATCGACTTTCAGGTGATGAAAGTTGAAGGTCATCGACAGCTCTTTCGACGCTGGATTCGAATAGCGAATGCAGTGTTCCAGGCTTGTGGACGACATCTCGCCGACGTTGATCAGGTCGTGGCCGTCGAAGACTTCGCGGTGCATTTCCTGCAAGTATTCATGCACATTCGGACCGTCGGTGTAGAAGCGGCGGCCGTCGCTGTTGTCTTCGGGGAAATCGGCGGGCTTGGAGATCAGGTTGATCACGTCCAGGCGGAAACCGCCGACGCCCTTGTCACGCCAGAAGCGCATCAGCTTGAACACTTCGGCGCGCACCTTGGGGTTGTCCCAATTGAGGTCGGCCTGGGTGTGGTCGAACAGGTGCAGGAAATACTGGCCGGTTTGCGCCTCGTATTCCCAGGCTGAGCCGCCGAACTTGGATTCCCAGTTGTTCGGCTGGTCGCGCCAGATGTAGAAGTCGCGGTACGGGTTGTCGAGGCTGCTGCGCGCCTGCTGGAACCATTCGTGTTCAATGGAGGTGTGGTTGACCACGATGTCGAGCATCAGCTTGATGCCGCGCCTGGCGGCTTCGCTGATCAGCAAATCGCAGTCGGCCATGGTGCCGTAGCTGGGGTCGATGGCGTAGTAGTCGCTGATGTCGTAGCCGTTGTCGCGCTGCGGCGAGCGCAGGAACGGGGTGATCCACAGGCAATCGACGCCCAGCCACTTCAGATAATCGAGCTTGTCCACAATGCCCAGCAGGTCACCGGTGGCGTTACCCGCGTGGCTGTGGAAGCTTTTGGGGTAGATCTGGTAGATCACCGAGTGTTGCCAGTTTTGCATGGGGATTCCTTCAATAAAGTTTTGTACTGGCCTTGAGGGCCTCTTCGCGAGCAAGCCCGCTCCCACATTTGAAATGCATTCCCATGTGGGAGCGGGCTTGCTCGCGAAGGCGATAGATCAGGCGACGCGATAACCCGGCCGAACAATCTTCATGCTCAACCCACAGGTCAAAACAAACGGCACCACGATCGCAATCACCATCCCGATCACAAAACTCGGGATGTACTGCGGAATGATCGAGATAAACCCAGGCAAGCCACCGACACCAATGGCCGACGCCTGCACCTTGTTCAGCGACAGGAAAATACTGCCCAGCGCCGAGCCCAGCAGCGCGGCATAGAACGGAAACTTGAAGCGCAGGTTCACGCCGAACATCGCCGGTTCCGTGATGCCGAAGTACGCGGAAATCGCCGAAGTGGACGCCATGCTTTTGTCCCGCGCATTGCGAGTCATGTAGAACACGCCGAGTGCGGCGCTGCCCTGGGCCAGGTTGGACATGACGATCATCGGCCAGATAAAGGTGCCGCCTTGGGTGGAGATGAGTTGCAGGTCCACCGCGAGGAACATGTGGTGCATGCCGGTGATCACCAGCGGCGCATACAGCAGGCCGAAAATCGCCCCGCCGACCATTGGCGCCAGGTCGAACAAGGTGACCACGCCTTCGGTGATCAGGATGCCGAGGTGACGGGTCACCGGGCCGATGATCGCCAGCGCCAGCACACCGGTAACCACGATGGTGGTGATGGGCACGACCAGCAGCTGGATCGCATTGGGCACCCGCGCCCGCAGCCATTTTTCAATGACGCTCATCACATAGGCGGCCATCAGGATCGGCAGGATCTGCCCCTGGTAGCCGACTTTTTCGATCTTGAACCAGCCGAAGATATCGAAGTACGGCAGGCTCTGGCCGTCGAGGCCGGCGACGGCCTTACCGTAGTTCCAGGCATTGAGCAGGTCCGGGTGCACCAGCATCAGGCCGAGCACGATGCCGAGGATTTCACTGCCGCCAAAGCGCTTGGCCGCCGACCAGCCCACCAGCGCCGGCAGGAACACAAACGAGGTGTTGGCCATCAGGTTGATCAGGCTCCACAGGCCGTCCAGGTTCGGGTACGCCTCCAGCAGCGTCTTGCCCTCGATGAACATGCCCTTGGCGCCCATCAGGTTGTTCACGCCCATCAACAGGCCGGCGATGATCAGCGCGGGCAGGATCGGCATGAACACATCGGAAAAGACCCGCACCAGACGCTGCATGGCGTTCGTCTTGTCGGCGCCCTTCTTCTTCACATCGGCGATGGTGGCGGCGGCGAGGCCGGTCTGTTCGCGCAGGGCGGCGTAGACCTTTTCCACTTCGCCCGGGCCGATGACCACCTGGAACAGGCCGCCGGTAAAGAACGAGCCCTTGACCAGATCGACCTGGTTCAGCGCACTGCTGTTGACCCGACTCGGGTCCTTGAGCGCCAGGCGCAGGCGCGTCACGCAGTGGGCGGCTTGCTCAAGGTTGTCGCTGCCCCCGAGGTGTTCGAGGATCTCGCGGGCAATATTCGAATAGTCGTGGCTCATGCTTGGTTTCCACTTTGATTTTTTTATTTGGGGGCAGTCATTGGCAGCACGCCGTGGGCAAAAGTACTCGTCTGTACGAGTTAAAGCAACAACTCGTACAGACGAGTTTGAAAAAGTTTATTCCGTGTAGGACCTGGCTGACTGTAGGTCGAATGGACAAACCCCACCCATGCCACTAAGGTTCCTGCCTGAACGCAAAGGCACAGAGCCATCCCCATGAGCAAATACAACCAGATCTACACGGATCTGCTTGCCAGCATCACCACTGAACGCCTGCAACGCGGCACGCGCCTTCCCTCCGAAACCGAACTGATGCACAGCTACCAGGCCAGCCGTGGCACCGTGCGCCGGGCCATCGAGCAGTTGCAGGAGCGTGGGTTCGCGCAAAAGATCCACGGCAAGGGCACCTTCGTGTTGTCGCCCAACCCCATCGAGTTCCAACTGGGCGGCATCGTCAGCTTCTACGAAACCCACGCCGACCTGGGCGATGACGTACGCACCGAAGTAGTGGAATTTACCCAGTTCCCGCTGGAAGGCTCACTGCAGCAACATATCGAAGCCGAGCCGGGCACCCTGATTACCCGTATCAAGCGGGTGCGGCGCATTGGCGGCAAACGGGTGATCCTCGACATCAACCACTTCGTCGCCGAGCTGATTCCGGGGCTGGACCGCGAGATTGCCGAGCAATCGATCTACGCGTTTATCGAACAGACCCTGCAACTGCAAATTGCCTACGCCCAGCGCACGATCGAAGCCCTGCCCCGCAGCAAGGACGACCAGGCGCACCTCGACCTCGAAGGGCAAAGCCATGTGATCGTGGTGAGTAACCAGACGTTTTTGCAGGATGGCCGGCAGTTCGAGTACACCGAGTCGCGGCATACGTTGGATAAGTTTTACTTTTCGGATATTGCGCGGCGCTGACGGCGTTCCTTCGGGAATGATCTTGCGCAAATCCATCGCGGGCCAGACAATGCGATTCATTATCAATTGAACCGTTGGTTTTGCCGCTCATGCCCGCTCCCGATCCTTGCGCCCTGCACGTGCTGTACAGCGAACACAATGGCTGGCTGAAAAGCTGGTTGCGCGCCCGCATGGGTAACGCCAGCGATGCGGCGGACCTGGCCCAGGATACTTTCGTACGCCTGTTGACCTCCCGCGATGTCGAACAGATCCGCGAGCCGCGCACCTATCTGAGCGCCATTGCGCGCGCGCTGATGATCGACAAGTTCCGCCGACGCGCCCTGGAGCAGGCATACCTCGAAGCCCTGGCCTTGCGTGCGGAGCCGCTGGATGTCTCCCCCGAAACACGCCTGCTGATTCTGGAAACACTCGTGGCGATCGACAGCATGCTCGACGGCCTCGGCGAGCGCACACGGCAGATTTTCCTTGCCGTGCAGTTGGAAGGTTTGAGTTATGTGGCCACCGGCGAACGCCTCGGCGTCTCGGTGACCACCGTCAAGAAACACGTGATCCGTGCCATGACCCACTGCCTGCTGCTGACGGAAGACTGATGGCCGCGCCCCTGGACCTGCCCACCCTCGAAGCCGCTGCCACCTGGTATGTGCGCCTCAACAGCACGCCGTCGAACGAGGCCGACCACCAGGCCTGGCGTCAGTGGCTGGCGGCCAATCCGCAACACGCACGGGCCTGGGCCCGCGTGGAAAAACTGCAAAGCCAATGGGCCAGGCTGCCGGCCGATGTTTCCCTATCGACCCTGGCCGGGGTCAAGGCGCGCCGCCGCGCAGTGCTCAAGACCCTTGGCCTGTTGCTGGCAGTGGGTGGCAGTGGCTGGCTGGCCGCCGGGCACCTGCCGTACCCGACGATGCTGGCCGATCAACGCACTGCCACTGGCCAACGCCGCCATTTGGGCCTGGACGACGGCAGCCAGTTGGACCTCAATACCGACAGCGCCATCGACATTGCCTTCAACGCCGAACTGCGTCTGATCCGCCTGCATCGCGGCGAGATCCTCGTGGAGACCGCCCGCGACAGCCGCCCGTTTATCGTCGAGGCGCCCCAAGGCAGCGTACGCGCGCTGGGCACCCGCTTTATCGTGCGCTGCGGGCCGACTGTCACCGACGTGTGCGTGCTGGATAAAGCCGTAGAGCTGCGCCCGTTGAATCATCCGTCACGCGTGCTGCGCCTGGATGCTGGCCAGCAGGCCCATTTCGACCGCGACCAGACCAGTGTCGTAACCCCAGTCCCCGCAGGTGCCGGCGCCTGGAGCCAAGGCATGCTGACGGTGATCGACTGGCGCCTGGAGGACTTTATCGCCGAGCTCAGCCGCTATCGCCCGGGCGTGCTGCGCTGTGCACCGGCGATTGCCAACCTGCGCCTGAGTGGCGCGTTCCGCATCGATGACACCGATACCATCCTGGAAAACCTCAGCCAGTCGCTGCCGGTGAGCGTGCGTTTCGTCACGCGGTATTGGGCCAGCGTCGAAGCCGCCTGAAGTTTTTTGCGAATAATTCCCATCAAGGGTTGCCGATTCCAGTTTTCGTTCGGCCATGTACAGGAAAGCAGCAATCACGACTGCTCCCCTGCCCTGCCAACGGAAGGAAACCTGTATGTCACGATTCACCCTCAACGCCGCCCGGCCGCTCGCCCACGCCGTTCACCTGGCGGTGGCGCTCGGTGTCTTTTCGGCCTTGAGCCTGGCACCGACCCACGCACTGGCGCAAAACCAGAGCCATGCCTACCAGATCAATGCAGGGTCGCTCGGCGCGGCCCTGAGCCTGTTTGCCACGGCGGCGAATGTCACGTTGTCGTTCAGCGTCGAGCAGACCCAGGGCATGACCACGCCAGGGTTGACCGGCACTTACAGCATCGACGAAGGCCTGGCGCGCCTGCTCGCCGGTAGTGGCCTGCAAGCGCAGCGCCAGGCCAATGGCGCGTATGTGCTGGTGCCGGCCGCCAAGGGTGACGCGCTGCAACTGGGCGCCACCACCATCTCCGGGCTGGGCTTGGGGGCGATCAGCGAGAACAGCGGTTCCTACACCACCGGGTCCACCAACACGGCGACCAAGCTGAACCTTAGCCTGAAAGAAACACCGCAGTCGGTCAGCGTCATGACCCGCCAACGCATCGACGACCAGAACCTCAACAGCATCGGCGCGGTGCTGGAACAGACTGCGGGGATCAACGTGCAAAGCCCCGGCAGCGACCGGCTGTATGTGTTCTCCCGTGGCCTGGCCATCGACAACTACCAATACGACGGCATGCCCACCACCTCATTTGCGTTCAGCCAAGCCTTGCCGCAGGCGCTATCGGATATGGCGATCTACGACCACGTCGAAGTGTTGCGCGGCGCTTCCGGTTTGCTGTCGGGCACAGGCGATCCTTCCGGCACCGTCAACATGATCCGCAAGAAACCCACCGCGACCTTCCAGGGTTATATTACTGCAGGCATGGGCTCGTGGGATCAATACCGCAGTGAAGTCGACGTCTCCGGCCCATTGACGCCAACCGGCAACTTACGCGGGCGAGCGGTGGCGGCCTATTCCCAAGGCAACAGCTTTACCGATCACCTGCAAACCGAAAAAACCATCGTCTACGGCGTATTGGAAGCAGACTTGAGCGACAACACCGTGCTGACGGTCGGTGCCGAATACCTCAACAACGACCCACGTGGTTTCTCTACCACCGGGCTGCCACTGCTGGACAACAAAGGCAATCGCCTGAGCACCTCACGTAGCGATAACCCAGCCAGCCGCGACAGCACCAACCGCCAGGAATCGGTGAATGCCTTTGCTTCCATCGAGCACAAACTCGATCACGACTGGAGCTTGAAGGTCTCCGCCAACTCCATGTACGGCACCCGGGACTACGACTCGATCACCGTCGGCACCACCACCGGTTTCGTCAACGCCCAAACCGGCAACGGCCTGAGCTACACCGCGACCAAGGGCGACAACACGCAGAAGCAACAGGGCCTCGACGTGATGCTCTCCGGCCCCTACCAACTGCTGGGCCGCGAACACGAGCTGGTGATGGGCTTCAACTACCAGAGCTACGAGAACCTCCGCAACGGCTACGGCAACCTGATGGCCGACGGCAGCAACAACAACGGCGTCAGCGGCAAGCCGGTGAATATCTACAGCTGGAACAACTACGCGCCCAACGCGACCTATAACTTCAACCGCGAAGACGACGACATCGACCAATGGCAAAACGGCGCCTACCTGGCGACGCGCTTGAAGCCGGTCGACGACCTTTCGGTAATCCTCGGTGCCCGCGTCAGCAACTACCGCTACGACGCGTTGTTTCACTATCACGTCGCCAGCCTGCAGCCGTACAACACCGACGACACCGTACGCATCAACGGCAAGGTCACGCCCTATGCCGGCGTGGTGTATGACCTCACGCCCAACCACTCGGTCTACGCCAGCTACACCAGCATTTTCAAGCCACAGGCATACCGCAACACCAGCGGCCATTTGCTAGACCCGCGTGAAGGCGACAACTACGAGATCGGTTTGAAAAGTGACTACTATAACGGCCGCCTGAACACCGCCATCGCGTTGTTCGAAGTAGACCTGAAGAACGATGCCATCGCCGATGGCACGGTAGCCGGCAACGACCTCGTCACCGCCTATACGGCGAAAAAGACCAAGACCCGCGGCATCGACATCGAAGTCAGCGGCGAACTGCTGCCGGACTGGAACCTCAACGCCAGCTACAGCCACAGCGTGGTCAAGGACGCCGACAACGAGCGCGTCAAAACCATCATCCCTGCCGACATGATGAAGCTCTGGACCACCTACCGCCTGCCCGGCGAGCTGGACCGCCTGACCATTGGCGGCGGCGTGAACTGGCAAAGCGGCATCCACATGACGGTAAGCAATTGGCAACTGCCGGCCTCGACCAAGGTCAAGCAAGGCGACTACGCCACCGTGAATCTGATGGCCCGCTATCAACTGACGCCACAGTGGTCGGCCACCGGCACGCTGAACAACCTGTTCGACAAAAAGTACATCAGCTCGCTGGACGAGAACTTTCGCAGTGGCTCGTATGGGGCGCCGCGGAACTTTATGTTGACGACTAAGTACGCGTTCTGAGGCGCCAGCCAACAAAGCAACTCGCGAGTTAAGCGGAACCGATGGGGCCTGCGAGGGAAGCCAGTCATGGTGGGCTCCTGAACGGGCACATTTGGGTTACTCAAAAACGATTAGGAATGGAGAGAGAACACAGAAATCGTTCGGAACCGCATAAAAACGATTAGAAACAGGAGACTTTGCTCAAAATCGATTACGGCCAAGGTTTGAGCATTGTCCAAGTAGACTGCCGTAAAAACGCAAAACCCCGGCACCCGGGCCGTGGTCTGGAGCATCGTGAACATTCCGAAAAAATGGCGTGACCAATACCCCCATGCACTCATCGAGCAGCAGACCATCGGCGAGTCGCGCGCCGACGTCTTCCGCCTGCGCCTGGACGACGGCACGGACCTGTTCCTGAAGTCCGAGCCCATTGACGACCTCGGTGAGCTGGCAGATGAAACCAAGCGCCTTCGCTGGCTGCGGCAAATGAATCTGCCTGCGCCCGTGGTTATCGATGAAGTGACAGAACACCATCGCCATTGGCTGCTGATGACCGCCGTGCCTGGACAGGACCTGGCCAGCGCCAGCGAGCTTTCTGCCGCGCAGATCATTGACATCCTGGCGACGGCCCTGCGTACGTTGCACCAGGTCCCCATCGCGCTTTGCCCGTTCGATCATTCCCTTGAAGTACGTATCCCACGTGCTCAGGAAAATATTCGTGCAGGATTGGTGGACGGCAGCGACTTCGACGACGAGCGACTGGGGCAAAGCGCGGAGGAAGTGTTTGCAGAACTGTTGGCGACTCAGCCCACCACCCATGATCGGGTG
>NZ_QAJM01000003.1:326670-364732 GCF_003852405.1 Pseudomonas sp. KBW05
CACGCCTGGGCATCAGTGACCGCCATCAAGACTTGGCCCTGGCAGCCCAAAGTATCGAACGCGAGCTTGGCCAGGCGTGGGTGAAACCCTTCTTTGAGCTCTACGGTGTCGAGCCCGACGAGCAGCGCCTGAAGTTCTACTGCCTGCTGGACGAGTTCTTCTAGCCCCAAATGCAAAACCCCGGCACCAGGCCGGGGTTTTGTCATTCAGCATTCACCTGCTAGTGCAGGATCATTCCCACTCAATCGTCGCCGGCGGCTTGCTCGACACGTCATACGTCACGCGCGAAATGCCTTCGATCTCATTGATGATACGGCCGCTGACCGTTTCCAGCAGTTCGTACGGCAGGTGTGCCCAACGGGCGGTCATGAAGTCGATGGTTTCTACGGCACGCAGGGCCACGACCCACGCGTAACGACGGCCATCGCCTACAACGCCAACGGATTTCACTGGCTGGAACACCACGAACGCCTGGCTGACCTTGTGGTACCAGTCGGCCTTGCGCAGTTCTTCGATGAAGATGTGGTCGGCACGACGCAGCAGGTCGGCGTATTCCTTCTTCACTTCACCCAGGATACGCACGCCCAGGCCCGGGCCCGGGAATGGGTGGCGGTAGACCATGTCGTACGGCAGGCCCAGTTCCAGGCCCAGACGGCGGACTTCGTCCTTGAACAGTTCGCGCAGCGGTTCTACCAGCTTGAGGTTCATTTCCTCAGGCAGGCCACCCACGTTGTGGTGGGACTTGATCACGTGGGCCTTGCCGCTCTTGGCGCCAGCCGACTCGATCACGTCAGGGTAGATAGTGCCTTGGGCGAGGTACTTGATGTTGTCCAGGTTGTTGGACTGGGCATCGAATACGTCGATGAAGGTGCGACCGATGATCTTGCGCTTTTTCTCTGGGTCGGACTCGCCGGCCAGGTTGTTCAAGAACTGATCTTCAGCGTTGGCGCGGATCACCTTGACGCCCATGTTCTCGGCGAACATGGCCATCACTTGCTCGCCTTCGTGCAGGCGCAGCAGGCCGTTGTCGACGAAGACGCAGGTCAGTTGGTCGCCGATGGCTTTGTGCAGCAGGGCAGCCACTACCGAGGAGTCAACGCCGCCGGACAGGCCCAGCAGTACGTTGTCGGTGCCGACCTGGGCGCGAACCTGGGCGATGGCGTCTTCAGCGATTTTCGAGGGGGTCCACAGGGCTTCACACTCGCAGATGTCGAGGATGAAGCGCGACAGGATGCGGCCGCCTTGCTTGGTGTGGGTCACTTCCGGGTGGAACTGCACGCCGTAGTAGCGACGCTCGTCGCTGAACATGCCGGCGATCGGGCAGCTCGGGGTGCTGGCCAGGATGTGGAAATCTTCCGGCATCTTGGTGACCTTGTCACCGTGGCTCATCCACACGTCGAGGCCGAACAGGCCGTCGGCGTCGACGTGGTCTTCGATGCCGTCCAGCAGGCGGCTCTTGCCGACCACATCCACACGGGCATAACCGAATTCACGCAGCTCGGAACCTTCAACCTTGCCGCCCAGTTGCTCGGCCATGGTCTGCATGCCGTAGCAGATACCGAAGACGGGCACGCCCAGGTCGAATACGGCTTGCGGGCAACGCGGGCTGTTGGCTTCGTGCACGGACTCGGGGCCACCGGCGAGGATGACGCCTTTGGGTGCGAATTCGCGGATCGCTTCGTCGTCCATGTCGAACGGATGCAGTTCGCAGTACACGCCGATTTCACGCACGCGGCGGGCGATCAGCTGGGTGTACTGGGAACCGAAGTCGAGGATCAGGATGCGGTGGGCGTGAATGTCGAGGGCCATGAAGTCAGTCTCGTCTAATGAATCAGAAACAACTCGGGGCTGAAGAACAGCCCCGGTTACTTAACGTTTTGCTGGAAGCATCAACCTACGCGGTAGTTTGGCGCTTCCTTGGTGATCTGCACGTCGTGGACATGGGATTCAGCCATGCCGGCGCCGGTGATCCGCACGAACTCTGGCTTGGTGCGCATTTCTTCGATGTCGGCGCTGCCGGTGTAACCCATCGAGGAACGCAGGCCGCCCATCAGTTGGTGGATGATCGCGCTCAGGGTGCCTTTGTAAGGTACGCGGCCTTCGATGCCTTCCGGGACGAGTTTCTCGGCGCCTGCCGAGGAGTCCTGGAAGTAACGGTCGGAAGAACCTTGTGCCTGGGACATGGCGCCCAGCGAACCCATGCCACGGTAAGCCTTGTACGAACGACCCTGGAACAGTTCGATCTCACCTGGCGCTTCTTCAGTACCGGCGAACATCGAGCCCATCATCACGCAGGAAGCACCGGCAACGATGGCCTTGGACAGGTCACCGGAGAAACGGATGCCGCCGTCGGCGATCAACGGTACGCCAGTGCCTTCAAGGGCAGCGGCAACGTTGGCGATGGCGCTGATCTGCGGCACGCCCACACCGGCAACGATACGGGTGGTGCAGATCGAGCCAGGGCCGATACCGACCTTGACCGCATCCGCGCCCGCTTCGGCCAGGGCCTTGGCGGCAGCGCCGGTGGCAATGTTGCCGCCGATCACTTGCACTTCAGGGAAGTTCTGCTTGACCCAACGCACGCGGTCGATCACGCCTTTGGAGTGACCGTGGGCAGTGTCGACCACCACCACGTCAACGCCAGCAGCGACCAGCGCGGCAACGCGGTCACCGGTGTCTTTACCGGTGCCGACCGCAGCGCCAACGCGCAGACGACCTTGGTCATCCTTGCTGGCCAGTGGGTAAGCCTTGGCTTTTTCGATGTCGTTGACGGTCATCATGCCTTTGAGGGCGAATTTGTCATCGACGATCAGCACGCGCTCGATGCGGTGCTTGTGCAGCAGTTCGCGCACGTCGTTCTTGTCGGCGCCTTCCTTGACAGTGACCAGACGCTCTTTGGGCGTCATCACTTCGCGGACGGTGACTTCAAGACGGTTTTCGAAACGCACGTCACGGGAAGTGACGATGCCGACCAGGTCGCCATCATGCAGCACCGGAACACCGGAGATGTTGTGCAGGCGGGTCAGGTCGAACAGGTCACGCACGGTGGCGTCGGCTTCGATAGTGATGGGGTCTTTGACCACACCGGCTTCGTAACGCTTGACCTTGCGCACTTCGGCAGCTTGCTGCTCGATGGTCATGTTCTTGTGGATGATGCCAATGCCGCCTTCCTGAGCCATGGCGATTGCCAAACGGGCCTCAGTGACGGTGTCCATGGCAGCGGAAACCAGAGGAATATTCAGCTCGATGCCACGGGTTAGGCGGGTCTTGAGACTGACTTCGTTAGGAAGCACCTCGGAATAACCGGGCACTAGGAGAATGTCGTCGAATGTCAGAGCTTCTTGGCTGATACGCAGCATCGCGGGGGCTCCCGAGCGGGAAAATGGAAGCGCGCCATTATATACATGCGCCCCGCCGGGCTCAATGTAAAACTCTGACAAACTTGGTAATACTGATAGATGGATTAGAGTTCGACTTTGACCCAACTCATCTTCTGGTCCAGCCAATCGGCAAATTCGTCGATAAAGCTCTGCTTGAACCCCGCCTCCGCCCAGTTGTTGAAGATGAAGCCCAGGTTGGAAAACCCGCATTCCTGTAGGAACAGGAAACCGTTGATGTCGTCTTCATGCCCACACAGCGGGCAGGTGAAGTTGTCGGTGTGGCCGGGCATCCAGTCTTCGAGGCTGTCGAACAGCGCTTCGCCGACTTCCTTGCGGCATTCCGGGCAGCCGGCTTCTTCAAGAAAGCCCTTGGCCGGCGTGTAGATGCAGCGCTTGTAGATAATCTCCAGGCCGTTGATCGGCTCGTTGAACGGCAGCGCCTGCGGGTGCAGCACCACGGCGCGGGCGCCGTCGGCCAGGGCATAGCCCATGCGGTTGCCGGTGCGCCCGCAGGTGGTGAGTTCTTCCTTGATAATGTTCTTGCGCACCAACCAACGCACGATCGCCCGGGCGCGGGGTTCGTGGACGGGCAAGGTGGAGATTTTCGGGACAAGGATGCTTTGGGAGTTCATGGGGCCTGAGAGTCCTGCGGTGTGCCGTCTGGCGCCTTCGCGAGCAAGCCCGCTCCCACATTCGACCGTATTCCTACAGGAAGAATGCGACCGAATGTGGGAGCGGGCTTGCTCGCGAAGAGGCCCTGAAGGCTGGCAGCTTAATCCCTGAAGAAATCAGGTCAAGCGCTCAAGTACCGCCCGATCAATACGATGCCGCTGGCCAACACTAACCAGGTCACCAATCGCACAAAAGTTTCACGCGACAGCCGCATCGTCAACCGGCGCCCAAACCACAACCCCAACCCCATCGCCGGCAACAGGCACAGCGCCAACATCAACAACGGCAAATCCGCATACACCCCGGCAATCAGGAACAGGCTCAAGCGCACCACCGTGCTGCAACTGATCAACGCACTTTGGGTGGCGCGCGCCGCGTCCTTGGGCAATCGGCTGTTCAGGTAGATCGCATATAAAAAGCCACCACTGCCAAACAGTGCGCCAAACAGCCCACCCACGGTGCCCATCGGGATCGACCACCCCGCCGCCAACTGCCCCGGCCGTGCCTTTACCAGCAGGCTGTAGAGCGCATAGGCACTGATAAACAGCCCCATCAGCAGTAACAACACATCCGAATGCAGATTGAGCAAAAACACCACGCCCAGGGTGCAACCGATGGCCATGCACGGCAGCAATCTCAGCAGCTCGGGCTTGTTCACGTCGCGCCGCGATTGCAGCAGGTTGCCAAAGGCCGCGACAAAATCCAGCAACACCAGCAACGGAATGATTTTTGACAGCGGCATAAACAGAATCAGGATCGGCCCCGCCACCAACGCCGTGCCAAAACCGGCGATGCCAAACACGATGTAGGCCACCACCACGCCCACGGCAATCACCAGCCAATCCACACCGCCAAACGACCACTGGCTTAACAGCTCGACCGCGCCCATGGGTTATTCCTTGAAAGAGATGACCTTCACTTTAGCCATCGGCGAGGGTTGCGACTAATATCTTCAAAGCCCTCCACCCATCTCAAAAAGGCATGACGCGTGATCTCCACCCGCCAACTGCGCTACTTCGTCGAAATCGCCGACAGTGGCAGCTTCAGCGCCGCCGCCGAGCGTTTGTTTGTCGCCCAATCAGCGTTGAGCCGGCAGATCAAGGAACTGGAAACCCAGCTGCAAACCCCACTGTTCGAACGCACCGCGCGCCAGCCCCGGCTGACAGCGGCGGGCGAAGCGTTCTACCCGCGGGCGCGCGCCCTGCTGAGCGAGCTGCTCAAGGCCAGCGAGATGGCCACACAAGTGGGCAACGGCCAACTCGGCACGCTGCGCTTGAGCCATTCGAGCACCGTGCCGATGAGCGGCGCGTTGCTGCAGGGGATCAGCACCTGGCTGGAACGCTGCCCCGGGGTGTCGATGGACATCGTCAAACTGTCCTCGGAAGCGCAGCTGGAGGAAATCGCCGACGGACGCCTGGACGTAGGATTGTTGCGCCTGCCGGTGCTGCGCCAGCGTGAAGGCGTGCGTGTAACGCCTTTATATAGCGAGCAAGTGTTGCTGGCCGTGCCGCCGGATCATGCGCTGGCGCGCAGCAATACGCCGGTGGAGTTGGCCCAACTCAGGGACGAGGCGTTTATCTCGATCCCCCACCCTCAGCGCGGAGGCCTGAGCTATCTGTCGGCCGAGTTGTGCATGCGTGCAGGCTTTTTCCCCAGGGCTGCGCGGGTGATGTCACGCAAGACCACCCAGTTGCAGCTGATCCAGGCCGGCTTTGGTATTGCCTTGTTACCAAAGTCCATGCAGGACATCGCTCCCGCCAGCGTGCGTTTTTTGCCGCTGGCCGACCCGGACTGCCTGAGCACCGTGGCCCTGGCCTGTGCGCAAGCGCCCAGCGCACTGGTGGCGCAATTCTGCCAAACCTTGCAGGAATGCCTATAAACTGCCGCCCATGATTAAAGATCCCTTTGCCCGCCTGGGCCTCGACCGCGAAGTCCTCACTGTCAGCCAACTCAACGGCCGCGCGCGGGTGTTGCTGGAAGACGTGTTCACCAATATCTGGGTCGAAGGCGAGATCTCCAACCTCGCCCGCCCGGCCTCCGGCCACGTGTATTTCACCCTCAAGGACAGCGGCGCCCAGGTACGTTGCGCGCTGTTCCGCAATAACGCCGCGCGGGTGCGCCAGGCCTTGAAAGACGGCCTGGCGGTGAAAGTGCGCGGCAAGGTCTCGCTGTTCGAGGGCCGCGGCGATTATCAACTGATCCTCGACACGGTGGAGCCGGCCGGTGACGGCGCGTTGCGCCTGGCCTTCGATGCGCTGAAGGAAAAACTCAGCGCCGAAGGCCTGTTCAGCGCCGAGCGCAAGGTGCCGCTGCCGGCCCATCCTCGGCGCATTGGCATTATCAGTTCGCCGACCGGTGCGGTGATCCGCGACATCATCAGCGTGTTCCGCCGCCGTGCGCCGAACGTTGAACTGACGCTGATCCCCACTGCCGTGCAAGGCCGCGAAGCGATACCTCAGATTGTGCGGGCGTTGAAACTGGCGGATGCCCGTGGCTTTGATGCGCTGATCCTGGCGCGTGGTGGCGGCTCACTGGAAGACCTCTGGTGCTTCAACGAAGAAGCCGTGGCCCGAGCCGTGGATGCCTGCGTTACGCCCATCGTCAGCGCCATCGGCCATGAAACCGATGTGTCCATCAGCGACTTTGTCGCCGACGTGCGCGCCCCTACCCCGTCCGCCGCAGCCGAATTACTTGCGCCAGACGCCAGCCATCTGGTGCGCCAGGTTGAAAACCTGCATCGCCGCCTGGTGATGCTGATGCGCAATCGCCTGAGCCACGACCGCCTGCGCCTGGAAGGCATGGCCCGGCGCCTGCGCCATCCCGGCGAACGCCTGCGCCAGCAAGCCCAGCGCCTGGACGACCTGGACATGCGCCTGCGCCGCGCCTTCGAGCGCAGCCTCAATACCCGTCGCGAGCGCCTGATCCGTCTGGAAACCCGCCTTGCCGGCCAGCATCCCGGCCGCCAACTGGCCCTGCTGCGCCAGCGCCTCGACAGCCTTGCCGAGCGCCTGCCCCGCGCCATGCGCGAAGGCCTCAAGGCGCGCCGCCTGCAACTGCAAAGCCAGGTGCAGACGCTGCACGTGGTGAGCCCGCTGGCGACCTTGGGCCGTGGCTACAGCATCCTGCTGGACGAACGCGGCCAGGCGATTCGCAACGCCGCACAAACCCACACCGGCCAGCGCCTGACCGCACGCCTCGGTGAAGGCCAACTGCAAGTGCGGGTGGAAGACAACCACCTCACCCCCGTCACCCTTTCGTTATTGGATTGATTGATGCCACGTTTATTCAGCCTGTTGATGTTGTTGTGCCTTGCCGTTAACGCCCACGCCGACAGCTACATCACCCGCACCTTGAACAAGCCGGTGCCCGGTGGCGTTGCCGTCGTCGATCTGGGCCCATCGGCAACTGCACCGAAGGCCAGCTACCAAGGCAAACCGGTGTTGGTAGTAAAGGAACAGGACAACTGGCTGGCAATTGTCGGCATCCCGCTGACAGTCAAGCCGGGCAACGAGCGCATCAGCAGTGGCGGGCGCAACCTGCCGTTTATCGTCGGCTACAAGAAGTACCCGGAACAGCGCATCACCTTGAAAAACAAAAGCCAGGTAAACCCCGAGCCGGCGCAACTCAAGCGCATCGAGGCGGAACTGGCGGTGCAGATCAAGGCTTACCGCAGTTTCAGCCCGAACCTGCCAAGCAACCTGGTGCTGGATAAACCGGTGAACGGGCCGCTGTCGAGCAAGTTCGGCGTGCGCCGGTTCTTCAACGGTGAAGAGCGCAATCCCCACTCCGGCCTGGACTTCGCGGTGCCGGCGGGCACGCCGATCAAGACCCCGGCGAATGGCAAGGTGATCCTGGTGGGCAACTACTTTTTCAACGGCAACACCGTGTTCGTCGATCACGGCCAGGGCTTTATCAGCATGTTCTGCCATATGTCGAAGATCGATGTGAAAGTCGGTGATCAGCTGACCCGTGGCGCCGTGGTCGGCAAAGTCGGCGCGACCGGGCGTGCGACCGGGCCGCATATGCACTGGAACGTCAGCCTCAACGATGCGCGGGTCGACCCGGCGATCTTTATCGGCGCCTTCCAGCCCTGATGGATTCAATTGCGCGCCAGCCAAATGGCGCGCAATAAAAAATAGACTCTGGATAATTTACAACCATAAAATCCTGTTTACTACGTCGATAGCAGAACTTATCTCAATTTTTCCCGACTGCTTGCCATCTTTCACCCCGGCGGTTAGGGTTGAGCTTATGAAAACCTCTCACACCCTCATTCAGCTTCGCCAGCACCGCAGCCTGTGCCTTGTCAGCGCACGACTGCCAGGCTGAATCGATCTGCCTCGTCCTACGCTTTATCCCCAATAACAGTTCCACGGCAGGCCGCCTCTTTTCGGCCCCTAAACAAAGGATTTCCCGATGAGCATGCTCAAAGACCCGTCTTCGAAGTACCGCGCGTTCCCGACCATCGACATCCCGGACCGCACCTGGCCTTCAAAAACCATCACCACCGCGCCGATCTGGTGCAGCTCCGACCTGCGTGATGGCAACCAGTCGCTGATCGAGCCGATGGACGCCGCGAAGAAGCTGCGTTTCTGGAAGACCCTGGTGTCGGTAGGCGTGAAGGAAATCGAAGCGTCGTTCCCGGCCGCTTCGCAAACCGACTTTGACTTCGTGCGTACCCTGATCGAAGACAACCACATCCCCGCGGACACCACCATCCAGGTGCTGACCCAGGGCCGTGAAGACTTGATCGCGCGCACCTTTGAATCCCTGCGCGGTGCCAAAAAGGCCATCGTGCACTTGTACAACGCCACTTCGCCGTCCTTCCGCCGCATCGTGTTCAACCAGGACAAGGACGGCATCAAGGCGATCGCGGTCAACGCGGCCAAGCTGTTCGTCAAATATGCCGCCCAGCAGCCAGAGACCCAGTGGACTTTCGAATACTCCCCGGAGACCTTCAGCGCCACTGAGCTGGAGTTCGCCAAGGAAGTCTGTGACGCGGTGATCGAGGTGTGGAACCCGACGCCTGAGCACAAGATGATCCTCAACCTGCCAGCCACCGTTGAGTGCGCCACACCGAACATCTATGCCGACCAGATCGAGTGGTTCGGCCGCCATATCAACCGTCGTGACAGCGTGATCATCAGCCTGCACACCCACAACGACCGTGGTACCGGCGTAGCCGCCACCGAGCTGGGCCTGATGGCCGGCGCCGACCGTGTCGAAGGTTGCCTGTTCGGCAACGGCGAGCGTACCGGTAACGTCGATCTGGTCACCGTGGCACTGAACATGTACACCCAGGGCCTCGACCCGCAGCTGGACTTCTCCGACATCGACGGCGTGCGCAAAGTGGTCGAAGAGTGCAACCAGATCCAGGTGCACCCACGTCATCCGTATGTGGGCGACCTGGTGCACACCGCCTTCTCCGGCTCCCACCAGGACGCGATCCGCAAGGGCTTCGCCCAGCAGAAAGACGACGCCCTGTGGGAAGTGCCGTACTTGCCAATCGACCCGGCCGACATCGGTCGCAGCTACGAAGCGGTGATCCGTGTGAACAGCCAGTCGGGCAAAGGCGGCATCGCCTACCTGCTGGAACAGGAATACGACATCAGCTTGCCACGCCGCATGCAGATCGAGTTCAGCCAGGTGGTACAGGCCGA
Source organism: Pseudomonas sp. KBW05 (assembly GCF_003852405.1). Classification (GTDB taxonomy): domain Bacteria; phylum Pseudomonadota; class Gammaproteobacteria; order Pseudomonadales; family Pseudomonadaceae; genus Aquipseudomonas. The sequence goes on from NZ_QAJM01000003.1 coordinate 336,383, forward strand.
AACCGACCGCGTGGGCCTGGAGATGACTGCACCGCAGATCTACGCCTTGCTGCAGCGTGAATACCTGCAAGCCAACACCCCGTACGCGTTGGTCAGCCATCGCTTGCAGGAAGAGAACGGCAACAGCAGCGTGGAAGTGGAAGTGTCGGGCAAGGGCCAGGGCGAAACCAACCTGCGCTGGCAGGGCAAGGGCTACGGCACCCTGGAGGCGCTGGTCGCCGCACTGCCGATCAAGGTCGAGATCATGGACTACAACGAACACGCGATTGGCGCCGGCACCAATGCCAAGGCTGCGGCCTACATTGAACTGCGGGTGAACGGTGAGCGTCCGGTGCATGGCGTGGGTATTGATGAAAACATCACCACGGCGAGCTTCAAGGCGGTGTTCAGTGCGCTGAACCGCTCGTTGAGCCAGTTGGAAGCGAAAGCGGCGTAATCGGCTGCTGAAATGTGGAAGGCCCCTGGATGTGAGTCCAGGGGCCTTTTTTGTTGGTTGTGAGAGCCTCATCGCGGGCAAGCCCGCTCCCACATTTGACTGTGTTCACAAGTTGAAATGTGCAAACCCAATCCAGTGTGGGAGCGGGCTTGCTCGCGAAAGCGGTCTATCAGACAAACTCAAAAGTATCGGCATCCAGGTTCGCCGGAAATCGTGTGCGATACGCCGCCAGCTCCGACGCACTCAGGCATACCTGAAAGACCCCATCCGCCTCCCCCGCACTCAGCAGGGTCTCACCCTGGAAATCCAGCACCTGGCTGTCCCCGGTGTAGGCAAAACCCTTGCCGTCCGTACCCACCCGATTCACCGCCGCCACGTAGCACAGGTTCTCGATGGCCCGCGCCGGCAACAGGCGGTTCCAATGCAAACGCCGTGCGCCGGGCCAGTTGGCGGTGTACAGCAGCAGGTCCGTATCCTGGGCATCGCGACTCCACACCGGGAAGCGCAGGTCGTAGCAAATCAGCGGGCGAATGCGCCAGCCCTTCAACTCGAACTGCACCTGGCGCTCGCCGGGGGTGTAGTGATTGTGCTCGCCAGCCATGCGGAACAGGTGGCGCTTGTCGTAGTGCCACACCCCGCCGTCCGGGCGCGCCCACAGCAAGCGGTTGCGGTGGCTGCCATCGGCGGCCTCGATAATCACGCTGCCGGTAATCACGGCGTTGTACTTTTTCGCCTGGGTTTGGAGCCAGTGATGGGTCGGGCCGTTTTCCGGTTCGGCCAGGGTGACCGACTCCATCGAGAAACCGGTGGTGAACATCTCCGGCAAGACGATCAGGTCGGCGCCCTTGGCCTGCTCCAGCAACAGCTCGAAGTGTTCCAGGTTGGCCTGGCGGTCATGCCAGGCCAGGGTGGTCTGGATCAGGGCGATGTTCAGGTCCGGCAGTGCACTTAGATCACGCATAGTTTTTCAGCTGCTTGGCGCAGCGTCTCCTCGCGTTTGGCAAAGCACAGGCGCACCAGGCGCTGGCCTTGCGGTGGGTTCTGGTAGAACACCGAGACCGGGATCGTCGCCACGCCGTGTTCACGGGTCATCCACAGGGACATGGCGACGTCATCCAGGTCCGGGCGGATCTGTGAGTAATCCACCAGTTGGAAGTAGGTGCCGGCCACCCGGCTAAAGCTGAAACGCGACGGCGCCAGCAGGTCGCAGAACAGATCGCGCTTGGCCTGATAGAACGCCGGCAGTTCCTCGACGTGGTCCGGGTGCTCGGCCATAAAGTCAGCCAGGGCGAACTGCAACGGCGTCACGCCGCAGAAGTTGACGTACTGGTGCACCTTGCGCAACTCGGCAGTGAGGGCCGGTGGTGCAACCACGTAGCCGGTTTTCCAGCCGGTGACGTGATAGGTCTTGCCGAAGGAGCTGACCACAAATGCTCGCGCGTACAACTCTTCGTGGGCCAGCACGCTGACATGGGGCACGCCGTCGAACACAAGGTGTTCGTAGACCTCATCGCTGACCAGGTAGATATCACGGTCGCGGATCAATTCGGCCAACTGGTCCAGCTCGGCGCGGCTGATCAAGGCGCCTGTAGGGTTGTGTGGGGTGTTGAGGATGATCATGCGTGTACGCGGCGACAGCGCCGCCTTGATCCGCTCAAAATCCAGCGCAAAGCCTTGTAGGCTCAATTGCACATGCACACAACGACCGCCGGCCAGCTCGACCGAGGGCTCATAGCTGTCGTAGCAAGGGTCGAACACGATGACTTCGTCGCCGCTGCGGATCACCGCCTGGATGGCGCAGAAGATCGCGGCGGTGGCGCCCGGGGTGATGGTCACTTCGCTGTCGGCATTGACGGTGGCACCATAACTGCGGGCGATCTTGGCCGCCACTTGCTGACGCAGGGCCGGCAGGCCGGTCATCGGCGAATATTGGTTGTGCCCACTGGCAACGTGCTTGCCCACTGCATCGAGCAAGCCTTGGGGGCCGTTGAAGTCGGGGAAGCCCTGGGACAGGTTGAGCGCGCCTGTCTCGGCAGCGAGTTGCGACATGGTGGTGAAAATGGTCGTGCCGACATTCGGCAGCTTGCTGGTGATCATCGAAAGGCCCCTGCAGGTGAGCCCCAAGTTTTAAGCTGCCAATTGCACCGGGTCAAGGCACAAACCACCGCGCACAAAAAAGGGCTCCCAAGGAGCCCTCTCTCACAACGTGAAGCTGCCGTTATTTCTTGTCACGGCGCTTCTTGTCGGCTTTCTTGTGGTGAGTCATCAAACGACGCTTCTTGTTCACCTGACGGTCGGTCAAGGTGTTCTTGTTGCCTTCGTACGGGTTATCGCCACCCTTGAACTCGATGCGGATCGGCGTACCGACCAGCTTCAAGACACGACGGTAGGTGTTTTCCAGATAACGCACGTAGGACTTCGGCACCTTCTCGATCTGGTTGCCGTGGATCACGATAATCGGCGGGTTGGCACCACCCAAGTGGGCGTAACGCAGTTTGATCCGGCGGTTGTTGACCATCGGCGGCGCGTGCTCGCCTACCGCGTCTTCCAGGATCTGGGTGAGGCGGTTGGTCGGCCAGCGGGTGACCGCAGACTTGAACGAGTTCTGTACGGAGGCGTAGAGGTTGCCAACGCCAGTACCGTGCAGTGCCGAGATAAAGTGGATATCGGCGAACTCGACGAAGAACAGGCGACGTTGCAGCTCGATCTTGACGAAATCGCGCTCGCTCGGCGTCATGCCGTCCCACTTGTTGATCGCGATCACCAGTGCCCGACCGGCCTCCAGGGCAAAGCCCAGCAGGTTGAGATCGTGGTCCACCACGCCTTCGCGGGCGTCCATCACAAAGATCACCACGTTGGCGTCTTTGATCGCTTGCAGGGTCTTCACCACCGAGAACTTTTCAACTTCCTCGTGGATCTTGCCGCGCTTGCGCACACCGGCGGTGTCGATCAGCGTGTACTTCTCGTCGTTACGCTCAAACGGGATGTAGATACTGTCGCGGGTGGTGCCAGGTTGGTCATAGACGATGACTCGGTCTTCACCGAGCATGCGGTTGACCAGCGTGGACTTGCCCACGTTAGGACGGCCGATGATGGCGATCTTGATACCGTCTTTTTCGCTCGGGCCAGGAATGCGCTTGGCTTCCTCGCCTTCGGCGACGATCTCTTCTTCGCCCTCTTCTTCCTCGGCGTCATCCTTAGGGAAATCGCGCAGGGCGATTTCCAGCATCTGGGTGATACCACGACCGTGGGCGCCGGCGACCGGAATCGCATCGCCCAGGCCCATCGGGCTGAATTCGGCACGGGCTGCTTCAGGATCGATGTTGTCGATCTTGTTCGCGACCAGATAGGAACGCTTGTTGCGCTTGCGCAGGTGCTCGCCAATCATTTGGTCAGCAGCGGTGTAGCCCGCACGGGCGTCCACCAGGAACAACACGACATCGGCTTCTTCAATGGCGAGCAGCGACTGCTCGGCCATTTTTTCGTCCATGCCATGTTCGTCACCGGAGATACCACCGGTGTCGACAATAATGTAGGAGCGCCCTTGCCACTTTGCCTCACCGTATTGGCGATCACGGGTCAGACCGGACAAGTCGCCGACGATGGCGTCACGAGTCCTGGTCAGGCGGTTGAACAAGGTGGACTTGCCGACGTTAGGTCGGCCCACCAGGGCGATTACGGGAACCATGCGGCTCTCCACTTCGTTATTTCAGAAAATACAAAAGCCGCTGCAAGGCAGCGGCTGGTGCTCGGGGCAGCATCGTCAGATGCCGCATGCCCCGCCGAAGCGGGGCCGCCTGGGTGTTACCCCAAGCATAGTTCTTACTTGATGGTCAGGGCTTCCAGCTTGCCGCTGTTGCCAAACACATAAAGCATGTTACCCACGACCAGCGGACGAGCACGCAGGCCGTCGCTGTCGATACGCTCGCGACCAACAAAGCGACCGTCAACCTGGCTCAGCAGGTGCAGGTAGCCTTCGAAGTCGCCAACCGCTACGTAGCTGGAGAAGACTTCCGGTGCCGACAGTTGACGGCGGGCCAGGGAGTCGTTGCTCCACAGTGCAGTGGTGGAACGCTCGTCGACACTTTCAACGGTGCCAGACGCCAGGCTTACGTAGACGCTGCCAAACCCTTGGGCGACACCGGCGTAGCTGGAAGCATCACGCTGCCAGTTCACACGACCGCTCTGCAGGTCCAGTGCCGCAACGCGGCCCTGGTAAGTGGCGACGTAGAGGGTTTCACCCGACAGCAGCAAGCCGCCGTCGATGTCCACTACGCGATCCAGTTCGGAACGACCTTGCGGGATAGCCACACGGGTTTCCCAGGCCGGCACGCCGTTCTGGGTATCGAGGGCGACTACTTTACCGGTGGACAAGCCTGCAACGGCCAGATTGTTGGTCACAACCGGACCACTGGTACCGCGCAACGTCAGCACCGCAGGGGTGCTGTCGTACAACCAGCGCTGCTCGCCGGTGCTGGCGTCGAGGCCGATCACACGGTCGTCCTGGGTTTGCACCACGACGATATCGCCGTTGGTGGCAGGCGGTGCGAGGACTTCACTGGTCACGCGAGCGCGCCATTTCTCTTCACCGGTGCTGGAATCCAGGGCCACGACTTCGCCTTTCAGCGTGCCGAGCATCACCAGGCCATAACCTACGCCAACGGCGCCGGAGACGGGCAGTTCAAGGTCTTTCTTCCACTTCACGTCGCCGTTCATGCGATCCATCGAGATCACAACGCCGGTGACGTCAGCGGCCACAATATTGTCACCGTCAATTGCCGGTACCAACATGTTGTAGGTGTCACCCTGGCCGTCACCGATGGAGCGGCTCCATTGCTTTTGCAGGACCACTTCTTCCTTGAAGCTGGTCAGCTCCGCAGGCGGCAGTTCTTTTTTACTGTTGCTGCTGCAACCCGCGGCCAGAACGGCCAGAGCCAGCAATGCTGCATGTTTCCAACGGATCACGTCACGCATCCCCTTTGGCCAAGTCGTCCAGCTTGATTTGTAAGCCACCGACTGCCGCTTCATCAGACAGCGCCGCCTTGGCTTTTTGGTACGCAGCATTGGCTTCGTCGGTACGACCCAATTGGACCAACAGGTCGCCCTTGAGCTCTTCGCGAGTGGCTACAAATGCCTTGTCAGCATCGCCTTCGAGCAGTTTGAGTGCTTCGTCGGCCTTGTTCTGTGCCGCCAGGACCTGAGCCAGGCGCTGACGTGCGATTTCACCCAGGGTCGGGTTGGTCGGCTTGTCGGCGATGGCCTTCAGCTCGGCTGCAGCGTCATCCAGCTTGCCGGTATCGACCGCGACTTTCGCGACGAACAGGCTGCCGTATTGGGCGTAGGTGCTACCGCCAAATTCGTTTTTCAGCTTGCCGGCCAGGTCTGCAACCTGCGCAGGGTCGGGCTTGCCGTCCGGCGTCAGGGTGGTTTCCAGCAATTGCTGATAGAGGATCGAGGCGCCCTGGGATTGGTTGGCCTGATACTTGTGCCAGGCTTGCCAGCCGAACACCACCACTAAAGCCAGCAGACCGCCAGTAACCAGGGGCTTGCCGTTACGCTGCCACCAGTCCTTGAACTCGGCCAGTTGATCATCATCAGAACTCGACACCCCAATACTCCTTAATCGCTAAATTCGGCTGTTCGACAGCTTCAACCCTGCACGACGCAGGTGGCCAAGTGCGCAGCGAGCGCATCAAAGGCAATGTTCTGTTGCTCGCCCTGGCCACGCAGGGGTTTGAAACCTATCACTTGCTGGGCCAGTTCGTCATCGCCGAGGATCAGTGCATACAGCGCACCGCTCTTGTCGGCCTTCTTGAACTGGCTCTTGAAGCTGCCGGCGCCGGCATTGACCTGCAGGCGCAGGTTCGGCAGTTGGTCGCGGACCTTTTCGCTCAAGGCCAGGGCGGCCAGTTCGGCGGCCTCGCCAAAGGCGCAGAGGTACACATCCACCTGACGGGAGATTTCTTCCGGGACCTTTTCCAGGGTTTCCAGCAGCAGGATCAGCCGCTCGATGCCCATGGCAAAGCCCACGCCAGTGGTCGGCTTGCCGCCCATCTGCTCGACCAGGCCGTCGTAGCGGCCGCCGGCACACACGGTGCCCTGGGCGCCGAGTTTGTCGGTGACCCACTCGAACACGGTCTTGCTGTAGTAGTCGAGGCCACGCACCAGCTTGGTGTTGATCACGAACGGGATACCGGCCGCATCCAGGCGAGCCTTGAGGCCCTCGAAGTGAATGCGCGATTCGTCGTCCAGGTAGTCGGCCATTTTTGGCGCGTCCACCAATACGGCTTGGGTATCGGCGTTCTTGGTATCGAGGACGCGCAACGGGTTGGTTTTCAGACGGCGCTGGCTGTCTTCGTCCAACTTGTCCAGGTGGGCCGACAGGTATTCGACCAGGGCCACTTTATAGCGGCCGCGGGATTCGCTGGTGCCCAGGCTGTTGAGTTCAAGCTTGACCGCATCGCGGATACCCAGCAGGCCCCACAGGCGCCAGGTCAGCACGATCAGCTCGGCGTCGATGTCCGGGCCGTCGATATTGAAGACTTCCAGACCGATCTGGTGGAACTGGCGATAACGGCCTTTCTGTGGACGCTCGTGGCGGAACATCGGGCCGATGTACCACAACTTCTGCGGCTGGCCAGCACCGGTGAGACCATGCTCAAGCACGGCGCGCACGCATGCGGCAGTGCCTTCCGGGCGCAGGGTCAGGGAATCGCCGTTGCGGTCTTCAAAGGTGTACATTTCTTTTTCGACGATGTCGGTCACTTCACCGATGGAGCGCTTGAACAGCTCGGTGAACTCGACGATCGGCATGCGGATCTGCTTGTAACCGTAGTTATCCAGCAGGCGCGCGACGGTGCTTTCGAAGTAGCGCCACAGCGGCGTCTGCTCCGGCAGGATGTCGTTCATGCCGCGAATGGCTTGCAGAGACTTGCTCACATCAAATCCTTAAATTCGTTCAATCAGCCGCGCGCGATCAGCGCTGCGTCAGCCGCGACCTTTTCGGCCGCTTTCTCGCGGATCAGTCTTTCGAGCTCATCCACCAGATTGTCATTCGTTAACTTCTGCGCCGGCTTGCCGTCGATGTAGATCAGGTTCGGTGTACCGCCGGTCAAGCCCACGTGGGCTTCCTTGGCTTCGCCCGGCCCGTTGACCACACAACCGATCACCGCGACATCCAGTGGCACCAGCAGGTCTTCGAGGCGCAACTCCAGGTCGTTCATGGTTTTCACCACGTCGAAGTTCTGCCGCGAGCAGCTCGGGCAGGCAATGAAATTGATACCACGGGAACGCAAACGCAGGGATTTGAGAATGTCGTAACCGACTTTCACTTCCTCAACAGGGTCTGCCGCCAGCGAGATACGGATAGTATCGCCAATCCCTTCGGCGAGCAGCATACCGAGACCCACCGCAGATTTCACTGTGCCTGAGCGTAAACCGCCGGCTTCGGTGATACCCAAGTGCAGCGGTTGCACGATTTCCTTGGCCAGCAGGCGGTAGGCTTCCACCGCCATGAACACGTCGGAGGCCTTTACGCTGACCTTGAAGTCCTGGAAATTCAGGCGCTCAAGGTGTTCAACGTGGCGCAGCGCGGATTCAACCAGCGCCGCCGGGGTGGGCTCGCCGTATTTCTTTTGCAGGTCTTTTTCCAGGGAACCGGCGTTGACGCCGATGCGGATTGGAATGCCACGGTCGCGGGCGGCATCAACTACAGCGCGCACACGGTCTTCGCGACCGATGTTGCCCGGGTTGATTCGTAGGCAATCCACGCCCAGTTCGGCTACGCGCAATGCGATTTTATAGTCGAAGTGGATGTCGGCAACCAACGGCACCTTGACCAACTGCTTGATGCGGCCGAAGGCTTCGGCGGCGTCCATGTCCGGCACGGAGACGCGCACGATGTCGACGCCGGCCGCTTCCAGACGGTTGATCTGGGCAACGGTGGCAGCCACGTCATTGGTGTCGCTGTTGGTCATGCTCTGCACGGCGATGGGGGCATCGCCACCCACCGGCACGGAGCCGACCCAGATTTTGCGCGATACGCGACGTTTGATTGGAGATTCGCCGTGCATGACTATTGTCCCAACTTCAGGCGAGCGGTCTCGCCACTGGTGAACGGCGCCACGTCCACAGGCTGGCCGTTGTAGGCCACTTGCGCGCCACGGGCAAAGCCCAGACGCAGCGTCAAAGGAGGCTTGCCGCCCTGGTCGAGCGTATCTCCCTTACGCTTCAGACCGCTAAACAGCACTTTGCCGTTGCCATCGGTGACTTGCGTCCAGCAGTCAGCGACGAAGGTAATCTGTACGCGGCCATCACCGGCGATCAGCGCTGGGGTGGTCGGCGGGGAAATGGCTGGCGCGGCAGGTGCGGCTGGAGCAGGCGCTTGTACCGGTGCGGCTGGCGTAGGTGCCTGGGCAACGGGGGCAGCCGGGGTGTGAGCTGCTGCGGCCGGCGTCACTGGGGCTGGCGCGGCGGCAGTTGCGGCAGGCGCCACTTCCGGTGCCGCTTGCTCGGCAGTGACCGGCGTTTCAGGTGTAGCCTGGCCTTGCGCTACGGCCTGGTCTTCCGGCTCGTCCAACGGATGAATCTGCGTGGTACCGTCGGCGCTTTCGACTTCGACGTGCTCCATGGCGTTGCTGGTCAGGTCCTTGGTGCGCTGGGAGGTCTGGTCTTGCCACCAGACAAAACCGCCGCCAACCACAGCGATCAGCAGCAACAGGCTGACAATGCGCAAAATCGTGTGGGAAACCCGTACAGGCTCCTCGATACGGCCCAGGCCATGAACGTTGCTGCCCTGGGAGTCGGTACCGGTGAACTGGTCGAACTCCTGGACCAGTACGGCCTGGTCGATGCCCAGCAACTTGGCATAGGCGCGGATGTAGCCACGGGCGAAGGTATGCCCAGGCAACTTGTCGAACGCGCCGGCTTCCAGGTTGCTCAGGGACGTGGTGGTCAAATTGAGCTTGAGGGCCACTTCTGCCAGCGACCAACCATTGCTTTCGCGGGCCTGACGCAAGGTGTCGCCTGGGTTTACGCGATTAGCTGCTACAACTTCCGGGTGCGCCGCTTTCATCATTGCTCCGACAGGTATTGCTGATATTCCGGCGTACCGGGATAGAGTCGTTCGAGTTGCTGGCCAAAACGTGCGGCCGTGTCGTGTTCTTCATGAACCGTCGCCAGGCGCACGCCGAGCAATAGACTACGTGCATTTTGCCCGCTGAGCAGGCTAAAACGCTCGTAATAGTCACGTGCCGGCACATAATGCCTGTCATCAAAGGATATCTCAGCCATTTCGAGCAGTGCCCGAGGCTGACGACCATTCAAATGCAGGGCTTTTTCCAACTGTTGGCGAGCACTGTCGCGCTGGCCGAGGCGCATCGAGGTCACCCCAAGGTTCTCGAATACACGGGAACGCTCAGGATAAAGGGTATCGGCGCTGGCTTGCTGGAAATAAAGGGCGGCCTGGGCAAAACGTTTCTGCTCGAACAGGAAGCTGCCGTAGTTGTTCAACAGCCGAGGGTCGGCAGGTCGGGAGGCCAGCGCCTTGCGGAAATAGTGGTGGGCCAGATCAGGCTCGGCCTGGGCCTGGAACACCAGGGCCAGCGCCGCATTGGCGTCGGCATCGTCGCTGTCGAGCTCAAGGGCCTTCTTCAGCGGTACCTTGGCCTGCTCGCTCATGCCTTGTTGCAGGTAACCCAAGCCCAGTTGCACATAGGCAACCCGCGCCCCATCACGGCCTTTACCGGTTTGCATAGGGCTGTCATGGCCCGATGAAACACAACCGGCCGCGAGACCGGTAACAAGCAAAAGCAGCGCAAGGCGCAAGGGCATAGAGATCCTCTCTCAGATTCGATTCACAGCAATCAGCGGCAAATCGTCGGCGGCATTCGCTTCGCGCCCGGCGATGTAACGCTCACTGCGGCGGGTGCGGTCCATCACCTGTCCGACCAATTGGCCACAGGCGGCGTCGATGTCTTCACCACGGGTGGTGCGGACGGTGACGTTGTAGCCAGCCTGGTGCAGTTGATCCTGGAAACGGCGGATGGCGTTGTTGCTCGGCCGCTCGTAGCCAGAATGGGGAAACGGGTTGAACGGGATCAGGTTGATCTTGCACGGGGTGTTCTTGAGCAACTCGATCATCTCGACAGCGTGCTCAACCTTGTCGTTGATGTCCTTGAGCATTGTGTACTCAATGGTCAACACGCGTTTCTCGCCCAAGGTCGCCATGTAACGCTGGCAGGATTCGAGCAGCATCTTAAGCGGATACTTCTTGTTGATCGGCACCAATTGGTTACGCAATGCGTCATTGGGTGCGTGCAGCGACAACGCCAGGGAGACGTCGATGTGCTTGGCCAGCTCATCGATCATCGGTACCACGCCGGAGGTCGACAGGGTCACGCGGCGCTTGGAGATGCCGTAGCCCAGGTCGTCCATCATCAGGTGCATGGCCGCGATGACGTTGTCGAAGTTCAGCAGCGGCTCACCCATGCCCATCATCACCACGTTGGTGATGGCACGGTCGACGGTTGCCGGGACGCTGCCAAAGGATTTGTTGGCAATCCACACCTGGCCGATGACTTCGGCGGCAGTGAGGTTGCTATTGAAGCCTTGCTTGCCGGTGGAGCAGAAACTGCAATCCAGGGCACAGCCTGCCTGGGACGAAACGCACAAGGTGCCGCGTTTGCCCTGGGGAATGTACACGGTCTCGACGCAGCTGCCGGACGCCACGCGCACGACCCACTTACGGGTGCCGTCGCTGGAGATGTCCTCGCTGACCACTTCAGGACCACGGACCTCAGCAATGGCCTTGAGCTTGTCGCGCAAGGCCTTGCTGACGTTCGTCATGGCATCGAAATCGTCGACGCCAAAGTGGTGAATCCATTTCATTACCTGACCGGCACGGAAACGCTTCTCCCCGATTGAGTCGAAGAATTTCTCCATTTCCGGCTGGGTCAGACCCAGCAGGTTGGTTTTAACAGTCGATGTAGTCATGGATTCACCCTCACTCTTTAAGCCAATGCTTAGCGAGCGGTTACTTCAGTAGCAGCGAAAAAGTACGAGATTTCGCGAGCAGCGGCGGCTTCGGAGTCCGAACCGTGTACAGCGTTGGCGTCGATGGATTCAGCGAAGTCAGCACGGATGGTGCCGGCAGCAGCTTCTTTAGGGTTGGTAGCACCCATCAGCTCACGGTTCAGAGCGATAGCGTTTTCACCTTCCAGAACCTGAACAACAACAGGACCGGAAATCATGAAGGCAACCAGGTCGCCGAAGAAACCACGAGCGCTGTGCTCAGCGTAGAAGCCTTCAGCTTCAGCTTTGGACAGTTGCTTGAGTTTCGAAGCTACAACCTTCAGGCCGGCTTTTTCGAAACGAGTGGTGATCTCGCCGATGACGTTTTTTGCAACAGCGTCAGGCTTGATGATGGAGAAAGTACGTTGAACAGCCATGGTGTAACTCCAGAAACGGTAATTTACGAAAAATTAAACCCGCGAATTATACGCGGGTTATTGGGTATTGCCTAACCTGCGGGGACGATCAGTCGATTTCTTCGATCCAGAGCTGCTGGACCGCTTCCAAGACCTTCTCGCCACAGCGACCAGAAGTATTGTCGAAATCAGGCAGCTCCATGATCCAGCGCTGCAGATCAACGAAGTTGACCGTCAGCGGACTCACGTCCGGCTTGGCTTCAGCGAGCTCTTCAGCAATGCGCTGTACATCATTCCAACCATAACTCATGACAGTTCTACCAATCAGTGCGGCGCTTCGGCCGCATGGTTGAGCGAATATTTCGGAATTTCGACAGTGATGTCTTCGGTCCCGACCTTTGCCTGACAGCTTAGGCGCGAATGTGCCTCCAGGCCCCATGCGCGATCAAGAAAGTCCTCTTCCAGCTCGTCAGCTTCTTCCAGGGTGTTGAAGCCCTCGCGGATGATGCAGTGACACGTGGTGCAGGCGCAGACGCCGCCGCAGGCACTTTCGATCTCGATGTGGTTGTCATGGGCGACTTCGAGGATGGACTTGCCGGTCTCAGCCTCCACGACCATACCGTCCGGGCAATGCTCGGCGTGTGGCAGAAAAATGACCTGCGGCATTAATTATTCCTCGATTTCATTCAGGTTGCGTCCCGCCAGGGCGGCTTTCACCGTCTGGTCCATGCGGCGGGCAGCGAAGGCATCGGTCACTTGCGACAGGCGCTTGGTCTGCTGCTCGATGGCATAACCATCGGTGCCTTTCATCAATTCGGCCAGTTCCTGCATCTGCAGGTCGATGACCATGCGCTCTTCAGCGTCCAGCAGGCGCTCGCCATCGACCTCAAGAGCGCCCTGCACGGCTTCGAGCAGGCGCTGGGCATCCACTTGTTGCTCACGCAATACACGGGCGACCTTGTCGTCACCGGCGTACTGGAACGAGTCCTTGAGCATCTTGGCGATTTCGCCGTCGGTGAGGCCGTAGGACGGCTTGACCTGGATGCTGGCTTCAACGCCCGAGGCCAGCTCACGCGCCGCAACGCTGAGCAGGCCATCGGCGTCGACCTGGAAGGTCACGCGAATCTTCGCCGCACCGGCCACCATCGCCGGGATGCCGCGCAATTCGAAGCGCGCCAGGGAGCGGCAGTCGCTGATCAGCTCGCGCTCGCCTTGCAGCACATGAATCATCATGGCCGTCTGGCCATCTTTGTAAGTGGTGAAGTCCTGGGCGCGGGCAACGGGGATGGTGGTGTTGCGTGGAATCACCTTCTCCATCAGGCCGCCCATGGTTTCCAGGCCCAGGGACAACGGAATCACGTCGAGCAGCAGCAGCTCGCCACCGTCGCGCTTGTTGCCGGCCAGGGTGTCGGCCTGGATCGCGGCGCCGATGGCGACTACTTGATCCGGGTCGATTTCAGTCAACGGCTGGCGACCAAAGGCCTCGGCGACGGCTTCCCGAACACGCGGCACGCGGGTGGAACCGCCGACCATGACCACGGCACCGACATCTTCCAGCTCGATACCGGAATCACGTACGGCGCGGCGACAGGCTTTCAGGCTGCGGGCGACCATCGGCTCGATCAACGCATCGAAGGCTTCGCGGGTCAGTTGAGCCGACCAGTTACCGTAGGAAACTTCAACGGACGCAGCATCGGTCAGCGCTTCTTTAGCGGCGCAGGCGGTTTGCAGCAGGTTGCGCTGCGCACCCGGGTCCAGGTCAGCGGACAGACCGGCACTGGTAATGATCCAGCCAGCGATGGCGTGGTCGAAGTCATCGCCGCCTAGGGCGCTGTCGCCACCGGTGGCCAGCACCTCGAAAACACCGCCGGTGAGGCGCAGGATCGAAATATCAAAGGTACCGCCGCCGAGGTCGTAGATCGCGACCAAACCTTCGGCGTGCTGATCCAGGCCGTAAGCCACTGCAGCAGCCGTCGGCTCGTTGAGCAGGCGCAGCACGTTCAGGCCGGCGAGTTTTGCCGCATCCTTGGTGGCTTGGCGCTGGGCGTCATCGAAATAGGCTGGAACCGTAATCACCGCCCCTACCAACTCGCCGCCCAAGGTGGATTCCGCGCGCTGGCGCAGCACCTTGAGGATATCGGCCGACACTTCCACCGGGCTTTTCGGGCCCTGGACAGTGTCGATGAATGGCATATGGGATTCGCCGCCGACAAAGCGGTACGGCAGCTGCTCGCCCAATTGCTTGACGTCGGACAAACCACGACCCATCAAGCGCTTGACCGACAGCACGGTGTTCAAGGGATCGGTAGACGCGGCCAATTTGGCCGACTCGCCGACTTCGGTGCGATCCGCGTGATAACGCACGGCGGACGGCAGGATCACCTGGCCATCGGCGTCGGGCAGCGGCTCGGACAGGCCGCTGCGCAAGGCAGCAACCAGAGAATTGGTGGTGCCCAGGTCAATCCCGACCGCCAGGCGACGCTGGTGCGGTTGTGGGCTTTGGCCGGGTTCGGCGATTTGCAGTAGGGCCATGGTAATCAGGTCTTATCTGTCTATCAGGCGTGCATCACGGGCAGCACACTGGGTTAATCGTCGAGGCGCTCTTCTAGCTGGCGCACTTCGTAGGTGAGCTTGTCGAGGAACTGCATACGCCGCATCAGGCGTTCGGCCTGTTCACGTTGCGCTGCATCATCCCAACAGGCTGCGAAGCTTTCGTTGAGCTCATCCTGGGCCGTTTTCAGACGACGCTTGAAGACTGCGACACCGGCCAGATCGGCTTCGTCCTGCAAGTCTTCGAGTTCTTCGCGCCACTGCATCTGCTGCATCAGGAAGTCGGGATCATGCACCGTGACTTCCAGCGGCAGCTCTCCACCGTTCATCGCGAGCAGGTAACGCGCGCGTTTGGGCGGATTTTTCAGGGTCTGATAAGCCTCGTTGAGGCTGGCCGACTTCTCCAGAGCAACACGTTGCTCGCGCTCGGAGGCGTCAGCAAAGCGGTCTGGATGCACCCCACGCGCCAACTCTCGGTAGCGCGTGGCAAGCTGCTCAAGGTCCAGCCGAAAGCTCGGCTGCAGCTCGAATAAAGCGAAATGACAAGGAGTACCCACGAATAGCCTCAGATGTTGAAGCTTTCGCCGCAGCCACACTCACCGCGTACGTTGGGGTTGTTGAACTTGAAGCCTTCGTTCAACCCTTCCTTGACGAAATCGAGCTCGGTGCCGTCCAGGTAGGTCAGGCTTTTAGGGTCGATGATCACTTTTTCGCCGTGACTTTCGAACACCTGGTCTTCCGCAACTACCTCGTCGACGAACTCCAGCACATAGGCAAGGCCGGAACAGCCCGTGGTGCGTACACCCAGACGAATCCCCTCACCTTTACCGCGCCCATTCAGGGAGCGGCGAATGTGCTGCGCAGCCGCTTCTGTCATGCTGATAGCCATCGTTGACTCCTTACTCGTCGCCAAATGCTTAGATCAAGCCTTTCTTCTGCTTGTAGTCGCGAACGGCCGCCTTGATGGCGTCTTCAGCGAGTACGGAGCAGTGGATTTTCACTGGCGGCAGGGCCAGTTCTTCGGCCAGCTGGGTGTTGCTGATGGTGACAGCCTCATCCAGGGTCTTGCCTTTCATCCATTCGGTCGCCAGGGAGCTGGAGGCGATGGCCGAACCGCAGCCGTAGGTCTTGAACTTGGCGTCTTCGATAACGCCCGCCTCGTTGACCTTGATCTGCAGGCGCATCACATCGCCGCACGCCGGAGCGCCGACCATGCCGGTGCCGACATCTGGGTCTTCCGCGTCCATCTTGCCGACGTTACGCGGGTTTTCGTAGTGGTCGATGACCTTTTCGCTGTAAGCCATGGTACTGAATCCTCACTCATCAGGGCCGCTCTGAAACCCTGTAGACACGCCTGCGTTTTCCGCCACGTGCCTACAGAGCCGGGGTGGCGGCTTCTATATTTAGTGTGCCGCCCACTCGATCTTGGAAATATCGACACCGTCTTTGTACATGTCCCACAGTGGCGACAGAACACGCAGCTTGTTCACGGCTTCGCAGACTTTCTGCGCGGCGTAGTCAACTTGCTCTTCGGTGGTGAAACGGCCGAACGTAAAGCGGATCGAGCTGTGTGCCAGTTCATCGTTGCGGCCCAGGGCGCGCAGCACGTAGGACGGCTCAAGGGAAGCCGAGGTGCAGGCCGAACCGGACGAAACCGCCAGGTCCTTGAGCGCCATGATCAGCGACTCGCCTTCGACGTAGTTGAAGCTCAAATTCAGGTTGTGCGGTACACGGGCGGTCATGCTGCCGTTGATGTACAGCTCTTCAAGGTTCTCGACCTGCTTGTAGAAGCGGTCGCTCAGAGCCTTGATACGAATATTTTCGGCAGCCATGTCTTCCTTGGCTACGCGGAAGGCTTCGCCCATGCCCACGATCTGGTGGGTCGCCAGGGTGCCCGAACGCATGCCGCGCTCGTGACCGCCGCCGTGCATGGTGGCTTCGATGCGCACGCGCGGCTTGCGGCTCACGTACAGCGCGCCGATGCCTTTAGGGCCGTAGGTCTTGTGGGCAGAGAACGACATCAGGTCGACTTTCAGCTTCGACAGGTCGATATCGACCTTGCCGGTGGACTGAGCAGCGTCGACGTGCAGCAGGATGCCCTTGGAACGGGTCAGCTCGCCGATGGCCGCGATGTCGTTGATGGTGCCGATTTCGTTGTTCACGTGGATCACGGAAACCAGGATGGTGTCTTCACGCAGCGCGGCTTCGATCATTGCCGGGGTGACGATACCGTCGGTGGTCGGCTCAAGGTAAGTCACCTCAAAGCCTTCACGCTCCAGTTGGCGCATGGTGTCGAGGACAGCCTTGTGCTCAATCTTGGTGGTGATCAGGTGCTTGCCTTTGGTCGCGTAGAAATGCGCCGCGCCCTTGATTGCCAGGTTGTCGGATTCGGTAGCACCGGAGGTCCAGACGATTTCGCGTGGATCGGCGTTAACCAGATCAGCGACTTGGCGACGAGCGTTCTCGACCGCTTCCTCGGCTTTCCAGCCAAACACGTGGGAACGGGAGGCCGGGTTGCCGAAGTTTCCGTCAACCAGCAGGCATTCGCTCATCTTTTGCGCGACACGCGGATCAACCGGGGTGGTCGCAGAGTAATCAAGGTAAATCGGCAATTTCATGGACTTTCTCCTAAATCAGGCTGGCTGGCGTGCCGTTAGCTCTTCGGCTGTCACTCGACGGCGGACGCTTCAATCTTGTCCAGACGCGGCGCCTTGGTGTTGCAACGGCGCTGGTCCTGACGCTGGGCTACTTCTTGCACCTCACGGCGAGTCACAAGATCAGCCAAGCTGATACCACTCAAAAACTCATGGATCTGCAGGCTCAAGTCACACCACAGGTGGTGTGTCAGGCAGGTGTCGCCGGCGTGGCAATCACCCAGGCCCTGGCACTTGGTGGCATCGACGGATTCATTGACCGCGTCGATCACCTGGGCGACCTGGATGCCTTGCATGTCGCGGGAAAGCTGATAGCCACCCCCTGGCCCACGCACGCTGGAAACCAAATTGCTGCGGCGCAGCTTGGCGAACAGTTGCTCAAGGTAGGACAGGGAAATGCCTTGGCGCTCGGAGATATCGGCCAGGGACACCGGCCCAGTTTGCGCGTGCAAAGCCAAGTCGAGCATGGCAGTCACCGCGTATCGGCCTTTTGTAGTCAGTCTCATGGACAAGTACCAAGGTGTTTCAGAATGGGAGCGAGTATGCGATTCCCGAGTATTTAAGTCAACTATAAGACCTAGTACTTTAGTCAGGATTACCCGTAAAAAGGGCGCGCGAATCATAGCAGGATGGGGTGGGGAGGAACAGCAGCTTCAGGCCTGGACAGGGACTGCAAGACCAATGGGGATCAAATGTGGGAGCTGGCTTGCCTGCGATAGCGGTCTGCCAGCTTACTTGTAGGTAGCTGACCCACCGCTATCGCAGGCAAGCCAGCTCCCACAGGGTTATGTATCGGCCTTTGGAACTAACCCGCCTTGGTAGCCGCTTCGTCCTTGATCTCGGCGAAGTCCTCTTCGCGCAATTCAGGCAAGTCCTTGGCGCAATAGGGGCTGCCCAGATCCTTCAAGGCGCCGCACATGCCATCCAGCTTGCCGTCGACCGCTTGCAGATGATCGAGCAACTGGCCAATGGCACGCGCCACAGGGTCGGGCATGTCTTCGCTGACGCCGTAGGCATCGAAGCCGATCTTCTCGGCCATGGCCTTGCGCTTGGCTTCTTGCTCGTCGCCGACTTCCGGCTTGACGATAATCCGCCCAGGAATACCGACCACCGTTGCGCCAGGCGGCACGGCCTTGGTCACCACGGCATTGGAACCCACCTTGGCACCTGCACCGACCGTGAACGGACCGAGCACCTTGGCGCCCGCCCCCACTACCACGCCATCACCCAGCGTCGGGTGACGCTTGCCTTTGTTCCAACTGGTACCGCCAAGGGTTACGCCCTGATAGAGCGTCACGTCATCGCCAATTTCGGCGGTCTCGCCGATCACGATGCCCATGCCATGGTCGATGAAGAAGCGACGCCCCACCTTGGCGCCTGGATGGATCTCGATCCCGGTCATCCAGCGACCAAAGTTCGACACCAACCGCGCCAGCCATTTCCAGCCCATACCCCACAGGGCGCCGGACAGGCGGTGAATCCAGATGGCGTGCATGCCCGGGTAGCAGGTCAGCACTTCAAAGGCGTTGCGCGCCGCCGGGTCCCGGTGGAAAACACTCTGGATATCTTCTCGCAGACGCTCGAACATTTTTAATCCTTCCGCTTTAGAAGCTCGCCACGGGCCGCTTTCTGGGTTTCCGTGAGGATGCCACGCAATATATTCATTTCCGCCCGGCTGACCGAGCTACGCCCGTACAAGCGACGCAGGCGCGCCATCAAGTGCCGTGGTTTTTCCGGATCGAGGAATTCGATGGCCACCAGGGTTTGCTCCAGGTGCTCATAGAACCGCTCCAGCTCATCCATGGTGGCCAACTCGCCACTTTTGGTCGAAGCCACTTCGTCCTTTTCCACTTTGCTTGGCTGACCTTCGGCGGCCAGCCAGGCCATACGCACTTCGTACGTCAACACCTGCACCGCTGCCCCGAGGTTCAGCGAGCTGAACTCAGGGTCTGATGGAATGTGCACGTGGTAATGACATCGCTGCAGCTCGTCATTGGTGAGCCCGGAGTCTTCACGGCCGAATACCAGGGCGATTTCAGCGCCACCAGCGGCCTCTTCCACCACTTTGGTGCCGCACTCACGCGGGTCCAGCAGCGGCCAGGGAATGCGACGGTCGCGGGCGCTGGTGCCCAGCACCAGATTGCAGCCGACCAACGCGTCCTCCAAGGTGGCGACAACTTGGGCTTTTTCCAGGATGTCATTGGCGCCGGACGCGCGAGCATCGGCCTCGTGATGCGGGAACACGCGTGGTTCGACCAGCACCAGGCGCGTCAGCCCCATGTTTTTCATGGCTCGCGCCACCCCACCGATATTGCCGGGATGACTGGTATTGACCAAGACGACACGAATGTTTTGCAGCAAGGGAGGCGCTCTCGGACACGGGAAAGGGGAGCAAATCTTACAGAACCGCCTAAGGTTATGCCATGAAAGCTAACGTCGTCCTTCACCTGAAGAAAGTTTCTGCTAGAATGCTCGGCTTTCTTTAACAACCTTAGGTGACACATCCATGCAGCCCATGCTGAATATCGCGCTGCGCGCCGCCCGCAGCGCCAGTGAATTGATCTTCCGCTCCATCGAGCGCCTGGATACCATCAAGGTCGACGAAAAAGACGCCAAGGATTATGTATCCGAGGTGGATCGCGCCGCCGAACAGAAAATCATCGACGCGCTGCGCAAGGCCTACCCGACCCACGGCATCCTCGGTGAGGAAACCGGCCTGCACAAAGGCAGCGGCGAAGGCGAAGACTACCTGTGGATCATCGACCCACTGGATGGCACCACCAACTTCCTGCGCGGCATCCCGCACTTTGCCGTGAGCATCGCGTGCAAATACCGTGGCCGCCTGGAACACGCCGTTGTTCTGGACCCGGTTCGCCAGGAAGAATTCACCGCCAGCCGTGGCCGTGGCGCCCAGCTGAATGGTCGCCGCCTGCGTGTAAGCGGCCGCACCAGCCTGGACGGCGCCCTGCTGGGTACCGGCTTCCCGTTCCGTGACGACCAGATGGACAACCTGGAAAACTACCTGGGCATGTTCCGCGCCCTGGTTGGCCAGACCGCTGGCATCCGTCGCGCCGGCGCAGCTAGCCTGGACCTGGCCTACGTTGCCGCCGGTCGGTTTGATGCGTTCTGGGAATCGGGCCTGTCCGAGTGGGACATGGCTGCAGGCGCGCTGCTGATCCAGGAAGCAGGCGGCTTGGTGAGCGACTTCACCGGCGGTCACGACTTCCTTGAAAAAGGCCACGTGGTTGCTGGTAACACCAAATGCTTCAAGGCAGTGCTGACGGCGATCCAGCCGCACCTGCCGGCTTCGCTGAAGCGCTAAGCGAGCGAGCACAAAAAAAGCACCCTTCGGGGTGCTTTTTTATGCCTGGGATTTGGGTTATGCCGCATTTTCCGCCACAGCACATACCGAATGTGGGAGCGGGCTTGCTCGCGAAAGCGCTGGGTCAGCCGCCTAATACATTGACTGTCACACCGCCTTCGCGAGCAAGCCCGCTCCCACATTTTGAATTGCGTCTGCCTGCGATTATTGCGGCTGATTCTGGCCGAGAATCAGACGACCTTCTTTATCCACCGGGATCTGGCCGCCCGGATCACGATCCATGCGTACCGAACCTTCCTTGCCATCCAGGTTATAACGCACGTCATAACCGACCACTTTGTCGCTGATGTCATTAACGGTGTTACAGCGGGTTTGCGTGGTGGTGTAGGTATCACGGTTCTGCATGCCTTCCTGAACCTTGTTACCAGCGTAACCGCCACCCACCGCACCGGCTACCGTAGCCAGCTTCTTGCCATTACCGCCACCCACCTGGTTGCCCAGCAGGCCACCGGCCAGCGCACCGACCACGGTGCCGACGATTTGATGCTGATCCTGCACCGGCTTCTGCCGGGTCACGGCGACGTCCTTGCAGACTTCCCGTGGTGTCTTGATCTGGGTTTTCACCGGCTGTACTGCCAGCACTTGCGCATACTCAGGGCCGCTTTTTACCAGGCTATAGGTGGCAAAAGCACCCCCGGCAGTCACACCGACAGCACCCAATACCGCACCCACCAGCAACGACTTGTTCACATGAACCTCCTGACCATCACAAACGGACGGAAACGTCCGCGCTATACCCAGCCTTGGAGCAAAAAAAAAGGCACGAGTTCAATACTCGTGCCTTTCTTGTAACAGCGGATCAACAACTGCCCATCAAGGGCGGTCGTCGACCTCCTTGCCGGTAGCGGCAGGAGGGATCAGGTCTTCGCTGTTAAGGTTCAGCCAGATCAGCACCACGTTGGCGATGTAGATCGACGAGTAGGTGCCCGCCAGAACGCCGATGAACAGCGCCAGGGAGAAGCCCCACAGGTTGTCGCCACCGAAGATCATCAGCGCAGCAATCGCCAGCAAGGTGGAGATCGACGTTGCCATGGTCCGCAGCAGGGTCTGGGTGGTGGAGATGTTGATGTTCTCGATCAACGACGCCTTGCGCAGTACACGGAAGTTCTCACGAACCCGGTCGAATACCACGATGGTGTCGTTGAGGGAGTAGCCAATGATCGCCAGCACGGCCGCCAGTACGGTCAGGTCGAAGGTGATCTGGAAGTACGCCAGGATACCCACGGTGACGATCACGTCGTGGATCAGCGAAACAATCGCGCCGACGCCGAACTTCCACTGAAAGCGGAACGCCAGGTAGATCATGATGCCGACCAGCGCCATCAGCATGCCGAGGCCGCCTTGGTCGCGCAGCTCTTCACCCACTTGCGGGCCCACGAACTCGACGCGCTTGACCGACGCTGGGTTGTCGCCGCCGACCTTCTGCAAGGCCTCGGCTACCTGGTGACCCAGTTGCGGATCTTCGCCCGGCATACGCACCAGCAGGTCGGTGGTTGCACCGAAGCTCTGCACGATGGCCTCGTGATAGCCGGCCTTGACCAGCTCGTTGCGCACCAGGGTAACGTCGGCGGGCTTCTCGTAGGTCAGCTCGATGAGCGTACCGCCAGTGAAGTCCAGACCGTAGTTCAGGCCCTTATGGAACCAGCTGAACAACGCCAGAACGGTAAGGAGCACAGTGACGCCGAACGCAACGTTGCGAACGCCCATGAAGTTGATTGTACGTAACATGGCAGCCCCTTAAATCCACAACTTCTTGAAGTCACGCCCGCCATAAATCAGGTTGACCATTGCGCGGGTCACCATGATGGCCGTGAACATCGAGGTAAAGATACCGAGGGACATGGTTACCGCAAAACCCTTGACCGGGCCGGTACCCATGGCGAAGAGAATCCCGCCGACCAGCAAGGTGGTCAGGTTGGAGTCGAGAATCGCGGTAAATGCCCGGCCGAAGCCTTCGTTGATTGCACGCTGTACGGTCATGCCGTTGGCGATCTCTTCACGGATCCGCGAGAAGATCAGTACGTTGGCGTCTACGGCCATACCCATGGTGAGTACGATACCGGCGATACCTGGCAAGGTCAGCGTAGCACCCAGCAGCGACATCAGGGCCAGCAGCATCACCATGTTGCCCGCGAGGGCCACGGTGGCGATGATGCCGAAGAAGCGGTAGATGGCGATGATGAACAGGGACACGAACAGCATGCCCCACAAGGCTGCGTCGATACCTTTGGTGATGTTGTCGGCACCCAGGCTCGGGCCGATGGTGCGTTCTTCAGCGAAGTACATCGGAGCCGCCAGGCCACCGGCACGCAGCAGCAGTGCCAACTCGGACGACTCGCCCTGGCCGTTCAGGCCAGTGATGCGGAATTGAGCACCCAGCGGCGACTGGATGGTCGCCAGGCTGATGATCTTCTTCTCTTCCTTGAAGGATTGCACCGGCACGTCTTTCTCGACGCCGTTGACCATCTGCTTGGCGTAGGTGGTCACCGGGCGCTGCTCGATGAAGATCACCGCCATGCTGCGACCGACGTTGCTGCGCGTGGCGCGGCTCATCAGTTCACCGCCGTGGCCATCCAGGCGGATGTTCACTTCAGGGGTGCCGTGCTCGCCGAAACCGGCCTTGGCATCGGTCACCTGGTCGCCCGTGATGATCAAGCTGCGCTCGATGAGCGCAGGAGGACGGTTGCCTTCGCGGAACTCGAACTCTTCGGAGGTGGCTTTGGAAGCACCCGGCTCAGCAGCGAGACGGAACTCCAGGTTGGCTGTCTTGCCCAGGATACGCTTGGCTTCAGCAGTGTCCTGCACACCCGGCAACTCAACCACGATGCGGTTGGCACCCTGGCGTTGAACGATCGGCTCAGCCACACCCAGCTCGTTGACGCGGTTACGTACCGTGGTCAAGTTCTGCTTGATCGAGTATTCGCGGATTTCCGCCAGCTTGGCCGGGGTCATCGCCAGACGCAGTACAGGTTGACCGTTGAGGTCGGCCGGTACGATGTCGAAATCGGTGAAGTTCTTGCGGATCAGCGCACGAGCCTGTTCACGAGAAGCTTCATCAGAGAAGCCCAGCTGGATGGCACCGTTGAGCTGCGGCAGGCTGCGATAACGCAGTTTCTCTTTGCGCAGCAGGCTCTTCACGTCGCCTTCGTAGACTTTCAGGCGTGCGTCGAGGGCTTTGTCCATGTCGACTTCCAGCAGGAAGTGCACACCACCGGACAAGTCCAGACCCAGCTTCATCGGGTGCGCGCCAATGCTGCGCAGCCATTTTGGCGTGGTCTGTGCCAGATTGAGCGCGACAACGTAGTCGTCACCCATGGCCTTGCGCACGACATCCTTGGCTGGCAATTGGTCTTCTTGCTTGGTCAGGCGCAACAAGCCGCCCTTCGCATCAGCCGCCAACGTTGCCGCCTTGACCTGGATACCCGCGTCGGTGAGCGCTTTGCTCGCGCGTTCCAGATCAGCCTGATTGACCTGCAGCGAAGTGCTGGCGCCAGTGATCTGGATCGCCGGGTCATCAGGATAGAGATTGGGAGCGGAATAAATAAAACCGATCGCCAGCACCGCCAGGATCAGTACGTATTTCCACAGAGGGTATTTGTTCAGCATCACGCCGCCCGCTTATGACGCGGGGCGCCTTGCGCGCCCCGTCGATTGGTAAAGGTTGTTACTCAGATCGCTTTCAGCGTGCCTTTTGGCAGCGTGGCGGCGATGGCGCCCTTCTGGAACTTCATTTCTACGGTGTCGGAGACTTCCAGCACGACGAAAGCGTCGGAAACCTTGGTGATCTTGCCGGCGATGCCGCCAGTGGTCACGACTTCGTCACCTTTCTGCAGGCTGCCCAGCAGGTTTTTCTGCTCTTTGGCGCGCTTGGCCTGTGGACGCCAGATCATCAGGTAGAAGATGACCAGGAAGCCGACCAGGAAAATCCACTCGAAACCACCGCCCATAGGACCGGCAGCAGCAGGCGCAGCGGCGTCAGCCATGGCGTTAGAGATAAAAAAGCTCATTTAGCACTCCAGTTGCAAATAGTGAATCTTAGGGTCGGAAAACTCAGTCCAAGGGCGGCACAGGAAGCCCGCGCTTGGCATAGAAGGCATCGACGAAGGCGGCCAATGTACCCTGTTGAATAGCCTCGCGCAAACCAGCCATCAGGACTTGGTAGTGACGCAAATTGTGGATGGTATTCAACATGCTACCCAGCATTTCCCCACACTTGTCCAGATGATGCAGATAAGCACGGGAGAAGTTCTGGCAGGTGTAGCAATCACAGGTGGGATCCAGCGGCGAATCATCATGGCGATGGAACGCGTTACGGATCTTCAGCACGCCTGTATCGATGAACAGATGCCCATTGCGGGCATTACGGGTTGGCATCACGCAATCGAACATGTCCACACCGCGGCGCACACCCTCTACGAGATCTTCCGGTTTGCCAACGCCCATAAGGTAACGAGGTTTGTCAGCCGGCATCAGGCCTGGCAGATAATCCAGCACCTTGATCATCTCGTGCTTGGGCTCGCCCACCGACAAGCCACCAATGGCCAGGCCGTCAAAGCCGATTTTGTCGAGGCCTTCCAGCGAGCGCTTGCGCAGGCTTTCGTGCATGCCGCCCTGGACGATGCCGAACAGTGCCGCGGTGTTGTCGCCGTGGGCGTTCTTCGAGCGCTGGGCCCAACGCAGGGACAACTCCATGGAGATCCGCGCGACGTCTTCATCGGCCGGGTACGGCGTGCATTCGTCGAAGATCATCACGATGTCGGAGCCCAGGTCACGCTGCACCTGCATCGACTCTTCCGGGCCCATGAACACTTTGGAACCGTCCACCGGCGAGGCGAAGGTCACGCCCTCTTCCTTGATCTTGCGCATGGCGCCCAGGCTGAACACCTGGAAACCGCCAGAGTCAGTGAGGATCGGGCCTTGCCACTTCATGAAGTCATGCAGGTCGCCATGCTTCTTGATCACTTCCGTGCCCGGGCGCAGCCACAGGTGGAAGGTGTTGCCGAGGATGATCTCCGCGCCGGTGGCGACGATATCCCGTGGCAGCATGCCCTTGACGGTACCGTAGGTGCCAACCGGCATGAACGCCGGGGTTTCCACGGTGCCGCGCGGGAAGGTCAGACGGCCGCGACGGGCCTTGCCGTCGGTGGCGAGCAATTCAAACGACATACGACTCATAGTTGTTCCTCTGGGCCGCGTGGCGCCGGGTTACGGGTGATGAACATCGCATCACCGTAGCTGAAAAAACGGTACTCGTTGGCGATGGCAGCTTGATAAGCGGCCATGGTTTCCGGGTAACCGGCAAATGCCGAGACCAGCATCAACAGCGTGGATTCGGGCAAATGGAAGTTGGTGACCAGGCAATCGACCACATGGAATGGACGGCCGGGGAAGATAAAAATGTCGGTGTCGCCACTGAACGGCTTGAGCACGCCATCACGTGCCGCACTCTCCAGGGAGCGTACGCTGGTGGTGCCTACAGCGACGACTCGTCCGCCACGGGCCTTGCAGGCCGCCACGGCATCCACGACTTCCTGGCTGACTTCCAGCCACTCGCTGTGCATGTGGTGGTCTTCGATGTTGTCCACACGCACCGGCTGAAACGTACCGGCCCCCACGTGCAGGGTCACATAGGCGGTCTCGACGCCCTTGGCAGCGATTGCATCCAGCAGCGGCTGGTCGAAATGCAGGCCGGCAGTCGGTGCAGCGACTGCACCGAGGCGCTGGGAGTAAACCGTCTGATAGCGTTCGCGGTCCGAGTCTTCGTCGGGGCGGTCGATGTAGGGCGGTAGCGGCATATGGCCGACACGCTCCAGCAGCGGCAGGACCTCTTCAGCGAACTTGAGCTCGAACAGCGCGTCATGACGAGCGACCATCTCGGCTTCGCCACCGCCATCAATCAAGATGGAGGAACCCGGTTTCGGCGATTTGCTGGAGCGCACATGGGCCAGCACACGATGGCTGTCCAGCACACGCTCCACCAGTATTTCCAGCTTGCCGCCGGAAGCTTTCTGGCCAAACAGCCGCGCCGGAATCACTCGGGTATTGTTGAACACCATCAGATCGCCAGGGCGTAAATGCTCAAGCAAATCAGTAAATTGACGGTGTGCGAGGGCACCGCTGGGCCCGTCCAGGGTCAGCAGTCGACTGGCGCGACGCTCGGCCAATGGGTGGCGAGCGATCAGCGAATCAGGGAGCTCAAAAGTAAAGTCAGCAACGCGCATGATGGAGTTCGTCTAGCAGGGCCGGGAAGTCTAGCGGAAATAGTGAAAATTGACCATGAAAGGTGATTGACCAACGGTAATCTCATCTCTATACTTCGCCGCCATTGAGCCCTGATGGCGGAATTGGTAGACGCGGCGGATTCAAAATCCGTTTTCGAAAGGAGTGGGAGTTCGAGTCTCCCTCGGGGCACCATCTTAAAAAAAGACCTTGAAATTCAAGGTCTTTTTTTTCGTCTGTAGAAAAGTGCGCGACCTGCCAAATCCATATTTCGTGTACAGATCCAAGCTTGCCCCCCCCCTCTTCGAAGCCGCCCCACGCGGCTATCTGGCGCAATGCGCCCGCGACCACTCATCGCAAGCCTACAAGCCTCCTCCGCGCCCTGGGGCGCACTCAGAGATCGAGAGCATCGGTGTTGCCGCTATCACGATCCCTCGGGTTTCATGCCCCGTGCATTAATAGAGTGCCTCAGGGTCCCCAGGCGCTTTTGAGCTGTGCCCCGCAAACCTCACCTCGATGATCACCGACATCAGGTATCCGAGGTAGCGGCCGATAACATTCCGTCATTTGCCTGCCCTAAACACTCCAGCACCTAGCGAGTCAGCAGGCGTTACCTAACTGGAGACAGAGTGATGGGCCAAGTTAAAGAAGCAATGGACACCCTCACGGAAGGCGTCGGGCTGGCGAAAACGATTGCTCAGAAAGCAGCGAAGCGCCCGTGGAGCAGGATGATGCTAATGGCGTCGGTCGGTGTGCTTGTGATGGGGTCTTGCTGTTTCTACCTAACGTTGTTGGTCAGTGAATTCGGCAACAGAACAGACGACTTCTTTACCGAATTTTTAATGCAGCAACAGGACACCTTTGATCAGCGAGCACTGGACTACATCGAGATCTGCATAGATGCACAGAAAAATAACGACTCGAACAAGGACTACTACTGCCAAGACGCCAATGCCTTCTACAAGGACGCCATCACGGACTTACCCAATAACAGGGCGGAAGAAAACATCCGACGCGGTGCCTATAGCGCAATGAAGGTTGAAATGGGGGCCAAGCTCCGCGCGAGCGTTATGGAGAGGGCAATAAAGAAACAGCCAAAACTTAATGACACCCTGAAATTTTTACTCAGCATCCAAGGTATGATTCTCTTCTGCACTATGGGTGCGCTCGTCATGGCCGGTACCGCTTTTTACACCTATCGCCTGGCCCCGCCAGAACGATAGGGTTGCCAGCGAGCCGGAGCTTGTATCCCTCCTCGAATCCCAGATTGCATAATCGGCCTGCAAGCCACGGATTATATGGGACTCGACCATCTCCCTCGGGGCACCATCTTAAAAAAGATCTTGAAATTCAGGGTCTTTTTTTTCGTCTGTAGAAAAGTGCGCGACCTACCAAATCCATCTTGCGCGTACAGATCCAAGCTTGACCCCCCTCTCCGAAGCCGCCCCACGCGGCTATCTGGCGCAATGCGCTCGCGACCATTCATTGCAAGCTTACAAGCCTCCTGCGCGCCCTGGAGCGCACTCAGAGATCGAGAGCATCAGTGAGCTCAGCCATACGGGAGCTCACGCAAAACGACAGCCATATGCCCAGAATCCACTCGCAGCTTGCACTGCAATTTACAGAGAGCGGTGCATAAAGTCCGTGCGGATGAAGTCCCAAGTACTTTTCGACCGCCCAAAA
>NZ_QAJM01000030.1 GCF_003852405.1 Pseudomonas sp. KBW05
ACCGAGTGTTGGGGCAAGAGCGTTTTGCTTACTTTTGCGCTTTTCAAAAGTGAGCCGCCGTAAGGGCGAAACCAATAGCCGCCGTTACCCAAAAAACGGATATGTACCCATAAAAACAGGGCCACGCCAATGAGCCTACTCCCTTACGCCTGGGCCAAATCCCAACGCATCCTCCTGCGCAACAACGCCGAAGGCATGCTGCTAACGGTGTGCCCCTCAACCCCCGGCTGGTCCATCAGCGAAGTCCACCGTCAATACGGCCAGTCAACCATCGAACAAGTCCGCGACGACGAACTCGACGGCCTCCTCACCAGCGCCTACGCCGACACCGGCAGCGCCGCCGCCGTCGTGGGAGCCGCCGAAAACGAAGTCGACCTCGACCGCCTCATGCAAGACATGCCCGAAGTCACCGACCTGCTCGACACCCAGGACGGCGCCCCCGTGATCCGCATGATCAACGCCTTGCTCACCCAAGCCGCCCGCGACGAAGCCAGCGACATCCACATCGAACCCTACGAAACCCACTCCGTGGTGCGCTACCGCGTCGACGGCACCCTGCGCGACGTCGTGTCCCCCCGCAAGGCGCTGCACGGCGCGCTGGTCTCGCGGATCAAGATCATGGCCCAACTCGACATTGCCGAAAAACGCCTGCCCCAGGACGGCCGCATCGCCTTGCGTGTGGCCGGGCGGCCCATCGACATTCGCGTGTCCACGGTGCCCACCGGCCATGGCGAACGCGTGGTCATGCGCCTGCTGGACAAACAAGCCGGGCGCTTGCAACTGGAAACCCTGGGCATGGAGCCGCAACTGTTGGCCCGCCTCGACACCCTGATCCGCCAGCCCCACGGCATCGTGCTGGTCACCGGGCCCACCGGCAGCGGCAAGACCACCAGCCTCTACGCCGCCCTGGCGCGGCTGGACGCGAGCACCAGCAATATCCTCACCGTCGAAGACCCGGTGGAATACGACCTGCCGGGCATCAGCCAGATCCAGGTCAACGCCAAGATCGACATGACCTTCGGCCTCGCCCTGCGCGCGATCCTGCGCCAGGACCCGGACATCATCATGATCGGCGAGATCCGCGACCTGGAGACCGCGCAAATCGCCGTGCAGGCCTCGCTCACCGGGCACCTGGTGCTGGCGACCCTGCACACCAACGATGCGGTGTCGGCGGTCAACCGCTTGATCGACATGGGCGTCGAACCCTTCCTGCTCGCCTCGTCGTTGCTGGGCGTGTTGGCCCAGCGCCTGGTGCGCCGCCTGTGCCCGCACTGCAAGCAGGAAGACCCGGCCGCGCCCGGCACCTGGCGCCCGGTCGGCTGTGCGCACTGCAACCAGATCGGCTACAGCGGCCGTACGGGTATCCATGAATTGTTCAGTGTCGATGACGACGTGCGCAGCCTGATCCACCAGGGCGCCGGCGAGCAGGACCTGCGCCTGGCCGCCCGCCGCGCTGGCATGTTCAGCATGCGTGAAGACGGCGAACGCTGGGTGCGCAGCGGCGCCACCGCCCCCGAAGAAATCCTGCGTGTGACACGGGACGCCTGATGAATCGCTATCGTTTTGAAGCCGCCGATGCCAGCGGCAAGGTCGAGTCCGGCCATGTGGAGGCCGACAGCCAGAGCGCGGCGTTTGCCAGCCTGCGTGGGCGCGGTTTGACCGCGTTGCTGGTGCAGCTCGAAGGCAACCAGCAAGCGGCGGGCAGCAGCAGTGTGTTCACCCCCAAGCTCTCGGACAACGACCTGGCCTGGGCCACGCGCCAATTGGCCAGCCTGCTGGGCGCCAGCCTGCCGTTGGAAGCGGCGTTGAGCGCGACGGTGGAGCAAGCCGAGAAAAAACACATCGCCCAGACCCTGGCCGCCGTACGCGCCGATGTGCGTGGCGGCATGCGCCTGGCGGAGGCGTTGGCCGCACGGCCACGGGACTTTCCGTCGATCTACCGTGCGCTGATCGCGGCGGGGGAGGAGTCCGGCGACCTGGCCCAGGTGATGGAACGCCTCGCCGACTACATCGAGGAACGCAACAACCTGCGCGGCAAGATCCTCACCGCGTTTATCTACCCCGGCGTGGTGGGGCTGGTGTCCATCGGCATTGTGATTTTCCTGTTGAGCTACGTGGTGCCGCAGGTGGTCAGCGCGTTCTCCCAGGCGCGCCAGGATTTGCCGGGGCTGACCCTGGCGATGCTCAACGCCAGCGACTTCATCCGCGCCTGGGGCTGGCTGTGTTTTGCCGGGATCGTCGGCGGGTTCTGGAGTTGGCGCCTGTATTTGCGCAACCCCGTGGCGCGTCTGAATTGGCACAGCCGCGTATTGCGCTTGCCCCTGATCGGGCGCTTTGTGCTGGGCCTCAACACCGCACGCTTCGCCTCGACCCTGGCGATCCTTGGCGGCGCCGGTGTGCCGCTGTTGCGCGCGCTGGAGGCGGCGCGGCAAACCCTGTCCAACGACCGCCTCGACCAGTGCGTCTCTGATGCCACCGCCAAAGTGCGCGAAGGCGTCAACCTCGCCCCGGCGCTGGCGGTGGAGAAGGTGTTCCCGCCGGTGCTGATCCACCTGATCGCCAGCGGCGAAAAAACCGGCGCGCTGCCGCCGATGCTGGCGCGCGCGGCGCAGACGTTGTCGCGGGATATTGAGCGGCGGGCGATGGGCATGACCGCGTTGCTGGAGCCGCTGATGATCGTGGTGATGGGCGCGGTCGTGCTCGTTATCGTCATGGCCGTATTGCTGCCCATCATCGAAATAAACCAACTCGTCACCTGATCCTGCTGTGTGAACACAAATCAACTGTGGGAGCTGGCTTGCCTGCGATAGCGGTCTTCCAGCTGGCACATTTTTAGCTGACCCACCGCTATCGCAGGCAAGCCAGCTCCCACATGGATTTGTGTTTTTTCAGCTGGGATTGAGGTACTCCCGTCCAACCTCGGGTTCCTCATTCCGTCACATCCCAAGCTCTATACGGCCTCCAGCCCGACCCACTGAAACCTCGCTGTCACCTACCCCCAAACCGCTCAAAACCATGACCAAAACACCCGAGAATCTTTTTAAAAATCAAGCGTTTCCTCCCGAGGTTTTTTCCCATAACCGTCATCGGAAACTGCGACTTTCTCTCCCATGGTTTTCACCCCTGGCCACCCCCGCAAGACGGCTTGGGACCGAAGCCATGGCGTCATGCAAGAGCCATCTACCCCAAACGTACAAACACGACGAAAGGAGCTTCTTCATGTTTAAGCGCAACGTTCTCGCGGTATCCATGACCCTCGCTGCCCTGTGCTCGGCACAGGCTGCATTCGCAGACGTAAACGGCGGCGGCGCCACTCTGCCACAGCCGCTGTACCAGACTGCCGGCGTACTGACTGCCGGCTTCGCCCCTTACATCGGCGTCGGCAGCGGCAACGGCAAGGCTGCTTTCCTGAACAACGACTACACCAAGTTTGTCGCCGGTGTGACCAACAAGAACGTGCACTGGGCGGGTAGCGATTCCAAGCTGTCGGCTGCCGAGCTGCTGGCTTACAAAACCAACAAACAACCGACCTGGGGCAAATTGATCCAAGTCCCATCGGTGGCCACTTCGGTTGCCATTCCGTTCAACAAGACCGGCACCAACGCGGTTGACCTGACTG
This sequence comes from Pseudomonas sp. KBW05, assembly GCF_003852405.1. Lineage (GTDB taxonomy): Bacteria > Pseudomonadota > Gammaproteobacteria > Pseudomonadales > Pseudomonadaceae > Aquipseudomonas. The sequence goes on from NZ_QAJM01000030.1 coordinate 3,620, forward strand.
TTCCACAACTGTGCGGCGTGTTCTCCGGTCGCCTGACCACCTGGAACCAAATCACCGGCTCCGGCCGTACTGGCCCGATCGTCGTGGTTTACCGTGACGAGTCGAGCGGCACCACCGAGCTGTTCACCCGCTTCCTCAACGCCAAGTGCACCGAAGCCAAGAAGTTCGCCATCACCACGACCTTCAAAGACAGCTACGGCTTCGTCGCTGGCGTCAGCGCCGGTACCTTGCCAGCCGGCGCAGTGCCTGCTACCACCAGCCAGGGCGTGATGACTGCACTGAACGCTGCCCAAGGCCGTATCACCTACATGAGCCCGGACTACGCGGCCACTACTTTGGCCGGTCTGGATGACGCTACCAAAGTTGCCAAGATTGGCGGTGTTTCGCCTGCTCCAGGCAACGTATCGGCTGCTATCGGTCAGATCCCTGCTCCAACCGAAGCCCGTGCTGATGGCTCGTTCATCGATGCCACCAACCAGGACAACTGGGTTCCAGTGTTTGCTGCTGCTGCGAGTGGTCCAGCCACCTTCGCTTACCCATCCACCGGCTACCCAATCCTGGGCTTCACTAACCTGATCTTCAGCCAGTGCTACGCCGACGCTAACCAGACTGGTCAAGTGCAGGGCTTCTTCGCTCGTCACTTCGGTGCTTTCGGTAACAACGACACTGCCATCAACGACAACCGCTTCGTACCGCTGCCAGCTAACTGGAAACAAGCGGTAACCGACACCTTCGCGACCGTTTCCAACGCCCAAGGCATCGGCAACACCAGCGTCTGCAACCAAATCGGTCGTCCGCTGTAACCCCTGCTTTCAACGACCCGCAACACCGATCAGCAACGGCCTGTGCCGTTGCTGATTTTTTATTTGCACGTCGATATCACCTCACGGATGAAACTACGCAAAGGAGATTTGTAATGTTCAACACCAAGATTTTCGCGGTATCCATGGCCCTTGCGGCATTGGGCTCAGCACCGGCTGCCATGGCCGACCTTAACGGCGGCGGTGCTACGCTTCCAGAAACTGTCTATCAGACGGCTGGCGTATTGACTGCCGGTTTCGCTCCCTACCTTGGTGTCGGTAGTGGTCGGGGCAAGGTTGCCTTCTTGACGAATGACTACAGCAAGTTAAGGCCAGGTATTACCAATAAGAACGTGCATTGGGTTGCTAGTGATTCGAAGCTGACGGCTGCCGAACTGTTGGCTTACAAAACCAACAAACAACCGACCTGGGGCAAGTTGATCCAGGTACCTTCGTTCGCCACTTCAGTTGCTATTCCATTCAACAAGGCAGGTACTAATGCGGTTGACCTGAGTGTTAACCAGTTGTGTGGCGTGTTCTCTGGCCGACTGACAAATTGGAAGCAGATCAACGGTTCTGGTCGTACTGACGCGATCATTGTGGTTTATCAGTCGGAGTCCAGCGGCACCACTGAATTGTTTACACGCTTCCTTAATGCCAAGTGCAACGAAGCCAAGAAGTTCGCCATCACCACTACCTTCAAAGACAGCTACGGTTTCATCTCTGGCGTCAGCGCCGGTACGTTGCCAGCCGGTGCGGTGCCTGCTGACAGCAGCAAGGCGGCAATGAATGCGTTGAACGCTCGCGAAGGTCGTATCACCTATATGAGTCCGGCGTATGCGGCGTCCACGTTAGCTGGCCTGGAAGACGCCACAAAAGTCGCCAAGGTCGCCGGTGTTTCGCCTTCTCCTGCCAATATTTCGGCTGCTATCGGTCAGATCCTTGCTCCAACCCAAGTCCGCCCTAACGGTTCGTTCATCGACGCCACCGACCAGGACAACTGGGTTCCAGTATTCGCCGCCACTGCAAGCGGTTCGTCCACCTTCGCTTACCCATCCACCGGCTACCCGATCCTGGGCTTCACTAACCTGATCTTCAGCCAGTGCTACGCCAACGCTGCCCAGACTGCCCAAGTGCAAGGCTTCTTCGCTCGCCACTACGGTGCGTTCGATAACAACGACACCGCGATCAACGACAACCGTTTCGTTCCACTGCCAGACAACTGGAAAACCGCTGTAACTGACACCTTCGGTACTGCTTCCAACGCCCAAGGCATCGGCAACACCAGCGTCTGCAACCAAATCGGTCGTCCGCTGTAACCCCTGTTTTCAACGACCCGCAACACCGATCAGCAACGGCCTGTGCCGTTGCTGATTTTTTTTTGCGTTAGCAGCCGTATATGAACTTTGCATGACAGAAGTTCAGTCGCGCCCCTCGCCAACCGCCTAACCCTCATACGTGCGCCTGTCTTGCCCCGGGGCGCTAACAAAGAAGGAAGATTCCCGATGGTCCGCTGCAAACCCACGCTCAAGCTGAATGCCCAGGGCCCGCGTGCCCAGACCGTGTTGCGCCTCAAGCCGCTGGCCCAGGCCATTGCCTTGTTGATGGTGGCGGGCAATGCCCATGCCGCCCAGGCGTTCAGTGCTGCGTGGTTTGCCGAAAAAGGCGCGACGCGCGCCACCACCGCTGCGCGTTTGAGCGCGGGGCAGGTGCCGGGCATGCCGACGCTGAGCCAGCAGGCGCAGGTCAACCAGCGCCTGGCGCGGTCCATCAGCACGCTGAACACCAGCGTCGCGGCGATTGCGGCCCAGCAGGCGGCGCAGGCGGCGGGGCGGCAGGCGGCGTTGGGGCAGGTGTCGAACATTCCCGATGGCCTGGGCAAGGGCGGTTTGCAGGTGGACAACAGCCTGACCCAGGGCTGGATCAACGCCAAGGCGCCGACCCAGTCCCAGGCGGGTGGCAAGACCACGGTGAGCATCGAGCAGACCGCCGACAAGGCGATCCTCAACTGGGAGACCTTCAACGTCGGGCGCAACACCACCGTGGACTTCCAGCAGCAGTCCAACTGGGCCGCGCTGAACCGCGTCAACGATCCGAATGCGCGGCCGAGCGAGATCCAGGGCCAGATCAAGGGCGCGGGCACGGTGATGATCATCAACGCCAACGGCGTGGTCTTCGGCGGCACCAGTCAGGTCAATGTGCGCAACCTGGTGGCGGCGGCGGCGAACATCACCGATGAGCAGTTCACCCAGCGCGGCCTCTACGTCGATACCACCGGCACCCAGCCGACCTTCACCGATGCGGCCGGCAAGGTCGAGGTGCAACGCGGTGCGCTGATCCAGACCCACAACGCCGCCACCTCCACCGATGCCGGCGGCTATGCCTTGCTGCTCGGCACCGAGGTGGAAAACGCCGGCACCATCATCACCGCCAAGGGCCAGACCACCCTGGCGGCCGGTGACAGCTTCTATATCCGCAAAGGCGTCGGCACGGCGGGCAACGAGCGCTCCACCACCCGTGGCAATGAAGTCGCCACCGCCCTCAACTTCGAGAGCGCGGCGGGCAAGGTCAGCAACAGCGGCCTGATCATGGCCTCCACCGGCGACATCACCCTGACCGGTCACCAGGTCCAGCAAAACGGCGTGGCGCTGGCCAGCACCTCGGTGGACACACGCGGCACGATTCACTTGCTCAACTCGGCCAGCGACACCACCGGCAGCGTCACCCTCGGCGCCGGCAGCACCACCGCGATCCTCTTGGATGCAAGCGGCAGCACGGCCCTGAATACCCAGAAAAACAACGGTCTGACCCTGCTCGACGGCAAACCCGCCAACCTGATTGACGGCCAGTTCGACCACCTTAGCGCGGTGGCCGACCGCACCGACCAGTCGCGCATCGAGATCGTCAGCGGCGGCACCGTGGACTTCCAGAAAGGCTCGATCACCCTGGCCACCGGGGGGCAGGTCGCAGTCAGCGCCGGCCAGCGCAGCCTGGTGCGCGATGGCGCGGTCATCGACGTGTCGGGGGCGGTCGGCGTCAAGGTGGCGATGGAAGCCAACAACATCAAGATCAACGTGCAGGGCAACGAACAGCGCGATGTCGCGGTCAACCGCGACAATGGGCAACTGATCAACAACGACGTGTGGGTGGACTTGCGCGAGCTGGTGTTTGTCGCGGCGGGCACCAACGGTTATGCCACGGACCGCTGGTACACCGCGGGTGGCTTGCTGGAAGTCGGCGGTTACCTCGGCACCCAGGGCCACTCGGTGGGCGAGTGGATGGCCCAGGGCGGCACCGTGACGTTTACCGGCAAGGATGTGGTGACCCAGCAGGGCGCGCAGATCAACCTGTCGGGCGGCACCGTGGATGTGCAGGACGGCTACATCCGACAGACCTGGCTCAAGGGCCCGGATCGCCGCCTGTATGAGCTGTCGCGGGCGCCGGGGGACATTCTCTATTCCGGGATCTACAAGGGTTATGAAGACACCAGCGTGCGCTGGGGCCAGACCGAGTACTACTACAACCCGCTGATCGCGCCGCAGGGGCGCAACGAGGCCGGTTATACCGTGGGTCGTGATGCCGGCAAGCTGGTGGTCGGCACCACCAGTGCGGTGCTCGAAGGGCAGGTGGTCAGCGATGTGTTCCAGGGCGAGCGGCAGATGCAGGCGCCGGCGATCAACCTTGACGGCTACCAGCAATCGCAGAACGCGATGGCCCAGCGCGCGCAGTTGATCATTGGCCAGTACGTGCCGATCTATAACAAGACCACGGGCACCTTGCGGTATGCGTTGGGCGCGACGGCCGAGCAGGTGTTGATCGACAGCAATACGCAAAAAATCGCCGACGGCCTCGACCTCACCACGGAACTGCCGACCGAGCGTCAGGGCCAGATTGTGCTCGACAGTGAGCAGCTCAACGGCTACCAGTTGGGCGCGGTCAAGGTTGCGGCCAATCAGCAGGTCAGCGTCAACGGCGCACTCAACGTCGCCGACGGCGGCACCATCACCCTGTTCGCGCCGGGGGTGGCGGTCAACGCCAACCTCACGGCCCACGGCGGCAGCATTCATGCCGGGAACATTCTCAGCCAGGTCGATCCGCTCAAGGACGGCGCGGTGGCCGACACGATCCTGCCGGGCGATGGCAGCCTGACGGTGGCGGAAGGGGTCAAGCTGGACGTCAGCGGGCGCTGGAACAACCTGCTGCTGGACGCTGCCAACAACACCGGCGTGGCCTATGTGAACGGCGGCAAGGTCTCGTTGCGCGGCACCGGCAACATCAGCCTGGCGGCCGGTAGCGTGGTGGATGCGTCTTCCGGCGCCACGCTCGGTGTGGACGGCAAGCTGGCAGGCGGCAAGGGCGGCAACGTGACCTTGAGCGCACTCGGCGCCCTGGGCCTGGACGGTGAGCTGCGCGGCTACGGCGTCAACGGCGGCGGCACCCTGGCGTTGCAGACGCGCAAGGTGCAGATCGGCGACAGCGCCGTGGCTGCGGATGCCGACACCCTGAAACTGGCGGGTGACTTCTTCAACAAGGGCTTCTCCGCCTACGACATCACGGGCAACGAAGGCTTGCTGGTCACCGACGGCACGCAGGTCGATGTCAGCGCCCCGGTGCTGCGCGCGGGTGAGCAGGCGCTGTCTGCCGTCACCGGCAGCGATCCGGCCATCGGCCTGGAGCGCTGGACTCCCGAGCTCTACCAGGAAGACGCGATCAAGGGCGTACTGACCCAGCGTCGCGGTGCAACCCTGAGCTTGAACGCCGGCGAGATCAATTCCACCGCCGAGCAAATGGCAAGCACCGTGCTGACGGTGGGCCAAGGCGCGGTGATCAATGTCGACCCGGGTCAGGCCATCAACCTGCGCAGCGTCGGCCAATTGAACATGGACGGCACGCTGAATGCCTGGGGCGGCAGCATCACCCTGGGAGGGCTGCGCGCAGCCGCGTCTGATGCGGTGAACTCCCTCGGCCATGGCCGATCGATCTGGGTCGGCGAACACGCGCTGATCGATGCCGCAGCGCGGGCGGCGACCGCGCTGGACAACCGTGGCCGCGCCTATGGTGTGGTCCGCGACGGCGGCACGATCAATATCGGCGGCACCCTCGACCTGGCGACGGGCATTGCCACCGCCAGTGATTTGTTTGTGGTGGTGCGCGAAGGTGCGCGCCTCGACGCTTCCGGCACCCAGGCGCCATTGAATATTGCCGGGCAGGGCCTGGTGCAGCAGGCCAGCAATGGCGGCAGCATCAGCCTGGCGTCGAATAACGGCCTGTACCTGGACGGCAGTTTTGTCGCCCGGGCGGGCGGCGCTGGCGCGGCGGGCGGTAGCCTGGCCGTGGCGCTGGAAAGCCCGAACTACGAGCGGTTTACCGCCGTTGATCAGGTGCTCAAGGGCCGTGAATTGCTGATCAGCCAGACCCATCAGCGTCACGACCTGGCGGGCACCCCAGAGGACGCAGCCGCAGGCCTGGAATACGGCCATGGGCGCCTGGGTGTGGACCAAGTCAGTGCGGGCGGCTTTGATAACCTGGCGCTGATGAGCAACGGCATCATGGGCTTTGACGGCGACGTTGCACTGGCGATGGGGCAGAGCCTGCGCCTGTTCGGTTCGGCGTTTGCCCTGAGTGAAAATGCTGCGGATGATTCGCGGGTCAGCCTGTCGGCGCCGTATCTATTGCTGAGCGGTATCAACACGCCCGGCAAGGACCAGTACATTCGCCCGATTATCGAGCTGCCCAAGCCGTCGTTTCTGGAGACGGTCGCGCAGTTCAATGCCAGTGGCAACCTGATCGATGTGCGCGGCAGTGTGTTGTTTGGCCTCAAGGGCAGCCTGAATCAGGCGGACTGGAGCTTATTGGATATTGAACGTCGCGGTTTTGATCAGGTAAACCTGACCAGCCAGGGCGACCTGCGCTTCCTCGCCGGGCCGAATGAGAACGAAATTGCGCCGGGTATCAGCACCCAATTGCTGACCCAGGGTGATATGACCCTGCGCGCGGCCCAGTTGTATCCGGGCACCCAGGCCAGTGCGCGGGTGATTGCGGGCTATCTGGGGGCAGAGGGTAACAACTCGATCCAATTCGACCCGCTGCGTACGCTGACCATCGGCCGTACCGGCACTGCCGATGCCGCCATGCCGTATTCGGCCTTCGGCCGCCTGCAACTGGGCGCGGCGACGGTTCGCCAGGGCGGTGTGGTGCGTGCGCCATTGGGCCTGATCGATATCGGCAGCATGGGCAGCAGCCTGGTGCAATTGTTGCCGGGCAGTCTCACCTCGGTGAGCGGCAAGGGCCTGGTGCTGCCGTATGGCGGCACGCTGGACGGCCAGGAGTACCGCTATAACGGGCAAAAGGTCACGTTTATCGGCCAGGGTGGCGTGGCCACGGCGATGAGCGATCTGAGCGTCGGGGTGATTCTCGGCGGTACTACGGTGGCCGTGCAGCCGCAGGCCACGCTGGATCTGTCCGGCGGCGGCGAATTGCTCGGGGCTGGTTTTATTTCTGGGCGTGGCGGCTCTACCGATGCGCGCTTCAACCCGCTGGTGCAGTTCGGCGCCAACGGTGGGTTTGTGCTGCCGGGCCTGGCCACCAACCCGGTTTATGCGATTGTGCCGGGGATTCAGACGGGTGCAGCGCCCGTGGCGCCGGAGGGCGGCGCTTCAGCGCCAATGGTCGGCCAGCAGGTCACGATCGGCGCCGGCGTGCCGGGGTTGCCGGCGGGCACCTACACCCTGATGCCCTCCACCTACGCGTTGCTGCCGGGGGCCTTTCGCGTGGAGGTCAATGGCCTCGCCGGGCTTGGCAGCGACGCGGCGACCACCTTGATGCGCAACGGCTCGTGGGCCACTTCCGGGCACCTGTCGATTGCCAATACCGGGATCAGCAACAGCATCGCCAGCCAGTTGATCCTGACCTCGGCCGATACCCTGCGCCGTTACTCCCAATACAACGAAACAAGCTATGCCCAGTTCGCCAAGGCCGATGCCGCGCGGCTAGGTGTGCCGCGACCGATGCTGGAAGCCGATGCCAAGACCTTGAAGCTGGCGCTGCGTCCCGGTGCGGGTGCCGATGGCTTTTCGTTCGAGGGCGTAGGGCGGTTTGAGGCTGCTTCAGGCGGGTACGGCGGTACGGTGGCCGTGACGGACCCAACTTGGCAGGGCATTGAAGTGATCGGCGCCGGCAAGGCCGCCACGGCAGACTACGCCGGCATCACCCTCAAGGCCGACACCCTCAATGCCTTGGGCGCCTCACGCCTGGTGGTGGGCGGGATGACCGTGGTGGAGTACGGCCAGTCCGGCAACTTCATCGGGCTGGCAGGGGGCCTCAATGGCGCCAACAGCACGGTGACGTTGCGCGAAGGCGCAACCCTTGCCGCGCCGGAAGTGTTCCTGGTCAGTGACACGGGCGGCATCGTGGTCGAGCAGGGCGCCTCGATCAACACCCTCGGGCGTGGCAAGGCCAGCTACGACGCGCGTGACGGGTTTATCTACCAGGTGCTGAACATGCTGGCCGTGTCCAACGGGCTGCTCAATGTGGTCAGTGCGCGCCCGCAAAGCATTGTCAGTCAGGGCATTAACGTGGGTGCTTGCGACAGTGGCGCGTGCAGTGGTGGGACTGGCTTGTATTCCGATGGCAGCATCGTCGCGTTGACCGACGGCACCTTCCAACTGGGCGACTCGGTGCGCTACGGCACCCGTCACCTCAACCTGGGTGTCAGCGCGATCAACCTGGGCAGCGTCGAAGCCCTGGCCGCAGCGGGGAACCGCGTGCCCGCCGGGCTGACCCTGACCCAAGCGCTGCTCGACCGCCTGCTGCGCGGCGACACGCAATTCGGCGCACCCGCCCTGGAAACCCTGCAACTGTCCGCCCGTGACAGCTTCAACTTCTACGGCAGCACCCGCCTCGACACCTACGACCCGGTCACCGGCAAGTCGCTGCTGAGCAACCTGATGCTGTCCACCCCGGCGATGTATGGCGCCGGAGGCGCCAACGATGTGGCGACGATCCACACCGCCAACCTGATCTGGCTGGGCGCCACCAACGCTCCTGGCACCGTGGTGACAGGCGGCGCGGGCACCGGCAGCGGGCGCCTGGACATCAACGCCGAGCGCATCGAGTTCGGCTATGGCGACTTTGGCCAGCCGAGCAATGTAAAAAGCTTCGACCGCCTGGCCCTCGGGTTTGCCAACGTCAATCTCAACGCCAGCGAGCGCGTCACCGCCAACCACAAGGGCAGCCTGAAGGTGTACCAGAGCCAGGGCGCCTATGACCCGGTCACCGGCTTCCAGTACAGCGGCGGCAACCTGACCATTCGCACTCCGCTGATGACCGGTGTCGCCGGCTCGGTCAACCGCATTACCGCCGGTGGCGCGATTGATATCGGCGCCTCCGCAGGTTCCCGTGGCACGGCCAGCGGCCAGGGTGCCGAGCTGGCCTTGCAAGGCGACAGCATTCGCGTGGCCGGGGCGGTGGTGTTGCCCAGCGGCAAGGTCAGCCTCAGTGCCCGTGGCGATGTGGTGTTGACCGATGACGCATTGATCGACGTGGCCGGGCGCCCCATCGCCTTCAACGATGTGACCCAATACGGCTGGGGCGGCGACGTGTTGCTCGACAGCCGCAACGGCAATATCCGCCAGGCATCCGGTTCGACCATCGACCTGTCGGCCCAGCACAACCAGGCCGGTAAATTGCGCGCGGTGGCAACCGACGCGGCGGCCGGGATCGTCGATCTGCAAGGCAAGATCCTGGGTAGCAGCAGCGGCTATTACGCAGCCGGTGGCACGTCGATGCCCTACGAGGCCGCGACCGTGGAACTCCAGGCCCAGCACCTGGGCGGCAGCGGTTCCCTCGACCAGCAATTTGCCGACCTCAACGGGCGCCTCAATCAGGGCGCGGTCTATGGTGGCCGCAGCTTCCAGCTCAAGCAGGGCGACTTGACCATCGGCAACGGCCTCAAGGCCGGCAATATCAGCGTGTCCCTCGACAACGGCCGCCTGCGGGTCAACGGCCTGGTGGATGCCAGCGGTGAGCGCGTCGGCAGCATTACCCTGGCCGGCAAGCACGGCCTGACCCTTGACGGCACCGCGGTGCTCGACGCCCACGGCAGCAAGCTGCGGGTGGACAGCTACGGCAAGATCATCGACTCGCCCAACCGCGCCATGGTGGTGCTGGGCTCTGGCGACGGCCAACTGACCCTTGCCAGCGGCGCCCGCATCGACCTGCGCCACGGCACCGACGGCGCGGCCGGCAACGACGGGCGCAATCGCGGCACCCTGGAACTCAACGCACCACGCCTTGGCAGCAACGACATCGCCATCGACGCCAGCGGCCGCGTGACGATCCAGGGCGCGCGTTCCATCAGCCTCAATGGCATGGCCACCTACGACGATGCCCCGGAAAAAACTGACGCCACCGCCAGCGGCAAGCCCTATCAGGAGATCACCCAGGGCTACCTGGATGGCAAGCACGCGCTGAGCAACGACTTCATCAACGCCGCGTTGCAGAACACCGACTTGCTGCAAAACAAACTCGCTGGGCTGAACAACGCCACCTACGCCGATGCTTTCCATGTGCGCCCCGGCGTGGAAATCGTCAGCAAGACGGCGGACGGTGACCTGGTGGTGCAGGGCGACCTGGACCTGTCCCGTTATCGCTACGCCAGCCTCAACCCCCATAGCCAGCAGGACAACGCGGTCTACGGTTCCGGTGAATCCGGCAGCCTGATCCTGCGTGCCGGTGGCGACCTGAATATCTACGGTAGCATCAACGACGGCTTCGCGCCGCCGCCAGTGTCGGCGGACGACAAGGGTTGGGTATTGCTGCCGGGTATCGACTACCGGGGCGGTACGGTGGTGGTGCCGGGCAACGGCGTGACCCTGGCCGACGGCACGGCGTTCCCGGCGGGCACCACGCTGAACTATGACCTGCCGATCAAGGGCCTGACGGTCGCGGCCAACACCCGGTTGCCGGTAACGGCGACATTGGGCCAGGAGCTGGTATTGCCGGCCGGCAGCGTCGTCGCGGCCGACGTGCGCGATGCGGGCGGCAATCTGTTGTTCGCCGCTGGCACCTTGCTCAGCGAGGCGCAGACATTGGCCGAGGGCACGCAACTGGGCGCCGGTACGCTGTTGACCGAGGGCACCGTGTTGCAGGGCATGCTCTGGCCGAAAGGCGTGCCGTTGCCAGGCGTGCATCAGGCCAATCCGAGCAACAACCTTGTGTTGCTCGATGGCATTAAGGACTTGCCTAAAGGCGCGCTGATTCCTGCTGGCACCAATGTGAAATTGCCCGATGGCGTGAAGTCGGTGCAACTGCGTGCTGGCGGGTCCGGGCAGCTCTGGGCTATCGCGCCGATGCTGGCCGAGGGCACGCAGTCGTGGTCGTTGCGCCTGGTGGCAGGCGCCGATACCGAGGCCGCCGACAACCGTATCCTGCAAGCGCATCCGCGCAGCGGCGACCTGCACCTGGCGGATACGCATTACGGCATGTTCTCCAAGCAATTGCCGCCTCGCGGCGTACAAACCTGGACGGCAGCTGCAGTGACGTATCTGGCGGGTGTCGGGGTGAGCGCCAAGGTGGGTGACCCGGTCGATCAGGCCGTACTTGATGGCCTGAACAAGGGGTCAGTCGAGGACTTCTGTGGTGCGTCCCCGCAGTTCTGTTTGTCTAAGGTTCCGTACACTGCCACTCAGTCGGCGGTCAACGTATTCGCGCAACGCGGCATCACCGTAGCGCTTGGCGCCGATTTGACCGACGAGATGTTCAGTCGTATCGGCTACCCTGCCGTATCCGTCGTGTGTGTCGGTGCGCCCGCGCTTTGCCAACTTAAATTCCCGCCGGAATACGCCGCCGCACCCGCGAGCACCCGCTTGAGTGTCATCCGCACCGGCACCGGCGACCTGGACTTGTTGAGTGCAGGCAACCTGAGCATGGACTCGTTGTATGGGGTGTACACCGCCGGCACGTCCTCGTCGGGCACGTTCGAGGGCGACCCGTATAACCAGCCCAGGGCGAAGCAAGGAGTGGCGAAAACTGTGTTGAGCGCGGGCAGCCTGTTCGAGCAGTTCGTCAACGGCTCGCCCACCAGCCTGTACCGGGCGTGGTATCCAGAGGCTGGGGGTAATCTGACGATCACGGCCGGGGGCGATTTGACCGGTGATATCACCAGCACCACTCTGAACACTGTCGGGCGTCCCGATCCCAAAGATATCGGGACCGACTCGGCCAGCGTCGGCAACTGGCTATGGCGCCAGGGCAGCAATGCGGTGGCGACCGGAGGGCAGGCGCAACCGAGCGCCTGGTGGATCAACTTCGGTAGTTACGCTGCGACGCCTTCGGGGGCCGATACCATGCTTGGCTTCACCGGATTTGGCACCCTCGGTGGCGGTGACCTGACTGTCAATGTCGACGGCAACGCCGGGGTCTTGAATACGCTAGGTTATGGCCTCAGCAACACGGCGATGAACCCCCATAGCCAAGGCCTGGTGCTGGCAGTCGGCAGTACGGGCAGGGTCGCCGGCGATGGCAGCTTGCAGTTGACCGGCGGCGGCGATCTTCGGGTGCGTATCGGCGGCAGCTTGAACCCTGCCAGTCTTGCAAGCTCCGATGACCACCGTGATGGCGTGCTGGTCAACCTTCGCGGGGATGTGCAGTTGCGCAGCGCCACCCTGGGCAGCGTCGATCTGCTGTACGGCAATACGTCCACCGAACAGAGCCCCGGCGAGACGCGTGCATTCGACCCGCTGGTCTCGACCCGTGGCGTGGCGCGTGGTGGGCTGACCCTGGTGCCGGGTGACGCGACGTTCAATGTGCAGACCCTGGGCGATCTGGTGGTGCAGAACGTTGAAGACCCGGGCCGAGTGCCAATCAACTATGCCTCGCCGTTTGCACAAGGCACCACCCTGGGCACCGGCGCCAGTTGGTTCACGTTGTGGACCAAGGACACGGCCATCGACCTGTTTTCCCTGGGCGGTAGCCTGACTCCCCTCAGTCGATCCAGTACGCCGACTGACCTGGCCGTGGTCTACCCGTCAATTTTACGAGCAACGGCGGCGGGTGGCAGTTTGTATTACGGCAAAGCGGCCGAGCAGCAGAGCAACTCGGACAACAGTTTCACTTATCCGCTGCTGCTGGCCCCTGGGCAGAATGGCCAGTTGCAATTCCTCGCCCAGGACTCGATCTACGCTGGCGGCATGGCGGTCAGCCAGTCCGGGACGGCGCAGAGTGCGATGGCGACCCCTTGGAACCCTGCGTATCAAGGCAGTATTGGTAACGCAGTGGTTACCAGTAACCTGTCAGTCAATGGCAACTTGGTTACCCGGGCGTTGTTCGCATTCGGGTCTGGCACGACGGCGGCTTCATCCGCTGGCAGTACTGAGCCGGCACGCTTTTATGCGATGGACGGTGATCTGGTCGGGGTGAGCAGTGGCAGGGGTATCACGTTTGGCACGAACCCAAGTGATCCGCACCAAGGTGAGACCTGGTATGAAGGGAATGGCGCGGTTCGGATGATGGCTGGGCGGGATATCGTCAGTAGTGGTCGTATTTTTGGCCTCCAGGGGCTGTTTGGCTCGATTCCGACCGACAACCTCTTCATCCACAAAAACCCCAACGACATCTCCATCGTCTCCGCCGGCCGCGACATCCTCTTCAGCAACTTCCAAGTCGCTGGCCCCGGCCTACTGGAAGTATCGGCCGGGCGCAACATCCTGCTGACCGGCGCCGGCGGCGAGCACAGTGTGACCAGCCTCGGCGCGATCCTGCCGGGCGATACCCGCCCCGGTGCGAGCATCGTCATGCAGGCCGGTGTCGGCGCCAACGGGCCGGATTACCAGCGCTTCGTCGCGACCTACCTGAACCCGCTCAACCAGGCGCAACCCGGTGAGTCGCTGCAGGGCATCAAGGTTGCCAAGACCTACGAAAACGAACTGGTCACCTGGCTGGCCGAGCGCTTCGGCTTTGTCGGCGACAGCGAGCAGGCGCGGGCCTACTACGCGGCGTTGCCTGCCGAGCAGCAACGGGTGTTTGCCCGCGACGTGTACTTCGCCGAACTCAAGGCCGCTGGCCGCGAGTACAACGAGGACGGCGGCGTGCGCCAGGGCAGCTACCTGCGTGGTCGTACGGCGATTGCAGCGCTGTTCCCGGACAAGGATGTGGCCGGCAACCCGATCACCTATCAGGGCGATATCACCCTGTTCAACGGCTCGGGCGTGCACACCAATGCCGGTGGCTCGATCCAGATGTTCACCCCGGGCGGCGGCCAGACCTTCGGCATCGAAGGCGCGGCACCACCGTCCACGGCCGGGGTGATCACCCAGGGCGCCGGGGATATCCAGCTGTACTCCATGGGCAGCATCCTGCTCGGGCAAAGCCGCATCATGACCACCTTTGGCGGCTCGATCATGGGCTGGACCGCCGCGGGCGACATCAACGCCGGGCGCGGTTCCAAGACCACCGTGGTGTACACGCCGCCCAAGCGGGTCTACGACAACTGGGGCAACGTGAGCCTGTCGCCGTCGGTGCCGAGTACCGGCGCGGGCATCGCCACGCTCAACCCGATCCCGGAAGTGCCGGCGGGGGACATCGACTTGATCGCACCGCTGGGCACCATCGATGCGGGCGAGGCGGGCATTCGCGTGTCGGGCAACATCAACATCGCGGCCCTGCGGGTGGTGAACGCGGCGAACATCCAGACCCAGGGCAAGTCGTCCGGGGTGCCGGTCTCGGCCACGGTCAACACCGGCGCCATGAGCTCGGCCAGCGCGGCGGGGGCGGCGGCGTCCCAGGCCGCAGAAGACGCCGCGCGCAACCAGCAGGCGGCGGCGAAGCAGGGGCGGCCGTCGATTGTCACCGTGGAAGTGCTGAGCTTTGGCACGGAGCCGGTACCGCGTGAGCCGGAGCAGAAGAGCTCCAGCTACAACCCCAACAGCCCGGTGCAGGTGCTGGGCGCCGGGCCGCTGAGCGAACAGGCGCGGGCGCGGTTGACGGATGAGGAGCGCCAACAGATCAGTTTGTAGCGTTTTTTGAAGGACCTCTCGATGTAGCTTTGGGCGATCACCGATCGCCCTTTTTTTTGATGCTTGAGAATGTACGCAGATCCAAATGTGGGAGCGGGCTTGTGTGGGAGCGGGCTTGCTCGCGAAGACGGTGGGTCAGCCAGTACATGTATCAACTGACACACCGCATTCGCGAGCAAGCCCGCTCCCACACAAAAGCCCGCACACATTTTCTACCGTGTCGGGGCCTGGGAATTGCCCCCCAGCCAATCCTAAATGAAGCTTTCATGACAAAAGTTCGGTAGCTCCCGCCCACCCCCGTCTCTCCTATGTAACGCGCTGGATACGATCAAAAGTCGTCGCCAAAGCCGTCAGCAGGACGCCAGGAGTGGGGCAAATGGGAACTATGGAACGTTACTCGAAAGTCGGTATGCAGGAGCTCGATCAGCGCCTGTCGAAGATCGTCGAAGCCGCGCGCAAGAAGCCGGTTTCGGTGTACCGCTACGGCGCGCCGTGGGTGTGGATCGTCTCCCAGGACGATTGGCAGGGCGCGTTGAAGGAAGTCTCCAGCTTTATCCCGGCGGGGCATTCGCTGGTGTTGCTGCGCCCGCAGATCGACGAGGTGCTCGACAGCCATCGCGACTGGCTCCAGCCCGAGCCGGGCATGCTGATTGCGCCGCACACCGTGGTGCACATCCTCCTGTTGCAACTGCTGTATTCGGTGCCCAGCGAGCAACAACTGCATGAGCAACTCAATTACAACCTGCTGTTCCGCTGGTTCGTCGGCCTCGACCTGAACCAGAAAGTGTGGGGCATCCATGTCCTGCAACGGGACATCGCCAGCGTGCTGGGCAACCCGCGTGCGGTGCAGTTGATCCAGACCATCATCGGTGAAGTGTTTTGTGGCGCCTTGCTGCACATGCCGGAGTTCTCGCTGAACTTCGCCTTGCTGCACACCTGGCTGGCCCGGCACAGCCACCTTTCGACAACCAGCAATTGAGCAGGCCAAACGCCGTGCAAACGGCGACGGCGCAGAATCTTGGAAAGTTAGGGGGCGGTGTGGAGCATCTGTTCAAGTCAACGCTGGCGCTGTGCTGCCTGACGCTGGGGGCCTTGGCCTTGCCCGCGCAGGCCGAGGAGGAGGGCGCGGCACGCCGGGTGGACGTCAACGAGTACTTCGTGCGCGGCAATACCGTGCTCGATGCGGCGGCGATCGAAGAGGCGGTGTACCCGTTTCTCGGCCCGCAAAAGACCTTGGGCGATATCGAAGGCGCCCGCGATGCGCTGCAAAAGATCTACCAGGCGCGCGGCTACCAGTCGGTGTTTGTCGAGCTGCCGGAGCAGAAGGTCGATGACGGTATCGTCTACCTGCAAGTCAGCGAAACCAAGATCGGCCGTGTGCGAGTGGTCGGCGCCAAGCATTACTCGCCGGTGGAAATCCGCGACGAAGTGCCGGCCCTCAAGGAAGGCGAAGTGCCGGACTTTGCCACCGTGCAAACCCAGCTCGCCGGCCTCAACCGCGGCGTCGGGCGCCAGGTCACGCCGCTGGTGCACGAAGGCCAGCGCCCCGGCACCATGGACGTGGACTTGCAGGTGGAAGACCAGAACCCCTGGCACGCCAGCCTCGGCCTGAACAACGACTACAGCGCCGACACTGAAAAGCTGCGCTCGGTGGCTACCCTGGGCTACGACAACCTCTGGCAACTGGGCCACAGCGTGTCGCTGACCTATTTCACCGCGCCCCAGGACAGCAGCAACGCCAAGGTCTGGTCCGGTTCCTACAGCGCGCCGCTGGATGAGCGCTGGACCTTGCAGTTCACCGGCTACCAGTCCGACAGCAACATCGCCACCATCGGCGGCAGCAACGTGCTTGGCAAGGGCCATTCCTACGGCGTGTCGGCGATCTACAACCTGCCGGCGACCAATGTCTGGGCCAACTCCTTCTCGTTCGGCATCGACTTCAAAGACTTCGACGAAGAGATGCAATTCGGCGCCAGCCGCGACCAGGTGCCGCTCAAGTACGCGCCGTTCACCCTTGGCTACAACGGCTATCGCTACACCGAGCAATCCCAGCTGGGCCTGGGCCTGAACCTGGTGGTGGGCACCCGTGCGTTCTTTGGCTACGGCAGCGATGCCGAAGAGTTCGACTACAAGCGCTACAAGGCCAGCGCCAGTTTTGCGGTGCTCAAGGGCGACCTGAATTACACCTACACCTTCGCCAACAACTGGCAGTCGGCGTCGAAGGCGGCGTTCCAGCTGGCCTCGGGGCCGCTGGTGTCCAACGAGCAGTATTCCGCCGGCGGCGCCACCTCGGTGCGCGGTTACCTGGCGGCAGAGCGCACTGGGGACGAAGGTTACTTGCTGTCCCAGGAGCTGCGCACGCCGTCGGTGGCCAAGTACCTCGGCAGTTATGTGCAGGAGTGGCGCTTCTATGCGTTCGCCGAAGGCGCACGCCTGCGCCTGCACGACCCGCTGCCCGAGCAAGAAGACGAATACAGCCTGGCCAGTGTCGGCCTGGGCACCCGCGCCAGTTTGAGCAAATGGTTATCCGGCAGCCTGGATTGGGGCTACCCGCTGCTCAATGGACCGAACACCCAGAAACAGGACTCGCGACTGCACTTCAGTGTGCAGGCGACTTTCTGACTTTTTCTTTCGGAGACTTCACCCATGCAACGCCTAATCCTGAGCCTGTTGATCTGCCTGGGCTTCACGCTCCCGGCCACCGCCCATGCCTGGTGGCAAGACGACTGGCACTACCGCAAACAGATCACCGTGGACACCACCGCCCAAGGCGCCGCGATCAACCAGGCCCTGGGCCGCACCTCGCTGCTGGTGCGCCTGCACACCGGCAACTTCACCTTTGATGGGGTGAAGGACGACGGCGCCGACCTACGCTTTGTCAGCGCCGATGACAAGACCGTGTTCAACCACCAGATCGAAAGCTTCGACCCGCTGATGGGCATGGCGCTGATCTGGGTCGATGTGCCCAAGGTCGAAGGCGGCCAGCGCCAGGACCTGTGGATGTACTACGGCAACCAGAAAGCCCCGGCCACCAGCAACGGCCAATTGGCGTTCGACCCGAACTACACCGCGCTGTACCACTTTGACGGTGCCAACGGCACCCCGGCCCGCGACACCACGGCTTACGCCAACACGTCTCTCAACGCCACTGGCGCGAGCATCGACGGCGTGATCGGCCGCGCCTTGCAGTTCGGCGGCCAGCCGCTGCTGTTGCCGGCCAGCCCATCGCTGCAACACGCCGCGGGCGGCGCGTTCACCTTCAGCGCCTGGTTGCGCCTGGATCAGGCCAGTGGCGAGCAGATCGTCCTGGCGCGCCGCGACGGTCCCCATAGCCTGCTGCTGGGGCTGAACCAGGGCACGCCGTTTGTGGAAGTCGATGGCCAACGCGTGGTCTCCACCCAACCGCTGAACCCTGGCCAATGGCAGCACCTGGCGTTCACCGCCGAGGGTGAAAAAATCGCCCTGTTTGTTAATGGCCGCGAGACGGCCAGCCTGGCGGTTGCGCTGCCAGCGTTCAATTCTCAACTGGCCATCGGCGGCGATCTGCCGGACGCCGGAACCGCGCATCTGCCGTTCGCCGGCGCCATCGATGAGCTGCGCCTGTCCAAGGTTGCGCGCCCGGCCACCTTGCTGTTGGCCGATGCCAGCGCCCAAGGCGCGGAGTCGAAACTGGTGGCTTACGGCGTGGATGAAGAACAGTCGGGCTTCGGTTTCGGCAGCCTGGGCTTCTTGCTCAACGCCGTGCCGGTGGACGCCTGGGTGATCATCCTGGTGCTGGTGGCGATGATGTTCCAGTCGTGGGTCATCATGCTGCGCAAGAACCGCCAGGTCAGTCGCGTCAGCGGTGCCAACGAGATTTTCCGCGAGCACTTTGCGCAGATCGGCACGCGCCTGGAGATGTATGCCGATGACGCCCAGCTTGGCGCGCGCTTGCAGCATTCGTCGCTGTGGCGCCTGTACCTGGTGGCGGTCAAGGAAATCCGCACCCGCCGCGCCCAGGGTGCCGACACCTCGTCCGTCTCGGCGGCGACCATCGAAGCCATCCGCTGCTCCATGGACGGCGTGCGCACCCGCGAAAACCAGGCCCTCAGTTCCAAGCTCTCGACCCTGTCCAACGCCATCGCCGGCGGCCCGTACATCGGCCTGCTCGGCACTGTGCTGGGGATCATGGTGGTGTTCCTCGGCACGGCCATGGCCGGTGACGTGAACATCAACGCCATCGCCCCGGGTATGGCTGCGGCCTTGCTGGCCACGGCCATGGGCCTGTTCGTCGCGATCCCGGCGCTGTTTGGCTACAACCGCCTGATCACGCGCAACAAGGAAGTCAGCGCGGACATGCGTGTGTTCGTCGATGAGTTCATCACCCGCCTGGCGGAGATGCACGGCGAGAGCCAGTCCAGTGAAGCCGCGCACCGCCGCGAGCATCACGCTGCCGTACCGGCCTGAGGAGAATCAGCATGGCTTCCGTAAACGCCTCCCACGACGATGACGATGATGCCGCCGTCGATAGCATCAACATCACGCCCCTGGTGGACGTGCTGATGGTGGTGCTGGTGATGTTTATCCTCACCGCCACCGCCCAGGTCTCGGGCATTCAGATTCATTTGCCCAAGGCCAGCGCCTCGGTGTCGCTGTCGGAGGCCAAGACCAAGGCGATCTCCGTCAACGACGGCGGCCAGGTGTTCCTCGACGCCTACCCGGTGACTCTCGGCGAGCTGGAAGAGCGCCTGCGCATCGAGAAAGCGCAGAACCCGGACTTCCCGGTGATCGTGCGCGGCGACGCGTTGGTGCAGTACCAGAAGGTGATCGAGGTACTCGACTTGCTGCGACGGCTGGAGCTGTCCCAGGTCGGGCTGGTCACCGGCAAACCGAGCCAGGGCTGAGCCATGACCGCACAGATCCCGATGCCGCCACTGCCGGTCAAGAACAAGCCGCCGCTGCGCCCGTTGAAGTGGGGCGCAGGCCTTTTGCTGGGCGCTGTGGCGGCCTGGTTCTTGTGGCAGTGGGCCAATGACATGAGTGGCGTGCGCCGCGAAGCGCCAAAGATCCCGACGATTATCCCGTTGCCGCCACCGCCACCGCCGCCACCGGAAAAGCCCAAGGAGCCTGAGCCCCAGGTCGAAGAAAAAATCCCCGAGCCGGTGCCCACGCCCGAGCCGGAAGAGGTCAAGCCCGCGGACGAAGCACCGCCTTCACCGGCGGACGATTTGGCCAACCCGATGCAGATCGACGGCGATGCCCAGTCGGGCAATGACGGTTTCAACATCGGCGCCGGCAAAGGCGGCGGTATGGCCGGTTCCGGTGGTGGCGGTTTGGGTACCGGCACTTACAAGCAGTACCTGGCAGGGGTGTTTCAGCGCCTGCTGCGCGAAGACCCGGAGTTGCGCAAGAAGGCGTACGCGGTGCAGGCCGATTTGTGGCTGAACGCCGATGGCCAGGTCACCCGTGCCGAGTTGGCCAAGTCCAGCGGTGATGCCGAGACCGATGCCCAGGTGTTGGCCGCCTTGCGGGCGCCCCATGCCACGCAACGGGTGCCAGCCGCCGTAACGATGCCGGTACGCCTGTCCCTCAAGGGCCGGCGCCCGGAATGATCGAACCCTTTTCTACGGTTTTTTACAGGAGTTGCGTACACATGATTTCCCCCGTGAATCGACTGACCCTGGCGGTCGGCATGGTCATCGCGACCCTGGTTGGCCAAGCGACGGCCGCCCCGGTTGCACCTTCGGAAAACGTCACCATCAACCTGATCCGCCTGTTGGTGCAGCAGGGCGTGTTGACCCAGGACACCGCCAACGGGCTGATTGCCCAGGCGGAAAAAGAAGCCCTGCAAGCGCGCCAGGCGAATGCCGCGCCGGTGGTCGCCGCAGGGCCTGCGGCAGCGCCGGGGGATGTGCGCGTGCAGTACGTGCCGCAAGCGGTGCGTGACCAGATCCGCGACCAGGTGAAAGCTGAAGTCATGGCCACCGCCAAGCAGGAAAACTGGGCCCAGCCCAATACCTTTCCGGATTGGGTATCCCGCGTGACCTTTGATGGCGATATCCGCCTGCGTGACGAGTCGCGCTACTTTTCGGGCAAGAACGACGACACCATCACCGACTACGCCAAGCTCAACAACAACGGGCCGTATGACGTCAATCCGAACTCCAGCACGCAACTGCCGCCGTTGCTCAACACCCGCGAA
This sequence comes from Pseudomonas sp. KBW05, assembly GCF_003852405.1. Lineage (GTDB taxonomy): Bacteria > Pseudomonadota > Gammaproteobacteria > Pseudomonadales > Pseudomonadaceae > Aquipseudomonas. The sequence continues at coordinate 24,613 of NZ_QAJM01000030.1, forward strand.
GACCGCGAAAACCTGTTCCGCATCCGCGCCCGCCTGGGCATGAAGGCGGTGATCTCGCCGGAATGGACCGCCGGCATCCGCCTCGGCACCGGCTCCGACAACAACCCGGTGTCCACCACCCAGACCCTCGGCGGTGGTTTTGGCAAAAAGGACATCTGGCTCGACCAGGGTTACCTGAGCTGGAAAGCCTCGGACATGATCACTTTGACCGGCGGGCGGATTGCCAACCCGTTCTATTCCACCGACATGATGTATTCCAACGACCTCAACTTCGACGGCGTGGCGGCGATCTTCAACCACCGCCTCGCCAGCGACTGGAACCTGTTCGGCACCCTCGGCGCGTTCCCGGTGGAATACACCTCGGACACCGCCAGCAGCAACGGCTTCGACAAGGAAGAAAGCGACACCAAATGGCTGTTTGGCGGGCAGATCGGCGCCGATTGGAAGATCAACCGCAGCAACAACCTCAAGCTTGCGGGCGCCTACTACCAGTTCCAGAACATCGAAGGCGAGCGCTCCAGCCTGTGCAAACCGTGGGAAGGCAAGCCGGGTTGCGACACCGACGGCTCGCGCGTGGCCTTTATGCAAAAGGGCAACAGCGTGTTCAACCTGCGCGACATCGCGCCCAACCCGGCCACCCCAGGCAAGACGCCGGAGCCGCAGTTCGTGGGCCTTGCGTCCAAGTTCAACATCCTCGACCTCAACGCGGTGTGGGACAGCGAGTTGCCGAGCGATTTCAAGCTGCGCAGCCAAGCCAACTTCATCCACAACCTGGGCTACGACAAGGGCGAGATGCTCAAGCGCAGCGAAGGGCACATCGTCAACAACCTCAACAGCAACGGCGAGTTTGAAAGTGGCGGCAATGCGTTGATGGTCTCGTTCACCCTCGGCAGTGCCCTGGAGATGCGCAAGCGCGGCGACTGGAACGTGTTGGCTGGCTACAAATACATCCAGCCCGACGCCTTGCCTGATGGCTTCAACGACTCGTCGTTCCACCTCGGTGGTACCAACGCCAAGGGCTACTTCATTGGTGCCAACTACGGCATCGAAAAGAACATCTACGCCAGTGCGCGTTGGTTGAGCGCCTCGGAAGTCTACGGCCAGCCGTTTGAAGTGGATGTGATGCAACTGGAACTCAACACGCGCTTCTGATGCGCACAGGAGATGCCACATGAACACGCGAATCTGCGGGCTGCTGTTGTTGTTCGTCGCCACCGGCGCCAGCGCCGAAGGCATGGAAGAGCGCCTGCGTACCCAACTGCGCAGCACCACCCAGCAGTTGCAGGCGTTGCAAAGCGAACAGGCCCAGGCCAGTGCCGCGCGCATCGCCGCTGAAACCCAGGCCAAACAGGCCCAGGCGCAGATCAAGCAATTGACTGCCGAGCTGGAAAAGACCCGTGGCGTCGCCGAGCAAATGGCCGGCCAGCAACAAAGCCTGCACAGCCAGGCGCAAGCCCAGGTGGCGGCGAGCAACGAGCAGATCGGCAAGTTCAAGAAGGCCTACGAGGAACTGCTGGTGCTGGCCAAGGGCAAGGAAGCCGAGCGCGCCGGCCTGCAAGCCAAGCTGAGCGAACGTGACACACAAGTGCAGCAATGCGCAGTCAAGAATCAACAGATGTACGGCGTGGCCCAGCAACTGCTGGCGGCCTACGAAAAAATCGATGTGGCTGAGGTGATGAGTATCCGCCAGCCCTTCGCCAGCGGTGCGCGGGTCAAGTTCGAGGAACTGGCCCAGGGCTTTGGCGACGATTTGTACAAGAGCCGTTTTGATGCGCCCCAGGCAACTGCCAATCACTGATCGACAAGGAAGACTTCACCATGAGCGAATTGATCACCAGCGTCACCGTCCAGAGCCTCACCGAGCTGCTGCAAGAAGCCGGCTACCGGGTCAACCCGAGCGAGCAGAACGGCATCGTGCAATTGCTCAGCGCCAGCCAGGGCATCGGCTTTGCCGTGCGCTTCGGCAACCCGGCGGGCGAGCAGGGCGGCTATGTGGATTTCACCTACAGCTGTGCACTGCGCATCCAGGGCGAACTGCCGGAAGGCCTGGCCCAGGTGTGGAACGCTTCGCGCCGCTTTGCGCGGTTGTCGGTGCAGGGTGAATTCCTGCTGATGGAAATGGACGTGGTGGTGGCGGGCGTCAGCGTCACCTACCTGCGCAGCCAGCTGGAACTGTGGGACCGCCTGTTGCAGGAATTCATTGTCTACCTGCGTGAATACAGCCAGCAGGCCGCGCAGTTGCAGGCCGCCGCGCAATCGGTGGGCGAAGAGGCGGCGGTATTGTGAAAAAGCCAACCTTGATGGTCGGCGCGGGTGCGCTGGCCTTGCTGGTGGTGGCCGTGGGCTTGAGCCTGCGGCCGGGCAGCGACCCGGTGGCGGCGCAGCAGCCGGCGCCGGTGCTCGCGACGCCGGCGGGGGGGCCGGCGGTGGCGCGCCTGGGCAACCAGCAGATCGACCTGACGGAAATGCAAAGCGTGCTGGCGAGCCTGCCGGCCGAGACCCGCGAGCAGTTGCGCGGCAACCGTGGCGCACTGGAAACCTGGCTGCGTTCACGCCTGGCGCAAAAGGCCGTGCTGGAACAGGCCGACGCCCAGGGCTGGCGTCAGCGCCCGGAGGTGGAGCAACAGACCCGCGCCGCCACTGAGCAGATCGTGTTTCGCGACTACATGCTCTCGGTCAGCCAAGTGCCGGCGGGCTATCCCAGCGCGGCTGAGCTGCAACAGGCCTACGACGCCGGCAAGGCGCAGTGGGTGACGCCGCCGATGGTTCGGGTGAGCCAGATTTTCCTCGCCGTGAACGACCCGCAATCTGCCGAAGCGGTACGCCGCCAGGCCCAGGAACTGAGCCGCAAGGCCCAGGCCACGCCGGGGGATTTCGCCACCCTGGCCACGCAATATTCCCAAGACCCGAACACCGCTCCGCGTGGCGGCGATTCGGGGATGCAGCCGTTGCAGCAACTGGTGCCGCAGGTTCGCGAGACGGTGGCGCGGCTCAAGGTCGGTGGTGTGTCCGACGTGGTGCAGAGTGCGGCGGGCTTCCATGTGCTCAAGCTCACTGCCCAGCAACCGGCGCGCACGGCGACGTTGGATGAACTGCGCGTACGCCTGACCGAGGCCTAGCGCAGTCAACGCCAGGAGCAGATCGCCAAGGCCTACCTGGAGGGCATGCTCAACACCGCCACCTTGAGTATCGACGGTGCCGAGCTGAACAAGGTGCTGGAGTAGTACGCGACAACCCGCATTGGATGCACAGACCAACAAGACAGGGAGTCTCCCATGGCATATCTAGAACCGTCCGGCCCCCAGGCGCCCACCGCTTATCGTGGGGCGAGCGAGCCGCGCCGCAGTTGGCCGGCTTTGGCCTGCGAGATCGAACCGGAGGTGGCGCGCTACTTTCTGGTGAGTGCGCGCTGTGGCTGTTTCATGCAGGCGGCGCGCAGCCTGAATATCAAATCGACGCTGTTGCGCAAGCGCCTGGCGCAGCTGGAAGAGCAGGTGCGCCATGCGCTGTTCACTTATCAGGGCAACGGCCTGGTGCTCAGTCGCGACGGCCTGCAATTGCAGGCGCAACTGATTGCGCTGGCCCATGAACGGCGCCTGCCGGTGGTGGAACAGCCGCTGATCCGCCTGGCGGTGGCCGAACCGATCCTGCACGACATCCTTGGTCGCGACCTGATCGCCTTGCTGCGCCGCAACGCCAGCGTGCGCCTGGAGATCATCTCTATCGACAGCCACTTGTCCCTGCAAGCGGTGGACGTGGACGTGGTGCTGTGGCTGTCCGACACCGACGGCTCAGCGCCCGGCCCTAGCTTTCCCATCCAACCGCCACGCCCGCTGGCGCGCCTGCATTACCTGCCGCATATCGCCAAGCGCTACTCACGGCTGACCACCCGCCCGGACAGCGTCGATGACCTCGACGACTACATGCTCGTGCAATGGCAGCCCGACGTGCAGGTCGACGCCTTGCAACCGTGGAACCACGTGGTAGACCAACGCCGCGCCGCCGTGGTGCAAGTGCAGGCCTACTCGCTGATGCTGGAAATGATCCGCTGCGGCGCCTGCATCGGCTTGCTGCCGCACTACATGAGCAGCTTCGACCGCGGCCTGGTGGCGCTGCCGGGGTTGTTGGCCGACAGCATGCAGCGCCAGGTGTGGCTGGCGGTAAATGCCCAGGTGCAGGATGCCCAGGCGGTGCAGGTGATTGTCGAGTTGATCGTTGGGACGTTTGAGGGGCGCAAGGAGTGGTTTGAGTGAGGTGATGGTGGCGGCTGACCGGGCGCTATCGCAGGCAAGCCAGCTCCCACAGTTTTGCCCGGTGTGAACCTGATCTGGCCTGCAAACCCAATCCCCTGTGGGAGCGGGCTTGCCCGCGAAGGCGGCCTGTCAGCCAACACAGATGCAACTGACCCACCGCCATCGCAGGCAAGCCAGCTCCCACATTTTTGATCGGTGTAAACCTGATCTGGCCTGCAAACCCAATCCCCTGTGGGAGCGGGCTTGCCCGCGATGGCGGCCTGTCAGTTAACACAGATGCAACTGACCCATCGCTATCGCAGGCAAGCCAGCTCCCACAGTTTGGCCGGTGTGTACCTGGTCCAGAGTGGTAACCCAATCCCCTGTGGGAGCGGGCTTGCCCGCGATGGCGGCCTGCCAGTTAACACAGATGCAGCTGACCCACCGCTATCGCAGGCAAGCCCGCTCCCACAGTTTGGCCAGTGTGCACCTGTTCCAAAGTGGTAACCCAATCCCCTGTGGGAGCGGGCTTGCCCGCGAAGGCGGCCTGTCAGCCAACATAGATGCAGCTGACCCACCGCCATCGCCCCCCACAACCCAGCACAAGACGTTGCACGCCGCGAATAACTGCGCCAGTCTTAATGGCCTTCATTCGGCGGAGCGAATTTCATGCAGGCCACCCGCTTGACCCTTATCTGCCATGCCGTCACGCCCCTGCAAAAACGCGGTTTTTTTCCCGATGACGAGTCGGTGGCGATGGATTGGCAACGCGCGGCGCTGTCCCTGGCCGGGCGCTACAAGAAACCCCGTCGCCTGTTGTGTGGGCCGCAGGCGCGCACCCGGCAGACCGCGGGCTTGTTTGGCCGCGACGCGGTGGTTGAGGACGCATTGCGCGATGCAGACTTCGGGCGGTGGAAAGGCCAGGACGTCGGCCGCTTGCCTAGTGATCAGTTGCAGGAGTGGCTGACCACCAGCGCCAGCGCCCCCCACGCTGGCGAATCGGTGGATCAGGTCTGCGCGCGCGTAGCGCAGTGGATGCAGTCCCTCGAAACCCAGCCCGGCCATATCGTCGCCATCACCCACCCCTTTGTGATCCGCGCCGCAATGCTGTACGTCATGCAGTTTCCGCTGTCGATGTTCTACCTGATCGACGTCGAGCCGCTGTCCGCCACCGAGTTGCGTTTTAATGGCGTTTGGCGCCTGCGCCTGGAAACTCACGCCTGAGCCCCTGAACATGGCAAAATCCACGCCCCGCAATGAGAGCAACCCATGAAACGCATCCTGATCATCGGCATTGGCGCCGGCAACCCTGACTACATCACGATGCAGGCCGTGAAGGCGCTCAATCGCACCGACGTGTTTTTCCTGATGGACAAGGGCCAGAGCAAAGACAAGTTGATCGACCTGCGCCGCGAGATCTGCGAGACCTACATCACCGAGCCCGGCTACCGCTTCGTCGAGGCCGACTGCCCCGAGCGCGTGCGCGGTGAAATTGACTACACCACGGCCGTGCAGGACCTCAACCGCGACAAGCAGCAGACCTTCGAGCGTATGATCAATGAGGAAATGGCCGACGGCGAAGTCGGCGCATTCCTGGCCTGGGGTGACCCGGCGCTGTACGACAGCACCATCCGCATTCTGCAGGCGATCCTGGCCAGTGGCCGCTGTGCGTTTGAATTTGAAGTGATTCCCGGCATCACCAGCGTGCAGGCCCTGGCCGCCCAGCACAAAGTGCCACTGAACCGCATTGGCCGTTCCATCGAGATCACCACCGGGCGCCGGTTGGCGGCGGGGCAGGCGAGTGATGCGGATACGCTGGTGGTGATGCTCGACGCGGAAGATTCCTACCGTACGGTGGCTGATCAAGACCTGGATATTTACTGGGGTGCCTACCTGGGTACGCCGGACGAAATCCTCATCAGCGGCAAAGTCGCTGAAGTGGCCGACGACATCGAGCGCGTGCGCAAGGCCGCGCGTCTGGCCAATGGCTGGATCATGGACACCTATCTGTTGCGCAAACCCTGAGGGAACGCCCCATGCTCAAGCTGTTTGCCCTGACACTGGCCCTGTTGGTCGGTGCCGCCCATGCCGACGACACCCTGCACAGCGACTTGCCGCTGGCGTACCTGGAACAGACCCAGGGTGATGCGCGCAACGAGCCGCTGGTGATTTTCCTGCACGGGTTTGGCAGTAACGAGGAAGATTTGTTTGGGCTCAAGGACGCCTTGCCGTCCACCTGGACCTACCTCTCCGCACGGGCGCCGATGCCGGTGGACGCCAGCGGTTATCGCTGGTTTGCGAAGACACCCGGCGACGGCGACTACGACGGCGAGACCGCCGACTTGCAGCGCAGCGCCCAACTGATCGAAGACTTTGTGCAGCAGGCCACTGCCAAGTACCACACCCAACCGGACCGGGTGTTTCTGGTGGGGTTCAGCCAGGGCGCGATCATGTCCTACGAGGTGGGGTTGCGTAAGCCTGCGCTGGTGCGTGGGATTGCGGCGTTGAGTGGCAGTGTGTTGCCGGTGCTGAAGGCTGAGCTGAAAGCGGATGCGGCACTGGACAAGCTGGCGATCTTTATCGGCCATGGGACGTTGGACCAGGCGCTGCCGTATGCCTCGGCGACCCGGGCGAATGAGGTGTTGCTGGGGGTGGGGTTGAAGCCGGAGTTTCATGGGTATGTGGGGATGCCGCATACCATCAGTGAGGCTGAGGTGCAGGACCTAAGGGCCTGGCTAGAGCAAAGCCTCAAGTAAACGCGGTCAAAAAATGTGGGAGCGGGCTTGCTCGCGAATGCGGTGGATCAGTCCATTAATCTGTTGACTGACACTCCGCATTCGCGAGCAAGCCCGCTCCCACAATTGGTTTTGTGTTGCTTGGCGGATTGGCTTATTTGCCGCCCGTAATCTGCTTCACCAGCTCGGCATGCCCCTTGGCATCATCCCCACGGGAAATCGCCTGGATCACCAGCATGTGATTACCCGCACCACCCAGGAAGGTGCTGTTCAACGTCTTGCCCCCGCCTTGTGTCGCAGTGCTGTCCACCTGACGCAAACCCAACCCCTTGAAGGTCAGCTTCTTCTCATTCTGCTTCTTGAAATCCGGCAGCGCGGCGCTCTGGTCCTTGACGAAACCGGCCACGGCACCGTCGAGGAATGGCGCGTCGTTATCCCCGATGTTTACCCCATCGGTACGCACGGTTTCGGCGACGATCACTACACTTTTTGTGGTCTGGTTGGCGTATAGGGTGCCCTGGGTGGCTGTGCTGTTATCTTCGGCCTGACTGACAGGCAGGGTGTCAGCGACGTAGGCCTTGGGCAGGCTGAAGGTGAATTTGCCGCCCAAGGTGGAGATGCTCTGTGTGGCCGGCGGGGTGGCGGCGAACGCGCTGCCAGCGGCAAGCACGAGGGCCAGCAGGGCGGCGGTCTGGGTGAAAGTGGCCATGAAGCGCTCCAGGGATGAACGAAATTGCGGCGTATTCTGTCAGAAATTTCGCAATGTCGTTCACCCTGGGTCTTACACCTTGTCGGACTCTTCTTCGAGGCGGTCCATCTCAAACAGCCGCGCCAGTTCCGTCCGGGCTTCCTGGGCGGTCTGCATCACCTTGGCCGCGTCGTCATACACCGCGTGTTGCGCGGCCAGCACTTGCAGGTCGTGGTTCTTGAAGCGGGTGATGCGCGCGTCGGCCTGGGCCTGGGTCAAACCGAGGCCGACCAGGGTGCGGCGGCTCATTTCCAGGCTGGAGTAGAAGGTTTCGCGCACCGGCGACGCATCCAGGTCCACCAGGCGGTGAACATGCTGGCGGTTACGGGCGCGGGCGATGATCTTCATGTGCGGGTAGAGGTTGCGCACCAGTTCGGCGGTCTTGATGTTGATTTCCGGGTCGTCCATGGCGATCACGAAGAACTCCGCCTGGTCGACCTTGGCCGCGTGCAGGATCTCCGGCCGTTGCGGGTCGCCGTAGAACACCGGCATGCCGCCGAAGCTGCGGGTCAGCTCGATGGTTTCCACCGAGGTGTCGAGGGCAATAAACGAGATGTTTTGCGCACGCAGGATCCGCGCGACGATCTGGCCCATCCGCCCCATGCCGGCAATGACCACGCGGGGCGCATCGCTTTCGATGGTGCGGTATTCCTCGGGCACTTCCACCGGCTTGACCTTGGGCTTGAACAGCTTCGGGCAGATCAACAGCAGCAGCGGGGTCACGGCCATGGACAGGGTGATGGTCAGCACCAGCACGTCATAGAGGTGGGGCTCGAACAGGCCTTGGTCGCGGCCGATCTTGAACACCACAAAGGCAAACTCACCGCCCGCCGCCAACACCACGCCCAGGCGCAGGGCGCTTTCGCGGTTGAGGTCGCCCACCAGGCGCCCGACGGCGTACAGCAGCGGCAACTTCAGGCCGATCAACAACAGGGTCAGGCCGAGCACCAGCAGCGGCGAGCTGAGCAGCAGGCTGAGGTTGGCGCCCATGCCCACGCTGATAAAGAACAGGCCCAGCAGCAGGCCCTTGAAGGGTTCGATCTGGGATTCGAGTTCATGGCGGTATTCCGAGTCCGCCAACAGCAGGCCGGCGAGGAAGGCACCCAGGGCCATGGACACGCCCACCAGTTCCATCAGCCACGCGGTGCCGATCACCACCAGCAGCGCCGTGGCGGTGGACACCTCGCGCAGGCCGGTCTTGGCGACGATGCGAAACACTGGCCGCAACAGGTAGCGCCCGCCGATGATCACCACGGCGATGCTGCCGAGGATCTGCAGCACATGTTGCAGGCCCTGGGCTTCGGTGGTCGGGTGATCGCTGCCGGCCAGCAACGGCACCATGGCGATCAACGGGATCGCCGCGATGTCCTGGAACAGCAAGATGGCAAAGGCCAGGCGGCCGTGGGGCTGGTTCAACTCCTTGCGCTCGGCCAGGCTTTGCAGGCCAAACGCGGTGGACGACAACGCCAGGCCCAGGCCCAGCACAATCGCGCTGTTCCACGACTGACCAAACAGCCACAACGCCACCACGCCCATCACCAAGCCGGTGAGCAACACCTGGGCCAGCCCGACGCCGAACACCGCCTTGCGCATCACCCACAGGCGCTTGGGCGACAATTCCAGGCCGATGATAAACAGCAGCAACACCACGCCCAACTCGGAAAATTGCGCCACGCTTTGCGGATTGCCCACCAAACCCAGGACTGACGGGCCGATGATCACCCCGGCGAACAGATAACCGAGCACCGCGCCCAATTGCAGGCGCTTGGCCAGCGGCACGGTCAACACGGCGGCGAGCAGGAACACCACGGCTGCTTGTAACAGGTTGCCTTCATGGGGCATTGGGGACTCCAGGATCTAAAAAACGAATCAACAGGAGCGTATTAGAGCGCTTTTTACGTGTCGAAAATTGTGTTTTTGCGGTGAGTGTTGCGCCTGTCGCGCTCTTTTTACCGTCCTCCTGGTGTTTCTGAAGGATGTACAAACAATTGTCCTGGCGCAGCGGGTGGAGGCGGGCCGATTCATCACCTAGTTTTATGCCCTTGAGTTTATATTCCTTGGATGGCATATTCGCATGGGCTGGGACATTGAATACACGGATGAATTCGCAGGCTGGTGGGATGGCCTGGGGGAAAAGGAACAGGTTTCGGTATCCGCCAGCGTGGATCTGCTGGGGTTTTTGGGGCCGGGTCTAGGCTATCCCCACAGCAGCGACATCAAGGGCTCCCGACACGGGAACCTGCGTGAACTGCGGATACAGCACACGGGGAGGCCCTATCGGGTGTTGTACGCGTTTGATCCACGACGATGCGCATTATTGCTGGTCGGTGGGGATAAGACCGGTAAGAACCGATGGTATGAAAAACACGTCCCGCTAGCAGAAAGGCTATACGACGTACATTTGGATGCATTGGCTAAAGAGGGCCAAAACAATGGCTAAAAAATTCGCTGAACTGCAAGCACGCATGACGCCGCAATCTCAGGCCGAAGCCAAGCAGTTGTTCCAGCAACATCTAAAGGAAATGCCTCTGCACGAGCTGCGCAAGGCTCAACAGTTGAGCCAGGAAAACCTGGCCAAGGCATTGAATATCAACCAGGCTGCGGTCTCCAAGATGGAGCGGCGCACGGATATGTACATCAGCACATTGCGCGACTACATCCGCGCAATGGGCGGCGAACTGGAGATCATTGCGACGTTTCCAGATGGTCAGGTCAAGATCGACAACTTCGCCTATTGAGCGCTGCCCGGCTGTGTTTCTTTCTGTGTGGTCAGTGTTACCGGCCGGCGATACAACCCCACCGCCAACCCCACCAGAATGATCGCTATCGAGATCAGTTCCAGCGTGGAGATACGTTCACCAATGATCAGCATCGAACTGGCGATCCCAAACACGGGGATGAGCAATGACAGGGGCGCCACCGTCGAGACGGGGTACGCTTTTAGCAGTGAGTTCCAGCCCCAGTAGGCAAAGTGCGTGGCCAGGTAGACCTGGAACAGGATCGAGCCGATGGCCATCACGTCGAGGCTGGCGGGCAGGCTTTCGAACGCGGCGCTGCCGCGCATCCACCAGGCCATCAGGAACAGCGGGATCGGCGGAAACAGGCTGGCCCACACCATGAACGCGAAGATTTCCTTCACGCCTGACTGCTTGATGATGACGTTGCCCACGCTCCAGGCAAACGCGCTGAGGACGATCAGCATGACGCCCAGCACCGCGTGGCTGCCGTCCTGGGTGACGACGATCCCCGCGAGGCCGAGCAAGGTCAGGCCGGCGCCGACCAGTTGTGCGTCACGCAGGTTTTCGTTGAACAGCACCACGCCCCAGCCGAGGGTGAAAAACACGCTGAGCTGGATGATCAGCGAGGCGATCCCAGGGCTCACGCCGACCTGGATGCCGTAGTTGATCACGCCCCACATGCCCAAGCCGAAAATCACGCCATACGCCGCGACGTAGCCGAAGTGCACGGCCGGGCGGCGGATGAAAAACACCAGTGGCAAGGCGGCGAGGGCGAAACGGATGCCGGTGAGCACAAAGGGATCGATGCCGCGCAGGCCAAGCTTGGTGATCGGAAAGTTCAGGCCCCAGACGAGGGTGACGAGTAGGGCGAGGGCCAGGTGTTTTTTCTGCATGGGCTTTTCCTTAAGCGGGCAGGCATGTTCAAAGGCGTTGATGTTAAGTCGCAGCTGAATGGCCCGCTTGCTATCTCAGGTCATCCTTTGACAATATCGGGCCATGATTCCGACCTTTGCTGACAACGACCCCGAAGCGCTGGTGACGCTGCACGAATACGCGTCCGGTACCGTGTTTGCGCGGCATACCCATGCCCGTGGGCAGTTCGCCTATGCGTCCACCGGCGCCTTGAAGATGTTCACCGACCTCGGTAACTGGGTGGTGCCGCCGCAGCGCGCGATCTGGGTGCCTGGCGGAGTGCCCCACGAAATGCATATGCGCGGGGATGTGCTCATGCTCAACACCTACCTCGACGACGAAGCCGCTGGGCGTGCGGGCTTGCAGGGCCATTGCCAGGTGTTCGAAGTCTCGCCGCTGCTGCGGCATCTGCTCGAAGCGGCACTGACGATCGAGCCGACGGCGCGGCTCAGTGTTCGGCAACGCTGTGTGCTGACGCTGCTGGTGGATGAAATTGGCGCCATGCCCGAGTTGCCCCTCAGTGCGCCGTTGCCCGCAGAGCCGCGCCTGGCCCGCGCCTGCCAGCGTTTTCTGGACGCACCCACGCAGACCATTGCCCTCGACACCATGGCCGCGTGGTCGAGCATGAGCCGGCGCACCTTTACCCGACAGTTCCTGGAGCACACGGGCATGACCTTTGTGGCCTGGCGCCAGCAGGTGTGCCTGCTGGAAGCCACGGCGCGGCTCAGCCACGGTGTGTCCATCACCGATGTGGCGCTGGGGCTGGGCTTTAGCAGCTCCAGCGCGTTCACCTCGGTGTTCCGGCGCAACCTGGGGGATTCTCCGGCGCGTTACCTGGCCAAATCCAAGGCCGCGTCGTTGTTCTGAGGCCACGCCGGTCAGGATTCACCTTCGCCCAAGCCACGCTTTGTTACTATCGCCGTCCTTCGTCACCAGGAGTCACCGCCCCATGCAGCACCAGTGGGATGAAATGCACCGCACCCGTAAGCCCACTTTTGTGATGTGCGGCGAGCCCCAGGGCGATGTGCTCAATCTCTACGTTCACGGTTACTCGGCCTTCTTCAACCGCCAGCAACTGGGCAATTTCACCGCGCAACTGGCGAGCATCGAAGGCTCGACCAATGTGATGCTGTTCTGGCCGGCCGGGCATTTCCTGGAAAACCTCTTCGCTCCGTTCAAGGAGGTGATCGGGGCATTGCTCGGCGGTGGTGGCCTGGGCGCGGCGACCGTGGGCGTGGGCAAGGCGATTGCCTACTTTCTTGACCATTACAAAAGTGTCGAGGCGCGTGTCGATGAGGTCGCCCAGACCTTGCTGCCCGAGCTGGCCAACTACCTGCATGCCGAAGCCCTGCCGGTACGGCGCATCAACCTGGTCGGCCATTCCCTGGGCGCACGCATCCTGGTCAAGAGCCTGTTGGCCAGCCCAGAGGCGGCCCGTGAACTGCCGTTGAACAACGTGTTGCTGATGGGCGGGGCGATTTGTACGTCGAGCCCTTGGGATGAAGTGTCGGCGTCGCTCCAGGGGCGGGTGATCAACTGTCATTCCAGTAAGGACTGGGCGCTGGCGATCAAGCCGGATAACGAGCGTTGCATCGGTCGTTACGCCATCCCGCTGACGCCCGCCCTCAAGGCCAAGGTGAGCAATGTGCACCTGGCCACCTTCGATCATGCCGCGTATTGGCCGCAATTAAAGACCGTGGTGCAGTACACCGACCTGTTGCAGGAACGGCGCGGCATGATCCGCGCTGACCAGCGCAGCAGCGAAGTACGGTTTGCCGAAGAGGATGGGGAACTGTTCCCGGCGCTGGTGCAGGCACGGCCGGATGAGTTGAAGTTCCTCGCCGAACTGATGGCGCAAAAGCGCAGTGCATCGATTGATGCCAGCGTGCGCGAACCGTTGAAACTGGCCATCGAGTTGCAGCGCATGGGCGGCGACAGCTTTATGAACCTCGCCCGTGGCCATGGCGTGAGTTACCGCCAGATCGCCGAAGATGTCGCGCAGCGGCTGGGGATCAAGTTCGATCAGCCCGTTGACACCGTCGAGCTGGCGGATATCGAAGCCCAGGTCGCGGAACACCTGATCGAGCAATACAAGGACAAACTCAACAGCGCCGACCGGCAGGCCTTCGACGTCGAGTTGCAGGCGGCGGCGCAAAAGGAACAGGGGGTGTTTGCGCGCTTCAGCGTAGGCCGCTCGGCCACCACCGCGTTGAGTGGCACGGCGTTGGCGGGGCTCACCGGGTTTATCCTGCGGCGCGGGGCGGCCACGGCGATTCCGGTGGTGGGCCAGGCGTTGGCGGCGGCGATGCTATTGGTCAGCGGGGTGCGCGCGTTTTCCGGCCCGGCTTACTCGATCACCACCTTGGCGGTGTTGGTGGTGGGCGTGATCCGCCAGCGCATGGAACGCGAGGCGCTGAACCAGGAAATGGATCTGGTGGTACAAGTGGTGGAAGCGTTTGACCTGCCCCGGGACACGGTGATGCGCACGGTTGCATCCGACTGATAAGCTTCCCGATATATGCATTTGCCTGGAATACCGCGTGAAATTCAGCCTGCCGAAAATCGCCACCGCCCCGTTCTGCCCGCCGGAGGTGGCCGGCTCCGTTGCCGTTGACCCCAAGGCGTCGTTCTTCAAGCGGATGTTGATGTTTGCCGGTCCCGGCCTGTTGATTTCCATCGGCTACATGGACCCCGGCAACTGGGCCACGGCCATCGAAGCGGGCTCGCGCTACGGCTACAGCCTGCTGTTTGTGGTGCTGCTGGCCAGCCTGGCGGGGATGGCGGTGCAGTGCCTGTGTTCGCGGCTGGGCATCGCCACCGGCAAGGACCTCGCGCAGCTGTGCCGCGAGCGTTATAGCCAGCGTTCTGCACGTACCCAATGGCTGTTGGCGGAAATCTCCATCATCGCCACCGACCTGGCCGAAGTGCTCGGTTGCGCCCTGGCGTTTCACCTGCTGCTGGGCGTTTCGCTGACCACCGGCATTGTCATCACCGCATTCGATACGTTGCTGATCCTGGCCCTGCAAAACCGTGGTTTCCGCCGCCTGGAAGCGATCATGCTGGCGCTGGTGGCGACTATCGGCGTGTGTTTCTTCATCGAGCTGCTGCTGATCAAGCCGTACTGGCCGGATGTGTTGAGCGGCTTCACGCCGTCACTCTCGGCCATCAGCGATGCTGCACCGCTGTACCTGGCCATCGGCATCCTGGGTGCCACAGTCATGCCACATAACCTCTACCTGCACACCTCGATTGTGCAGACTCGCCTGATCGGCAAGGACCTCGCCAGCAAACAGGACGCGGTCAAGCTGGCGCGCATCGACACCATCGGCTCCCTGGCCCTGGCCTTGCTGGTCAACGCCGCCATCCTGGTGCTGGCCGCTGCGGCGTTCTACAAGACCGGCCATACCGATGTGGTCGAAATCCAGGACGCCTACCACTTGCTCGACCCGCTGGTGGGCGGCGCGTTTGCCAGCATCCTGTTTGGTGTTGCACTGCTGGCGTCTGGGCAAAGCTCGACGTTCACCGGCACCATCGCCGGGCAAGTGATCATGGAGGGTTATCTCAACCTGCGTATTCCATGCTGGCAACGCCGCCTGATTACCCGAGGGCTGGCGCTGATCCCGGCGTTTCTCGGGGTATGGCTGCTGGGCGATGGTGCGATTGGAAAGTTGCTGATTCTCAGCCAGGTGGTGCTCAGCCTGCAGTTGCCGTTTGCGTTGTATCCGTTGATCCGCATGACCGGGGATAAACAGCTGATGGGGCCGTTTGTTAATAAGCTACCGACCCGGGTGTTGGCGTGGTTGCTGTTTGCGGTGATCAGTGGGGCGAATGGGTGGTTGATTGGGCAGTGGGTGTTTTAAATCACCGATCCCAATACGGCACCGCCCCAAAACACTCCACAAAATAATCAATCACGGTGCGCACTTTCAGCGACAACCGCCGGCTGCCCGGCCATAGCGCGGCGATCTGTTGCGGCTCCAGCGTGGTCGCCACTTCGTAGTCCGTGAGCACCGCTTGCAAGGTGCCCGCGCGCAAGCCTTCGCCAATCAGCCAGGACGGAAACACCACCAGTCCCAGGCCTTGTTCGGCGGCGTGGGTCAGGGTGTCGGCGTGGTTGCCGGTGATCGGGCCCTTGACGCTGTAGGGCGTCCAGTCGCCGCCGTCGCGGCGGAAGAACCAGCGTTGCTGGCCGGTGATGCCTTTGTAGGCTAGGCAGTGGTGGTTGGCCAGTTCGTCGGGGTGCTTGGGCGTGCCGTGGCGGGCCAGGTAGGCGGGGCTGGCGGCGATGCGAAAGCGCTGCGGCGCGAAGATGCGCGCCTGCATGCCCGAGTCGTTGAGCACGCCGATACGAAACAGCAGGTCGGTGCCGTCTTGCAGGGGATCGACGTAGGTGTCGGTCTGCTGGATGTCCAGCTGCAACTTGGGATAGCGCCGGCACAGCTCGCCCAGCCACGGTGACAGGTGGCGCTGGCCGAACACCATCGGCGCGTTGATGCGCACCAGCCCGCTCGGTTCGCGCTCTTGTTCCTGCAAGGCCTGACCGGCAGTTTCCAGTTGCTCCAGCAGCAAACGTGCGTGATGCCCGAGCAGGCGCCCGGCCTCGGTGGGGCTGACCGCACGGGTGTGGCGGTAGAGCAATTGCTGGCCGAGGGCCTGTTCCATCAGCTGGATCTGCCGGGAAATGGAGGAGGGCGCCAGGCTTTCGCGGCGGGCCACTGCGGAAAAGCTGCCATGGTCGAGCACGGCCACGAACAGGCGCAGCGCCTTGAAACTCAATTCATTCAAACCCTGCATCGTGGCTCCGTGCTGTGCGTGTTGCGCAAAGGTGTTGTCCGCATGCTGCCATTTATCGCACAGAACCACCACCGGATAATGCGCGCCATGTCTCTTTCTTGAAGCGCAGGTGATGTATGCAGGCAAGTTCTATCGAGGGTGCGGCGTTGGCCGTGCCGAAGAAAAACCTTTTGCGGCTGTTGTTGCTGCCGCTGGTGATCCTGGCGGGCATGGGCCTGTCAGTGGAGGCCGGGTTGCTGGGGCCATTGGGTGTGCAGGTCGGGCATTTATGGGCGACGTTGAGCATCTTCGGCGTCGGTTCGGCGATTTTGTATGTGCTGTTGTTGTTCAGCGGCCCGCAAAAGGGCCCGGCGTTGACCGACCTGCCGCGCTGGCAATTGATCGGCGGCTTCCTGGGGCCGATGTACGTGGTGGTGCTGACCCTGGCCACGCCGCATATCGGCATCGCCATGACCATGATCGCGATTCTGTCCGGGCAGGTGGGCAAGAGTGTGTTGATCGACCATTTCGGCTGGTTCGGCACTGCGCGCAAGCGGGTCAATGGTGAACGCTGGATTGCGTTGGCGTTGATTGTGGCGGCACTGATATTGATTGCACGAGGGTAAGGCGATGAATCTGATTCTATTGTTGGTGCTGGTGATTGCCGCCGGCGCAGTGTTGAGTGTGCAGGCCGCGATCAACGGGCGCCTGGGCCAGACGGTGGGCGTGTTGCGCAGCAGTTTGCTGACCTTTAGCGTGGGTGCGCTGACCACGGCGCTGTTGATTTTCTTCTTTGAACCCGCCCAGGCCGTGAGCTTGCTGGACGTGCCGAAATGGCAACTGACCGGTGCCTTGTTTGGCGTGGTGTACATGATGGTGATGGTCGGCGCGGTGCCGATTGTGGGCACGGCGGTAGCCACGGTGGCGGTGATCGTCGGGCAGTTGGGCATGGGGATGTTGATCGACAACTTTGGCTGGTTGGGCAACCCGGCGATCGAGCTGTCAGGGAGCCGGATTGTGGCGATGCTGTGCCTGGCGTTGGCGCTGGTGTTCATGTATCGCAGTAACACCCGCCAGGCGGACTGACGCGGTCAAAAAATGTGGCAGTGATCCATGTGGGAGCGGGTTTCCAGTTTAGGAAAATAGCTCGGCTTGGCGGGCGTCACTGATTACCATGAACGCCCACATCCCGACTGACGTACTCCCCATGGCCCTGGCCGCGCCTCCCGACCTCAGTGATCACGCCGTCCCCGTGCAACCCCTGGCACGCACCTACCCGCGTGGGTTGTACGTGGAGCCCCATCGCCACGACTGGGGCCAATTGCTCTACGCCATGAGCGGCGTGATGTGGGTCGAAACCCCGCGCGAAGCCCTGGTGGTCCCGCCTCAGCGTGCCGTGTGGTTGCCGCCGGGGGTGGAGCATGGGATTCGGGTGGTGTCGGATTTGCAGATGCGCAATATCTACCTGCGCCCGGCGTTGGCGGCGACGCTGGACAGCCAGGTGCAGGTGATCGAGGTCGGCGGCTTGCTGCGCGAGCTGATCGTCACGCTGGTGGAAGAGGGCGACAGCGCTGAAACGGGCTATTACGACGCAGTGGTGCGCCTGGCGCTGCTGGAATTGCAACGGGCGCGCCGCTCGCCGATCCGCATTGCCATGCCGGTGGAGGCCGACCGGCGCTTGATCAACGCTTGCCAGGCTGTGATGGCCGCGCCCTCGTTGGAAGTCCCCTTTGAACAACACGCCGAGACGGCCGGTGCCAGCGTGCGGACCTTGTCGCGGCTGTTCCAGCACCACCTGGGCATGGGTTTCGCCGAATGGCGGCGCCAGGTGCAACTGGCCACGGCGGTGGCGGAGTTGATCCAGGGCCAGCCGGTCAGCCGTATCGCGCGGTCTTTGGGCTATTCGCCGAGCAGTTTCAGCGACATGTTCCGCCGCGAACTCGGCGTGGCGCCGTCGAACTACGTCGGTTGAGGGTTTGGCCGAAATCCTGAAGCACTTGGCCGATGCTTCAGGAATGGGCTCTCTACACTGAGCCCATCCACCCACCAGGCGCCATCCCATGAGTTACCTGATTTCCCTCGCCATTGGCCTGTTTGTCGGCGTGCTCTACGGCGCCTTGGACTTCCGCTCGCCCGCGCCACCGGCCATCGCCCTGGTTGGCCTGATGGGCATGCTGCTGGGCGAAAAGCTCTGGCCCATGGGGCGGCAACTGGTCAGCGGTTGGTTGTCCTGATCCCCTTTTTCCCTTCGATGGATATTGGCCATGAAAGCCCTGCAATTTTCCGCTACTGGCGATCTCGCCTCCCTGCGTTTCGTCGACGTCCCCACTCCGGTGCCCGCCGCCGGTGAAGTTTTGGTGCAGATCAAGGCGGCGGGACTGAACCCCAGCGACGTGAAAAACGTGCTCGGTCGTTTCCCCTACACCACCTTGCCACGCATTCCCGGGCGTGACTTTGCCGGCGTTGTCGTCGAAGGCCCGCAGGCTTTGCTTGGCCAGGAGGTCTGGGGCACGGGTCGCGATCTCGGCTTTTTTGCCGACGGTTCCCACGCCGAATTTGTGAAGGTTTCAGCCAGCGGTGTGGCGCACAAGCCCAGCCACCTGAGTTTCACCCAGGCCGCCAGCCTTGGCGTGCCATACACCACCGCCTGGGACGCCCTGGAGCGCAGTGGTGTCGGCAAAGGCACGCGGTTGCTGGTGATCGGTGCCAATGGTGCGGTAGGCAGTGCGGCCTTGGCCCTGGCGAAAATTCGTGGCGCCCAGGTGCTGGCGGCGGTGCGGCGGGCGGAGCATGTGGAGGTGTTGCAAGGGCAGGGGGTTGAGGCGATTGCCTTGGGTGCGCCGGAAGACTTGGGCATGCAGGTCAACCGCGTGTTCAAGGGCGGCGCCGATGTGATCTTCGACACCACCGGTTTCTGGTTGCCCGCAGCCGTCGCCGGGTTGGCGCCGTTTGGGCGCATCGCGATCATCGCCGCGCCGGTGGACGGCCAGGTGCAACTGCCGGCCCTGGCGTTGTACCGCAAGGGTGGGTCGGTGGTGGGAATCAACTCGTTGCTCTACAACTGCGAGCAGTGTGCGGTGATGCTGGAGCAGTTCGGCCGGTTTTTTGATGAGGGCTCGCTGCCGCTGCCCACTGGCCTGCGCGAAGTGGCGTTGGCAGAGGGGTTGCAGAGTTATGGGGAAGTGAATAGCGGCAGCGCAGACAAGATCATCTTTCTGCCCTGACCCGCTCTTAACACTGTAGGAAAACCAGTGTGGGAGCGGGCTTGCTCGCGAATGCGGTGGATCAGTCAACATCTCCAGCGACTGACACACTGCATTCGCGAGCAAGCCCGCTCCCACACAACCGCGTTTCCACAGGTTGATGTTTACTAGGCCTCGGGCACACCGTTTTCCCACGCCGACCAGTTCTTGAGGATCGCCTGCACCAGCGGGTTACCCGTGCGGTACAGGTTCTCCAGCGCCGGCACAAACCCACCCTGATCTGCGTACTTCAGCAGGTTGTCCACTTCGCTGTAGCCCGGGTATGGCCGGTCAAAGTCCGAGCCCGCACGCACCACGGCCAAGCGCTGGATATCCACCAACCCCTCGCGGCTGGCCCGCAGCAGCGCTTCATAGGTGGAGTTGTCCTCTTGCTGGGTGGTGCAGTACTCGCCCTTGTTGTCCGTCAGCAGTTTGGTCCAGACCTCGGCGCGTTCGCTCAAGCGCGTGCCGGAAAACCAGGTGTTGCCCGCCAGGGTATCGCAGCGGGTGACCTGAGGCGGCTGGTTGGCCGGGGCGGCGGGGTAGTGTTTGCGCCAGGCGGCAGATTCCTTGCTCTCCGTCAGCTCAACCTGGTGCGACAGGGCAAACGCCTTGGCCTGCAACTTGGGGTTGAGCTCAAATACTTCGGTCTTGTAGTCCAGCGGCGGTTTCTCGTTGGGGCCTTTGGTGTTGATGCCGATGTAACCGGTCGGCCAATCCTTGGGCGCATCCCGCGAGTCCAGTTCCCATTGGGTGCCGAACTCCACCAGGTAATGGGCCCAGGCCGCGGTGCCGATGGTGCCGTGCTTGGGACTGATGCCGGCGATCCCGGCGATCAGGAAGTAGCTCTGGCGCAGGTCGAACTTGGGCGACAAGGCCAGGGCCAGGGTGGATGCGGCGGCGTTGGTCTGGCCCATGCCGGTGACCAGCAGGCAGACGTCCTGGGTGTTGCAGCGGATCACTGGGTATTCGGCAGAGAGGCCCGGCACGCGCACCTCTTGCTTGAGTTCCAGGCGGTCGATCCAGGTCTGTGCCTCGGGGGCGAACATGGTGATCAGCATCACCTTGGGTTTGATCGGCGCATCCGCCAATACCACATGGGGCAACAGGGCCAGGCCGACAGCCAGTGACAGGCGGGAAAGTACGTTCATCCAAAAGCTCCTCTATCAGAATTGGTAACCGACGCCGGCGTAGTAGCCCCAGCCGTCCGAACGGGCGCGGAAGTTGCCCTCGCCGAAGTTCAACTCACTGCCATCCTCCCAGTTGCCGCCGTTATGAAAGTAACGACCGACCAGGGTGAACCGCAGGTGGGTAAACGAATACAGCAGCACATTGGTCGCCACCAACGAGTTGGCCGTGCGTGCCGGGTTGTCCTTGTGCAGGTCGGAGCCAAAGTCGTAGTTGGTGAAGCCGATGTAAGTCAGCGAGGCCCCGTTGTCGAACTTGCCGATGGGCACGATGTACTTCATTTGTGCGCGGTAGCCATCCCACGAATATTCATTGCTGGCGCCGTAGTTTTCCCACTGGTAACGCCCGTAGAAGTTGGCCGACAGATTGACCCGCGAGTGGGTGTCGATGTCGGTGCCCAGGCCGCTGTACAGGGTGTTGGCACGGTTGGCCTTGTTGCTGCCGTGGTCGTAGATCCAGTCGAACGCCACATACCATTCCTTGAACGGCCCGATGGCCAGGCTGCGGCCCGCCAGGTAGTCGATGGAAATACGCGGCTCGTGCTCCATGAACACCGGCGAGCCATGGTCCCACACGCCTTTGTCATTACTGTTACCGATGCCGAGGATCTTCGGCACGTCGATATAACCGTAGAGTTCGAACGGGCCCTTACGGCCGAAGTACTCGTACTCCAGGTAAATATCGTCTGACGGCTTGGGGCCGAAGCTGATGTCTTTGCTGCCGATCAAGGTCAGGTCCTGGTTGAACCAGTCCGACAGGTACACGCCTTTTTTTGTCGGGTTGGCTTCCGGGCTGAGGGTTTCGCCCTGTGCTGAGTCATCGACGGGTTTTTCCTGCGCCAAAATGGGCGCGCTGAGTAGTCCCGTAACGGCGGCCAGTAGCAGGGAAACACCAAGGGCGGCAGGGTGTCTTGCAGTGGAGTGCATTGAAAATCCCTATTCGTACGCGGTTTGGACCCGATTCTTCGGGTTGTGGTGAACTTGGCTGGCAAGTTCGTTCCGCAAACGTTTGCATAGGCTGTACCAACTTTGACTATTGGCTTGAATAGACTGGAAAAAAGCGCGATTAGTCGACCTTTTGGTCAGAATTGACTGGGTGTCATTTTGTCGAGGGGTTGAACCGGTGCAGCGCGGTTTCCCGGCGGTAATCGCTCGGCGTCTGATTCATCTCGATGCGAAAGTGCCGGTTGAAATTGGACAGGTTGGCGTAGCCCACTTCAAAGCAGATCGCCGCCACGGACATCTCGCTTTGCAACAACAACCGGCAGGCGCGTTGCACGCGGAACTTGCGCATCAGGTCGATAAAACCGTGGCCGGTGTTGCGCTTGAAAAAGCGCGAAAAGCCCGGTTCGCTCATCTCCAATTGCTGCGCGATGACCGACAGCCGCACGTCCCCCGTAAGCTCGCGCATCAGGTAGTCGAAGGCCTTGTTGATGCGCTCGGCGCTGCGCGCATCCAGGGTGGGCGCGTAGCACGGGCTGGCCAGCGCCTGGACGTGTGGTGGCGGGGCGCTCTTGAGGGTGTCGAGCAGTTGCAGGAACAAGACAAGCCGCTGCAGGCCCTGGGCGTTGCCGATGTCTTCCATCAACACGGCGGCACGCAACGCCGTATCGCCGTGAAATTGCAGGCCGCGCCGGGCGTGCTCGAACAACGGTTGCAAGTCGCCCAGTTCTGGCAGCGTCTTGCGCAAAGCGAGCAGGGCGGCGCCGTCGAATTGCAGCACCACGTCGCGGCCCTTGAGGTACTCGCCGGGGGCCAGTTCGCCGATCCAGTCGTGGGGCAGGTCGGGGCCGATCAGGGCGACGTGGCCGGCACTGAAGGCGCCGATATAGTCGCCCGCGACCAGCTTGCCGTTGCCTTGGCGGATCAGGTGGATCTCAAACTCGGGGTGGTGGTTCCAGCGCGCCAGGTCGTAGGGATAGTCGTGTTCGAACCAGCGAAAGCAGTGGTCCGGTTCGGGCAGGATCACTTCCAGTTCGGCGGGGCGGTGCTCGAACAGTTGGGCGCGGCTGACAGGCATGGCGGGGCTTCTTGTTGTTCTTGGTAGCGCTTCAAAATACGCGCCTGCGCGGTGTCGGCGCTACCCCTCGTTTTGCCGGGCACTGATACTTTTTTAACCCGGGGCGCAAGGTTAAAAAAGTACCAGTCGCGCATCCGTCACGGGTTTGTGAGGGCTGGACCAACCTGCTGTAATCGGCCCTCAACAACAAAAACAACAGGTGGATACCGCCATGCTCAAGCTCCCGCAAGCGTTGTTCCTGCTGTCCGGCCTGGCCTTGGCCATGCCCAGCTACGCCGCCGACACCGTGACCATCGCCACGGTCAACAACAGCGATATGATCCGTATGCAGCGCCTGTCCAAGGTGTTCGAGGCGCAGCACCCGGACATCAGGCTCAACTGGGTGGTGCTCGAAGAAAACGTGCTGCGCCAACGCCTCACCACGGATATCGCCACCCAGGGCGGGCAATTCGACGTGCTGACCATCGGCACCTACGAAACCCCGCTGTGGGGCGCCAAGCACTGGCTGGAGCCGCTGACCCAACTGCCAGCCGACTACGACGTCGACGATATCTTCCCCTCGGTCCGCCAGGGCCTGTCGGTCAACAACACCCTCTACGCGTTGCCGTTCTACGGCGAAAGCACCGTCACCTACTACCGCACCGACCTGTTCCAGCAAGCCGGCCTGAGCATGCCCGCGCATCCGACCTGGACCCAACTCGGCGCATTCGCCGCCAAGCTCACCGCCAAGGATAAAGACCAATACGGCCTGTGCCTGCGCGGCAAGGCCGGCTGGGGCGAGAACATCGCCTTGCTGAGCACCATGGCCAACGCCTTTGGCGCGCGCTGGTTCGACGAGCAGTGGAAGCCTGAGCTGACCAGCGCGGAATGGACCGCCGCCGCCAATTTCTACGTCAACAGCCTCAAGCAATACGGCCCCCCGGGGGTGTCCAGCAACGGCTTCAACGAAACCCTGGCGCTGTTCAACAGCGGTAAATGCGCGATCTGGGTAGACGCCAGCGTTGCCGGCTCCTTCACCACCGACAAGAGCCAAAGCAAGGTTGCCGACAGCGTAGGCTTTGCCGCCGCGCCCACCGAAGTCACCGACAAAGGCTCCTCATGGCTGTACGCCTGGTCCCTGGCGATCCCGGCCACGTCCAAGCACAAAGACGCGGCCAAGGCCTTTATCACTTGGGCCACGTCCAAGGACTACATCCAACTGGTCGCCGATAAAGAAGGCATCAGCAACGTACCGCCCGGCACTCGCCAGTCCACCTACAACGACGCCTACTTGAAAGCCGCGCCGTTTGCCCAAGTGACCCTGGAGATGATGAAACACGCTGACCCGGCGCACCCGTCGGCCAAGCCGGTGCCGTACGTGGGCATCCAGTACGTGACCATCCCTGAGTTCCAGGCCATCGGCACCTCGGTGGGCAAGATGTTCTCGGCGGCGCTGACCGGAGGTATGTCGGTTGACCAGGCGTTGCTCCAGGCCCAGTCCACCACCGAGCGCGAAATGAAACGCGCGGGTTATCCAAAATAATTCTTCAGAGACATGCCCCATGAAACGACTTGAAGGTAAAAGCGCGCTGATCACCGGATCCGCGCGCGGGATCGGCCGTGCGTTTGCCCAGGCCTACATTGCGGAGGGCGCCAGCGTCGCTATCGCCGATATCAACCTGCAACGGGCCCAGGCAACCGCCGCCGAACTGGGGCCACAGGCGTATGCCGTGGAAATGGACGTCACCGACCAGGGGTCCATCGACGCTGCGATTGCCGCCGTGGTGGCCGAGGTCGGCAAGCTGGATATCTTGATCAACAATGCGGCGCTGTTTGATCTGGCGCCCATTGTCGATATCACCCGGGATAGTTATGAGCGGCTGTTTTCGATCAACGTTGCGGGGACGTTGTTCACCTTGCAAGCGGCGGCGCGGCAGATGATCCGCCAGGGGCATGGCGGCAAGATCATCAACATGGCCAGCCAGGCTGGGCGCCGGGGTGAGCCGTTGGTGGCGGTGTATTGCGCGACCAAGGCGGCGGTGATCAGCCTGACGCAGTCGGCGGGGTTGAATCTGATCAAGCAGGGGATCAACGTCAATGCCATCGCGCCCGGTGTGGTGGATGGGGAGCATTGGGATGGGGTGGATGCGTTGTTTGCCCGGCATGAAGGGTTGGCGCCGGGGGAGAAGAAGCGGCGGGTAGGGGAGGAGGTGCCGTTTGGGCGGATGGGGACGGCTGAGGATTTGACGGGGATGGCGGTGTTTTTGGCTTCGGCGGAGGCGGATTATGTGGTGGCGCAGACGTATAACGTTGATGGGGGGAATTGGATGAGCTAGTGGGTGTTGGTGTGTATATCCGTTATTTAGGTAACG
>NZ_QAJM01000031.1 GCF_003852405.1 Pseudomonas sp. KBW05
GAGAGTTGGGGCAAGAGCCCTTTTGGTTACTTTTGGGGCTCTTTACCAAAAGTGACCCGTCGTAAGGGCGGAACCAATATCAGCCGTTACCCAAATAATGGATATGTACACAGAAAGACCGCCATAGCAGGCAACCCAGCTCCCACATTTTGATCTCTGTACACTCGATACCAAGGCATGCAGGCAACTCCTTCGAAAGTAGCATTCGCCTCCCACCCCCCTCATGCATTAATGACCCAACCGGAATCTTCCGGCACAACAAGAGGAACGCCCCATGTGGAAAAAACCCGCGTTTACCGACCTGCGTATCGGCTTTGAAGTGACCATGTACTTCGCCAGCCGTTGATCGACCCGCCGGCCAGCCCCGTGCTGGCCGGTGCTGGGTGGAAGATGACTCTTTGGTCTGATTGCAATCGCCCAAGGATCAGTTAGTGTGGAGCGCATTCTTCCAAAATAATAAGAACAGGCTTTCCAATGAGCCCAAACCTGAGCCTTCTGCGTAAATTCGTCTCTCCTGAAATCATTTTTGGCGCCGGCTGCCGGCACAACGTCGGCAACTACGCGAAGACCTTCGGCGCGCGCAAGGTGCTGGTGGTCAGCGACCCCGGGGTGATCGCCGCCGGTTGGGTCGCCGATGTGGAAGCCAGCCTGCAAGCCATCGGTATCGACTACTGCCTGTACTCCGCTGTGTCGCCCAACCCTCGGGTTGAGGAAGTGATGACCGGCGCCGAGGTGTACCGTGAAAACCACTGTGATGTGATCGTTGCCATCGGCGGCGGCAGCCCGATGGACTGCGGCAAGGCCATCGGCATTGTGGTTGCCCATGGGCGCAGCATCCTTGAGTTCGAGGGCGTGGACACCATTCGTGTGCCCAGCCCGCCGCTGATCCTGATCCCCACCACGGCCGGTACGTCGGCGGATGTCTCGCAGTTCGTGATCATTTCCAACCAGCAAGAACGCATGAAGTTCTCCATCGTCAGCAAGGCGGTGGTGCCGGATGTGTCGCTGATCGACCCGGAAACCACGGCGAGCATGGACCCGTTCCTGTCCGCCTGTACTGGCATCGACGCGCTGGTGCATGCCATCGAGGCGTTTGTCTCCACCGGTCACGGCCCGCTGACCGATCCCCATGCCCTGGAAGCCATGCGCCTGATCAACGGCAACCTGGTGCAGATGATCGCCAACCCCACGGACATTGCCCTGCGCGAGAAGATCATGCTCGGCAGCATGCAAGCGGGCCTGGCGTTTTCCAATGCGATCCTGGGCGCGGTGCATGCGATGTCCCACAGCCTCGGCGGTTTCCTCGACTTGCCCCACGGCCTGTGCAACGCGGTGTTGGTGGAGCATGTGGTGGCGTTCAACTACAGCTCGGCGCCGGAGCGTTTCCAGGTGATTGCCGAGACCTTTGGCATCGACTGTCGTGGCCTCAATCACCGGCAGATCTGCGGGCGCCTGGTAGAGCATCTGATCGCGTTGAAGCATGCGATTGGCTTCCATGAAACCCTTGGTCTGCATGGGGTGCGTGTGGCGGATATTCCGTTTCTGTCCGAGCATGCGATGGATGACCCGTGCATCCTCACCAACCCGCGTGCGTCGAGCCAGCGTGATGTTGAGGTCGTCTATGGCGAAGCACTCTGACGACCCGCAACGTGCGCTGTCGGCGCTGCTGGGGCTGGGCGACCAGTCGGCGCGCAAGAGCCACTACCCGGAGCTGACCGCACGGCTGGACGAGCTGGAGGCCGAGCGCAAGCGTTATATCCGCCTCAACGATGAGCTGGAGCAACGCGTCGCCGCGCGCACCGATGAACTGCTGGAGGCCAACCACAACCTGCAACAGCAGATCGCCCAGCGCGAGCAGATCGAACAGGACCTGCGCGACGCCCGTGACGCCGCCCAGGCCGCCAACCGCAGCAAGGACAAATACCTCGCCGCCGCCAGCCACGACCTGCTGCAACCGCTGAACGCCGCACGCCTGTTGATCGCCACCTTGCGTGAGCGCCAATTGCCCAGCGTCGAACAGGTGCTGGTGGAGCGCACGCACCAGGCGCTGGAAGGCGCCGAGGACTTGCTCACCGATTTGCTGGATATCTCGCGGTTGGACCAGGCAGCGGTCAAGCCGGATGTGGCTCTGTACCGCCTGGATGAAGTGTTTGCGCCGCTGGTCTCGGAGTTCCAATCGGTGGCCCAGGCGGCCGGGTTGAATCTGCGGGTGCATACCGGGCATTACGCGGTGCGCACGGACCTGCGCTTGTTGACGCGCATCCTGCGCAACTTTCTCAGCAATGCCTGCCGCTACACCGATGAGGGCTGCATCCTGTTGGGGGCGCGGCGTCGCGGTGATTGCCTGCGCCTGGAGGTGTGGGACACCGGGCGCGGGATTGCGGCAGACCGGCTGGAGGCGATCTTCCTCGAATTCAACCAGCTCGACGTCGGCCGCGCGGCGGATCGCAAGGGCGTGGGGCTGGGCCTGGCGATTGTCGAGCGGATTGCCGAGATCCTCGGTTATCCGATTGCCGTGCGCTCCTGGCCGGGGCGTGGCTCGATGTTCAGCATCGAAGTGCCGCTGAGCGCCGAGATGCCGGTGGCGATCAGCCAACTGCCGGCGCAACCGAGCACCGGCAATCCGCTGCCGGGCCGGCGCTTGCTGGTGATCGACAACGAAGTGAGCATCCTTGAAAGCATGAGCGCGCTGCTCGGGCAGTGGGGCTGCGAAGTGCTCACCGCCACCGACCAGGCGGGCGCGCTGACGGCGTTGCAGGGCAGGGCGCCGGAGCTGATCCTTGCGGACTATCACCTCGATCACGGGGTGGTGGGGTGTGAGGTGGTCAAGCATCTGCGTGAGCACTTTGCCTGCAATATACCTGCGGTGATCATCACGGCCGACCGTACTGACCAATGTCGCCGTGCGCTGCGTCGGCTGGAGGCGCCGTTGCTGAACAAGCCGGTCAAGCCCGGGAAGTTACGCGCGGTGTTGAGCCAATTGCTCAGTTGAAGACGCAGTTCTTGCTGTGTAAACCCAAGCCCGCTCCCACACAAGACCGCTTTCACATCTGAACCGATTGATACCTGTCAACACGCAGTGCGGCAATTTGCGCCATGCTTGCCGCCTGATTTAAAGGCTGACGGAGCCCGCCATGAACGCCCCCGCAACAACCGCAGCATCCTTCAAACTCCCCCTGGGCCTGGTCGTCGCTGTTCTGGTGATGGCCGGGGTGCTGCTGTTGCCGCTGCCCACCGATTTGCCGGTGGCGGGGCATCGCATGCTGGCGATCCTCGCGTTTGCCGTGGTGGTGTGGATCACCGAGGCGGTGTCCTATGAAGCCAGTGCGATCATGATCACCTCGTTGATGGCGTTCCTGCTGGGCACCGCGCCGTCGCTGCAAGATCCCACGCATCTGATCGGCACCAGCCCGGCCATCAGCATGGCGTTGACCGGGTTTTCCAACCCGGCGCTGGCGCTGGTGGCGGGCGCGCTGTTTATCGCGGCGGCCATGACCCATACCGGTCTGGACCGGCGCATTGCGCTGGTGACGTTGAGCCGGGTCGGCACCAGCACCCGGCGCATCCTGTTGGGGGCGATTGCCGTGACCATCCTGCTCAGCCTTGTCGTGCCCAGCGCCACGGCGCGCAGTGCCTGTGTGGTGCCGATCATGATGGGTGTGATCGCGGCGTTTGGCGTCGACAAGCGTTCGAACATCGCCGCCGGCATCATGATCGTGGTGGCCCAGGGCACCAGCATCTGGAACGTCGGCATCCAGACCGCCGCCGCGCAGAACCTGCTCACCGTCGGCTTTATGGACAAAATGCTCGGCCAGCGCGTGTCGTGGATCGACTGGTTGATCGCGGGCGCGCCATGGGCGTTGATCATGTCGGCGGTGTTGCTGTTTCTGGTGCTCAAGCTGCTGCCGCCCGAGACCGATAGCATCCCCGGTGGCAAGGAGGCGGTGGCCCAGTCGCTGGTGGAGATCGGCCCGATGACCGGGCCACAGAAACGCCTGCTTGGCGTGTCGGTATTGTTGTTGCTGGCCTGGGCCACGGAAGGGCGCCTGCATAACTTCGACACCACCTCGACCACCTACGCCGGGTTGGTGTTCCTGCTGTTGCCGGGGCTTGGCGTGATGACCTGGAAGGATGTGCAGTCGCGCATTCCGTGGGGCACGGTGATTGTGTTTGGCGTGGGTATCAGCCTTGGCACGGCGCTTCTCACTACCCAGGCTGGGCAGTGGTTGGGCGCTACGGTGGTGGCGCATACCGGGTTGGATCAGGTGGGGCCTTTGGGTGTGTTTGCAATTTTGGGGGCGTTCTTGATTCTGATTCACTTGGGTTTTGCCAGTGCTACGGCGTTGACCTCGGCGTTGTTGCCGATTTTGATTGCGGTGTTGCAGACCTTGCCGGGGGATTTCAGTCGGTTGGGCATGACCATGTTGTTGGGGTTTGTGATGAGCTATGGGTTTATCCTGCCGATCAATGCGCCGCAGAATATGGTGTGTTTGGGGACTGGGACGTTTACGGCGCGGCAGTTTGCCAAGGTGGGGATTTTGGTGACGCTGATTGGGTATGGGTTGATGTTGGTGTTTGCCGCGACTTATTGGAGTTGGTTGGGGTGGATTTGAAGGTGTCTCCTGATCATGCAGCCAAGTACATATCCGTTATTTAGGTAACGGCAGCTTATGGTTTCGCTCTTACAGCGACTCACTTTGGAAAAGCCCCAA
>NZ_QAJM01000032.1 GCF_003852405.1 Pseudomonas sp. KBW05
CCGAGTGTTGGGGCAAGAGCCCTTTTGGTTACTTTTGGGGCTCTTTTCCAAAAGTGACCCGCCGTAAGGGCGGAACCATAAGCCGCCGTTACCCAAATAACGGATATGTACCCAGCCCACCCCAAACAGCACATACATCCAATTCCCCCACCACCCCGACCGGCAAACTCCCCCCATCGCTCAATTCTCCAGGGGGGAATCAAACACCATGGACCCAACACCCAAAACCAGCCCCGACGAAGTCGTCACCCTGGTCGTCAAACACCTCATCAAACCCGGCCACGAAACCCACTACGAAGCCTGGCTCCGCCGCATCGTCCGCATCGCCGGCGAACGCCCCGGCCACCTCGGCGTGGACGTCGTGCGCAGCAAACAAAACCACCTCGCCCTGTTCACCTGCGTCCTGCGCTACCGCTCCACCGACGCCCTGGAACGCTGGCTCGACTCCCCCGAACGCAACGAATTGATCGCCGAAGCCGCCCCGATGCTCGCCGACGGCGACAACACCGAAATCGGCGCCGTCAACGAATTCTGGTTCAACCCCGAAACCGCCGCCAAGCCCCCGCGCTGGAAGCAAGCCGTGGTCACGCTGTTCGTGATCCTGCCATTGACCCTGCTGGTCCCGATCATCTGGGGCCCGGTGCTGCGCCTGCACCCCTTCCTCTCCAACTATGTGGTCGCCACCTTCCTGGTCACCCTGACCATCGTCCTGCTGGTGGTCTACCTGCTGATGCCGGCCGCCACACGCCTGTTCGCTCCCTGGCTTGAAGCCTCTGTAAAGGAAACCCTATGAACGCCGACCTGATTCTGTTCAATGGCCAGTTCCACACCGTGGACCGTGAAAACCCCCGCGCCACCGCCGTCGCCATCCACCAGGGCCGCTTTGTCGCCGTCGGCACCGACGGTGAAGCCATGGCCCTGCGCGGCAGTGGCACCCAGGTCATCGACCTCAAGGGCCGCACCGTGATCCCCGGCCTCAACGACTCGCACCTGCACCTGATCCGTGGCGGTCTGAACTATAACCTCGAACTGCGCTGGGAAGGCGTGCCGTCCCTGGCCGACGCGTTGCGCATGCTCAAGGACCAGGCCGACCGCACCCCGACGCCGCAATGGGTGCGCGTGGTCGGTGGCTGGAACGAATTCCAGTTCGCCGAAAAACGCATGCCCACCCTCGAAGAGTTGAACCAGGCCGCGCCAGACACCCCGGTGTTTGTGTTGCACCTGTACGACCGCGCCTTGCTCAACCGCGCCGCCCTGCGCGTGGCCGGCTACACCAAGGACACGCCGAACCCACCGGGCGGCGAGATCGTGCGTGACAGCAACGGCAACCCCACCGGCATGCTGGTGGCGCGCCCCAACGCGATGATCCTCTATTCGACCCTCGCCAAGGGCCCGAAACTGCCGCTGGAATACCAGGTCAACTCGACTCGCCAGTTCATGCGTGAACTCAATCGCCTCGGCCTGACCAGCGCCATCGATGCCGGCGGTGGTTTCCAGAACTACCCCGATGACTACGCGGTGATCGAGCAACTGGCCAAGGACGAACAGTTGACGGTGCGCATCGCCTACAACCTGTTCACCCAGAAGCCCAAGGAAGAACTCAGCGACTTCAAGAACTGGACCGGCAGCGTCACCCTGCACCAGGGCGATGACTACCTGCGCCACAACGGCGCCGGCGAGATGCTGGTGTTCTCGGCCGCCGACTTCGAAGACTTCCTCGAGCCGCGCCCGGACCTGCCGCTGACCATGGAACAGGAGCTGGAACCGGTGGTGCGCCACCTGGTGGAGCAGCGCTGGCCGTTCCGCCTGCATGCTACGTATGACGAGTCCATCTCGCGCATGCTCGACGTATTCGAGAAGGTCAACCGCGATATTCCATTCAATGGCCTGCCGTGGTTCTTCGACCATGCGGAAACCATCACGCCGAAAAACATCGAGCGCGTGCGTGCCCTTGGCGGCGGTATTGCGATTCAGGACCGCATGGCGTTCCAGGGCGAATACTTTGTCGAGCGCTACGGCGCCAAGGCGGCCGAAGCCACGCCGCCGATCAAGCGCATGCTTGCCGAAGGCTTGCCGGTCGGGGCGGGCACCGATGCCACGCGGGTGTCGAGCTACAACCCGTGGACCTCGCTGTACTGGATGGTCAGCGGCCGCACCGTCGGCGGCCTGGAGCTGCACGCCGAAGGTTTGCCGCGCCTCTCCGCGCTGGAACTGTTCACCCACGGCAGCGCCTGGTTCTCGTCCGAGCAGGGCAAGAAAGGCCAGATCAAGGTCGGCCAATTAGCGGACGTCGCCGCACTGTCGGCGGACTTTTTCAGCGTCGATGAAGAAGCCATCAAGTGGATCGAATCGGTACTGACCGTGGTCGGCGGCAAGGTGGTCTACGGCGCCGGCGACTTCGAAGACTACGCCCCGCCGCGCGTGCCGGTGCTGCCGGACTGGTCGCCGGTGGTCAAGGTGCCGGGTCACTGGCGCCCAAGCTCGCCGTTGCAGGCGCAAGTCCACCAGTGCAGCGGCCCGTGCGGCGTGCATTCCCATAGCCACGAAAAGGCGCGGCTTTCCAGCGTGCCGGTCAGCGACTTCCAGGGTTTCTGGGGCGCGTTTGGCTGTTCCTGCTTTGCTTTCTGATTTTCCCATCCCTCGTAAGGAGTTGAACCATGGCTAGCCCTCGCTTGAACAAAGATGACGCGGTTGTACTGTTGGTCGATCACCAGACTGGCCTGATCTCCCTGGTCCAGGATTTCTCCCCCAACGAATTCAAGAACAACGTCCTGGCCCTGGCCGATGTGGCGAAGTTCTTCAACCTGCCGACCATCCTCACCACCAGTTTTGAAAGCGGCCCCAACGGCCCACTGGTGCCGGAGCTGAAAGAGCTGTTCCCGGACGCGCCGTACATTGCCCGCCCTGGCCAGATCAACGCCTGGGATAACGAAGATTTCGTTAAGGCCGTCAAGGCGACCGGCCGCAAGCAGATCATCATTGCCGGTGTCGTGACCGATGTGTGCGTGGCGTTCCCGACCCTGTGTGCGCTGGAGGAAGGCTTTGAAGTGTTCGTGGTCACCGATGCCTCGGGCACTTTCAACGAAACCGTGCAACAGGCCGCCTGGGCGCGCATGACCGCCGCCGGTGCACAACTGGTCAACTGGTTCGCTGTGGCCTGTGAACTGCAACGCGACTGGCGCAACGACATGGAAGGCCTGGCCAACCTGCTGTCGCCGCGCATCCCGAACTATCGCAATCTGATGAACAGCTACTCGGCGTTCACCAAGTAAGCGATTCTGCATCACACCGCTGAATCCTGTGGGAGCCGGGCTTGTGTGGGAGCGGGCTTGCTCGCGAATACGGCGTGTCAGTCAAAGATGTTCCAACTGACCCAGCGCTTTCGCGAGCAAGCCCGCTCCCACATAAGCCAGCTCCCACATTTTGGTTTGTGGTGTTGCGACTAACCGGTTATACAACCGCTTAAATGTCCACCGAGAAGCGACAATGAACCCCTTTGAAGACATGCGCCTGTTCTGCCAGGTCATGGAGTCCGGCAGTTTCACCGCCGCCGCCGAACAGCTGGGCCTGTCCAAGCAGTTCGTCAGCCGCCGCCTGATCCAGCTGGAAGACCGCCTCGGCGTGCGTCTGCTCAACCGTTCTACCCGCCGCCTGGATGTCACGCCACTGGGCCAGAGTTACTACGAATCCGCCCTGCGCCTGCTCGCTGAAGTCGAGCAAGTGGAGCAGGGCATCGCCGGGCAGAACAGCGAGCCGCGCGGCACCATTCGCCTCAGCGCGCCGTTGTCGTTTGCCATGGCTCACCTCGGTTGCCTGTTGCCGCTGTTTTTACAGCGCCATCCCCAAGTGTCGGTGGAGGTCGATCTCAGCGACCGTCCCGTGGACCTGATCGGCGAAGGCTACGACCTGGTTTTGCGCATTGGCACCCTGGAAGACTCCACCCTGATCGCCCGCCGTATCGCCAGCATTCCCCGGGTGTATTGCGCCAGTCCCGACTACTTGGCGCTGCGCGGTACGCCGCAAAAACCCGATGACCTCGCCGAACACGACTGCCTGCCCTACGGCCATGGCCGCCAGGTGCAATGGCGCTTCAAGGGCAAGGTGCAGGCGCTGAATGTGAGCGGGCGGATGCGCGTGAACAACGGTGACCTGTTGCGCGACACCGCCATCGCCGGTTTGGGCGTGACGTATTTGCCGACCTTTATCGTCGGTGACGCGCTGAAGGACGGGCGCCTGGTCAGTGTGCTGGACGAATTCGCCCCCGAAGACCTGACCCTGTCGGCGGTGTACCCGCAGCACCGGCAAAGCTCACGGCCGGTGCAGGCGCTGGTGGAATTCCTGCGCGAGCGTTTGGCTAGCGGCTGTTGAACAACTGGCGGATCAGGTTGGGTGTGCTGCCGGTCCAGCGTTTGAACGCGCGACGAAAGTTCGCCGCGTCGTTGAAGTTCAGGTACGCCGCCACTTCCTCATTGCTGTAGCCCTTGACCTGGTACAGGTGCAACGCCACCTGCTTGCGCACCCGGTCCACTTGCTGTTGAAACCCGGTGTCGTGCTTGTGCAACTTGCGTTTGAGGGTCGCCGGGCTCATGGCGAACGCCTGCGCCGCCTGTTCCAGGCTCGGCGGTTGGCGCACCAGGTCGCGCAGGTAGTCGTCGAGGCAATCGAGAAAGCTGCCGGCAAAGCCCAACTGTTCGATCTGCTCACGGGCCTGCTGGCGTGCGACCTGCCCAGCCGTGACGGACGCGCCCGGCCACGCGCGGGTGAGGTATTCGCGGGGGATGCAGAGCATGTCCAGCGGGCGCTCGAAGCGTGTTTCTTCGCCCAGGTGCACCCAGTACTGCTCGACATACCGCGGCTCGGCATGGCTGAAACTGGCCACCCACGGCAGGCGTTCACCGCTGAGCCACTGGCTCATGGCAACCAGCGAGGTCATGCTGGCTTCGAGCAGGAAACGCCAGTGTTCGCCAGCGCCACACGTGTCCAGCCAATACAGGTAGGCGTGGTGCTCATCCAACTCCAGTTGCAGGGTGACCAGCGGGCTGAGCAACACTTGCTGCTGGATCAGGATGTCCAGCGCCTGATGCAGGTTCTGCGCATGGCCCAAGGCATGGCTGGCCGCGCCGTAATAACCGGGCAACAAGCGCTGGCCGAACAGGAAACTGCTGTCGTCGGCGTCCAGCAATTTGCGGCTGTTGCCGATCAGGCCGAAAAATTGCTGCGGGCTCAGCCGTGCAGTGCCCGCCAGGATGTCCTCATGAAACAGCCCGGTGCCACGTAGCAGGCGATGGCTGTCGATGTCCCGCGACAACGCCAGGTCGATCAGTGTGGCGGGTTGGTAATGCCCCGGGATGAAGCGGCTGTCGGCTTCATACCAGTTGGTTTTCACCGCCATCTCAGGCGCTTTTCGCAAGGGGTTGCTTGGCACGGGCCAGGGCCAGGTTCAGGCGCTTGAGCAAATCTTGCGGCGCCTCGTCCAGGGCCATGACCACGGCGGTGGTGGCCGCCAGTTGCAGGCGTTCGCCTTGCAGTCGGGTCTTGTGGGCGAGGGCGCGCACGGTCTGTTGCAGCTCCAGCGCGAGCACCTGGGCCTGGCGCTCGCCGGTATTGGGCAGCAGCACCACAAAACGGTCGCCGGCCAGGCGGCAGAGCAAATCCTGACGGCGAAGGTTCAGCAACAGCACATGGCTGAGGGCCTGCAACACCGCATCGCCTTCGGCATGCCCGAAGGCCTGGTTGATGGCGGCGAAGTTGTCCAGGTCCAGGGCCAGCAGGGACAGCGGTTGCTGCTGCTCCTGGCTGTCGCGCAGGCTGTCGGCCAATTGGCGCTTGAGGTAGTCGGCGCCGGCCAGGGGCGTGAGCTTGTCGAACAGGCGATGCTCGCGGAACAGCCGCTCGCGTTTCTCCATCTGCGCACTGATCGCCAGTTGTTCGCGGTGCCAGTGGTAGATGCCGATGGTCAGCAGAATCATGCCCACCGGCATCGGCCCGGATTCGAGCCAGTGGTCCCAGGTGATGCTGTCGGGCAGGCGGATAAACTCGTCGAGGCTGTCGATCCACCACGAGAAAAAGATGCACGACAGGCCCAGCGCCAGGTAGTTGGTGACGCGCCCGGCAGGGCGGCTTTTCAGCACCAGGCCCAGCCACACCAGGGCGAGCAGGGCGGAGCCGCCTTCGCCGAAGATATCCAGCCACACCCACTCGCTGAAGCTTTTCAACTCGCCACAGGCCAGGTGCAGGATCAGCCCGAGGTTGGCGGCGATCAGCAGCAGGGAGAGTTTCCAGCGGTGGGGTTTGAGCACGGAGAACATGGCCGCGAATCCTTGGGCAACAGAGCGATGGGCGCCAGCACAGCAGATGGATGTGACGGTTGCGTGACGGTGGGGGCGGGTCGAATCAGCTCATGCTCTAAACACTATTCACTGGCAAACACAGGTCAAATGTGGGAGCGGGCTTGCTCGCGAATGCAGTGTGTCAGTCAAAGCTGTTCTAGCTGACCCATCGCCTTCGCGAGCAAGCCCGCTCCCACATTTTGACCGAGGTCAATTCAGCTCATTTGTCCGCCTCGATGTATTCAAAACCCCTATTTACGGGCCTTCGCGCCAACCCCTGTCACAGAACCGTCATCCCCCACCCCTAGCTTGCCCTCCCAGTTGCCGGGCCTCTTGCCTGGCGCCAACGGATTCTTGGGGAGGATTGCATGTACAAGCGCACCGGGCTCGTCGGCTTTACGCTTACCGCCTTGGCCCTGGCAATGGCCAGCGAGCGGATCAACGCGGCCGAAGCGGCCACCACCGAGCATGTCGAAGTGGTCGGCCAGGCCGCCGCGATCGATTCGGCGCTGAAAGAACAGCGCACCGCCGACAGCATCAAGAGCGTGGTGCACGCCGACGGCGTCGCCCAACTGCCGGATGAAAACGTCGCTGAAGCGGTGCAGCGCCTGCCGGGTGTCAGCGTCGAGCGCGACCAGGGCGAAGGGCGCTTCGTCAGCGTGCGTGGCCTGGGCCCGGACCTCAACAGCGTGACCATCAACGGCACCCTCGTGCCCGCCCCGGAAAGTGCACGCCGCGCCGTGGCCCTCGATGTGTTGCCCTCGGAACTGGTGCAGTCGCTGTCGGTGATCAAGACCCTCACCCCGGACATGGACGCCAACTCCCTCGGCGGCACGGTCGATGTGCAAAGCCTCTCGGCGTTTGACCACAAAGGCCTGTTCTACACTGGCAGCACCGAAGCCAGCTACGACAAGAACACCCACCAGACCAGCCCGAAATTCTCCGGCGCCGCCAGCAACCGTTTCAGCCTGGGCGACGGCATCGACAATTTCGGCGTGGCCGCCGCACTCAGCTGGCAGAAGCGTGACTTCGGCTCGGACAACGTCGAAACCGGCGGCGCCTGGGACTTCACTGACGGCGCCAAACTCAACGAATTCGAACAGCGCGACTACGACATCAGCCGCGAACGCGCCGGTGGCGGCCTGAACTTCGACTACAAGCCCGATGACCTCAGCAGCTATTACCTGCGCACCCTCTACAGCCGCTACAAAGACACCGAGACCCGCAACTCCACCAGCATTGAATTTGCCGACCCCCAGGCACCGGGCGAACTGGGGGATGCGGAGGGCAAGCGCAAGCTGAAAAACCGCGAAGAAACCCAGGAAATCCAGTCCTATGTCTTTGGCGGCGAACGCATGCTCGGCCTGTGGACCTTGAGCGGCCAGGCCGGCTACAGCCAGTCCAGCGAAGACAGCCCGGCGCACATCGCCGGCGCCACCTTTGACGGCGGTGACTTCGCCAACAGCGGTTTCTACGACAAGGACAAACCGCGCCCGATCATCGGTAGCGGCTTTTACGATGCGAGCAACTTCACCCTCGACAAAGTTGACTGGGAAAAACAGAACACCAAGGACACCGAGAAAAACCTGCGCCTGGACCTGGCCCGCGACTATGACCTGAGCGGCTACGCGTCGCAGTTCAAGTTCGGCGGCAAGGTCAGCCGCCGGCACAAGAGCAACGACCTGGAAGCCTGGGTCTACAAGGATTTTGACGACCTGGGCTTCACTGACGAACAGCTCAACCTCACCCAGTTCCAGAAGGGCACGGTCGATTATCGCCTGGGCAACTACGGCCCCGGCATCAGCCCCAGCAGCATCAAGCAGTTGATCGGTGGCCTCAACGCCGCGGACTTCTATGACGAGACCGAATCGCGGGTCAACGACTTCACCATCCGCGAAGACATCAACGCCGGCTACCTGATGAACACCATCGATATCGACGACTGGCGCTTCATTGCCGGCCTGCGCTACGAAGGCACCGAGTTCGAAGCCAAAGGCACCGGCGCCACCGACGGCGTGTTCACCGCCACCGACACCAAGCGTCGCTATCACCACTGGCTGCCGGGCCTGCATGCACGCTACCAGATCGACAAGAACACCCAAGTGCGCGCGGCCTGGACCAAATCCGTGGTGCGCCCGACCTTCGGCCAACTGGCGCCGGGTTTTGTGATCGATGATGACGAAGCCACCTTCGGCAACCCGGACCTCAAGCCGCTGGAATCGAGCAACCTGGACCTTGGTATCGAGCACTTCATGGGCCGCGCCGGCACCGTCTCGGCGTTCGTGTTCTACAAGGACATCAAGCACTTCGTCTATAACACCGACGTCGCCGGCACCGGCGCCTGGACCAATTTCTCCGAGGCCCACACCTACGCCAACGGCGACAGCGCCAAGCTGTATGGCCTGGAACTGGCCTACTCGCAGAAGTTCGACTGGCTGCCGGCGCCGTGGAACGGTTTGCTGGTGGGCGCCAATACCACCTTCAGCCGCTCCAGCGCCGATATCGAAGGCTTTGACAGCGCCAGCGGCGGCAACCGTAAACGCAACATCAGCCTGCCGAACCAGTCCGACACCGTCGGCAACCTGATGCTCGGCTGGGAAGACGACAAGCTCAGCCTGCGCCTGTCGGCCAACTACAAGTCGGCCTACCTGTACGAGCTGGCCTCGATCAACGACAAGGCCCATGACCTGCACGTCGATGCCCAGACCTTTGTGGATTTCAGCGCGCGCTACTCACTGACCAAGAACCTGCAAGTGAGCTTCGAGGCGCAGAACCTGACGGATGAGTCGTACTTCGTCTACACCGGCCATCGCAGCTACAACGGGCAGTACGAAGAGTATGGCCCGACCTACAAAGTCGGCCTGACCTTCACCCACT
The DNA here is from genome assembly GCF_003852405.1 of Pseudomonas sp. KBW05. Classification (GTDB taxonomy): domain Bacteria; phylum Pseudomonadota; class Gammaproteobacteria; order Pseudomonadales; family Pseudomonadaceae; genus Aquipseudomonas. Next base: position 9,207 of record NZ_QAJM01000032.1, read on the forward strand.
TCTGAATCCCACACCTTCCAAATGTGGGAGCGGGCTTGCTCGCGAATACGGTGGGTCAGCCAACTGATTCGTCGACTGATACACCGCATTCGCGAGCAAGCCCGCTCCCACAGTTGATCTCCATCGTTTTTGAAGGATTTGTTTGTACATGAGAATTTCCAAGCTGTACCTGCTGATGGTTCTTGCAACCAGCGGTCATGCATTTGCCGCCGATTTGGCCCTGACTCCTTGGGATCCAAGCCTCAACGCAGAGGCCGTGGCGATCTTGAACACCAACGCACGCCTCGCCGCCAGCACCCGCGACGGTCTGCAACTGCTCGATGCCAAGGGCGTCGAACTGGCGCGCTTCAACGGCAACTTCAGCAGCCTTGACACCCGCGTATCCGGCACCCAGACCCTGGTGGCCAGCCTCGACAACGAACGCCAACAAGCCCTGCTGATCAGCCTCGACGCCTCCGCCAAGACCTTCGGCAAACCGCTCTACCTGCCGACACGCGACTACGCCGTGAACGGCCTGTGCCTGTACCGCGATTCGGCGGCCAACCTGTTTGTGTTCCTGGTGGGTGAAGAAGGCAAAGGTGAACAGTGGCTGGTGGGCAATGGCGCCACGCTGTTGAACGAACCCCAGCGCGTACGCGGTCTGCCGCTTCCGCCGTCGGCGCAGTTCTGCCAGGTGGATGACGCGGCCAATCGTTTGGTGGTCAACGAAGAAAACGTTGGCTGGTGGGCCTACCCGGCGCACCCGGAAGCCGATGTGAAACGCACGCCGGTGGCGGTGTTCGACACGCCCAAGCGCGAAGCCGGGGCCATGGCGCTGGTGTCGGGTGGTGTGATCGCGCTTGATCCCAAGACCGCCCAACTGCATCTGTTCCAGCAAACCGGTGAGCGTTGGGTCGAGCAATCGAGCCTGAACCTGCCGGGCCTCAAGGAGCCGGAGCAGCTCTCTGTCAACGGCCAGCAACTGCTGGTGCGTGATGACGACAGCGGTAAACTCTATCAGGGCACGCTCAACTGGCAAGCCAAGCCGGTGCCGGTCGATGCGGTGATTCCGGAAGTTGCCGCCGTGCGCCAGACCGATCCCGTCGGCCGCCAGGGCGATGCCGCGGATGATCCGGCGATCTGGATTCACCCCGAACAACCGGCCAAAAGCCGCGTACTCGGCACCAACAAAAAGCAGGGCCTGCTGGCTTATGACCTCGACGGCAAGCTGTTGCAGGAGCTGGCAGTCGGGCGCCTGAACAACGTCGACGTGCGTCCCAACTTCAAGCTGGGTATGCAAACCGTTGACCTCGCGGTCGCCAGTAACCGTGACCACAACAGCCTGAGCCTGTTCAGCATCGACCGTCACACCGGCGAGCTGCGCGAAGCCGGTGAAGTGCCGACGCCCCTCAAGGCGATCTATGGCATCTGCCTGTTCCAGCCCGCCAGCGGTGAAATCTATGCCATCGCCAACGACAAGGACGGCACCTTCCTGCAATACCGCCTGAGTGCGCCGGATGGCCGTGTGCAGGGCGAGTTGGTGCGCCAGTTCAAGGTCGATAGCCAGCCTGAAGGCTGCGTCGCCGATGACCAGCGTCAGCGCCTGTTCATTGGTGAAGAAGACGTCGGCGTATGGGCGGTGGATGCGCGTGCCGATCAGCCGGCCAAGCTTACCAGCGTGATCAAGGTCGGCCCGCAGCTGCATGCGGACGTTGAAGGCCTGGCGTTGTACCAGAGCGACAAGCGCGATTACCTGGTGATCTCCAGTCAGGGCAATGACAGCTATCTGGTGGTGGATGCCGAACCACCGTTTGCCACCCACGGCGCATTCCGCGTTGGCCTCAACGCTGCTGCTGGCATTGACGGCGCCTCGGAGACCGATGGCCTGGAAGTGACCGCGATCAACCTCGGCGGACCGTGGAGCCAAGGCATGCTGGTGGTGCAGGACGGGCGCAAGCGCATGCCCGAGCAGGCCCAGAACTTCAAGTTCGTGCCCTGGGCCGAAGTGACCCGCACGCTGAAATTGCCCTGACGCGTCATCACCCGGTCATCACTTTTTATTCGAATAGGAGTTCACCATGCACGCGACGATGGAACATATGACGATCTGGGGGTTGATCAGCGACGCCAGCCTGTTGGTCAAGGCAGTGATGGTCACGCTGCTGCTGGCGTCCTTGCTCAGCTGGTACTTGATTATCCAGCGCGGCGCGGTGCTGCGCCGCCTGGAGCGGCAGTTGAACGGTTTTGTGCAGCGCTTCCGTGCGGCGCCCGACCTGCAGGCGCTGTGCCGTGACACTGTGCAGGCGGGCGAGGGCGGCATTGCGCCGATCTTTATCGCCGGGGTGCAGGAATATCAGCACCTGCACAGCCATGATCCGGCCGTGCTGGAGGGCGTCGAGCGCGCCTTGCAGGTGGCGATCACCGAGCAGGAAATCGAACTGGAAAAGGGCCTGCAATTCCTCGCCACCGTGGGTTCGGTCAGCCCCTATATCGGCTTGTTCGGCACTGTTTGGGGCATCATGAATTCCTTTATCGGCTTGTCCCAGGTGCAGCAGGCCACGCTGTCCACCGTTGCACCGGGCATTGCCGAGGCGTTGATCGCCACCGCCATTGGCTTGTTTGCGGCGATTCCGGCAGTGATCGCCTACAACCGTTTTGCCGCCCGTGGCCAGACCTTGCTCACCCGCTATTACGCCTTCGGCAATGAGCTGCAAGTGCGCCTGCACCGCACCTTGCGCGGCACGCCGATCAACCTGGCCGTGGCCGCCTGAATAAGGAAAGCTCCCATGTTAACCAGGCCGCAACGCAAGCACGGGCCCAAGGCCGAGATGAACGTGGTGCCCTATATCGACGTGATGCTGGTGCTGCTGGTGATCTTTATGGTCACCGCGCCGATGCTGACCCAGGGCGTGAAGATCGAACTGCCCAAGGTCGCCGCCGAGGCGTTGGCCACCGATACACGCCAGCAGATCCTCACGCTGTCGGTGCAAGCCGACGGCGGTTACTACTGGAACCTCGGCGGCGAACTCGACACCCAGCACCAGACCGACAGCGCCGTGACCCTGGAGGAAATGGGCGCCAAGGTCATGCAGGTGGTGGCGGCGCGCAGTGACACCCAGGTGTTTATCCGCGCCGACGACAACGCTGGCTACGGTCGCGTGGTGGCGGCCATGGCGGTGTTGCAGAAGGGTGGTGTCAGCAACCTGGGGCTGGTGACCGAGGCCCCGCAATGACGGCGATGATCATGCACAGTCCAATGCTTTTAATCGCGCCCCGGGACACGGCCGGGTTCTGGAGAAGCAGCCTGGCCGCCAGCCTCGCGGTGGCGTTGCACGTCGGTGTGTTGGCCGTGCTGATGCTGGGCTGGTCGACGGAAAAACCTGTGGTGGAGGCGCCACGGGTGATGCACACCCAATTGGTCATGCTGCCGCCAGCACCCGCGCCAGTGCCGGAGCCGGTGGCCGTCGCAGCACCGCCACCACCGGAGCCGGTCGCCGTGCCGGTGCCGCCCAAACCCGTGGTCGATCCGCAGATCCAGGCGCAAAAACTGGAGAAAGCCGCCTTGGCACGCAAACGGGTCGAGGAGAAGAAAGTCGAGCAGCAACAGGAACGCCTGGCCAGCGAACAGCGCAATCGTGAACTGGAACAGCAACGGTTGAGCCAGGAACGCCTGGCGGCTGAGCGCGCTCGCCCGGCCGCACCCGCAGCGGCCCCGGCGTTTGACAGCCGCCAGTACCAACCCTTGGTCAAGGAAGCGCCGGACTATCCCGAGCGCGCCCTGGACAAAAACATCGAAGGCGATTGCTCGGTGGAGTACACCGTCAACCCTCAAGGCCGCGTGGAAAACCCCAAGGTGCTGGACGGTTGCCACCCGCTGTTCATGCGCCCGTCACTGGCTGCCGCCAACACCTTCCGCTACCAGCCGCGCATCGTCGAAGGCAAGGCCGTCGCCGTACCGGCGGTGCGCAATACCTTCCACTACCGCATCCAATAAACCGCTCAAAGGTCGTAGCGCACCGACAGCAACAGGGTGCGCGGATCGTTGACCGAGTAGTAACGCGCGCCGCTGGACGGCACGTAGCCCACTGATTGCGGATAGGCGCGATCCAGCAGGTTTTTCACCGCCAGGGTGGTGGTCCAGTGACCGTCGCCGCTGATGTAGCGGGTGTTGGCGTTCCAGAAGGTTTGCTGCGGCACTTCCTGAATGTCGTCGTTCAGCGCGTTGGCATAGGACTTGGTCTGGAACTGCGCGTCGGTGCCGGCCAGCCAAGTGCCTGGCAACCCGGCCGGGATGGTGTAGTTCAGGCCCACGCTTGCGTTCCAGCGCGGCGAGAACACCAGCTGCTTGCCGTTGGCATCCACTCCCGCACCGCTGGCGTTCTGGAAGTCGTCGTACTGGCTTTCCAGGTACCCGAGGTTGGCGGTCAACTGCAAGTCACGACTCAGGGCGGTGAGGGTTTCCAGCTCCACGCCATAGGTGTGGGCCTGGCCGACGTTGGTGCGCAGGCTCACGCCCAGCGCCGGGTCGTAGGCGTTGGTTTGCAGGTCCTTGTAGTCGTTGTAGAACAGCGCAACGTTGGCGCGCAGGCGCTGGTCGAAGAAGTCACCCTTGAAGCCGGTTTCCCAAGTGGTCACGTCCTCCGGCGAAAACGCCTGCTCGGCGGCGGCGCGGGTGGGGGCGCGGTTGTCGTAGCCGCCGGCCTTGAAGCCCTTGGCCACGTAGGCGTACTGGTTCAGGTGCGGGGTCCAGGCGTATTCGAAGCCGATCTTCGGGCTGGTGGACTGCCAGGACTTGCTCGACTCGGCGGCAAAGTTGGTGCCGGTGATCTGCCGGTCGGTGTTGATCGCATAGTTGGTGAACTCGAAGTTCTTGTGCTCGCGGGTAAAGCGCAAGCCGGCGATCAGCGACAGTTGCGGCGTGATCTTGTAGGTGCCCTGGCCATACAGCGCATAGCTTTCGGTGTTGGTGGTGCTGTATTGGCCTTGGCCGATCACGCGGTTGCGGGCGATCGAGTAGGTGAGGTTGTCGCGGTCGGCGTCGAAGCGTTCGCGGTACAGGTACAGGCCGGTGCTGAAGCTGAAGTCGTCGTAGTCGCCGTTGAGCTGGAACTCCTGGGTGGCGTAGTTCTGCTTGTAGAGAATCAGGTTGTTCTGGATCAGCGCGGCCTGGCCGGAGTTGTCGTAATCCACCGGCTGGTTGAACGACGACCAGGCGGTGACCGACTTGACGTTCAGGTGATCGTTGATCGCGTAGATCGCCCGCAGCACCGAGGAACCTTGGTCGAGGCGGTTTTTCGGGTCGAGGCTGCTGTAGCTCTTGAACTTGTCGAAATGGCCGCTGGCATCGAACGGCGAATAACTGGTGGTATCGCCGCGATCAAAGGTGCCGGCCAGGGTCAACTGCACATCCCACGGTGAATCCTCGGGCTTGTAGCGCAGCTTGCCGCGATAGGACTGGATATCCACGTTGTTCACGTCCTTGCCGCGTGTCGGGTTGGACACGGTGCCGTCGCGCGTCAGGCGAATCGCCGAGAAACTGCCAAACAGCGCGTTGTCCACCAGCGGGCCGCTGATCAGGAAGCGTCCGTTCTGCGCGTTGTAATTGCCCGCGCCGAGCTCGACGAAGCCCCGGGTTTCCTGGTTCGGGTCGCGGGTGATGACGCGAATCGCGCCGGCGCTGCTGTTGCGCCCGTACAGCGTGCCCTGGGGGCCGCGCAGCACTTCGACGCGTTCGACGTCGTTGAAATCCAGCATCGAGGAAATCGCCCGGGGGATGTACAGGTCGTCGGCATACACCGCCACGGCCGCTTCCTGGATCGGGTCGGTTTCACCGATGCCACGGATGCCGTAGGTCTGGGCACTGTAGGAGATCGACTGGCGGCTGAGGGTCAGGTTCGGTACCTGGCCGGAGAGGTCGCGCACGCTGCGAATCTGTTTGTCTTCGAGGGTCTTTTCATCGAAGGCGGAGATCGCCAACGGGGTTTTTTGCAGGTCTTCGCTGCGGTGCTCGGCGGTGACATTCACCACTGGCAGGGCGGCGTCGTCGGCGTGGGTGTAGACGCTGAACAAGGCGAGCGAGACGGCGAGGGTGAGGCGGTTGGGCGCGGCGATATGGCTCATGGTGGACCCCTGAGAAAGTGGTGGTTGGCAAGGCCTCCACCTGGTCAGGGGTCGGTGCTGGGGGTAACAATATGGATATGAAAGGCGTTCGTAAAAGTCCGTTTTGTTATATGTTAATTATTAATAATATGCATTTTATTGGTGCATAAAATGCCGATTTATAATCATATTCCCAGCCCTGCAAATATCTCATGTGGGAGCAGGCAAGCCAGCTCCCACATTTATGATGTTGTGTCAGATGTTGGCGAGGTTGGCCAGTTCATTGCCGGAGATATACCGCTGTAGGTTTGCCAAGAACGTATCCGCAATCTCATTACGACTATTCGTCGAAATCGCCGACGTATGCGGCGACAACCGCACCCGTGGGTGCGTATACAACGGATGCCCATCCGGCAATGGCTCCGGTTCCGTCACATCCAGCGAAGCCAACCCAACCTGCCCGTTATCCAGCGCCTCCAGCAATGCCTCCTGATCCAGCAACCCACCGCGCGCAATGTTGATCAAATGCAGACCCGGCTTGGCACTGCCCAGCACGTCGCGGTTGATCAGGTTGCGCGTTGCCTCGGTCAACGGCGCGGCCACCACCAGGTGGTCAGCGCGGGCGAACAGGTCGTGGATATCCTTTGCGGCTTCTACGCCCGCACTGAACGGCGCCGAGCTATGGCGCAGCGCCACAACCTTGATGCCCAGCGCCAAGGCCTTCTGCGCCAGGCTCTCGCCAATCGCACCAAAACCAAGGATGCCCAGCGTGGTGCCCTTGAGCGGACGCAGTGGGGTGAAATTCCACTGCGAGTCCTTCACCCAGATATCCGGCAAATGCTTGGACGCGGCAAAGATCGCCGCCAGGGCGAACTCGGCGAGGTTGTCGGCCGCGCTGCCGCGTGAGGTGGTCACCGGCGGCCCATTGAACAGCCACTGCGGGTAGAAATCGATGCCCGACGACACCAGGTGCACCCATTGCGCGCCGTACGGCCAGCCCGGTGGTGGCGTATCCGGGGCGGTGTAGCCGCGCACGTTGATCGGGCGCAGCAGGAGGATATTGGCATGGGCTGGCAGGTCGCTGGGGACGCCGACCGGCACGCCGATTACCTGGGCTTCGGGGTAAATCGCTTTGAGGCGTTCGCGAATCACTTCATTGAAATCTTCGTCCAGCTGGCTGGCGATAATCACCTGACTCATGTGCGTTCCTTTTGGCGTTGGGCGAAGGCGGCTTTGCCGACGCCTTGCAACACGGCGTCGTTCTGCGGGGTGTGTACGCGGCTGCACAGCACGTCACGGTAATGCCGTTGCAATGGGTTGAGGCGCGACAGGCCAGGGTTGCCCGAGGCTTCGATCGCCAGCTCGACGGCGCGGATGGCGTTGTTGGTCACCAGGTACTTCAACTGCGCGGCATTGGCGGCCGGGGTGTGGCCTTCGGCGGCGGCGTCCAGCAGGCTGCGGTTGGCAAACAGCAGGGTGTCGATATGGCCGACGGTTTCCTGGAAGCGCGGCAAGGTCGCCAGCGCGGCGCCGAGGTTGGACGGCGCGCGTTCTTCCAGCCAGTTCACCAGCCAGTCCCGCGCGGCGTGGGCCACGGCGTCGTACACCGAGGACAGCAACACCGACATCCACAGGAAACCCTCGCCATCCAGCTCCGGCGACGGCGCGCTCCACGGGCTGACGCTGACGGCGTGGTCCAGCGGCACCAGCACGTTGTCGAGCACTACCTCATGGCTGCACGTGGCGCGCATGCCGAGGTGGTCCCAGGTGTCGATGATGGTGATGCCGGGGCTGTCCTTGGGCACCAGCCAGGCGCCCACCAACGGGTCGGCGTCGTCGCTGCGGCCCCACACGCTGAACCACGTCAGGCCGTGGCTGCCGGTGGAGTAGATCTTGCGCCCGCTGATGCGCCAGCCTTCGGCGGTGCGCACGGCGGTGGTCGCCGGCAGGCCGCCACGGGCCGGGGTGCCGAGGTCGGGTTCGACGCGCAGGGCGTTAATCAAAGCGCCATTGCGCACGGCGTCTTCGGCGACGCGGGTGCGCAGGTGCGCGGGCCAGGTTTTGCTGTCTTGCAGGCGCGTGTGTTGCAGGTACTGCATCACCAGGATCAGCGCGGTGGAGGGTTCGCCCTTGGCAATCGCACTGATCGCCTTGCGCGCCTGGGGCAGGCTGGCACCGCCGCCGCCGAGGGATTTGGGCACGGTGAGGGCGACGAGGCCGTGTTCGTGGAGCAACTTGAAGTTGGCGTGGGGGAAGGCGCCGCTTTCGTCGTAGAGGTGGGCGGTGCTGGCTAGCTCGGCGCTGAGACGTTCGAGCAATGCTTCGAAATTGGCGACTTCCACGGAGCGCAGGGATGGTTGGGTCATGAAAATGTACTCGGTCAAAAAATGTGGGAGCGGGCTTGCTCGCGAAAGCGGTGTGTCAGGCAACTGATTCACTAACTGAACCACCGCATTCGCGAGCAAGCCCGCTCCCACATTGGATTGTGGGCTTAGATGGCTAGGCGTACAGGCTGTGCGCCTATCAAGCGCTCCACGACTCGCAACACCGGCTCAGCCTCCGTGCGCACCAACCAATCCGGGCTCACCTGCACAAACGCCACCGTGCCGTCCTTGGCAATCACCACCACCGTCGGTTGCGGCAACTCCCACGTGCCGGTGCCGGTGGTCTCGCCAATGCTGTTGCCCTTGGCCAATGCGGCGTTGCGCGACGCCTCGTCAAAGCTGTAGAGAATCCCCAGGCGCCGTCCAAGGTTGTTGTCGCGGTCGCTGGCCACCAGCAATTGCAGGTTGTGGCGGGTCTTGATCTCCACCAGGCGCTCAGGCACTTGCGGACTCACGGCCACCAACGGCACGCCAAGTTCGCGCAGGCGTGGGTAGAGCTGGCGCTCATAGTAGGGCAGGGCGATGTTGCACGCCGGGCAGCCGGCAAAGCGGAAGAACACCAGCACCGCCGGGCCGTCGGCCAGCAGCAGTTCGCGGTTGAGTTCGCCGCCTTCGACGTTGAGCAGGGTAAACGGGTCCAGCTCGTCGCCGACCTGCACATAGTCGTCCGGCTTGGCCTCATCCAGCAGGCGTTGGCGCTGGTTGATATTGACCTGCAACGACTCCGCTGCCCAGGTCGCTACACGTTCGGCGTGCAGGTCGGCCAACTGGCGGTTGAGGGATTCGCTCATGCCAGCGCCTCCTGCTGTTCTTCTACCTCGGCGGTGACGCTGTAACGGTTGGCCGGCACATCGAGGCCAAGGTTTTCGCGCAGGGTGTGGCCGCTGTATTCACTGCGGAACAGGCCGCGCTGTTGCAGCACCGGCACCACCAGTTCGGTGAAGTATTGCAGGCCGTCCGGCAACACCGAGTTGACGATAAAACCGTCGCTGGCACCGGTTTCGAACCAGGTCTGGATCGCGTCGGCGACTTGCTCCGGGGTGCCGACGAAGTCACGTTTGGGTCGTGAGAAACGCAAGGCCACTTCGCGCAGGGTCAGGCCTTCGTCCTTGGCCAGTTGCTTGATGCGGTCGGATCCACCTTTCTGGCTGTTGGAGCCGAGGTCGCCGAGGTCCGGGAAGGGTTCGTCCAGCGGGTATTTGCTGAAGTCATGGTCATTGAACGGGCGGCCGAGGGCGACGATGGCGTCTTCGATGGTCACCAGGTCCACGGCTTGCTGATAGCGGCTTTCCACTTCGGCGGCATCGCGGCCGACAATCGGGCGGATGCCCGGCAGGATCGACAGGCTGTCCGGGTCACGGCCAAAGCCCTTGGCGCGACGTTTCAGGTCCTGGGAATACGCCAGGCCTTCCTCGATGCTCTCCACATGCACAAAGATCGCATCGGAGTTTTCCGCGGCAAAGTTGCGCCCATCTTCAGAGGTGCCCGCCTGGAAAATCACCGGCTGGCCCTGACGCGAACGGGCGATGTTCAACGGACCTTTGACCGAGAAAAATTCGCCCTTGTGGTTCAGCGCGTGCAGCTTGCTCGGGGTGAAAAACTCGCCGCTCTGTTTGTCGTAGGCAAAGGCGTCGTCCTCCCAGGAATCCCACAGGCCCTGGACCGCGTTCACATGTTCCTTGGCGATGCGGTAGCGCACCGCGTGCGGCGGGTGCTCGGCCTTGCCGAAGTTGTCGGCGGTGCCGCTCAGCCACGAGGTGACCACGTTCCAGCCGGCGCGGCCGCCGCTGATATGGTCCAGGGACGAGAACTGGCGCGCCACCTGGTAGGGCTCGGTATAGCTGACGGTCACGGTGGCCACCAGGCCGATATTCGTGGTGATCGCGGCGAGTGCCGAGAGGATGGTCAGCGGCTCGAAGCGGTTGAGGTAGTGCGGGCTGGATTTGGCGTGGATATGCAGGCTGTCGGCGATGAACACGAAGTCGAACTTGGCCGCTTCGGCCAGTTCAGTCTGCTGCTTGTAGAAGCCGAAATTCGTGCTGGCATTCGGTTGGGCGTTTGGATGGCGCCATTCGCCCCAGCCGTGACCGACACCGTGAACCATGGCACCGAGTTTCAATTGACGTGGCTTGCTCATGTTCTGCTCCTTTAGCGCGAGGCTTGATTGAGGGGGGCACGCTTGGCGTTAAAGCTCTTGTCGAAACCCTGCGACACATCGATGTGCTTGGTCAGCAGGCCTTCTTGTTGGTAGATGTCGGCGGTGGCTTGCAGGCCGCTGATGACGGAATCGTCGATTGCCACGGGCGTCAGGCGCGTGTCCTTGGCCACTTCCACATGCACTTCCAGCGGCAGGCCGGTGATCTTGGCTTGTGCCGCGGCGTACTCGTTGGGGTGCACGTTGGCCCAGGCGTAGGCACGGTCCAGGCGCGCGACAAAGTCATCCAACTGCGGGCGCTTGTCGGCGATGGCTTGGCTGGTGGCGGCGAGGTACAGGTGGTTGCTCAACAGCTGGTTGCCGCTGATCAGCACGCGGGCCTTGCTTTGGGAGGTCACCACGGTGGTGTACGGGTCCCAGGTGGCCCAGGCGTCGGCGGTGCCGTTATCCAGCACCAGGCGCGATTCGCTGGGTAGCAGGAAAATGAACTGCACATCCTTGGTCGTCAGGCCGGCAGTGGCCAAGGCCTTGATCGCCAGGTAATGGCCGATGGAGCCGCGTCCGGTGACGATCTTCTTGCCCTTCAGGTCCGCCACGGTCTTGATCGGCGAGTCTTTGTTCACCAGCAGCGCCGTGGTATTGCGCCCTTCGGCGTGGATGATGCTGACCACCTTGAGCGAGGCGCCGGCGCCGAGGGCGAAGACGTAGGGCGCATCGCCGAGGGCGCCGATATCCACCGCACCGGCATTCAACGCTTCACCCAAGGGTGAGGCCGAAGGGAATTCCGACCACTGGATTTCGTAAGGCACATTCTTGGTTTCGCCGGAGACTTCCAGCAGCGCCTTGATCGTCGATTTCTGATTGGCCACCCGCAGCGGTTGCAGGTCGGCGGCGTGGGCGCTGCCGATCAGGCCGAGGGCGAGGGCAGTGCCCAGGAGCAGGCGTTTGAAGGGGGTGGTAAAGACCATGGGATGCAGGCTCCAGGCAGATCAAGAAAGGGTTCGGCTACCTCCGCCTGGAGAAGGGGTCGGTGAGTGGTTTGACATTATTCCCATAAGAACGCTCTGTGAAGTTCTTTTTGGTTATATGTTAATTATTAAAAATATTGATTATGATCTTGTTGATTATTCTTTAATTGCATTTGGCGCTGAGGGTTTTAAGAGCTTTCCTACGTGTCGCTCGGAAAGCGTCACCTGAGCATCAGCGTATCTGCGTGATTTGATCCCGGTCTTTTCGGACAGGGACAGTTGCGCATGACGGATACGCTGTGGGCCGCCCGCGAGGGCGATGCGCTGTTGCACAGCTCGATGCTGGCGGACGTGTTGGGCGGCGTGCTGGAGATAGCGGCGACGGTGGCCGTGACCGCGCTGGCCACGGCGGCCGTTGTGGCTGCAACCGGCATCACTGTGGCGACAGGCGGCCTTGGCTGCGTTGTACTGGGAGCCGTGGTGGGTGTGGTGGTCGGGCTCGGCATGGGCGCAACCGGTGCCGACAAAAGCCTTTCACGCTTATGTGAGTCTTTCGCCAACGCACTCTTCCCACCCGTCATCGATGCATTTATCAGCAGCGGTTCGCCGGATGTTTTTATCAACGGCAAACCTGCTGCGCGGGCGGCCGGAAAAGTCGCCGCCGCCGTGGCAGAAGCGGGCAGTGAACCGACTTATCTGGATATCGCCGAAGGTTTTTTCTCTCTGCTCTGGCGCCCTACGGTCGCTGCACCGGTGGCGGGCGCTGTGCCTTGTCCTGCCGATACAGTCGACTGCAATAAACACCCGCCAATGCCTGAGCAGTACCTCGCCGAAGGTTCCAGCAAGGTCTTCATCAACGGCCAGCCCGCCGTGCGTAGCGGAGATAGAAGCACCTGCGAAGCCACGGTGGGCAAGGTGCAGATTTCGCCGAACGTGGTCATTGGCGGCGCACCCGTGGTGGTGCGTGAGATTCGTAGCGGCAAGACGCCGGGTGTGGGGCTGGCGGTAACGGCGTTGTTGGCGTTGCGGGGCGGTGGGGCGAAGTTCTTCAGCACGCTGCCCTGTATGGCGGTGGGTGGGTTGGTGTCGTGGGGATCCAGCCAGGTGACCAACGCCCTCACTTTGGCGGTGGTGGGTTCGCCCAATCCGGTGCACTGCGCCACGGGCGCGAAGATCCTCGACGGTGAAGACGACCTGGATTTCGCATTGCCTGGCCTGTTGCCAATCGAGTGGCAGCGCTACTACTGCAGCCGGGATGAGCGCCGTAACGGTCTGTTCGGAGCCGGTTGGAGTGTGAGCTATGAAGTTCGTGTCGACATTGGTGTGCATCCCGAAGGCGGCGAACGGCTGATCTACACCGACGAGCAGGCGCGCCAGATCGACATGGGCATGATTCCGCTGGGCGGCGCGGTGTTCAGCGCCGGCGAAGGGTTGAACGTGCGGCGCCATGCTGGCGGCCAACTGCTGATTGAAAGTATCGATGGGCAGTATCGGCTGTTTGAACCCGCACCGGGCAACCCTGCGCATTTGCGCTTGAGCCAGTTGGGTGATCGCAATGACAACCGCGTCTTCCTTGACTACGACGTACAGGGCCGCCTGAGCCAGTTGCGCGATACCTGCAACGATGTACGCGTAGAGCTGAGCTACAGCCAGCAATGGCCCTGTCGTGTCGAACACATCGAGCGCCTGTACCCGGATCACCATCGCGAAACGCTCTCCAGCTATACCTACGACACGCGCGGCGATCTCGCAGCAGTGCGCGATGCCGATGGGCATGTTCAGCGCCGTTTCGCCTATGACAACGCCCAGCGCTTGGTCGAACACCAACTGCCCACCGGCCTGCGCTGCTTCTACCAATGGGCCTGTGTGGACGACCGCGAATGGCGCGTGGTGCGGCATTGGAGTGATGAGGGCGACGACTACCGGTTCGACTACGACCTGCCAGCCGGGATCACGCGGATTACCGATGGCTTGAAACGCGTCAGCACCCGCAAATGGAATGCGCAGTACCAGATCACCGAATACACCGACAACCTGGGGCACACCTGGCAGTTCGATTGGAATGACGAGCGCCAGTTGCTCGGCGCGACCGATCCCCGGGGCGGTCAGTGGCGGTTCGGCTACGACGCAGCCGGCAACCTGTGCAGCACGCAAGATCCGCTGGGCCGTATTGAATCGACTGTGTGGCTGGAACATTGGTCGCTGCCATTGGTTGAATCCGATGCAGCAGGCCACAGCTGGCACTATCGATACGATCAACGCGGCAATTGCGTCAGCGAAACCGACCCGCTGGGACACGTCACGCGCTATCGCCATGATGGTTTTGGTCAGGTCGTCGAAATCACCGACGCCACGGGCAAGCGCAAAACCCAGCGTTGGAATGAAACCGGGCAGTTGATCGAGCAGGTCGATTGTTCGGGCTATGCCACAAGATTCGAGTACGACCGTCGAGGTCATTTAAAAACCGTTATCGATGCAGTCGGTGAGCGGCAGCGTTATCAACACGACCGCGACGGCCGATTGCTGCAAATCGAACGGCCCTACGGTTACATCGAACATTACCTGCGCAACACCAGCGGCCAGTTGAGCGCCTACACCGATGCGGCGGGCCATGTCACCCGCTACCAATACGACCGGCGCGGGCAGTTGGTGCGGCGCATTGATGCCCATGGCCGCCAGATCGAATATCGGCACGATGCCTACGGCCGACTGCAGAGCCTGACCAATGAAAACGGCGAGCACTACCGGTTTACCTGGGATCAGGGCGACCGCCTGATGCAACAGCAAGACCTGGATGGCAGTGCTCGACGTTACGCCTATGACGCGCTGGGTAACCTGATCGCAGTCGAATACCTCCCTTTGGATGAGGCCTCTTCCATCGTGCATCGCCTGGACCGCGACGCCGTCGGCCGCCTGTTGGCCAAGGAAACTGACGATGGTCTAACCGAATACGCCTACGATCTAACCGATCAACTCACTGGCGTCACCTTCAATGGCAATGACCAGACCACCCAGACCTTGGCGTTCGCCTACGACCCGCTGGGTCAACTGCTCAGCGAGCAGAATGCTGCCGGCGGCTTGAACCACCACTACGACGAACTCGGCAACCTGAGCCAGACGCAACTGCCCGACGGCCGCTGTCTCAACCACCTGTACTACGGCAGCGGCCACCTGCACCAGATCAACCTCGACGGGCAAGCTGTCACCGACTTCGAACGCGACCGCTTGCACCGCGAAGCACTGCGCACCCAAGGCCAGATCACCACCCGCAGCGAATACGACCGTTGCGGCCGGTTGCGCTCGCGCAAGCGCAGCCCTACAGGCCAGCCCCGACAGTTGCCGCCCGCGCAACAAAAGACTTTCGAATACGACCCAGCTGACAACCTGATCGGCCGCTTGGAAGGGCGCCAACGCCAACTGCTGCATTACGACGCAACTGGCCGAATTGTCGCCACCCAGGACAGCATCCAAGGTCAGCAGGAAACCTTCGCCTACGACGCTGCCGCCAACCTGTTGGACGGGGCACAGTCGAGTGCCGGTTTAGTGAGGCACAACAAGCTACTGACCTATCAGGACAAGCGCTACCGCTACGACGGCTTCGGTCGCATGGTCGAAAAACGCAGTGCTCTGCGTGGCCTGCAACGCTTCACCTACGACGCCGAACACCGGCTGATAGAAGTGCGCAACGCCAGCGGCAATGTGGTGCGCATGACCTACGACCCGCTGGGACGGCGCATCGCCAAAACCGAGCGGGACAGCAGCGGTTATGTATTGAGCGAAACCCGCTTCACCTGGGACGGCCTACGCCTGTTGCAAGAGCATAAACACCGCCAGACCAGCCTTTACGTCTACGTAGACGAAGGCTACGAGCCGTTGGCGCGCGTCGATGGGATCGGCCCGCAGCAGAAAGTCCGCTACTACCACAACGACCTCAACGGCTTGCCGGAGCAGTTGACTGAAACCGATGGGCACAACGTCTGGCGCGCGACATATCGGGTGTGGGGCAACACGCTGGATGAGGTGCGCGAGCCTGACTACATTGAAGAACAGAACCTGCGGTTCCAGGGGCAGTATCTGGACCGGGAGACGGGGCTGCACTTCAATACATTCCGGTTTTATGATCCAGAGGTGGGGCGGTTTACGACGCCGGATCCGGTTGGGTTAATGGGTGGTCTGAACCTCTATCAATATGCGCCAAACCCCATCTTCTGGATTGATCCATGGGGTTGGAGCTGTGTTCAGTTCAAGCGTTGGAGAAGAGGGCAGGCGATAGATAAACCTATGGCCAACGGCAAGGCGCCCGAGTGGGATGTGGTCAGAAGCCGATACTGGAAAAACCGATATACGGCTTCAAAGTCTTCAGGTGAGTTCAGTCCGGCTAACATGAGTCGTATGGAGCGCGGTGCTGCGCCGACGGACGCGTACGGAAAATCGATGGAGTTGCATCACCACATCCCCCAACGTAAGGGTGGAGCAGATATCAACAACCCTATAAATTTGCGTGAGGTCACTCGGGAACAGCACGCTGCGATTGATGAATTCAGACACCTAGGAACAAACAATGACCGCTATTGAAATCATCACGGAATTCGTCGAAGGGGCCATTTCACCCAAAGCATTTGAAGAGATGATTTACTCAGATCCAGGAGTCAAAGCGTTGCTTGAAGTTGAGGGTAACCTTCCGGCCTATATCAATGAGCCCGATCTTTACAGCTATGCAATCGGTCAGGACTATCTGAATCTAGAGTGCATCTACAATGTTCAAACGCTGCTTTCTGCAGTTCTGAGCAAGAAAGGCATTGTTCATACAGTGGAAAAAAAGTACGAAAACCTATTCAGTCTGACACTAAAAGTTCAGCCGAAATGGTTGTCGTTGCCGGCTGAATATTTTTTAAAACTGGTAGAAGAGCAAAAAAATCTTAGCCCTAAAGAGCTGCAATCTTGGCTGAAGAACAAAATCAAAACTGATTTCAGGTGCCTTAGAGCAACTCCGAAATGGTTGCAAGGCCCCGATTGGCCGGTGGTAGACGGAAGACCGACGGTTTTCCTAGGGCAGCTCGACATCAGTGAGTTGAGTCATGACTGCGCCCAGGCGTATCTGTTTTTTGATGAAGAGAAAAAGATCTTCCATACCATCACTCAGGCATGTTGATAATTCTGCGTTTACGCTTACCAATAACCTGCCGGTACCGAGCCCCGTGATGCCTATGGCGAGCCTAGACAAGGCAAACCGCGCGGGAATCGGCACGGTGGTGGTGTTGGAAATGCCCCTTTGGTCTGATCGCAATCGCCCCCGGATCGGTTAGTGGGGAGCGCATTCTTCCAGAATAATAAGAACAGGCTTTCCAATGAGCCCAAACCTGAGCCTTCTGCGTAAATTCGTCTGATATCAGACATTAATGCGGACCCTTGCTTTCCTCGAGAGAAAACCCGGTTGAATTTTGAGGTTTTTCAGTCGCCCTATATCGATCAACGTGTCTGAGGCCGGCGTCATACTTTCAGGGTGCTGCCCACCCCCCGCGCCAACGCAAAAATCCCATCCATCCTCCAATGCTCATTCTGATGCCTGGGATCATCCGCCCATTCATCCCACCCCGAGTCACGGCGGTATTGCCCGAGCAACCCGGCCTCACGCACAGCCACCGGGTCGGGATGGCGCAGGTGTTCGGCGTCCGGGTCCACATACAGCGCGTCGCTGCTGCAATACAGTTCGCACATGAAGCAGGTCTGGCAGGCCAGTTGCTCGGCGATCACGGGTTTGCCCTGCACGTCAGAGGCCAGCACGTTGGTGGGGCACACGGTGATGCATTGGCCGCAGCCGTTGCACAGGTCGGAGTAGATCAGCTCAATCATGTCGGTACCTCTTGTGTATGAATTACCTGTGGCGAGGGAGCTTGCTCCCGCTCGACAGCGCAGCTGGAGCCGGCTTTTTGGGAGCGCTGCGCACTCCAGCGGGAGCAAGCTCCCTCGCCACAAGGGGTGTTATCAGCCTGGGGAAATGGGGTCGAAGCGCGTTTGTATCTGGTCCACGCCGGACACGCGCAAGTGCGCGTCATACCGTTCGCTCTGCTGCGGCGTGTCGCTGCGTTGGTGCATGCCGCGACTCTCCTTGCGCAGCGCGGCAGCGGTGTAGCACCAGCGCGCAGTGGCGGCCATGGCGGCGGTTTCGCGGGCGCGCAGGGGGTTGGTGCCAGGCTGTGCGCTGCGCACCTGATCCCAGATGTTGTCGAGTTCGCGCAGCGAACGTGCGAGTTGCTCGCCGCTGCGGAACAGGTTTTTATCCAAGGGGTGGACTTCGGCCTGAATGCGCTGGATCAGTTGCGCACTGCTCCCCGCCGCGCCATCGAACCCGCGCAGTGCGCCGTGATACGCAAGCTGCTGCCGAGCCAAGCGTGCTGCGCCGCGCCCAGCCCATTGCCCGGTGGACAACGCCCACGCCGAGTTCTGCGCGCCGCCACCCGATGTGGCGCCAGCAATCGGCTCACGGCTGGCCGCATCGCCGGCGGCGAATACGCCGGGCACCGTGGTCTGGCAGTCATCATCAAGCAGGCGTAAACCGCCGACGCCGCGAATGGTGCCTTCGGGATGCAGGGTCACCGCAAACCGCTGGCGATACGGATCCACCCCGCGCCGATCAAACGGCAGCATGAGGTTGGGCTGGATGCTCGGCAGTTGCGCACGAATATCCGCAGGTACCCGATTCAAGCGGCAATACACCGGGCCGTTGAGCAGCGCCCTGGCCAAGTCCTCGGTAAACGTCGGGCCGCCACTTATGCTCAAGGGCCGATCCGCCGCGTCAAAGTAGTCGCCAAAGCTGTACACCATCGAACGGGTCATGCTGCTGCCCGCCGCGGCGATGCAGTAGTAGTTGGAGAACTCCATGCCCGACAGTTCGGCGCCGGCTTCGGCGGCCATCAGGTAGCCGTCGCCGGTGTTGGTGTGGTTGCCCAGCAGGCGCGAGAGGAACGCGCAACCGCCGGTGGCCAGCACCACGGCGCCGGCGCGGATCAACCAGTCGCCACCGGCTTGGCGCCGCCAGCCACGGGCGCCGGCCACGCGGCCGTGGTCGTCGCGCAGCAGTTCCAGGGCCGGGTGGTGGTCGAGGATCGTCACGCCGCTGTCGAGTACGCGGCGGCGCAGGCCGCGCAGGTATTCCGGGCCGCGCAGGCCACGGTATTGGGTTTCGCCGTGTTCGTTTTGCGGGAAGGCGTAGTAGTCGCCAAGGCCCGGCAGGCTGGTCCAGGTGGTGTCGATGGCGCGGGCCATCCAGCGCGCATCGGCCAGGCCATAGGCTGTGCCCAGGCGCTTGTCGATGGCGGCTTCGCGGGCGCCGGGCGGCACCCACCAGTGCCCGGGACCGGCAGTGGCGGTGACGCCGCTGGTGCCGCAGTAACCCTTGTCCACCAGGATCACCCTGACCCCTTCGCGGGCTGCCGCGATGGCGGCCCAGGTGCCCGCCAGGCCGCCGCCGACGATCAAGACATCGCAGCTCAATTCAGTCATGTCGGGGCCTCAGAAGTTGTACGCCAGGCGCGTGTAGTAATACGCGCCGCCAAAGCCGAACGGCGAGAACTGCCCGTATTCATAACCTCCGGCCCAGTCCTTGATGCCTTTTTTGTCCGGGTACACGTTGAACAGGTTGTTGGCGCCCAGGGCCACGGTGAAGTGTTTGTTGATGTCGTAGGCAGCGTCCACGTCGCTGATCCACTTGGCGCTGAATTTGCGGTCGTTGATCGGGTTGTTGTCGCCTTCGGTGTAGCTGCCGAAGCGGGTCAGGGCCAGGTTCAGGGTGTAGGCGCTGACTTTCCAGTTGGCCGCCAGGATTAGCTTGGATTGCGGCGTGGCAACGGTCAGGTCTTTTTGCAGGCGCCGGTCGAAGATCTGATAGTTGGAGCCCAGGCCAGCGAGTGCGGGCGGGGTGTCCTGGAGTTTTTCGATCTTGGTCTGGTTCCAGTTGTAGGCCAGGCTCCAGCGCACTTGGCCGTACTGGTCCAGCTGCTGGCGGTATTCGTTGATGATGTCAACGCCCCGGGTGCGGGTGTCGACGGCGTTGGTGTAGTACTGCGCGTACAGGCCCGGCGACAAACCGTTGGCGACCAGCACCTGGGACACGGCAGGGCCGCCGAGCAGGCTGGTGGAGACAATGCGGTCGCGGATGCCGATCTGGTACAGGTCGGTGGTCAGGCGGTAGTTCTGCGTGGGCTCGTAAGTGAAACCAAAGCTGTAGTTCAGGGATTTTTCCGGCTTGAGTTTTTCCGCGCCCAACGCTTGCGCTTCAGGCGTGTCCACCGGCAGTACCTTGACCGGCACCGAGACCTGTTGGCCATTGACCACGCCGCCGGAGGTGAACGTTGACGAGGCATAGATCGTCTGCGCCAGCGACGGCGCACGAAAGCCATTGTTGATCGTGCCGCGCAGGGCGAACTCCGGCGTGAGCTTGAAGCGTGTCGACAATTTGCCGCTCCAGGTGCTGCCGATGTCCTGGGTGTAGCGCTCGTAGCGGGCGGCGGCGCCGACGTACCAGCGGTCAGTTACATCCAGGCCCAGGTCAACGTAGCTGGCGACGTTGCTGCGGCTGATTTCGCCGGCATCTGCCGTGCTGGTGCCGTTGTAGGAGGCCAACCCCGGCAGCGGCGTTTGCCCGGCGAACGGACCGCTGGGCAGCACGTAGTTGCCGGGTGTATAGGACGCGTAGTCGCCGGCTTCGATCTGGTATTTCTCCCAGCGGTATTCAAAGCCGAACGCGGTTTGCAGGGGGTGGCTGAGGCCGATGTCGAAGGTGCGGCTGAGGTCGAGGTTGTTGGTCCACTGGTCGAAGATCTGCGAGGCCAGGTTGAACGAGGTCGGGCTGGTCGGGCCCCAGGACGGGTTCAGCGTGTTGTTCGCATTCAGGGTGGAATCGTCTTCGCCCCAGGTGGAGCTGATGTCGTAGTCCCAGCCGCCGACCAGGCCCTTGAAGCCACCGGCGACCTGGAAATCCTTGGTGCGGTTGCGCCGTTGCGCGTGGATGCCGTCGGGGTAGGGCGTGTTCGGGTCGCCGGCCAGCGCGGTGATTTCGTTGGGGCGATAGTTGCCGGTGACCTTGGTGGTTTCCATGTAGCTGGCGGTGGAAAACGAGTAGAACTTGAGGTCGTCCTGCAACGGCAGTTCGAGGTTGTAGCTGGCGTTTGTGACCTTCTCGCGGCCCAGGCCGTAGCTGGGGTTCCAGCCGTGGCGGTTGGCGGTCTGGTCGCGGCTGTCGGGGTTGGCGGCGGTGCCATACAGCCGACCGGTGGCGCTGCCGGTGCGGTTGAATGGCTCTTGTTCCTTGATGTCCAGCGCCAGGTTGGCGAAGCCGTCGTTGGGCAGCGGCAGGCCGTAGTTGACGGTCTGGTGCACGGTGTCGCCGTCGCCCGCGCCGTAGCGGCCGAAGGAGGTTTCGGCACTGCCGCCGCTGTCGTTTTCCTTGAGGATGATATTGATCACCCCGGCAATCGCATCCGAGCCGTATTGGGCGGACGCGCCGTCACGCAGCACTTCGATATGGTCGATGGCCGACACCGGGATCAAGTCCAGGTTGACCGGCACCGCCGCCGTGCCGATGCGCGCGAGGTTGTTGATCAGCGCGGTGTTGTGGCGGCGCTTGCCGTTGACCAGCACCAGCACCTGGTCGCCCGACAGACCGCGCATGGTCACCCCGCGCACCGACCATGAGGTGCCGCCGCCGTTGATTGCCGGCAGGTTGAAGGACGGCAGCAGGCGCGCGAGCAGTTCCTTGAGGCCGACCTTGCCGCTGGCTTGCAGTTGTTCGGCGCTGATCACGTCGATGGGCGAGGGGCTGTCGGCGATGGTGCGCGCCTGGTTGCCACGGTTGCCGGTGACGACCACGGTGCCGAGGGTTTTGTCGGCGGCTTCGGCCTGGGCCGGGGTGTGGATGGCGAGCAGGCTGAGGGCGGCTGCGCAGTAGTGAAAGCGGGATGCAGGCATGGGGCTGATTCCAGAAGACGAGAAAGCACCGCAAATCCCCTGTGGAAGTGGGCTTGTGTGGGAGCGGGCTTGCTCGCGAAGGCGGTGGGTCAGTCAATCCATCTGTCACTGATACACCGCCTTCGCGAGCAAGCCCGCTCCCACACAAGCCTCTTCCACATTGGATCTGTGTTGGGTTTGGGAGTGGGGGTCAGGCAGCAACGGCCGCTCTTACCCGATGCGGAATATCGTCATAGGCAATCAGCACCCGCTCCATGCGGCGTGGGTAGTCGCCGTAGTTGTAGACGGGGTAGTGCAGGGTCGAACGGTTGTCCCAGAACGCCACCGAACCGGGGCGCCATTTGAAGCGCACCTGGTGTTCCGGCTTGTTGAATTCCAGCAGCAGGCGGTCGATCAATTGCTTGCTCTGCTGCGGCGTCCAGCCGATCACCGAGGGGTTCTGCGAGAAGTTGATGAACAGCCCGTCCTCACCGGTTTCCGGGTGGGTGCGCACCAGCGGGTGGGCGAGGATCGGGTAGTCGTAGCCGACCTTGTCCAGGGACTTCTTGAAGTCGTGCACCACGTGCAGGTGGTCGATCTCGGCGCGCAGCTCATCGGGCAGCGCGCGATATACCGCACCGGCGTCGGCCCACAGGGTGTCGCCGCCGACGTCGGGCAAGTCCACCGCGCGCAGTACCGCGCCGAGGGTGGGTTGCAGCAGCCAGCTGGTGTCGGTGTGCCAACGGCCGCTGATGCGCGGGCCGTAGAGTTTGCGTTCGTCCTGGGCTTCGATCAGGTGCGCCTGGGGCAGGCTCGGGTCGTTCTGTTGGGTGGTGGGGTGCACGTACAGCTCGCCGAACTCCTTGGCGAATGCAATTTGCTGTTCGGTGTCGATGGCCTGGTCGCGGAAAAACAGCACCTTGTGCGTGAGCAGCAACTGGCGCAGTTCGTCGCGCAAGGCTGGGGTCAGCGGCTGGCGCAGGTCGATACCGGCGATTTCGGCGCCGATGGTGGGTTCCAGACGGGTGATGTGCAGGGTCATGCGGGTGTCCTCTCGTGTGTGGGTTCAGCCTCCGCCTGGAGAGGGGTCGGATGTGGGGCCTGCACCCGGTGTGGGTGCAGGTGGATCGGGGTGGGTCAGATCACGTAGAAACCGTGGGTGCCGTCGCGGGCCAGTTGGGCCACTAGGCCGAATTCCCAGTCCAGGTACGCCTGCATGGCTTCCTTGGGGTTGTCGGTGCCTTCGTATGGGCGGCGATAGCGGTCGATGCGCGGCGAGGCGAGGTGGGTTTCACCTTCTTCCAGCGGCAGTTGGGCGTTGATCCAGCCAGCGGTGCCGTCTTGCAGCAGGAACACTTGCTTGCCGGTGATGGCTTCAACCTCCGCCACCGCGAGGCGCGCCAGTTGGCTGCTGCCGCAGGTCAGGACATAGCGCTCGGCGGCGGGGGCCTTGGCCAGGGCGGCGGGCAGTTGTGCACGCAACGCCCACCAGGCACCGGGGATATGGCGCTTGACGTAGTTGGCGCTGGCGGTGAAATCCAGCACCACGGTATCGCCATGGGTCAGCCACTCGGCGAGGGTGTGCGGGCTGATCAGCTCGGCTTGTGGCGGCGCCGGTACGGGGGCGACCCACGCGCCTTGCTCACTGAAATGGGCGGCTTGCAGGTCATCCAGCACATGCACTTCCCAACCCAGTTGCGCGAGCCAGGAGGCGGACATATTGGCGCGCACGCCGTCATCATCCGCCAGCACAATGCGCGCACCGCGCACGCTGGCCACATGGTCGGTTTCCTGCACCAACTGGCCGCCCGGCGTGGAACGCGCGCCCGGCAGGTGCCCGGCTTCGAATTCTTCCGGGGTGCGCACGTCGAACAGGTAGGTGGTGCGCTGTGCTTCCTGCTGCCAGCGTGCGAGGTCGGCGAGGCTGGCACGGCCGACGCGGGCCTTGTCGGCAACGCGGCGTGCGTCCACGGCGGCAACTTGGCGATGTTCTTCCGAGGTCGGTGCAAAGCGGCGCGATTGACCGTGGGCGAGTTTCTGCCCGGCCAACGTCCAGCCGATAGTGCCGTTGCGCAACGCCGATACCGGGTTGGCCACGCCGGCGTTGATCAGCGATTGCGTGCCGATGATGCTGCGGGTGCGCCCGGCGCAATTGACGATGATGCGGGTGGCCGGATCGGGCGCCAGTTCACGGGCACGCAGGACCAGTTCAGCCCCGGGCACGCTGATGCCGGTGGGGATGCTCATGGTCTGGTATTCGTCGAAGCGGCGGGCGTCGAGCACCACCACATCGGCCTGGCTGTCGAGCAGCGCCTGCACTTCTTCGGCGGCCAGGGATGGCGTGTGGCGCTCGCTTTCCACCAGCTCGCCAAAGGCTTTGCTCGGCACGTTGACGTCGATAAACAGTTCGCCACCGGCCTGGCGCCAACCGTCCAGGCCACCTTCCAGCAGGCTGACCTGGGTGTAGCCCAATGCGACCAGGCGCTCGGCAGCGCGGGCGGCGAGGCCTTCGCCGTTGTCGTACACGGTGACCTGGGTGTCACGGCGTGGAATGCGCGCGTACACCTCCAGCTCCAGCTTGGACAGCGGGATGTTGGCGGCAAACAGCGGGTGGGATTCGGCGAACGGCGCTTCTTCGCGCACATCGATCAGGGCGACTTCATGACGGTCCAACAGGGCCTGGCGGATCTGGGCGAAGCTTTGGGTCGATACGGTGCTCATAGGGCAGGGCTCTTTTCTTTGGACAAATCCCAGATATTCGGGAGGAAGGCATTGGAATAACCGGAGATAAACAGTTTCTCGCTGCCGTCGGGCTGGTACACCGCGCGATGCACCGCACCGATATTGGCGCCGTACACATGGATGCTGATGGACACCTGGTCGCTGTGGGCATTGCTCACTTGATGGATATCACCGACTTTGGGCGACACCGCTTCAACCTGGCCCGGCACCAATGCAATCGGCTTGCCTTCGGGCGCCAGGCTGCCGTCGGGGGCGCGCGCAAAGCCTTGGGAAAGTTCTGCGCCACGCAACATGCCGATCAAACCCCACACCCGATGGTCATGAATCGGCGTGCTTTGCCCCGGCCCCCACACAAAGCTGACGATGCTGAAGCGCTGGCGCGAATCGGCATGCAGCAGGAACTGTTGGTAACGCTCGGGGTTGGGTTGGGCGAATTCATCGGGGAGCCAGTCATCATGGCTGACCAGTTGCGCCAACAGCTTGCCGCCACGGTGCAACAGGTCGCCTTCGCGCGGATTGCCGTCGATCAGTTCCGCCAGGGCGCCAATAAAGGCTCGGAGTCTTTCGGGGTGCTTGGCCTGGGTCATGGCAATTCCATCAGTCGGTGTTGATGAGGCTTATCTAAGCATAATGTTTATGGTTAATATGCTATTTTTTAATGATTAGCTTATAGCTGAAGGTAATTTAGAACTGCTCCGACTAGGCTTAGACGTTATCGATCACAGCACGGACTATTCAGATAGCAATCCTGCAACTATGCTTCGCACACATCTTATTGACTGTTCTCTATGTGCGGCCCAAATGAAAATTGACGATATAGACGCCTTTGTCGAAGTGATTCGTTGCCAGTCCATCAGCCATGCCGCCGAATCGTTGCAACTGACCCAGCCCGCCATCACCCGTCGCGTGCAGAACTTCGAGCAGGCGCTGGGGGTGGAGCTGTTCGACCGCAACACCAAGCCGCTCAAGCCCACATTGATCGGCACCCGCGTGTATGAACAATGCCGGCTGATCCTGCGCGAGATGGATGCCCTGCGGGAACTGGTGGCTACCGACGCACCGCCCACCGGCCTGCTGCGCCTGGGCGTACCGCAGACCATCGGCGACGTGGTGCTGCTGGATGCCCTCAAGCACCTGCGCACCGAATACGCCGACCTGCGCGCCCAGGTCGCCACCGGCTGGGGCAGCCAACTGGTGGGCAAGATCGAGCGCGGCGAGTTGGACGCGGCGGCGGCGTTGTTCCCGGCGGGCAAGATCTTCCCCGACAACATTGTCGGCGAGTCCATCGGCAAGATGGAGTTGGTGGTGGTGTGTGCCAAGGCACAGTTGCCGAAGAAGCCGTGCAAGCTGGCGGATGTGTACCAGGACGGCTGGATTCTCAACCCGGATGGCTGCGGCTTCCGCGCGGGGTTGCAGCGTACCTTGTCCGATCAGGGCCTGGCGTTGCGGGTGAACCTGGAGACGTTTGGCACCGAGCTGCAATTGGGCCTGGTTGCCGATGGCCTGGGGCTGGGCCTGGTGCCGCGTCCGTTGCTGGAGCGTAGCGCCCACCGTGAGCAACTGGCGGTGATGCCGCTCAAGGACTTCAAGCCCGTGATGGATTTGTGGCTGATCTATCCGCACTTTTTGGGCAACTTGCAGGGGCCGGTGGATGCGTTTGGCAAGTTGGTCGCGGCTTCGCTGCACAAGATCCGCGACGCCGCTTAACCCCAGTGGAAGAGGCTTTTATGTGGGAGCGGGCTTGCTCGCGAATGCAGTGTGTCAGTCAAAGCTGTTCTAACTGATCCACCGCTTTCGCGAGCAAGCCCGCTCCCACACAAGCCAGCTCCCACATTTGTCCTGTGTCGTGTCTGATATGGTTATGAAAAAAAATAATAATTAGCTTAGATTAAAATGTGCTTTTTATTATTTTTATCCATCCCCTAGGCTTGCCTGGAAGTCCTTAAGGCCATCCAGGAAGTTTTGCCATGAGCAGCGTCACCTCGATTTCCAGCGTTTCCACCAATGTCCGCCAGCGCGTCACCCCGGAAGAATGGGAAGTGCGCGTCAAGCTGGCCGCCGCGTATCGCCTGGCGGCCTTGTACAAGTGGACCGACCACATCTACACCCACTTCTCCGCCCGCGTGCCGGGCCCGGACGAGCATTTCCTGATCAACGCCTTTGGTTTGTTGTTCGATGAAATCAACGCCTCCAATCTGGTCAAGGTCGACCTCGACGGCACCATCGTCGATGACCCCACCGGCCTGGGCATCAACTACGCCGGCTATGTGATCCACAGCGCCATCCACGGCGCACGCCATGACCTGCAAGCGGTGTTGCACACCCACACCCGTGACGGCATTGCGGTGTCGGCGCAGAAGGACGGCTTGCTGCCGATCTCCCAGCATTCCATTGGTTTCTCCGGGCGCGTGGCGTACCACGGTTACGAGGGCGTGGCCCTGGACCTGGACGAGCGTGAGCGGTTGGTGGCGGACCTGGGTGACAAGAGCGTGATGATCCTGCGCAACCACGGGCTGTTGACGGCGGGTGTGAGTGTCGAGCATGCGTTTCAGCAACTGCAGCAGCTGGAGCGTGCGTGCAATATCCAGGTCGCGGCGCAAGCGGCGGGGAATGCGGAGTTGATCTTCCCGCCCAAAGAGGTGGTGGAAAAGGTTGAGCAACAGGCCAAGGTGTTTGCCAGCGGTGATGGGCCGGGTGTGGCGCGGCATTGGAATGCGCTGATCCGGCAGTTGGAACGCACGGATACCGACTACAAAAACTGATCATTGAACTCAATGAAGATCTAAAAATGTGGGAGCGGGCTTGCTCGCGAAGGCGGTGTGTCAGTCAAAGATATTTCAACTGACCCACCGCCTTCGCGAGTAAGCCCGCTCCCACACAAGCCCATTCCGACATTAGATTTTGCAGTGTTCTTGCTTATGCGACTTGCTGGGCCTGTTCGCGCTCCGCGATCAGTTGGCGGGTAAGGGGGATCAGGCGTTTGCCGTAATCAATCGCATCATTCAGCGGATCAAACCCACGAATCAGGAACGTGGTGATCCCCAGGTCGTAGTAATCCACCAACGCTTCGGCGACTTGCTCAGCCGTCCCCACCAGCGACGTGGAGTTGCCCTGCGCGCCCAGCAGCCCGGCAATCCCGGTCCACAGGCGCTTGTCCAGGCGCGAGCCTTGCGCGGCGGCGGCGAGCAAGCGGCGCGAGCCTTCGTTCGGCGGTTCGCGGCGCACAAAGCCATTCTTTTCTGCCAGTGCGGTGGCCTGCTGCAAGATGCTGTCGGCGCGTGCCCACGCCAGTTCTTCGGTTTCGGCGAGGATCGGTCGCAGCGACAAGCTAAAGCGAATCGTGCGCCCGTGCTTGGCCGCCTCAGCGCGCACCTGGGTGACGATCTCGCGCACTTGCTCGTAGGTCTCGCCCCACAGCGCGTACACGTCGGCATGCTTGCCGGCCACGGCGATGGCCGCCGCTGACGAACCGCCGAAGTACAGGGGGATATGCGGCTGTTGCGGCGATTTCACCGTGGAGTGCGCGCCTTCGACCTGGTAGTAGGTGCCGGCGAAATCGAACGGCTGCTCGCTGGTCCATTCCTGGCGCACCACGCTCAGGTATTCGTCGGTGCGGGCGTAGCGTTCGTCCTTGCCGATATGGCTGCCATCGGCGCGAAGTTCGCGGTCATCGCCGCCGGTAATGATATGCACCGCCGTGCGCCCGCCGTTGAACACGTCCAGCGTGGTGAACTGGCGTGCCGCCAATGTCGGTTGGGCGAAACCCGGGCGATGGGCGATCAGAAATTGCAGCTTTTTCGTCACGCTGGCGGCGTGGGAAGCGATCAGCGTGCTGTCCGGGCTGTTGGAATGGAACGCCACCAGGGCGCGGTCGAAACCGGCCTCTTCGTGGGCACGGGCCACGGTTTCGACGTAGTCCGGTTGCAGGGTAGGGCCGCTGCGCGGATGGATCTCGGAAGCGTGATGGCCGCCAATGTAGCCGATGAATTCAATGCTCATGGTCTGTCCTTGTCTGGTGCGGGATGGTCACCTCCACCGGGCAGGGGGTCGGTTATTCGCGTCCAAGGTAGGGGCAGGGGGCGGGGCTGTAAAATGCCGTTTGGTTCTAACCTAATTATTAAAATGTAGAATCATAAATTGGATGATGTATCAGTAATTTGCATTTTATGTGTATTAGGTTATTCCTCGAAAGACTTTCACCACGGTTTTTTATGCGCTTAGCATGGGGTCGAGTCTTTCCAAGGAAGCCAGCCCGATGACCGAGACGCTCACCATCAACAAACGCGCTGTTCAACCCGCCGCCAATCGCCGCTGGCGCACGCCGGACGCCGTGTTGCGCTTGCTCAGCCCCGTCGTGTTGTTGCTGCTGTGGGAGCTGGCCTCGCAAGCGGGCTGGATTCCTGCACGGGTGATCGCCGCGCCGTCGCAGATCGGCGGCACGCTGTGGGCGATGATCGTGTCCGGGGAACTGGGCAAGCACCTGCTGGTGTCCTTGCAGCGTGCGTTGTTCGGCCTGGGTATTGGCGTGAGCATTGGCGTGGCGGCGGCGCTGGTCAGCGGCCTGTCGCGGCGCGGTGAAGTGATCCTCGACTCGCCGATGCAGATGCTGCGCACCATCCCGTCCCTGGCGTTGGTGCCGCTGTTTATCCTGTGGTTCGGCATTGGCGAGTTCACCAAGATTGCGCTGATCGTCACCGGCACCACCTTTCCGGTGTACCTCAACCTGTTTGCCGGCATCCGCAATATCGATCCCAAGTTGATCGAGGCCGCCAACACCCTCGGCCTCAACCGCCGCGAGCTGATCTGGCACGTGATTCTGCCGGGTTCGTTGCCGTCATTTTTTGTCGGCTTGCGTTATGCCCTGGGCATTTCCTGGCTGGCGCTGGTGTTTGTCGAACAGATCAACACCACGGCAGGCATCGGCTTTCTGGCCGGTGATGCGCGGGATTTCATGCGCACCGACGTGATCGTCATCTGCCTGCTGATCTACAGCGTGCTCGGCCTGTTGATCGACGGCCTGATCCGCACCCTCGAACGCTTTGCGCTGGCCTGGCGCCCATCTTTTGTGAGGAATTGATATGTCGTCCATTGAAGCGCCCGTGCAACTGCGCAATGTCGTCCGTCAATTCGGCCAGCAACGGGTGATCGATGGCCTGGACCTGGACATCGCGCCGGGGGAATTCGTCGCCTTGCTCGGCGCCAGCGGCTCGGGCAAGACCACCTTGCTGCGCAGCCTGGCCGGGCTCGACAGCATCGACAGCGGCCAACTGCGGGTGCCCAAGGCGCGCGCGGCGGTGTTCCAGGAACCGCGCCTGATGCCGTGGAAGCGCGCGTGGAAAAACGTCGTGCTCGGCCTGCACGTTGCCGACGCCAAGGCGCGCGCCGTGCAGGCCCTGACCGAAGTCGGCCTGGCCCATCGCCTGGACGCCTACCCGGCCACACTGTCCGGCGGTGAAGCCCAGCGCGTGGCCCTGGCGCGGGGCCTGGTGCGTGAGCCCAAATTGCTGTTGCTGGATGAACCCTTTGCCGCACTGGATGCCCTGACCCGCATCAAGATGCACCGCCTGATCATCGAGTTGTGGCGCAAACACACGCCGGCCGTGTTGCTGGTGACCCACGATGTGGATGAAGCGATCTTGCTCGCCGACCGCGTGATCGTGCTGCAGAACGGCAAGATTGCCGAGCAATTGAAGATTGATCTGCCGCGTGCGCGGGATACGGGGCAGGAGGGGTTCCAGGCGATTCGCTCGCGGTTGCTGGGGTTGCTTGGGGTGGAAGTGAGTGCGCCGACCGTGGGGTTGGCGCAGACAACATTGCGCCGATTTGCCCACGCTTGATTGTCACGCCGGCGCGCCTTAATCCGGCGCGTCGGTCATCGCAATGCCGGGCTGTGCGGCATTGCCGGTGGTGCCCATGCGGTCCGCCAGGTAACGCGCCGGCGGTTGGCCCACGGCCTTGCGGAACATGGTGATGAAACCACTGGCGTTCTCATAACCCAGGTCCAGGGCCACGCGCTGCACGCTGTCGCCCTTGGCCAGTCGTTGCAGGGACAGGATCACGTGCAACTGCCGGCGCCAACGGCCAAAACTCAGGCCCAGTTCTTCCAGCAACAGCCGCGTCATGCTGCGTTCGCTCATGCCGACGCGCACGGCCCATTGGCCGAGGGTAGCCTTGTCTGTTGGCTCGGCCAGCAGGCTGTCGGCCAGGCGCCGCAGCCGCGGGTCTTGCGGCATGGGCAGGTGCAGGGCTTCGATGGGCGCGGCGGCCAGTTCATCCAGCAGTGTGCTGATCAAGCGACCCTGAGCGCCGTCCTCTTCATACAGTTGCGGGAAGCCTACGGCCTTGCTGATCAGCTCGTGCAGCAGGCCTGACACGCCCAGAGTGCAGCATTGCGCAGGCAGGGCGCGGGCAGCGTCGGGGTCGATCAGCAGGCAATAGACCTGCGCCTCGCCAGAACCACGCGCCGCATGGAACGTCCCGCCGGGAATCCATAGTGCGCATTGCGGCGGCACGATCCAGATGCCCGCTTCGATTTCACAGTGGATGATCCCGCGCAGGGTGTACATCAACTGGCCTTTGCGATGGGCGTGCTGGGCATGTTCCCAGGTGTCCGAGTGGCTGCTGGCACCCACGGCCACCACGGCGCGTGGGAAGACGTCGGCGTCCTCGGCCATCATCGGGTGATACAGGTCGAGTCGGTGGTGTTTCATGGTGTGGACGCAACTTGGCTGAATTGCGAAATAGTCTGGCTATTCTGTGCAATGCCGTCCAGGGGTTTGTCTCTTATAGTGAGAGTCACTCTCATTAAGGAGCTTTGCCATGCGACTCGACAGCACAACCTTCCCAGTGGTCAAAATCTTCTTCGACGCCCCTAACGAAGGCGGGCCGGAAGATGCCTTCGTGGTCTTCGAAGGCCTGTTGGCCCGTCAACAAGCCTTCGTGCTGCTGCACGAAAAATCCGTGGACGAAAACAATCACGAGCACGCCCATGAAGAGCGCAAGCAAGCCTCGATCTGGATGAAGAAAAACAAGCCGGCGTTACGTGCGTACGTCAAAGGCATGATCCAGGTGGAGCCGAGCGCCGCGCAGCGGTTGGCGCTCAAGCCGTTTGCCGTGATGTTCGGCAAGGCCTGGGGCTATCCGCTGTTGGTGGTGGAGTCCAAGGAGCGCGCCTGGGCTTTGGCGCGGGATGTGCTGGATGAGCAGGTGTCGGATGTGGCGCACTTCTAAGCCTGGAAATACTCAGTTGTGGGGAGGGGGCAAGCTCCCTCCCTACATTGAGATCAGGTATCCTCCGCGCCCCGCTTATCACCGATTCAAAGACAGATGACAGGACAAGACATGCAGGCGTTGCTGGAGTCGATCCTTGACGAAGTTCGTCCATTGATCGGCCTCGGCAAAGTGGCCGACTACATCCCCGCACTGGCCGATGTGCCGGCCGATCAATTGGGGATCGCCGTGTACGGCAACGACGGTGCCGCCTACTGTGCCGGCGACGCCAACACGTTGTTTTCGGTGCAGAGCATTTCCAAGGTGTTCAGCCTGGTGCAGGCCATCGACCACGGTGGCGAAACCATCTGGGAACGCTTGGGCCATGAACCTTCCGGGCAGCCCTTCAACTCGCTGGTGCAGCTGGAATTTGAACGCGGCCGGCCGCGCAATCCGTTTATCAATGCTGGCGCGCTGGTGATCTGCGATATCAATCAGTCGCGTTACGCCGTGCCGATTCTGTCGATGCGGGATTTTGTGCGGCGCCTGTCGGGTAACCCGCAGATTCTGGTGGACAGTGTTGTCGCGGAATCAGAAGCGCAACATGGGGCGCGCAATGCGGCCATGGCCTACCTGATGAAGTCGTTCGGCAACTTCCATAACGACGTGAATGCGGTGCTGCACAGCTACTTCAACTACTGCGCGTTGCAGATGAGCTGCCTGGACCTGGCCAAGGCGTTCAGCTTCCTCGCCAACGAAGGCGTGAGTGCCCACAGCGGCGAGCAGATCCTCACGGCACGCCAGACCAAGCAGGTCAACTCGATCATGGCCACCAGCGGGCTGTATGACGAGGCGGGGAATTTTGCCTATCGGGTCGGCTTGCCGGGCAAGAGCGGCGTGGGCGGCGGGATCGTCGCGGTGGTGCCGGGGCAGTTTACGGTGTGCGTGTGGTCGCCGGAGTTGAATGCGGCGGGGAATTCGCTGGCGGGGATCAAGGCGTTGGAGTTGTTGAGTGAGCGGATTGGGTGGTCGGTGTTTTGATAAATCGGCACGTGAAATAGCCCGAGCACCGCACATCCCATGTGGGAGCTGGCAAGCCAGCTCCCACATCAAGATTGAGGCTTCTTTTTCCGTGGTGCAGGCCGGACATTCGACCACGGTAAAACCATGCCGACCGATTGCTTGTACTGCCGATACTGCTCGCCGAACAGCGCCTCAAGATCCTTCTCTTCAAAGTAGGCACCCACAAAGATGTAGGTCGTCAGCCCCACAGCAAACAACAGGTGGCCGGCGGTCATGTGTGGCGTTGCCCAGAAGGCGATCAGAAACCCTAGGTACAAGGGGTGGCGAACGATCCGGTAGAGCGACGGTGTCCTGAATATGGGTGACGGTTGTGCTGTGCCACGCCAACGATCAATGGCCTGCTTGAGGCCAAAGAGTTCGAAATGGCTTATCAGCAACGTTGCCACGAAGACAACCACCCAGCCCAGCCAAAACAGGCCGGTCAGCAGCACCCTGGCCCAAGCCGCCTCAACCTGCCAGACGGTGAATGTGATCGGCTGCCACAACCAGAACATCAGCACGAGCACCAGGCTGCTGAGCAACACGTAGGTCGAGCGCTCGGCAACGGGCGGGACGAATGTCGTCAACCAACGCTTGAAACTTTTACGCGCCATCACCGAATGCTGGGCGCCGAATAACAGCATCAGCAAGCAGTTGATCAGGACTGCCAGAGGCCAACCGATGAGGGGGCCGGAGTTGATGTGCTTGGGTACGACGACACCGCCTACGAACCCTATCAAGTAGAAAAACGCGAATAGAAAAGTCAGATAACAGCAGGTGCTGAAGACCAGCCCGGCAATACGTGCAGGATGGCCGTTCGCGGTTTTTTGCAGGTTCATGGACGAATCCTTTCGCACATGGTGAGGGGGAAGCCAATCGATGATTGAACTCTCGCCCTGTCAAGGTTAGCGGGGTTTGAGGATTCAGCTACCTGGGTACACAGATCCCTAGGGGGTGTAATCGCTAGACTTTGCGCGGCTTCATAAACAGATCCACCATCAACCACAACGCCCCGGCAGTGATCGCGATATCCGCGATGTTGAACACGCCGGTGTGCGTTGGGCCGAGGTTCAGCACCATGTAGTCAACCACGTGGCCGTCGCGAAAGACGCGATCGATCAGGTTGGCGATCCCGCCCAGGGCGATCGCATAAAGCGGCAAGACTTTACGCAAAGGTTGGTTCCAGTTGGACAGGGACCACCACATTGCCCACGCCACCACGACGGCCACGCCGACGATAAAAATCAGCTGCTTGACCTGTGGCGGCAATGCGGCGCCGAGGCTGAGGAATGCGCCCGGGTTCAGGCTCAATTCCAGTGCCAGGTTGAACGGGGTGGAGCCGATCTTGAAGCTCTGGGCGTGCAGGGATGCCAGGGCCAGCAATTTGACGAGTTGGTCCACGGCAATAAAGGCGATGCCAGCGAGGAGGGCGAAGGTGCGGCCTCGCAGGAGGGGCGACGTGCTCAAGCGGTAACTTCCTGTTCCGGGTCTGTCGGGAGTGCGCGCGAAGATAGCCCAGGCGCCTCCTGTCGTCTACGCGCAGGTTGTCTCGGGTGGAAGATGAAATACCCCGGGCACCGCAAATCCAATGTGGGAGCTGGCTTGCCTGCGATAACAGTGTGTTAGCCAGCACATCCGGTACTGGAAGACCGCTATCGCAGGCAAGCCAGCTCCCACAGTTGGGCTTTATTGATTTCGAGATTGTTGTGCGATCAGGCCACCGGATGAGCCTGGTCCAGAGCCTTATCCACCAACAGTTGCACACCTTCAAGCATGCGGCAGATACCCAGCGCTACGTTGCGTTGGGCGCCATCGACTTCAAAGGCAAGATGGGCGGCGATGTCGTTGAGGCAGGCCAGGTCTTGCGCGGCATTGGCCAGCAGGGTTTCAGTGCCCAGGTCGGGGCGGACGGTGAAGGGGGTTGCGGGGGGATTTGGACTGTCTTTGATCATGGTGGAACTCCGTCGACAAGTGGAGCCGCCAGCGTTCGCGGTCAAACGAAGAGGGTGGCAGCTGTACGCGGGTTGACCGACCGGTTGTCAACGAACCCGGCATACCCGAAGGTATCCCGCGCACAACTGCCGCGACACAATACCTCAGGCACAAAAAAACGCCTAAGTCGGGTGCAGGGCGTAGCAGTTCGTTAACAAGGTCGGACGGTCAAATCCGGCCGCTGAATTGGCAGCGACGGCGAGGAGGTTAGTCAGCGAAGTTCCGAGGGACAACCTGAAACCTTTGTCGGAAATGTCCTGGAGCCGGAAATACTGAAAGGCATGCGCACATACGAAAAAAGACTGTCGTTTGACGGTCCTAAATCGCTGTAAGACGTTTCCCGTTGACCATCCTCCATCTTGCGTCTCCCAAGGATGTTTACCTATTTTGGTCAGCATCAATCAGGGAGGAATCACTATGTCTCGTCCTGTATTAGCCGAAGACGGATATGAGCACTACATGCCGCGGGTGAGTGAGTCGTATAGGGTCGAAGATCTTGCAGGGTTACGGCAGGAATTTGATCGGTTAGAGCGGGATGAATACGCCCCAGTGGGGGGGCGTAGATTCCGCAGGTATGGCAATGGCGTCATTCTTCCTTGGGAGAATAAAACAGGTCATTGGTTGCCTATCGTTGAAAGTGATACCGGTGAACGGCGCACAGGTTATGACCAGGGAAGTAATAATCCCGATCATTTAAGTGTTCGGTATTTTCATGCGCTAAGCGAGTCGGTGAGAAGTAACGCCATCCTGCGGGCACTGATCGAGGAGGATTTTTCACTTACGTTCTGGCCCCGCGATGGCCAGCAGCTGCCTGTCTATTTCGGTGTGCACTTCGTAAAACTTACGTCCTCTGGACCGAGCGATCCAGGAGTCAGTTCTCCGGATTATTTTCATCAGGATGGAGAGCCATTCACATTCGCGCACCTGATTCACCGTTCCCAAAACATGATGGGCGGTGAAAACTTTATTGGCACGACAAGCATCCGAAATACGCGATTGGAGGAGGCTCCCGTTGATCAAATCCTTGCGAGATTTACTCTTTTTGAGACCTTAGAAAGTTTTGTCGTGCATGACCCGAAAGTTTCGCATTACGTAAGCCCAATTATAAAGCGTGATGATAAGTGCGAAGAGGCGACGGAGCGCTGCATTGTTTTGATCGACTTCTCGCCAACTGTCCAGAGGCTATAAAAATGCAGGCATTGAATGCGGTGCTGCCTATTTCAATAGTCTTGGGGTTGGGTTTCTTATTAGGAAAAATCTTATTCTCTAAGACGATCATTTATCGGTTGGTCCGTTTGATTAGTCCCCTGGTCTGGGCGTTGCTTTTTTTGGTGGGCGCTGAGTTTGGAGAAATCGTTTCTTCATTGGGCGTGATGGAGTACGTGCTGAAAATATCATTGCTCGTCACGCTCTTTTCCACGGCTTTTCCATGCTTGCTGCTGGGGCTTGTCAGCTATAGGCGCAGAGGATTTGTCGTTAGGCAAATTGATGGTCGCCTCCCGTTTGATACGCATGCACTGGTTAAGCCGTTAATGGAGTGTTTGATTGCGCTGTCGATGGTCGCCTTGGGGGTATTGTTCAACCTGGCGATTACACACATTGAATATACCGACGCAAAGCGGTGGCTTCCGTCTAGCCACTATCTGTTAATGGTGTTGATCTTTCTGGTGGGGCTCGATTTGTCGAGCGTCAAACTCGGGCGGAACTGGGTTTCATGGAGAGCGCTGAGTGTGCCGCTCGTTGTCGTGATGGGTTCGATATTGGGCGCCTATTCGGTCCATTTCATTACGGGTGAAGACCTTCGCGTGCTGTTAGCGCTATCGACAGGGTTTGGATGGTTCACGCTTTCGAGCGTCATGATTGGAGCTCTGTCTGGCGAGACCCATGGCGCAATCGCATTGCTTGTGGATCTAGGTCGTGAATTGATTTCGATCGTTTTACTGTATCTCTTTGGCCGCCACTGGCCGCGGGTTGGCATTGCAGCCGCCGGCGCTACAGCGTTGGACTCTACGTTACCCGTTGTGCGCCAGGCATGCAGTACTGAGGTGTTACCAATAGCACTAGTGAGCGGTTTCATCCTGACCCTTCTTGCTCCCTTTTTCATCACATTCTTTCTTACCGCCTGACACGCTCCTCGTGGTTTTTTGTGCGAGGGATTACTGGAGCAAACGCATGGTATTGAAATTTTTTTGCGCCATTCTAATTCTCTGTTTTCCGCTCTTTACCAAAATCGGGAACGCCTGGTCTCACCCAACGATCATTGAAAATGTACGTGGCTACACGCTGGTGGCCGGTGGTCTGCTACGGTTTGACGCGCTCGCTTTCGATAGCGCAGGCAAAGTCATTTCGGTCGGAAAGGCGGCCGAGCTGCTCGCCGATTCTTCACTGGCAACTCGTATAGATGGTAAGGGCAATGTCCTGTTACCTGGTCTA
Source organism: Pseudomonas sp. KBW05 (assembly GCF_003852405.1). GTDB lineage: Bacteria > Pseudomonadota > Gammaproteobacteria > Pseudomonadales > Pseudomonadaceae > Aquipseudomonas. The sequence goes on from NZ_QAJM01000032.1 coordinate 46,175, forward strand.
ACTGATGCGCACGGCCATATCAAATGGTTGGGGGAGTCATTGCGTAGTATCGATTTAAGTCGCGCACAGACATTGGGCAGTGCACAAGAGGCAATCAGTGAGTTCGCCAGGGCGAGGCCGGGCGAAACATGGCTCACGGGATCAGGATGGAATCAAGTCGTATGGGAGTTAGGTCGGTTTCCCACAGCAGCTGAAATCGACACGGTCGTGAGCGATAGGCCAGTGTGGCTCACACGCGTAGACGCTCACGCTGGTTGGGCTAACACCAAGGCGATGCAACTTGCAGGTATCACCAAAAAAACGCCAGACCCAAAACGTGGGCGTATTGAGAGGGACGTGCAGGGTGCTCCGACAGGGGTATTGGTCGATGCCGCAATGGCGTTGGTCACCAGCATTATTCCAAAGCTAAGTGAGAGGGACCGCGAGGTTGAACTGCAATCAGCGTTGGAACACCTCAGCGCACAAGGTTTGACGTCCGTTCATGATGCGGGTATCGACAGCCAGACGTTTAGTATTCTAAGTCGTTTCGCCGACCAAGGACGCCTCCCATTGCGTGTCTACGGGATGATTGGTGGTATTGGGGAGGATTTCCAAGCGTTCTCCAAGCGAGGCCCATTGGTTGGGTATGGCGATGACCGTCTTACCGTGCGCAGTGTAAAACTCTATGCCGACGGTGCACTGGGAAGTCGTGGTGCGTCCCTGTTTACGGGGTACTCGGATGATCCAGCTAATAAAGGTTTGCTTTTTGATAGCCAGCAGGAGATGCAAAACAAAATTGAGACGGCTCTGAAGTCCGGTTTCCAAGTAAATGTGCACGGCATTGGGGATGCGGCTATCAGCCAAGTTTTGGATAGTTTCGAGTACGCCTTTGCCAACGTCGGTGGACGGGAGCTGCGCAACCGTATTGAACATAGTCAGGTCATCGCTATGCCAGATATTGCGCGCTTTGTGGATCTGGACCTTATTGCGTCGATGCAGCCTATCCACGCTACCAGCGACATGAATATGGCGGAGGACCGGATCGGTACGGAACGTATAAAGGGCGCCTATGCCTGGCGTTCCCTGCTGAATCAAGGTACGAAAGTTGCTGCGGGCTCGGATTTCCCGGTTGAGTCCTCAAATCCGTTCTACGGCCTACATGCTGCTGTCGTACGAGCAAACCAAAATGGCATTCCGATTGGAGGGTGGTACCCCGAGCAGGCCATGACTCTCCTTGAAGCATTTCGGGCGTTCACACTGGATGCAGCCTACGCAGGGCATCAGGAAACCACCCAAGGTAGCCTTGAACCAGGAAAATGGGCGGACTTCATTCTTATCGATCAGGATATTTTTCATGTGAGCCCAGCGCAGCTCTGGAGGACACGCGTCCTCCAAACCTGGGTAGGCGGTAAGCAGGTCTATCAGTCCAGTGACTGATGGCTCAAGCGCCAACCGCCACTTTCAGCTTTTAATTCATAACCCTGCTGTGTTTTGGGATGTTCGGGAAGGCTGGAGTCAGTTCACATTCAGTCGATCCAACAGGCTGTACCACGCCACCCCCGCTCCAATATAAAACCGCTGCAACCCATGCATCGGCAAGCGTTGCAACAGTGTCACCGGATAGGCAAAGTCAGCGCTGCTGTCACACAACCGCCCGGCCAGTTGCTGGCCCAGGCTGGTGCACAAGGCGATCCCGCGGCCATTGCAACCCAGTGCCAAGGTCAGCCCCGGCGCCGGTTCGTGGACATGGGGCATGAAGTCCCGCGTGATTGCGATACGCCCAGCCCAGCGGTACTCAAACTCCAGCGGCCCCAGTTGCGGGAACAGCAGCGCCAGGGAGCGCTCAAGATGGGCGAAATCTGCAGGCTCGGTGGGGTCGTTGAACAGCCCGCGTCCACCCATCAACAAGCGCCCATGGCTGTCCTTGCGAAAGTACAGCAACAGGCGCTGTGCAGTGGACACCGTTTCCTGGCCTGCCAAGATGCTCTCGGCGGCGAGCCCGGTCAGAGGCTTGGTTGCGACGATAAAGCTGTTGGCTGCCAATATGCTCTGGGCCATCCCCGGCCACAGATTGCCGCTGTAGCCATTGGTGGCCAACACCACTTGATCGGCGCTCACTTGAGCGCCACTGGCCGTGATCAACTGCCAACCCGAAGCTTGGCGCTGCAACCCGCTCACCGGGCTCTGGCCATAAATCCGCACACCCGCCGCCAATGCCGCCGCCACCAACCCACGGGCATAGGCCAACGGTTGAATTGCGCCGGCGCGGCCATCCAGCCAACCGCCGGCAAACGCCTCGCTGCCCATGCGCGAGGCCACCGCTGATGCGTCCAATGACTGCACCGGCACACCGCGTCGCGCCCATTGCTCAGCCCGCGCGTGCAACCCGGCCACGCCTTTTTCGGTGTACGACACCTGCATCCAGCCCCTGCGTACCGGCGCGCAATCGATGCGGTGTTTTTCGATCAGCTTGAACACCAAGTCCGCCGAATTCGACACGGTCGAAATCAACGGTTCGGCACGCTCCGGCCCGTACATTTGCACCAGTTGTTCCGGGTCGTATTTAAGCGTCGGGTTGACCTGCCCACCATTACGGCCTGATGCACCCCAGCCCGGCTCATTCGCTTCCAGAACGCACACACTCACGCCGCGCTCGGCCAAGTGCAGCGCCGTGGACAAGCCGGTATAGCCCGCGCCGACAATCGCCACATCCACCTTCACCGACTCACCCAGCGCCGGCGTTGGCACGGCTGCTGGCGCGGTCGCTGACCACAACGAACTCATGACAGGCTCCGCGTATCGCCAGTAGGGTGCAGTACGCGCCGCAGGAAGTCCTGGGTGCGCGGTTGCTGCGGGTTGCCCAGTACTTGCTCGGCCGGGCCGCTTTCGACGATGTAGCCGCCGTGCAGGAAGCACACGCGGTCGGCCACTTCGCGGGCAAAGCCCATTTCGTGGGTGACCACGATCATGGTCATGCCTTCATCGGCGAGGGTACGCATTACCGCCAGCACGTCGCCCACCAGTTCCGGGTCGAGGGCCGAGGTGGGCTCGTCGAACAGCATGGCCTCGGGTTTCATCGCCAGGGCGCGGGCGATGGCCACCCGCTGTTGCTGGCCGCCGGAGAGCTGTTCCGGGTAGGCGTCGGCCTTGGCGCTCAGGCCGACTTTTTCCAGCAGTTCCAGGGCTTCTTCGCGTGCCTGTTTGGGCGGCTCGCCTTTGACGTACACCGGGCCTTCCATCACGTTTTCCAGCACGGTGCGGTGGGGGAACAGGTTGAAACGCTGGAACACCATGCCCAATCGGCTGCGCAGGGCGTGCACGTTTTTACTGCCGCGCTGCACCGTTTCGCCGAACACGGTAATGGCGCCGCCATCGTAGGCTTCCAGCGCGTTGATGCAGCGTAGCAGGGTGGATTTGCCCGAGCCTGAGGGGCCGATCAGGCACACCACTTCGCCCTTGGCCACGTCCAGGTCAACACCGTGTAGCACGCGGTGGCTGCCGTAGTGTTTTTGCAGTTGGCGTATCTCGATCATGCTTTTCTCCTCCGGCCCAGGTGCTGTTCCATGCGACGCAGGCCATACACCAGCGGCAGGCTCATCAGCAGGTAGAGCAGGGCGACCAGGGTGTAGACGGTCATGTTCTGGAAGGTGGACGAGGCGATCAGTTGGCCCTGGCGGGTCATCTCCGCCACGGTAATGGTGGAGACCAGGGACGAGTCCTTGAGCATCATCACCAGGGTGTTGCCGTAGGGCGGCAGGGCGATGCGAAACGCCTGAGGCAGGATCACCCGGCGCATCATCAACGCCGAGCGCATGCCCAGCGCCTCAGCGGCCTCACGCTGGCCCTGCTCCACGGCGATGATGCCGGTGCGGAAGTTCTCCGCCTGGTATGCCGAGTAGGCGATACCCATGCCGATCACGCCTGCGTAGAAGGCGGTGAGGTGCACGCCCATGTCCGGTAGCACGAAGTAGATGTAGAACAGCTGCACAATGATCGGCAGGCCACGGATCACGTTGATGATGGTACTGGCCGTCCACGACAGCGCCCGGATCGGCGACAGTTTGAGCAGCGCTAGCACCAGGCCGATGGCACTGCTGAGCAGGAACGACAGCACGGTGATCTGGATCGTCACCCAGGCGCCTTGCAGCAGGATCGGCAAGAAGTCATGGGCGTTTTGCAGGAACTCGGTGAGGTTCATGGGCGCACCTGGGTATCAAGCCCCCACTTCTTGAGGATGCTATCCAGGGTGCCGTCAGCCTTGATGGTGACGATGGCGGTGTTCAGGCGCTCCAGGGTTTGCGAATCGCCCTTGCGCACTACCAGGCAAACTTCGCCAACGTTGGTGGGCTGGTAGTCGGTGGCCAGTTTCACGCCTTTGAACAGCTTCTGGCGGATCTGGTAGGCCACCACCGGCTGGTCACCCACGGCGGCCTTGATGCGGCCCAGGGATAGGTCGCGGACCATCTCGCCGATGGAGTCGTAGGTGCGGATTTCCTTGAAGATGCCGAGCTTGTTCAGTTGGTCGTAGAACACCGTGCCGGCCTGTACGCCGACGATCTGGTCCTTGAGCGGGACCAGGTCTGGGTAAGTGGTGTTGTCGTCGGCATTGACGATCAGGCCTTCACCGTAGGCGTACACCGGTGCGCTGAAATCCACGACCTTGGTGCGTTCCTCGGTCTTGAGCATGCCGGCGGAAATGAAGTCCAGCTTGCCGGAGGTGAGGGAGGGGATCAGCGCGGCGAAGTTGGTCTGTTCGATCTGGCTGGTAAAGCCGCCTGCTTTGCCCACGGCCTCCGCCACATCGACCATTACCCCTTGAATGCTGTTGCTCTTGATATGGAGGAAGGTAAACGGCGAACCGCTGGCCGTTGCACCGACTTTGTACGAGGACGCACTCTCTGCGTGCACGGCGCTGGCACACAGGGTGGCGCATACGGCGAAGGCGAGGCGGCGAAACAAGGGCGAAAGACTGTTCATCGGGTTACTCCAGAAGGAAAACGGATCGTCAGTACCGCAAGCGGCTGACGATGAAACCGCAAGCTCTGTGCCATTTCGATTATAAAAAATCGTATAGCGCTATAGAAAATCGACAAAATGAACCATTCGTATCGATATGCGATATTAAGTGGTCTATTTTTGTGATTTACGGTAGAAATATCGCCACGCCTGATCGACCAAACCGCGAGTTCGCCATGTCCGAAGAACGCAACAGCTTGCACAACCAATCCCTGGAAAAAGGCCTGTCGGTGCTCAAGGCATTCAGCGCACAGCGCCGCAGCATGAGCCTTGCAGAGGTGGCCGAGGCCGCCGGCATGACCAAAAGCTCCGCCCAGCGCATGGTGTTTACCCTCGAAAGCCTTGGTTACCTTCGGAAACACTCCCGCACACGTCATTACCAACTCACCCCCCGGGTGTTGGAGTTGGGCTTCAGTTACCTGGATGCGCATTCGTTGATCGAGGTGGCCAACCCGTTTTTGTCGGAACTGACGCGGCTGACGGGTGAGACCTCGTGCCTCACCGAGCCTGCGGGCTACGACATGACCTACATCGCACGGTTTGTTAGCTCAGGGTTCGTGCCGGTGCATATGCCGATCGGCTCGCGGGTGCCGATGTACTGCACGGCGTCGGGGCGGGCGTATTTGAGCGCGTTGCCGGTGGATGAAGCGTTGGTGCTGATCGAGAACAGCCAGCGCATTGCCCACACCAGCCTGACGCTGACGGACGTCGAGCAGATTCTGGAGTCGCTGCAACTGGTGCGCGAACAAGGCTATGCGGTGAATGGCCAGGAGTTGTTCCTGGGCGACATGACCATCGGTGCGCCGGTACTGGGTGCGAATGGACGGCCGGTGGCGGCGGTGCATGTGGTGGCGCCGACCAGTCGGTGGAGCAGGGCGGATGCGGAACGGCAGTTGGCGCCGGCGTTGTTGCAGTGTTCGAGGGCGCTGAGTAATTCGGCGCGGAACCTGGAATAACCCGCTATTTCAAGTTCACTAGAGACCCCCTGTGGGAGCGGCGGTGCGACGATTCGACTTGCTCGCGAATGCGGTGTGTCAGTCAGCCTATTCTTTTCTGACCCACCGTATTCGCGAGCAAGCCCGCTCCCACATTTGGAATTTCATTGGGTTTGAGATGTGTGTTTGACCCCAACAAAAAATGCGCCCCTAAGGGCGCATTTTTTTGTTCGGGTCGCTATCGCCTATCAGGCAATCGCATCCCAGGCACGATCACCGTGCTCGTCCTTGATCCGAGTCGGCAGGCCCATCACGTCCAGCGCCTTGAGGAACGGCTCAGCCGGCAGTTCTTCCACGTTGGCCATGCGTTGCACGTCCCACTCGCCACGGGCGACCAGCAGCGCGGCGGCTACTGGAGGAACGCCTGCGGTGTAGGAGATGCCCTGGCTGTCGGTTTCGGCGAATGCTTCTTCGTGGTCAGCTACGTTGTAGATGAACACCTCACGCGCCTTGCCGTCCTTGGTGCCTTTGACCAGGTCGCCGATGCAGGTCTTGCCGGTGTAGCCGGGCGCCAGCGAAGATGGGTCGGGCAGTACGGCCTTGACCAGTTTCAATGGCACCACTTCCAGGCCTTCGGCGGTGGTGACCGGTTTTTCGGAGAGCAGGCCGAGCTTGTTCAGGACGGTGAACACGTTGATGTAGTGTTCGCCGAAGCTCATCCAGAAACGCACGTTGGGCACGTCGAGGTTTTTCGACAGCGAGTGCACTTCATCGTGGCCGGTCAGGTACAGGTTCTGCGAACCGACGACCGGGAGGTCATCGGTGCGTTTGACTTCGAACATGGTGTTGCTGGTCCACTGGCTGTTCTGCCAGCTCCACACCTGTCCGGTGAACTCGCGGAAGTTGATTTCCGGGTCGAAATTGGTGGCGAAGTATTTGCCATGGGAGCCGGCATTGACGTCGAGGATGTCGATGGAGTCAATGCGGTCGAAATGCTGTTGCTGCGCCAGCGCGGCGTACGCGTTGACGACACCCGGGTCGAAGCCCACGCCAAGGATGGCGGTGATGTTCTTCTGTTTGCACTCTTCCAGGTGGTTCCACTCGTAGTTGCCGTACCACGGCGGGGTCTCGCAGACCTTGCCCGGCTCTTCGTGGATGGCAGTGTCGAGGTAAGCCACGCCCGTGTCGATGCAGGCACGCAGTACCGACATGTTGAGGAACGAGGAACCGACGTTGATGACGATCTGCGATTCGGTCTCGCGGATCAGGGCCTTGGTCGCTTCCACGTCCAGGGCGTTCAGCGCGAAGGCTTGGATCTCTGCGGGTACTTTGAGGCTACCCTTGGCCTTGACGCTGTCGATGATGGCCTGGCATTTGGAGATGTTGCGCGACGCGATAGCAATACGACCGAGTTCGTCGTTGTGCTGCGCGCACTTGTGGGCCACCACCTTGGCGACACCTCCTGCACCAATGATAAGAACGTTCTTTTTCAATTGCTTTCTTTCTCCTATATCCGCCAGCTTACGAAAGGCTGGACAGGTAGTCGTCGTAACCAAATTCACGAACCACTTCGACAGTACCGTCGAGTTGTTTCACTACGATGGACGGCATTTTCAGGCCGTTGAACCAATTTTTCTTGACCATGGTGTAGCCCGCGGTGTCGATGAACGACAGCCGATCGCCGATGGCCAGCGGACGATCAAATTGGTACTCACCGAAGATGTCCCCGGCCAGGCAGGATTTGCCGCACACCATCACGGTGTGTTCGCCATCGCTCGGCGCCAGCTTGGCGTTGAGGCGATAGATCAGCAGGTCCAGCAGGTGGGCTTCGATGGAGCTGTCTACCACGGCGAGGTTCTTGCCGTTGTAGAGGGTGTCGAGCACGGTGACTTCCAGGGAGGCGCTGTTGGTGATCGCCGCTTCGCCGGGTTCCAGGTAGACCTGTACGCCGTACTTCTCGGAGAAGGCTTTCAAGCGCGCGCAGAACGCATCCACCGCATAGTCTTCGCCGGTGAAGTGGATACCGCCGCCGAGGCTGACCCACTCGACTTTATGCAGCAGCGCGCCGAAGCGTTCTTCGATGGTGCCGAGCATTTTGTCGAACAGGCTGAAATCGCCGTTCTCGCAGTTGTTGTGGAACATGAAGCCTGAGATCTGGTCGATCACGCCTTCGATCTTCATCGGGTCCCATTCGCCCAGGCGGCTGAATGGACGTGCCGGGTCGGCCAGCAGGTAGTCGGAGCTGCTCACCTGCGGGTTCACACGCAGGCCACGGGTCTTGCCTTCGGAACGCTCGGCAAAACGCTGCAATTGGCTGATGGAGTTGAAGATGATCTTGTCGCAGTTCTCCAGCATCTCTTCGATTTCGTCGTCGGCCCAGGCCACGCTGTAGGCGTGCGCTTCACCGGCGAACTTCTGGCGGCCCAGCTTCAGCTCGTACAGCGACGACGAGGTGGTGCCGTCCATGTATTGCTGCATCAGGTCGAACACCGACCATGTGGCAAAGCACTTGAGCGCCAGCAGGGCCTTGGCGCCGGACTGTTCGCGCACGTAAGCAATCTTCTGCATGTTGACCAGAAGCTTCTGTTTATCGATGAGGTAGTACGGCGTTTTGATCATTTTTGAGAGCCTGCGGCGGTGCCTGCCAAAAAAGGACACGCATTGTGCCCGCACTTGGGGCGAATCGGAAGGTTAGTGGGCGGATTTTGCTGCCCTTGGTTTTTAATGATAGCTGCCGAGTATGACCATCTATGGCCATACCCCGAACCATTGTGGGAGCGGGCTTGCTCGCGAAAGCGGTGGGTCAGTATTGAATAGGCTGGCTGACACACCGCTTTCGCGAGCAAGCCCGCTCCCACATTTTGATCTGTGTGTATCAGGTCAAGTGCCTTCAAACTGTCATCTGCTTACCGCCGAACTGCCACATTCCCCCGCTACTGTCCTCGCCAATGAGATCGATCTCAAGCGAGTGACAATGACTGACCTGAAAGACGTTGCCCGACTGGCCGGTGTATCCCGTGCCACCGCCGCCCGGGCTTTTGCTTCGCCGGACCAGGTGCGCCCGACGACCCGCGAGCAGGTGTTCGCCGCCGCCCGTGAGTTGGGGTTCCGGCCCAATCTGCTGGGCCGTCAACTGCGCCTGCAAACCACCCAGTTGATCGGTGTGGTGGTGCCCAATCTGCTCAACCCGGTGTTCGCCGAGCAGTTCCAGGCCATGGAGCGCGCCGCGCGTTCCCGTGGCTACAGCCTGGTGCTGGCCACCACCGACTACAACAGCGAACGCGAAAGCATCGTGGTGGAAGAGCTGCTGCGCCAACGCGTGGATGGCTTGGTGCTGACGGTCACCGACGCCGAAAGCAACGCGGTGCTCAGCAGCCTGAACACCGAACAAACGCCGTTCGTGCTGGCTTATCACCAACCGGGCAACCCCAACTACAGTGCCGTGTCGGTGGACAACCGCGCCGGCATGGCCTTGGCCACCCGTTATCTGCTGGACGCCGGCCACCGGCGCATCAGCATGGTCGCAGGGCCCGCGTTGCAATCGGACCGTGCGCGCCTGCGCTACGCCGGCTACTGCGATGCGATGCACGAGTACGGCCTCGACGCACGCCCGGTGATCGAGATGCCGGCCCATACCCAGGCCGAATTCGCCGCCATCGCACCGTCTCTGCAAGGCCCCGACGCGCCCACCGCGCTGGTGTGCTCCAACGATTTCTTGGCCATCAGCCTGATCGCCGAGCTGCGCCGCAACGCCTGGAATGTCCCCGAGCAGCTCTCGGTGATGGGCTTCGACGGCATCAGCCTCGGCACCCAGATGCACCCGACGCTGTGCAGCGTGGTGCAACCCATCGCGCTGCTCGCCAGCACGGTGATTGACCAACTGCTGGCACAGATCGCCGGCAACGAACCGATTTCCCATTGCCTGCCTTGCCACATCCGGCCAGGTGAAAGTACTCAACCCCGTGAGGAGAGCTCTGATGCGCGCATTCAGTAAAACCCTGGCCGCCGTGCTGCTGTGCGGCGCGGCCAGCCTGGCCCAGGCCGCCGACACCGCAATCTGCTACAACTGCCCGCCGGACTGGGCCGACTGGGGCACCCAGCTCAAGGCCATCGCCGCCAGCACCGGCGTGCAAGTGCCGCTGGACAACAAGAACTCCGGCCAATCCCTGGCGCAACTGGTCGCCGAGAAGGCCGCACCGGTGGCCGACGTTGTCTACTACGGCGTGACCTTCGGCCTGCAAGCGCAAAAAGCCGAGGTGGTCGGCACCTACAAGCCCAAGGGCTTCGAACAGATCCCTGCGGGCTTGAAAGACCCGGCCGGCCACTGGTTCGCGATCCACTCCGGCACCCTGGGCATCATGGTCAACGTCGATGCCCTCGGCGGCCTGCCGGTGCCGCAAAGCTGGGCCGACCTGCTCAAGCCTGAATACAAAGGCATGGTCGGTTATCTCGACCCGTCCAGCGCGTTCGTCGGCTACGTGTCGGCGGTGGCGATCAACCGCGCCCTGGGCGGCGACCTGGACAACTTCGCCCCGGCCATCGATTACTTCCAGAAGCTGGCGAAAAACGCGCCCATCGTGCCCAAGCAAACCGCTTATGCGCGGGTGCTGTCCGGTGAGTTGCCGATCCTCGTGGACTACGACTTCAACGCCTACCGCGCGCGCTACAAGGACAACGCCAACGTCGCCTTCGTGATCCCCAAGGAAGGCAGCATCAGCGTGCCCTACGTGATGAGCGCAGTGGCCAACGCGCCGCACCGCGCCAATGCCGAGAAGGTCCTCGATTTCGTCCTCTCGGATCAAGGCCAGGCACTGTGGGCCAAGGCCTACCTGCGTCCAGTGCGTCCGGTAGAGATGCCGGCCGAGGTCGCCGCGCAGTTCCTCCCCGACAGCGACTACGCCCGCGCCGGCGTGGTGGATTACGAAAAAATGGCCGCCGTGCAGGAAGCGTTCGCCGCCCGTTACCTGAACGAGGTCAAGTAAGTGGCTGCATCGGCAAAACAGGCGGCCTGGGCGCTGGCCCCGGCCTTTGCGGTGCTGCTCGCGTTCTGGCTGCTGCCGCTGGCGCACCTGGTGCTGCTGGGTGCCGAGAGCCGCGACAGCAACGGCAGCGGCTACTGGCAAGTGCTCAGCAGCGCGCAGTACCTGGGCAGCCTCGCGCAAACCTGCGCGCTGGCGGTGTTTGTCACGCTTGCCGCGTTGTTGGTGGGTGGCATCAGCGGCGTGTTCCTCGCGCGTCAGCAGTTCTTTGGGCGCTCGGCGTTGGTCGCGCTGCTGACTTTTCCCCTGGCATTCCCGGGTGTGGTGGTGGGCTTCCTGGTGATTCTGTTGGCAGGGCGCCAGGGCTTGTTCGCGTCACTGGGCCTGCAACTGGCCGGTGAACGCTGGATCTTTGCCTACTCGCTGGCCGGGCTGTTTGTCGGCTACCTGTACTTCTCGATCCCCCGGGTGATCCTCACCGTGATGGCCGCCTGTGAAAGCCTCGACCGCAGCCTGGAAGAAGCCGCGCATTCCCTCGGTGCCGGGCACTGGCGGGTGGTGTGCGACGTAATCGTGCCGGGTCTGGCGCCGGCGTTGGCCTCCTGCGGGGCGATCTGTTTTGCCACGTCCATGGGCGCCTTTGGTACGGCGTTCACCTTGGGCACGCGCCTCAACGTCACCCCGGTGGCGATCTACAACGTGTTCACCAACTACGCCAACTTCGCCGTTGCGGCCGCGCTGTCGGTGGTGCTCGGCGCGCTGACCTGGGCGGTGCTGCTGCTCACCCGGCGCCTGGTGAAAAACGCGGGGACCGTCCTGTGAAGCGCTCATCGTTGTTCGTGCTGCAACTGCTGTTCACCTTGCTGGTGTGCGCCTTCATGTTGGTACCGGTATTGATGTCGCTGCTGGCCGGGTTGACCCGCAACTTCTTCGTCGGCGTGTCCAGCGGCCTGACCTTCGACTGGTTGATCCAGGTGTGGCAGGCCTACTCGCCGACGGTGTGGTTGTCGCTGCAACTGGCCCTGGCCTGCGCGGTGTGCGTCTGCGTGATTGGCGTGCCGGCGGCCTACGCCCTGGTGCGCATGAACAATCGCTTCAGTCGTGCCTTTGAAGAGTTGATGGTGCTGCCGGTGGCCATGCCGGGCCTGGCCAGTGCGTTGGCACTGTTGCTGACTTACGGCCAGTTCGGCGGCTTTCGCAGCAGTTGGTTGTTCATCCTTGTTGGCCATGTGCTGTTCACCTTGCCGTTCCTGGTGCGCCCGGTCATGGCGGTGATGCAACGCCAGCAACTGCCGGTGCTGGAGGAGGCGGCGGCCAGCCTCGGCGCGGGTCCCATCAAGCGTTTTTTCAGTGTGGTGGTGCCCAACTGCCGCGCGGGGATTCTCGCCGGTGTGCTGATGGTGGTGACCCTGTCCCTGGGTGAATTCAACCTGACCTGGATGCTCCATACGCCGATGACCAAGACCTTGCCCGTGGGCCTGGCCGACAGCTACGCCTCGGCGCGCCTGGAAATCGCCAGTGCCTACACCCTTATCTTTTTGCTGATGATCGTGCCGCTGCTGATTGCGTTGCAGGCCATCAGCGCCCGTTTGTCCCGTGGAGAGCGTCGATGACCGCTATCACTATCCGCCTGCAAGGCTGTCGCAAGGCATTCGCCGACGGCACCGTGGCCGTGCATGACTTGAACCTCACCGTCGAAGGCGGCGAAACCCTGGCCATTCTCGGCCCGTCCGGGTGTGGCAAGACCACCACCTTGCGCCTGATTGCCGGCCTGGAACGCCCGGATGTGGGCCAGGTGTTTTTTGGTGATCAGGACGTGACACGCCTGCCTATCGAGCGCCGCGACGTGGGCATGGTGTTCCAGAACTACGCGCTGTTTCCCAACCTGGATGTGGCGGGGAATATCGTCTACGGCTTGAAGATTCGCGGCGTGCCCGTGCAGGCGCGCAACCAGCGCTGCGATGAATTGCTGGAACTGGTGGGCTTGCAGGATCACGGCCGGCGCAGCATCCATGAATTGTCCGGCGGCCAGCGCCAACGCGTGGCACTGGCCCGCGCCCTGGCGCCGCGCCCTAAAGTGTTGCTGCTGGATGAACCGCTGGCGGCCCTCGATGCGCAACTGCGTGAACGCCTGCGCAGTGAGCTCAATGAGCTGCTGCGCGGGCTGGGCATCACCTCGGTGTTCGTCACCCACGACCAGGGCGAAGCCATGGCCCTCGGTGATCGCATCCTGGTGATGGAGCAAGGCCGGGTCGCCCAGTTGGCGAGCCCGCGCGACATCTACCAGAAGCCGGCCAACACCTTTGTCGCAGGCTTCGTCGGCAACCTTAATGCCTTCGCGGTGATCGCGCCGTCAGCCCACGGCTTGAAAGTCTGCGGCGGCGAGTTGCCGTGGCACGAAGCGAGCCTGCCCAACACCCTGTACTGCCGCCCGGAACACCTGCGGGTGATGGAGAGCGAAGGGCACCTGCACGGGCATCTCGTCGCGCAGTTTTTCCAGGGCGCGCAAAGCCGCCTACTGGTGGATGTGGGCGGCCCGCAACCGCTGCTGGTGGACAGCAGCGACAACCAGTTGTACGCCGTCGGCGCGCCGATTGCCCTGGCGATTGCGCCGCACATGTTGTTCACCCTGAATGCTTGAGAATCTATGTTGAATCGTCCGTTCCTCGTTGCGCAGATCAGCGACCTGCACCTGAAAGCCGGCCAGCGCCTCACCTACGGTGTGGTCGATACCCTGGGCGCCTTGCGCCGTGCCGTCGACCATCTGAATGCCAGCCAGCCGCGCCCCGATATCGTGGTGATCAGCGGCGACCTGGTGGACTTCGGCCGCGCCGATGAATACGCCGTGCTGCACCCCGAACTCGCGCGCCTGCACATGCCGTGCTACTTGGTGCCGGGCAACCACGACACGCGCGGGCCGTTGCTCGAGGCGTTCCGTGACCACCCCTACTTGCCGGCCTCGGCAGACGGCCCGCTGGATTGGGTGGTGGACGACCATCCACTGCGCCTGATCGGCCTGGATTCCACCATCCCCGGCGGCCACGGCGGGCAGTTGCTGGACAGCCAGTTGCACTGGCTGGATGCGCAATTGGCGCTGCGGCCTGACGCACCGACCTTGCTGATCCTGCATCACCCACCGTTTATCAGCGGCATCGGCCATATGGACCGCGAGCCGTTCATCAACGCGGCTGCGCTGGAGCACGTGGTCGCCCGCCATCCACAGGTCGAGCGCCTGTTGTGCGGGCACTTGCACCGGCCGATGCAGCGGCGTTTCGGCGGCAGCCTGAGTTGTGTGTGCCCCGGCACCTCGCACCAGATCGTCCTCGATTTACAAGAAGCGGCGCCCGCGCATTTCAATTTGGAGCCGGCGGGCTATCTGTTGCATCGCTGGCAGGCGCAGCAGGGTTTGATCAGCCACAACGGCGTATTCGGGGACTACCCGGGGCCGTACCCGTTTTATGACGCCCATGGATTAATTGACTGAGGTTGTGATGAAAGCCACTTTGAATATGTTAAGCGTATTGACCGGCGGCCTGGGCATTGCCCTGAGCCCTTTGGCGTCGGCGGATTTCCTGAGCGACAGCAAAGCCAACCTGAGCATGCGCAACTTCTACTTCAACAACGACAACCGCGACGGCACCGCCGCGCCGTCGAAGACTGAAGAGTGGGGCCAGGCCTTTATCCTTAACTACCAATCGGGCTTTACCGACGGCACCGTCGGCTTTGGTCTGGATGCGGTGGGCATGCTCGGCATCACCCTCGACAGCGGCGCCGGCCGCCACGTTGGCAGCTCGATGATCCCCAACGAAGACGGCAAGGCTACCGACAACTGGGCCCGTGGCGGCGCCACGGCCAAGGCGCGTTTTGCCAAGAGCGAATTGCGCTACGGCTACCTGCGCCCGAACCTGCCGATCCTGGTGAGCAACGACGGCCGCCTGTTGCCGCAATCCTTTGAAGGCGGGCAAATCACCAGCAAAGACATCGACAACCTGACCCTGATCGGCGGCCAGCTGCAACACACCACGGGTCGTGGCTCCAGCGACCGCAGCGGCCTGGCAGCGGCGGGCGGGCCCCAGGAAAGCAACAAGTTCAACTACGCGGGTGCCGACTACCAGGTGAACAAGGACCTGCTGGTCCAGTATTACTACGCCAACCTTGAAGACTATTACCAGCAGCACTTTGCCGGGCTGATCCACGTATTGCCGCTGGGTGACTACGGCTCGTTGAAGACCGACCTGCGCTACTTCAAGACCACCTCCGACGGTAAAAACAGCACGGCCGCCGGGCGTGCCGAGGGTTACAAGCTCGGCGGCTATACCAAGAACGGCAACGGTGAAATCGACAACAACACCTGGAGTGCGGCATTCATCTACTCCCTGGGCCCGCACGCGATCACCGCCGGCTACCAGCAGGTGTCGGACGACAGCAACTTCGCCCAGCTCAACCAGGGTGGCCTGGTGAACAAAGGGGAGGGCGGTTCCAGCCTGTACCTCTACACCGACCGTACCGTGCAGACCTTTATCCAGGCTGGCGAGCGTACGGCCTTCGCCCAATACGCCTACGACTTTGCTGCACTCGGCGTGCCGGGTTTGAAGGCGTCGATGATGTACCTCAAGGGCGACAACATCCGCACCGCCAGTGGCAAGGATGCCAGCGAGTGGGAACGGGATATTGCCCTGGACTACGTGGTGCAGAGTGGCACGTTCAAGAACGTCGGGTTTGGCTGGCGCAATGGCGTGTCACGCAGTGAAGTGGCGCGGGACCAGGATCAGAATCGGGTGTTTGTGAACTACTCGATCCCGTTGATGTAACCAGGTCTCCACAGGCGGTGTTGATCCTTGTGGGAGCTGGCTTGCCTGCGATAGCGGTGGATCAGTCAAAGCAATATCGACTGGCAGTCCGTCATCGCAGGCAAGCCAGCTCCCACATTTTCAGCGGTGTGTATGGGTAGAAAGTGCTCGGCTGAGGATCCCCAGACGCTAACAGCCACCTTTGATCTTCATTCAGCCCATACCGCCTTCGACTCAATGCAGCTGTGCGCCTGTTTCAGCGGGACAAGCGGCGTGTCGAGCGTACCCAGCGCAATCGAAACCCACTCTGGATATAGCCCCTTGGCGTCCTGCCAGAACAACGATGACCCGCACACCCGGCAAAACTGGCGAGTGACACCCGGTGAGGATTCATAGCTTTTCAGCGCATCTGCAACAGCCCGGATGCTGACGGCTGATCGCGGCGCACTGGCGTAACTGGCAAACGCAGCGCCATGGCTTTTCTGGCATTTGCGGCAATGGCAGTGGGTAACGGCCTTGAGCGGTGCAGTGACTTGATAGGTGACTGCGCCACAGAGGCAACTGCCTTGGGTAACGGCATCCATGTTGGTATCGATCCTGAAAGGGGCAGGTAAACACTATACCCGTGGCGAGGAAGCTTGCTCCCGTTAAGGGCGTACCACAAACGTACAAGAATCCCCCCAACCCCCCTCAGTAGACTCGCCACACTTCCTCTACTGCAGGTTTTCCATGGACATCTTCCTCTACGCCTTCAGCGTCATGTACAGCCCTGGTCCCGTGAACTTCATGGGCCTCAACGCCGGGCTCACCGGCCAGTTCCGCCGCTCCACCGGATTTTTCATCGGTGTGGGCTGCGCGATGCTGCTGTTGTTTGTGCTGTTTGGCTACACCGGCGAGGCGATCATTTCCCAGGCGGCGTTGCCGTACATCTCGCTGATTGGCGGCGTGTACACGCTGTATCTCGCCTATCAAGTGTTCACGGCGCGCACGGTGGTGGATGAAACGGCTTCAACCGTGCCCGTCAAAACCCTTACGTTCTGGAACGGCCTGGTGATCCAGTTGCTCAACCCCAAGGGCATCATGGCGGTGTTGCCGATCACCAGTGTGATGCTCCCCGCAGCGCATATCACCGGGGTGTCCATTGCGTTGGTTTCGGCGGTGCTGGCCTTTGGCGCGTTCGGTGCGCCATGGATTTACGCGATGCTCGGCGCAGTGCTGGGGCGGCGGATCAACGGCACGTCGGCGTTTACGCTGTTCAACCGCTGCATGGGGGTGGCGCTGGCGGTGTGTGCGTATTTCATGTTTCACGCGTTCTATGTCCACTGGCTCTCAACATGAGTGGATCTTGTGATGATCTAGAATAATATGAGTTTGTCTCACTATCGCTGTGTGCCGACAATAGCTGCCATACATAACGACATCGGAGTTGTAAGTCATGGCAGTCGCTCATTCCCTGGGATTTCCGCGCATTGGACGCGATCGTGAACTGAAAAAAGCGCAGGAAGCGTTCTGGAAGGGCGAGCTCGACGAAGCCGGCTTGCGGGCCGTTGGCCGTGATCTGCGCAAGACCCACTGGGACCTGCAAAAACAGGCCGGCATCGAGTTGCTGCCGGCCGGTGATTTTGCCTGGTACGACCAGGTGCTGACCCACTCGTTGATGTTTGGCGTGATCCCCGAGCGTTTCCGCCCGGCCGATGGCCAAGCCACTTTGCACACCCTGTTTGGCATGGCCCGTGGCGTCAGCGACAGCTGCTGCGGCGGCGCCCACGCCCAGGAAATGACCAAATGGTTCGACACCAACTATCACTACCTGGTGCCTGAATTCAGCGCCGACCAGCAGTTCCACCTCGGCTGGGATCAACTGTTCGAAGAAGTGCAGGAAGCCCGCGAACTGGGGCACAACGTCAAACCGGTGGTGATCGGCCCGCTGACCTACCTGTGGCTGGGCAAGGCCAAGGGCGCAGATTTCGACAAGCTCGACCTGCTCGATCGCCTGCTGCCGCTGTACGGCCAGATCTTCCAGCGCCTCGCCGACCTGGGCGTGGAGTGGGTGCAGATCGACGAGCCGATCCTCGTGCTGGACCTGCCGCAAGACTGGAAAAACGCGTTTGAGCGTGCCTACAACCTGATCCAGCGCGACCCGCTGAAAAAGCTCGTGGCCACCTATTTTGGTGGGCTGGAAGAGAACCTCGGCCTGGCCGCCAACCTGCCGGTGGATGGTTTGCATATCGACCTGGTGCGCGCACCGGAACAGTACCCGACCATTCTCGACCGCCTGCCGGCCTACAAGGTGCTGTCCCTGGGCGTGGTCAACGGCCGCAACGTCTGGCGCTGCGACCTGGAAAAAGCCCTCGCTACCTTGCAGCATGCCCATGACAAATTGGGTGATCGCCTGTGGGTTGCGCCATCCTGCTCGCTGCTGCACAGCCCGGTCGACCTGGCCCGCGAAGACAAACTGGATGGCGAGCTGAAAAGCTGGCTGGCGTTTGCCGTGCAGAAGTGCGCCGAAGTGGCGGTGCTGGCGCAAGCGGTCAACCAGCCTGAAGCCTCCAACGTGTTGGCTGCTTTGGCGCAAAGCCGTGCGGTGCAAGCTGCACGTGCCGCTTCACCGCGTATCCACAAACCTGCCGTGCAAGCCCGCGTCGCCGCGATCACGGCAGAGGACAGCCAGCGCCAGTCGCTGTTCGCCCAGCGCATCGAGAAACAACGCGCCGGCCTCAACCTGCCGCTGTTCCCGACCACCACCATCGGTTCGTTCCCGCAGACCGCGTCGATCCGCCTGGCACGCCAGTCGTACAAGGCCGGCAAGTTGAGCGAAGCCGAATATGTCGAAGCCATGCACAGCGAGATCAAGCACGCCGTCGAGGTGCAGGAAAACCTCGGTCTGGACGTGCTGGTACACGGTGAGGCCGAACGCAACGACATGGTCGAGTACTTCGCCGAACAGTTGGACGGCTATGCCTTCACCCGCTTCGGCTGGGTCCAGAGCTACGGCTCGCGCTGCGTGAAACCGGCGCTGATCTTCGGCGACCTGAGCCGCCCGAAGGCCATGACGGTGGAGTGGATCCGCTATGCCCAAGGCCTGACCCACAAGGTGATGAAGGGCATGCTGACCGGCCCGGTGACCATGCTGATGTGGTCCTTCCCACGCGAAGACGTGAGCCGCGAAGAACAGGCGCGGCAACTGGCCCTGGCGATCCGCGACGAAGTGGTGGACCTGGAAGCCGCCGGGATCAAGATCGTGCAGATCGACGAAGCGGCGTTCCGCGAAGGCTTGCCGTTGCGCCAGGCGCAGTGGCAGCACTATCTGGACTGGGCCACCGAAGTGTTCCGCCTGTGCGCCTCGGGTGTGCGCGATGAAACCCAGATCCACACGCACATGTGCTACAGCGAGTTCAACGATGTGATCGAAAGCATCGCGGCGATGGATGCCGATGTAATCACCATCGAAACCTCACGGTCGGACATGGAGTTGCTGGACGCGTTTGAAGCCTTCGCCTACCCGAACGAAATCGGCCCGGGGGTGTATGACATCCACTCGCCACGGGTGCCGGATGCCTCGGAAATGGCCAACCTGTTGCGCAAGGCGGCCAAGCGGATTCCAGCCGAGCGGCTGTGGGTGAACCCGGATTGCGGCTTGAAGACCCGGGGCTGGCCGGAGACGGAGGCGGCGTTGATTCATATGGTCACTGCAGCCCGTCAACTGCGTGCTGAACTGGCCTGATTCCTGAGTAGGACACGGTCAAAAGTGTGGGAGCGGGCTTGCTCGCGAATACGGAGTGTCAGTCGCCGGCAGTGTTGGCTGACCCACTGCTTTCGCGAGCAAGCCCGCTCCCACACTTGGCCCGTGTCTAGTCAGAGGTATTTGAGCCAAGCCAGGTCGCGGCGTCTTGCTTTGAGCCCGGCGAACCAGCGCACTGGCGGATACAGTGCAATCGGCAACAGCAACGCTATCAACCACACCGCGCCAATGCCATCGACGCCAAAATAGCTGCCTTGATTGAGGCCAAACAACGCAACACAAGCCACATAGAGGACTTTCAACACATACAAATGCAGCAGATAAAAGAACATCGGCGCCGCCCCAAACGTCGCCAGCATGCCAATCCACCGCTTATGCCCCGCACGCTCAAACGCCAGCAACAGCAGCAACCCCATCCCCAGCGTCAACGCCAGGAACAACAGCGAAGGCGGATACTTGGTCACGTTGAAAAAACTCATCAGCGTCTGCACGTCGCTGTCATAGGCCTGCCAAGGCTTCTCGCCGTAGCCATTGAGCGCACGCAACAGCACAAACCCAACCAACGCCGCCACGCCCGCCAGCGCCAAGTAGCGCTGACGCAACGCCGGCCGCACGTCATTGGCAAACCACGGGCCCAGGCCATAGCCCAGCGCAATCACGCCAATCCACGGCAACACCGGGTAGGTGATACGCAGGCGCAGGCTGTCGCCCACATCGATCCAACTGCGTTCATGCAGGATCGCCCAACCATTTTGCAACATCGAACCTGGCGCGAGGTGCAGGCCGTCCAGCAGGTTGTGCCCGGCAATCAGCGCAATCGCCACGGCGAACAACAGCGGGCGCGGCAGCCACACCAGTGCGGCAAGGGCGAGCATGCTCACGCCAATCGCCCAGATCACTTGCAGGTAGATCACGCTGGGCGGCAGTTGGAAGGTCCAGGCGAAGTTGACCAGGGTGAATTCCAGCACCACCAGGAACAACCCGCGCTTGAACAGGAACGCCGACACGTCGCGGCGGCCTTGGTATTTCTGGCCGTACAGCCACGCCGACAGCCCGGTGAGCAAGACAAACACCGGGGCGCACAGGTGGGCGAGGGTGCGGCTGATAAACAGCGCAGGCTCGGTGCTGTCGATATTCATTGGGTCGCTGACCTGGCGGTGCAGCAGGAAGGTTTCGCGCACGTGGTCCAGCAGCATGAACAGGATCACCAGGCCGCGCAGGGCGTCGATGGAAAGCAGGCGTTGGCGTAGGGGGACAGCGTCGGGCATGGGTGAAATCACAGGGCAGGGGAGAAGTGGGTTGTTATTCTATAACATTAAACTGTGGGGGCGGGCCGCGTCGTCTGGTCGATTCTGCTAATGTCTGCCAAATCGCTTTCGCAGGTATTCACCATGACCACCCCACAATCCGTCATCGACTTCTGGCAAAACGCCGGCCCCCAGCGTTGGTTCGCCAAGGACGAGGCCTTTGACGCCAGCTTTCGCGACACCTTCCATGACGCCCACCTGCAAGCCGCTCGCCGTGAGCTGGAAAGCTGGCTGGACTCGGCAGAAGGCGCCCTGGCCCTGCTGATCCTGCTCGACCAATACCCGCGCAATGCCTTTCGCGGCACGGCCCATATGTTCGCCACGGACCCGTTGGCCCGCCTGTATGCCGGGCGCATGGTAGACGCCGGGTGGGATCAGTTGATCGAGCCCGCCTTGCGTGCGTTCTGCTACCTGCCGTTCGAGCATTCGGAAGACCCCGCGGACCAGCAGCGTTCCCTGGCCCTCAACCAGACGCTGGACGCCAACACCTACCACTGGGCCAAGGAACACGCCGAGATTATCCAGCGCTTTGGACGGTTCCCTCATCGCAACAAGGTATTGGCCCGCGCCAGCACTGAGGAAGAGCAGGCTTTTCTGGACAAGGGCGGGTTTGCCGGTTAGGTCATTGCTCGCCCCGGTATACCGGCGGCCACTCGCATTCCCGCCAGGAATACCCCTATAAAAACCCGCCATTGTCTTTCCCGCCACAGATCTCGTAGCGTGGGCTTTCACCCGAGGAGACCCGCCATGCACCCACCGTCGCTGCGCCTGTACGTCGATAATCTGTTCACCAGCCCCTATGCAATGTCTGTGTTTGTGGCCCTGCGGGAAAAAGGCCTGGCCTTCGAGACCTTGACCCTGGACCTGGACGCCGCGCAAAACCAGACGGCCGATTTTGCCAAGCTGTCTCTGACCCAGCGCGTGCCTACCCTGGAGGAGGGCGATTTTGCACTGTCGGAATCGTCGGCGATCACTGAGTATCTGGAAGAGGCGTATCCCGAGCCAGCGGTATACCCGGCCGACCCCAAGCAGCGCGCACGGGCGCGGCAGGTGCAGGCGTGGCTGCGCAGCGATTTGCTGCCGATTCGCCAGGAGCGTTCGACGCTGGTGGTGTTCTGCGGGCAGAAGATGCCGCCGTTGTCCCCAGCGGGCCAAGCCGCAGCGCAGAAGTTGATCGGCGCGGCGCAAGCGCTGTTGGCGGGTAACCCGGACTACCTGTTCGGCACCTGGTCGATCGCCGACGTGGACCTGGCCGTGATGCTCAATCGCCTGATCCTCAATGGCGACAGCGTGCCCGCCGAGTTGGCGGCCTATGCGCAACGCCAGTGGCAACGGCCGTCGGTGCAGGCTTGGGTCAACCAGCCGCGGCCTGCGCTCTAGAAATTACAGCCATTCCTGGGCGACGCGGCGGTCCAGGTCTTCCCAATCGGCCATGCCTAGCACTCGCGTGGTGTTCAAACCCCGCAGGTAGCCGCGCAATTGCTGGGCACTGGCGCAGCGTTGATCGGCGTCGGCCGTTTCGTCCTGCAATATGCTTTCATAATCGACCAGGTAATCGGCGATCCGCTCGCGAAACTCCGGCAGTACGGCTTCGCGGATGCGGTCGAAGGTTTTCTGGTGGGGCTTCATGGTCGGGTCCTTATCTATTTTTATGTAGGCACTATCGGTTCAGATAATAGTCACCATCACCGATTGCACGTTCTGTTTTTTGCGCAAAAGCGCAAAATTGCCCCATCGAAACGCTGTTCAAGGAAATGCGCGATGAGGACGATTATCCAGCTGGCATTGATGGCCCTGATGCTGGGCACTGTGGCGGTAAACAACGCCGCCATTGCGGATGAACTGCGAACAGGCCATTTGCTACCCATCGACGCTAGCGTAGACTCCCTGCAGCACGCGCAGTCGGTAGGCGTGTTGTTGAGTGATAGCACGCGCGACGACCTCAGTTACCTTGAACGCTATCACGACATGGCCTTGAACGGCGCCAAGGATGCCCTCGACGAGCGTATCCGCCAGGCGTTCGTCAACAGTTCCGACCCGGAATTGGCCATCGATTGGCTGATGGGTTCGCTGCAAGGCGCCTTTGTCTCGGTGACGGTGTATGACACGCTGGATGCCTTGGTGCAGGCGCACCCGGATGTGGTGGTGATGCTCGACACCCATAATCAACTGCTGACCCAGCGTAACGACAGGGTCGAGGCACGGTTTATTGCGCGGTTCTACAACGCGAACCTGCAATACATCGCCAAGGCCGAAGGCTCGGTGTACAAGCAAGTGCCATCGGTGTGGGTGCATGACAAGGCGGCGCCCGAAATTGCCGCACAGATCGAGCAACAACGGGATGTACAGCAAGCGGCCTTGCGCCAGTTTGACGCATCGCTCAAGGCGTTGGTCCAAGCCGGTTGATGTGAATTTTTTGATTATTTTCCAGGAATTTTTATGCGCTCTTTTTTCGTCCCGGCCCTGGCCTTTGCTTCATTGTGGCTGGCCGGTTGTGTGTCTGCTCCCAATGCTCCGACGCTGACCCTGCAAACCGCCAAGACGCCCGAAGGCTATACCCAATGCGTGCTGCCCAAGCTGGAAAAGCACGGCATCACCTCCACCGTCACGCAGAACTCGCGCCACGCCAAAGTGGTGTTGACCAGCAAGATTGCGGCAGATGATGTGCTGGAGGCGTACAAGACCCAGGATGGCACCAAGGTGTTCTTGTATGAGCGCAAACCGTTGGCTTCCACGCTGACGCCGTCGCGGTTGGAGTTGGTGGCGCAGGAGTGCAAGTAGTCTGCACAGCACCAACCCACTGTTGAACGGGGTTGTGTGGGAGCGGGCTTGCTCGCGAAAGCGGTGGGTCAGCCAACACACTCAGCGACTGGCACACCGCCTTCGCGAGCAAGCCCGCTCCCACATTTTTGATTTGTGTGTGGCCTAGGGCTTGGCTTCGTTGCTGAACGCGTTGACCGTCTTGACCAAACCTTGCGCCGCCAACGCCACCAACTCACCGCCTTTCTCCACCGTCGCCAGCGCCGGGTCCGAGCCCATGCGCCCGTCGGGGAAGCGTGCGCGGAAGTCCAGCGCTTCGCGGATCGGCCCGGTATTGGCGATCTGCGGCGAGTACTCGGCCGATTTGATCGACTCCGGGTAGGCCCACTGCGTCACCGCAATCTCCGATGGCGTGGCGTGGCTGCCATGGCCCACCGGGAATTGCTGGTGGGCGAGGTCGTTGACGCCTTCCAGGTCCCACCAGTTCACCAGCTTCAAGGCGAACCCGGCCGGGCGGCGGGCGAAGCTGGCTTCGGCGTACAGCTCGGAAAACGCGGCTTCAATCGTGGCGATGTTGCCGCCGTGGCCGTTCAGGAACAGGATCTTGTCGAAGCCATGCCCGGCCAGCGAACGCACCCAGTCGCCAATCGCGGCAATAAAGGTGGAAGGGCGCAGCGAAATGGTGCCGGGAAAACCCAGGTGATGCTGGGCCATGCCGATATTGAAGGTCGGGCCGATCAGGATGTCGGCGTTCTTCTGCGCCTCATGGGCGATGATCTCCGGGCACATCCAGTCGGTGCCCAGCAGGCCGGTCGGGCCGTGTTGTTCGTTGGAGCCGATGGGGATCACCACCGTACGGCTGCGCTCCAGAAACTGCCCGATTTCGATCCAGGTGGATTGGTGTAGAAGCATGCGTTGCTCTCTTTTATCTGTGGGGACAGGCTATCCGCCACGGATTGTACGACTACTCGCCACCTGTTGGGGTTTGCAGTTGAGGTACGTCGAGGACTTCAACCAATGCTGGTCCGGGTACCAGGAAAACATGAACTGGCCATCCTTGAGTTTGTCTACCACCTGGCGCGCCACCTGCGGGCGCACGGCCGGGCACCCCTGGCTGCGGCCGATACGGCCTTCGCGCTTGCTCCACAGCGGGCTGACGTAGTCGGCGGCGTGGATCACGATGGCGCGGTCGCGGGCCTGGTCGTTGAAGCCCGGCTCCAGGCCGTCCATGCGCAACGAATAACCGTGGGTGCCCAGGTAACTCTCCTGGGTGCGGAACAAGCCCAGGCTGGACTGGTGGCTGCCCTCGCGATTGGAGAACTGGGTGGCGAAGTTTTCCCCGGACTTGGCGCCATGGGCCACCAGGTCGCGCAGCACCAGGGTCTTTTTGCGCAGGTCGAAAATCCACAGCCGACGGGCGGTCGAAGGCTGGGAATAGTCAATCACGGCCAGGCGCTCGGAGCGTTCCTCGCCATTATTGACCGCACACTGCATGGCGCTCAGGGCGCTTTTCAGTACAGTGGGATTGAGTTCTGGAGCCGAGCGCGCCAGGCTGCTATACAAGGTAGGAGGGTTGCCATTGGCGGCGAGCGCAATATTGCTCAACGCGGCCAGGCTCACGGTGATCAAGCCGAGGCGGCACAAAAAAGTCAGCATCTACAGTACATCCCCCCGCTGTGGATTGGAGCAAAGCCATTGTTCAAAAAACACGCATGTTACTTGAGCATTTGCCTGCTCGTTGCACCATTGGTCGCGACAGCCGACGAGCTGCCGGTGGAAGCCGTACCAATTGTTTCCGCCAGTCCGCTGCAACAAGCGCTGGCGGCACTGCCGGCGGTGTGCCCCCATCTGGCGCCGCACATCGATGCCGCCAGCCAATCGCGCCTGCAAGCGTTCTACCAGCAGCAGGGCGATGTAGCGCTGTGGTCCGCCGAGCGCCGGCAGGCATTGCAGACCCAACTGTTGCTGCTCGCCGACGACGGCCTGGACCCCACCCACTATAGCCTGCCTGCGCCGGACGCCACGGCCAACGTGCTGTGCAGCGATATCGACAGCAGCCGCCAGTACCTGCAAGCCCTGCAGGATCTGCACTACGGCCGCCTGCAACAGTCGCGCTTCGAACCGCTGTGGCACGCCCAGCCGCCGACCCGTGACCCGAACACCGAAGTGCTGGCCTTCGCCGCCACTGGCCTGCAAGACATGACCCAAGGGTTTGACCAGGCTCGCCCCAGCGCCGATTTGTACCGCAGCCTGCGCAACACCTATTCCACCGTGCGCCTCCAACCGTTGCCGCACTGGGACCCGATCGCCAGCGGCCCTTTGCTGCGCCCCGGCATGGAAGACGCCCGCGTGCCTGACCTGGCGCGGCGCCTGGTCAGCGGCGGCTACCTGGCCAGCGCGCCGACCGGCAAGCTCTATCGCGATGAGCTGGTCAAGGCGGTCAAGGCCTTCCAACTCAGCCACTCCCTGCAAGCCGACGGTGTGATAGGCGCCGGCACGGTGACCGAGTTGAACATCAGCCCGGCGATCCGCCGCGAGCAACTGCGCATCAACCTCGAACGCTTCCGCTGGCTGGCCCAGGACCTGGAGCCCGAAGGCGTGCTGGTCAACGTCGCCGCCGCGCAACTGAGCGTGTACCAGAGCGGCATCCCGGTGTGGCAAACCCGCCTGCAAGTCGGCCGCGCCGAACGTCAGACGCCGCTGCTCAAGTCGCGTATCACCCGGCTGACCCTCAACCCCACCTGGACCATCCCGCCGACCATCATGCGCGAGGACAAACTCCCGGCGATCCGCCTCAACCCCGAATACCTGCGCCAGCAGAACCTGCAAGTGCTCGACCCCGAAGGCCGCCCGCTGGCGCCCGAACAGATCGACTGGGCACGCCCCGGCAACATCCTCCTGCGCCAGGAAGCCGGCCCGCGCAACCCGTTGGGCAAGATCGTGATGCGCTTTCCCAACCCCTACTCGGTGTACCTGCACGACACCCCCAGCCAACCCCTGTTCAGCAAGGGCCCGCGGGCATTCAGCTCGGGCTGTGTGCGCGTCGAACAGCCGTTGATGCTGCGCGACTTGCTGGTCACCCCAGCCGAGCGCGCACGCACCGATGAACTGCTGGCCAGCGGCGTGACCCATGAATTCAGGCTGGCCACGCCGGTGCCGGTGTTGCTGGGCTACTGGACCGTGGAGGTCGATCGCCAGGGTAGCTTGGTGTACGCGCCGGATATCTACTCGCGGGATTTGGCGCTGATGAAGGCGATGGGCGCGACGCTTTAGCTGCCGGGGGCGCTGATCCTTGCGAGTAGCGCTTCTACCGCCTGCGCCGGGCTGATCAAGGCAGTGTCGAGGGTCCATACATCCCAGGGCTCGTATTCATGGGCCAGTACGGATTGCCAGGTGGGCGGCGTCAATCCGGCAATATCACCCGTACGGGTTTCGACACGGCGTTGATGTTCGTGCGGGTCGCTGCAGATCACCTGAATATCGAGCAGCACCACACCCGCCATCGCCGCGATTTGCTGCCACGCTTCGCGGCTTTCCTTGACGGGGTTCACGCAATCGGCGATCACCGTATGGCCCAGTTGCAGATTGCTTAGCGCCAGCGCATTGGCCACCTCGTAGCCACTGGCACCCACGTCGCGGACCAATATGTTGGCGTTGCGAAGCGCCTGCTCGATCACGTCTATACGCAGGTAAACCGCCCCGATCTGGCGGGCCAGTGCCTGGGCAATCGTGGTTTTGCCGGTGCCGGGAAGGCCGCTGAAAACAATAAGCATGCTGTGTTCTCGATTAGGTCAGGCCGGTTCAGAGTATCCTTCACTTCCCTCATCGGTCGACTACAGGACTGCCCATGCCCTTGCCGTTCGTAAAGATGCACGCCCACGGCGACGATTTTATCATCATCGACCGCCGTGGCCTGGATGACCCGATTACCGCGCAAGTCGCCCGCCGCCTGGGCAACCGCCATACCGGTATCGGCTTCAACCAGCTCGCCGTGGTGCTCGATTGCGAGGATGCGGTGGCGCGGATCAAGTTCTGGAACCCCAACGGCACGCCATTGGAAACCTGTGGCAGCGCCACCCGTGGCGTGGCGGATCGCTTGATGCAGGAAACCGGCAGCGACTCGATTGTGCTGCGCACCGACCGCGGCTTGCTGACGTGCGTGCGGGCGGCGGGGCGTCAGGTGTCAGTGAACATGGGCGAGCCGTCGCTGGACTGGGCCGCCGTGCCGTTGGCCGAGGCCATGGATACCCGCCTCTTGCCGCTCGAAGGTGAGCCGGCGGCGTGCAGCATGGGGAATCCGCATTGCACGTTTTTTGTCGATGACATAACCGCTATCGACGTGGCGGCGGTGGGCCCGGCGCTGGAGCGGCATCCGTTGTTTCCGGCCAAGACCAATGTGCATTTCGTGCAGGTGCTGGATCGTGGGCACATCCGGCTGCGCATCTGGGAGCGTGGGGGCGGTGTGCCGCTGGGGTCTGGGTCGTGTTGCTGCGGGGCGGTGGTCAATGGCATCCGGCGTGGCTTGCTGGATGCCTGGGTTCAGGTGCAGTGCGATGGCGGTACGGTGACGGTGGAGTGGGCGGGTGAGGGTGGTGTGGTGTTGACGGGGAGTGTGGAGCCGGTGATGCAGGGTAATGTGTTTGGCATTGGCTGAAGGTAGACAGTTGAAACTGTGGTGACTGGGCGGCCGTCTTCGCGAGCAAGCCCGCTCCCACAGGGGATTGGGTTTGCAGGTTGGGGCAGGTGTACACAGTTCAGGGATTGGGTTTGCAGTTCAGGGCAGGTGTACACAGCTCAAAATGTGGGAGCGGGCTTGCCCGCGAAGGCGGCCTGTCAGTTAACACAGATGAAGCTGACCCACCGCTATCGCAGGCAAGCCAGCTCCCACAGGGGATTGGGTTTGCAGATTGGGGCAGGTGTACTCAGTTCAAAAATGTGGGAGCTGGCTTGCCTGCGATAGCGGCGGTACAGGCGAACGCTAAACCTCGCCAGGCACAAAACGCACACTGAACAGCGTTCCATCCTGCACAGTGGACCTCACCGCCACATCACCGCCATGCACCCTCGCCAACTCCCGCACGATATACAGCCCCAGGCCCACGCTGCGCACGTCGCTGCCTTGTTCGGTGCCGCGGGTCATGGGTTCGAACAGCCCGGCCAGCAGCGCTTCGGGAATCACCGCGCCGTGGTTGTGTACGCAGACGCTGCAACCGCCATCGCCCAACTGCGACGTAATGGTGATGGGCCGTTGCAGGTCGCCATAGGCCACGCTGTTGGCCACCAGGTTGCCGATGATCTGCTGCACGCGGTCGGCGTCCAGGCTGGCGTCGCCGCTGCCCACGGTGTGATGTTCCAGGGTGGCCTTGGGGAAGGCCACGCGCAACTCATCCACGGCCTGCTGGGTTACCGCGTGCAAGTCGAGTGGCGCCACTTTGATACTGATGCCGTGGCCGACGCGGGCCTGGGTGAAGTCCAGCAGGTCGGCGATCATGCGTTGGGCACGTTCGGAGGACTGGGCGATATGCCCCAACAACTGGCGTTCCTTGGCGCTGCGTTCGCCACGGCTGAGGAAGTCCGAGGCCATGCGGATCGCCGTGAGTGGGTTCTTCAAGTCATGGCTGACGATCGCCACCATCTGCTCGGCAAACAGCGCACGGCGCTGGGCGATGGCATAGGCCTCGCTCAATTCAGCCTGGGCGTGCTTGAGGGCGAGTTCGGTGGCGGTCTTTTCCTGCAACAGCGCTTCGGCCAGGTTGCGGGCGTTGAGCAATTCGCGCTCGTACTTGTCGCGGTCGGTGGTGCCGAACAAGGCCAAGTCGTAGACCACGCCATCCGCCTGCTCGCGCTTGAGGCCATTGAGCAGCACGGTCACCTTGTGCCCGTCTCGGTGCAGCATGTCCAGCTTCACTTCGGTCACGCTGCCGCGCAGGCGCAACATGGGTGCCAGGTGGGTTTGGTGGAAGATTCGCCCGCCCATGGTCAGCAGGTCCTGGAAGCGCCGGCCGTAGAGTTCGGCGGCGCTGAACCCCAGCCATTCACAGAACCGCGCGTTGGCTTGCAGGATCGCACCGTCTTGCGCAGTGACGGCGAGAGCGCAGGCGGCGCTGTCGAACAGCTTAGCCGGCATGGGGGGCGGCCCACGGCGCAAGGAAGGTGTCCATCGCGGCGGTACACGCCTGTGGCGCACTCATGTGCGGGCAATGGCCGACGTTGTCGACCAGGCAATAGGTGCTGTTGGGCAGCACGCTGTGCAGGTATTCACCGACGGCAATCGGGGCGATCAGGTCGTCGCTCGATTGCAGGATCAGTACCGGGGTGCTCAGGCCGGCGACGTCCTGGCGGTTGTCCGACATGAACGTGACCCGCGCAAATTGCTTGGCGATCTCTGGTTCCGTGCGGCAGAAGCTGTCGGCCAGTTCGTCGCTCAACGCCGGTTGCCCGGGCGCGCCCATGATCACTGGCGCCATGGCGCTGGACCAGCCGAGGTAGTTGCTGTCGAGGGTGTCGAGCAGGTCGTCGATATCGCTGCGCTTGAAGCCGCCGACATAACCGTCGGCATCGATATAGCGCGGCGACGGGCCGATCATCACGTGGGCAGCGATGCGCCCGGGGGCTTGGCGGTCGGCGAGGGTGGCGATCATGGCACTGACCGAGTGGCTGACCAGAATCACCGGGCCCACCGCAAAGGCCTGGATGATCTCGTTCAAGTCGCGGGCGTAACCGTCCAGCGTGCTGTACTTGGCCTTGTCGAACGCATTGAGGTCCGACAGACCGGCGCCGACCAGGTCATACATCACCACGCGAAAGCGTTCGCGAAACTGCGGCGCCAGGTAGTTCCACATGGCCTGGTTGCAACCGAAACCGTGGGAGAACACCAAGGTCGAGGCGCCACTGCCCATGACACTGACGTTGTTGCGGTGGCGTAGGTCCATGGGCTTCTCGGTTATGGCGTTTTGCTATGCGTGGGCGGAGTTTAGATAGTCAACGGCGCGGGGTCACGCGTTATAGCGCTGATAGGGTAAAGTCGGCGCCTTCAGGAAGAAACTTCAGGTAACAAGTATGTGGTTGATTGTGCGGCAATCCGTTTTCAGCCTGCTGGCGCTGGTGTGCATTGGCCTGCCGGGCGCCGCACAGGCGGACACTTCGCCAATTGGCGTGGCCCTTGACCAGCGCGTGATCGACCTCACCAACACCCTGGACGCCGGCACCACCACCCGTCTGAAAGACCAACTCGCCGCCCTCGAACAGCGCAAGGGCGCGCAGGTCGCCGTGTTGCTGGTGCCCAGCATCGGCGGAGCCAGCCTCGAAGACTATGCCAACCAACTGTTCCGCGCCTGGAAGCTGGGGCGCAAGGACATCAACGACGGCATCCTGCTGCTGGTGGCCAAGGATGATCGCAAGGTGCGCATCGAAGTGGGCTACGGCCTTGAAGGCATCGTTACCGACTTGCTGAGCCATCGCATCATCGAAGAACACATTACCCCGGCGTTTCGCCAAGGCGACTACGCGGGCGGTGTGAGCCTGGCCGTGAACGACTTGATCGTGCTGGTGGACGGCGGTGATTTGCCAAGCGTGGCGGGGCCGGCGACCGGGCCCCGGGCGATGGCGGTGTTCCTCGCGTTTGCATTTGGCGCCCTCGGCGGCGTGCTGCTCGCCGCTGGCAAGCTGCATTGGCGTCGTGCGTTGCTTGCCGTTGTGGCGGCCACGGTGTTGCTGACGATTTTTAGCGGTGGCCAGGCCTGGCCGTTGTCCTTGTTGCTCATGCCGCTGACGATGCTGATCGGCGGCGCCACCTTTGGTGCGTTGTGGCTGGCGCGCACGGTGTTCTACTGCGTGCTGGGGTTGCTGGCCTACATCCTCGGGCTGGTGGTGGTTGATCAACACTATGCCGACGTCAACTTCAT
Organism: Pseudomonas sp. KBW05; assembly: GCF_003852405.1. Lineage (GTDB taxonomy): Bacteria > Pseudomonadota > Gammaproteobacteria > Pseudomonadales > Pseudomonadaceae > Aquipseudomonas. Next base: position 77,587 of record NZ_QAJM01000032.1, read on the forward strand.
TCACTGGCTGGCGTATCCACTGGGAGCACTGGTGGTGCTGGGTTTGTACATGATCCTGTTGGTGATCATGAAAGACGCCTGGAAACAGAGCCGCGCAGGCTTTGTCGCGCGGTTGCTGGCGGCCGTGGCGGTGTATGGCGCGGCGGTGTATGTGCTGGACATGGGACGTAACGGCTGGTTGTTCGCGTTCCCCATCGCCTCGTTTGCGGCGCTGTGTATCTTTGGCAAAGTCGGCACGGGTTCGGGTTCGGGCGGTGGGTCAAGTTCGGGTTCCAGCAGCTCCAGCAGTTCCAGCAGCAGCTCATCGGGCGGCGGCGGTTCGAGTGGTGGCGGTGGCGCTTCGGGGAGTTGGTAAATTCATGTCCAAAGACATCATGATTCGTCCCGCAACGGCTGAGGACGCGCTGTGTATCGGTGTGCTGGGCATGCAGGTGTTCCTTGATACCTACGCCACCGAAGGCATCCGCAGCGCGATCGCCAATGAGGCGCTGCAAGCCTTTGCACCGCAGGCCATTACACGGCTGCTGGCTGAGCCTGGGATTGCGTTGCTGGTTGCCGAGTGCAACCAGCACCTCGTCGGTTTTGCCCAGGTCAAACTCGAGACCCCTCACGCGATGATCGACGCGGCGAACGTTGCCGAGTTGCAACGCCTGTATATCCAGGAACGATTCACCGGGCTGGGCATTGGCTACCGCCTGCTGCAAGCCGCCGAACAACGCGCTGCACGGGAGGGCGCCGCGTTGCTGTGGGCGACCGTGTGGGACGGCAACGAGCGCGCGCTAGCGTTCTATCCTCGGCGCGGGTACGCGCTGTTGGGCGCTCCGACCTACACCTTCCAAGGCGAGACCCACGGCAATCGGCTGTTTGGCAAAGCCCTTGGCCTGACGACCGCTTGACTCTGCCCCACGGGACAGACGTTAAGCTTTTTTTCGCTGCGCAGACCGCAGGGTTTTCCACGCGAAAAAAGGACGATAGACATGCTGTGTCTGGTGACGGGGGCCAATGGGCATCTGGGCAATACGCTGGTCAGGGAGTTGCTCCGGCAAGGCCACACTGTCCGCGCTGGGGTGCGTGATATACATCAGCAGGCCGCGTTCGCGGGGCTCGAATGTGAGGTGGTCTACGCCGAGCTGCTGGATGAGGCTGCGCTGCTCAAGGCCCTCGACGGGGTCGAGGTGTTGTTTCAGGTGGCGGCGGTGTTCAAGCACTGGGCGAAGAACCCCGAGGCCGAGATCGTCCAGCCCAATGTGCAGGGCACACGGTGTGTGTTGCAGGCGGCTAGCCGTGCGGGGGTGAAACGGGTGGTGTATGTCAGTTCCGTAGCGGCGGTGGGGCATGACGGCAGTGCGTTGGATGAAACCCATTGGTGCGAGGAATCCGAAAATGCCTACTACCGTTCAAAAATCCTCAGCGAACGGCTCGCCTGGCAAACCGCGAACGCCTTGGGATTGTGGATGGTCGCGGTATTGCCATCGGCGATGATCGGTCCCAATGCCGCGCGCTTGACCGACACCCTGGATTTTTTGCAGGCGGTGAAGGATCGCAAGGTGCCGTTGGACCCAGGGTTTCACTTCAATTTTGTCGATGTGCGTGATGTCGCCAGCGGCATGCTGCTCGCCGCGCAGAAGGGCCGTGCAGGCCAGCGTTATATCCTCGCCAATGAGCGCTCGTCATCGCTGGCTGAACTGGCCGACGTACTGGGTGTGCGAGCGCCGCCACGGGCGCCGCGCTGGTTGCTGCTGGCCATCGCCTGGCTGCAAGAGCGCTGGGCCAGTCTCACTGGCCAGCCCGCCCAGCTGATGTGCAGCCAGGTTCGGCTGTTCCATGGCGTGCGTCAGGAATACAACATCGATAAAGCCAAGGCCGAGCTGGGCTTCAATCCGCGCCCGCCGCAGCAGGTATTGCGCGAGGCGTTTGCGTATCTGGACAGGCGAGGGGTTCAGCCGTATGAGACGTGAACAGCTCATTCATCTGGCGCTTGAGCCCGGTGAGGTGTACGTCCAACGCTTGCAACTCGCGGATTCTGGCTTGTACATCCAGGCGCTTGGCATCGACCGCGGCGTTGGCCAAGTCCAATGGAAAGGCGCGTAGCGCATTTTTCGCGGCGATCAACGGGCCCATCTCGGCGAGCTTGAAACCCGCCGTCTGCGCCTTGCGGATCAGATGCACCATTTGCACATGGTGCGCGTTGTACACGCGATAGCGGCCGCTGCGCTGGGGTTCGTTGATCAAGCCTATCTGTTCGTACAGCCGGATAGCTTTTGGGGTGCAGCCAGTCAGTTGGGCGAGGCGTCCGATGAACATCGTGGTAGTCCTTTACCGGGTGGGCGATCAGAGGTCCATGACCATCTCATGCCACGCCATCCCGCCGTGATCCGACGCCGACGGCTGTACATAGCGATAGCCCATGCGTTGGTACAACGCTACATGGCGATCTTTGCACATCAGATGAATTGTCCGTTTGCCCATGTCGCGCATGCGTTGCACAAACGCGTTCATCAGCGTTGTGGAATAGCCCTTGCCTTGATGCGCGGGGTCAACCACCACTGACATGATCACCACATTCGGCGCCTCGGCCGAATGCCCCACCAGTTCCTTGAACGCCTCGTCCGACATCACCACGTCGTAAGCACAACCGCTGTTGATAAAACCCACCACCTCGCCATCGGCTTCCAGGATCAGAAAGCCTTGTGGGTACAGCGCGATGCGCGTGGCGATCTTTTCCAGGGTGGCGGCCTCATCGCCTTCGTAGGCACCGGTTTCGATTGCAAAGCAGCGGGCGGCGTCAGAGGGCAGGGCGTTGCGCAAGGTGAGGGCGGGCATGGGCGTTCCTGGGGACAAAGCGAAAGGCGACATCATAGATAAATATCGCCCCCAGCTCCATTGCAGCGCCCTTGAAGGGGGGCTTACTCCTCTGGCGCGTAGTTCCTGATGCCAGCCTCACGCAGTTGTTCCTGGAACTCTCGGTGAAAATCGCTGATCCTCATCTGCAACGCTGGGCTGTAGGTGCCATCTTTGTTGTTGGGTTTAAAGCTGAACTGGATCGTGTTGTACAGTCCATCGCCACCGCCGTAATCGTTGTAGTCGTGCACGTCAGACTCTTGCTTGACCTCGATGTCTTTTGACCTGGCGAGGTCGTTGAAAATCTGCATCGTTTGGCGGTAGTCCTCAATTTTCACCGTAAATTGGACGCCTGTGTCGTGGCGGTTGGCGCCGATGCTCCGACTCGACGCTTCCGGCGCAGCCTGAAGCGTCTGCGGTGCGTGGGAAGATTGAATACCTTGCATAGTAAATACTCTCGGTTTGACGTCCGTATTGGATGCTTCCCGTTGTGGTGAGCACCCAGTACTGGGTTCCTTTCGCAAGAGGGTCGAGTGTGTCCAACTGTTAAGCCATGGAGGCTGAAATGCTGCAAATAAAACCCGCAACACCGGAGGACGCCCAGGCGGCGTTCGATATTCGTCTGTTGGCCATTCGCAGCCAGTGCATCGGTGCGTATACCCGTGAGCAGATGATGGCCTGGACACGCGGCACCGCCGCAGAGGGTTACAGCGCGCTGATGGCCAAGCCGTTTTATTTGGGGTGGGTACAGGGCGAACCGGTCGTCACTGGAATGCTTGATCTCGACAACAATGAAGTCGGGGCGCTGTTTGTGCTGCCTGAATTCACCGGGCGCTGGTATGCCAAGGCCATGCTCGATCACCTGGAAAACCTGGCACGGCAGCGGGCGATTGAAACGGTGGTGCTGGATGCGACGTTGAATGCTGCGGGTTTCTATCGGGCGTGTGGATACGTGGGGGATGAGCAGGCGGTCTACCATTCGCCGTCGGGGCTGACGTTGGCGTGTATACCGATGACCAAGCGACTGGTTTGATGCGTGGGAGCTTTAGCGAGGCTGCGATGGTGGTGGGGCAGGTCGCATAAGTGTCGCCTGTGCCGCCGCTTTCGCAGGCAAGCCAGCTCCCACATTTCAAGCTGTATTGATGGGTAGAAAGTGTTCGGCTGGAGATCGCCCGGACACTGCCGGTTTCCTGTGGGAGCAACTGTCTTGGCAGCTTTTCAAAAAGCATCATCAAGGCAGACATAAAACCGCCCACAGCCTAGGCCGTGTAATGCTCAACTAGTGGACGCGTAGCTGATTACGCTACGTGATCGCTCCACTCTGAACCGCCTCGGATCATTGCATTCAGGCGTATCAACAACACTCAAACACCGTCAACTCGCAGCCGGCACCTCAAACCCTCGCCGTTCAATCACCGCAAACACATCCGTTACATCCTGGACCATGATCCGGGCGGTATTGGCAACGGTATTGATATCGTGCTCGGCATAGTCCGACACGTTGGAACAGGCCATCAGATGCAGATAGGCGAGGGCAGCGTTCAAGCGTTCGCTGGCGCACGCCTGCAACTCGCTGAGCGGGGCGTCGCTGTCGATCAGCAGGACGGGGTAGTCGGTTGCGGTTTGGGACATGGGGGTGAAGCGGCGGGGCGGGTTTTGAGTAGTCATAAGGTTCGATTCTATTTGGGATAAAAGAATGGCCACCTTGCTGCTGCGAAACAGACTTGGGTGGCAACTGTGCGCGGGTTCGCAGACCAGGAAGAATCACCCCCGGCAGACCCGAAGGTCTCCCACGCACAGCCGCCATAAACAAGACGCGAGCGAACTCCGCCTGAGGGTCTGATGACTGTGCAGGTTGATTCTATTCTGTAGGGCTGCGAAACCCTGTCGCCAGCCAATGCCAGCGACGGGCCGAACTATAAGGCGCTGTGAAAAGGGGTGCAACCAGGAGAATGTTTCAACGCCGCGATAAGGCGTCAAACATCGCGGGCTGTGGTTGCTTCAACGCTTTTCAATCAGCGTCATCAGGCTTCGACACGGCGACGTTCCAGTACCCAACCCCGTGCTTCATCTCATGACAGGCAAAATCGCCTCCGGTAAATCAACCCTGGCCAGAAGCCTCGCAACCGAGCAATCGGCCATTCTGCTGAGTGAGGATCAGTGGCTCTCACGGCTGTACCCTGATCAGATCAAGTCAATCACTGATTACGTGCGCCTCGCACGCCAGATTCGCGAGGTGGTGGGCCCGCTCGTTACCGATCTACTGAGGGCTGGTGTGACGGTGGTCCTGGATTTTCATGCCAATACGCCTCAAGACCGACACTGGCTGCGCGGGCTGTCTGACGCCGCTGGGGTTTCCCATTGTGTCCACTACATTGAAGTGGACGATGACACCTGTCGTGCCAAGTTGCATCTTCGCAATCAACGTGCGGAGCATGAGTTTGCCGCGACTGATGCGGAGTTTGATCTGATCACTAGGTACTTTTGTGCGCCGGATGAGGGGGTTGCGGGTTGACGTTCATCGTGGTTGATGTGGAGGGGCATCGTGAGAATGGGGGGGGGCTGGAAGGCTGTTTTTTGGCCGTTCACTGTCCCCCACAACAGGCGGCTATCGGCCAAAAACGCCCATTGGACAGCCTGATAGCTAAACAGCAGTTGGCGATTGCATGGTGGACTGGATCAGTGGTGTAACGTGACTCTCCCCGAAATCGGAATACGACCGACAAGCAGGTCATTGGCGCTGCAGCTTGATCGACGTCGCCGAACGAGATTCCGTAGGGCATCCTGAATAATGCTGCGCTGCCGATCGCTGGCACTGCTGAAAAGCCCAATGCCCAAGTATCAGGACAAATTGTCTATGCCAGTCGCGTGTGCTGAAGGGAGCCTACTCACTCCGCGTCGCATGGCCGTCGTCGCTGCTTCGTCTTCTCACTGGACAGGGTGCCCACGCCCCTATAGCGTGAACCGCAATAGCCTTACGCCACACCGGTCGCCGCAACTTCATAAGGATTTGAAACGTGCTCATAGAATCGCTACGCCTGATCAACTTCAAAAAATTCAAGGATCAGACTTTTGACTTCAACGAAGATGTGAATATTTTCGTGGGTGATAACAACGCAGGCAAAAGCACGATTCTGGAGGCTTTGGAGATTGTGCTCAATTTTCAGTATCGCGGTCGGCCATTTAATAGCGAGTTTTCCCCGGATCTTTTCAACGCCGAGACAGTCTCCGCGTTCCGCGCCTCGCCAAAATCGCCTGCAGACTTGCCGATACTCGTGATCGAGGCGTATATGAAGAATGTGCCCGACTATCGCGGTGCGAACAACAGCCTGAAGAAAGATGCTCAGGGGGTTCAGATCAAAGTCAGCTTTGATCCAGATTTTACTGATGCCTATAACGATTACCTAGCCTCCGGTGCCGCGATAACCAGCATCCCAGTGGAGTTCTACCAAGTCGAATGGATGGATTTTGCTTGGAATGTTATCAAGCCGATGACCAAGCAATTCAGAGCGCTCTACATCGACCCCACTCGTATTCATCCCACCTTCGGCAAAAATCAGTACATCTCGAATGTTCTGAGTACCGCACTCAGAAAGGACGAAGAGTACCGTCTGAGCTTGCACTACCGTGAGACCCTTCAATCCTTCAACAACACTGATGAGGTCACCACCGTCAATAAGGATTTGGATTCTGATAACAGGATCACGGAAAAGAAGCTGACCATCGCCGCCAACACCATGCCCGCTGGCGCTATCCAGAACGGTCTGCAACTCGAAGTAAATGCCGTGCCGTTCCACATGATCGGCAAGGGTGAGCAGAGTAAGGTGCAAATCAAGCTGGCCCTGCATAACAAGTCAAAAGATATCGACCTGGTAATGATGGAGGAGCCGGAAAATCACCTGTCGCATGTCGAGCTAAGCAAGTTGGTGCAAGACATTGAGGACCAGCGAGACGGCAAGCAGCTATTCCTGACCACCCACAGTTCTTATGTGCTGAACAAACTGAGCATTGATAAAATTTGCTTGCTGCATGACACATACAAGCGACTGCACCTCCTGGACAAGGGGGTGGTAAAGACGCTGAAGCGGTTGCCAGGCTACGACACGCTGCGTGTAGCGCTGTCCAGGAAGGTGGTGTTGGTAGAAGGCCCCTCAGATGAGTTGATTCTCAAAAAGATCTACAAAGACACCCATAAGGAGCGTCTGCCAGAGCAAGACGGGATAGATATCATTGTGGTGCGCGGCGTTGGGTTCAAGACGTTCATTGCGATCGGCAAAGAAATCGGTACAGCGATTAATGTCTTGCGAGATAACGATGGTGATTACGAAAATAACGTCGTTGAAGCACGCAAGGATTACACAGATTTCCCAAACATAAAGCTGGTCTCTTCAACGAACAACGTTGAGTTTTCGCTGGAGCCAGCGATGATTCTGGCCAATGCGGATTCGGAAAAAGAGTTGCAGGCATTTGCAGAAATTGTCCTATCAACCAAAACCATCAAGTTGTTCACTGCCAAACCTACCTTTGCTGAAAAGCTCGAATTTATCGTGGAGTGGTTCAGAAGCGGTGACGGCGACGGCAAAGGCAAGAAGAAGGTCGACACCGCGATTCGAGTTTTCGAAACTGATAAGCCCTTCAAATATCCCGCCTTCCTCGCTGAGGTGCTGAACTTTGCCTAATAAACTCTGCATGGCGGGTGCCGGCTCAGGCAAGACTCACAAGGTCATTACCGAATCAATCGCCGAAATCAAGCGCGGAGGAAAGGTTCTGGTGGTGACCTACACGACCAGTAATCAGCAGGAACTGAGACGTCGATTTCTGGAAATCTTTGGTGCGTACAGTGATCGGTTCGTGGTCAAAGGTCTTTTCTCATTTTACCTGGAAGACATGGTGAGGCCGTATCAGCAGGCGTTATTCCCGAGGCGTATCGATGGCATCTGTTTCAACCAGCGCAATCCTCATATGAGGCCAGATTCAACGTTTATGCTACCGGGGCGCGCCGAACAGTTGGACGATAAGAGCTACAACCCAAGACACTTCCTGACTCCATGCGAGACCAAAGCTCACACCGGCTTTCTCGCAAAACTGGCGAGCCGGATCATGAAGGTCACGAAAAACTCTTCCGCAGTACGACTAGGGGAGATTTATACCCAGGTGTTTTTTGATGAGGTTCAAGATCTGGTTGGATGGGACTACGAGGTGCTCAAGGGGCTGAACAAAGTGATGCCGACACCCATCACGTGCGTGGGAGATTTCCGGCAAACGGTGTACGAGACGACGTTTGGCCAAAAAGCGCCAAAAACGGCCGCTGAGAAGATCGCATTCTTCAAGTCCATGGGCTTTGAGGATGAGTCACTGACACTTAACCGGCGATGCATTCAACCGATTTGTGACGTCGCCGATGCTGTGCATAACGGTACCTATGAAGCGACGGAGTCGGCAGTGAAGGAGGTGCCATCTGAATTTGTCCATCACATCGGCACATTCATCGTCAAGGAGTCGGACGTCGCCGAATACATCAAGGTTTTTGACCCTATGGTGCTGCGCTGGAGCGTAACGTCAGGAGCGAAGCTTCTTCCCACCGAGGCGCGCTGCTATAACTTTGGCGGGAGCAAAGGGCTGGGTTTTGATCGAGTGTTGGTGCTACCTACTGAAAACCAGTTGCATTTCGTCTTGGATGGCCGAAAGCCGTTTCCCGCGAAGGACGAAACATCTCAGAACAAGATGTACGTCGCCATTACGCGCGCGCGATACAGTCTGGGGTTCATCGTGCCTGATAAGAAGGCCGCTGGCTTACGGTTCCCGATCTGGGCAAAAGCGCCTGCTTGACGGACGTTAACAACTCTACGCAGTGAAGACGTCAACTAGCAAAGCGTTTCTGATTAGCGCCTCAATTTTTGGGTAAGGCTCACGTACTATCTGAGGAATGGGGCATCACATCGGCACTTTTCACGAGCATCTGCTAACGTTAGACCGTTCGTTTTGGCTGGTTGCTGCCCGTCGCAAACGGCAGAAATCGGCCAGAAGCTGCCGGTCATTACACGGAATTGGCCAGGACGGAATTCCCATTGGCCACCTCCTGAATCGGGCCGCCAGCGATAGCACCTGAAATAAATTGAGAACGAAACCGGCAACCACCCTAAGGTCAAGGCTGGAGTTCTAGTACGATTCTCAATTATTATCAGGGGCCATCATCGTACCGTAACGCTAAATGGTACAACCATTTCAGAGTACGCTTTAAGCACATTTGAACAGGCGGAATGAATGACAAATATATTTACATGGATTGGTCTAGGCCTATTAATAACATTCGCATCCTGGAAATTTTTACAGGCAATGCGCAATAGGGAAATTCTAGATGCCTTATTAAATTCATTAAAAGAAAAAGGAATTCGAAACAAGGCTATTAAGTACATTGAAGCTATAGATATGGTCATGGATTTTTCATTCCCCGAGGCAAATAAAGCGTACAAAAAATACTCAATATTTTTCAGTCTCAGCCTTTACAGATCGTTAATTCCTTTTTTAGCTGAGATGCTGCACTCCGACCCAGGAAACAGACGAGCCAGCACCATTGTAGGAATAATGATAGGCGAAAAAATTCGCCAAGCTTTCGTAGCCCAGATTTGGTTAACTATATCAATTATAATTAGCTTGGCTTTTGATTTTTTTCTAGGGACCAGATCAGGAGTTTGGACGATTACAATCAGTGGCTTATCGCTACTTGCAATTCAAATAGACCATAAGCTACTTGAGTATAGAATCAGGCAAGGGGTTTATGGGTCAAATGCTTTTGAGACCTTGGAGATAGTAAACTTTATCATCAAGCACTCTAACAAGGATGACTTTAATGACGAAGGAGGCTTAAAAAGAGTGATACCGTCTCCAGAAGCGATCAGGGAAGAAGTAGAGCATTCCGCTAAAGGAGGAGCTTACGTATGACACAAGATCAAATTTCAGGGATGTTCAGGAAAGCAATTAATGTGCTCTTTGTGTCCAATCCTAGAGGCACTAGCATTGGAGTTTTAATAGGTGTTTTGTTGGACGGGCTACTCGGACTTATCTCCCCTATGACAAAGCTCTGGGGTTGGGCGAATATCTCGGCGATAAAAATTTGGCACCTGATGGCGGGGGGGGTAGTAATTATGAATCTCCCTACTTATTTAACAAGGAAGAAAGTTGACCCGTCCATACTGAATGCTATCGATTATATCGAAGAACAAAAAAAGAATAGAACGATTACTGGGTGGCAAGCTAGCCAAATGTATCGAAACCTACATCAAAAAGTGTTGGAGAGTGTCACGCTGGACGACAGGACTCAAGCCACGGCAAATAGCCTGCAAGCCGTAAGCACTGAGCCTATTGATAGCGAAAAGCACGATAAATAATCTAGGGAATGATTGCTGTGATGTCCTCGGATAATGGACGAGTGGGGCATGCGTATTTGCTTATCATTACTTATCTCAGTCATGGGCAGCGCTAACCCCAATGTCGCTCTGCTCACGCTGCGGCTTTGGACAACAGCTGCTGCCCCGTCAGTGGCCGCTTTGGGTCGATTGCTGTCTGTGGCTAAGGGCTGCAATCGACCCATGCTGTGTGAAAACGCAGACATCGCTTTGAAGTCCACGTCGCTATGTAAAATCTGCCAGCGCTCGCTTAGTCAGCAGACCTAAAATTTTCATAGGCGCGCGATTTCCGTTCCGTTACTGACCGTCAAGCCTGCTCTAACACGTTTTTGCACAAAAGCCGACATTCAACAAACCTAACGCCCCTTAGGCGAAGTTTTGCCTGAGGGGATGAAGAAATTAGCGGCTAAAGTGAATTAGCTCTCACAATTTTGTGAATTTGCTACGCATACATTGCGCGTATCTCTTCATAGAAAGTTTTGCGCTTCGCAAGAATGTTGGCTCTATAAGCTTCTAAGTCCTCCTCTTTAAGGTTTGTGTTTCCATGCCAAGCAATTCGCCTAAAGTCTTTAATGTACTCGCCGTACTCACGTAAAAGCTCTTGGGCTTTAGTCGAGCCAAAAAGTATTAATTTCCCTTCTGCACTTGCAAGCTGACTAAATTTATCAAACAGATCTGTTTCGGATTTTTTTATTCTAACTGGTAAGTCTTCGGGTGGCTTTTTATCACGTTTTGAATAACGGACGTGTTCGACCATATAAGCCCAGTATGTAAGGACTGCAGAGGAGAAATCCTCTGTTTGGGCTGCCACCTCCTCAATTAGCTCTCGCTGTCTTTTTAGTTTGGTCTTTGAAATCTCATTATCATGTTGGAGTCGGGTAACCCAATAAGTTGAAATTCCGGAAATTAAGGCTCCAAGACCGATTTTCACTGTTGTGTCTATAATGCTAAAAAAACTCATGTCCATATTGAATCTCGTGGTAGGAAATGTCAGCGCGATCTCTGACGGGAGATTGGATAGTTAAAAATAAAATCTTTTAATACGAGGCTTATTTAGCTCCCCAAAGCATCCTGAAACCTTCGAATTCGTGGGAAGCGTCGAAAATATGACGCCGGTACCATCTCAAAGAAAGCTTCTTGAGCAACGTGTAGACTGCCTTCATCTTGCATTTGTCCATCTGCGACGAGGCGTTTTTCCTCTTGATGGATCAGACGAACTAGGGCACGGCCTCTCGAGCTGAGCGGCGCAACAAAGTGCGGGTGCATGTCACGATCTACCCAGTCGATGAGACAGTCTGATAGGTCGATGTGAGCTAACCCTTGTGCGACAAGGAATTTTACGAACCCAAATGCAAATTGATGCTCCTGGTGCCCCATGCCCATTCCATGTGGGGAGTTTGCTGTCTCAAGATTGTATTCTACTGAGTTGATAACCATATCCATGCCGTAGTAGATGCTGCGACATATATTGGTTAGCCCATGAACAAATAAGTCAAAATAGCTTAAAGGGAATGTTCCCTCATTGGATTTAGTAGCTATTAAGAATCGAAGAATTTCCGATATTTCCGAGATGAAGGGTTGGTCTAGAATGCCGGCATTTTCAAATATTGCAATAGCATCTGTTTCTTCTAGATAATTTGACGACAGCACTTCTATAAAAGCACTTTCTTCACGTGTACTTCTAAGTGCTTGCCGTGCATCAGCCCAATAGCTTTTATTGGTATCCGGATCATGCAGAACAAGCAAGACAGGAAGTGAAAATGACTCCCAATAGTTTCTATGCTTGCGTTCAGGGTAAAATTTCCATCCCTGCAAAGTCGGATTTTTGAAATAAGACGGACCAGATTTTACTTGCACCGCCACTATCCGGCCTGTAGCAAATCCTTCAGCATTTACGAATTCGATATTTCCATCAATTCCCACATCCCCTGTACCCGTTTCGCGCCAAATCTGATTTCTTCGAGCTGCATAAAGCTGGACAGCGGCAATACCTAAACGCTCTTGTGTGTACGTTGTGCCTGCTTTCGGCAAATCCATTGCAAGTCCCATATCTAATATTCGCCAAATGGAGGCGATACGGCGCTGAAAATAGCAAAAAACTGTTGCGGCGTCGCCGTCCGTTTTTGGCCGGTAGCTGCCCTCCGTCACACCTCGGGCAGCAGCACCGGATAATCGTAAACCTCGTCGACGATACTCTTTAGCATCGTGGACATCTGCCCATCGGCCGCGGGGGAAATTTTGGTGAGCAGTTCATCCTTGGCGACGCCCGCTTGCCTGGCCGCAATAGCTTGCTTCGACGCACCGATGGATGCCTGCATTCCCTGCGGAAAAGGACAATCAGACGCCGCCAATGCCGAGGCCGACGCCATGCAACTCAGTAACGTGGAAACAGCGGCCATCCTTGTCATGAAATTCCCTCGTTGGTAGCAAGCATTGTCGAAATAAGCTGCGGATTCTAGCCGATGCCAGAGGATGAAGCGCTTCATTGGCCTGCCACGCTTCGTGGTTGCCTTGTCCAGCCCTGTCGCTGTAACTTCGCTCTCCAGTTATCGAGGGTATCTGATTGAACGACTCTGAACACTTGAACGCACTGTGCGCCCGCTTCAACTCAGGCGAAGAGCTGAGCTTTACGTTTTTCTGGGGGCACCAGCGCAGCAAAACTGTCGTCACGGCTTCGTGTTTCAGCCAATGGTTTGAGGCCGGGTTTGTGGTCGAGGGGCAACATTACCCGACGGCCGAACACTTCATGATGGCCGAGAAAGCGGCCTTGTTTGACGATCAGGATATTCGTGCGCAGGTGTTCAACGCTCCTACGCCAAATGCCGCCAAAGCGCTTGGCCGCAACGTGCGCGGGTTTGATGAACAGGTTTGGCTGCAACACCGATACGACATCGTGGTTCGAGCGAACCAGGCCAAGTTTTCTCAGAATCCGCCGTTAAACGAATACCTGCTACAAACCGGTTCGCGGGTTATTGTCGAGGCCAGCCCGGTTGATAGCATCTGGGGTATAGGGCTCGCGCAGGATAACGCGGATGTGAACAATCCGAATCTTTGGAAAGGCTTGAATCTACTGGGCTTTGCGCTGATGCAAGTGCGGGACGGGGGCGGTGTGCCGGCCCCAAGGTAGTTGCCGCGAGTGCGAGAAAGCTTCCTCAGATACACGTGGTCGAGCAGGCGTTCATTGCGGTGATGCTTGACCGCGACAAAACCAACCCTCAACCCACCCCCGAATACTTCACCGCCGCCGCCGCCCGCGAACTCACTCCCAACACCCTCAGCAACGACGAAACATGAATCCGCACGGTAAAAGGCGAAATATCCAACGCTTTGGCAATCTCCTTGTTCGTCTTGCCCTGGGCAATCAACCTCAACACATCCTGCTGTCGCGCCGTCAACGTATGGGTATCCAACGGCAACAACCCCGACGGCGCAAACTTGACCAAGACCTCGCCCTCACGAATCGCCAGCAACGCCTGGCCGATCTCCTCGGGTGCGATGTTTTTGCCGATAAAACCGTCTGCGCCCAACGCCATCACCTGATCGATCAACGCCGGGTCATCCACCATCGACACCACGATCAAGGTGGTGCGCCGCAGTTGCTGGCGTAGTTCGGCCAGTTGGCTCAGGCAGGTCAGGCCGGGGAAGCGCAGGTCGAGGATCAGGGTGTCGATGTCGGCGCCGTCGCTGATCAGCGCGTGCACCGTGTCGAGGTCGCCGGCTTCTTGCACCTCGGCCGCGGGCAGCAGGCGTTGCACGGTGCGCAGCATGCCTTCGCGAAACATCGGGTGGTCGTCGGCGATGATGATGCGGCCGGTCATGGGGGGCTCCTCCCTGGGGCGGTGTGTGGCGCGGTCATGCTACCTTAGCACCGCATTGCATGACGCCGCTGACGACTGCCGCACAAGGACGTAACCCATGGGTAGTGAGACCAACTCTGAACTCGACCCGGCCAACTTGCGCATCGTGGTGGCCGCTATCGCGATTGTCTACATCAGTGTGCTGGGGTTTTTGCCGGGGCAGTCGCTGGAGACTTATCTGCCGGTGATTCAGTACATCGTGCTGTTTCTGATCGCCTCGATTATCTTGCGGCAGGTGATCGCCCGCTGGCCTGGGCATTATCCGGCGCGGCGTATCTTCGGCATGATCCACGACTATACGGGCACTTCGTTCGGCATGGTGGTGGGCGGCGAGGCGGCGTTGCCGTTGTATGCGGTGATGGTGTGGGTCAACCTGGGCAACGGCATGCGCTACGGCTCGCGCTACCTGGCGATTGCCACGGCGTTGGCGTTGTTGGCGTTGCTGATCGTGTACCAGTTGACGCCGGTGTGGCAGGCGCAACCGTTTATGGTGCTGATGTTGATGATCACCAGTACGGTGATCCCGGTGTACGCCCATATCCTGCTGGAACGTACGCGCAAGGCGTCGGAAGAAGCCATCGCCGCCAACCTGGAAAAATCCCGTTTTCTCGCCCAGGCCAGTCATGACCTGCGCCAGCCCATTCACTCCATCGGCCTGTTTACCGCGTGCTTGCGCGAAGCACGCCTGGGCGATGAAGAGCGGCGGCTGGTGGATAACATCGACCGCTCGCTGCTCAACGTGTCGCAGTTGTTTCGTTCGATTCTGGACCTGTACACCCTCGACAACGGGCGCTTGCTGCCCAAATACCAGGCGGTGCATTTGGGCGAGTTTCTCGCCGATCTGGTGCGCCAGAACGCCGAGGCCGCGCGTTGGGCCGGGGTGGAATTGCGCTTGCGGCCCTGCGCCCACTGGGTGTTGGTGGACCCCGCGCTGTTGGCGACCATGGTGCAAAACGTGCTGTCCAATTGCTTCAAGTACGGCGCGCACCGGCCGGTGTTGATGGGCGTGCGTATTCGCGACGGCGGGCTGGCGGTGCAGATTCATGATCGGGGGCGGGGGATTGCCGAGGAGCATCTGTCAAAGGTCTTCGAAGAGTTCTATCGCGTACGCCACCTGCGGGACAAGGACGTCGAAGGCGTGGGCCTGGGGCTGTCCATCGTCAAGCGCCTGGGGCAGTTGATGGGGGTGCAGGTGAGCCTACGTTCAAAGGTGGGCCATGGCACCTCGGTGACCCTGCATGGCTTGACCCTGGCCAGCGCGCCGCGTGCAGCAACTGCCCGTGACGACATACGGCAGGCCGGCCTGCTCACCGGCTTGAAAGTGTGCCTGGTGGAGGATGATCACAACGTGCTGCTCGCCACCCAGGCGCTGCTGGAGCGCTGGGGCTGCGAGGTGCAGGCGGAGTCGTCGGGGCGTGATCTGGTGAGTGATTGCGACATCATCGTCGCCGACTATGACCTGGGCAACCACGCCACGGGTATCGAATGCATCGATGCCCTGCGCGAACAACGTGGCTGGGCGGTGCCCGCGCTGATCCTCACGGGGCACGACGTGGAACGCATCCAGGCCGCCTTGCACGACCGTCAGATCGCCATCCTGTCCAAACCGGTGCGCCCCGCAGAACTGCGCGGCACACTGCGCGACTTGAGCCAGCAGCCCCTTACTGGGCGAATGGAACAAGCCCGCTACCCTTAGCGCCCTTGGGCTGGCAATAGGCGGCAGGTTTCATCAGGCCGAAGCTGGCAATTGCGAAGGCACCGCCACTGGCGCCGCTGGGCACCGAGCAGTTGTATTCGCCGGAGGCGGCGCTGGCCACGTAGTAGGTGCTCATGGAGTCACTGCGCACATTGGAGATGCGTTTTACCGGCTCGCCCAGGTTGGTTTCCGACAGGGTCTTGAGGTGGTCTTCGCTGGGTTTGATATTGCTGCAGCCGGCCACGCCGATGATCAAGGCGCCCAACAGGGTGATGCGGGTAACAGGGGAGTGCAGTTTCATGGTGCTTCTTCCTTGGGGTTGTTATGGTTTTTCCAACGCACAACGGGTCCGCGCGCAGGGGATGCGCGGTGCGGGTGGGTGCGTTGGAAGTGCCGAGGAATATAGCGCCGCAGGGGGGAGGGGTCGATTAGCACAGGTGTGCTAGTGGCACACTGAGGTCATCCTTGTGGTGAGCGTACAGTTTGTGGGAGCTGTCGAGCTTTAGCGAGGCTGCGAAGGCGGCGGCACTGCTGGCAGAGATGTTGCCTGACCCAGCGCTATCGCAGGCAAGCCAGCTCCCACATTTTGAGCAGTGTTGATAGGGCAGGCAGTGTTCAGTTCACAGATCTCACTGACACCGCTACCCCCTGTGGGAGCTGTCGAGCTTTAGCGAGGCTGCGAAGGAGGCGGCACTGCTGGCAGAGATGTTGCCTGAGCCAGCGCTTTCGCAGGCAAGCCAGCTCCCACATTTTGAGCAGTGTTGATAGTGCAGGCAGTGTTCAGCTCACAGATCTCACTGACACCGCTACCCCCTGTGGGAGCTGTCGAGCTCTAGCGAGGCTGCGAAGGCGGCGGCACTGCTGGCAGAGATGTTGCCTGACCCAGCGCCATCGCAGGCAAGCCAGCTCCCACATTTTTGAACGGTGTACACCTGCGGCAACCTGCAAACCCAATCCCCTGTGGGAGCTGGCTTGCCTGCGATGCAGGCGCCGCGGTCTGTCAGTTGAACCGCAGTTGTTCTGTATCCCCCAAAAGCCCAGGATCTGTGTCTATCGACCGAGCCATGTGCTCGTTAGCCTTGGGCCACGTTAACTGACGACCGAGCCCCCCATGGACCTTACCGCCGTACCCTTTGGCACCACCGACTGGTCAACCATCGAGCCTGTTACCTATCCCGGCGAAACCGGCAGCGCCCTGTGGCGCACCTGCCACTTCGGCACCACCCGCGTGCGCAGTGTGGAATACACCCCCGGCTACCTGGCAGATCACTGGTGCAAGCGCGGGCACATCCTGCTGTGCCTGGAAGGCGAGCTGCACACGGAGCTGGAAGACGGCCGCCAGTTCACACTGACGGCCGGGATGAGTTACCAGGTAGGCAACGACATGGAGGCGCACCGGTCATTCACTGCCGGCGGGGCGAAGCTGTTTATCGTCGACTAGCCCTTAGTGCATCTTGCTGTGGTCCATCTTGCTGTGGTCCATGCCATCCAGGCCACGGGCCGGGGCCTTGACTTCAATGGTCTGTTTCTCGCCCTTGGCGTTCTCGACGGTCAGGGTCAGCGGCACCTGGTCACCCTCCTTGATCTGGCCGGTCAGGCCCATCAGCATCACGTGGTAACCGTTGGGGTCGAGGGTGACCGCCTTGCCGGCGGGCAGCGCCACCGAGTCCACCGGGCCCATGTGCATCACGTCGTCCTTCATGCTCATCTCATGGATCTGCACGTCCTTCGCCGCAGGCGTCGCCACGCTCAGCAGCTTGCTGTCGCTGTCGGCGGTGACGGTCATGAACGCGCCGCTCGACGGCTGGCCCGGTACGGTGGCGCGCACCCAGGCGTCGGTGACTTGTACCTGGGCACTGGCGTGGGCGGCGAGGGTCAGCAGGGTGAGGCCGAATGTCAGGCGCTTGAGGTGTTGAACGGCAGTCATTAGCAGACCTCCATGACGGTGAGCAGGTCTTCTGCGCACTCTTTAGCGGTAAGGGATGCCTGCAGCCCCAGGCGCAGGTTGCCACGGGTGTCGAAGACAAAACTGGTGGCGGTGTGGGACAGGGTGTAGGTGTCGCCGGCGGGGATCTTTTCATAAAAGATCCCGAACTCCTTGGCGGCCACGGCGATTTCTTCCGGGGTGCCGTACAGCGCTTCGAAGCTGGGATCGAAGGCCTTGACGTACTTGTCGAGGATCTCCGGTGTGTCGCGCTCGGGGTCGAGGGTGATGAACACCACTTGCATGATCTCGCCGTCGCGGCCCATCAGCTTCTTGGCCTGGGCGGCGCGGGCCAGGGTGGTCGGGCACACGGCCGGACACTGGGTGAAGCCGAAGAACACCACCGGCATCAGGCCACGGAACGAGCTCAGGGTGACGGTTTCGCCGTCGGTGTTCTTGAGCTTGAAGGTGCGGCCCATGATCTTGTCACTGAGGTCCTTGCCGTACTTGAAGTTCAGCTTGGGGCTGTAGTCACAGCCGCCCAGCAGGCTGCCCAGGCCTAACAGGCCCATGCCGGTCAGCACTTTGCGGCGGGTGAATAACGTACTCATCAACTGCGCATCCTGTGAAACGCCTGCATTGCTCTGGATCTACACATCAGGCTTTGAAAAGGAGTAAAGGAGGAGGGCGCCAAGTCTACCAACCCCAGCCGGCCCGCGTAATGTGCGACGTTCTGCCACAGGGGCGCGCCGTGCTTCATCTCGGTGCGCCTGTGGTGGTAGAGTCGCCGCCATGAAATTGCGCCCTCCCGACCGCTCGCTGATCGCCTGGACCCTGTACTTCTGCGTGCTGATGAACCTGTTCGTGTGCGGTTTGGGCCATGGGCAGATGATGGGCCTGGAGCTCAACGGCATCGGCGGGCAGTTCTGTTCGGTGGAAGGCAGCCAGCCGATTTCCGACAAAGGGTTGGGTAACCCGTCTTCCAGCAACATCTCGAACTACTTTGCCTGCCCGGTGTGCAACGCCCTCACCGTCGCCCTGGTGTTCCTGGTCGGTCTGGCCTGGCTGCTGGGCCTTGGGCAAACCCCGCGCCCGGCCCATGAGCGGCGCAACAAGGCGCCGCCGCGCTATTCCTGGCCCTCGGCCAACCCCCGCGCTTCCCCCGCATTCTGACGTGTGCCTTGGGCTGCCTGTGATCAGGCGGCGTTCTATCGTCACGACTGTGAGTGCGTTTGATGAATCACCTATTGCCTGCCGGCGCCAGCCGCCTGGTCAGCAAGGCGTCCCGGCGCCTGCACCTGGAGCCGGCGCTGCCCGACTACCCGAGCAATTCCCGCTGCTTCGTGCACCTCGATGCACGCCTGTTGCCCCATTGGCACACCTTGTTCGACATCTGCCCGGCGCTGCTCAAACTCGACCCGCCGGAGGGCTTGAACCTGTTCCGCAGCTTCATGACCTGGGCCTATCGCAATCGGCCCCCGCTGGACTGGACCTACCACGTCAACGTCTGCCGCTGGCTGCTGGGCTCGCCGTATCGGGTACAGATTGACGATGAGCCGATCGAAGCGTTCATGGCGGCTGCGGCGGCGTGCTGGATCAATACCGATACCAGCCCGGCCAGTGGCGTGGTCCTGACTTGGCAAGGCGCGACCGTGTTCGACTGGAAGGACACGCCCCGGTCGGACGTCGAGCACCAGGCCTTGCCCGGCACCGAATGGGACTTCGCCTGGTGCCCGCTCAACGCGCAGGGGGCGTTCAGCGGTTGGCGGCCATTGCCTTGAGATTGTTACGCAACCGGTAAAAGTGAATGACGGTTTCCCCGGCTGTTTCCCGCGCGGCCGAGGCTATACCGTGCGCGCTCCCGTTAAATGCAGCACCACCCGACTGGCAAAGAACAGGGCTGGGCTGCGACGGGATCGCCTCATTTATCTTACGGAGCCTTCATGAATCACAAGACTTGCCTGGCCCTCGCCGTTTCCCTGGGGGCCGCGCAACACGTTGCTGCGTCCGGTTTTATCGACGACAGCAAAGCCAGCCTCGACCTGCGCAACTTCTACTACAACCAGGACACCCGCAACGCCCGGGGCGCGTCGGACAAGGAGTGGGGCCAGGCGTTCATGTTCAACTACCAGTCCGGCTTCACCGAAGGCACCGTCGGCTTCGGCCTGGACCTGCAGCAGATGGTCGGCGTGCGCCTGGACGCCTCGGGCCGTGCGGGCAAGGCCGGTGCCGACAACACCCCCGGCAGCGTCTTCCCGCTGGACGACGGCAAGGCCGCCCACGACTTCAGCAAGACCGGCGTCACTGGCAAAATGCGCATCGCGCAGACCCAGCTCAAGGTCGGCAACCTGCAACCCAAGTTGCCGGTATTGACCACCGAAGACGGCCGCCTGTTGCCCCAGACCTTTCGCGGTTACCAACTGGATTCCAAAGACTTCCAGGACTTCAACCTGATCGCTGGCAAGCTAGAGCGGGTTATCGACCGCAACTCCAGCAACGGCCAGGGCCTGTCGATTGCCGGCGCCAATGACCCGGTCAAGGGCAAGGCGAGCAACCAGTTCTACTACGGCGGGGTGGACTACGCCGTCAGCAAGCAACTGCAAGTGCAGTACTACTACGCCAACCTGGAGAACTTCTACCAGCAGCATTTCTTCGGCCTGGTGCACAACTGGCAACTGCCGGTGGGCCAGTTCAAAAGCGACCTGCGTTACTTCTACAGCACCGCCGACGGCAAGAACGCCAGCGCGGCGGGGCGCGATGAAGGCTACGTCAGCGCCGGTTACTACGGCAACGGCGTCAACACCGGCAAGGTCGACAACCGCCTGTGGAGCGCGTTGTTTACCTACGCCTTGAGCGGGCATTCGGTCAGCCTCGGCTACCAGAAAACCACGGGTGAAAGTGACTTTCCCCATATCAACCAGGGCCAGGGCCGCTCGCTCTACCTGATCACCAACTCGCAGTCGCTGAAATTCGTCAATGCCGGCGAGCAAGCCACCGTCGGCAGCTATGCCTACGACTTTGCCGGCCTCGGTGTACCGGGCCTGCGTTCCAGCGTCACCTATATCCATGGCAGCCACATCCGCACGGCAACGCGCGACAACAGTGAATGGGAGCGCGACCTGCGCGTGGATTACGTGATTCCCACCGGCACCTTCAAAGGCCTGGGCCTGACCTGGCGCAGCGCGGTACTGCGCGGCAACGACACGGCGGACAAGGACGAGACGCGGCTGATTGTCAGCTACAGCATCCCGCTGCTGTAACGCCTGGAGGTGCGTCCGGCTTGACCGGCATCAAGGTCTGGGCGCGCCCACCGCGCCACACTGCAGACCCGGCGCACCTGCGAGGCCACCATGCTCTATCTGCTGTTTCTCCTGGCCCATCTGTTTGCTGCCCTGATCTTTATCGGCACGGTGTTTTTCGAGGTGCTGATCCTCAGTGATCTGCATCGGCGATTGCCGGCGCGGGTGATGGTGCGGGTCGAGCAAGGCATCGGCCAACGTGCGCGGACGCTGATGCCGTGGGTGTTGCTGGTGCTGTTCGGGGCCGGCATCGGCATGGTCTGGTTGCGTTATCGGCCGGTGCTTGCTGCGCCATTCGCCACGTCTTTCGGCACCTTGCTGGCCGTCAAATTGATCCTCGCTGCCAGCGTATTGCTGCACTTTCTGCTGACGGTGCTGCGTATGCGTCGGGGGCGTGCCAGTGCGCGTTACCTGCGGGGTATCCACTTGAGCCTGTTCGGGCATATGGTCGCGATTGTGTTGTTGGCCAAGAGCATGTTTTACCTCACGTGGTAACGGTCTTGATCGCTGCACTAATGAGTTGAGGAGCCGCAACATGCATGTACTGGATCGGCGCAAGGCAATGTCGATTACCCCGTTATTTCGCCTGGCCTTCCGGCCATTTTTCCTTGGCGCGTGCCTGTTGGCGGCGCTGGCGATCCCCCTGTGGCTGTTGGCGCTGGGCGGCATGACCGGTGGTTGGCAACCGGCCGGTGGCTTGCTGGCGTGGCATCGGCATGAGCTGTTGTTTGGCTTTGGCGTGGCGATCATCGCCGGTTTCCTGCTGACCGCGGTGCAGACCTGGACCGGGCGTCCGGGCCTTAGCGGTGCGCCCTTGGCCGTACTGGTGGCGTTGTGGCTGGCGGCGCGCTTGGGTTGGTTGCTGAACGTCCCGTGGCCGTTGCTGGCGTTGCTGGAACTGAGCTTTCCGTTGGCCGTGGCCGGGGTGATGGGCTGGACGCTGTGGAAGGTACGGCAGACGCGCAACTATCCGATTGTGCTGGTGTTGGTGCTGCTGGCGGTGGTGGATGGCGTGTCGTTGGTTGACGCGAGCCTGCAACGCCAGGCGGTGCTGGCCGGGTTGTGGCTGGTGGCGGCGATGATGGGGCTGATCGGTGGGCGGGTGATTCCGTTTTTTACCCAGCGCGGTTTGGGGCGGGTTGAGGCGGTCAAGCCTTGGCCGTGGTTGGATTATCTGTTGCTGGGTGGGTCGGTCCTGGTTGCGTTGTGTTATGCCAGCGGGGTGGCGCTGTTCCCTCAGTTATGGCTTGGCGCGCTGTTTGTTGTGCTTGGATTGGGGCATTTGTTGCGGTTGGTGCGCTGGCATGATCGTGGGCTGTGGCGTGTGCCGCTTTTGTGGTCGTTGCATTTGGCTTATGCCTGGCTGGCGTTGGCGTGCCTGGGGATGGCGTTGTGGCATTTTGGGGTGTCGTTGAATCCCAGTCTGGCGGTGCATGCGTTGACCGTGGGGGGCATGGGTGGGTTGATCTTGGCGATGATTGCGCGGGTGAGTCTTGGGCATACGGGGCGGCCGTTGCAGTTGCCGCGGGGGATGGGGGTGGGGTTTGTGTTGTTGAATTTGGCGTGTGTGTGTCGGGTGTTTTTGGTGGGGGTTTGGCCGGTGGTGGGATTGTGGATGGCGGGGGTGTGTTGGTGTGTTGGGTTGGGGGTGTACCTATGGCGGTACGGGCCTATGTTGTGGCGGGCGCGGGTGGATGGGCATCCGGGGTAAGTGTGGGAGCTGGCTTGCCTGCGATGGCGGTCTGTCTGTGTACATATCCATTATTTAGGTAACGGCGGCTTATGGTTC